>JAFLKN010000020.1 GCA_019163175.1 Prolixibacteraceae bacterium | reverse complement strand
ACGCCCGAGAATATCGGGCTTTACTCGTTTATAGAATATTTTCAGAAATATTATAGAAATCATAAATCAATAGGTTAATTTGCCCTAAAATCTGGTATATTCTGTTCTGATTATTTCTATATTTACAACAACCTAATTAACTATGAATACATGGAATCTGCATCATCAGTATTCGGAATCGCTTTCCAGACAAATAACATTAGCTCCAACAAACTCTTTCTCAATACCTAATATCTTTTAAATTTTGAGACACTACTTCTAAATATTAATAAACGAAAAATGTAGCTTATGAAAAATGTAAATCAAAAAAGACTTTTTATTGCAGCCTGTCTGGCTCTATTAGTTACAGCAATCACTTTCGCAATCAGAGCGAAAATTGAAGGCGTTTTTAATACCGATTATGGATTAACCAAAGAGCAAATTGGATATGCCTTTGGACCAGCTTTTTGGGGTTTTGCAGTAGCCATGTTTGCAGGTGGTTTTATTATCGATATTGTAAAAACCAGAACTATTATCTGGTTAGCCTTTGGGATGCATTTCATTGGAATAATTCTTTTACTTCTGGCAAAAGATATGACTTCTTTATTTATTGCCAATGTTTTTATCGGGTTCGGAAATGGTAGTGTTGAAGCAGCGTGCAATCCACTTATTGCAACTTTATTCCCAAACAATAAGACCAAGATGTTGAACAGGTTTCATGTTTGGTTCCCTGGTGGAATTGTAATCGGAAGTCTTCTGGCAACATTAATAATGGATAACTTGAATTTACCATGGCAGATATTGGTTAGTATGCTATTTATTCCTCTGGCAATTTATGGCTTCTTATTTTTTGGTCAGAAAATTCCTGAAACGGAACGTGTATCAACAGGGGTAAGCTATAAAGAAATGATGCGGAATGTAGGCGCTCCAATTACAATAACCCTTGCTGTAATTTTTATGATTTTGGTAGCAACTGTACCAACTATTTCTGAACTTATTACTTCAAATAATACATTGCCCTTTATAATTGTTGGTGTAGTTGCCGTTTTCATTGTAATCGAAGGCCAGTTCATAAATAAAATTACATTGCTGTTCCCATTTATCTTCTTTTGCATGTTGCTTACTGCATCAACAGAATTAGGAACCACACAATGGATTAATGCACTTCTTGCCAAAAATGGAATAGGACCTATGATAATTCTTGCAGTAGTGACCGGAATTATGGCTGTCGGACGTTTCTTTGCCGGGGGTTTGATACATCGTTTAAATCCAACTGGCGTACTCTTGGGTTCAGCGGTATTTGCTGTTGCAGGTTTATTGTTCCTTAGCATTGCAGAAGGTCCTGTTATGACAGTTCTGGCTGCAGCAGTTTTTGCGGTCGGTGTCTGTTATTTCTGGCCAACCATGATTGGTGTAACATCCGAATATGTACCCAAAAGCGGAGCTCTTGGGATGTCAATTCTGGGTGGTGCAGGTTTCGTGGCCACATCTATGGTATTGCCAATTATGGGTAAGTCAATTGAAACTTCGGGGCCACAAATCACCCTTCGAAACATGGCGGTACTGCCCGTTATACTGATTGTTGCATTTATCTTTCTTTACATCATAATTAAAGCTCGGACTCAGAAAAAATAAGAAATTTGAATTTCTAGTAGCACAAGAAAGGAGATCAAAATAGGTCTCCTTTTTTATTGTTTCCATATCTACACTTTATTTGTTTATCCAAATCAGATAAACTTCAGCAAGGGTTAGGATAAATAAGTATTTTTGCATTCTAATTTTATAAGAAAGTCAAATAATATAGATAATGAAACCAACCCTATTGATCTTAGCTGCCGGAATGGGCAGTCGTTTTGGCGGGCTCAAACAGGTTGAACCTGTGGGTCCAAACGGAGAAACTATTCTGGAATATTCAATTTTTGATGCTATTCGTGCCGGATTTGGCAAAGTTGTATTTGTAATTCGTGAAAGTTTTGCAGACGATTTTAAAGCACGTTTCGAACCAAAATTGGCAGGAAAGATTGAGCTTGAATATGTTTTTCAGGAAACGAATAAACTCCCCGAAGGTTTTAAACTTCCTGAAGGGCGTGAAAAGCCATGGGGAACAGGCCATGCAGTACTTATGGCGAAAGATGTCATAAACGAACCTTTTGCAGCTATTAATGCAGACGATTTTTATGGTGCCGAAGCCTATCAGGTTATTGCAGAATACCTAAGAAAATTGACCGATCCTAAAAAATATGCAATGGTAGGTTACCAGCTAAACAATACTCTTTCAGAATTTGGCTCCGTTTCAAGAGGAATTTGTGTCACTAATGCTGATCAGCAATTGACAAAAATTACAGAAACGCATAAAATAAAACAAGAAGGCGAGCATATATTATGCGAATCAGAAACTGGTGAGTTAACAGGAAATGAAATTGTTTCGATGAATTTCTGGGGATTTCATCCTTCTATTTTTCAAAATATCGAAACCCAATTCATCGAATTTCTAATTGATAACATTCATCTGCCAAAATCGGAATTTTACATTCCATTTGTTGTTTTTGAAATGATTTTAAAGGGACAAGCCAGCGTTGATGTTTTAACTGCAGACTCCCCTTGGTTTGGAGTTACTTATAAAGAAGACAAACCCTATGTAATCGAACAAATTCAGAAGCTTACCGATCAGGGAATTTATCCTGCAAAACTATGGTAAAAAAAAAGATTTCAGGCAGAAAGCTAACTACTTATCTGCCTGAAATCACTTTAATCCTATCGTAATTGAAATACTAAAAAGGCATTATAACTTCACCGAACCATACAAGTCAAACTCTTCGGAGCCGGTTATTTCAACTTGGACAAACTGACCCTTTTTCAATTGAATTTCTTTGCCAATCAACACTTCTCCATCCACCTCAGGCGAATCAAATTCAGTACGTCCAACATAAAATTCCTCATCCTCACGATCAATAATAACCTGCAGAGTTTTACCTACTTTTTCAGAATTTAATTGCGACGAGATAATTTCCTGAATACTCATCAATTCTTCCTGACGAGCTTGTTTAATCTCTTCCGGAACATCATCATTGTACTTTTGATAACCGTATGTTCCCTCCTCGTGCGAGTATGTAAAAGCACCCAAACGATCAAAACGATGTTTCGAAACAAAGCTTTTCAACTGTTCAAAATCTTCATCGGTTTCACCCGGATGACCAATCAACATGGTTGTTCGTATGGCTATTCCAGGAACTGCTTCCTTTATTTTCATAAGTAAAGCTTCAGTTTCTTCGGTAGTTACATGGCGCAACATGTGTTTTAGCACATTGTTTGAACTGTGCTGAAGCGGAATATCAATATATTTACAAAGTTTAGGCACCGTCTGAAACAAAGGCAAAATATCCATCGGAAATTTAGTCGGATACAAATAATGCAAACGAATCCAAACTATTCCTTCAATTTCGGCAATTTTTTGTATCAATTCGGACAACATGCTCTTTCCGTATAAATCGATACCATAGTACGACAAATCCTGAGCAATCAGTAATATTTCTTTTACTCCATTCTTGGCCAGATATTTTGCTTCTTTCACCAATTCTTCGATTGATTTAGATTTATGCTTACCCGTCATTCCCGGAATAGCACAAAACGCACAAACCCGGTTACAACCTTCAGAAATCTTAAGATATGCGAAATGCGATGGTGTTGTTATCTTCCTCTCATAAATAAATTCGGGACGATAGGTTGCTTTGAGTTCCGACACAACTGCTTTCATGTCGAATTTCCCAAAAAAACGATCAACTTCAGGAACTTCCTTTTCAAGGTCCAGCTTATAGCGTTCGGACAAACAGCCCATCACATATAATTTTTCAATATCACCGCGACCTTTAGCTCCAACAAACTGCATGATGGTATTTACCGACTCCTCTTTTGCATCATGAATGAATCCACAGGTATTGATCACCACTATATCAGAATCGGTATCGTTCGAATCGTGTACCACATCAAACCCATCCATAGAAAGTTGACTGAGCAGCACTTCTGAATCAACTAAGTTTTTTGAGCAACCTAAAGTCACTACATTTATTTTTTGTTTCTTCATTTCCTGATTTGTTAAACCACATAGGCACATAGGCCACATGATTAAGTTTTTCTATGTGAACTATGTGCCTATGCGGTTAATTAATATTATTCAATCTCAAATCTTCGTACCCCCAACTTAGAACCTGAAACTTGAAACTTCGAACTAAGAAAATAGCGACTCTACAAATTCCTTCCTCCTGAATATCTGCAAATCGTCCATCTTCTCTCCTATTCCGATGTATTTTACAGGAATTTTAAACTGATCAGAAATACCAATAACTACACCACCCTTGGCTGTACCATCCAGTTTCGTTAAAGCCAATGCCGTAACTTCTGTAGCTTTGGTAAATTGTTTGGCTTGTTCAAATGCATTTTGTCCGGTTGAGCCGTCAAGAATAAGCAAAACTTCGTGAGGTGCATCGGGCACGACTTTTTTCATCACTGATTTTATTTTGCTTAACTCATTCATCAGGTTAACTTTATTGTGCAAGCGACCAGCAGTATCAATAATCACGACATCTGCACCCTGCGCTTTGGCTGACGCAAGCGTATCGTAAGCAACAGAAGCCGGATCGGCACCCATTCCCTGCTTTACCAACGGTACCTGAACGCGATCAGCCCAAATCTGAAGTTGATCGATAGCAGCAGCTCTAAAAGTATCTGCAGCACCCAAAACAACTTTTTTGCCAGCTGCCTTAAAGTTATAAGCCAATTTTCCGATAGTAGTAGTTTTTCCAACTCCATTCACCCCAACAACCATAATGACATAAGGGTCGCTGCTGGCAGGTAAATCAAAATCGGCAATATCATTGCTATTATTTTCTTCCAATAAACTAGTAATTTCTTCTTTTAACATGGAATTCAATTCGGAAGTTCCCATGTATTTATCAGCTGCCACACGCTTTTCTATGCGCTCGATGATTTTAAGGGTTGTATCTACGCCAACATCAGAAGAAATCAGGATTTCTTCCAAATTATCCAACACCTCATCATCAACTTTGGCTTTCCCAATTATGGCGCGGCTAATCTTTGTAAAAACACTTTCTTTGGTCTTTGCAAGCCCTTGATCAAGGCTTTCTTTTTTCTTGCTATTAAAAATTCCAAAAATACCCATAATCACACAATTTAAAGGGCTGCAATTTAGTAATATAAAATGGTTCGACAGGCATTACACCCAAACGATATCGCAACTCTGCCGGGAAACAAAACAATCAAAAATTAATAAAAAAAGCCTTCATCAGAGATGAAAGCTTTTTTCTATAGAGAAAATTTGGTCTACTTCTTAAAATATTCCTTTACATTATCATTCGGAATAATTTCTTCCTGAAAAATGTACGCACCGGTTTTTTCGGATTTAACCATTCTTACCACTTTTGCGTGACCTTTACCGGCACCTTTTTGTAATGATGCAACTACTTTCTTTGCCATACTATTTCTTATTTAATTTCGCGGTGTACAGTAACTCGCTTTAAGTTAGCATTGTATTTCTTTTTTTCCAAACGTTCAGGAGTATTTTTCCTGTTTTTGGTGGTGATGTACCGTGAAGTTCCGGGAACCCCACTTGTCTTTTGTTCGGTACATTCCATGATTACCTGAATTCTATTACCTTTCTTAGCCATCTCTTAAAGCTTTAAATAGTTGTTATAAAACCTTTTTCCTTTGCACTTTTCAATGCAGCGTTCAATCCGTTTTTGTTGATGGTACGAATTCCGTTAGCTGAAACAGTTAACGAGATCCAACGATCTTCTTCAGGTAGATAGAACTTCTTTTTGAACAGGTTAGGAAGAAACTTCCGTTTTGTTCTACGCTTTGAGTGAGAAACATTATTTCCCACCATCACTTTTTTACCGGTTACTTGACAAACTCTTGACATTGTCTTATTTTTTAATCAGAATCTCACATTTTTCAAACAGTCCGCAAAATAAGTACATTTTATTTACAAAATCAAATACTTTCAGAAGTTTTTTAATTAAATTTCAACAGGTTATTGTTTAAAAATATCTAAGTCCATTTCATTATTCATTGGAAGAAAAAAATATCTTCGTTTAAACCCATGTCTCAGTTAAATGCTGTTTAATTCACTCACTTACTTTTATTTCATTTCAATAGTATTTGTGCTATACTGGTGGCTTTTGCGGAAGAATTTTAAATGGCAAAATCTACTTTTATTTGTTGCAAGCTATTGCTTTTACGGGTGGTGGGATGCCCGATTTCTAACACTTATCTTCATCAGTTCTTCTGTCGATTTTTTCCTGGGAAGGGCAATTTTTGAGCAAACTGACAAGCAAAAAAAGCTTCATTTACTCCGGTTATGTATGTTAATTAATCTGGGGATGCTCGGATTTTTTAAGTATTTCAACTTTTTCACCGACACATTTGCCAATCTGATTCAACAATTTGGATTTCAAGCCAACCATAAAACACTTCAAATAATTTTACCCGTCGGAATAAGTTTTTACACTTTTCAGTCATTGAGTTACTCGATTGATATTTATCGTGGAAAGATTAAACCAACCAATGATTTCATTTCGTTCATGACCTTTGTATCTTTCTTCCCACAATTGGTTGCAGGGCCCATTGAAAGAGCAGCTGACCTCTTACCTCAATTTTTAAAAGCACGTTCATTTAAGCAGGAACATTTAGTTTCAGGCTTTCGTTTTATTTTATACGGCCTATTCAAGAAAATGGTGATTGCTGATCGGTTAGCGTATTTTGTAGATCATGTTTATAACTCTCCTGAAAAGTTTGACGGAACGGTACTTTTGGCCGCAACCTTCTTGTTCGGATTTCAAATCTATTGCGACTTTTCGGGCTATTCTGATATTGCAATTGGTTCTGCACGTTTACTTGGATTCGACCTGATGCAAAACTTCAGGACCCCTTATCTGTCAAAAAGTTTTAGAGAATTTTGGCATCGGTGGCACATTTCCCTTTCCACCTGGTTTCGGGATTACATATATATTCCCTTAGGCGGAAATCGCGTTTCGCAAAGCCGATGGATGTTTAATATTCTACTCACTTTCACCATCTCAGGTTTGTGGCACGGCGCTTCAATGACTTTTGTAATCTGGGGTTTTCTGCATGGACTATTTTTAGTTTGTGAGTATTTGATTTCGAAATTTGTAACTCTGCCCCGTAAACTTTCATGGATCGGATTGATTTCTACATTTTTACTAGCCAATTTAGTATGGGTTTTCTTCAGAGCCGATACGCTCGAACAAAGCTTATTTATTCTTTCCAAATTCAATCTGAGTTTTGGTTTTATTCATGAGGTAGCCTCGCATTTTGCCGAGAACAGCGAATTCAGAGAAACCATGATTTCACTTTTAATTAGCTTCCCAATATTTATCTTCCTCGAGATACTTATCAACCAAACTGATTTCAACACAATAATTGAGAAAAGAACAGCAGTTTTGCGGTGGAGTATTTACCTGATTTTGGCTTTTGCGATCTTGATTTTTGGAGTTCTAAACGCTGCTCCTCAATTTATCTATTTTCAATTTTAAGTCATGAAACAAATACTCCTGAAAATAGCATTATTTTTTAGCTTGATGGCGACTCCATTGGTCACATTGTTCATTTTACCTTACTCGGAAGAGTTTGCCTATCATTATATTGAACACGATTGCTACAATCACGGCGCTTGGATTTACGACCGAATCGCCAAAAACCCAACTCCCATTGATGTTGCAATGATTGGATCGTCTCATACATTACACGCTTTTCAGGATAAAAAGACAGAAGAATTGATAGGATTGAAAAATCCTGTAACCAATCTTGGATATTGCAGATACGGAAGGAACATGGAATATCTTATTTTAAAAATGCTTCTGAAATTCAAATCACCCAAACTCATTATTATTGAGGTGCATGAAGATGAAGAGAAGAATAGCCATGACATATTTCCTTACCTGGCCCAAACTGATGATTTAATATTGGCTCCTACCCCATTCAACCGTGATTATCTTTCTGATCTTTTTAATGGAGCCTCGGCTCGGCTCGAATATTTCAAGGCGAAATATATTTTCAGAAAACAATACCCGAAACCGAATTTTGAACCTCATGGTTATGCTGCCGAAGAAAGAACAGTTTCCGAAATAGAGTGGAATGAAAACATATCGGGATGGATGAAAAGGTTACAGCAAACAGAGCCGGAAATAATAGAAAAAGTACAATTAAATTACCCATTTGCTTACCTCAAAAAAATGGCAAGTCTGATTAAAGCTAAAAATATACCTTTAGTATTTGTCTATCTACCCGATTCGGGTTCAAAGCTTAAATATCCGAAATATGCTGAGCATTATAAAAACATAGCACCACTGCTTATTCCACCACAATCAATCTTCGACGACAAATCAAACTGGATGGATGCCAGTCACCTAAACGACAAAGGCTCCGCAGAAATGTCGGTTTGGCTGGCCGAAGAGATAAAAAGAGAGATGTGTTTGGATAGTATAAAACCAAACTAATTCGTTTCGTGTTACTAAACTATTCGGAAAAGTAGATTAATTTAGGCTTTCTAAAATTATGACAGAGTGAACGAGCTGCAAAAAAAACATTATCCGACTATTCTTGGTGCAATTCATCTAATTGTGCTTTACACCTTCATTCAAACCATTATTGATTTTCCGTTAGCTTTGCTCGACTATTACAATGGAACCGATTATTTATACAATCCGATCAAGAAAATTGTATTGGGAGTTGGCTCCAATATTTTCATATTCTATTATGCCTACCGCAGGGCTGGCGTGCAATTAAAAGAACTTTTCCCAGCAAAATCATTTAATTTTCTGATTCTTATTCCTATCGTTTTTTTCTTTTGGGCAGCACAGAACCTTATTGGTGAAGTAAACATCGCACTCGACAAGGTTTTACCCCCACCAAGTTGGTTCTGGGAATTGTTCAATAAAATTTTCGAAAACGATTATGGAATTTACGGAGCCATCCTCAAAGTTGTAATTATGGCTCCGGTTATTGAAGAAATGATTTTCAGAGGGGTTATTATGCACGGACTAATGCGTAACAATTCAAAATTCACAGCAGTTTTTATATCAGCCTTGTTATTTGCCTTGTTTCACCTAAACCCATGGCAGTTTCCGGCAACCTTTGTGCTGGGTCTTGTTTTGGGAATTTTAATGCTCAGAACACGTAATATTTATTTGTGTATTCTGGGCCATGCAATTAACAACGGCTTGGTTTTAATCAGCATTCAGTATTGGGATCAAATACAAAAAACTTCATTCGTTCAAAGTGACAAATCAAACCAGTTAATTATTAGTGCATTGATTTCGGTTGCTGCTCTCTTTCTAATCTTACTTTTTAGCCGCGAACGCAAACCTAAAGGCAATTAAACGATCCGCTTTGTTCGATGCGTTAATTTATGCTCTATATTTACAACTCTTAAATTTCAAAAAAAACAAGAATATGGAACGAGTTGCCATCTTTCCGGGATCGTTTGATCCTTTTACAGTTGGACACGAAAGCATTGTCAAACGTGCAATTCCTTTATTCGATAAGATTGTAATCATGATTGGCTACAACTCGAATAAACGTTCGTTCTTTCCAGTAGCAAAAAGAGAATTGTGGATCAAGGAAGTTTTCAAAAATGAACCCAAAATAAGCGTCGTAAGCCATGAAGGACTTACAGTGGACTTTTGCAAAAAAGTTAATGCCGGGTATATCCTGCGCGGTCTTCGGACTTCTGCCGATTTCGAATTTGAACGGGCAATTGCTCAGGTCAATAAAATGATGCATCCACAAATTGAATCAGTATTCCTGTTGACCATGCCCGAACACACCCCGATTAATTCAACAATCGTACGCGATATTATTCTTCACGGTGGTGATGCCAGCATGTTTTTACCCGAAGCTTTAAATAGGGTAGATTTCAAAGCAGAAGAATAAAATTTGATTTGATTCGTTATTTTACCAAAAATCACAATTCTATTATCTAAAAGCATTTTCCTGTTGTGAAGATTCTATATCTGACAGTATTCCCTTTCTTACTATTTCTGGTTTATGGATTTGCAGCACAAGCAGCAATCGTTAGAATTACAGGCAAAGCTCCTGAATATGCGCTGAATTCAATTCCTTTTAATCGCCTGCACGACTTTATTTCAGAAGAAAAAATTAAACTCGGAATTATCAGGTTTAATTCGGACGGAACATTTAACCTTGAGATTAATCTGGAGGAAACCAGCCTTTGTTTTGCAGATTTTGATGGCTATCATGGTATGATTTACCTGGAACCCGGAAAAACGTACGAAATTCTATTTCCGCGAAAAAGAAATTTAACCGAATCGCAAAAGCGAAATCCTTTCACTAAGCCTGACCCGGTTTGGTTTGGAATTTCTGCACTCGATAAAAATGAACTCAATTTCCAGATTCAGCAATTTGAAAAGGCATATGCAAACTATGAAAACAAATATTTCGACCAGATATTTATAAATCAGTCAAAAACATTGGTCGATACCGTCAAGCATATTCTCGACAAAGAATTCAATAAAACCAATTTTGCGTTTTTCGAATTGCACAAGCTTTATCGAAAAGCCAATCTCGATTTTGCTCTTAACCAGGGCAAATCCGGCGAATTTATGACAACCTATTTCGGCACAGAAAAGCCCAAATACAATCTGGCTGCTTATGCAACCCTATTTAATCAGGTATTCCTAAACTATTTTAGTTCATTGAGCAATTCGGTCAACCAAAATGAAATTAAAAACCTGATCAACACCTCAGGCGTAGCAGAACTTGACGACTACTTTCAGAAAAAGCTTCATTTCAACAAAGATTTATCACATTGGGTTCTATTAAAATCGATGAAGGATGCCTATTATAGCAAGCAATTTTCGAAAGCCTCGATTCTAAAAATGCTGGAACTGATACAGAGCAGTGATTGGAGCATTTACGAAAAGGAAACAGCTCAACTTATCCGCACAAAACTAACCTACTTAGCAAGTGGAACCATCCCACCGGCATTGGTTTTAAAAGACCTAAATGGCAAGAGCATCAACCTGTCTGACTACAAAAACAACTACATTTATTTACATTTTACCGATCCAAAAAACACCATTTGCCAGCAACATCTCGAAACCTTAAAAACTGTTGCCGCCCGATACAAAGAAAAGCTGGTCATAATCAACGTAATTTTGAATGGCTCAACTTTTAAAAACGATAAAGCCTGGGCCGGAATATTTACCACCACCGAAAATAACCTTGAAGAAACATACAAAGTAAAAACCTTTCCAAATTCATTCCTGATAGGCAAAGACGGAAAGCTTTTGCTATCGCCCGCACCCAATCCTATAGACGGACTTGACCGTCAGCTCGGGCAAATATTCAAAAGTGATTACTTTAAAGAGTTGCAAAAAAACAATCAAAAAGCTAAATAGCAGCTAAGGCTTTAGCCAGAAAATCGCGCAAACTCGAATAAGTATTCGAGAACACCTCATCTAACTCAGACACCGAAAACCAGCGCACTTCATCTATATTTTCCTCAAGCTGAGGAACCGGAATCTCATTTGCCGAATACTTCATCAGAAACCATTTCGTTTCCTTTAAAACAAGATTGTCAGGATAGTTTAAGTAAGGCGATCGGTAAATATGAAAGGTAGATTCCAGCTGTTTCAGTATTTCAATTCCTGACAAACCACACTCCTCCTCAACTTCCCGAATGGCTGCCAATTCCGGAGTCTCTTTTTTTTCGATCTTACCTTTTGGAATATCCCAAACCCCCAATCGTTTGATAAATAAAAACGAACCTTCACTATTTCGAACCAATCCACCTGCGGCAGGAATCTCAACAAAACGTTTCCTGAAATATTTAAATAGTTGATTTATCTCATGGTGACACATCCAATATTCAGCACTTCCACCATTCGTTTCAATTTCAGAAACAATCTGATTTATAATATCATAACTTTCAAAACTAAGGTCAGAAGCAATGTTATTTTTAAATGATTTTTTAATTTCTGAGTCTAGTAATATGACGGAGTCATTGAAAAAAACTTTGTACATTTGTCAACATTATAAGTAAAAAAGAAAATATCATGATCGAACAAATTCAACTCGAAGTTACAAAGAAACTGCTTCACATCAACACCATAAAAGTTCAGCCAAATAATCCCTTCACCTGGGCATCTGGCTGGAAAGCTCCAATTTATTGCGACAACCGCAAAATTATGTCTTATCCTGAAGAACGGACTTTTATTTGCGAACAATTCTGCAAAATTATCCGCGACAAGTATCCGCAAGTTGAAGTGATTGCCGGAGTAGCTACCGGAGCCATTGCTCACGGTATGTTGGTTGCCCAGGAATTGGGTCTGCCATTTATTTATGTACGTGCAAAACCTAAGGATCACGGACTAGAAAACCTCATTGAAGGCGATATGAAAGCCGGACAGAAAGTTGTTATAATTGAAGACTTGGTTTCAACCGGAGTAAGCAGTCTGAAAGCTGCTGATGCGATAACCAATTTTGGTGGCGATGTACTGGGAATGTTGGCCATCTTTACCTACAATTTTCCTCATGCCCGCAAAAACTTTGAAGATGCAGGCCTGGAACTTACTGCTTTGAGCCGCTACCAGGTACTTATTGATCTGGCATTGCAATCGGGCGATGTAAAACCTGAAGAAGTCGAAAAACTCAACAAATGGCGCGAACAGCCGGAAAGTTGGGGCAAATAGTAAATCAGTAAACTAAAATACTTTCCCCTTTTCTATGCGGAAAAGGGGATTTTTTATTTCAAAAACCACGAAACATGTCAGTTACCAAATATGTGAGCGACGTTAAAATCGTCAACAACAATCAGGAGATTATCTACAACTACCTTTCGAACTTCGAAAACCTTTCGAAATACGTGAACGAAGGACTTTTGGAAAAAATGACTGAACAGGTACCACAGATTCAGATTTCAAACTTCGAATCAGACGCCGACTCCTGCCGTTTCCAGATTTCGGGAATGGGTTTAGCCGAAATCAGGATAATTGAACGAGATCCAATTAAAACAATAAAAATAAGTAGCAGTGGTAGTTTGCCTGTTGAAATCGTATTTTGGATTCAACTCCTTCCGGTTGCTGCCTATGAAACTAAACTGCGTTTAACCCTAGATGCTGACATGAGCATGATGATTAAAATGCTGGTCAATAAAAAGCTTGAAGAAGGTATTAACCGCTTAGCCGACATGCTTGCAGCATTGCCTTACCGCTAGTCAATTAAGAAGCAAAAGCGGAGTAATCATGAAAAGAGATTGATATCGGACTTGTAACCGACACCTGAGTTACTTTACCGGTTGAAGAAACTCAACTTCTTTGAAATGAAAACTTACAAGTTGACCGTCCTTCTTCTGGATGCGTAGTTGTCCGATTTCATTCACTCCTTTTATTTCACCAGAAAAGATATCTCCATCGGATTTAAATTCATGTCGTTCGTTTAAACGGTAAAGAACAGATATAAATTCTTGATCGATTTGTTCATATTCACCCTCACGAAGCAGATGGTAATACTGGTTTATTCCGGATAACACTTCCGTCAGTATCTGATCCAAATTGTAGTGCTGATTTGTCAGGGTTTGCAAGGAAACCGGATTAGGCGCAGAGCTGCAAAAAACAGTTTGATTTACGTTCAATCCGATACCAACAACCGAACTTTTCAATAATCCATTCATAACAGAATTCTCAATCAGAATACCGCCCAACTTCTGATTGCCGGCGTAAATATCATTTGGCCATTTTATTTTGAGTTGGTCAACATACTTACTTAGAGCTTTATAAACACCAAGTGTAACAACTTTCGAAAGCATAAACTGCTGAAGAATCTCCAGAAAATCAGGATAAAGTACTACTGAAAAAGTCAGGTTTTTACCTGCGTCACTTTCCCAGAAATTACTTAGCTGACCCCTGCCCGCAGTTTGATCGTATGCCAAAAAGACAGTACCCTCCGACACAACATTTTCCCTGATCTGGCGGTTGGCATAGTTGTTGGTAGATTCCGTTTCGTGTAAGCGGACAATTGTATTTCCAATGCTGTTATCCATGTTACCAGGTTAAGTTTGTATTTCCATATGTGTTCAGGAAATTCATCACACAAGTTTAATCACATCTAATAAATTAAAAAATTTATCTTTGTAGTTCTAATAAAAATTTATGAACAAAAGCGTTATAGAAACTGAGACTGAACAATTGATCGATGCCATTGTTGAAGGAATTCAAAGAAAAAAAGGGATTGACATCGTTAAAATAGATCTAACCAAAATTAACCATACCGAATGTAAATATTTTATCATTTGTCACGGGAATTCGAATACACAAGTTGATGCGATTTCTCATTCGGTAGAAGATACAGTAATCGAATTACTTAATGAAAAAGCCTGGCATACTGACGGGTACCAGAATTCAATCTGGGTTTTGCTTGACTATGCCGATATAATGGTGCACATATTTCAACGAGATGCCCGCCAATTCTATGATCTCGAAAATCTATGGGCTGATGCACATATAGAATTAATAAAAGAAGAAAACTAGCAATAAGATGGCAGAAAATAAAAACAATAAAGAAAAACCAAATTTCGGCAACATGAGGCCGACATTGAACAAGGGGCCTAAAATTAATCCTTACTGGATTTACGGTGTTTTAATCATAGCATTTCTGGCAATAAATTGGTTCACTATGGGCTCCGGACCAGTTGAGACGAACTGGAAAGAAGTAAAGACTACTATGCTTGCCAACGGTGATATAAAGAAAATAACTGTCGTCAACGAAAAAGAAGCACAGATTTATTTGAAAGAAACCAGCTACGAAAAATATTCAGCTAAACTGAACACTGGTTTTACAGCGCCTGCTAAGACTGGGCCACATTTCTTTTTTACCATTGGTTCGGTCGATTCTTTCGAAAAGAACCTACAGGAAGCCCAAGCAAATGCTACCGAAGACAATAAAATAAGTGTCGAATATAAAACCGTGCACAATTATCTGGGCGAGCTCCTGAATTGGATTCTTCCGTTTGCCATTATCATTTTGATTTGGTGGTGGATTTTCAAACGGATGAGCAAAGGCTCTGGTGGCGGCGGTGCCGGAAACATTTTCAATGTAGGAAAATCGCAGGCTAAAGTTTTCGACAAAGACTCAAGAGTTTCAACCACTTTTAAAGATGTTGCCGGTTTGGCAGAAGCCAAGCAGGAAGTAGAAGAAATAGTCGATTTCCTTAAAAGCCCGACTAAATTTACCAAGTTGGGTGGTAAAATACCAAAAGGTGCTCTATTGGTAGGCCCTCCCGGAACAGGAAAAACTTTGTTGGCTAAAGCTGTTGCCGGCGAGGCCAACGTTCCGTTTTTCTCCATGTCGGGTTCCGATTTTGTAGAAATGTTTGTGGGCGTTGGTGCTTCAAGGGTTCGCGATTTATTTAAGCAAGCCAAAGAGAAATCACCTTGTATCGTTTTTATCGATGAAATTGATGCGATCGGACGTGCCCGCGGAAAAAACCCGAACATGGGATCAAACGACGAGCGTGAAAACACCTTAAACCAATTGCTGACTGAAATGGATGGTTTTGATACCAATTCAGGAGTAATTATACTTGCAGCTACCAACCGTGCCGACATTCTCGACCGCGCATTGATGCGTGCAGGCCGCTTTGACCGCCAGATTCATGTTGAACTGCCCGATTTAAACGAACGTGAAGAAATATTCAATGTTCACCTGAAACCTATCAAACTTTCGGCTGAAGTTGAACCTGCTTTCCTGGCCAAACAAACTCCCGGATTTTCAGGAGCTGACATTGCCAATGTCTGTAACGAATCGGCTTTGATTGCAGCACGTAAAAATAAAGACATTGTTGACAAACAGGATTTTCTGGATGCCGTTGACCGTATTGTTGGCGGACTGGAAAAGAAAAATAAAATCATTTCGGTTGACGAAAAACGTCGGATCGCTTATCACGAAGCTGGTCATGCTACAATAAGCTGGTTGCTTGAATATGCACATCCGCTGGTAAAAGTAACTATTGTACCTCGTGGAAAAGCGCTTGGAGCTGCCTGGTATCTTCCTGAAGAACGTTCGATTACGACCAAAGACCAATTGCTCGACGAAATGTGTTCGGCCCTTGGTGGACGCGCTGCTGAGCAAATAGCATTCAATAGTATTTCTTCGGGCGCACAAAACGATTTGGAAAAAGTGACCAAACAGGCTTATGCCATGGTTAGCATTTTCGGGATGAGCGACAAAGTTGGAAATATCAGCTACTACGATTCATCAGGTCAGAACGAATTCGGGTTTACGAAACCATACAGCGAAAAAACGGCAGAATTGATCGATTCAGAATCGAAACTTCTGATTGAAACTCAGTACGCCAGAGCCCTAAAAGTGTTAACCGAAAACAGAGAAGGTCACAAAAAACTATCGGAATTACTTTTGGAAAAAGAAGTAATCTTTAGCGAAGATCTTGAAAACGTATTTGGGAAACGTCCATGGGGAAAACCATTGATGGTTGCTGAAACAAAAAAGGAATTGGCTGCCGGGTTGCTCGAAAATAAAGAACAGCCTGCTGAACCAGTTATTGAATAATGGACTCGGCAAAAAATAATATTTTGGCCCGCTTAAAGGCCGCACAGGATAGGAGAGGTGAAATTGAGGTGAATTACCCCGATTTCACCTCTCCTATTTACCATCCCCTCAACGAATCGCTCGAACTGGAATTTAAAACCAATCTGGAAATGATTGGAGGAAAAGTAATTTCGTGTAAAACAAACAGCGAAATTGCGGAACAGGTCGGATTAATTTGCCGGGAAAGGAATAAAAGCAGCGTTTTTTGTATTGATCCGACACTTCAGGAATTACTAAAAAGTACAGTAAAAATCGACTCGGATGAACTTAATTTCCTGGAACTGAACATTGGTGTTACCCGCTGTGAGTTTTTGGTGGCCCATCTGGGTTCAGTTCTTATAAGTTCAGCACAAATCTCCGGACGACGGCTGAACGTTTTCCCTGAAACGCATATCGTGGTGGCCAATCAGGAACAACTGACCAATTATTTAGATACCGCCATTGAAAAGTTGCAGAATAAATATAAAAATGAATTACCTTCGTTAATCAGCAACATTACAGGGCCCAGCCGCACCGCCGATATCGAAAAAACCCTTGTTATGGGTATGCATGGTCCCAAATCGCTGATCGTATTGATTTCTGAAGAACCAATGTAAAACAAACAGTTATGGAAAAAGATTGGATATGTGTATTTCACACCGAGCAAAGTTTTCAGGCTGAAATTGCGAAGGAAATTCTTGAAAACGAAGAAATCATTTGCGTTGTACTTAACGAACACGACTCTACATTTCCTTCCATTGGCGAATTCGAAGTGTGGGTTCACCAGGATTTCGGCAATAAAGCCACCGAACTTCTTAAAGATTTAATCAATTGAAGAAATTAATTACGCGAACGATTACCGGAATCGTTCTGGTCTTAGTCATGCTGACTGCCATTGTAGTTGGCCCATACAGTTATGCTATTCTGTTCCTCCTCATTTTAATTGGTGGTATTGCAGAGTTCAACAAACTGTTCAGGCAATCAGAAGTTAAGCCCAATCAGGCATTCAACTATTCCATAGCTGTAATTCTCTTTGCCTTGTCATTTTTTGTCGCACAGGGATTGCTGAAGCCAGCTTTCTTTTTTGGCTTATTCCCTTTACTGCTTGTTGTTATGGCTGCCGAACTTTATCGCAAAAAAGAAAGACCAGTCGAAAATATAGCAGTAACGATTTTCAGCATTGGGTATGTTGCCCTTCCCTTGTCGTTAATTAACTTTCTTGTTTTTCCAGAACTTACTGCTGAAAACACCTATACACCCCAAATACTGATTGCCCTGTTCGCTCTGATCTGGATTTACGATTCAGGAGCATATTTATTTGGCGTGTCCATGGGGAAACATAGGCTATTCGAACGCATTTCTCCAAAAAAATCGTGGGAAGGCGCTATTGGAGGCACACTAACTGCACTAACCGCCGCCTGGTTTATCTCCGGATTTATTCCTGAAATTAAAACCGCACACTGGATGGCCATCAGCATCCTTACTGTGGTATCATCTACGTTTGGCGATTTAACCGAATCCATGTTCAAACGGTATTTTGGCATCAAAGACAGTGGAAATATTCTCCCTGGCCATGGTGGTGTACTTGACCGTTTCGACTCATTATTTTTTGCAGCACCCGTAATTGTAATGTATTTGAAACTGTTTGTAGTGTAAAATTAGGGGAAAATAAGTCGCACTCTCTGCTATGAACCTTCGTATGTTTAAAAGTTACTTGACTTAAAATACTGTTTCCTGTCAAAAAGCTTAATAATTTGCTATTTTTGAGGCCAAAATATTAGACTTCATGATGAAAGTTCATAAAGCCGGCATCGGAACAATCAATTACGCTACTGCAGTTCTTGCAGCCCTCATTCTTATTTCGTGGTTTTTTATACCCGAGCAAAGTATTAAGTTCGGTATCTTAGCTGCAGCAGCAGTCGTTTACTTCCTGATTATCCAGTTTTTCAGATACCCACAGCGTACTGTTAGCCCAAATGACAAAGCGATATTGTCGCCGGCCGATGGAAAAATTTGTGTCATCAAAGAAACCGTTGAGAACGAGTACTTAAAAACCAAATGCCTCCAGGTTTCTATATTTATGTCGCCAACTAATGTGCACATCAATTGGGTTCCTATTCCGGGAATCATCACCTATATGAAACACAAAGACGGCGAATTCTATGCTGCATTCAAAGACAAATCGGCAGAAGAAAACGAACGGACAACCACCGCTGTGCGAATTAACGACGGACGCGAAATTGTAATGAGCCAGGTTGCCGGAGCTATGGCCCGCCGTATCATCAATTACGTAAAAGTTGGCGATGCAGTCGATCAGGCTACGGAACTGGGTTTTATCCGTTTCGGATCGCGTGTTGACCTCTATTTACCTCTCGACACCAAACTTCAGGTGAAATTAAACGACAAAGTTAAAGGCTCACAAACCATCATAGGCAAAATTTAATTATGAGCCGTACCAGTCAACTGTTTTTCTGGGTACCCAATACCATTACCTCACTAAATCTGGTGTGCGGAAGTTTATCGGTAATTTTTGCCATCGATGGACATTTGGGGTGGGCTGCCATTTTCATTTTTGCAGCTGCCATTTTCGACTTTCTTGACGGTTTCGCTGCACGCCTTTTGAAAGCATATTCATCCATTGGTAAAGAACTCGATTCGCTGGCCGATACCGTTTCATTCGGACTTGCACCTGCCGCCATTGTGTTTACCATGATCGAATACACCCTGTACGGTAAAAACCAACCCATTTATGAAATTGCAGCCAACTGGAGCCAGTGGATTCTGCTTTTTACCAGCTTGGTGATTCCGATTGCCGGGGCTTTCAGACTGGCTAAATTTAACACTGACGACCGCCAAAGCGAACAATTCCTAGGAATGCCCATTCCTGCCAATGCCATCTTTTTTGCATCGCTGGCTTTAATTCTTGATATGGGCGATAAACCCGAAATTGTACCGTATATTCTGAATAAATACACCATTCTGGTATCAATCTTTAGTTGTTCATTTCTGATGGTTTCCGAATTGCCCATGTTTAACCTGAAATTCAAAAACCTAAAGCTGAAAGAAAATGCCCTGCGCTTCTTATTCCTGGGCATAACGCTACTTATGCTTGCCGTTCTTCAAATCTACGCTTTACCCCTGATCATTATCTGGTACGTGCTACTCTCTGTAATCAGTTATGCAACCGGAATAAAATAGAATGAGTCACAACGATATTAAATAATAGCGCCTCCGAAACGAGGCGCTTTTATTTTCTTGAAATTGTCCAATCATGAAATAGCTATACACAAAAAGCAAGGCTATACCAATAGAAAGACAACTAATTATTTCTCGGGAGAGGCCTTTTTAACAGGCTTTTCCAGAATAGGTTCGTATTTGCGAATGGCGAACTTGACCAAATGGTAACTGACAACAACAAAAGTAGGCCAGCTTAGTAACCAAATTATTGAACTCCAATACATAGTTTTAAATTATAAATGATGAATTACAAATTATAAATAAAAATCCAGACGTAAAATCCAGCTTCAACAAGTAATCACTTTCAATTAACCATTAATAAACGTGGTGTTCGTGTTTCAGTTCTTCGGTACTGATTTTTTTGTTGTTTATCGATTTCCAGGCATACCAGATGTAACCCAAAACAAAGGGAACAAACAACGAAACATAGCTCATAGCAACCAGTGTGAATTTACTTGATGATGCATTTTCGATGGTAAGCGATGATTGCATTTCGAAGATCGAAGGATAGAAACTGGTATGATTAAATGCCGCAAGTATAAGCAGCGCCCAAACAGTAAGTACGGTTCCGGCACCGGCAAACCAAATGCCTTTTGTTCCGCCTTTCAGCAGAGTTGAACCAATACCCCACAAAACAGCTACCACACCCACCAAAAGCATAATCGTATTGAGTGGAATGGCCAGCAGGTTATGCAAGTATTTGTAGGCTTCAACTGAAATTACTCCGGTTTCGGATTGATAGGCAAAACCATCTTTAAAAAGAAGAGCAATCACAAAATAAAGGAAGAATACCAGGAATGGAACGGTATTGTATAATAGATGCTTTTTCGACCGTTCGTATATGGCAGCATTGTCAATCGAGTTCATAAAATAAAGTAAACCCAAAATTCGCGACAGGAAAAGAACGGCTAAACCCAGTGCCAGATTGTGAAAAATAAGGACAGCTTCCAATCCACGGAAAGGAGTTCCCCAGGTCACATGTTTCATATCGTCGAGCGAAAACATAGCACCGTTAAAAAATGTTCCGACTGCCGTTCCTACCAAAAGCGGGCCGAGTACTCCGTTCAGCAAAAGGAAAATTTCGTAGGTTTTAGCCCCTAAAAAATTTGCTGGCTTTTTGCGGAATTCGTAAGAAACTGCCTGAATTACAAACGAGATGAGAATGGCAAACCAAACCCAGTACGCTCCACCAAAGGATGTGGAATAAAACAATGGAAATGAAGCAAAAAAAGCGCCGCCGAAAGTTACCAGCGTAGTAAACGTAAACTCCCATTTCCGCCCAAGTGTATTCACCAGCAACGATTTTTCTTCTTCGTTTTTGGCGATATTAAAAAACAAGGTTTCGCCACCCTGAACAAACATCAGAAAAACAAATAAAGCGCCCAGCAGCGAAACGATTAGCCACCAGTATTGCTGTAAACTTAAAAGTGATAGTGATTCAAACATTAGTTGGCTCCTCCTTCTGATTTAGGTCCGATTTTAATTTGACGCATCATGATTTTGATCTCAGCAATAAGCAGGGTAGTAAAAATGATGGCAAACAGCCAGAATGTAACCTGCACTGCTCCGGCGCTGATTTTGGTTACAGCAGCCATGGTTGGCATCAAATCCTGTATAACCCAGGGCTGGCGGCCAACTTCGGCAACGATCCAACCCGCCTGACTTGCCAGGTAAGCCAATGGAATAGTCCATATCGCCACACGTAAAAAAGCACGTTTCTTGTGTATCTTGCCTTTAATGGTGTAATACAAAGCCATCAGGAAAAAGAAGACGAAGTACAAACCAAGCACCACCATGATATGGAAGCTGTAAAACGACAATGGAACACTAGGTACAATGTCGTCGGTATTGGCAATGTAGCCATAACCAAAATAACTGAAATAGTTCTTCTGAAAGTCGGGGCTCATAATTTCAGTTTTCAGCGAATCGGCCTGAACTGTCTGTCCCGATTTTTTGGCTTCTTTATAGGCTTTTAACTTTTCAATGGCCAGCTTACCCCGATTTATTTTTTCGGTGGCCGACATTATTCCATACTTTTCATTTCCCCTGACCAGGTCGTTAATTCCGGGAACAAAAGCATCCCAATCCATAAATGCCATATACGACAAAATGTTAGGAATTTCAATTTTCATGGCAAAATCTTTGAGATTCTCGTTTGAAGGATCGGTTTCGCTTGTCGACATAAACCCAAGCGCCACAAGACCGGCACCTTCGCTACCGTTGTACAAACCTTCGAAAGCAGCAAATTTCATGGGTTGATCGGTTGCGATATCACGAGCCGAACTGTCGCCGGTAAAAATAGTATATATAATAGCCAGAAACCCAAAAATACTACTCACCACTATACTCTTACGTGCAAATACAATGTCTCTGCCTTTCAGGATAAACCAGGCCGAAACTCCAATTACAAAAATAGCAGCCAGCACAAATGCTGATGAAGTGGTATGCAAAAACTTGTTTACCGCCATTGGCGAAAACAATACTTCCCAGAAACTGGTCATTTCCATACGGGCGGTTTCGGGATTAAATACCATACCAACCGGTTTTTGCATCCAGCCATTGGCAACTAAAATCCAGAGTGCCGAAATATTCGCACCAATTGCAGTAAGCCATGTGGAGGTAAGATGAAATCCTTTACTCACTTTATTCCATCCGAAAAACATGACGGCAATAAACGTTGATTCCATAAAAAACGCCAGGATACCTTCGATGGCCAGCGGGGCGCCAAAAATATCGCCCACAAACCACGAATAGTTTGACCAGTTGGTTCCAAATTCGAATTCGAGAATGATTCCGGTGGCAACTCCGATCGCGAAGTTGATTCCGAACATAGTCATCCAAAATTTGGTAATTCTTTTCCACTCCGTATTTCCGGTCTTCACGTAGAGGGTTTCCATTATGGCAATAATGATTCCCAATCCCAGTGTTAAAGGCACAAAAATCCAATGATACATGGCCGTGAGAGCAAACTGTGCTCTCGACCAATTTACTAATGCTAAATCTAGTCCTTCAATCATAGGTTTTTTTTAATAATTAGTTGATATCTGTTAAATTCTCCAAAACATGATTGCTTCGATCGGTATCGTTTTTAAAGTTTGATTTCAGAAAATTAGGAAAGAAAAAGATTTTCAGGATTACAAACATGATGAACAACTTTATCAGGATAACCAACCAGACTTGCTTTCCCCATTTGGGCATGGATGAAAAGCCTTCTGCATAAAACCGGTATATTCTTCTAAGTAATTGCATCAGCATCGATCGGGTCAAATAGTATCAAAAATCTAACATTTAAAGTTAAATTGATTTTTTATATTACAGAGCACAAAAATCGGGAAAGACAATAGATTATATTGAAGGCCGATAGATTATTCCGAACACCTTGAATTATAAATAATTGCAGATAAAACGGTACTTTCAGCCGATTTTATTTGTTCTTTTTCATCAAACAATTGAACAAATTCTCATTTAAATCCTTAATTAGCGGTAATTCAACTGCCAGCCCTGATCTCATGAGTGAAGACTTGAAATGTATTCATTGCGGAAATTCTTGCGGGAAGTCACCTGTATTTTTTGAGGGACATCCGTTCTGCTGTTCAGGCTGTTCTACTGTATATCAGATTCTCAACACCAACCAACTCAAACAATATTACCAAATTGAACAAATGCCCGGCGTCCGGATTTCAGAAGAAACACGCCCCGACGACGACACTTATGCTTTTCTGGATTTAGATCATTTCAAATCAAAAGTCCTTACATTTTCTGAGGGCGGTATTTCGAAAGTCAGTTTTTTTATTCCTGAGATTCATTGCGCTTCATGCATTTGGTTGCTCGAAAACCTGCATAGCTTAAATTCAGGTATTATACAATCGTTTGTTAATTTCCCGAAAAAAGAAATCAATATTACCTTTAAAGAAAGTGAGATTTCACTTCGACAACTGGTCGAATTGCTCGTCAGCATTCATTACATTCCTGAAATCAATCAACATAGCATTGAGAAACCACAGACCGAACATTTAGACAAAAAACTTTTTATCAAAATAGGCATTGCAGCGTTTAGCTTTATGAATGCCATGATTTATCATTTCCCACAATACCTTCCAGGGCATCAGTTTCTGGAGGCTGACATGAAAAAACTGTTCGGCTGGTTAAGCGTACTATTGGCCATTCCGGTTTTAACGTACAGCGCGAGCGACTATTTCCTTACTGCATACAAAAGCCTGAAAAAGAAAATCATCAGCATAGATTTGCCGATTGCCCTCGGACTGACAACTCTTTTTACCCAAAGTCTGGTAGAAATTCTTTCAGGGAAAGGCATCGGATATATTGACTCGTTGACGGGCCTCGTCTTTTTCATGCTGATCGGGCGATGGTATCAGGGGAAAACCTACCAGGCACTTTCGTTTGAGCGCGATTACAAAACCTATTTTCCATTGGCTGTAACCCGAATAACAGCTACCGGTAATGATACAATTCCGTTGGAAGAATTGAAAGCCGGAGATCGGATTCTGGTGCGCAATCAGGAAATTGTTCCGGCCGATTCAATTCTCAAAAGCGGAACAGCAAACATCGACTACAGCTTTGTGACCGGAGAATCGATGCCAGTTACCAAACAGGCTGGCGACTTTGTATTTGCCGGTGGACGACAGATAGGAAGCGCCATTGAACTGATCATCGAAAAAGAAGTTCAGCAAAGTTACCTTACACAACTCTGGAATCAGGCTGAAAATCCTTTTACCGCAAACAACAGACTAAATACGATCGTTAACCGGGTTAGTCAGTATTTTACAGTTGTGGTAGTTTTGATTGCCATCGGTTCAGGTATATTCTGGCTATTCAACAAACCCGAAATTGCACTTTTCTCCTTCACTTCGGTTTTGATTATTGCCTGTCCTTGCGCTTTGGCTTTGACCGTTCCGTTTACCTTCGGAAGTACCATGAGGCAATTTGGCCGGAAAGGTTTTTACCTGAAAAATACAGCTGTAATCGAACATTTATACAAGGTTGACACTATTGTGTTTGACAAAACCGGTACAATTACCAATGCCCAGTCATCGGATATCCGGTTTGTCGGCAAAAAACTGACCAACGAACAACTCCTGATAATTAAATCGCTGGCCTTTCATTCGTCGCATCCACTAAGCAAAACCATTTGCAATTCGATTGACGGTGATGAATTAATCGCAATAAATGATTTTCAGGAAATAACATCCTTGGGGATTACAGGTACGATTAATGGAGTCCGGATGAATATGGGTTCAAGATACTTTGTGACCGGTGAAAAAGCTGAGGATGAAAATCTGAAAACTGAAGTTTGGGTTTATTTTGAGAATACCATTTTAGGACATTTTCAGCTCGAAAATGAATACCGTGAAGGGCTGCAGGAATTGATCAGGAAATTAAAGAAAACACATGAATTGCACCTTTTAACTGGCGACAATGATGCGGAAAAAGAAAATCTGGTCCAGTTTTTCGGAACGGATAAAAACATACATTTCAATCAATCGCCAACTGATAAACTAAACTACATAAGAAATTTACAAAAGGGAAACCGAAAAGTTTTAATGATTGGCGATGGTCTCAACGATGCAGGAGCTTTAAACGAAAGTAATGTGGGCATAGTGATTGCCGACAATGTTTTCAATTTTTCTCCGGCCTGCGATGCCATACTTCAGTCTAAACAATTTGTAAAACTGAATCAGTTTATACAGTTTACGCATGAAAGTATGAAAATTGTAAAAACTGGCTTCCTGATTTCATTTCTTTACAACCTTATTGGATTGTCATTTGCTGTTCAGGGAGCACTTACACCGATTGTTGCAGCTATTTTGATGCCAATAAGTTCGGTTTCAGTTGTATTGTTTGCAAGTTTTTCTGTAAGTTTATCAGCAAAACGATTCAGATTTTAAAGAAGCGATATATGTCGGTAGTTTTCATTTTGGTATTTGTGGCCATATTGATGGCAGGAGCATTTTTAGTCGCCTTCATTTGGTCGGTAAAAAGCGGTCAGTATGAGGATACCTATACCCCATCGGTCCGAATATTATTCGACGATCCGACCGTAGCTCCCGAAGTGAAAGCCGACTCAACAAAAGATAGTAAAGACAAAATCGAAAAAAAATCTAAATAAATACAACTCTATGGAATTACAGAAGTTTTCGTACGACAACCGCATGACCCGGAATTTTGCGATTGCCACCATTGTTTGGGGCGTTGTCGGCCTTGTAGCAGGTTTACTAATTGCGCTACAGATTTTCATTCCTTCCCTGAATTTTGGACTTGAGTTCACCACTTTCGGGCGCACCCGGCCAGTGCACACCAACGCAGTAATTTTTGCGTTTGTTGGAAATGCCATTTTTACAGCCATTTATTATTCACTACAACGACTGTTAAAAACCCGGATTTTCAGTGATTTACTAAGCAAAATCCACTTTTGGGGATGGCAGTCGATTATTGTTGCTGCAGCGGTTACTTTGCTTGCAGGAGTTACAACCGGTAAGGAATATGCCGAACTGGAATGGCCGATTGACATTGCAATTACCTTAGTTTGGGTTGTATTTGGTATAAACATGTTTGGCACCATTTTAACCCGACGAACCAGTCACATTTACGTTTCAATCTGGTTTTACATTGCCACCTGGGTTACCATTGCTGTTTTGCACATTTTCAATTCACTGGCCTTACCAGTAAGTTTCCTGAAAAGTTATACGCTTTATGCAGGAGTTCAGGATGCTTTGGTGCAATGGTGGTACGGGCACAACGCAGTTGCGTTCTTCCTCACCACTCCATTCCTCGGATTGATGTATTATTTTGTACCGAAAATTTCCGGACGTCCGGTTTATTCCTATAAACTCTCCATTGTACACTTCTGGTCACTTATATTTTTATACATCTGGGCTGGCCCTCATCATCTATTATACAGCTCATTGCCCGACTGGCTTCAGGCGCTTGGGACTACCTTTTCGGTTATGCTTATTGCTCCAAGCTGGGGAGGTATGATTAACGGTTTGCTTACCCTGCGCGGTGCCTGGGATAAAGTGCGGAGAGATCCGATTCTGAAAATGTTTGTAGTTGGTATTACTGCCTATGGGATGTCAACTTTCGAAGGTCCAATGTTGTCGTTTAAAAATATTAATGCAATCAGCCACTTTACCGACTGGACTATTGGTCACGTTCACATTGGTGCATTAGGATGGAACGGAATGTTAACTTTTGGTCTGATTTATTGGCTTGTACCACGACTTTACAACACCAAACTCTATTCAACTAAACTGGCAAATATTCACTTCTGGATTGCTACACTGGCCATCGTTTTTTATGCCGTTCCGCTTTATATAGGTGGAATTACTCAAGCTTTGATGTGGAAACAATTTACACCAGATGGGTTCCTGATGTATCCGAACTTCCTTGAAACAGTAGCCCAGCTGATTCCGATGTACACTATTCGGGCATTTGGTGGATTCCTTTACGTTTCGGGATTTCTGATTCTGGTATTCAACATTATTAAAACTATAAAAGCTGGTTCATTTGTTGCTGAAGAGGCAGCTGAAGCACCAGCCATGGAAATTTTACCAAGTGAAAAATCAGAATCAGAAACTGGTCACCGGTTCCTGGAACGCAAGCCAATCCTGTTCCTGATTGTTGCAACCATTGCCATTTTGGTTGGAGGTATTGTCGAAGTTATTCCTACTTATCTGATCAAATCAAATATTCCAACTATTTCAAGCGTAAAACCTTATACACCGCTTGAATTGCAGGGCCGCGACATCTATGTAAAAGAAGGTTGCTACAACTGTCATTCGCAAATGGTACGCCCCTTCCGTTCAGAAACTGAACGTTACGGTGAATATTCCAAAGCCGGCGAAGCTGTATACGATCACCCGTTCCAGTTTGGATCAAAACGTACCGGACCTGACTTGGCGCGTGAAGGAGTAAAAACGGGAAAAATGTACAAACCAAATTCATGGCATTACAACCATTTCATCGATCCGCAAAAAATGAACGAGGCTTCAATCATGCCAAAATATCCCTGGCTGGCCAAAAAAGAAATCGACATTCAATCGACTCCCGGAAAAATCAGGGCAATGAAAACTTTAGGAGTACCATACCCTGATAATTACGAACTCAAAGCAATTGATGATTTGAAGGCACAGGCCGACAGTATAGCAAAAGATCTGGCAACTGCTGGTATACAAACCGAAAGTAACCGCGAAATCATTGCTTTAATTGCCTACATGCAACGTCTAGGAGTAGATATTTCAAACAAACCAGTAACGAAATAAGCCATGATAAAAGAATCATTAAGTACTATTTTCCATGTCGAAATCTATGCACTGATTGGGTTCATCATCTTTTTCACGTTCTTTATCGTGGTGTCGGTTCAGGCTTTTGTAATGAAAAAAGAAGTGGTAAACAAACTAAGCAGCATGCCTTTAGATGAATCGGAAATTCATATTAATCAAACAACTGCAAAATAAGGAATTATGCATACAAATAATGAAAATCAAATAGATAGTTCGCACAGCGATCACGAAGAAGTTGATGATGTAACGCAGATTAAGTATTTCGGAGGTCACGAATACGATGGCATCAAAGAACTCGATAATCCACTGCCACCCTGGCTGAAGTACATCTTCTATGTTACTATTGTAATTTCAGTCGCCTATCTGACCTTACTTTTTGTATTTCATGACGATGATATCGTTCAACGAAACGAATACAGCAATGAAATAAAAGCTGCACGTGCTAAAACCGAAGTTGCAGGAAAAGAAGAGGAGGCTAAAACAGCCGCTGCTGCTCCTTTAACTCAGGAACAAATTCTTGCCGCCGGGAAGATTACCTTTGACAAAATATGTTTAGTTTGTCACGGAAAATTCGGAGAAGGTTTGGTTGGACCAAACTTTACTGACGAATACTGGATTCATGGTGGTAGACCCGAAGACTTACTAAAAATTGTAAATGAAGGTGTTATTGAAAAAGGCATGATTGCTTATAAAAGTCAACTCAACAAGACCCAGATTAATAACGTAATCGCTTACATTCTGAGTTTACAGGGTACCAATCCTCCAAATCAAAAAGCTCCGCAGGGGGTAAAATTTGTGAAGAATTAATAAAATGCTATTGGTTGCTTGCTGCTAACGGCTTGAGTGACCAGTAGCATTCCCTTTACTCAAAACAACTAACAAAAATCCCATGCAGACCCCTGAAAATTATCAGGAAACAACCTTCAGAGACCGCCCTTCAACATTTGGAAAAGACGGAAAACGCGTTGTGTTATTCCCTAAATTACCCAAAGGAAAATTAACCAACATCCGGCGAATCATTGCCTGGACTTTGCTGATTTTCTTTTACCTCGCTCCATTTCTGAAACTTAGAGGCGAACCACTGATATTTCTAAATTTTCTGGAACGCAAATTCGTATTGTTTGGAAATACGTTTTACCCTCAGGATTTTCACCTTCTGGTTTTGTCAGTCATTGCCCTCATTGTTTTCATTGTTTTGTTTACCGTTATCTACGGAAGGATATTCTGCGGATGGGTTTGTCCACAAACAGTATTTCTGGAGTTTCTGTATCGCCCAATCGAACACCTGATTGACGGGAATCCGGAACAACAGCGAAAACTGGCCGAACAAGATCTGGATGCAATAAAAGTTCTGAAACGAATATTGAAACACGGTATTTATCTGATTATTTCATTTTTCACCATTCTTACCTTTATTGCTTATGTAACCGGAACGGCCAAACTAGGAGAGATTATGGACGGTTGGCCAATGGAAAGATTCGGATTGCTGATGGTAGTAGTTGCATTTACAGGTGCACATTATTTCGTCTTCTCTTGGTTTCGCGAACAGGTTTGCACCATTGTTTGCCCTTATGGACGTTTGCAAGGCGTAATGCTCGATGTAAATACAATATTGGTTGGCTACGATTATAAACGTGGCGAACCACGTGGAAAAGGCGAACGTGGTGAAAAGGGCGACTGCATCAATTGCTACAGTTGTGTAGATGTTTGCCCTACGGGAATCGATATCCGTAACGGAACTCAATTGGAATGTATCAATTGCACCGCTTGTATCGATGCTTGCAATACTGTGATGAAAAGGGTAAGAAAGCCATCAGGATTAATTCGGTTTGCCTCCGAAAAATCAATTTCAGAAGGGAAAAGCGTTAAATTTAATGCCAGAGTTATTGCCTATTCTGCTGTATTACTTACACTTTTAATTGTGATCGTTTATCTGTTTACCGTTCGTGGTGACGTTGAAACTACGATCAACCGGTCCCCTGGAACTATGTTTCAGGAATATGGTGCCGACCGCTACAGCAATTTATACAACCTGCAAATGGTAAATAAAACCAACTCGGAAGTCGATATCGAATTAAAACTACTCACTCCTGAAGGTGAAATTATCCTGATGGGCGATCCGATAAAGGCTGAAAAAGGTGAGGTTACCAAACGCGACATGCTCATCGTGATCAAAAAGGAAAATGTAAAACTATCAAACAGCCATCTGGAAATCGGAATATTTGAAAAAGGAGAACTGATTGATAAAATCAATACAACTTTTGTTGGGCCGAATTCACTGGATGTGAAACAGTGATCAGTCTCATTAGGCAATAAATATTAGATGCGGGGTGCGAGTTACGGGTTACGCTCAACTTGGAACTCGGAACATGAAATTTGGAACACAAACATGTATGAAAATAAAATTTAATTGGGGTACAGGTATTGTCATCGCCTTTGTAATCATGATTAGCGGTATGTTGATCTTGGTTTCAATTGCACTTAGACAAGATTATGATTTGGTTGATGATGATTACTATCAAAAGTCAATCGATTACCAGCAACACATCGAGAAAGTAAAAAACAACGATGGCCTGACCGTCAAAGTAAAGTTTGAACTTTACAGCGATTCTTTAACAATGAAATTTCCGGAGTTGTCCAATGCGGACCAATATTCCGGAGAAGTTCATTTTTATAGCCCTGTTGAAAAGAAAAGAGACCTGACATTGGCACTTAAACTAGATACCGCCCATAGACAAACGGTCCTCCTGAATACTCTCGAAAAAGGAAGGTATCAGGTAAAAATAGACTGGAAAGCCGGAGAGGTATCCTATTATCAGGAAGAGGAAATTACGGTAGAATGATATTAAAATATGTGTATTTTATGAGTAGTCATTAAATAGTCAATTGCTTCGCGTCATTAATTGAAAATCATATTTTATCAAATGTATGACAGTAAATGACAATCGAATGACAATTAAATACTTGGATTTTTGAACTTGAAACTCTTTTATATGGACTTCATTACACCTTTAACCATCGGCCTTATCGGCAGTTTCCATTGCATTGGAATGTGCGGACCGATTGTGGTTGCTCTGCCACTTAAAAAGCACAGTATGATGTCGAAAATTACCGGTGCTGTATTATACAATTCCGGACGGGTTTTGACTTACAGTATTCTGGGCATCTTGTTCGGATTGCTTGGCAAAGGAATTCACATGGCAGGCTTTCAGCAATGGACATCCATTTTATTGGGTGTGGCCATGATCATCAGTGTATTGTTTCCATTTGTTTTCAGGGAAAAAATAACTATTGCCGGTTTGTTTAGCGGATTTGCAGCACGATTGATTCTTAAACTGAAAAAGCTATTCACCGACCGTTCGTATTTTTCATTACTCATGATAGGATTACTCAACGGACTGTTGCCCTGTGGACTTGTTTATGTGGCCATTGCCGGGGCTATCAATTCCGGAAATATTTTGTCGGGTGCGGTTTTCATGATGTTTTTCGGGATTGGAACCATTCCTCTATTGCTGATTGCGACGCTGGCAAGCGATGCCATTGGGCAAAAAGTCCGCAGTAAAATGCAAAAAGTGGTTCCCTATTTTGTATTTATGCTAGGTGTGTTGTTCATTCTTCGGGGAATGTCACTAGGTATACCCTATGTCAGTCCAACAAGCGAAAAACTGGCACCCAAAAGTATGGTAGAAAAAGGAAGTTGCTGCAAATAAAGCCGCAATTTCAAAAACAGCTTAAAGAGATAAGAGTAAACTGAAAAATAGTGCTAAATTGAAGGCCAATAAATGATTGTTGCGATTTTATCTGGTATATTTATACATACACAGAGCACATTTGAAAAAACAATCAATTAAATTACTGAATTTGTGTAAATTACGCTAATTGATTTGATCATTTGTAAATTTACATTCAGAAATAGATCAAAAAAAAGTAAAAAAAAGGCAGTATTATTCCGACTTTGATAAACATTCAATACCGTTTTGGGTTTCATAGGCAAACAAAATTAAGAGTAAAAATATTTTAGTTGATAAACCAAAAATCAAGATGAACGATAGCCTGAATATCGCTATAATAAAAAATGGGAAACAGGACGATAAATCTTCAGCGATGACTTGTTCAGATTCGTTCTTGTTTTCAGGAAAATTAGCTGGTTTGCTGGCAGTTTTATTTCTCTTTTTGGGAATAAACCTTTTCGCACAAAAAGTATTTGACGATAAAACCGATGATGCGGAAATTGGTATTGTAGAGCATCTGGATGAATATTTACCCACCGACATTTACCTGATTGATGAAAACAATCAACGGGTGTTACTTACCGATTTAATCGATAAACCAACCATTATTAATTGGGTATATTTTCGTTGTCCGGGAATTTGCAGTCCGTTAATGGAAGGGCTGGCCAAGGTAATGGATGAATCTGACCTGATTCCGGGAGTAGATTATCAGGTACTGACCATCAGCTTTGATCCAGAGGAAACTATTGATCTGGGAATCCGGAAGAAAGAAAATTACCTGAAGTTGGTTAATAAAAAAGAAACGATTGCTAAAGGATGGAAATATTTTGTTTCCGACACGGTAAGCATTCAGAAAGGCACCGAAGCTACAGGTTTCAAATACAAAAGGACAGGTAAAGATTTTGCACATGCGGCTGCCATAACAGTTGTCAGTCCGAAAGGCAAAATCACCCGATACCTCACCGGAATTTATTTTCTACCCTTCGATTTTAAGATGGCAGTTATTGAGTCTTCCAAAGGCATGTCGTCTCCAACCATCAATAAAATTATGCAGTACTGTTTTTCGTACGATCCGGTTGGAAAGGCATACGTACTGAATGTCACAAAGATTTCGGGCACTTTGATTTTATTTGTGGCCGTATTATTTTTCCTGATACTTATATTCAAACCCAAAAGAAAAATAAATAAATAGTTTTGATTTATGCAAACAGCGACTCAAATTCCACACGATGTAAACTACCTCGATTATAAGGGGAAGTACAAGGGAATATTCGGTTGGATTTTTTCGACCGACCACAAACGCATCGCACTTTTGTACATGTATTCTATGATGGTCATGTTCGTAGTTGGCGTTGCCCTCGGTTTGGCAATGAAACTTGAATTGATTGCCCCGGGACAAACCATTATGGGGCCTCAAACTTACAATTCAGTATTTACTGTTCATGGCGTCATCATGATTTTCATGATTGTAATTCCAGGATTACCTGCAGTATTTGGTAATTTCATGCTTCCCATTATGATTGGGGCCAAGGATGTAGCCTTTCCGAAGGTGAACCTGCTTTCGTGGTACTTTTATGTTGCAGGAGCCCTTTTGGTTATTGCTTCGGTGCTCTTCGGTAACGGAACTCCTGATACCGGATGGACGTTTTATGCACCTTACAGCTTTAAGTCTGGAACCAATCTGTTGCCTGCCATATTTGGTGCATTTATCCTCGGATTTTCATCAATTTTAACCGGACTAAATTTCATCGTAACCATACACCGGATGCGTGCTCCCGGCATGACCTGGTTTAAAATGCCATTGTTTCCTTGGTCGCTCTATGGAACAGCCTGGATACAACTGCTGGCTACACCGGTCGTTGGAATTACCCTCGTTCTTGTTGCGCTCGAACGTATCTTCGGAATCGGCGTTTTCGACCCTGCATTGGGCGGTGATCCGGTTTTGTATCAGCATTTATTCTGGATTTATTCGCATCCGGCGGTGTATGTTATGATTCTTCCGGCCATGGGTGCTATTTCTGAAATTATACCGACTTTCTCGCAAAAACATATTTTTGGCTACCGGGCCATTATCGCTTCAACACTGGCTATTGCTTTTGTAGGTTATTTCGTTTGGGGTCACCACATGTTTACCTCCGGAATGAGCGGAACTGCACAGTACACGTTTTCAGTACTAACCTTCCTGGTGGCTATTCCGAGTGCTATCAAAGTATTCAACTGGATTTCGACCATGCACAAAGGATCAATCAATCCTGAAATTCCGTTCTTATGGGCTGTATCATTCATATTTGTATTCATGATTGGTGGATTCTCCGGATTGGTTTTAGGCGCTTTGGCTACTAACGTTTATGTACACGATACCGCATTTGTTGTGGCACACTTCCATTTCATCGTTTTTGGTGGTGTTGGATTCTCTTTCTTTGGAGCCATCCATTATTGGTTCCCCAAAATGTTCGGACGTATGTACGACAAGGTTTGGGCAAAAGTTGGCTGGGCATTTTTCACTGTTGGCTTCCTTACCCTATATTCACCGATGTTTTACCTTGGAATGATTGGAATGCCCCGTCGTTATTACGACTATCTTCCTGAATTCCATGCCGCCAATATACTTTCATCGCTCGGATCGTGGGTGATGACCTTCGGTTTATTGATTGTAGTTATCAACCTTTTCCGTTCGGCTAAAAACGGCGCCATTGCTGAAATAAATCCATGGCACGGAAAAACACTGGAATGGACGGTAGCATCACCACCTCCGGTTGAAAACTTCGAAGAGATTCCTGTATACGGCGAAAAGGACGGACCTTACGAATACTAACAAACGAATACCAATCTATGGAACAAGTATCACAACATGCAGATCCGCATTACGACCAGGAGGCAAATAAACTGGGAATGTGGTTATTTATATTTACCGAACTGCTCCTTTTTGGAGGTTTGTTCATTGTTTATTCGATCTACCGGTTCTTAAATCCGGAAGCCTTTCAATTGGGTGCTCATGAATTGAATCCAACCATCGGGGCGATCAATACCATCATTTTATTGGTGAGCAGTATGACCATTGCCATGTCAACCTCTTCACTTCAGAAGAAGAACAAGGGACTGACTGTGTTGCTGCTCGAAATCACCATCATGCTGGCACTGGTTTTCCTGATAAACAAATATTTTGAATGGGGAGTAAAGTTTGATCACGGTATTTGGCCGGGATCGGAACATCTGATCAATGATATGAGTCGGGGTGAAATCCTGTTCTTCGGACTTTACTTCGTAATGACTGGCTTACATGCTCTTCACATTATTGTGGGTATGATCATCATTATCGTGGCATTGAAAAGGGTTCAGAACGGGACCGTCAATGAAAATCGCTCGTCGTTGCTCGACAACGCTGGATTGTATTGGCATTTGGTCGACTTGATCTGGATATTCCTGTTCCCTTTATTCTATTTAATTCATTAAGAAAACGACACCAAAATGGAAAAAGAAAAACATCATATCGTACCATACAAAACCTACTTTTATATCCTGATTTCCCTGCTTGTGCTGACATTTATGTCGATTGGGATAACTAAGATAAACCTGGGTGGATATTCGGTTTTAGGCGCACTAATATTTTCAACCATCAAGTCAGTGCTCGTTTTATACTGGTTTATGCACCTTAAGTTCGACCAACCCTTTCTGCGCTTCATGGTAGGCTTTGTAACTCTGGTATTTCTGGCAGTTATATTCATTACATTTTTAGATTACTATTACAGATAAAAGCTATGTATATCTTATCCAATACAGTAAATGCATCCAATTTTGTGACAGGGGTTGACAAAGCCTTTTTCCTCATAATGGGTATTTCCTTAGTTTTTCTACTCGGATTAACATTTACGATGCTGTATTTCGTTTACAAATACAACAACAAGAAAAACCCGGTAGCAACGCAGATAAAGGGTAGCACTAAACTCGAAATTATCTGGACAGTAATTCCGACCATTCTGGTTATGGTTATGTTCTATTACGGCTGGGCCGGCTGGGCTCCAATGCAAAAAGCCCCGAAAGATAGTTTTAACATCACCATCACCGGCCGCATGTGGAACTATACTTTTGAATACGAAAACGGTAAAAAGACTGATACGCTCTATGTTCCGATGAACAAGGCAATCAAAATGAAACTGGTTTCTCTTGACGTAATACATGGCTTCTACATTCCTGCCTTCCGTATTAAAGAAGACGTGGTGCCGGGAAGAGAAAAAATGTCGTGGTTTATTGCCCAGAAAGAAGGAAGTTTCGAATTGTTCTGTTCCGAATACTGCGGTATGAACCACTCTTACATGTACACCTACGTGAAAGTTTTGCCACAGGATCAATTCAACAAATGGTATGTCGATACCGTTAAAAAGGTGGAGGCCATTGTTGACTCTCCCACAGCTACCGGAAAACGAATCATGAAGAATATTGGCTGCTTTGCCTGCCATTCGGTGGATGGTTCAAAACTGGTCGGACCATCGTTTAAAGGTATTTACGGACATACCGTAGCTGTTACTACAGGAGGCAAGGAACGTGAAGTAACCATTGATGACGAATACATCAAACGTTCCATTTACGATCCGAATGCTGATATCGTTAAAGGATTCAATAAAGGACTGATGTTGTCATACAAAGGGCAGTTGTCGGATGACGATATTGTACAAATTACCGAATACCTGAAAACGCTTAAATGACGAAAACCAGTATTTCTTCCTGGATAAAAATAATCTCAGAGCTGGGCAAAGTACGAATATCTTTGCCCATTGCTTTATCTGCCTTTACCGGATATGCGCTAAAAACCGGACTGTTTGATGAACAGGCCTGGATGCTGATGGCCGGAGTTTTCCTAATGTCGTGCAGTTCCGGGGCCATCAACCACATTCAGGAGCATACCACCGATGCCTTGATGCCACGGACCAAAAACCGGCCCATCCCATCAGGAAAAATAAGTGTGAAGGGAGCAATCTGGGTGGCGCTTGCCTTTTTCGTGTATGGTGGTTTTATCCTGATCGTGAATTTCCCGATTATCGTATTTCTGACCAGTTTGGCAACCTTGTTGTCGTACAATATAATTTACACGCCCCTGAAGAAAGTGACTGCTTTTGCAGTTGTTCCGGGCTCGCTGGTGGGCGCTTTACCCCCATACATTGGTTGGTTTGCCGGAGGTGGCGACTGGGCCAACGAACAAATTTTCTGGGTAGCGCTTTTCTTCTTTATTGGCCAGATTCCACATTTCTGGCTGTTGCTGCTCATGTTTGGCAAAGAATATGAACTGGCCGGTTTCCCCAGCCTGCACTCTGTTTTTAACGACAACCAGATCAAACGATTGAGTTTTACCTGGATTCTGGCGACTGTCGCCACAGCCATCGTAGTTTCCATGATCGTGCTGAAAGGAAGCGTGTCGCAGTTTTTCCTGCTGTTTTATATCTTCTATGTCCTTTTTTCGCTCTCCGGAAGTATTCTGCTCAAACACGACATCAAAGCCCGGTCAGCCTTCTTTAAACTGAATTTTCTGTACCTGCTGATGATGCTTATTTTAATTGCCGACAGCATCTTTCAGATCGTGAAAACCTGATAAAGATTATGCGCTGAAAAGCGGATATCCGGAATTAGTTTATTCAACTTTCAGCAAACAATCGGGTCATCTAACTGTTTCATTATCAAAATTAAAAAAAATCAACGCTATGTTTCTTGCAGGACTTTTTTCAGGATTTGTTCTTATCGGCTTATTCCTTGTTTTTGTGTTTCCACGGTTGATGTTTTCGGTGAACGAAAGCAAATATGATTTCAATGAAACAGTTGAAAAGCTCACCGAGTCAACCAAAAGCAACAATTGGAAAATGCCGCACGAATACGATCTTCAGCAGATTATGACCAACAATGGTTTTACCGTGAGGCCGGTGAAAGTATTTTCAATTTGCAAACCCGATATTGCGGTCCGTATTCTGGGAAACGACAAACACCGACAGATTTCGGCACTCATGCCATGTCGTGTGGCTGTGTACGAAAAAGCTGATGGTAAAACCTATGTTTCGCGCATGAATGCTGAACTTTTTGCCCGACTGTTAGGAGGAGAAGCCACTGCCATTATGAGCGATGCCGGTGAAGGAAGCGAGAACATTCTGAAAGCGTTAGTAAAAAAGTAATTTAGTCACTCAATTTTAAAAATCAAAAAATATGAAAAACCTTGTCCTGATTATTTCCCTTATTTTAGGAATGGCTGCCTGTGCACCAAAGCAAGCACCGAAAGAAAAAGCAGCTCCCGTTATGGTTGAAGCAAAGTTACAGGTAAATGGGATGCATTGCGACGATTGCGAAGCTTCGATTGCCAAAGGAGTTACCGAACTGGCTGGTATCGATAGCATCAGCGCCAACCACGAAGATTCAACAGCATTTGTTCGCTTCGATTCAAACCAAACCAACCTAAAAGACATCACGAAAGCCATTGAAGACCGTGGTTTTATTGTAGCAGCAAAATAGGGTTCAATGGCCGGTAGCAGTGGCCAGTATAAAAGAATAAAAGCGGCTGAATAAAGGACGAAAATCCGGAGTTCAGCCGCTTTTGCGTTTTGTAATTCTTGAATGTCAAGTCAGATTTTCATAACTGCTTCATAACTATTTATGAAAAGCAAAAGGTTTCTATTTATCTTTTTCTACTTTTATAAATCTCAATCCGTTGATTGTCATTTCAATTTTCTTAATCTTAGAAAAATAAATTCACATGTATCTTAAACAGTTTATAATACAAGGTTATCGATCAATTCGAAGACTTGATCTTACTTTTAACAAAGGAGTTAATATTATCATTGGTGAAAATAACTCTGGGAAGACTGCAATCATTGATGCTTTGAGGATTTGCCTGAGTTATGGAAATCAATTTAGGGACATCTACATTGATAAAGACAAGGATTTCTATATTGATATAAACGATCCATCTGAGGATGCAAGGCAAATATGTTTTGATATGATCTTTGAATATGAAGATCCAATTGAAGCCGCTGTTTTTACAGATTTTATTTCACAAGATAGAAATGATCCGAGCATCCAAACAATACAGTTACATTTCAAATATTCGTATGAAACAAGAAATGATAACCGAGTATTACGTTGGAGTGTTTGGGGTGGGGATAATGAAGGACAAATTGTTCCTCCTGAAGCTTTACAGTTAATTAATTTTACCTATTTAAGTCCTTTGCGTGATGCTGTTGAAAAACTTAGACCCCATGCACGAGGAAATAAAATTGCGGAGCTTTATAAAAATTTAAAAGGATTTAAGCTAGATGACGCTCCAGATGAGGCTGAGATTACTGTTTTGAATAAAGAGAAAAAAGTTGAATTAGCAAAAAAACTTCAGGATGCAGTTGATGATGCCGAATGGAATACAATCATTAAAACAGGTGAAACAAAAGTACAGGAACATATTAATGGTGCCTCAATTATTGGAAAGGAACCGAGTGTTGCTTTTAGCTTTTTGCCATATAGTTATGATGGAATTATTAATAACATAGAAGTAAAAAGTCCAATTCCAAGTCGAGATAGTTATTTTGAAATTACTCAAAACGGATTAGGAGAAAATAACATCATTTATGCCGCAACTGTTTTAGGTGATTTGATTAATAACAATCAAGGGAATCTAGCTGAGCGCGATCATTTTTATGAAGCTTTATTGATTGAAGAGCCAGAAGCACATTTACATCCACAAAAGCAAAATACGTTTTTTAAGTACTTGAATACATTTGAAGAGAAAGGATTACAATTATTTATTACGTCCCATTCACCAACAATTACAGCTAAAGCTAACCTTGACTATCTTATCGTATTACAAAAACAAAAGAATGAGATTAAAGCATTTACTATTGGTAATTCTGAATTAGAACCTGAGAATAAAAAGTATCTATCAAAATTCTTAGATGTTACCAAATCACAGCTTTTCTTTTCTAATGGAACAATACTGGTAGAAGGAATTTCAGAAGCATTATTACTCCCTGTGTTCGCGAAAAAAATAGATTTAGATATAGACCGATATGGAATTGAGATTGTAAATATTGGGGGCGTTGCATTTGAACATTTTGCAAGGCTATACAATTCGAACGAGTCAGAAAAGCGGTTACTAGCCAAATGTAGTTTATTGACTGACGATGATCGGGGAGTTATAAGTTCTGGATCATTTCGAAATGGTACTGTTGACAAAAAAAGAGCAGAAGAAATATTTAAAGCTCTTCAAGACAATGGCGTAATTGATAAGCTTAATCGAATACATAAGTCCGAAGTTGGAGATTTGGTTGGATTCGAAGATGAAGAAGCTTCCATCGTACAAATTTTAAGTGAAAGAATAAATAAGTTATCAGAGAGAGCAGAAAATGCGAAAAAATTTGGTGGAAAAGGAAATCTGCACAGTCATTTAGCAAAAGTTACTTTTGAATATGAGCTAATGATGGCTAGTAAATTTAATTTAAGGCTCATGAAACTTGTTTATACAAGAATGCATCCACAAACAGTCTTCTTAAATTCAGTTACTGGTATGGAAGAACAGGCCACTGAGATCCTTGAAAAATTGAAGTCTAACAAAGACAAATCTGAATTTGCGCTCAATCTTTCGGTAATCCTTGATGATGAAAAGAAATGCCATTTATTAAAACGGTTTGAAATTCCAAAATATATTAAAGACTCTATCCAATGGGTGATTCCTCAGTAGAACTCTCCGAAAAACAAAAAGAGATTGTTAATGCTAAAGGTAACGTTGTCGTAAATGCCTGTCCTGGTAGCGGTAAGACATTTTCTGTTGCAGCTAGAATCGCTCATTTGATAAGTTCACGAACATTTTACCATCAAGGAATTGCAGCAATATCATTTACAAATACGGCATGGCAGGAGATCGAAAATAAACTTAGAGACGATTTCAATATTGATTCACCAATCCGTTATCCTCATTTTCTCGGAACTATTGATAGTTTCCTGAATAAATACGTGTTTCTTCCTTACGGTCATTTAAGATTAAAAACAAATAAACGTCCTCAATTAGTTGGAGAACCACATTCCTCATGGAGTGGAAGAGGATATTATGATAGTTTTTTTGATAAAGTTTCGTTTGATAAGGAAGGTGTTCAATACATTTTTAATGGAACAATTATTCGGAAGGATTTGCAAGAAGAGATATTCAAAACAAAAATGAGGATTATGAAAGGCGGCTTGGCCAACCAAGCAGATGCCAATTATATCGCAATGCGTGTTCTGCAAAAATATCCATTAATTGCAAGAAATATTTCAATGCGCTTCCCATTTATAATTGTTGATGAAGCACAAGATACCACTGATGTACAAATGGAAATCATTAATATCCTAAATCAATTCACTAAAGAAATTATGCTGATTGGAGACCCCGATCAAGCCATTTTTGAATGGAATAATGCGAAACCTGAATTATTTGATAAGAAGATTGAGCAATGGTTCCCTCCGATTCAATTGGATGAGAACAGAAGAAGTTCCTCATGGATTTGTAATTGTGCGAATGCTTTTATTGAGGTTGAAAAATCTATCCCGTTCAAAAATAGTGATGTAAAGGATTATAATTTTATTCCAAAGGTTATAGAGTATAAATTAGGTAATCAATTGAGAATTGATTTAATTAAATCGTACTTCTTGCGTTTGTGCAAGAACTGCGGCATTGAAGACAAGAATATTGCAATTATTTATCGTTCTAATTCGTTTGGCAAACATCTTGGCAAACCATTAATTACAAAGGACGAACAACCATGGATAATTGGGAAATACTATGTTAGAGATATTGTCCACGGAAAATATCTTTATGAGAATGGAGATTTTAAGAAGGGTCTCAAATATATAGAACATGGTTTTCACAAAGCTATAACTGGAAATTCATATTTAGAGAGTGATTTCATTAAAAGACAAATTGAGGAAAAAGGATTTGTAAAATACCGTCAAGAAATGTTTGATTTTATTGACCTATTGCCAGCGTGCAATGGAGAACAATTGGATGTATGGATTAAAAAAGCAACTAAAACTATAAATGATAAATACTCATTTGACTTTCCAATTAACCGGACGCTTGGTAGAAAAACTATTGATTCGTTCTTTGCAACCGAAGATGTATCAAAAGATGAATCCCAATACCATACAGGAACTATTCATTCAGTAAAAGGGGAGACATATGATGCCATATTAATGTTTATAAAAGATGCCGCTGGGAATAATAGGAAATATCGCAACTTATTAGAAAGATGCCAGAATGATGAAGATAGAGAAGAAAAACGAATTATTTATGTTGGATTGACAAGAGCTAGAAAAATTCTGGTTTTGGCGGTTCCAGAGGGATGCAAAGATATTTGGAGTGAGAAACTAAAACTTAAATGATATGGAATTCATTCAAAAAATTATTTCTGAAAATCCATTATTGATCTTTTGGTATTTGATCTGTATTACAATATTTCTTCTTTTCCAAATTTCGGATAAGTACAAAAGAAAGAGCAAGTATAAGGTCTGGAAAAGGGAGAGTATCAATCTAGGATTCTATAAAAGAGAATATGAACGTGATGACGATTTGTTCAATCAACAGCTTTGGGTCGAAAACTCGAAACTGATTGAAGAAAATAAGCTGTTGAAAAAAGAAAAATCAAAATTAGCACTTATGGGTATTATATTTTTATTCATACTAATTCTTAAAGAACGATTTAAAGTTAATAAGATTAAAACTAAATATTGAAACACATGAATAACTGTTGTCTTGAATGTTATCAATTTATAAATCAATATGTATTTAGATATTCAGTTCAAAATTTTGGTGTTCCACTTTGTATTGAACATCAAGAATGGATCAAGCAAATGAGTTTTCAAACGACACAAGAAACAATACGACTATATTTCGCTTTAAAACAAAGAGGTGTTCCGGCGGAAATGGAAAAATTTGATGGATATAAACATATTGATATAGCAATCCCTGAAGCAAAAGTAAACATTGAGGTCGATGGTGGGCATCACAATTTAAATACACAACAAGCCTTTGCTGACTTGCAAAGGACTTACCATTCATTTCTTAGAGGATACATAACATTTAGAATACCGAATTCATTAGTTTACGATGACCATGTACTAAACGAAACTGCAGACTATATTGTTGGCATGTTAAATGAAAATCGGAAGAATCAGTATATAAGTAGATATCTGTGATACACAATAAGCCAATTATGCATTCGCTTCTTCTCCAACTCACTTCCCTCCGCCAAGGCATCACCAAATTTGGTTTGGCACCACACAAACCCATATTACTGCTGGCATTGATTAATGGGTTTGAAAAGGGATATTTGTGGGGTAAAGAAGTGCCAATTAGTGAAGACTTGCTAACAAGTTTTCACGATTACTGGAAATTATTAGTTGATACTGAACATGACGCCAATTTTTCGCTTCCATTTTTTCATTTGGGCTCAGAGAAATCGGGCTTCTGGCAATTAAAACCATACGCTGGTAAAGAGATTCCAGTCACCAAAAGTAATTCCATTAAAAGCTATAAAGCATTGTGTCAAACAGTAGAATGTGCATTGCTGTCGGACGAATTGGCTCAAGCCTTACAAAATCCTGTCCAACGTATCGAACTTAAAGTGGCCTTGCTGGAAAGGTATTTCCCAAATAAAGCATCCAATCTATATAAGTCGCCTGTACTCTATTCTGAGGTCATTAAGAAAGATATACTTTACGATCCAGCCGAGAATTATGCCAGAAAGGTCATTCGCAAATTCGAGCAAATGAACGTAGCTGAACGAGAAGAAGAACTGATTCTTCGAAGCCATATTTTCAGAAAAGCTGTTTTGGAAATCTATGATGGGCGTTGCGCCATTTCAGGAATGAAACTCGAATTTGGAAATAATGTTACCATGGTTGATGCCTGTCACATCGTTCCTTTTGCTGATGCACAAGGCGATACCATCACCAATGGCATTGCGCTCTCTCCCACCCTTCACCGTGCTTTCGACCGTGGCCTGGTTTCAGTTTCCGACGATTACCGGGTGCTGGTTCATCCCCGTCTTACTGATCATTTCCCAGAGGTGGGTATTCGCCAATTTAATCGTCAGGAACTGCATCTCCCGCAAGATTCACGGTTTTATCCTTCGCCCGAAAAATTCGCCCAGCACCGGCAGCGCTTTGCGTTTGGATAAAAATAAACCACATAGACACATAGGTCACATAGCTAAGATTTTATGCATTTTTGAAATTTGCAATAAACTATTAGGGATTTTCCAGTGTGTCCAATGTGCCTATGTGGGTGCAAACAATTTACATTTCCTTCCCATCACCCATCTATAATTTTTCGCGAAGAAGCGCCTTTCTACAGCCAAAGCATTAACTTTACAAGCAATCTAAAATACAAAATCCATGTCGGGACACAGCAAATGGTCGACCATCAAGCACAAAAAAGGAGCCTTGGATTCGAAACGATCCAAGATATTTTCCAAATTGGTTAAGGAAATTACCGTTGCGGTAAAAGAAGGCGGTCCCGATCCGGAAGGCAATCCCCGACTCAGGCTTGCCATTTCGAATGCCAAAGGTGTTAGTATGCCCAAAGACAACATCCAGCGTGCCATCAACAAAGGCGCTGATAAAGATTCGGCCTCGTTTACAGAATGTACTTTCGAAGGTTATGCCCATGGTGGTGTAGCCGTTTTCCTCGAAGCAACTACCGATAATCAGCAACGAACCATTTCGAATGTCAGGAGTTATTTCAACCGGCACAACGGAAACCTGGGAACCAATGGTTCATTGAGTTTTATCTTCGACCGTAAAGGTATTTTTACGATTCCGAAAGGCACGCTCGATGCCGATGAATTTGAAATGGAAATGATTGAAGCCGGCGCTGAAGACATCCAGTTGGAAGAAGGCTATTTTACGATCACAACAGCGATGGAAGACTTTGGCCCGATGATGAAAAAGCTGGAAGCGCTGAACATAGAACCCGAAAGTGCGCAGTTGCAGCGTATACCCAAAGACACCACCGCGCTAGATCTGGAAAATTCACGAAAAGTGATGCGGCTCATCGATGTGTTTGAAGAAGACGACGATATTCAGGCCGTTTACCACAACCTGGAAATGACAGATGAACTGATGGAATCGCTGTAGACTTGGGTGGAATGATAGTAACCACATAGGCACATAGAATACATAGTTTTATACCTAACGGATCGCAGTTTAACACAGAAAATTGTCCCTAATCCAATCCCTCAAGCGCGGGACTTTACGTTGTATAATCCTGTGAAAGGATGCTCATTAAAAGAAATACTCTAAAAATCTTCGGTTACTCAACTGAGGCTGTTGCAAAAGTCAGAATACTTGCGAATCTAGTCATCCCGAATTTATTTCGGGATATGAAATACAATGCATTGGGTTCCTGAAACAAGTTCAGGATGACGGAATCAATGACTTTTGAGACGGCCTCATGGGGATGGGGCAATTCAATACTGCTATTCTCCCACGATTGGTTGGTTTTTTATCTGTGAAAATCTGCGCTATCTGTGGTGAAATAACTTTTAAACTATGTGCTCTAAGTAGTTAAAAAGATAAAAGGCCGTTCCCAAACAAATGGAGACGGCCTTTGACATATATTCTTGTTTAGTTTTTATTCTTCAGGACAAAGGAATTCATCCACATTGGCAGCGGCAATCTTCCCGGCTTCGATGGCACGAACCACTAAAGAGGCCCCAGCTTCCACGTCGCCACAGGCAAAAACCTTGTCAATCGAAGTTTGCTTTTTGGCATTCACTTTTACGTTTCCACGTCCGTCGTAATCAATGCCCAAGGCATCGAGCAATCCGTTGTGAACCGGCTGTGTGAAACCCATCGACAACAGCACCAAATCAACATCAATAATTTCTTCGGAACCATGTTTTTCTGTCATTACCCAACGTCCGGCTTCGTCTTTGCTCCATTCAACAGTTACCAGTTCAACCTGTTTGATTTCGCCGTTTTCGCCGATGAAACGTTTGGTTGAAAGGCTCCAGCGACGTTCGCAACCTTCGAGGTGCGAGCTTGAAGTACGGAGCGTATTGGGCCAGTAAGGCCATGGATTGTTGTCGGCACGGTCGGTAGCTGGTTTGGGCAGAATTTCGATCTGCATTACACTTCTGGCCTTTTGACGGATGGAAGTACCTACACAGTCGGAACCGGTATCGCCACCACCAATGACCAACACTTTTTTATCTTTGGCCAAAATGCTTATTTCTTCAGGAATAAGTTCACCGGCAATACGTTTGTTCGACTGCATCAGGAATTCCATAGCATAATAAACACCCTTCAAATCGCGGCCTTCAACTGGTAAATCGCGAGCTTGCTCGGCGCCGTTGGCCAAAACCACAGCGTCGTAGTTAGCCAGCAGTTCATCGCGGGTAATGTCAGCACCAACGGTAACATTAGGTTTGAAGGTAATTCCTTCATCGAGGAAAATCTCAAGGCGACGATCGATAATCGTCTTGCTCAGTTTAAAATCGGGGATACCAAAACGAAGTAAACCGCCAATCGCACTGTTCTTTTCGAAAACAGTCACTTCGTGCCCAGCCTGATTCAACAAATCGGCGGCTGAAAGACCGGCAGGTCCTGATCCGACAATGGCCACTTTTTTACCGGTGCGAACTTCAGGAATACGTGGCTGAACAAATCCTAAATTAAAGGCATGTTCAACAGTTGATGCTTCGTTTTCGCGAATCGTAACCGCTTCGTTGTGAATAGCCAGCACACATGCTTTTTCGCAGGGTGCAGGGCAAACGCGGCCGGTAAACTCCGGAAAACTATTGGTTGAATGCAAAATATCGTATGCACCTTTCCAGTCGGCTTTGTAAACCAAGTCCTGCCACTCCGGAATTTTACTTCCTACAGGGCAGCCCCAGTGGCAAAATGGCACACCGCAATCCATACAACGCGATGCCTGTTCAATACGGTCTTTGTCGTCGAGCGTTTGTTCAACCTCACCGTAATCGTAAATCCGATCATTTACCGGACGATAACCAGCGTCTTTTCGTCCTATTTGCATGAAACCTTTTGGATTTCCCATGGTATCGTATTTTTGAAGTGTCGGGTGCCTAAAGTTCGAAGTGCCTAAAGTTTTAACCCGAAACTATTTTTATTTTTTAATCTTTTAAATATGAAGTGCCTAAGGTTTTAACTTCGAACTTTAGGCACTCCGAATTTCTAACTTCCTTTTATTCGTGCCTTGTCGGATTGTCTTCGCTTAGCTGAAGTTTTTTCTCCAGTTCGCGCAGTTTCAATTCCTCCAACACTTTCTTATACTCGAACGGAATTACCTTCACAAATTTGGGCAGGTATTCGTCCCAGTTGGTCAGAACCTTGGCAGCCATTGTACTTTGCGTGTACAACAGGTGCTTGTTAATCATATCCTGCAATTCAATGATATCCGATTTGTCCTCAACAGGGGCCAGTTCAACCAGGCCTTTGTTGCAGAAATATTCAAAATTTCCTTCCTGATCGAGCACATAGGCAATACCACCGCTCATCCCGGCAGCGAAGTTACGTCCGGTAGTTCCCAGAACCACAACACGTCCACCAGTCATGTATTCGCAACAGTGGTCGCCGCTGCCTTCAATTACCGTTTTGGCTCCTGAATTTCGCACGCAAAAACGTTCTCCGGCAACACCGCGGATATAAGCTTCACCGGAAGTTGCTCCGTAGAAGGATGTATTTCCGATAATGATATTTTCTTCCGGATTAAAGGTTGACCCAACAGGTGGCACCACAATTATACGTCCTCCTGAAAGTCCTTTTCCGATATAATCGTTCGAATCTCCTTCCAGTCTGAAACTCACTCCTTTTACCAGGAATGCGCCAAAGCTCTGTCCGGCAGTTCCGGTAAAATTGGCCATGATGGTATTGTTTGGCAAACCTTCTTCGCCGTAACGACGTGATATTTCTCCGGATAACATGGCTCCTACTGTACGGTCAACATTGGTGATGGTATGCGCCAACCATACTTTTTCCTTACTCTTGATGGCTTTGTTCGCATCGCGAATAAGCGTATGATCCATGTGTTCTTCCACCGATTTAATATTCGGGAACGTATTACGGAGATCGTATTGTTTGGCTTCTTCAGGCATGTGAATCACGCGGGAGAAGTCCATTTTTTTCATTTTCCAGTTCAAAACGTCATTGTTCTGTTCCAAAAGATCGGCACGTCCAACAATTTCGTCGAAAGTAGTTACTCCAATTTCGGCCAAGTGCTCGCGAACTTCTTCAGCTATAAAACGGAAGAAATTGATCACATATTCGGAACGTCCGATGAAACGTTTGCGTAAAGCTTCGTCTTGCGTGGCAATACCTGCAGGACAAGTATTGAGGTGACATTTCCTCATCATGATACAACCCAGTGTAATCAGGGCTGAAGTTGAGAAACCGAATTCCTCACCACCCAACATACCCATAATCACCACATCGCGTCCGGTCTTCAACTGACCATCAACCTGAAGTTTTACACGACCGCGCAGGTTGTTCATTACCAAAGTCTGTTGAGCTTCGGCAATACCCAATTCGGCAGGCAGCCCAGCAAATTTGATCGAGCTGGCAGGACTTGCACCTGTACCACCTTCGCAACCTGCAATAATAATTACATCAGAAAAAGCTTTAGCCACACCGGCAGCAATGGTACCTACCCCATTTTCAGCAACCAGTTTCACCGAAACTTTGGCGCGTGGGTTGGTCACTTTCAGGTCGTAGATCAACTGAGCTAAATCCTCAATCGAATAAATATCGTGGTGCGGCGGAGGCGAAATCAGGGTAATACCCGGAGTTGAATTCCGAAGTTTGGCAATGATCTGGTTAATTTTAAATCCGGGCAACTGTCCACCTTCTCCGGGTTTTGCACCCTGAGCAATTTTAATCTGCAGCTCATCAGCGTTTATCAGGTAATTGTTGGTTACGCCGAAACGTCCGGATGCCACCTGTTTAATGGCGCTTCGCTTGTTGGTTTTGAAACGTTCAGCATCTTCGCCACCCTCACCGGTATTGCTTCGTCCACCAATGGTATTCATAGCCACAGCCAATGCTTCGTGTGCTTCTTTGCTTATAGAACCGTATGACATGGCACCGGTTACAAAGCGTTTCATAATACTTTCAGCTGGCTCAACCAGTGAAATATCAATCGGATTACGTTTGTATTTAAGGCAACCACGGATAAAAGTTGGTTTTGCATTTTCGGCATCCACTTTTTTGCTGAATTCCTTAAATACGCTGTAATCGTTGGTGCGGGTAGCCCACTGCAACAATCCAACAGTTTCAGGATTCCAGGCATGATGCTCACCATATTTACGGTAATGGTAAGTTCCGGCACTCTCAAAATTCGAATTGATCAGGTGCTTTTTCTTTCCAAAAGCTTCCTTGTGGAAAAGTAAGGTTTCCTGACATATTTCTTCCAAACCGATACCGCTGAATTTTGAAGCAGTTCCGGTAAAATATTTGGTAATGATTTCATCTGAAACTCCCAAGGACTCGAACAACTGGCAACCGTGATAACTACGCAGTGTTGAAATTCCCATCTTCGACATGATTTTCAGCAGACCTTTATCGATAGATTTGATATAGTTGTACCGTGCTTTGGCATATTCGAGCTTAACTTCACCGCGATTGACCAAATCATCGATGGCTGCAAATGCCAGGTATGGATTTACCGAACTTGCACCGTATCCGAACAACAATGCAAAATGCGATACTTCTCGCGCCTCAGCAGTTTCAACAATAATTCCAATCTGCATTCGGGTCTGATTCTGAATGAGGTGATGATGTACCGCAGCCACAGCCAGCAAAGATGGGATCGGAGCATAATCTTCAGATATCTGCCGGTCCGACAGAATGATAAAGTGCTTTTTATCGGCAACAGCTTTATCTGCCAGCATCAGCAAATTATCAAATGCACGTTTGAAACCTTCAACTCCCTCTTTCACAGGAAATACCATTGGAATGGTGCTGTTCGAGAATTGTTCGTGTTTCATATCTTTAATTTTACCAAGGTCGGTGTTGGTAATAATCGGATCGTCGAATTTAATCAGTTTGGCATGTACAGGCGATTCATCCAAAATATTGGTATGCAGCGAACCAATGTAATTGGTCAGCGACATAACCAAACCTTCGCGAATAGAGTCGATTGGCGGATTCGTTACCTGAGCAAAAACCTGGCGGAAATAATTAAAAAAGCGCTGTGGCTTTTCCGAGAAACAAGCCAGCGGAGTATCATTTCCCATCGAGCTGGTTGGTTCGTCGCCGGTCAGCGCCATCGGTTTGATGATCATTTCCATATCTTCTTTCGAATAGCCAAATACTTTCGAATAAGTAGGGAACTGATCGCCCAGAGATGAGGTAACACGTTGTTTTACTTCAATATCTTCCATCATCAACCGGTTTTCCTTCAACCAGTTTCCGTATGGATTGCGTGAACTTAACTGAGCTTTTACTTCTTTATCAGGAATAATAATACCAAGTTTAGTATCCACCAAAAGAATTTTTCCGGGGCGCAAACGGCCTTTTTCTTTCACATCTTCCGGAGCAAAAACCTGAACACCAACTTCGGAACCCATCACAATCAAATCATTTTTGGTAATGATGTATCGGGAAGGACGTAGTCCGTTGCGGTCAAGTGTTCCACCAATATAACGGCCATCAGAAAATACCATTGAGGCAGGTCCGTCCCATGGTTCCATAATGGTTGAATGGTATTCGTAGAATGCTTTCAAACTGTCGGGAATCGGATTCTTAGAATTGAACGATTCCGGAATCATCATACAAAGTACGTGGGGAACCGAACGCCCGGTCTGATGCAGGAATTCGAGTGTATTATCGAATGATGCTGAGTCGGATTTATTGGGTTCGATAACCGGGAATAGCTTTTTAAGATCTTCGCCAAACACTTCAGATTTCAACAGCGATTCGCGGGCCGACATCCACATGCGGTTACCTTTAACTGTGTTGATTTCGCCGTTGTGTGCAATCATGCGGAATGGCTGAGCCAAATCCCAGGTTGGAAATGTATTGGTACTGAAACGTGAATGTACCAGGGCAATTGCGCTCGTAAATTTCGGATGCGACAGATCTTTAAAATAATCTCTCAGCTGCCCGGGAGTTAGCATTCCCTTATAAATAATCGTTTTGGACGACAAACTCGGCACATAAAACGAACCACGGTATTTCAGTTTCGAATCACGAATTTCTTTTTCGGCCTGTTTACGAACCAGATATAATTTCTGCTCCAGAACTTCCTGTTCCAAATCAGCCTTAACAAATACCTGTTTGATATAGGGTTCTGTGATTTTGGCAATTTCGCCCGGAGCTGAACTATCAACAGCCACATCGCGGTACTCAATCAGTTCGAGTCCTTCGTGTTTAATATATTTGGAGAGTACTTCCACGCACAAAGCAGCTTCCTTTTTGTCCTGAGGAAGAAAAATCAAGCCTGTACCGAACTTACCGGATGCAGGAATATTCACCTTCAACACTTCTTTGATGTATTGATCGGGTATTTGCATTAAAATACCTGCACCGTCTCCAGTTTTGTTATCAGCACTGGTAGCTCCGCGGTGATCCATATTTTCAAGAACCTCTAATCCCCTCTCGATAATATCGTGCGATTTTTGGCCTTTAATGTGAGCCACAAAACCGATTCCGCAATTATCGTGCTCATTGGCTGGATCGTACAACCCCTGCGCTTTTGGCAATCCTAAACTCATCCTATTTATTTTTAAATATTTTGTATTCTCAAAAAACTTCCAGATTGATCGATTATAAATCATTCTGAACAAATCAATCCATAAAAACTAAAAAATTATAAGCAAATCAATCTTTTTCCTTACGAACTGAAAGCGAAAGTAGTGATTTTTATAGAAATGTGCAATTACACAATTGAACTGAAGACGACTAACGCTTTCAACTTCAGAAAAAAGAAATCAAATACAAGAAATAATAAACTGATATACAAAAACTTATACTTAACCAACATGCATTTACATCATATCAATTCGAATTCAAAAAATAACGATTAATTAACAGATCAAATCAATGGCAACTCTTCTATTAATGACTAAAATTAGTTTAACTGAAACCGGGAAATCGAACAAAGGGTATATTAATTTTCTACTATTTCAAAAAATTTCTGAACCACAATCCTGAATCTTTCATAATTCGTTCTTTGGTTTGATAATCAATGTAAACCAATCCGAATCGGGTCCGGTAACCCTTATCCCATTCAAAATTATCGGTCGGCGACCAAACCATGTAACCATTCACATTTATACCTTCTTCTTTCGCCATACGCACCGCCAATAAATGATCATTAAAAAAACCGATCCTTCGGTTATCCTGAATCCGTCCGTTTTCATACTGATCAGGAACACAAACCCCATTTTCAGTCACCAACATATTTCGGATTCTTTTGTACCCACTAAATTTCTTCAGAATATGGTACAAACCTTCAGGATAAATTTCACCACCCATTTCATTAACCTCAACGCCACGTTCCGATGCTTTCACTTCATTGGCCCTGATACCCGGAATGATCGATTTTTCGACTATACTCCTGAAATAATATTGTATACCAATAAAGTCAAAATCAAATATCATCAGTTGCTCATCTCCAGCTTCGAAATACTTCGATATTTTTTTAAGTACTGGTAATGTTTCAACAGGATATCCCATACCCATCGACGGTTCAATAAAAAGACGATTTACAGCAGCATCAACTCTTGCGGCTGCTTCTATATTTTTTTTCTCCTGATTAACGGGTTCAATATAGGAAGTAAAAAAAGTGGTACCGATATTGGCGCCTTCAACGTTGCGCCTGACAATCGTTGCACCGATAGCATTGCACAGAACTGAATGATGTACAGCTTTCAGAAACCCTCCGATACTTTTTCTGCCGGGAGCCAAAACCCCGGCAAGGTATCCTCCGGCGGTATAAGACAGCTGTTCGTTCATCACTATCCAGTTTTTCACCTTAAGGCCAAACTCCCGTGTTACTACATCAACATATTCAGAAAACCAATCCAACATTTGTCGGCTAGTCCAGCCCCCCTGAGCTTCCAGAACTTGCGGCATATCCCAGTGGTAAATCGTAATCCACGGCTCAAGGCCTACTGAAATACATTTATCTATTACTCGGTGGTAAAAGTCGAGCCCCTTCTGATTAATTGAACCAATACCGTTGGGAAGAATGCGCGACCATGACAGAGAAAACCTGAAAACCTGAAAATTCATTGACTTGACCAGCTCAATATCTTCTTCAAATCGGTGGTAAAAATCCGTTGAATCATCGGCATTCTCGCCCCGCTCAACTTTACCAGTGTTATGGGTAAAATGATCCCAGTTTGATTCGCTTTTACCATCTATATTCCATGCCCCCTCGGTTTGATAAGCCGCTGAAGCAATTCCCCAAATAAAGTCTGGCCCAAAATCAGACTTTGTAATTTCTGTTGCCTCCCGAATTCCATCCACAATAATCTCCTCGTTTTTAGATTTTCCGGCACCTATATTATTTACCAATAAGATACTAAGACCGGTGTAACCACTTCTTTTTATCCATTCTCTTCGATTCACTGCACGATTTCATTAAAAAAACTTACAAATCACTGCAATATTTAAAAAATATAAATATCCATTTAGCAATGATATAATATCTTTATTATACTCTTTTAAGTAAGTTACTATAGGATTCTTCGATTTGCTCAAAATCAAATACCTGGACAATAGCAAGCATTTTTTCAGCAATTTCATCCAGACACAAATTACCCACACTTCCGGCATGTGTATGATTCACTTCACGGGTAGGCTCATAAGTTCCGGAATTAATTTGAGTTCCAACCTGTTTGTAGGCATCGCGGAAAGGTACTCCCTGCATAACCAGTTTATTCACATCTTCAACGCTATATACATACTTATAGCGTTCATCGGCCATCACATTGGTATTTACGGTCATATTATCAATAGCAAAACCAGCAATAGCAATACACTCATACAATTCAGTAAATGCAGGCAAAAACACTTCTTTCAAAATCTGCAAATCGCGGAAATAACCACTTGGCAGATTGTTGGTAATCAGGCTAATCTGGTATGGAAGAGCCTGTATCTTGTTGCAATGCGAGCGAACCAACTCAAACACATCAGGATTTTTCTTGTGTGGCATGATGCTCGAACCGGTTGTCAACTCATCGGGAAGCGAAACAAATCCAAAATTCTGGCTCATAAACAGACACACATCGTAGGCAAATTTCGAAATGGTTGCAGCAATTGACGACAATGCAAATGCAACGGTTTTCTCCACTTTTCCACGACCCATCTGCGCATAGATGACATTGTAATTCATCGATTCAAAACCAAGCAAATCGGTTGTCATTTGCCTGTCGAGAGGAAAAGAGGAACCGTAACCTGCTGCTGAACCTAATGGATTTTGATTGGTAATTTTAAAAGCGGCCTGTAATAAAATCATATCATCGACCAGACTTTCGGCATAGGCGCTGAACCACAACCCAAATGAGGAAGGCATTGCAACCTGCAAATGTGTGTAACCAGGCATCAGATGATCGCGATTTAGAATAGCTTTGGTAAGCAATTTGTCAAACAAACCGCAAACGGACATAACCAGGCTCTGAATCTCGGATCGTGTAAAAAGCTTTAAATCAAGCAAGACCTGATCATTACGCGATCGACCACTATGAATTTTCTTGCCGGTATCGCCAAGTTTGCGGGTCAGCATAAGTTCAACCTGCGAATGGACATCCTCTACGCCATCTTCAATCTGAAAATCGCCTTTTTCAATAACCTCATAGATATTTACCAGTTCGCTCTGGAGTTCGACAAGCTCATTTGCTGTCAGCAAATTGATGGATTGCAACATTTTTGCATGAGCAATAGAGCCCAACACATCGAATTTGGCCAGGTACAAATCCATTTCGCGATCTTTACCAACCGTAAAAATTTCAATGAGTTCATTGACCGAAGTTCCTTTATCCCAAAGTTTCATAGTGCATTTATTTTTTGAAGCTTCAAAGATAAAGTAAAATAACGAAGGAGCAATTTAGGCCAATTGTACAATTAAGAAGGAAAGTTTATCTGACAAAAGCCTTGCCCAGAAGCTTTATGCCGTGTTTGAATGAAAACTATTTTTTACACTTCACCCAAATTTTTGTCGAATCAAGCCCAATTTCAGCTGGAATAGTTAATTTCCCAGGCTCACCATCAAAATGAAAATAAGGTGTTTCTGCAACTTCCAATTCAATATGTTTGGCTCTATAACAATCAACAAAAAAAAGTTTTGGAATCAATTTCGAGAAAAGTGCAACAGCAAAGACTGGCATCCATATTTTTGAAAATTTACGCACCACTATCACATCAATTAATCCATCGGTCATACTTGCTTTTGGTGCAATAAACGCATTGTTACCAAATTGAGAAGCATTGGCAAAAGTGATCAAAAAAACAGATGCTTCTATTAAAACTCCATCAATTTTCATTCTCACATCAACAGGTTTAAAAAAAATGCTCTCCTGAATAACCAATTGGACATATTTCAAAAATCCCCGCGACGAAGCTTTACTCATTTTTTCAGCAATCATCGCATCGAAACCAATTCCACTGGTGCATAAAAACCGCTGATCATTAAGTTTACAAACATCAACTTGCAAGTTTTTGCCTTTAGTAAGAGCCTTAGCACTTTTTTTCATGTCCATCGGAATACCAAGTTCTCGGGCTAATCCATTTCCCGAACCCATTGGTATAATACCCATTTTTATTCCAGTTCCATATAAACCTTGTGCTACCTCATTCACAGTTCCGTCTCCACCAACTGCAACCACCAAATCGTAACCATCATTAGCTGCTTTTGCAGCCAATTCAACGGCGTGTTTCCGATGATTTGTGAAAGAATAGTCAACCAAATATTCTTTCTTTTTTAAATATGGAACAACAATATCAAGTGCTTTGGCACCTTCCTTGTGTCCGGCATATCTATTAATAACCAAAAATATTTTTCGCTCTTTAGTACTTATCATTTCTAATTTTTACTATCTGTATAATTTCATTTTGCTTTGGTTTCAAAAGAAAAGAAACATTTTTATCTACCAATAAAGTCATCGTGTAACACTTGCATGTAAGCTTTGGCAAAGTCCTGATTAAATGTCAGTTTTTGAGGATTAGCTGTAAAACTGTTGACATCCTGATCGAAATAATGGTATCCTTCAGGAGTCACATATCCCCAACCAGAATCTAGCATATAAAATGCAAACGGGTGCGAAGTAAAGAAATCTTTTGCAAACTTTGAAGAATCTGCCTCCCAACCCAATTGATGAACCAATGATGTACTAAAATCAACCTGTTGAGTTATGATTTCAATCCGCTCTAGCGAATCAACAACTCCTCCAGTCCAAATTAAAGGGATACGATAGCTGGCCGGAGCAGTAATATCTGTTGGACCTGGCTCCATATGTCCATGGTCAGCAGTAACAATTAATAAAGTATTGTTCCAAAGCGGCGATTTACGAAACCCTTCAATAAACGCACCCAAACAGCTATCGGTATATGCAACTGAATTCAGGTATTTTGCTTCATTTGAACTACCCTTTATCTTTGAGTAAGGCACATCGTAAGGCGGATGACTGCTAACCGTGTAAATGGTTTTCATAAATGGTTCTTTTTCTGATTTTAAGTCATCCAAAGCCCTGTCAAAAATGTAGCCATCCGGAACACCCCATTTTGTCATCCGGCCCAATTCAGAAGGAAAATCAGCTTTAGTCGTTATTTTTCCGCAATTACTCTGAAGAACAAAAGTTTTAAGGTTATAGAAATTAATATCACCTCCATAATAAAATGAGGTATTGTAATCATGACGGTTGAAGTACTCCGGAAGTAAAGTTAAACTCCTTGCCTTTTCAGGATAAACCATAATAGAGGTACTGAGCAAAGATGGATATCCACCCAAAACAGCAGAGATCCCGCGATCTGAACGATTCCCGGTAGAATAAAAATTTGTAAAAACAGTACTCTTGGTGCAAAGTGAATCTAAATTGGGCGCAATTCCATGCAGCCCACCTAAAGGTGCAATTACCTTATTCGAGAAACTTTCCAGAATAATCAGGATTACATTAGGCTGTTTTTCAGGATTCTGCTTAATGAGTTGTGGTCGAAATACAGGCGTGTTATTCTGCATAAATGTATTGAATAAACTCACGCTCTCATCCTTCGACATATAGGAACAAGGATTGGATAAGCGCTTCCTTTTTTCCACCGACTTAGCAAAATTCCATAAATAGTTGCTTGCCGCCTGATTAACGTATAATTTGGGACTGAAAGCTACCGAACTCAGGTTAAGCGGTGAAGTATCCAAGCCACCACGTATCGGAATAATTAAAGTAGCAACAAGGAAAAGCTGCAAAAGAGAAGCATACCAGTTTAGTTTACCATTGATAGCAATACCTTCGGGAAAAATACGGCGATAAAGGAAGCTGAATACAACCAGCAGACTTCCGACTATCAACAAGCCAAGCAAAACATCAGTAATAGAAACAGATGCACTCATTGCCACAGGATCGTCAATGTAATTGAATGCAGTAATATTCACGCGGGTTCCCCAATGCGGATATAAACCCAAATCAAGCACTACTAAAAACGAAGCAACAATTAAAATAGTAAGGGTATAAATCCAAATGAACCGGTTCACAAATCGGGCAGACAGAAATATCTTCAGTCCTAGCATCAACCCAGGAATAATAAGTAAATAGCAGGCTGTGGAAACATCCATTTTTAATCCAAAGCCAAATATCCCAAATATCTCCGCCGCAGACAATTGGCTTGTTTGCTCAAAATTAGATACCAGAAAAAAAACTTTGGCAATCCAAAAGAAAATCATCCAGAAGATGAAATACTTAAGGAACCGAACAATCTGATTTGCTAACAAAGGCATGATAATTAAAATTGATTTACAAAAGGATTGCAAATATATAAAAACTGCTCCTTTAGTCCTTTGACATCAAACTTTTAAAAGCAATTATTAATACATGTAACAATGCAGAATTATTGTTTCAAAGTTTCTTGCCCTAAAAATTCAGCTTGAACCCCGAATTTGAGGTCATCTAAAATAAAAATCACATTTCTAAAATATATTTACACTTTTCCAATATAAATCAATTAATCTATCTTTATTCTACTTAATAACACATATATGTATCATTTTAGTATTTTTTATAAAATTCAATAAGACTATTTGATATTCATAGAGTTATAATCAAGAATCTACTTGTCGATTTCTACTACTTTTCAAACAAACCCCTATTTTTTTAATAAAAATCGAAATATTTTACACTTTTTACACACATACCCCCATTTTTTAATCCATTTCGTTTGTTAATTTATCCTTAATTCACACACACCCCCATTTTTCAACCACCCAATATTTCAAAAAATAAATACTTTTGACCAAGCATATCAAATAAAAAGGGGGTCAATCAGAAAAAAGTAAGTTTTTGTTAGAACAACCCCCTAAAACAAAACATAGAATTGATATTTAAAATAAATAAAGTTTAACCCTTAAAATTGTGTATCATGAAAAAGAAAATTACCCTCCTCGTTTTTACAATTCTTGCAATTTGCACCCTAAATGTAAAAGCACAAGAAGAAGAAAAGAAATCTTCATTCACCGCAGGTGCTGACTTTTACAGCAATTATGTCTGGAGAGGTTCATTATTTGGAACCGGACCTGCATTTCAACCCTCAGTAAAGTTTAATACAGGTGGATTAACCATTGGAGTTTGGGGATCTTTCGATGCAGCTGGTTATGCCGAAGCCGATCCATATATCTCATATGCATTTTCGAATGGCCTTAGCATTGGTTTAACAGACTATTATTACCCACGAGCTGGCGGAGCTTTTACAGCCGATTCTACAAATGCTGTTGAGATCAATCTTGGCTATACCGTTGGTGGTTTAAGTTTAAGCGCAAACTACATTTTAAACGAAGCAGCAGTACCCGCTTCAGCAGGAAAAGATAAATATTTCCAGGCCGCTTACGCCTTTAAAAACTTCAATCTTACAGTTGGAGCTGGTGATGGATGGCACACTTCTGATGGAAAATTCAGTGTTTGTAATATTGCATTAGGCACAGGAAAAGTTATCAAAATAACCGACAGTTTTTCAGTTCCGGTCACCGGACAAGTCGTTTTCAATCCAGACAAAAATCAAATGTTCATGGTTGTAGGATTCAGTTTATAAAAAATATTTAAAACCCTCAAAAAAAGACATTATGAAAAAAGTTGAAGCCATCGTTAGAAAAACCAAGTTCGAAGAAGTACGTGCAGCATTACACGAAGCTGATATAGACTTTCTGTCCTGGTGGGAAGTAAAAGGACAGGGTACTGCCCGGCAAGGATTAATCTTCAGAGGTATTGCATATGATGTAAACTCTGTTGCCCGCATGTATATCTCATTTGTTGTTCGCGACATTAACGTTGAAAAATCGGTAAATGCGATTCTTGAATCAGCTTATACCGGAGAAAGTGGTGACGGACGAATTTTCATTAGTGAAATAGAACAATCTATCCGAATCCGCACCAAAGACAAAGGTGACGAATCTCTTTACAACAAATAATCCCTCAGTTAGTAAATATTAAAGAAGAAATATATGAAGACAAAATTACGATATACAGGGCTGGCTTTACTAGGTTTAATCGCCCCAACCTTACTTTTTGCTCAAGAAGCGGCAACGGTAGCAGCAGTAGCAGCACCAGAACCAACACCCTACATTGACTTTGGCAATACTGCATGGATGATAGTAGCAACTGCTTTAGTTTTGCTTATGACCATTCCAGGCTTGGCTTTATTCTATGGTGGGTTGGTTCGTCAGAAAAACGTATTGAACATCCTCATGCAGTGTTTTATTTTAACTGCCGTTATTACTTTAGAATGGGTTTTCTTCGGATACAGTTTGTCATTTAGTTCATCCACCGGAGCTCTTGCTCCATATATTGGTGGTTTTGATTGGGCATTCCTCAACGGAATTGGAATTAACGACGTTAGTCCTTACTACATCTCACAGGCTACAGCCCGCATTCCTCACCTTTCTTTTGTATTGTTTCAGTGTATGTTTGCTGTAATAACTCCAGCATTAATTATTGGTGCTTATGCTGAACGCATTAAATTCCGTGGATTTCTTATATTCTCAGTTTTGTGGGCAATCTTTGTTTACAACCCTGTTGCACATTGGGTATGGTCAGCTGATGGTTGGTTATTTAAAATGGGAGCTTTAGACTTTGCTGGCGGAACCGTTGTTCACATTAATGCTGGTATTGCCGCCCTTGTTATGACACTTATGATTGGTTCAAGAAAAAATTACAACAATCATCCAACTGCACCCCACAACATTCCATTAGTGGTAATTGGAGCCGCATTATTGTGGTTCGGTTGGTTTGGGTTTAATGCAGGAAGCGGATTAGCTGCTGACGGTCTAGCCATTAGCGCATTCCTTGCAACTCATGTAGCAACTGCAACAGCCGCATTTGTTTGGGCATTACTCGATTGGACAATCAATAAAAAGCCAACAGTTATTGGTATCGCTACCGGTGCAGTAGCAGGACTTGTTGCGATAACTCCTGCTGCGGGATTTGTTGGAGTTTTAGGTGCAGTAGTAATCGGTTTAATAGTTGCATTAGTTTGTTTCTTCATGGTATCAGTTGTAAAACACAAATTTGGTTATGATGACTCTCTTGATGCTTTTGGAGTACACGGAATTGGTGGTATAATCGGAGCACTTGCTACTGGTTTGTTGGCTACCCCAGCCATCCAATCTTCTTATAGTGGCTTATTCTATGGAAATCCAAAACAGCTTTACATACAGCTTATTGCAACCGTTGCAACAATAGTATTCTCCGGAGTAATGACATTTGTACTTTTCAAAATTGTAGATAAACTGTTTGGAATTCGTGCTAACCAGAAAGAAGAAATTGCTGGTCTGGATATTACACAGCACAATGAAATTGCATATAGTGAAAGTGAATAGTATAATTCTATAACAATTCGTATAATCGCTTCAGTTTTAAAACTGAAGCATTCCTTGAGGGACCTGTTGGGGGACAGGTCCCTCTCTTTTTTATCGTAATTTGAGGTTATTTAATAAATCAACGTAAATCCGGAAGCCGTCTTCCAATTCCGAGATCAAGATATATTCATCAGCTGTGTGAGAACGGGCACTATCTCCGGGGCCTATTTTTATTGAAGTGTAGGGCAAAATAGCCTGATCGGAAGTTGTTGGCGAACCATAATAACTCAATCCCATACTAATTCCGCGCTGAACAATTGGATGATTAACCGGAATTCCTGAGGAATTTAAACGAAATGAACGTGGCTTGACTTCAGAAACCAGCAATTGAGAAATAATTTCACAAGCCAACTCATTGGAATAAAACTCGTTGGTGCGCACATCAACTACAAAACTACAGGTGTCTGGAACCACATTGTGCTGAGTTCCGGCATTAATCACAGTAACCGACATTTTCACCGGACCCAGAATCTCAGAGACTTTCTCAAACCTGTAATTTCTAATCTTTTCAATGTCGGCAATTGCTTTATAAATAGCATTTTCGCCTTCTTCTCTTGCAGCATGCCCCGACTTTCCATGCGCAGTACAATCCAGTACCATCAAGCCCTTTTCGGCTATTGCCATTTGCATTTTGGTAGGTTCGCCTACAATCGCAAGATCCAAAGGTCCAATATCTTTTAGAATGCTTGCCAAGCCATTTATTCCTGAAATTTCTTCCTCAGCCGTTGCTGCATAAACTAAATTAAAAGGAAGATTTTCGATCAAATAAAAATGCACAAAAACTGCAAGTAAAGTAACTAACGGACCACCTGCATCGTTACTGCCCAAACCAAAAAGTACTCCATTTTCGATGTCAGGAGAATATGGATTACGTGTATAACCACTTGCCGGCCTAACTGTATCGATATGCGAATTCAGCAAAATTACAGGAAGTCCCTCTTTCCAATGTTTATTTCGCGCCCATGTATTGTTCTGGCTGATCTCAAATAGGATTTTTTCTTCAGTTAAAAACTGGCGGATTAACCGCGCAGCTTCCTGCTCTTCCCGACTTAAAGAAGGAACAGCTATAAGCGATTTCAGCAGATTAATGTATTTTTCCATAATTGAATTCATTCAATAACAGACAAAAATCAAAAAAAATGTTTGGATATGACAAGAAATTCAGAAAAAACACAAAATATTAATCACACTGTAATCATTTCAAGCGTTCCAAAGACAGTTCACACTTCCAAAGACATACTTAAAACATTGAATAAAAATCATTTAACTCAATACTATTTACCTGAATAAAAGAATGTAAAAAGACAATGAAAGATTCGCTATTATATTTTGCGTAAAACTTACAAAAAGGTATTTTTACGTTTTCACAGCACGAATTCAAACAAATTGAATAATTAATTCACATGGAAAATCAAATGAAAAAAGGAGTTTCAAGACGTCATTTTCTTGGAACTGCAGCTATTGGTGTAGCTGGTGTAGCAATGTTTTCATCATTATCGGCCTGTAAACAAAAAGTAGTAGATACTGATCTTAAACTTGGGTTCATTGGCATGGGACGTCAGTCCATGTTCCTGATGAACGGATTTCTTCAGATTCCCGGAGTAAAAGTAGTAGCAGGATGTGATGTTTACGGAATTAAACGTCAGCGTTTCGAAAAACGAGTTAAAGGTTTCTATGAAAAAGCAGGTAAACAAATCGAAGTTCAGACCTACGAAAAATTTGAAGACATATTGGCCCGGCCAGATATCAACGCTGTAATTATAGCTGTTCCTGACCATTCGCATGCAAGAATTGCCATTGCAGCTTGTAAAGCTGGCAAAGATGTCTATTTGGAAAAACCGATGACTTTCACCATTAAAGAAGGTCAGGAATTACGCAAGGTGGTTCGCGAAACCAACCGCATTTTAGCAGTTGGAAGTCAACAGCGCTCTGATCCTAACTTTCAGCATGCCGTTAAATTGGTTCAGGATGGTGCTCTTGGCCAAATTGAAAAAGTTCATGCCTATGTTGGCGCACCTCCAAAACCATACGATTTACCAGAAGAGGCTTTACCTGCCGATTTGAACTGGGATCTTTGGCTGGGATCTCTTCCAAATCCGATCCATTACAATCACGAATTAGACCCGCCAATTAGTCTTGACCCTGAAAAAGATGAAGAAATCTGGGGTGCATGGCGTTGGTACAAAGAAATGGGTGGCGGTTTCACAACCGATTGGGGTGCCCATATGTTCGACATCGCTCAGTGGGGTCTTGGAATGGACAGAAACGGCCCGGTTGAAGCTTCACCAATTGGCGACGGAACTGAATACATGCAATTTAAATATGCCAGTGGAACCATTATGACTTCGGAGCCCTTTGATGAAGGCAAGACCAAAGGAGTAAAATTTATTGGTAAAGATGGTTGGATCGAAGTTTCCCGCGGCTATTATAAGGCTTCTGACGACAAATTTCTTCCACCGGCTCAACCAGCAGGCGACACAGGCCCATACGAAACAAAAATTCCTCACCAGATTAATTTTGTTGAGTCAGTACTTCAGCGCAAAGATCCGGTTGTTCCGGTTGAAATCGGACACAGCAGCTGTACCGTTTGTACACTTGGAAATATTGCATGCGAACTGAAACGTACAATCAAATGGGATCCGGCTACCGAAACATTTGTTGACGATGTGGATGGTGCAGCTACCAAACTTATGCATTACGAATATCGCTCAGGCTATACTTTATTGTAATTAAAAAAGCAGTAGCTGAGGGCGCAAAACTAAAACGCAAGTAATCGGGTAAAACCGGTTGCTTGCGTTTTTTATTTCATATTGAAGATGGTAAATATTCAACAGCTGATAGCTATAAATTCATGCAAAAAAGCTTTTCCAATCAATACTATAAACAAAGATTGAAACTTTAATCGGCAGGAGACTAATCAAGTACAAACCGGTAAGTAATGGTTCCTGTCTGGAATGCAGGAGCATTGTCGTCGACATTAAATTTAGCCTGAAGTGCGGCTTTTTTAGCTGAGGCAATTAATTCCGGATCAGCAGTATTTGAGCCTCGAACGCCAGCTTCGGCCTTTGTAACCTGTCCTGATTTATTTACTGTAACCTGAACAACTACAACACCCTCTTCGTTTCCGGGATAATAAGGTTTGGGAAGCGATTGAGCACTTCGCCCATCAAGACTAAATGAAACACCGTTACCCACACCACCGCCTGGCCCATATTTTTCTGCATTGGCAGTTCCCTGAGGACTTCCCTGATTTCCAGCACCAAAAGCAACTCCCTGAGAAGTGCTTTTTGAGTCGGATGTACCTTTGCCGTTTCCGCCAAAAGCATTCTTCGCACGGCTATTAATTTCCCCAACTTTGCGTTGTTCTGCAGCAGCTTGTGCCAGTCGCTGCTCTTCTTCTCTTTTCTCGCGGGCTATTTCGGCCTGACGAATTCGCTCGGCCTCATTCTGACGTTGTTTTTCCAAACGTTCCTGTTCCCGTATCTCCTTCTGTACCTTTTCTTTTTCGAGATCTTTAGCCTTTTCGATCGCCTTTTTCTTTTTTGCACTTTCCATTGCAACAGTTTTCTCCAAATCCTGAGTCATCAGGGCTTCTTTCTCGATTGGAGTAACCACTTTTTTCTGGGGTGGAGGCGGAGGCGTTTTGGCTTCAACCTTTTTCTCTTCCTGATCCTTTAAAGGTGCAGATTCACTGGGTGCTGGTTCTTCCATTCCAAAACCTGTTTCTGAATCCCCAAAATTTACCAAAATACCCTCTTCCCCAGGCAAGGGCAGTGGTGTAAAAAAACCAAAGAACAACAAAAGAGCCAAAACTACGACGTGCGTAATAATGGTACCTATAAGTCCCCTTTTATGTTCCAGTATGTAATTCATTATTCTTCAGGAGCTGTGGCCAGAATCATTTTGACCTGATTGCGTTTTGCAATATTCATTACGTTGACAACCTGTTCAATAGGAACAGTTTTATCGGCATGAAGCGCAATATACGTTTCCTCATCGATCTTGATCATGCGTTTTATAAAAGGCTCAATTTCGGAAAATGCGACCCTTTTTTGCTCACCATTATCATTGACATAAAATTTCAGGTCAGCGGTAATTGAAATGGTAGTAATCGCCTTTGCAACGGTTTGATTATTGCTTTGCGGCAACAATAATTTCAGGGCATTAGGCGCAACCATGGTTGACGTAATCATGAAAAATAAAAGCAATAGAAAAACAATATCAGTCATCGAAGCCATACTAAAACTCACTTCCACCTTATTTCGACGTTTCAAAGCCATGATTTTCTATTTAGCTGGTTCGTTTAACATATCCATAAATTCGATGGTCGCAGCTTCCATATTAAATACAACTTTCTCGACATTGGCTACCAGAATATTGTAGGCAAAATAAGCTACAATACCCACAATAAGTCCGGCTACAGTAGTTACCATTGCCTGGTAAATACCCGAAGACAGCAGACCAATATTAATGTTGTTTCCTGCATTTGCCATATCGTAAAAAGCAGAAATCATACCGGTTACGGTACCCAAAAATCCCAGCATAGGAGCTCCTCCGGCAACACTGGCCAGAACCGGAAGTCCTTTTTCGAGTTTTGAAACTTCGAGGTTACCCACATTTTCAATAGCAGTTGTAACATCAGACATTGGACGTCCGATACGTGAAATACCTTTTTCAATCATTCGCGATGTTGGCGAATTTTCACTCCGGCATAAATCAAAAGCCGATTCAACTTTCCCATCCAGAATATATTTCCGGATACGTTCCATAAGTTGTGGAGCTGGTTTGCCAGCCTTACGAATAGCAAAATAACGATCGAAGAAGATAAAGACCGCAATAAATGACAAAAGGATAATAGGGATCATAATTGGTCCGCCCTTAATGGCCATATCAAAGAATCCCAATTCAATTCCACTAGGCTGAACAGCCTTACCGACAGCTTTTGCGCCCTCGGTTAAATTTTGACTTGCCTGTAATAAGATAAAATTCAACATATGCATTTAGTTTTGAGTCAAACTTATTTAAAAACGATTCTTCCATACAAATAGTATGCCCGGCAAAAATACAATTTATTTAAGTATTATTTAAAATTCAGGAAAAGGTCAACATCTTCAAGATTATAAGCCTGTTGCAAAAATTAGAGGTCTGATTTAATTTTCGATTTCGCTTTTCTTTTTTGATTACCGAAGATTTTAAGCATTTTCTGCCACAACTCATTAAAGTCGTTAAAGTCTTCGCGGTATGAAATACCAACTCCCTGTGTATAAGGCGATGTTTCGTAAATCAGGTTATTGTTGGAATGGTTGTAAGCTTTTAACTGCAATTTTCCGTTATTGGTTAGTTTCACATTCACATCGGCATCGCCTACCAAACTATTGTTATTGGCAGTGGTTCGCTGCGATGCGTTGTTGCCAATATTTCCGTTGATACTTACCCGATCATTGAACATTTGCGTACTAAGCGCAAATTCAATTTCATTGTTGGTAATCTCATTGCCTGGTCGATAATTAAAGCCAATATCAAAATCGTTACTGATTTGCGATAACCAGTTGCTAAACTGATTCGAGAACAACTCACTGGCCGTTGAAGCGGTTGAACCCACCAAACTGTTGCTGGCTCCGGAATAAGTTCCTCTTAAATATTCTGGTGTATAAAACTTACCCAACACCAAAAGTGATAAAATTTGCTTGTTCAAATCTTCTTCCGAACTGATATACTGCTTTACTTCATCTCTTACGCGATCCTCTGTTGTGGGCAATTCAATATCAAAGCGGATATCCGGATTATTTAAACTATTGGTCAGGTTGATTTTGCACAGTACCGGTATTCGCTGGTTGTATTCTGCATTTTCAATGGTATTGGCAAACAACTCCTTCAACGAGGCTTTCAACCGGTAAATCGCATTCAGGTTAAGGATTGCGTCATACGGGTCACCGTTCCACGAAATGGTTCCGCCACGCTGAATTTCGAACTTTTTGTTGATCACATTCTGTAGGGTAAAAAGGTAGTCTCCTTGTGAAACGGTGTATTCGCCAAAAAGTGAAACATTGTAGTTGTTGTCAATATCCAATTGCAAATTTCCTGATCCCTGTGAGCGGATAACATCGCCTATTTTGGAATTGTAAATCAGCTGTGCCTTGGCTTCAGGAGTCACCTCAATATCAAATTTCATCTGAACGTTCGATTCAGAAACTGGGGGTTTCACCACTTTAAATTTGGGCTGATAGCTATGCGAAACAAAACTCAAAAAATCGTATTCCTGGGCATCTTCTTCATATTCAAGTGAGATATTCATCTCGGTTCCTTTTTCGGTGCGAGCAACACCATCAATAAAAACGGTAGCACCTTTGCCTGTAATACGGACGACTCCGCTACCAAAAGTCTTTCCGTAGAACTGCTCATTATCTGAAATTGTAGTATTAATAGCCATTATCTTGTCTGATTTCACAGTAAGGTCGTAAATCATCTTCGAAAATGAACGATGTTGTATGGAACCGTAAAATACGCCTGTATTTCCCAGATCATCCTGAATTTTAATATCAGGAAAAACAATTTTATCGCGGACAAATCTGACTGAATCGTTCAGGTTATAGTTGACCCTCAAATCAGAAAGCATTAGACCGGCATTGGCAGCTTTCAGCGCACCATCATGCTGAATGTAATTGGGAGAGCCATAAATATGAACTTTACCTGTTGCATCGCCATGGAAATTGGCAAAACTACTTCCCAGAAGTGGCTGAAGAATTAATAGTGAGAAATGGTCGAAATTGGTATTGATAGAAAGACTGTCGCGGTCGGGATTATAAATACCGAAGGCATGAAGCGCCCTCTTCTGATTGGACTCAACGACCAATTCTGCATTAATTTCTTTGGCCTCGCGGTCCCAGCGACTTTGAACCGAAGCATTACCCAAGGCCTGCCCTAAAAGACTTAATCCGTCGATTTTTAAATCAGAAAGAAATAAAGTCTGTTTATAAATGTCGAACAACGAAACACTTCCATTTAATTCGCCTTTAAGTTTTAAATTTCCGGGCACAATGGTATTCAGCGAACTAAGATCAATCTGATTGAAGATAAGATTCAGCTTGTTATTTTGGTCTTTATCAATCGATCCATCAGCAATCAGCGACTGACTCCGGCTAGTAAGTCCAAGCTTGTTGAACTTGATTAAAGTCGAATCAATGGTAATCAGCGCCGAATTGATTTGCCATAAGCTATCGGCCAGAAAAAGCTTCGTGGGTTTGACCGAAATTTCAATATGCGGACTTTTTTCCTGTTTAAAAAACCGGGTGCTTGTGTTAACTGATCCGCTGTAAGAAACAGCACCAAAGTTATTCCATGAAAGCTTCGAGTCCATCACATCGCTGGCAGCCTCAGATATCAAAGACAAATTATACACTTTAAAATCCTCTCCAACCGCAATCTCATCAACTTTGTTCCGGATGTTCAGTTTCGAATTTCCATCAGCATTAATCGTTATTTTCTGGAACACAGTTGATTTATACTGCAATTCGGGGAAAACACCGTTTAAAACGAAACTGTTTTTTGCAGAACTGATCCGGCCTTCAATTTTCGCGGCATTCATCTTTAATTCAGGAATTAAGACCTGAGTAAAGCGATTAATGTCTTTTAAGTTGAACCGGAAGTCGAAATTATTATTTGTCTTTTGATCAGAAACCTGAAGCCCGGCTGAAGGTAAATAGTTGGCGATGATTTTTTTTATGGAATGATGCAGATTGTGCAATTCGTATTGTCCACGAATATCGGCATCCAAAAAGTCGGATCGAACCTGCAAAACAGGTTCACTTTCACTGAACGTTTTCAGATCAAAATTATCGAACGACAAAAGCCCGTTTTCATTCTGGTAACTGCCTTTGGCAAAATGAATCAGGCCATCCAGATTATCGATATTGCTACCTGTAAAATTGGCATTTAACGCAAACGATATTTCTGATTGTTTAAACGTATGAATCAGGTTTAATGCTCTTAAGTCGGCCTTTTCTACCTGCATATTGAAATTAAAAACCGGAACAGGCACGTTCAAATCAAACTGTCCATCGAATCTGAACCGTAAGTTTGGATCGTCAACAATTAAACTCCCGTCAAATCGCTTGTTCAAAATATCGCCACTTAATTCAATGTTCTTGTATTGATATTGATTAATCCTAACACTATCGATCTGACCAGATACACTAGCCAGAAAATCATGAGTCTGAGGATTCAGAACGCCTTGTATGTCGCCATTAAAAGTAATCCGATCGAGTAAGTCCGTTTTCACAAGCTTTCCCAATTGAAAATTTACTGTTTTCAGCCGCCCGTTAATTTTCAGCTTTTCACCTTCCGAGGGTACAAACGACAAGTCAGTTGTCAGCACGCCCCATTTAGACCGAAAAGTTCCGTAAGCCACAAAATCACTCAGGAATCCGGTAAAATTACCTTTGTATTCTATGATTCCGGCCTCACGCAATGATGACGGAATATCCAGCATCTGAAGCGGAAAATTATCAGGAAGTTTGACGTTTTTAATATCATTTAAGTCAGCAAATGATTTTTTCAGATCAACGTGCATGTATGTATTTTCAATTTCAGGAAGGCCATTCAAGTAAAAATCGAATGCCAAACGGGTATTCTGTCCAAGACTGAGCTCAATATTTTTACCTTTCAAATCGGCAATTTTACCCGAAATCAATCCACTAATCTCGATATTTTCATCCATGCCTTTCAGTGAAGGAACAAGCTGGGCAATGTCAATCAGGCTGACTGTTGATTTTTTCAATTCAAGGTCAATCTTCAATTTATTCAAATCAAGATTTTTCCCAATCTTGCTTTTATCTACAGTGATGTTGGCTTCCGAAATCTCTGAATTTGAAGTTTGTATATGAATGTGATTCAACAAAATAGAATCAGGGGTAACAGTCATTTTTGCTGAAAAATCTTGCAACCGAAAATCTTTCTGATTATTCATCTGAAAATGATCAATCTGAAATGCTGTTTTTTGATCACCAATTGCAAGTTCTTTCATTCCAAAAGAAATATCGTTAAGCGAAATCCGACGATTTCCGGTACTGTCGCGATAAGAATAAGTAAACCTGGCATCATTCAGGTCAAACTTATTCAGAATAAAATCGAAATGCAGGCTGTCTGTCTTTAGCGTATCCTTTGTTACAAGCTGATCTAAAAGAAATTTATAATTTGGTACTCCAGCCGAATCGGAAGCGATTTTAAGAAATGACTGATTCAATTTAAGCTGATCGATAGTAAAATATCTGTTCTTTACACTGAACGAATCGATACTTGCCTCCAGTTCCTTAACAAACAAAAGCGAGTCTTGAACCTGATCCCGGATAAGGACTTCTTCGAGAACTACCTTATTAAAAAAAGCAATAGAAACACCTTTAACAGTGATGGTTGTATGATATTTTTCAGACAGATAGGAGGCCATTTTTTTGGTTAAATAGGTCTGCACTACCGGACTTTGAAGAATGAGGTATAACGAAAAGAGTAGGATAAAAACCGTACCCAGAATTGACAATCCTATTTTGAGCGTTTTTTTGATATTTTTGTCGATCTAATTTTAAAGCAAAATAATACAAATACACGGATAAAAACCAGCCTGCCTATGAAATTAACGAATAAGCAGCCTTTTTATTGACATAAATGAACAAAGAAAAAGATATACTGATTTTAGGCATCGAATCATCATGCGACGACACCTCGGCTTCGGTGATAAAAAACGGCTTTTTGCTCTCGAACATCATTGCCGGGCAAAAGGTACACGAAGCATATGGCGGCGTAGTTCCGGAATTAGCCAGCCGAGCTCATCAGCAAAATATTATTCCTGTTGTCGATCAGGCCATTAAACAAGCGGGTGTAAAAAATGAGGACATTACTGCTATTGCTTTTACCCGCGGACCGGGCTTGCTAGGTTCGTTGCTCGTTGGCACTTCATTTGCGAAAGGGTTCTCGCTCGCAACAGGCGCTCCCATGATTGAAATCAACCATCTTCAGGCGCACGTTTTGGCTCATTTTATTCAGGAATACGATACGCCCTACGATCCACCCAAATTTCCATCTCTTTGCCTTTTGGTTTCAGGAGGTAACTCTCAAATTATTCTGGTGAAAGATTACCTCGATATGGAGGTGATTGGTCAAACCATTGATGACGCAGCGGGTGAGGCATTTGACAAATGTGCCAAAGTAATGGGACTTCCCTACCCTGGCGGGCCGTTTGTTGATAAACTGGCCAAAGAAGGAAATCCGGATGCTTTTAAATTCTCGAAGCCCCGAATTCCAAACTTCGATTACAGTTTCAGCGGACTAAAAACCAGTTTTCTCTATTTCTTGCGTGACCAACTGAAAGAGAACGAAAATTTTATTGAAGAGCGTAAAGCCGATCTGTGCGCTTCGTTGCAAAAGACTATTATTGATATTCTTCTTGATAAACTGATAAAGGCTGCCAAAGAAACAGGCATTAATGAAATTACTGTAGCAGGTGGAGTTTCGGCCAATTCCGGGTTAAGAAGCGCTTTAATCGAAACAGCCGCCAAGCGCCATTGGAAAATGCACATCCCGAAATTTGCATTTACCACCGACAACGCTGCTATGATTGCCATTACTGGTTATTTCAAATACCAGAAAGGCGAATTTATTGGAATGGATGCAGTGCCTTTTGCCCGGATGGATATCAGGGTTTAAATGAATTTCGGATATCTTCTTTGTTTTTGAATACTATTTCTCCATCAGGACTGATTAGCAGAAAAACATTTTCATTCTTAATTTTTGGATTGTATTTTCCGATTAGACTGAGATTATTGCTGTTAACTTTCAGGACTGACGAAAGGACTAATCCACCTTCGCAGTTAAATTGATGATGTCCTTTTATTGATCCATCGTGGTTAATATATATTCCCAATGCTGAAGTATCGCCTTTACCGTCGAACTGAAAATCAGTTCCACCGGAAAAATTGCTGGCATTGACAAAAACAAAGTAGTTGGAATTGGTCAAAACGACATCAACCAAATTTCCTTTCATGCTGAATTGTTTTGTCCATTTTTCATCACCATTACCAGCCAGAAGATGACAGTTTAATTGCTCCATACCATTGCTGGTATCTTTATTTAAATCTTGTCTGGTGGCTAAAAAGTATTCATCCGAAATATCATCGTAATAAAAAAATTGTGGTACCCCAAGCGTATCGATCAACATTCTCGAAAGCTCCTTCCCTTTCCAGTCGTACTTTGCTACAAAATTCTGGAATTTATTACCTGTTGGGCTTTTGTGCTGCTTGTGAAAAAGAATTAAGAGTGTGCTGTCGTCGAGTAATTTCATTTCCGAAACCACAACCGACGACTTTTCATCCTTTTCCTTTTGAAAATGAGGAGAAACAAACCATCGCACAGTTCTGCTGGTGTCTGCCTGAGCTATAAAAGGATGAGCAAGCGAATCTTTTGCACCCTCGATGCCAGAAAGGTAATAAGTGCTTTTGGCAAAAGGGAAGAACTTTTGTGTAATCAACTGGTCTGGCTTCAAAACATCATTCGGATGCTGAACTCCAAGAGCCAATTTCTTAGTTGAATATACTACATCAATTCCTTTGTAATCGTATTTCTCTTCTTCCCGTTTCAGAAACAAATCCAGATTTTTCAGGTTTTTATTGAACGTTTTCGTGTTATTAAAGCGCTCTGCATTGCACCAACGGATAAACCTGTCCATTCCTTGATAACGGGTTTCATAAAAGTCATTGTATTTCTCAACACCGGCTATGGTTACTGACTTTCCCAAGTCGCTGGCTTCAGTATTCAAAGCGTTTAACTTCAGAGCCAGGTCTTTACAAAAAGTCAAGCGGTTGATCAGATAAGTATCCGTTGTATCCATCGGATCGTTGATCTTACTTCTTGAAAATTTCAGGAAATCGATTTTTGCCTCTTTGTAGTTGAGTAACTTGTTGCTAAGCGAGTTGTAATCGTACTTTCCGATCAGAAATTTAAAACGCTCGTCGGCTTTAAATACATTCAGTTCATCGCTGTAAAATTCATTTTCCTGAAGTTTTTTGATTTGTGCATCGAGCTTTGTATCAGTAGAAAGGAGCTCTTTTCTTATTGTTTTTATGTCTTTATCAATCACATTTACAAAATCATTTGCCCATGACTTGTAATCCCACAACTCCACCAGCGGTGCCGAATAATCCGATTCAACAAGCCCTTCGAGGCGATAAGTAATAATTGGTTTCAGTTTAGAAACTGGGATTTTTGAAAAATAGGGCAATGTTTTACACGCCGCGGTGTATGAATTAAAATACGAGAGCGATTCCTCAAAATTGGCCCCTATTTTCTCAATACTCTTGATCTGTGCCGGATTGGCAAGCAGACACAAATCTTTGTAATATGGATAATAGCTAAGTATATTTCGGAATCCGAAAAGACATTCGTTGTACTTGTTGACAAACCGGACATAAAAATCGTTCACTTTTGATGCATTTTGGTAGTATTCCTCCAGCGCGTTGAGTCGTTTTTCGATTTCAAAACTGATATCTTCATAATCAACCTTTCGGTCACCATCCAAAATTTTAATATCGCCAAAATATTCCCGATCTGCTCTTGCCTGCTTTTCGTCGAGCTTTCCTTTGGCAAGTCCGTAACATGTATTTGCCTGTTGGTAATAGTTGTTGAGGTTGAAAAAATATTTAAGCGGATCTGTTTCACGCATATATTTATCGAAGGCATCGCCCAAAAGGTAATACGCAATGGCATGTTCGGGTTTTTCCTTTTGATAATAGCGAAGATGCAGCACATTACTGAATCGGTCATTATTTTTCATCGATTCAAATAAATCTTTGAAATCAGTTTGAGCAAAAGAGTTAAAACTGAAAAAACATATAACTAACAAGGTAAAAATATAGCGCATGGTAAAGTTGTTTAAAGGTTACTCTTCTTTGCTTTCAGGGTTAACGGTTTCTGTCACAAAGCCAATAATTTTCATCTCAACACGTCGGTTGAGTGCCCTATTTTCATCAGAAGTATTGGGAACAAGCGGAATAGTTTCGCCATAGCCGTTCGAGATAAGTCGTTCTTCGGGAATACCCTTGTAAACCAGATATTGGAGTACAGAACGAGCTCTTTTATCAGACAGTTTAATGTTGTATTCATCGGTACCCAAGTCGTCAGTATGGGCAAGTATTTCCACTTTAATATCGGAATTATCCTTCATGAGCTGAATCAGCCGGTTAAGCTCTTCATAAGAAGATTCGATAAGGTCGGCTGAGTTAAATTCGAAATTTATATTATTCAGTTTAATGGCTACTTTCCTATTCAGCTTGGTCAGCTGGATGCTGACTCGCTTTATGTCGCGATCCTGATCGAGATCCAATTCTGTATGCTTAAATGCAAATCCTTTGGGGCCACGAACATCGATCCCATACTTTGTTCCTTCGCGCACAGTAATCGACGATAACCCGGCTTGTCCAGCTACTTGTTCCGGAGTGAAATGAGTTCCTTTTTGCTGCTCAGTCATATCGATATTGGCTACAATGGCCGAATCATTTTCACTGCTGGTTACATAGAATTCGATTTTACGAAGCACAGGTTTCATTTCAATATCGCGAACAAAGTGATCAAAAAGAACTATAGTGGAAAGTCCCAGATTAAGCATGTTTGGATAAAAGTCTTTTAAATCAGTTTTAACCGTAAAGTCCCTACCCAATGGAAGTTGAAACTGCTTCTGACCAGCCCCTAAATTTTGAGGATCAATAGCAATTGCCGTTTGGTTTTTATCGGAAGCGGAAATACTTGCTTCCAAAGGGCTTAGCGATTCCTGATCGTAAACATTGATTGTAACTTTTGAGACAGGAAAAATCTTAAAATCGATGGTTCTATCCGATTCACTTTTCTCAACTGGTAAAAGTTCGTACTGATGTGAGTAGCGGTATCGCCAGACATGAAAAACATAGCTGTTACTTGTATTTAGCAGAGCCTCCCATTTACCGCTTATCGAATCTGACTGCTGATAATTGCGGATTTTACCATAAACCGGGTCGGTTATGAGAATATGAGCTTTTATTGGCTTTTTGTTGTAAGTATCCCAAACTGTTCCATTTACTTTGATCGTTTTGTCGGGTGTAAATTTGGGATCGATAGTTGCTTTGTAAATAGTTCCATTGGGCTTTATGTCGGAACCTTCGTTGATTATAAAATATAGTTTTCCTTCAGGCTTACAAAAAACCGGGCAAGTCTCACTCTCTTTGCTGCAAATAGTATCGATACGGATTGGCAGATACCAATGCTCTTCTCCAAAATGTTTTGCCCAAAAAATGTCCCATTTGTATTTGTCATCGTTCAGACGCGAATAAAAAAGAGTGTTGTTATCGTCAAGAATTTTTGCACATGAAATGCCCCCGGCATTTATTTCAGTATTCAGCTTTTCAGGTTTAAGCCAAATCGATGAAGTACTATCGAGCACACTCATAAGAATTTCACCGCAGGAAAAATCTTCCAGCTTCTTTAATACTATTTTCCGGGTAAAGTAAAAATTACGGTTGTTTCCTGAAAGTGATGGATAATTTTCGTCTATTTCAGTATTGATCGGCGTCCCGAGATTCTGAGGCTCTGACCAAATTCCGTTTTTCAAAGTGCAGTAATAGATATCCATTCCACCTCGTGATCCGGGAAAATTTGCAGCAAAGAAAAGTTTCGATCCATCGTGACTGATGAACAGCCCGTCAATAATGGTAGTTTTATCGATGAATTTATTTAAAGCCGGAATAACAATGGCAGCACTCCAGGCTGTTTCCTTTTTCAGTCGCGAAGCTTGTTTTACTGTGGGTAAACCTTTTGAAGGCCGGTCGAGAATAATCAATTTTAAGCCGTCGAGGCTTAATGCAAATGAAACCGGATTTTCGATACCTGTAATCTGAACCTTTTCGAACAAAATCTTTTCGGCATGAAGCCTATAACAGAGGGAAGATGCAATGACGAGCAAAATGATATACTTGAACATCGGAAAGAGGATTGGTTTATTTTTACTAAATTTAAGAAAACGAAACCAATTCCAAAATTATTTTTTGCCCACAAAAGTTAGTGTTTTTCAGCTACTCAGTCTAGCTTTTTCAGCATCCACAATCCACAGCCAAAGTGTTTGGAGTTTCCCATCGGAGCCTTAAGAAATTCAAATCCAAATTTTTCGTACGACTGAAGGGCCAGCTTTAATTCGGGCAAAGTTTCGAGGTAAACCTGCCTAAAACCATTTTCTATTGCCCTCTCCAAACATTTTCCAATCAAAGTACGACCCAACCCAATTCCGCGAGCTTCGGGCAGAAGATACATTTTAACCAACTCGCAGGTATCTTCAGGCAGTCCTTCGGTTGGAAAGATTCCGCCACCACCCAATAACCCACCTTTTGTCTCGGCAACAAAGTATACCGACTTTGGCGTTTGAAATAACTCGAAAAGGGCATCAGTTGTCGGATCGAAATAAACTGTACCCGGAACATTTGCTCCAAATTCGGTCAGTGTATTTCTAACGATCACGGCCAGACTTGGATTATCTAAGGGCTGGATCAAGCGAATTGTTATGTCTGAAAGTTTCATTAAACGATTAAAGCTTTAATAAGCCAAATTTATCAATTTATTCCTTTCCACCATTCGTGTTGAACTCCGGAATCATCCAAATCCACTACTTCTCCAATCATAGGATGAATGATCGGAACATTTAAGCGGTACGCCTCTTTGGTGACACGTTCAATCGATTCGTCCCAGGCATGAAGCGCAAGTGCAAACTTGCCCCAATGAACAGGCATCAATATTTTTGCTTTCAAATCGATAGCTGCCTGAACAGTTTGCTCTGGCATCATGTGAATGTATTTCCACGACTTGTTGTATTGTCCACATTCCAGCAAAGCCAGATCGAACGGGCCATGATCAATGCCGATCTTCGCAAAATGCGTATCGTAACCAGAATCACCACCAATGAAAATCTTTTTTGTAGGTGTCTTCAGCACAAACGAGCACCAAATGGACTGGTTACGCTTGAATGTTCTTCCGGAGAAATGTCTTCCAGAAGTAGCAGTTATCTGAAATCCGGTATCAAGTTCGGCTGACTCATTCCAGTCCTTTTCGATGATTTTGGCCGGATCGAATCCCCAATGTTCCAAATGTTCACCAGTTCCCAATCCGGTAATTATTTTACCAACTTTCGACTTCAGTTTCAGTACAGTTTTGTAATCCAAATGATCCCAATGATCGTGCGTAATGAAAAGGTAGTCGATTTCAAGGAAGTCTTCAGGCACATAAACATCACTGCCTTTGAAGCTTTTTACCATAAACGAAAAGGGAGATGCGCTTCCGCTGAAAACAGGGTCAACCAGAATTCGTTTGCCATCAATTTGCATAAAATACGACGAATGCCCGAACCAAACCAGCAAATTCTTTTGAGGATCGAGATTGAGCAGATTAGTTTTTACTGAAGGTAAAGCTGTTGCTGGAGCTTTACGTTTACTAATTTTGAAAATGCCATCCCTGATCATTTCCCATTTCGATACATCTTCAGCAAATGTGGGTGTAAAGCTCAGGTTTTGAAATTGCCCATCCTTAAAATTTGGTGATTTTTGAATCCTGCTGAGCCGATCTCCGGCAGCATGTTTGCCAAAACTGGCCTGATTTATAATGATAACAATGGTTACTGTTACCGTAAGCAGAATAAATATTAAAATATACATCAGTTTTTTCATTTTACAGTTTCGCTTTTGCCAGAGCCTTCATGTCTTTCACTTCCAGAATGTTTGTTGGATCGCCAAATAAAGAAGCATTAATCATAGCCGCTGCCAAATCCTTCAGGGTAATCACAAGTCCTGGTGCAATTACTTTCATAAGCGAAAACAAGACCTTCAGGTATTTGTAGGTTTTATAATACGTTTGAGTCGGTTTCAGTGGCAAAAATGGTTCAATTCCTCCCGGACGAAAATTGTAAACCTTCCTGAATGGCAATCTCATTAGATCATTTTCGGTTTTACCCTTCACCCTCGCCCACATGGTTCTTCCTTTTTCGCTGCTGTCGGTTCCGGCTCCAGATATATAGCAGAAAACCATGTCAGGATTTAGAGTCGCAAGTGTTGCGGCGAAATTTAATGTCAGGGTATAAGTTAAGCGCGTATAGTCGACCTCGGATTTGCCCAACGCAGTAACGCCAAGGCAGAAATAACAGGCATTGTAGCCTATTAGCCGATCGCTCAGCGAGGAAATGTCGGAAAAATCGCTGTGAATGATTTCTGTAAGTTTTGGATTCGAGTATCCACATGAAGTTCGGCTTATCACCAAAACCTTTTCCACCTCGGGGTGATGCAGGCATTCGTAAAGAACGCCTTCGCCAATCATTCCGGTGGCGCCGGTAAGAATAACTTTTAGTTTGCTCATTGTAAATAAATTCTGGTTAAAACTACTTCATCATACTTAACAGCATCCGGTCAAACATTCTATCCGAAAGGATTCTTCTCATAAACAGTATCATTTTAGCACCGCCTCCAACAGAATAGCGCGTTTTAGGGTTTTTCGAATCAATTGCTTTTTTAATTGCACGGGCAATAACAATAGGCTTCGATCCCATCCGACCATCAGCACGTTCCATCATTTTGACGTGCTTCAATGCCAAATCTTTGTAAACTGTTTTCCCTGAAACTTTCTCCAAATTTTCACGTGCAATGGTATTCCATTCCGTAATAATGGCTCCGGGTTTGATAACAACCACATCAATGCCGAATTGTTTCAACTCCATTCTCAGACTGTCGCTCAAACCTTCAACTGCAAATTTGGTAGCATGATACCATGCTCCGTGTGGTTCGCCAAAACTACCACCGATGGAAGATATATTGATGATCTTTCCGAAACGTTGAGCACGCATAGTTGGTAGCACCAATTGGCACAATCTGGCAAGTCCAAATATATTGACCTCGAACTGATATCTGGCTTCTGACAATGGCACATCTTCCAAAGCGCCGTAAGAACCATACCCGGCATTATTAACTAAAACATCAATCCGATTTTCGTCTTGAAGAATTTGCTGCACACCTTTAACCATGCTGTCTTCGTCGGTTACATCCATTTCAAGCAAACGAACACCAACACTTTTTAACTCCTCCATTTTATCGAGCCGGCGTGCAGCGCCATAAACTATAAAACCATTTTCAGCCAGAAGCTTTGCGGTCTCTTTCCCAATCCCTGCTGATGCACCGGTGATTAATACTACTTTTTTCATGTTTTCTGAACTTGTTTAATTGTTTATATTGATTGACTAATCGCTCTATTAAAATGGTAAAAAAATTTAAGTTATCATGTCCCAAACCAAGTCAAATGATGTTTGAATCAATTCCTGTTCTTTGGCTGCATCTAAATTCGAAGTAATTAAATACTGGTTTATACCCGAAATATGACTGCTCAATAAAGTAAACAGCAAATCCAAAGGAAGTGGTTTTAAAACACGGGCATCAATTGCTTCCTGCATCAAATCAAAAAAATGTTTGGTTTGTTTCTTTATCTCATCGATTGATATCATTGACAAATAAGGAGATGAAAGGAATTGTTGAGTAAACCTAAACTCCATAGGATTTTCTTTCGCCCAGTATAAAGTTGCAATAAACTCTCGTTTAAAAGTTGCTTTTATTGTTTCACCGGCAGGCCGGTTGCCACTCATACAGGCTGCAAGATTGCTCTTTATATAGATATACAAAGCTACAACCAATTCGTCTTTGGTTTTATAATAATGAAACAGTGTTCCGTTTGAAACACCGGCTTCCTGTGCAATCCTGCTCGTTGGAGTTCCATGAAAACCAAATTCAACAAAGAGTTTCAGTGCAGCTTTTAATATTTGTTCCTGTTTATCCATCAAATTAAAGATTGACTAATCACTCCACAAAAATAGACTTAATATTTTAATTTCAAAATAAAAAATTTATTTTCTGAAAAAAATAAAAAAGTAAGGACTTCACTTATAGTGAGGCCCTGACTTCAATTGATCCTTTCAATTTTATTTTTCCTGCGTCTTCAAATGTTTATCCAGAAATGTCAACATTGAACGGTAAAAGTCGAAACGGTTTTCTTCGTTATGGAAACCATGCCCTTCATTGTCTTTCACCATGTATTCCACTGCAATGCCTTTGTCTTTTAAAGCTTTTACAATCTGATCAGATTCGTCAATATTTACACGCGGATCATTTTTACCTTGAGCCACAAATAACGGTGCTTTAATTTTATCGACCAGAAACACAGGCGAAACTTCTGCCAACATCAGACTGTCAGCTTTCGGATTACCAACCATTTCGTAAAACATATCGCGCATTGGTTCCCAATATGGAGGGATGGTATTCATAAAGGTGAACATGTTCGAAACACCCACGTAATCCACTCCGGCTGCATACAATTCGGGAGTAAGTGTAACCCCGGCTAAAGTAGCATAACCGCCATAACTTCCGCCATAAATGGCAACACGTTTGGGGTCAGCAATCCCCTGATCGACCAACCATTTTACCCCATCAGAAATATCGTCCTGCATGGTTCGTCCCCACTGCTTGAAGGATGATTCCCAGAATTTCCGTCCAAAACCAGTCGATCCACGGAAATTCATCTGCAAGACAGCATACCCATTGTTTGCCAAAAATTGAATTTCAGGATTAAAACCCCAATAATCGCGAGCCCATGGACCTCCGTGTGGATTGATAACAACTGGCAGATTTTTAGCCTCATAACCTTTGGGCAAAGTCAAATAACCCGGAATAGTCAAACCATCGCGAGACTGGTACGAAATCGGCTTCATGTCGCACAAATCAGATTCGTTGAGCCATGGAGATAAATCGGCCAATTTGGTTAGTTCACCCGAAGTTTTATCGAAGAAATAATAAGCCCCCCGACTTTTATCGCTGTAAGTACGAATCATAAATTTATCTTCGGCCTTGTTATTGCTTCCAATTGAAATTTGGTATCCAGGTAATTTTTCCTGAAGTTTTTTCTTCATGGCCTCTGCATCAGCATCAAAGAAATGTTCTTTTTCCAGATCAGTCGTCCAAGATACCGAAAGTAATTTTTTATCCTTAATGGAGTAATCAACCCCATCAATATCTGCGTCCTGTGTTTCAAAAAGCACCTCCCTTTCTTTTCCTTCAGCCGGATCAAATAACACCAAAGCTGATTTGTCGCGACCAAGATTTGAACCGGCATACAGCATTTTATTATCGAATGTAAACAGATATGGCGAAACAGACTCTTTGAAATTGGTAGTCAGCACCGCCCGAAATTGAGCTTGTTCGGTTTCCCTGTAAAGCATTGTTTGATTCACTCCATCAGAAACAAAGGCAAGGCGAAGTTTGCCATCATGGTCGGTCATCCAGCCTACAATATTTCCGGGATTCTCGGCCAACTGAGTCATTTCTCCGCTCAGAACATTCAAACGGAAAGGATCGAAAACCTGTGGGTTACGCTTATTCAAACCAACAATAATTTCACCTTCAACATCTTTCAGATCATCAATCAACTCGGTGCGTACTTTATCAAATATAGTCAGCCCTTTTAATTCTGTTCCATCAATATTAACACCGTACAACTGGAAATTTTCATCACCACCGGTATCTTTAAGAAATAATATCCGGTTATTTCCTTTCCAGAGATAGCCCGAAATATCACGGGCAGTTTCTGAGGTAATTCGAACGGCTGAATCGGCGCCAATTTTTTGCACAAAAATATTCAGTCGTTTTTCATAGGGAGCGAGATAGGAAAAATACTCCCCGTTGGGTGATAAGCGAAATGCTGTTTTTTCCGGATTCCGGAAGAAGTCTTCCATGGCAATTGGTGGAGCTTTTTTAAGGGCAGGCTGACAGGCAGCGACTCCCAGAAGCAAAACAAAAACAATCATTAACCTGTTCATAGTTTTAATTTTTAGTTTATTAAAAGCCTTTTTTTAACGCATAATGAACACTGTAGTTTCAATGTGCTATAAGTTAAGTAATTCAATTAATAATTACATCATCATTTTCTAATGAAATTTGCCTTTTTAACTGTTTAATAAAACATCAGGGAAAGTAAAAAACATAGAAAGCTGAAATGAAAATATATAAGAAATGACCTAACTTTAGTGAATAAACCAAATGCATGAGCACTAAGTTTAATTTTTAACCAGCATTTATTTTGCCAGTAAAACCCAAAATACCAGTAATAATTGTCACCGGCTTCCTAGGAGCAGGTAAAACATGCCTTATCAATCATCTTTTAGCCAAGAACAGAGGGGTAAAAATCGGAATCATTGAAAATGAATTCGGTGAACGTTCAATTGACTCGTGGCTTATTGCCAATTATCGGCCTGAGAGTATTTTAGAGCTGAACAATGGCTGTATCTGCTGTTCCATTTTCAATGAGTTTTCCCTTGCACTTCAGGAACTCGTTAAAAAGCATGACCATTTGGAGCAGTTAATTATTGAAACCACGGGGGTGGCTGACCCCGGACCGATTATCGAACCGTTTTTCAGGGATCCGGATTTAATGCGCTTATTTGAATTAAGTGGCACGATCTGCCTTGTCGATGGAATGAATTTTCTGGATCAACCTTTGCAAACTGAACAGAAAAAACAAATCATACTGAGCGACATGATTGTTTTAAACAAAATCAACAATACCGATACAAAAAAGCTCCCGCTTATCAGGAAAACAATACTAGCGTTGAACAATACGGCTTCACTCATTGAAACAAATCATTCAAGGATTGATGATTCACAGTTTTACTTACTTCACCCAAACCTTCAGGATGAGTTTTTGAGAAAAATCAAGAAGCCATTCTATAGCGAACCTGAAGTTACTGAGTTTCACAGTTTCACTATTCGGTTTGGCGGTTTTATCAATGAAACCAGATTTCGCAATTGGTTTAAGTATTTTGCTTCGTTACACAGAAAAAAGATATACCGGATTAAGGGAATTGTTAATTGGGACAATAATCCATTGTTGGGTATTGTTCAGTCGGTTGGTGGGACAACTTCTATTACCGAAGGATCTGTTGTAAATCCATACGAGCCAATTGAAAATGTTTTGGTATTTATCGGAAAGGAAATCAGCAAATTTGAAATTGAAAAGGAATTCAGGCAATTCTTACTTCAGGAAAACTAACCAGAAAGGCAGACTTAATAAAGCCAGCAAAGTACTGGCAACTACTGCCCTTGAAGCAAATCCCGTATTTAATTTATACTTCAGGCAAAGTGCATAGGCTGTTAAACCCATTGGCATGGCAGCTTCCAAAATCCAGGCTTTGCTTATTTCGAAATCGGTATATGGCTTCAAAACAAGCATAAACAGAAAAGGTAGAACAAATAGGATCACAAAACTGAAAGCCAATACTGGCAGCCAATCGCGGAGCTTTCCGATGGGCTGTTTTCCCATAAATATACCGAGTGAAAACAAAACAATTGCAGTTACCGAGTTCGCAAAAATGTCAAGTCCGGCCACCACAACTTTGGGCAATTGCAAATGATTGATTGTGATAAAAAGACCGATAAAAACAGCAATCAACAATGGATTTGTGACCAATCGAAGTACTAATTCCCTGAAATGAACTTTGTGATCGCCAAAATATTCGACCAGAAAAATTCCCAATGTAAACATCCAGAAAATGTAAACCGAAGAAATCATTGTAGCCTGAGGGAGGATTTGATCGCCATAGGCACTTCGCAAAACCGGGATGCCTAAATAAGCCACATTGCCATAGGAAACAGCCAGAAAAAGAGTTCGCCGGGTGCTGTTCTGCAATCTAAAAAGAGCTGAAACCGGAAAAACCATCAACATAGAAAACACAATCCGTAACGAGTTCCAACCCATTAAACTGCCATACAAATTCATATCCCATTGCAGGCGCGACAAGGCAACCAGAATTAAGGCAGGGAAACCAATCCATAAGGCATAATTATTCAATACTTCGAGCCACTGATCGTTAACCGATTTATTCCGGCTGATGACCATGCCAACAAAAATGACCAGAAAAAGTGGGCCGATGGATTGAAAAGCTGTAAAGAATGAGCTCATACTCTAAAATTCAAGATATTTAAATGTCATTTCAAGAGGAAAGCTCCGAATCAATAATTCAACAACGGCTCAATTACCTCTTGACGACTATGAATGACAAGCCATGACTAATTATTTTCGCTTTCAGCAAATGGATCAGTCACAAACGGACGAACATCTGTCAAAAGCATTCCGGCAGTTTGAGCAGCTTGCATACCAAGTTCACCATCTTCAAAAACCTGACAAAATTTCGGCTCAACACCCATCAATTCAGCACATTTCAAAAAAGTATCAGGCTCTGGTTTGTGGCGATCCACATCATCGGCAGTCACAATAAAATCAAATAAATCATCTATTCCCAACTCTTTCATTTGAAGCATAGCACTAGTACGGCTGGCACCAGTTCCAACCGCCATTGGAATTTTTCCGTGAGCACTTTTCATTAAGTCAATCACGGCAGCGTGCGGTTTAATCTGATTGATATTTTTCCAAAATTCCTGCTGTTTCATTTCCACCAGTTCTTCAGCAGCAATCTCCAGATTTTGTTCCCTCTTGATTCGTTCAGCAAAACTTAGTGTAGGCGCCCCGGTCATTTCAACCAGAATACGTTCGTCAAACGTACAACCCAATTTTTCGCATACAGCATTCCAGCTGGCAATATGCACCGGAAGCGAATCAGATAATGTACCGTCCAAGTCAAAAATTAAAGCTTTTGCATTTGGATATATTTCAAGTCTCATATTTTCAGATTTTAAGGCGACAAAAATAACAAACTTTTGTGCTTACCCATAAAACAACATTTTTGATGGCTATTCTGAAAATTCGTTAAAGTTTGGTTAACCTTAAACTATTCTTTCGCAGAAATTGAATAAGAATATTTGCCGATGCAAAGAAAAATTCTCAATTTTGCATGCCTACCAGTTCCTACCAGTGGGCATTTTTTTAGTGTAAATTGCTAACTTAAATCAATATCTTATGAAGTATTTATTATTAATGGCTTTTGTTGCGACCTTCGCGTCCAGTTCGTGCAAAAGCAAGTACAAAAATGTACCGTTCGAAGAAAAAACTCCACACGACTGGGAAAATCCAGCCGTATCAGAAATTAACCGGGAAGCGCCCCGTGCTTACTTTATCCCATTTGCTAACGAGGAACAAGCTCTGCAAAGCAATATCTGGCAATCACCATTCATTCAATCACTGAACGGAACATGGCAATTTAACTTATCGCACACACCCTATGTACGTCCATTCTACTTCTTCAAAGACGATTACGATACCAGCGACTGGACTTCAATAAAGGTCCCCGGGAACTGGGAAATGCAAGGTTTTGATGTGCCAATTTACGTCAACGTTCAGTACCCGCATGAAGCAACTCCACCAACCATGCAAAAACATTACAATCCGGTTGGTTCCTACAAACGCAGCTTTACCATTCCCGAAAACTGGAAAGGACAAGACATTATCCTGCATCTTGGTGCAGTTAGTTCGGCCATGTATGTTTGGGTAAACGAGCAAATGGTTGGATACAGCGAAGACAGCAAAACTCCTGCCGAATTCAATATTACCAAACATCTGAAAAAAGGCAACAATTCACTGGCGGTTGAAGTTTACCGCTGGAGCGACGGAAGTTATCTGGAAGATCAGGATTTCTGGCGTATGAGTGGTATCACGCGAGACGTATTCCTGATGGCTCGCAACCCGCAACATATCCGCGATTACCGCGTTTCGTCAGCATTGGTAAATAATTATCAGGATGGCGAATTTAAACTTGCTGTGGAAGTAGTCAACTCAGCTACAACTTCACCTTCTGTTACTTTAGAAGCTGTTTTGATGGATGGCGAAACAAAAGTTGCAGAAATGAGCCAGGCTGTACAGACTGCTGCTCAACCGGTTATTACCAACCTTTCAGCAAACCTGCCTTCAGCAAAGCCCTGGACCGCCGAAAATCCAAATTTATACCAACTCCTGATCACATTGAAAGACGAAGCCGGGAAAGTAATTGAAGTTCTTCGTCAGGATGTCGGTTTCCGCACTGTTGAAATTAAAAATGCCCAGTTGCTGGTGAATGGTGTTGCCATTTACTGCAAAGGAGTGAATATTCACGAACACAACGATACTACCGGGCACTATCTTGACGAAACAACCATGCTTAAAGATATCCTTCTGATGAAGTCGCACAACATCAATGCTGTTCGTACTTCGCATTACCCGCAACCCGAACGCTGGTATGAACTCTGTAACCAATATGGTCTTTTTCTGATTGATGAAGCCAACGTTGAATCGCATGGAATGGGATATGGTCCAAAATCGCTGGCCAAAGATCCGGTTTGGAAAGACGCCCACCTTTACAGAACCAAAAACATGTTTGAACGCGATAAAAATCAACCTTCCATTATCATTTGGTCATTGGGCAACGAAGCTGGAAACGGGGTTAACTTCGAAGCTACCTATGCTTACCTGAAATCAGTTGATGAAACACGTCCGGTTCAGTACGAACAGGCACACGGCGGAGCAAATACTGATATTGTTTGTCCGATGTATGCCCGTATGAAAAACATGGAAGACTACGCCAAAGGCAAACCAACCAAACCTTATATTCAATGCGAATATGCCCATTCTATGGGAAACAGCACCGGAAACCTTCAGGACTACTGGGATTTGATCGAAAAACACCCGGTTTTGCAAGGAGGATTCATTTGGGATTGGGTTGATCAGGGCATCCTTACAAAAGATTCAGCAGGAACCAAATTTTGGGCTTATGGCGGTGATTTGGGTGGCGATACACTAAAAACTGATGGAAACTTTTGTTGTAACGGAATCATCAGTCCAGACCGCACCATCAAACCAAGTTTAATTGAAGTTGGGAAAGTTTATCAGCACATTGGGTTCAAAGCGGTCAATCTAAACAATGGCGAAATCGAAATCAAAAACAAATATTCGTTTACGAATCTTTCTGAATTTACCTTTACCTGGGAAGTAATTGCTGATGGTCAGGTATTGAAATCAGGAGAAATTGCAGATTTGGACCTGGCTCCAAATACCAGCAAAAAAGTGCAGTTAGATGTGAAAGTTGATGCACAACCTGCCACCGAATATTTCCTGAACATTTCGGCTAAACTGAAAAATGCCAAAGGTATTTTAACCGCTGGCACTAAACTGGCTTACGAACAATTCCAGTTACCTTTCAGCAAAAAAGCGGTGGCTGCATCGAAAAAAGACCTGGCTGCTGTGACTTCAAAAGAAGAAGGAAACATGATTATTGTTGAAGGAACCGGATTTAAAATGAATTTTAGCAAGGAGGAAGCTACGCTGAAATCGTACCAATTGGATGGCAAAGAAATGCTTATGGCCGGACCAGTGCCTAATTTCTGGCGTGCACCGATTGATAATGACTTTGGAAACGAATTGGATAAACGCAGCCGTGTTTGGAGAAAAGCCGGAGAACAGGAAACTGTTAAATCAGCATCAGTAAAACAAGATGGAGCCGACGTAGTTGTTACCTTCAGTTTCGATCTGAATGACGATAAAAAAGAGGTGATTGCCAATTATTCTTCAACATATAAAGTCCTTGGAAATGGTGAAGTGTTGGTTACAAACGATTTCAAAATGGCAAAAGAAAAACTTCCTGAAATTATCCGCTTTGGGGTAAATCTGGTTATGCCACGTGAATTCGACCAAATTAGCTGGCTGGGTCGCGGACCTCACGAATCTTATCAGGATCGCTTCACAAGCGCACTGGTTGGTCTGTATTCCGGAACCGTTGCCGATCAATATTTCGCTTATGTACGTCCACAGGAAAATGGGAATAAAGTAGATGTTCGATGGATGAGCATTGCCAACAAGGATGGCCTGGGACTTCAATTTATTGGGTTACCACTACTTTCGGTTAGCGCTCATCACCAGATTATGGAAGATTTTGAATCTCCTGATCGCACCGACGGACGCGGTAAAGCTGGATTGAAGATGATTCGTCGCCACATCAGCGATGTAAAACCACGCGATCTGACTTCCATCAACATCGACTACAAACAACAAGGAGTTGGCGGTGATGACAGTTGGGGTGCCTGGACACATGATGAATACCGTTTACGCGAAAAAGCTTACAACTATAGCTTCCGGATTTGCCCATTAAAACCTGGCGAAAAACCGGTTGAAAAAGCGAAAGTAAGTTATCAGTAAAAGTCGGAAGTCGGAAGACCGAAGACCGGAAACCGGAAACCGGAGAGCCGCTCCCTGATTAGCGAAACAAATCAAAGGGAGAGTATCGAAGCAATAAAATAAATGCGGGAGATTCCGGAAGGAGTTTCCCGCTTTTTTTCACCAAATTGGCACATAGGTTACATAGGGAAATAATACTATGTGTACTGTATGGTTCAATATTTCTAACCAGAATCGGACGATCGAAACTGAATTTGGAACCTGAGATTTGGAATTTCGAACTTATTTATACCATCCTGAATACATCCCGTAAGCTTTGGCAATCCGTTTTATTTCACCTTCAAGCAATTCAGGGCCAATATCTTTTATCTTTTTTGCCGGAATTCCGGCGTAAACCGTACCACTTTCAACAATGGTTCCTTTGCTCACAACCGATCCGGCCGCAACAATACTATTGCTTTCTATTATCGCATCGTCTAACACCACGGCATTCATTCCAATCATCACATTATCGTGAATGGTACAGCCATGCACTATTGCACCATGGGCAATGGTAACGTTATTTCCAATATTGGTTGGTGATTTCTGATAGGTGGCATGTATAACCGCATTATCCTGAACATTGGTATTGTTGCCCAATCGAATGTAATGAACATCGCCACGAAGAACAGCGCCATACCAGATACTACAATCATTTCCCATCACCACATCTCCAATAATAGTAGCTGTTTCAGCAAGGAAACAGTTATCTCCAAATTCAGGAGTTTTACCTAAAAGTGTTTTAATAAGTGCCATTAATTCTAACCTTTTATTTTGGACACAAAGTTATTAAACTTGAGTTGAATTCTTATTTATAACCAAAATATTAGGTTGGCAACTTACCTCCGAAGAAAGAAAAAGGTGGATTTCCCCTTCTATTTTAGGTAACGTATGATAAAATGCAGAAATATAGATATGTATAAAAGTCAGTGTAAATATTTGGCAATATCCTGTCGGTCTTGTTAAATATTGGTTATTTTTGGTGCTTCTAAAAAATGAGTAACAGGCTCTGTCCGGTCAAAGAATTTGTATTTGATAGTTTTGGCACAGCATGAATATAAATTATAGCAGAAGGATCGATATTTAAATTATATATCAAATGAAAGACGCTAAAGTAATTGAACTAGAAGAGGTAGCCATTCGGTTTTCCGGAGATTCGGGCGATGGAATGCAGTTGACGGGAACCTTGTTTTCGGATACCTCGGCACTTCTCGGAAATGACATTTCAACTTTTCCTGATTATCCGTCGGAAATCAGGGCGCCACAGGGAACTGTTGGCGGAGTTTCAGGATTTCAGGTACAATTAGGTAAAAAGAAAATTACAACTCCGGGAGATTTAGCTCATGTGCTCGTTGCTATGAATCCCGCTGCGTTGAAAGCCAATGCCGCATTTTTAAATCCGGGAGCTTCAATTATTTTCGATGTTGACTCATTCAGCGAAAAGAATTTTGAGAAAGCACAATATAAAACGTTCGATGCATTCGCTGAATTAAAACTGGAAGATTTTATACAGATTCCTGTTCCTATTACCAGCATGACTAAGGAAAGTCTGAAGGATCTGGAACTTGACAACAAAAGTGTTTTGCGGTGTAAAAACATGTTTGCACTGGGTTTGATTTGCTGGATGTTCGATCGCCCGCTGGATTACATTGAAGGTTTTATTCAGAAAAAATTTGGCAAAAAGCCGGTGATTGCTGAAGCGAATCTAAAAGTATTGCACGATGGGTACAACTACGGAATGAATATTCAGCAGGCCACTCCTCAATACATTGTTCATCCGGCGCCAATTGAAAAGGGACTTTACCGAAACATCAATGGAAATAATGCAACAGCTTGGGGATTTATAGCTGCTGCCGAAAAAGCCGGTCTGGAACTGTTTATCGGCTCCTACCCGATTACACCTGCAACCGACGTTTTACAGGCTTTGGCAGAACGGAAAGATCTGGGCGTAAAATCATTTCAGGCAGAAGACGAAATCGCCGGAATTTGCACCACTATTGGAGCTGCATTTGCAGGCCATTTGGCTGTAACGTCAACTTCAGGTCCAGGATTCGCCTTGAAATCGGAAGCCCTCGGACTTTCAGTAATGGCCGAATTGCCCATTGTGGTAGTTAATGTGCAGCGCGGCGGACCATCAACAGGTTTGCCAACAAAAACAGAACAATCTGATTTATTACAAACACTATACGGACGCAACGGCGAAAGTCCACTTGTTGTTATCGCAGCAAGCACACCATCCGATTGCTTCTACTACGCCTACCTTTCAGCAAAAATTGCTTTGGAACGAATGGTTCCGGTGGTGCTTTTAACTGATGGATTTTTGGGTAACGGAAGCGAACCATGGCGGGTTCCGACAATGGACGAGTTGCCACCGATTACACCACGTAAAGCAACCAATCCTGAATTATTTAAACCATATCTCCGCGATCCGGAAACACTGGCCAGAGAGTGGGCGGTACCCGGAATGGAAGGTTACGAGCACCGCATTGGCGGATTGGAAAAGAATGCTGCCGGTGCCGTTAGTCACGATCCGGAAAACCACCACATTAATACCGAAATCAGGGCTGCTAAAGTAGAGAAAGTGGCCGATATGATTCCAGAGCTGGAAGTGGTTGGCGAATCGGAAGGCGATTTGCTGGTTGTTGGCTGGGGAGGAACTTATGGTCACATGATCAGTTCGGTACGCGCCATGCAGGATGCCGGAAAGAAAGTTAGTCTGGCGCATTTCAATTACATTAAACCATTACCCAAAAATACGGCTGAAGTTTTCAGCAAATTCAAAAAGATCGTGGTTTGCGAATTAAATCTGGGACAATTTGCCAGCTATTTGCGCGATAAAGTACCGGGACTTCACTACTACCAGGTAAATAAAATGAAAGGATTACCATTCTCGGTGCACGAATTAGTTGAAAACTTTGAAAAAATACTGGAGGCTTAATCATGACAAAATTTAATTATACTGCCAAAGATTTTAAAAGCGCTGCCGAAGTTCGCTGGTGCCCAGGTTGTGGCGATTATGCCATTATGAATGCGGTTCAGAAGACCATGGCCGACATGGATATTGCCCACAAAGATTTTGCCGTGATCTCCGGAATTGGCTGTTCATCGAGGTTTCCTTATTACATGAGTACCTATGGATTCCACACCATCCACGGACGTGCTGCTGCTATTGCCTCAGGAGTTAAATCGGCGAATCCGGCATTGACTGTTTGGGTAATTACCGGCGACGGCGATTCATTGGCCATCGGCGGAAACCATTTTATTCACCTGGTTCGTCGTAACATCGACCTTAACCTGATTCTTTTCAACAACAAAATATACGGTTTAACCAAAGGCCAGTATTCGCCAACAACCGACAGAGGTTTTATCACTAAAACTTCGCCGTTTGGGACTATTGAAGATGCGTTTGTTCCCGGACAATTGGTACTGGGCTCACGCGGAACTTTCTTTGCACGTGCGCTCGACAGCAATGTAAAACACACGCAGGAAGTTTTGGCCGATGCGGCTCAACACAAAGGAACTTCGGTTGTTGAAGTACTGCAAAACTGCGTGATTTTCAACGATGGAATCCATGATTACGTTGCTGATCCTAAATTCCGTGCCGAACGGCAGCTGTTCCTAAAAAAAGGTCAGCCAATGATTTTTGGTGAGCAGGAAGATAAAGGTTTGATTCTGGAAAACGGACACCTGAAAGTGGTGAAAATCGGCGAAAACGGCATTACCCGCAACGATATTTTGGTACACCATCCGGAAGAAGACAACCTCGGATTACAGGTTGCCTTAATTAACATGGCTCTTCCTGAATTTCCGGTGGCTATGGGCGTTGTCCGCAGCGTTGAAGCTCCTGTTTATGATCAGGAAATGAAAAAACAGATCGAAACTGTTCAGTCAAAACGTAGAGTAAGCTGTATGGATGAATTGCTGCAATCGGGAAATACATGGACTGTTGACGGTGAAAACTGCAGCGAACCGGTTAAGTTTTTTGATAACAAATGCTTCGAAAAATAGATTTTCGGCAAAACGAATAAATAATTATAAAAAGGCAGTCTCATTGTTTTGAGTCTGCCTTTTTAGTTTTAGAACGTTACCATCTTATCAGCCCAAACCACCAATTCAACACAATCAATCATCGTAGAAATTGGGCAAGCTTCAGTGCTTTCAAGTTGCCTTGATTTCAGACAAGTGCCACAAGCTAAAATTTCGCCGCCAACTTCAACGAATTTTTTCAATTGTTCGTCAACGTTGTACTTTTCGTGGGTTAAACCTTCGCATTCAACGGCTTCGCCCATTAAAAAGAGTTTTACTTCGTGTCCAGTTTTTTTTGCTGTTACAGCAAAACGGAAAGCATTCCATGCTTTTTCAAACTCTTTAGTTTCAAGGATAATTCCGATTTTCATTTTCTGTAATTTATTTTCTCAATATAGTTATCAATTTAAAACAATAAAGTTGAACAAATAAGAGAATATAATCAAATCTGTTTATTTATCTTTTAGCTATCCGAACTTAACCAGTTGAGCTAAAAAAGCCAAACTTACCAAGTCACACTAAATAATTGTATATTTAAATTCTTTCATCCAATTTTGTTGTTCAGTTGAAAGAATATCTTAAAATGAATGAAAATCTTATGTGCAAAAATCTGATTTACTTATTTATATACCTCTTGTTGCCGGCAACGCATGTTTCTGCAGAAATAATCAATATCGGGGTTCCTGCTATTCACAATTATTCTAAGAAAGAATACCGGGGCGGAACACAGAATTGGTCGATTGATCAGGATCAGCAAGGATTCATGTATTTTGCCAACAACCAAGGGTTACTTTCGTTTGATGGGGTAAGCTGGCAAATGCACAAAATGCCCAATTCATCGATTGTTAGGTCAGTTTACATTGCCCAAAACGGACAAGTGTATGTTGGAGCATACAATGAACTGGGTAAAATGAATATAAGCAAATCTGGCAAAATGGAGTTTCGTTCGTTGAAGAAATACATCCCCAAAGACTTTCTCAATTTCGACGATATTTGGAATATTAATTCGTTTGAGGATCATATCATTTACCAATCGTACAATTGTGCCTTTATTTTCAAGAATGATTCAACGGTCTCTGTAATTAAAGCTCCAACCCGGTTTCAAAACTCGTTTCAGGTAAACGGACATTTATACCTGAACGACATCGAGAAAGGTTTAATGGAATTCTCTAACGATAAGCTTACAACATTAAACGATTGCGAAAGCATTCGGGGCGAAGAAGTGTGGTCAATCATGTCATTTAACAAGGGAGATGAACTCATGATTTGTACACTAAATAAAGGAATATTCATTTATGATGGCAGCAAACTAAGAGAATGGTCAGTTCCGGTAAACCAAATCTTCAGGCAAAAACAGATTTTTAGTGCAACAAAACTTCAGGATAAATATTATGCCATTGGTACAATTCAGGATGGAGTCATCATTATCGATGAGACAGGTAACATTATCCAGCACATCAATCGCCAGAAAGGACTTCAAAACAATACAATTTTAAAAGTTTTTGCAGACAGGAGTGGGAACCTTTGGCTTGGACTTGATAATGGTATTGATTACCTCAACATCAATTCACCAATCACTTTTCTGCAACAATCAGATGGGATTGGAGCTGGTTATACTACAATGATTTATAAAGGGAAGATTTATGTGGGTACCAATCAGGGTTTATTTGTTAAAGACTGGGAAAACAAACGGCAGAATGATGATTTCCGCTTGATTCCCGGCACAAACGGACAGGTGTGGTATTTGGGCATTCATGATGGCTTATTGCTTTGTGGACATAACAATGGGACTTATGAAGTTGAAGGTGAAATGGCAAGGCAGATAAGCAAAATTCCAGGTGCCTGGAAATTTCATACACACAGAAAGTTTCCGGAACTTTTGATCGGCGGAACCTATAGTGGATTAACGCTCTACAAAAAGCAAAACGGGCATTGGGTATTTTCAAAAAAAATAAAGGGATTTGAGGAATCGTTTCGTGTTTTTGAGGAGGATCAAAATGGTGATATGTGGATGAGTCACGGGTTTAAAGGAATATATAAATTACAAATTGGGACTAATCTAGACAGCATTCCTTCTTTCCAGTTTTACAAGTCAAAAGATGGATTACCGACTGATTATAATCTGAACGTTTTTAAAATAAAAGGAAAAATCATAATTACATCAAATGCTGGATGTTATGAATACAATGCAAAAACCAACAAGTTTGAAACATCTGCCACTTTTAACCAATTGCTAAGCCCTTTAAAAGATATATCATATCTGAAAGAAGATAAAACTGGCAATATCTGGTACATTGCCTGGGATTTAATGAAGAATAAAACGGGAGTCTTCAGAATCCAGGAAGACTTAAGCTATAAGCATGTAAGTTCACCGTTTGGATTATTAACAGGTAAATTTATCAGCGGATTTGAGTCGATATACTCCTACTCTAAGGAAGATGTTTTCTTCGGAATAGAAGAAGGATTTGCGCATTATTCCCCACTTGCGAATTTTGAGCATAATACGGAATTTTCAACTTTTATAAACCGTGCCAGCGCATTATACCTTGACAGCACCTTCTTCTATTCACACACCACCAATACCTCTGGAAATGCGGATCAAGCTGAATTTAGTTTCCCATTTAAAGACAACACCTTTAGATTTTCTTACACATCGCCTTCCTTTGATAACCAGGAAAATATAGAATATAGTTTCAAACTTTCAGGCTATAACAACAAATGGTCGGCCTGGAGCAACACTTCATTTAATGAATATGCAAGTTTACCCCCTGGCGATTACATTTTTAGTGTAAAAGCACGGAATCAGTTGGGTATTGAAAGCTCAACGGATAGTCTGGCATTCACAATCAGACCTCCCTGGTACCGATCAAGTTATGCATATGCCATTTATTCTCTGATATTTTTAGGATTATTACTGTTTGCCTTTTGGGTGGTATTAAAACGAATCGAAATATCGAAGCGGAAAGAAAGACTTAAACATCTGCGATCCTATCGCCAGAAAGAACAAGAATACATCAAACAGGCATTAATTTCAGAAAAGAAAATTATCAATCTAAAAAATGAGAAGCTGAAAATTGAAATGATTCACCGGGATAAAGAACTGGCCAACCAGACTATGGATTTGATCAGGAAAAATAAATTCCTTGTAAAGATTAAAGAGGAATTGGAAAAACTAAAAAGATCAAGCTCCGATGAATCATTAAAAGACAAAATCACATCGCTGATTAACAAGATTGATAAAGACATAGACCATAAAAAACAATGGGAAATATTTGAAACAGCATTTGATGAAGTACATGAAGATTTCCTTAGCCGGCTGAAAGAACAATATCCTAATCTTACCCCAAAAGAATTAAAGCTTTGTGCCTATTTAAGAATGAATATCTCGACAAAAGAGATTGCCCCGTTAATGAATATATCTATTCGAGGGGTTGAGATTTGCAGATACCGGGTCCGTAAAAAACTGAATATCGATCGTGATCAAAACCTCACAAGAATGATCATTGACTTATAAAGTTTGTAAACTGAAACTGAAACTCCAAAATTCAATTGTTGTATTGTTATTTTTAGGTTAACTAATATCAAAATTCTTAATATCAATAAAATAGATAATTCAGTGATGTATATTTGATGTAATTGAAAATTACATCAGATGTATTTTTGCTGTAGAAAAATCCTTCTTTCCTTCACATAGACGAGTTACTTTTGTTGCTCAAATTGACAAACCAAATCAATTCTTTTAATTCTTTAGAAACCATTTCTAAAAATTTATTTACTTATGAAAAAAGCAGTTTTAGCTCTTTTAATTTTGGTGAGCTCTTTTGCGGGATTCGCACAGGGGCTACAAGTGAAGGGAGTTGTAACATCAGCTGATGATGGACAACCGATTCCCGGAGTAAGTGTTGTTATTAAAGGAACAACAAATGGTATGATTACCGACATGGAAGGAAAATATTCCTTAACTGCACCAGGTAATTCAACCCTAATCTTCTCTTTTGTGGGCATGAAAACACAGGAAATACCTGTAAGCATGCGTTCTACAATCAATGTTGTATTAGCCGCAGAGCAAACCGATATTGATGAAGTTGTTGTAGTTGGTTACGGTACCCAGAAAAAGAGTCTGGTAACCGGAGCTATTAGCAAAGTGAGTAGCGATGATCTGAAAAAAACTTCAGACATGCGCGTTACTCAGGCTCTTCAGGGTAAAACCGCCGGAGTTGTAATTTCAAGCAACTCAGGACAACCTGGCGACCAGGTTTCTATCCGCATCCGCGGTATCGGAACAAACGGTGATGCCGAGCCATTGTATATTATCGATGGTTTGCCAATGAGCGGCGCTGGTACAGATTTCCTAAACTCGAACGATGTTGAATCAATCGAAGTTTTGAAGGATGCTGCATCGAGTGCTATTTATGGTGCCCGTGGTGCTAACGGCGTTATTCTTATTACTACTAAAAGTGGTAAAAAAGATTCAAAAATGGTTGTTACTTACGATGGTTACTATGGAGTACAAAATCCATGGAGAAAACTTCGGATGTTGAACAGTCAGGAATACATGATGTTGACCAACGAAGCAGCTGTTAACGGAGGTTTAAGCCCTAAATTCTCGGCTGCAAACATGGCCAGCTATACTGCTGACACCGATTGGCAGGACGAAATGTTCAATTACAATGCTCCAAAACAAAACCACTCAGTTTCATTTAATGGAGGAAACGACAAACTCAGTTATTCCTCATCACTCAATTATTTCAAACAAGATGGTATCGTAGCCAAAGGAAAATCCGAATTCGAAAAATTTGGTTACAGACTAAATACCATTGCAGAGTTTGGATTTGTTAAGTTTGGCACCAACCTCAACCTTGCTTATATTGGCAGCAAAGGTATCGACACTAATAGTCATTTCGGAAATGGTTTGGCACAAGCTGTAAATATGCCACCGATCATTCCTGTAAAATACGAAGACGGAAGTTGGGCTACTCCTGAAGATTTTGGCGTTGGACTTCAGGAAATAACCAACCCTGTTGCCCTGCTCGACCAATTGAATTCGAGCACTAAAACAAGTAAGCTCATTGGAGGACTTTTTGCTGAGGTTGATTTCGGCAAAATTAATCCTGCTTTAAAAGGTTTGAATTTCAAATCAACCTATAGCGGTGAAATGGCTTTGGTAAATACTCGTGGTTATTCTCCATTCTACTATTTGGATGCCATGCATTTTACCATTACTGACAAAGTCAACAAAAACATGAACCTCTATTCAAGATGGAACTTCGAAAATGTTTTGACTTATGACAAAACGATTGACCAACACCATTTTACTGTAATGGCAGGTACAACCGCTTTTAAAGATATGTTCGAAAATCTGTCAGCTGAAAAATCGGATGTTATTTTCGATGATTTTGAACATGCATATATCGACAACGCAACCGATCCTGAAAGTGTAAATGCCGGAGGCGGATATTCCGAACATACAGTTGCTTCATTGTTTGGACGTTTGAACTATGATTTGATGGACCGTTATATGTTGACAGCAACCATTCGTCGCGACGGTTCTTCACGTTTCGGTTCCGAAAATAAATACGGTTATTTCCCATCAGTAGCTGCTGGTTGGGTTATTTCAAGAGAAGATTTTCTGAGCAGTGTTGCTGGTGTAGATCTTCTTAAATTAAGAGCCAGTTGGGGACAAAACGGAAGTGAAAACATCGGAAACTTCGGATACACATCTATTATTGGCAACCAGAACATTTATTATTTTGGGGATAGCAAAACTCAATACAATGGCACACAGCCAACCAAAATAGCCAATCCATCGTTGAAATGGGAAACCTCTGAACAAACAAACATTGGTCTTGATTTCTCAACTCTTGAAAGCAGCCTTCGCGTTACCCTTGATTACTATGTAAAAACCACCAAAGACTGGTTGGTAACTGCTCCGGTACCTATGCTTGTTGGTAACTCAGCTCCTACAATCAACGGAGGATCGGTTCGCAACTCTGGTTTTGAAGGTGAAGTAAGCTACAAGAAACAATTTGGTAAAGTTTATTTCAACGCTTCGATTAACGGAGCCTACAATAAAAACGAAGTTCTTGACATCCAGAATTCAGAAAAAAGGCTGCAAGGCGGCGATGGAGGATTCGGACAAGCAGGAGTATTATTTGCCGAAGTTGGAACTCCAATGGGCGTTTTCTACGGCGTTAAAACCGATGGTATTTTCCAGACAACTGAAGATATTGCAGCCTACGTTAATTCTACAGGCGGTAAAATCCAACCTTCAGCAAAACCTGGTGATATTAAATTCCTGGACGAAAACGGTGATGGAAAAATTACTGATGCTGACCGTGTTGAATTAGGTTCACCATATCCTGTTTTCACTGGTGGCTTAAACCTTAACCTTGAATACAAAGGCTTTGACATGAACATGTTTCTTTATGCTGCACTTGGTCAGGAAGTTTATGATGCAACCCGTCGTTACGACATGAACGGAACCAACTACCGTGCTGACTGGCTGAATCGCTGGACTGGACCCGGCACATCAAACTATTATCCTCGTGTAACATTTGTTGACGATAACCAGAACATGAAAACTGTTAGTGATTTCTTTATTCATGACGGTAGTTTTGTCAGATTGCGCAACATTACACTGGGATATACCTTGCCAAAAAGTATTACCAATTACATAAAACTTAAAAACTTACGTTTTTATGTAACTGCCGAAAACCTCTTGACTTTCACCAGCTACAAAGGCTATGATCCTGAAATTGGCGGTGGCGTATTCAGCAATGGTATCGACCATGGTATCTATCCACAAGCCCGCACAGTATTAGGTGGTGTTAACATTACATTTTAATGAAGCCAATTTTAAAATATAAAAAGATGAAAAAGAATATAATATATGTGACCTCATTTTTGGCTTTAACTTTCGGAAGCATCTCTTGCTCAGATTCATTTCTTGAACTGGAGCCTAAAACAGGTCAGGTTGAAGCCAACTATTACAAAACAGAAGATCAGGCCATGTTAGCCTTAACTGCTGTTTACGACGCCTACTCAGTTCAAAACTGGCAATTTGTTCCGGTAATGGCTGACATCTACTCTGACGATGCATTTTGTGGTGGCGCCAACGTAAACGATATGAGCCAATGGCAGGAAATGGAAATGTTCAAAATGACTCCTGAAAATGGTTCTTCAAGTGATTTATGGAATCGTTGCTATTCGGGTATCTACCGTGCAAACCTTTACTTGCAAAAACAGGCAGACATTGAATGGAAAACCGAAGGTTTGAAAGCCAGAATGGAAGCTGAAACATTGTTTCTAAGGGCTTATTTGTACTGGGATTTAGTACGTCATTACGGCTATGTGCCACTAATTACCGAAGTTCTTCCAAGTGTTGAGGATTACAAAACTATTCCGCAAAGCACTCCTGCCCAGATTTTCACCCAGATAGCTACTGACTTGTTAAAAGCAATTCCAGTATTACCTGTTCAGATTTCAGCAGCACAAAAGGGTCGTATTTCCAAAGCAGCTGCACAGGCCTTGGCAGCACGCATTTATCTGTACCACGAAGGTTTCGCCAAATCAGTGCTGGGTTCTCCATCTTTTAGCGATGGAAAAACAGTTATCGACAAGGCATACGTTCAGGCTGCATTAGATCAGATTATTACAAGCAATGCATATTCACTGCTACCTAAATACGCTGATTTGTGGGACTGGAACAACCAAAATAACAAAGAGTCGATTCTCGAAATCCAGTATTCCGAAAAAGCTAAATCAGGCGACTGGGGTGGCTGGAATATCAATGGAAATTTCTCTTGCGTTTGGTTGAGTGTTCGTAATCCTGAAGGTGATGCATCAATTTTCCCCGGATGGTCGTTCGACATTCCGAGCTGGAGTCTGGCCAACGAATTTGAAGCTGGTGACCCACGAAAAGATGCAACCATCTACAATGCTGATGTGAAAATGTCGAAATACAACAAGGCATTCATGAACACAGGTTATTTCAACAGAAAATACATGGCTCAAAGTGCTTATATTGGTAGTGGTGGCGATCAGGCTCACAATTTCCCACGCAATTTCGTCGACATCCGTTATGCTGAAGTATTGCTGATGGCAGCCGAACTTTATATGACCGACAATGCATCAAAAGCTCTTGGTTATTTCAACCAGGTAAGAACCCGTTCTTTGGGAACCAGCGCTGCATTGACAAGTTTGAACCTTGATGCTATCTACCACGAACGTCGTGTTGAGTTTGGTGGCGAAGGCTTACGCAAATGGGATTTGTTGCGCAGAGGAAACGATTACGCCGCTGCCAAAATCAATGCAAGTTTCACTACTCCACAGGGAATTCCAAATCCTGCCGACTTTGCTGTTCGCACATTCAATCCGAATACCTGGGGCATGTTCCCAATTCCGGCAAGTGAGATCAGAAATACGAATAAAGATGTGTTGAAACAAATGGTACCAGCTTACAAATAAGAAGGTTTCAGAAATTTTTATCGAAAATTTTAAAATAAATGAAAATGAAAAGAATGAGATATATACAGCATCTACTGGGTTTGGCAGCACTCATACTTGTTATGTTTGCATGTGCACCTCAAATAGACGATAGCGTTGATATCGGTCAGGCTCCTACTGCTGATCAGCTCGACTTCTCAGTTACCTCAGGAGGTACTGACTTCAAATTTGTTCTGAAAAATACTTCTGCAATAGTTGGTATTCCATCATGGGATCTGGGTAACGGAAGTAAATCTACAGAAACATCACCTACTGTAACCTATGCGCTTCCGGGTGAATACACGGTTACTCTGACGTTGATTACCAGAGGTGGTATTGCAACTAAATCGAAAAAAGTTGTTCAGACTAAAACCGATTATTCCATTTTTACTGATCCTAAGTTTATATTCTTAAGCGGTGGAACAGCTGCTGCTGCAGGTAAAACCTGGGTACTCGACAGTTTGGCTACCGGCCATATTGGTGTTGGTCCAGCCGGAACAGTTGGTCTGGAATGGTGGGCTGCAGGTCCATTGGCTAAGGCTGCTGTAAAAGTTTTGTATGACGACGAAATCAACTTCAAAGTAAATGGCTTTGCTGCAACATTGACCAATCATGGCAAAAGTTATGTGAAAGGTTTTGTAAAAACAAGCACCGGCTATTCCAATGCAAAAGAATTAGATTCTGATTTTATCGTTGATTATACTCCATCAGCAGGAACCTGGTTTATTGAAGATAAAGACGGCAAATCGTACCTTACATTGGGTGGCTCAACTCCAATGTTCCCGTGTTTCGACGTTGGTGCAACCAATGGTTCATACGAAATTCTGAAAATAGAACAGAACTTACTCGAACTGGTTTGTATCGACCGTGTTGAGGGCAATGCATGGCATTACCAATTGATTCCTAAGGGATATGTAAAACCTAAGGTGAAATTTGATGTAGCAGTAAGCCCGACAGCTAATATTAATGAATTTGCTGTAAAACTAAGTAATGTTGTAATTCCTGCAGGATTGGGAATTTCCAAAGTTAAGGTTGATTTTGGCGATGGAACTGTTAAAGAAGGTTCTGATTACAATGCAGCTATGACAAATATATACATGCGTAAAGCACCCTACAACGTTACGGTTACAGTCACCACTTCAAACGAAACACTTATCACAAATAAAACAGTTGAAGTAACTGCCAATCATCCGAACTATGTACCATTCCTTTTAGATGCGATGGTTACATACAACGATTTCAGCGAGGTAATTATGGCGCCTGTTGCTGGTCAGGATTGTGGAGTAACCATTGTTGATAACCCATCGAAAGTTTATCCAAATAAGTCGTCAAAGGTGGCTTACTACACCAAAACAAACAACCAATGGGCTAATGCCTACATGCAACTTGCTCCAGGTTACCGTTTCGACCTTACCTTACAGCATATTTTCAAAATTATGGTGTACGGAAAAGCTGGCGACAAAATTCTGATGAAACTGGAAAATACCGATCGTGGTGGCAATGCCTGGCAAACAGGAACTGCCGACCTGATCTATACAATCAAAAAAGATAACACCTGGGAAATTGCTGAATACAACTTTGCAGGAGTTAGCGCCGGATGGGACTGGACAGGCGACCAATTTACATCTGATGTAACTACCAGTTCGAAATTCAATCAGGGATTCTATAATGTTGTTCGTATCATGTGTAATCCAGGCGTTGGAGAAGGAACTCACAAGTTCTATTTCGACGAACTTTCCGGGCCTCATGTTGAAGGACTCAAATCAGCTTTGATTAAGTAAATAAGTAGTGAAAATCCTGTCTGTCCGGAGCAATTCGGATGGGCAGGATTAATTGAACCCCAAAACATACTCGAATGAAAAGACCATTCTTTTTAACTATGCTTCTTTGTACATTTTCGCTATGGGGATGTGCCGACGATAATAAGTCAGATCCTACCGGAGTAAAACCAGGAACAGGAAACACCACCGGAGACTATGAATTGGTTTGGAGTGACGAATTCAATTATACAGGTTTGCCCGACAGTAAAAAATGGAGTTATGACACTGATGGTAATGCAGGTGGTTGGGGAAACAATGAAGCTCAATATTACACCAGTGGTAGGTTGAAAAACTCTGAAGTTAAAGATGGACTTCTGTATATCAATGCGATCAAAGAAGATTTTGAGGGAAAGAAATATACTTCAGCCAGATTGGTTACCCGCACAAAAGGAGATTGGCTATACGGAAAAATTGAAGTTCGTGCCAAAATACCCGATGGAAGAGGCATGTGGCCTGCTATTTGGATGTTGCCAACCGACTGGACCTACGGAGGATGGCCAGCAAGTGGTGAAATCGACATCATGGAAAATGTAGGTTACGATCCGCTTGTTATTGTTGCATCTGCACATACCCAATCGTACAACCATGTACAGGGAACTCAAAAAAATGCAACGCTTGTTGTTGCCAATTGCCATACAGAATTCCACAATTACATTTTAGAATGGGAAGCAAATGAGTACAGGGTGTATGTTGACGACAAACTCTACTTCACCTTTGTGAATGAAAAGAAAGGCTTCCAGGTATGGCCATTTGATAAACGGTTCCATCTGTTGCTAAATGTTGCAGTTGGCGGAAACTGGGGCGGAGCAAAAGGTATTGATGATAGCATTTTCCCGCGTTCGATGGCCGTTGAATATGTAAGAGTTTATCAGAAAAAATAAAGAAATAAGATTTAAGGGTTCTCAATCACAAATTCTGACAGGTTTTATATCTGTCAGAATTTTGTTTTTTATCCGAACAGATTCCTATGCTTCATAATTAACTGAGCATGCAACTACAACCCAAAAATCGGACTTGCGCCACAATCGTCATTTGTATTTGTTGTCTGATTTTGATTTCAATTCAGACTTTCTCGCAGACCAAAAGCACTAAAAGGGGTATCGCATACGGATATCATTCGGAAGCTGACATGGCCACCATTTCGAAGGGAATTTCCTGGTGGTACAATTGGTATTATCAGCCTGAAAGTTCGGTAGTCAGCGTTTATCAAAACTACGGAATGGACTTTGTGCCAATGGCCTGGGGAAAATCGTTTAACGAAGCTGGATTAAGGGCTTTCTACACCAGCCATCCAAATGAAAAATACCTGCTCGGATTTAATGAACCCAATTTCATGTCGCAGGCCAATATGAAACCATCAGAGGCAGCCGCATTGTGGCCAAAACTCGAAAAAATTGCCAAAGATTTTGGTTTGAAGATTGTTGGTCCGGCGGTCAATTATTCAGGTGATGGAGTTACTGAAAACGGAGTTACCTACTCCAATCCTATAGCTTATCTCGATGCTTTCTTTGCGGCCTGTCCCAATTGTCAGGTCGATTATATTGCCGTTCACAATTACATGTGCTATTCGGGCGCATTGTCCGATTACATCAATCAGTTCAAGAAATACAACAAGCCTATTTGGCTCACCGAATTTGCCTGTTGGGATCAGGCAACCATTACGCTCGATATGCAAAAAGGTCTGGTTATGGGCGCCATCGATTTTCTGGAAAGCGAACCTATGGTCTTCCGGTATTCCTGGTTTACCGGCGACAGAAAAGGAGGATCTCCCTACATCAGCCTGTTTGATTCACAGTCCGGAAATCTCACCGAACTTGGTCAGCTATACATCAATTACAATCCAATACACGATCCATCAAGCTACACTCCTATTCCGGCCCGTTTGGAAGCCGAAAGTTATTCTGCCATGTCGGGCATTGCGATTGAAGCAACGAAAGACATTTCAGGAATTGCGAATGTGGGCTGGATTGACGCAAGCGACTGGCTCGAATACAACATTGATGTGCCAACAAGCGGAGAATACACAGTTTCTTTCCGCATTTCGGCCAACGCAAGCACAAACCTCGAATTGCGAGAGAACAACACTGCAATCCAAACTTTACAGGTTTCGGCAACTGGTGGTTGGCAAAGCTGGAAAACGCTTCAAACCAATATCTCGTTTACCGCAGGAAAGCATAAATTACGGATATTCACAAACAAAGGAATGTTCAACCTGAACTGGCTTGAAATTACATCATCCGGACAACCAACTACAATTCAGGAAACAAAATCACAAGATTTACGGATTTATCCAAATCCGGTTAATGACAAACTGACTATTGAACTTGGTTTATGGTCGGCAGGAACGCAAATCTCGATTATTGATTTGGCCGGAAGAAACGTTTTTGCGAAAACGATGACGGAAAGAATATCAATGCTTGAAATTGATTTCAGCAGTTTTCGGAGCGGATCATATATTCTACAGGTAAAAGACTCAAATAAAACAACGAACCAACTGATTGTAAAGACAGACTCCTGAGAAATTCGAAATGAAGTGGCTTTTAAAAGTCAATGTCTTCCTGTTCCAGCTTTTATTTTCTGTCGAATTTCGAGCGATGCATCGGAAAAAAGAAATTCGCGCGTTGAGTCGGGCAAGAAATCAACAATCGACTCTAGCTGATCATGTTTGATGGCCTTTCGAACCTTTGAAGCGCTTATATAGTCTGGCAAATTATCATCACCCGAACCACTTGCTTTCCGCGTAACCTCAATAACCTCAACTCCAAAAGAAGGAAGAATGGCTTTCATTGCAAGGTTGTAGGCGCCAGTTACCTTACAATAATTTTCGGTACCAACATAACGCTTTTTGATGCCCAAAACCGGCACTACATAGTTGGCAAAAGTCTTTACATCCAGTTCGGCTTGCTTCTGCATCACATCATTAATGGCTTCATGCTTCAAAAAATACGAAGGAAAAATCGCGCCTGAAACAATGTACATTCCGCCCTTTATCATTACCACATTCTTTAAATGAGCGATTCCCTTTCGAATCAACTCCCACCGCACTGCAAACGGAAAAGCAGAACGGTCTTCCTCAACCACAAACAGGTACAATATTTCGTTTTCCGAAGCCGCTTTTTCAATCAGGAACTTATGACCATTTGTAAACGGATTGCAGTTAACTACCATGGCAGCCACATTCTCTGTTTTAACAGGAACAAGCAATGCTTTAAGGTAATCCTGAAAAGTAAAAATTGATTCGAACCCAAACTCAAGTAGTGCATATAAAGGTTCTGCAGTTGCAATCTCAGTAAAACCCAATCCACGAAACCGCACTGAATTTTCTGGTCGGGTAAAAACAAATGTGTGCTTGTAAATCTTTAAAAGCTTCTCGGTCATATAAGTGACAATGAGTGCAAAAGCAGTGGTATCGCGAAATTTTGGAGCAACAGCCACGTATTTCAGTATCCGTCCCAAATGCGAACCGGTACCGACCAATTCGCCTTTCAGATTGTACACAATCATGGTGCATTCCACCTCAACCGGATCAAACTCGAAACCAAGTCCTGCCAGAAAATCTTTCACCAGTTTAAGGTCGAAAGGATTATCCAAATCAAGTGTCTCCTGCCGGAAATCGGTATCTTCAAATGTCATTTGTTCTGTCTAAAAGGTAAAATGATCTTGATCACCAGCCTGAATGACCAACCAAACAAAGATAGTCACAGCCAGCAGATCGGCCGATCCTCCGGGTGAAATATTTTCATATTTGCAAAAATCAATCAAAGCAACATAGTTTGCCAGATTGAAATCTTCCAGTGCAATTTTGCAGAGCTTTCTGAAGGCGTACAGCACTTCAGGATTACTTCGGAAAAGAATATTCGTATCATTATTGTTTGCCGCAATCGCCAGGAAACACTGGGTCAACGCTTCATCATTCAATTCTTTGGATTGAATAAGTTGCGGCAACCCAAAATTAAAAACCGTTGCAAATCCACTTTCGGCCTCGCCGCGCGCACCGGTAAAACCATATTTCAGAAATATCTTCTCACCATGACTTTTACCAGAACCAACAGCGTTGACCATTTCATTTTTTACCAAATCCTTACAGGTTGCTTTGATAATGCTTCGGAATTCTTCTACCTGAAAATGGTCACCTTGCCCCAGCAACTTTCCACAGGCGAACAGAGAAAGTCCCATCAAAAAGATAATTCCCTTTTGCGTATTGACATTTCCGGTAGCTTCAAACATGTCCGATTCCATACGTAAGCCAATCTCACGAAGTCGGGGTAATGCCTGTGTCAAATCTTTTTCATGAAAGGCAAAACCTTCGCGTACCAATTCACCAAACCACAGAGAAATTGCATTTGTAGAATCTACGAATGTCTGAAAATCCATATCGGCATGACTTCCAGAGCTCACCTGATCGACCAGGCCAGGCTTTGGTGTAAGTGAAATCTCAGCAAGAATAGCCTGTTGCGCCAATTCAGATAACTTTTTGGCAATCCGTTCTTCCCGCTGTTTCCGGCAATATTCATCCATTACCAAAAACATGAAAGATCTCAATTGATCAAAATCGTGTGCCTTTTCGCGCCGGCATTCGATGGCTGGCTTTTCGCGACAGTAAAAACAAAGTTTTGATTTTCCAGAAGAGACACTGTTTCCCTGATGGTCATTCAAATCCACATCAATGAACCGACCTAAAGGATGGCTCTCCTCGAAGTCTTCACAGATTTGCTTGATTTTATTCAGGCTAAAATCATTGATTGAAAGCGGAACCAGAAAGAAATCTCCGGCAGCATCACATATTTCAATGGTATTATTTTCGTGAATTTCTATCCGATGAGCGATAAAATAGTGTTTCAGATCATTCAGGCAAGACTGAAAAAAAACAGAAACAGTGTGATTGCTTTTCGGAAAACCAGGAACATTCAGGCTTAAACTTAAGCAGGGCAAGCTGTTCAACGCGATTTGGCTTTTCAAAAAAGCTCGTTGATCCCGGGCTTCCAATATGGATTGGAGTGGTTCGATATTTTTTTGTTGAATTAATTAAAAGTCACTTCACTCGTCATCCTGAACTTGTTTCAGAATCTTTTTGCATTAAGTAAGAGACCCCGAAATAAATTCGGGGTGACATACAATATAATTTTTACTTCGGACTCCTGACTCCCCTACTTCTCCTTCAACTGATGAATTACATCAATGATGGTTCCATCCCGGTACTCGACTACACCTACAATTTTATCGGTATATTCGAGTGGAGCCGGTATGCCGGTTATTTTGTCAACCTCAATTTCAAGGTCGTGAATATCTTTAATGTTGAGTCCTGCTCTTTTGAGATTTTCTTCCAGTTCAGGAAATGCCGGATTCACGCAAATTCCGCGTTCGGTAACCAACACGTGAATTGATTCTCCGGGAGTCACAATCGTATGAACCCGTTTCTTGATGATTGGAATTCGGCCGCGGAACGATGGACATACAACAACGGTAAGTTTCGCTCCTGAAGCGGTATCAGAATGACCGCCAGATGCACCTCTGACTTTACCTTCAGAGCCGGTAATAACGTTCACATTGAAATCAACATCGATTTCCAATGCACCGAGTACTACTACATCAATTTTATTGGTGATACAGCCGCAGTTAAACGGATTGGCATAAAGCGCTGCCGGAATTTCGATGTGTCGCCGGTTATTCAGGAGCGAATTACTTACTGTAGCATCGAACGACTGCACATCGAAAATGGTCTCGAAAAGCCCGTCATTCAACATATCCACACAATACGAAGTAATACCTCCAAGCATAAAGCTACCTTTGATGCCTTTGGTTTTCATCTTTTCGCGAATGAATTTGGCCACTGCCAACGAAGCACCACCTGCACCAACCTGAAAGGCAAATCCCTGTTCAAAAAATCCGGAATATTCAATCACATCAGCCGCCAGTTTGGCAATCCGGAGATCCATAGGTGAATTGGTGATACGGGTGGTTCCTGTTGCAATTTTCGAAGCGTCGCCAATAGAATCAACAACGACAACCTGATCAACAAAATTTTGCGAAATAGAGAGCGGAATACAAGGAAAATCAACCAGATTATCAGTAACCACAATCACCTGTTTCGCATAGCGGGCATCGATAACAGCATATCCGATTGAGCCAAAAGCTGATTTACCATGCGAACCGGTTGCATTTCCTTCACAGTCGGCAGCAGAAGCGGCAATCACCGTCAAGTCAATCTGAATTTTTCCGGTGTGAATACTACGAACCCGGCCTCCATGTGAATGAATGACCACAGGAATATCGAGTACACCCAATGCAACGGCATGTCCAAGCTGACTCCGGATACCCGATGAATAAATCCGGGTAATGGTTCCGTCTTTCATGTAAGGCAAAATCGGATCGTGGCACTCGTTAAGCGATGAGGAAGCCAGCGTAATGTCGCGGATTCCCATATTGTGCAGAATGGTAAGCGTTTGAACCAAAAGAATATCGCCATTCCGAAGGTGATGGTGAAATGAAACGGTCATTCCGTTGTGCGGATTACTTCGCAAAATTGCTTCTTCGAGCGAATTGCAAAGTTTATTCTGGTGTGGCAAATATGCCTTATTTGGTGCAGGAATAGTTGGTTCATCCATCCAGCCTTTACTCAATTTGGTGAGCGCTCCCTGAAAAGGTTCCAGTTTTCCGATTCCCTCAATGTATTCAGGAATTTCCCTGCCTAAACTATTTAGCATTGCGTGGTAATTTTTAAGATTATCTTCAGTTTATTACGATTTGATAATAAAAATAAGTGGCTGGCATCTTGTTTCTGGCTGCTGGCCAAAAAGCGGAAACGATAACAATAATTTTTTGCCAGTTGCTAGTTGCCAAAAGCCAACAGCAAATCCGTAATTTACCCAACGGTCACATTGGCCAGTCGCAGAATATATTCGGCGCGGGTGACAATGGGTGCATCAATCATTTTTCCATCGATGGCAAAAACACCAATTCCGGCAGCGCTGTTTGCCCTGAACTCTTTGACAATCCGGTAAGCTTTCCGAATCTCTTCTTCGGTCGGGGTAAACACATCGTGTATAATCTCGATTTGACGTGGATTAATCACTGCTTTTCCTGTGAACCCTATCTTTTTGGCATATTCGGTTTCTCTGCGCAAACCTTCCTCGTCGTTCACATCCGGGAAAACGGTATCAATCACATCAATGTGGCTGGCTTTTGCTGCCATGACAATCCGCTTCCGGGCAAAATCGATTCCGGCGCCATCGGGTGTATAAACGATATTCATGTCAGCAGTCAAATCCTGTCCACCAATGGTAATGGCATCCACGCGATCGAACTTACTGGCAATATCGAACACATTCTGAACACCCATCGCCGTTTCGATCATGGCATGAAGCGTCATTTTAGTATGCGAAAGTCCGTGCCTGTCTTCAATCTTTTCAATGATATTCAACAATTCCGCAACTTCTTCGGCTGATTCAGTTTTCGGATAGCGAATGGCAGATGGTTGCAGTGGAACAATGGCTTCGAGATCGGCCAGGCCAAAAGGCGTACTCAGGTGATTCACCCGAACACAAACTTCGGCATCGTAAAAATCGATCACATTCACCATGTTTCTCACCAAAATGCGGGCAGCATCCTTTTGATTCAGGGCAACAGCATCCTCCAAATCAAGCAAAATACTGTCGGCGCCATAAACTCCGCCCTGCTGAATCATTGCCGGATTATTTCCCGGAATGTAAAGCATCGACCGACGTTTCTTATAATTTCGTTTCATAGTGGTAAATTTACTTAAGTGTGCCTTCCTGTTCGTCGAGCGAGCGTTTGATGGCTGTTTCAAGACGGGCTTTGATGGTGGGTTCCAATGCTCCTTTGTCTTTGGCGATCAAATGAATGTCTGTCATCTCATATTGATCGAGCATTTCTAACACAATACGGTTGAAATTGGCTCCAAACTGTTGCATCACAGTAGAGGATATCTCCAGTTTCCGACCTGAATTATCAGGAAGTGGTTCGATCAGAAAAATAACATCACTTGATTCGAAGGTGCCAGACTGAGCGGCTATTTTGGGTTTCATGGGAGAATTATAATTGATTACCTTGTGTTCACAAAAGTAGGACTTTAATTTCGGTGAAGGATGACATTTATTACCAATTATTCATAAAGTCAGTGATAAATTTCATTCCCGATTCGCACATAAAGAGTGACATTTAACTGAGAATTCAACTTTGAAACCTTTTCTTTGTTTTCTTTTCTGAACTTAAATAAATTGTCAGACCATGATCATTGTAATTTCTCCGGCAAAATCGCTTTACGACCACTCTCCTATTCAGCTAGACAAGTTTTCGGAAGCTGTTTTTATACCCGAAGCTGAGAAAATAGTATCAGTTATGAAAAAGAAAAAACCTGCGGTGCTGGCAGATTTGATGGGCATTTCACCCAAATTGGCTGAATTAAATTACCAACGATTTCAGGCATGGTCAGTTCCATTCACTCCTGATAATTCGTGGCAGGCGGTGTTAATGTTTAATGGTGATGTTTATCAGGGACTGAAAGCTGAAACCTTTTCTATTTCCGAATTTGAAACAGCCCAGCGGCAACTACGCATTCTTTCAGGCGTTTATGGCCTGCTCAAACCGCTCGACCTGATTCAGGCTTATCGGCTGGAAATGGGAACAAATGTTTCAATTGCCCGAAAGAAAAATCTTTACGAGTTTTGGAAAACCAAGATCACCACAAAACTCAATCAGGAATTGGAAGAAAGCGGACAGAAAATACTGATCAATCTGGCCTCCAACGAATATTTCAGTGCTGTTGATACGAAAAAATTAAAGGCGCGCATTATCACACCCGCTTTCAAAGAACATAAAAACGGACAATATCAAATGGTGTCATTCTTTGCAAAAAGAGCGAGGGGATTAATGAGCCGGTTCATTATTCAAAACCAGATTAACGATCCGGAAGAAATGAAAGCTTTTGATTTGGAAGGGTATTACTTCAACAATCAGCTCTCGAAAGAAAATGATTGGGTATTTACACGATAAAATTTTACCCCAAAAAGCTAGTAACAATTCCCTGGTAAAAGATAATTTCGAACATAGTCGCCAATCCCATCTTCCAGACTAAAGAATGATTGATCGTATCCAACACTTCTAAGCTTTTGAATGTTGGCGCAGGTATAATACTGGTATTTTCCCTTGAGATCGCAAGGCGTGTCGACAAAGCCAATATTCTCACACAAACACATCGAATTAAATACTGCTTTGGTCAGGCTCAAATAGGTTCTGGCTTCACCGGTTCCAACATTGTAAATTCCGGAATCAGTGTGGTGATTCATGAAAAACAGAATCACTTTGGCTACATCCTCAACGTGTATAAAATCGCGCGCTTGTTCTCCATCCTTAATTTCGGGGTGATGCGAACGGAATAAATCCATCCGACCTGTTTCAGAAATAGTATTAAATGCCTGAAAAATTACGGAAGCCATGCGGTCTTTGTGGTATTCGTTTGGCCCAAAGACATTGAAAAATTTCAATCCTGCCCAAAAATAAGGCTGTTCGGTTTGGTTAAGTGCCCAGCAATCAAAATCGTGTTTCGACTGTGCATATAAATTTAAAGGCTCAAGTTCGGGAATAAGCGAATGGTTATCGTCGAATCCCAGATGTCCGTCGCCATATGTTGAGGCTGATGAAGCATAAACCAATGGCAGGCCATACTGAATACAGGCTTTCCAGATTTTCTGGGAATATTCAAGATTAAGTTGCTGGTAAATTTCGGGCTCCTGACCTACAGTATCAGTTCGGGCTCCAAGGTGGATAATTATCTGTACCGATTGTTTATTGATGGCGAGCCAGTCGAAGAAATGATCCCGATCAATCGTCTCTGTAAAAGTCTTTGTCTGGTAATTTTGAAACTTCAGCGGATCGTCGTATTTATCGACTAAAACAATGTCTTTAAATCCTTCCCTGTTGAGCTTTCCGACCACATAACTACCAATAAAACCAGCTGCTCCGGTAACTACAATCATATATACAGTTAATTAACATTCGTTAATTTCTGAGACATTGTTTTCGTAAATACAAACTTTATTTTGCCGAATATATTGTACGCCGATGCCAAAATAAATTAACTTTTTTTTACACTTTCAATCTCCTGATTTTAGTATCCTGATTAGCTTCATTTTAAGCAAAACAACAGGATTTTAAGGAAACTTCGCAAAAGTAAAAATTTATAAATCTCAGGAAAGATGAGTTCTTACAGGAAACCGATTTGTGTTAAACTTTGGTCATTTTGTAATACTTTCCATATAAAAAATTTACTCTCATCGACATTAAAGACTGAACTTACTACCTTTGTGGTTGCGTTAAGCCAAATAAATTACAGTATAGAAAGGAGTTAAAATGGAATTTTCATTAAACGGAGAAGACGGAACCTATCGTAAAGTTGAGACTTACGATCCGGAGACTACTCAAAAGTTAAGCGATCATTATAAAAAAATAATTGAGCTGCTGGGTGAAAATTCCGGTCGCGAAGGATTGCAGCAAACACCTGTTCGCGTGGCCAAATCGATGCAGTTTTTATTGCAGGGTTACGAGCAAGATCCGGAAGAAATTCTCCGGTCGGCTATGTTTAAGGAAGATTACCGGCAGATGGTTATCGTGAAAGACATTGAGATTTATTCGATGTGTGAGCACCATATGCTTCCGTTTATTGGCAAAGCGCACATCGGTTACATTCCCAATGGGTACATTACAGGCCTCAGTAAAATTGCTCGTGTGGTCGATGCCTATGCCCGCCGGTTGCAGGTTCAGGAAAGATTAACCACCCAAATTAAAGATTGCATTCAGCAAACCCTGAATCCACTGGGAGTGGCAGTTGTAATTGAAGCACAGCATCTTTGCATGCAAATGCGCGGCGTTCAGAAACAAAATTCAACAACCACAACTTCCGATTTTACCGGTGCTTTTGAGCGCGTTGCCACACGGGAGGAATTTATACGGTTGATCAGATAATTGTGTCTCTACAATTTCCGATTATTTCAGAAACTGCAAACAAACAGGCGAAGTGTTTGCAACCTTAATTCCGGTGTAAGCTAGTTTTCCTGATGGTTCATCGATCTTAAAAACAGTGATGTCGTTGCTCTTTTGGTTGGCAACAAGCAAAAACTGTCCGGATGGATCGAGTGTAAAATTACGTGGCCAGTTCCCTTCAACCGAAATCGTTTGTATTATTTCCAACTTTCCGCTGGTATTGTCGCGTTTAAAAACGGTAATACTGTTGTGGCCCCGGTTCGATCCGTACACAAAACGGCCATCAGCCGATAAATGAATATCAGCACACCAACTTTCACCTTCATAATCTTTGGGCACGGTTTTTATGGTTTGAACCGTCTTCCACTCACCGCCATATTTCATTATAACAGCAACGCTTGAATTCAATTCATTAATGACATATATAAATCGTCCGTCAGATGAAAAATCAAAATGGCGCGGACCTGATCCGGGGAAAAGCTTAATGAAAGGTTGGGCATCGGGTTTCAATGGAACTTCACCTACACCAACACGGTAAATTTTTAATTCGTCAATACCTAAATCGGCAGCAAACAAAAGTTTTCCGGAAGCATCAAACCGCGCTGAATGTGCATGTGGCTCGGCTTGCCTGCCAGGAAACGGGCCACTACCCTCGTGTTGAATCCGCTGAACCATTTCAGACAGACTACCATTAGGAAGAACATTAAATACCGATAGATTTCCACCTGAATAATTTGAAGCGACCAGTCTCTTTCCATCGGGAGAAATACCAACATGACAAGGATTCGCACCGTTCGTTTGCACATGATTGAGGAAGGTAAGCCTACCCTTTTCTTCAATCCTGAAGGCAGAAATTCCTCCACTGTGGTTTTTATCCGGATCATCAGTCTCGTCAACCGAATACAAAAATTTCTTATCAGCAGAAATAGTTAAAAAGGAAGGGTTATTGCACACGATTGGCATTTTCAAATTAACCAGTCGTCCGGTCTGATCATTAAACGAATAAACAAAAATACCCTCAGCCATTCCTGTGGTATAGGTTCCAACGTAAAGAATATGTTTTTTCGCTTCAACACCCTGTATAAGCAAAAAAAAGCTGAACAAGCAGATTATGAATAGTTTCATGAAAATATTTTTTGAGTATTAATAACTTATTTGAATCTCTGTTGTTTGTTAATTATCTAGTCAAAATTAAAAATTTAATTCCATGAAACTACGAATCTTTTCTATGCTTGTTCTTTCATTTCTGGTACTGAATTCATTTTCACAAACACTCACCCCTCAATGGACGACTACTGATGGATTAAAAACGCCCGAGTCGGTTTTATATGATTCTGAAACAAACAGTATTTACGTCAGTAACATTAATGGCCAATCTGCTGAAAAAGATGGTAATGGCTTTATTTCCATATTAGGTATTGATGGAAAAGTAAAAACGCTGAATTGGGTTAGCGGACTTAATGCACCTAAAGGGCTGGCCATTTACAATGGGAATCTGTATGTTGCTGACATTGACGAATTGGTGATCATCAGTTTAAAAGAGGCAAAAATTACCAAACGCATAAAACAGGAAAAGGCAATATTTCTGAATGATGTTACTGCTGCCGAAGATGGAACCATTTTCGTTTCAGACACTCGCGACAACAAAGTTTATATCTTGGCAAATGATCAGTTGACAGTGTGGTTGGAAGATAAACTGATCGTTAGTCCGAATGGATTATGGGCCGAGAAAGGAAAACTCTACATCGGAACAGGACAAATTCTTCAGGCTGATATAAAAACAAAAGAACTAAAGGCATTAGTTGATAACTGCGGTGGAATTGACGGTTTGGAAAAACTGAAAGACGGTAACTATATTTATTCAAACTGGAAAGGAGTTATTTTCATCACTAAAGGTTCGGAATCAATCAAATTACTTGACACTGTTGACAAAAAGAATACCGCCGATATCGATTTTATTCCCGGTAAAAATCTCGTTATAGTCCCAACCTTCCTTGCAAACAGCGTTGAAGCATATATCCTCAAACAATAAAAGAAATTACAAATGGAAAAACCATTAATTGCTGCAAAAATGCCAGCGCAAGTAAGTCTTGAACCAGGAATGCATTTCTGGTGCTCTTGCGGAAAAAGTTCTAAACAGCCATACTGTGATGGCTCGCACTACGGAAGTGAATTTGTACCAGTAATCTTCAAGTTAGCTGATAAACAGGATGTGTGGTTGTGTCAATGCAAGCAATCTAAAAATCCACCGTATTGCGATGGAACACACAAAACACTCTAGCGAAAAGAGTATAAAATCTTCCATAACATATAAAAGATTCGATCTTTAAAAGGATCGGATCTTTTTTGTTACCCCCTGAAGCTTCTCTTAAAATCACTAACTTTGCTAAAAACAACATCGAATGGAAGCTCAAGTAAGTTTGTCGCCCTGGCTCCTTTACAGTATTATAGCTCTTCTTTTTATTTCTGTTGCTTCAGTTATCTACCTGATAACACTGCTGAATAATTCATTAAAAAGAAAACAGTCATTGGAATCCAAATATCAGGAAATGGAAGGCCAGATTAACCAAATGCAACTCGACAGCCTCGATTCCCGGCTCAATCCACACTTGTTCAAGAATATTCTCAACTCAGTTCAATCGCACGCCTACCAAACATACTTTGCCCTTGACAAGCTCTCTAATGTATTGGACTACATTCTTTACGACAGCCGGAAGAAATTTGTAACACCTAAACAGGAAGTCGAGTTCGCACTAAATCTCATTGAAATCAATAAAATCAAGTTAAGTCCGCTATTCGAACTGAAAGTAAAACTAAAGGTTAACGAAAACGAACCACTTTATCATCAGCATTTGCTTGCACCCTTCATTTCGACCGACTTGATTGAAAATGCGTTTAAGCACGCCGATTTGCAAAGTCAGGGCGCATTTATTTCTGTCACTTTCGAATTTAACGACAACACGTTTAAGCTTACTGTTGCCAATAAAATATCTGAAAAAACACCCATCAAAAAAGAGAAAGGTGGTTTTGGAACCGAAGCGCTCGAACAACGGCTGAAAATAATTTACAACGATCAATTCAAACTCGACCGCTTTACCGAAGACAACGTATACATTGCTCATTTAAAAATTGATTTGCTTGAATACAAAGCTAAAATGCTTGCTACTGGACGATGAACTCCCGGGGCTTTCGTACCTGAAATTACTCTGCGAACAGATACCTGAGCTTGATGTGATCAGGTCTTTTAACGATTCTGAAGTATTCATGAAAGAGTTCTCCGGACTGGAATTCGACCTTTGCATAATGGATATTGAAATGCCCGGAATAAATGGCATCCAACTGGCCAGTTTGCTGGAAGGGAAACCTGTAATATTTACAACTGCCTACAAGGAATATGCAAGCGATGCCTTCGACCTCAATGCCATCGACTACGTGATAAAGCCGGTAAAACCCGAGCGGCTCCAACAAGCTGTAAGCAAAGCTATTCAACGAATAAATCCTGAAAATAAAACAAGCAAACATCTCCGGTTAAATACCGATAAAGGAATCGCATTGTTAGATGTCTGTCAGTTGATTTGTGTCCGTACTTCGGAAATCGACAGCCGCGACAAAACAGCACTTTTGTCGAACGGAACCAGCCTGCATTTAAAAAATATTTCGTTTGAAAAGCTTATTTCCCTTTTACCTTCAGCAGAATTTTGTCGAGTAAACAAAAAGGAACTGATTGCAATAAGTACAGTACAATACTTTTCAGGCGATCAAATAACCACCAATATTTACTTTCAATCTGAGAAACCGATGATCGTTTCATTAGGTGAAACATACAGGACTGGCTTTGTCAGCAAAATTAACAGGTAGTTTATTACAAATTTCGACCCGTTTATTACAAATGAAAGCAGGACAGATAAACGCAGCGTTGCGGCCCAATTTATTCTTCTATTTTTATTCCTGATTTTACCAATTTACAATCAGTAATTTCGAACTTTTCTAGCTGAAAACAGATGAATAAAATAAAAAACACACTACTTTACCTTGGAATTTTAGGCGCATTTTCTGCCTTAATGTATTGGATTATACAGACCGGAAAACTTCTGGAGACAGGAAGAAATATTATTGAACCGCAGTTACAGAACTCCTATTTTTCCCAGTTTATTCAATCAATAACTAGCAATTTAGCACATCCGGTTGGTCTGGTTTTAGCGCAAATTGTTACCATTCTTATCGTTTCCAGGATATTTGCTTTTATCTTCAAAAAAATTCACCAGCCAACAGTAATTGGAGAAATTATTGCCGGCATTGCTTTGGGTCCATCCTTACTGGGACTACTTTTCCCTGAATTTTCATCGGCACTCTTTCCAGAAAACTCGCTAGGCAACCTTAGCCTTTTAAGTCAGGTCGGCTTAATCTTGTTCATGTTTATGGTGGGTATGGAACTCGACATCAAAGTGATACAAAATAAAGTGCGAGATGCTGTGGTAGTGAGTAATGCGGGAATACTTATTCCGTTCACACTCGGAATAGGTTTAGCCTATTTTATTTATGAAAATTTCGCACCGAAAGGAGTGCCATTTCTTTCATTTGGTCTGTTTCTCGGACTTGCTATGAGCATCACAGCGTTTCCTGTTTTAGCCCGAATTGTTCAGGAACGCGGAATGCACCGGACTCGTATTGGAACGTTGGTCATCACCTGCGCCGCAGCTGACGATATTACCGCATGGTGTTTGCTGGCAGCCATTATTGCCATTGCCAAAGCCGGATCGTTTCTGAGTTCGCTTTATGTCATTCTGCTGGCAATCGGATACGTTATAATCATGATTAAGGTGGTTCGCCCTTTTTTGAAACGGGTTGGCGACTTGCACGATTCGCGCGAAAACATGAGCAAGCAAGTGGTCGCCATCTTCTTCCTAACCCTACTGATATCCTCGTACACTACTGAAATCATTGGGATACATGCACTTTTCGGAGCTTTTCTGGCTGGAACCATTATGCCCGAAAATTCAAAATTCAGGAATATATTTATTCAGAAAATTGAAGATGTCGCACTGGTTTTATTGCTACCGCTCTTTTTTGTTTTCACCGGATTACGCACCCAGATTGGCCTTCTGAATGATATTTATCTTTGGAAAATAACCGGATTAATCATCCTGGTTGCCATTACCGGGAAATTTATGGGTAGTGCAATCGCCTCAAAAATAATGGGCCAAAACTGGCGCGACAGCCTGACTATTGGAGCATTAATGAATACTCGCGGCCTGATGGAGCTGGTTGTGCTGAACATTGGCTACGACCTCGGTATTCTCTCGCCTGAAGTATTTTCAATGATGGTTATTATGGCGCTGGTCACTACGTTTATGACAGGTCCAGCGTTGGATATCATTGAACGGATATTCAAGCCAAAAGTCAATATTATTCAGGAAAAGATCAGTCAGCTTAGTAAATACAAAATTATTCTTTCGTTTGGGAATCCTGAAATGGGGAGCTCCTTGCTGCGACTTGCCAATAATCTGATAAAAAAGCAAAAAGAAAATACTTCGGTCACCGCACTTCACCTCTGTCCAAACAATGTACTGCATCATTACAACATCGACGAATATGAAAATGAAAGTTTTTCGCCCATTATTCAAGAATCGGAATTGCTTAACCAAAAGATTACGACCCTGTTTAAAGCATCAGACAATATTGATGACGACATCACCGAAATAACCAACAAAGGAGACTTCGATCTGCTGTTAATTGGTATCGGACAATCAATTTTTGAAGGGAGTTTATTAGGCAAAATACTCGGGTATACAACCCGAATTGTCAATCCGGACAGGCTAATCCAAAAAGTATCAGGTAAAGAAAAAATGTTTGGAAATTCGCCATTCGACGACCGGACTCAAAACATTTTGTCGGGCAGCAGAGTTCCGGTCGGAATTTTTGTGGATAAAAATACGGGGAACTTTGATCAGATTATTGTGCCGTTCTATTCTGAAAAAGATGGCTTTCTGGTTGAATATGTACAGCGCCTGATTAAAAATTCAGATGCTCAGGTTACGGCAACCGATCCTTACAATATTGTCAGAAAGCAAATTGAAATTAAGGAGGCAATCAGAGCCATTGAGCAGGAAGCACCAAACCATATAACGCTAAATAGTGAAATAGATCTGGATGAGCAGTTTATGAAGAAATTCCAGTTAATGGTTATTTCAACTGATGGATGGAAAAAGCTGGTTGATTCACGCTGTTCGTGGCTCAATCAAACCCCTTCAATTCTGATTTTACATCCTTGAGAATAACTCAAAATCAGAAGATTTCCTTTTTCAGCAACTGATATTCGTATTCGAAATTCGGTGTAAAAATACCTTGTCCGATGCTGGATTCGATTTGTTTCGGCGTCCAGAACCTGCCTTCTTCAACCTCATCCGAATGCAGATGGATTGATTTGAAATCGTGACTGATAAAGGAATAAACCAACTCCGCTTCAATCTCACTTTCCCATCGATAAGTTTTAACGAGTCTGGCAGAGAAATTCTGAAGGCCGATCTCTTCCCAGGCTTCGCGTTTCAGCGCAGTTTCAAGTGTTTCTCCAACCGAGATATGACCACCTACAGCAGTATCCCATTTCCCGGGCTGAACCAATTTATTTAAAGGCCGCTTCTGCAAATAAATGTGCTTTTGGCTATTTAAAACATGCAAATGCACAACTGGGTGCAACAGTTTTTCGCCTCGGTGGCAAACTGAACGTGGCGCTTTACCAACAATTTGTCCCTGCTCATTTACCAAAGGCAACCATTCTTCATCATCAGCAATTATTGGTTTTTTGCGAAGTCTCAGCCTTTGTTTTATGAATTCGTAACCGAAAACCAGGGCAAATAAAATATAGAATAAGCCCCCACTAATAAATGCCCATGCTTCGTTCGACAAGTAAAACGCCGAATAAAAAACCAATCCGGTATGAAACAGGAAAACAAAGAACATCAATTGCATGGTCTTTCGGAACTGTACCATTTGCTGTTCGTTCAGTTCCATATCTTTCATGTACCGCTGAGTCATCAATCCAATAATATTTAATTTCGAGAAAGCCGAAACAGCCAAGACAGCACACAGAATTAACTCCACTAAACCCGGCTTCAGCTTGAAGAAAATGTCATTATCGAGCAAAATAGAAACCGAACCAAGTGCCAAAAGTAAGCCGGTGTCAAAAAGCACAAACCGATCGAATCGTCTTTCCTTGATCCAAATCCAGATCATTTCGGCAACACCAATTGCCAAAGCAGCAACCAGTCCGGCACGTGTTCCCCAAATCTCGTCGATTGCAATAAAAACGAATAAAGGAATAAATCCGGGCAGAAGTCTTTTAAGTAATTCAGATTTGCTCATTATCAGAAATCACAATCTATTCGAATTCAAAAATACAAGATCAATACCGGACTAAAAAAAATCCCGCGGGAAACCAATTGTCTTCGCGGGAAAATATTTTCGAAACCGAGCATTATTACTGGTCTTCAGGAGAATAACCCTTTTTGGCATAAACAGTTGCCAAAAGTGTTGAAAAACGAGGTATTCCAAGGTTTGATGAATTATCAACCGCTTTAAATGCCAATTCAGAAGGAATTACCATAAAAGCCTTACCTCCAACCCGCATTTTCTTCAAGCCGTTATGCAAACCAGCAATTTGCTGAACGTAACTGGAATTTACTATATCATTGCTAACATCTACATAAAAACCAAATTCTTCGTAATTGCGGCCAGCTGCATCTTCGGTGGTAAAAATTACAGTGCTGTCAATGAGCGTAATTTTAAAATATAGCAGTACCTTATATCCCGATTTTATAGTATCGCCAGTTCCAACGACAAGGTCTTTAAAATAAATACCTGAAGCATCTTTAGTTCCGGTAAGTCCGGTATCCTTCACATACTTATCAAGTGCAACAATCTCGTTTTCGCGCAAGGTGTCCAGAGTATTATCCTGACACGAGATATAAACTCCGGAAAGCAAAAAGGCAAAACCGAGAAAGAACAAAAATTGTTTCATAAATATATTTTTTACAAAAGTACTAATTTTGAATCAGCTTCTATTTAATATCTACCACTTCAATAATAAAAATTAGAGGTTGATAAGGTGGAATATAAGGTAAGCTACCAGTAACACCATATCCCTTAGCTGATGGAATTAGAAATGCTGCACTTCCACCCTTGCTCAATACCTCAATACCTTCATTCCAACCCTGAATCAAGTTATCGGTCTTATGTTTATATGCAAATGTTGCGCTGCCAGATGTAGCATCAAAAACAGTTCCATCAAGAAACATTCCAGAGTACTTGACAAATACGCTATCTCCTGCTGTAACTTTAGGCCCTGTACCTACTTTATCCGGAATGTAAAAAATACCGGTTGAAGTTGTATCTAAATTAAACTTTTTAGCAACCATAGCATCCAACCATTCTTTAATTAGAGCTGCTTCTCGTTCAGGAGTGTAAGCTGCATAGGGATCTTCGTCTTTATTGCATCCCGAAATAATTACAGCAGTAAATAATACTAAAACCCCAATTTTTAAAAGCATATTCAATTTCTTCATGACAAAACTATTTTATTGATTTTTTAATTCGATCTTCAAATTCGGGTAATAAATTTTCAAACTGAGTTAATGCCTCTTGTAAAGATGCATAAAGCTCGCCACCGGCTGCGTTGCGATGACCTCCTCCGTTAAAATATTTTTCAGACACCTCATTTACAGCAAAATCGCCCTTTGACCGAAATGAAGCTTTAATGTATTTTTCCTTTTCGGTGAACAACACGCTAAAGACAATACCTTTTATTGAAAGCGGCATATTCACAAAACCCTCATTATCACCAGTCACAAAATTGAAGGTCTTTTGGTCTTCACGGGTGATGTACATACAGGCGGCATGATATTCGGGATAAACAATCATCCGGTTACTCAGGCAAAAGCCCATCAATCGTATCCGGTCTGCCGAATAATTGTCGTACACTTTAGAATGAATATCCAACTGGTCAATTCCCATCCTGGTCAGTTGCGCCACTGTTTCGAATGTGTTCGGATTTGAGACATTAAAATCAAAAGAACCTGTATCGGTCATGATTCCGGTGAAAAAAGAAGTTGCAGCATTTTTATCGATGTAGGCAGCAAATTCTGTAGATTGAAGCACAGTAAATATTAATTCGGCAGTCGAACTGAATGTAATATCTGAGATAATCAGATCTGTAAAATTTCCAGGATAAGGATGATGATCAACCAAAACCTTCTTTCCTTCAAAACTTTCGACCAATTGTTTCATAACTCCAAGCCTCGAAAGCTGATTAAAATCCATGCAAATCAACAGGTCTGATTCAGCAAAAGCCCTTGCCGACTGCTTCGGATGATGGCTAAAGTTAATCACCTGTTCATGCCCATCCATCCAATGGTAAAACTCAGGATACTTGGTCGGACTAACAATTTTAACCTTAAGTCCGGCATTCTGTAAAACCCGCCACAAACCCAAAACAGACCCCATTGCATCGCCATCAGGATTAGTGTGAGGGACTAAAACAATAGATTTGGAACTGTTTTTAATTAGCTGTTCAAAACTTTTAATTAATTCTATATCAACTCTTTCCAATTATACAATTTTAAAATAAAGTACAAATATAAAAATAAAGCCGATGGTGTTGGTGTCGTAAACTAAATTTAACTAACTTGGGTTCAATGTTAAATCATAAACAAAAATGCACTATATGTCAGGCAACCAAACATTTACAATGATCAAACCGATAGCGGTAAAGAACAACAAGATCGGACCTATTCTGAAGATGATTAATGAGGCCGGATTCAGGATAAAAGCAATGAAATTCACACACTTAACCAAGCAGCAGGCCTGCGAATTTTATGCTGTTCATACCGACAAATACTTTTTTGAAGATTTAACATCTTTTATGAGTTCAGGACCTATTGTAGCGGCCATTTTGGAGAAAGAAAATGCAGTTGCCGATTACCGAAAATTAATTGGTGCAACCGATCCGGCCAAAGCTGAAGAAGGAACCATCAGGAAATTATATGCTGAATCGATGTCGCACAATGCAGTTCATGGATCAGACAGTGACGAAAATGCGTGTATTGAAGGCGATTTCTTCTTCTCAAAGATGGAGCGATTTTAAGTATTCCTTTAGAGGCGCGATTAATTGCGTCTCTGCGCATTCTATCTGAAAATGATTGCTTTAATTAATTCTGTGCCGGCAACTTCATTAAGCCTGACGCGGATTTCTTCCTTCATCATAAGCAATTCGTTCCGCACTATAGGGGAGGTTGTTTCAACAAAAAGAGTACTATTCTGGATGTATAGATTACCAGTATAACGGGCAACAGTTTTACCCATTACCGATTCCCACGATTGAATCAGATCAAGTTCAGAAAGCTTTCGGTCCAGTTTATTTTCCTGTACATAGCTTTTCAAGACACTGCTGATGCTTTGAGTATTACTTTTTCGCATAAGATCCTAATTAATAACAGCTCCGTCGCTGATGGTAAAAATTCTGGATTCGGTTTCCAAGCCAGCAATCATTTGATCGAGGTGTTCACGATTGGTGTCTGTAATAAATATCTGACCGAAATGGTCGTCAGCTACCAGTTTCACAATCTGCTCCACCCTGTTTTTATCCAGTTTATCGAAAATATCATCGAGAAGTAAAATGGGTGTCAAACCCGATATTTCCTTCATAAAATCGAACTGTGCCAGTTTTAGTGCTACAAGGTATGTCTTTTTCTGCCCCTGAGACCCGAACTTCTTAATCGGATTTCCCGACAAGTCAAATTCAAAATCATCTTTATGAATTCCGCATGTTGTATATTGAAGCATCCGGTCTTTGCCAACCGATTGTTTTAGTAACTGCTCAAAATTATTTTCAGTCAGTTCAGAGTGCAATTTTAAGCCAACTGCCTCTTTCCCACCCGAAATAAGTTCATAGTATTTCTGAAATACAGGTTGAAGTCTCTCGATAAAAGTCATTCGGCTGGAATGAATCTGCTCGCCATATTTAACCAGTTGATCGTCCCAAACTTCAAGTGATTCAAGCTGAAAAGCATTTCGCCCGGCAAACTGTTTGAGCAAATTATTTCGTTGCTGCAAAGCACGGTTGTACCGAATCAGATTTTCAAGATAAACGGCGTCGTACTGCGAGATTACGCTATCAATAAACCGCCGCCGATCCTCACTTCCGCCTGAGATCAGGTTCGTATCTGAAGGAGTCACAATAATCAAAGGAAGCAAGCCAATATGTTCCGATAATTTTTTGTATTCTTTCTGATTCCGCTTAAATATCTTCTTTTGATTTCGTTTGAGACCGCAATAAATAATTTCGTCCGATTCGAGCCGGTAATATTTACCCTGAACCATGAAAAACTCCTCATCGAACCTGATATTCTGTCCATCTATGGAATTCAGAAAACTTTTACAAAAAGAAAGGTAATAAATGGCGTCCATCAGGTTGGTTTTACCTGCACCATTGTTGCCAATGAAACAATTTAAGCCTTCAGAAAACTTAAATTCAGCATGTTCAAAGTTTTTAAAATTTACAAGCGATAATTCACGGATATACATTTTCAGAACCATTTACAACAACAAAACTACAAATTTCCACATGCGAATTGGCATAAAATTATTCACCACAGAAATAATAACATCAATGTGTTGATTAATATTCATTTTTAAATCAAAAATCTACTGTTTATTTTTGAAAATAATATATTTTTGCCTCTCGATTTTTGAACTATACTTTACACGATGACAAAAGACAAAAAAAACCCACAGGTAGATAACCTGACCGAAGTAGAAAGTGCATTAACTAAATCCGAGCAATTTCTAGAAACAAATCAGAAACTGATTGGTATTATTATCGGAGCAATAGTTGTGATATCAGTTGGGTACCTTGCCTTTAACAAATTCTATCTTGAGCCTCGCTCAACAGATGCTCAGGAGCAAATGTTTATGGCTCAGAATTATTTCGAAAAAGACTCGTTTAATCTGGCTCTTAACGGCGACGGTAACAATCCTGGATTTCTGGATATTGTTGACGACTTCGGTTCGACTGATGCTGGTAACCTGGCCAAATACTACGCAGGAATTTCTTATTTGAATTTAGGTCAGTACGACAATGCTATCGACTATCTGAAAAAATTCACCACCGACGATCTGCTTTTAGGTCCAATTTCGGTTGGAGCACAAGGCGATGCTCAGCTTGAATTAGGAAAAGCCGACAAAGCGCTTAGTTTGTATACTGATGCATACAAAATGAACGATAATGAGCTAACTACTCCTATCTACATGCTCAAAGCTGGCGAATTGCTTGAAAGTTCAAGTAAAAATGCTGATGCATTGAAACTTTACGAAACAATTAAGCTGAAATTTCCTGAAAGTAACGAAGGTAGAAGCATTGACAAATACATTGCCCGCGCTAAAGCTAAATTGAACAGCTAATAAATTGCGCATCAGTTAAGATATTGAAATCCCCTCATTGCAGGGGATTTTTTATTTTCGATCAATTTAAATTTACAGAAATGGCTACAAAAAATTTATCAGAATACGATTTGGCTTCAGTTCCATCGGCTGCTGAAATGAGTTTCGGAATTGTTGTCGCAGAATGGAATTACGAAGTTACCGGAGCATTGGCTCAAGGTGCAGTTGATACGCTAAAAGTACACGGTGCAAAAGATGAAAATATTCTTCTGAAACATGTTCCGGGTAGTTTTGAACTTACCCTTGGAGCGCAATATATGGCCGAATTTGCCAATGTTGATGCTGTAATCATACTTGGATGTGTTATTCAGGGAGAAACCCGTCATTTCGACTTTATATGCAATGGAGTGACTCAGGGAATAACCAGCTTGAACATCAAGTACAACAAACCATTTATTTTTGGATTACTGACTACTGACAACCAGCAACAGGCGCTTGACCGCGCCGGTGGAAAACTGGGAAATAAAGGTGATGAAGCAGCTGTAACAGCAATTAAAATGCTGGCCTTAAAAAATGATTTGACGAAATAAAAAAAGGGGCGAATGCCCCTTTTCCATTTTAACTAACTAGACTTACTATTGACCCTGACCGCCTGGCCCCCCCATGCGGCCTTGTCCATTTCTTCTCATTTCTTCACGTTTTTTCAGCATCTCATCGTACAATTTAACTTGATCTGCTGTTAGTAAAGCTTTAATTTCTTTATCTTTTTCAGCCTGAATTTTATTTCTTTCTTCACGCATTTTTGCACGTTCATCATCGCTAGCGTCACGCATTTTCGACCAATCAAAAGATTGCTTTTCCATGTATTTTTTATTGATTGCTGTAACTTTAGCCTCCTGATCCTTATTTAATTTTAATTCTTCAACCAGACGCTGAGTCTGACGTTTAAGCATTTCTTCAGGACTCATCTGAGGACGATTGCCGCCACCCGGTCTGCCTTGCTCTGTTTTTGATGGACGGGCACCACCACCACGTTCCTGTGCAATAGTCATTCCTGCAGCAAACAAGAAAATGACCAATATAACGCCTAATTTTTTCATGAATTTTTATTTTAAAAGTGATTAAAACCGTAACTGATGAATAGACTGTTATTGCTGAAAATAGTTTAACGAATCAACACGAATTATTTTCTATATCAAAAAACTGCCTTCTGAACTGGATTGCTTCATCAATATGTCTATTTTTGAAGAAATCAAATCAAATAAAGGTGAAAGCACTACTTTTCGCAGCTGGATTGGGAACCCGACTGAAAGAACACACACAGAACAGGCCCAAGGCTTTGGTAACACTCGCTGGCAAACCTATAATTCAACACGCCATTGAGCATTTAAAAAGCTTCGGAATTACAGATATCACCATTAATGTCTTTCATTTTGCTGAACAGATAATTTCTTTCATTGAAGAAAATCAATCGTTTGGCATAAACATTCATATGTCTGATGAACGTGAACAGCTTTTGGATACAGGCGGAGGATTAAAAAAGGCAATTGCTTTTCTTGATGGTATGGAACCCATTTTGATATACAATGTAGATGTGATCAGCAATCTGGATTTGAATCTACTTCTTGACTACCATAAGCAACAGCATGCGCTGGCAACTTTGGTTGTCCGGTCGCGCGAAACAAGCCGCTACCTGATGTTCGACCAAAACCTGCAACTTGCCGGTTGGAAAAACTTCAGTAATAATGAAACGCGAATCAGTCGAATAGATTCGTTCGAGGAATCGGAACCATTAGCCTTTAGTGGAATTCACATTGTCGAACCCCGAATGCTGAAACTGATTACTGAAGAAGGAAAATTCCCGATAATGGATATGTATTTACGTCTGGCAAAAGATCATTCAATCAAAGCTTTTATCGACACATCAAGCATTTGGATGGATTTGGGTAAACCAGATCAACTTCAGGTAGCAGAAATGTTTTTCGGAAGCACGAACTAAATGTGCTTTCTGACAGCAAAGGCAAAAGCACTTTCTTCGTTCGATTTAGCAGGTAAAAACCTTTCTTTCATTTCCTTAGGGCCATTTTCTACGATGTAGGAAAAATTGGTAAACTCCAGCAAATCCATATCGTTAAAATCGTTACCAATACCCAGTGTATGTTCGTGCGCAATCTGTAACGCATCGCAAACAAATCGAACTCCATTGCCTTTCGAAACCGATTGATGAAAAATTTCCATCCAGATATAGCCGGTATCTAAAGGCGAACTGGTGCGCACCAGTTTAACCGTAGGAAACAGAGTTGACAACTCTTCTTTCAGTTCTAAAAACCGTTCGATCTGATTCGGAAAAACGACCAGAAACTGACAGGCTTCTGAATCAATTTTCTGACCGGGAACAAGTGGTTCCGCATCTGATTGATGAAAATCAAAATACATTTCAAATTCCGAACAAGGAACTGTACCCCGGTGATACCAACATTTATAATTCTCAGGCACTGGTTTAAATAAATGGAAATTCAAGTCGCGTTCGACCAGGAAATCTGCAATTTGCTGAACAATGGTTTTATCCAGATTCTGATGATAAAGCAATTTATCCTGCTTCAGATCATAAACGCCAGCACCCGAAGAAAATACCACATAATCGAACGGAATTTCAGGAGATATAACTTCTCTTGTTTTTTTCAGGTTACGCCCGGTGGCAATTACCCTGCAAATACCTTGACTTCCCAAATGATGAAGTGCTTCAACATTCTTCTCTGGGATTGTTTTATCATTCCTCAGAAAAGTGCCATCCAAATCGGTTGCAACAAGTTTAAGTTTCAGATCCATAGTTTGAGTCCGGTTCGATTTTAGTGATGTAAGTATAAACAATAATGCCAAGCAAAGTTGCACTGTGAGGGCGGATTTCAATACACATTTAAGATACGATTAACCTGTTTTGCCGAGACAGATGGCACGTTGATCGAAAAAAATAGATAACTTACAGCGGCATCACTATATTAGCCTTGATTTTATATCTTTGTTGACCCAAAATTTAGAAGAACTACGAATGAAGATTGCATTAATCGGTTATGGAAAAATGGGGAAAGAGATCGAAAAAATCGCTCTTGACCGCGGACACGAAATAGTTTTAAAAATTGACATTACCAATCCGGAAGATCTTACGATTGCCAATCTGCAAAAAGCAGATGTTGCCATCGAGTTTACCACGCCCCACACAGCAACTGCCAATTACAAGTTGTGTTTCGAGGCCGGGATTCCGGTGATTAGCGGAACCACAGGATGGCTTGAAAAGCAGGCAGAAGTGCATGAACTTTGCAAAAACCTGAATGGAACTTTCTTCTATACCTCAAATTTCAGTCTGGGGGTGAATATTTTCTTCGCCCTGAATAAAAAACTGGCTGAACTGATGGCTAACCACAGCGAATACAAAGTTGAAATGAAAGAAATCCACCATACCCAAAAGCTGGATGCACCAAGCGGAACAGCTATTACCCTGGCCGAAGGAATTATCGAAAACATCCCGGCCAAAAAATCATGGGTCAATAGTTCCACCGGATTAAATGATGAAATAGGCATTATTTCGGAGCGCGAAGGTCAGGTTCCCGGCACACACATCATTAACTACGATTCTGAAGTTGATTATATTGAGATTACCCATTGTGCGAAAAACCGCAAGGGATTAGCCTTTGGAGCAGTTTTGGCCGCCGAATACAGCTTCGGCAAGAAAGGAATTTTATCAATGAACGATTTGCTAAACATTTAAAAACACCATAAAAATGAAAGAAATATTATCAAGTAAATGGTTCAAGTTTGCAGTTGCCGGCTTAATCTACCTGCTTTGGGTCATCTGGCTCGAAAACTATTTTTGGTTACTCGGACTTGCTGTTATTTTCGACATGTACGTCACAAAAAAAGTACATTGGGCATTCTGGAAAAAGCGCAATACTCCTGATGGCAGACAGACCAAAGTAGTTGAATGGGTTGATGCAATAATTTTTGCTGTAATTGCAGCTACTTTTATTCGTATGTTTTTCATCGAAGCATACACAATTCCAACTTCTTCGATGGAAAAATCGATGCTGATTGGCGACTATTTGTTTGTAAGCAAAACCTCGTACGGGCCAAAACTGCCAAACACTCCCCTTTCATTTCCGTTTGTTCACCACACTATGCCACTGTCGAAAACAAAAAAATCGTATGTGGAATGGATTCAAAACCCCTACAAACGTATAGCTGGTTTTGGTAAAGTAAAAAACAACGATGTCGTGGTTTTCAATTTTCCTGAAGGCGATACCGTTGCGTTAAATGTTCAGAATCAAAGTTACTACCAATTGGTACGCAGTTATGGCCGTGCCCGTGTTTGGCAGGAAAAGGAAACTTTCGGAGATATTATTGCACGTCCGGTTGATAAACGCGAAAACTACATTAAACGCTGCGTAGGTATTGCCGGCGATGTAATTGAACTGAAAGACGGACAGCTTTTTGTAAACGGAAAGGAGCAAAAACATTTCCCTGGAATGCAATACGATAACATTGTAACTACTGATGGAACTGGTCTTAACAAACGAACACTTGAGCAGATGAAGATTGCTGAAGACGACCGTCATGTGTATTCGAATACTCAGTATTTGTTTCCTCTAACTCTGGAAAATGAGCAGAAGCTGAAATCAATGAAAACCGTAACTTCGGTCAAACGGACACTTGTTCCGGGAGCAAACTGGGATCAGAATATTTTCCCGTTCAGCAGCAAATATGCCTGGAATGTTGACAATTTTGGTCCTCTTGAAATTCCGAAGAAGGGTCAAACTGTAAAACTTACAATTGATAATCTGCCATTATACCAGCGGATTATCGACCTTTACGAAGCCAACGATTTGAAAGTCAAAGACAACACCATCTACATCAATGGTTCTCCTGCCGACAGTTATACGTTCAAAATGGATTATTACTGGATGATGGGAGACAATCGACACAACTCAGCTGACTCTCGTTACTGGGGTTTTGTACCTGAAGATCATGTTGTGGGTAAAGCAGTCTTTATTTGGCTATCGCTCGACAAAGACCAGCCCTTCTACAATAAAATCCGCTGGAGCCGCCTGTTTTCGTTTGTGCATTAGGATTTTCAGTATAAAAAAGAGGCTGTCATTAAGAACAATGACAGCCTCTTTTCTTTGGTCTCAATACAGCAGTGTAAGCTTACTTTGATTTTATAGAGTAAGTTCCTTCTTTCTTCCATTTTCCATCAAACCTGGTTACTCCTTCAACAACCATGGGTTGATTGATCAGAACATCAGAATGAATAGTAAAAGTACAGCCTCCCGGAACGATAGAGCTATAAAGAGAGCCAGGAGTTAAAACCAGTGTATTTTCATTAATCTGATATGTACCGGAAAGTACTGGATGAGAAGCTAAAGTAGGGTTGTTTCCCGTAAACAACATAAAATTGGTTTCATCCTCAAACCAAAGAGTATTATAACCAATATAAGTTACCCCTAGTTGGGTCCAGTCATATTGGCTAACCCAATAAGTTTCAGGAAAAGGGTTCGCAATCTCTTTGTCGCATGACATGTTTATAAAAATAAGTAGCGCAATTAAAACCATCCGTATTGCATACGTTACATTTTTCATATTTTCATTTTAGGTTTTCTGGCGGAATTTCCTTTTCAAAATAAAGGTAGATTAATTTTATGAAAGATGATACCAGATAGTTTTTGGTTGCGCGAATTCGAAAGGAAATTTTCACAACCTCAATTAAAACTTTACAAAAGCTTCAGTGAAAATACAATCAAACAAGCGTAAAACTACCAATCGTTGAATCACAACATTCTCCATTTGTCCGCGTTCCGGCTTTTAGCTATTTTTGTCGTAGAAAAATACAAAAACTATGTCCTGGAAAGTCATCATATTTTTTATCCTAACGGTTCTGCTGGTTATCTTTACCTTTCAGAACCCTATCCTACTTGATATCAAGTTTTTTCATTGGGAATTAAAAGAAGTACCGGTTATTTATGTACTGCTTTTTGGATTAATTTTTGGTTTTTTACTTTCTCTGATGATGCAAATTCCTACCATTTTAAGAATGCGGAAAGAATTACGGAGAGTGCTTCACGAGCTCGAAAACTCCGAAAAAATTGATCCGGTGAAAGATGAAGAAGTTGGCTCGGAAGGGGTAAGCATGGGAGGCGATTACAAAGGAGGATTTTTTAACGAAGAGTCATGACACAACATTCCGGCATTTTGCTGAGTACAGCCTACTTTGCCCCTATCCGATATTTTTCAAAACTGGCTGCCTATCCTGAAATTTATATCGAGCAATACGAAAATTTCATCAAACAAACCTTCCGCAACCGAACTGTTATTTTGGGCGCTAATGGACAAATTCCGCTCATTGTTCCAGTTGAAAAAGGCCGTGGCAAGAAAATCTGCATCAAAGATTTACGCATTGCCTACGACGAAGAATGGCAACGAAACCACTGGCGTACGATATTTTCGGCCTACAATTCCTCCCCTTTCTTCGAATATTATGCCGATGATATTGAACCTTTCTTCCGGAAGAAGTATGAATTTCTATTTGACTTCAACCAGCAAATTACGGAAACGTTGATTGAACTTCTGGAAATTGAAACCGAGCTGAAACTTACCAATGACTTTGAACAAATCCCTGAAACCTGCCTGAATTTCAGAGAGCAGATTAGCCCAAAAACTCATTTAATTGATGCCGATCCACAATTTGTCGCACAGCCATACACGCAGGTTTTTACTGAAAAGTTTGGATTCATTCCCGATTTGAGTATTTTGGATTTGTTGTTTAACGAAGGTCCATCAGCGCATTCCCTGCTGGATGAATCTTTTATTTCGCAGTGATTCTTAAAGCATACAATGAATCCACTTTTAAATTCCCCCACACTATTAACGAATGAAAGTTTACCTCTTTTTACAATCTGATTGGTACGAAGCATAAATATTAGGAACTGTTCAAACATGATATTCCTGAGCTGCACATAAAGAAAAGCGCTCCTCCTGTTTAATAAATCAGGAAGAGCGCTAAAACAATATTCTAAAAGTAATAAATCAGTCCAAAATTAATGTTGGCTAATCTATTTTAATATCCGGCGTTCTGAACTAAATATCCTTTATTTGCCGATGCGCCGTCAATCGCAGATTGAGGAATGGGGAAAAGTCGTTTTTTGACATCATTATCAGTTTTTTCGGTCCATGTACCTTCGTATTTTCCGAAGCGAATCATGTCAGTACGACGTTGATGTTCCCAGTAAAATTCAAATCCACGTTCGCGGAATAAAATATCAAGAGTCATTTGTGCAAGTGCTGGAGGAGTTTGACTAGCCCTCGCAGTTCGCGATGCTCTTACTAAATTTACATCAGCCAAAGCACCAGTCGCATCACCTTTACGAAGTTTTGCTTCAGCACGCATCATGTAAATATCGGCATAACGCAGGATGATAATATCGGCCTGTCCTTTATTACGGCCGCTGTCTGACAGTTTACTGAATTCATATTTTTCGACGCGATATCCCGTACTGTAACCACTTCCGGCAGTAGTGAAATCGATCATCTCAGTGTGAATAACCAATTTGTTTTTATCAGCGCGGGTGATATTGCGCAGCTTACCAATTTTATAGGTTCCATTAGGTCCCCGTTCAAAAGGTTGACCATATCTTGAAGTGATTAATCCGTATTGCTGTCCTCTCAAAATACCACGATTTATTTCAAACTTATCACCAGCAATAAATGAATCGACCGGAATTACCAGATTCTCTTTAAAGAATCGAGCATCTCTTGCCGGATCAGTTGTTCCGTAAGCTTGTACCCATGAGCGATAAAAATCAGATGTAATTCCAGGGCCATCTGTTCCGTTTGCATTTGGGAAATTTGGCAAAGGGAACATATCTCCCGATAAAGAGAAATAAGCCATACGGTTATGTCCACTCAAGTCAGGTCGTTGATCGACGGCGAAAATAAGTTCTTTGTTTGTGTGATTCTCGTCATCAAAAATTTCGAAAAATTCGGGCGACAACTGATACAAACCTGAACTAATAACTTTATCAGTATACTGAATAACCTTATCCATGTCTTCCGACTTAAAGTTAAAGCTGGCAGCATAAGGATCTCTCCAAACGGCAGCATTCAGGTGTAACCGTGAAAGCAAACCCCACACAGCACCTTGAGTAATCCGGCCAGGTCCGGTCGTGGTACTTACATCATTCTGAGCCGATTCCAATTCGGTTCTGATGTATTCAACAGCCTCGTTACCACGAATGATTTTTGATACTTCGTTGGGGTCTTCCTTTATAAACGAAAGTCCATACATATCGAGCAATATCATGTTGTAATAGGCCCTTAGTGCTTTCATTTCAGCCAAAAATACTTTAGCATCGGCATCAGTTTTCGCCAATGGTGTAAGTACATTTATCGCGGTAACAGTTCGGGAAATTAATGTAACAAGGTTATTCCATGCATCATTAATACGTACATGTGAAGGTGTATAGAGGTGACGATGCAAATCAATATAGATTCCATTGTCGCCCCAGTCGGTACCACCCCGATATGGAAGAATTGCTTCGTCAGTTGAAATTTCCTGAAGCGCAAAATATCTGGTATGCAAGAAGAAATCGGGCAGCAGAGCATAAGCTGGTGCCACACTTCCCTTTATGATGTCGCTTTGTAATTTACCCCCTGATAATGACTCATCCAAAATTTGTTCTTTAAGGTCTGAACAACTGAGTCCAAGTCCCATAATGGTGGCCAGCACGGCTATCTTTATCTTGTTTTTCATATTCCTAATCTTTTAAATTAATTAAAATGTTACGTTTAACCCAAATACGAATGAACGGGCTTTCGGATAACTGTTCTTATCGATACCAAACGATTGGATACCACCTTGAGAGCTATCCTGATTTACTTCCGGATCAAATCCGTCGTATTTGGTGATGATAAACAAATTTTGTCCGGTTACTGAAAGGCGTAACTCTTCGATCCATTTGGCGATACCAATGTTTTTGGTATTTAAGTTATAAGCCAAAGTAGCGTTATTTAGTCTGAAGAATGCACCATCTTTCAGGTAACGGGTCGATACGGAAGCTGGGTTAATGCTGCTTTCTTCGGGATATTCAACAGCAGCCGCTGTTGTATTCAAAGATTTTGCAAGGCGGGCCTTGTAGAAGTTTGCAGTAGCCGTATTGTCATAAATTTTGTTTCCGGAAACTCCATTAAAATTCATTACCAAATCGAAACGTTTATAACTCATATTTGCATTGAAGTTGAACATTTTGTCGGGCAATGCGCTACCAACCACGTGCCGGTCAGCATCCGAATCTTTGGTATCGTTATTCCAGTCTACAAATTTGGTTTGGCCATTTGAGCCAATTCCGTCAAATTCCTTCATGTAGAAGGCTCCAATCGGATACCCATTTACATAGCCGTTAACAGTGGCAGAGCTAAGCCCTGCACCTGAAGCGCCCCCGGTAGTTAGAATCGTGAATGGTGATTTTTCAACCACATTGTCGATGAATGTAATGTTAGCACCGAAACCGTAAGAAAATCCGCCTTTATTTTTGTGCTGATAATCAAGCGCCAATTCAACACCATTATTGGTGATAGTCATATCTTTAACATTGGTCCAATAAGTTGTAGCTGGTTGGATCGGGTCGGCAGGAACTACTTCAAGCAGGATATTGTTGGATACTTTATGAAAGTAATCGATGGTACCTGAAAATTTGCCTTTTAGCAGGGCGAAATCAAGACCCACATTCGATTGTGTCGAAACTTCCCACTGAATATCGGGATTGGCCAAACGAACGTATGTGGTACCTGCCGGATAACTTCCGGTTGGAGCCAATGGATAGCTGGATGATGAGCCTACGCTGGTAGTGAATAAAGCTTGCGTAATTTTATTCGGGATTTCCTGATTACCAGTTTGACCCCATCCTGCGCGAAGCTTTAAGTTGGTAAATGGACTTGATTTCATAAATGGTTCGTCGGAAATTCTCCAACCTGCAGCAAACGAGGGGAATACACCATATTTTTTATTGTCTCCAAACTTTGAAGAACCATCAGCGCGAACGGTTGCTGTTAACAGGATTTTACCTTTAAAGCTGTAGTTTGCCCTTCCAAAGAATGACTGCAATTCATTGATTGAAGCCCATCCGCCCGGCTTATTGTCAACAAGGTCGAGTTCACTTCCCAGACCTGGATTATAATGCGGTTCAACTCCGGTTGGTGAGAACAAATCGATACTCCAGCCTCTCCAACGACCAAAGGTCTCCTGATAGGAATGTCCGGCCAATACAGAGAAATTATGATCTCCAAAGTCACGGGTGTAAGTCAAATAGTTTTCAATCATTGTATTTCTACCATTAGAGAAACTTTGTTCCAAACGACCGCGTTCGAAAGGAATAGTGCTTGGCATCGCCTGGTAATCGTAATCGCCAGATGTGTTCTGATAACCAAAGTTAAGTTTGTAAATTAAACCTTTTACAATTTCGAATGATGGAGAGATATTGGCAATCAACCTACGGTTTTCACTGAAACTGCGGTATAATTTAGCATCAATCAAAGGATTCAGGATATCGTTAAAAACAGTAGGTTCACCTTTAGCATCGTATGCCGGATAGGTAGGGTTAAGTCCGATCATTTGCGATACCATCGTTGAAGCGTTACAGTTTTCGCCCGATTCAACTGTTGTATTCAGGTTGAAATCAATTTTCAGACGGTCGTCTAACAATTTCTGGGTAATGTTTACCCTGCCGCTATAACGTTTTAGCCCTGTTTCAATAATAATACCTTGTTGATCGAGAAAGCCCAATGATGCATAATAGTTTGTCTTTTGACTGCCACCCTTTAATACCAGGTTATGGTCGTTGGTGATAGCGGTTCGGGTCAATACGTCTTGCCAGTCGGTATTACCACCCTTGTCTTCAAGTCTTCCTCCAACTTCAACTACTTTTTTACGGAATTCATCGGCACTAAACACCGGTAGTTTCCGGGCCATTTGCGAAACGCCAACACTTGACGACACGGTTACTTTAGAAATACCGGTAGTTCCACGCTTGGTGGTAATCAGAATTACACCATTTGCACCTCTTGCTCCATAAATAGCTGTTGCCGATGCATCTTTCAAAACGTCCATCGACTCAATATCTTCGGGGTTAATGAAGTTCAATGGGCTTGATTCAGAACCTGTTCCGGCTAAACCTACCAGGAAACCGTCAATAACAAAAAGTGGACCTGTTCCCTGTCTGAGACTTCCCTGTCCACGGATGATGATGCGTTGTCCGGCACCAGGTGCACCGCTTGACGAAGTAATGTTTACCCCCGATATTTTACCTTGAAGGAGTTGTTCCGGAGAACTAATCACACCTTTGTTAAAATCTTCACTTTTAACCGATGATACGGCTCCGGTAATGTCCTTCTTTTGCTGGTTTCCGTAGCCTACTGCAACAACTTCTTCAAGTCCGATTGCGTCAACTTCCATCACAATATTAACCGTTGTTTTTCCTGAAACAGCAACTTCTTGCGACTTCATACCAACAAACGAGAACTGCAATGTTTCAGCATTATCCGGCAAATTTAACTTGAAATTACCATCGACATCGGTTACACATCCAATTGTAGTTCCCTTTACAAGAATGCTGGCGCCTGGTATGGGTTGGTTCGTGTTGTCAACAACTTTACCTGAAATTTGCTTCTGCTGTTGTTCAGATATAACATTACTTTCAGATGATGACGTATTAATGCCCGCCAAGGCATTGATCGAAATTAAACCTGATATTGCGAATGCAATACCTAGTTTTCTGAGGATTATTTTCCTTTCCTTCCATTGCGAAGGAACTTCTAATCGTGATTTTTTCATAAAGAATAAAAATTGTGTTATAAAATACTGCTATCGCTTTGTTCTTATTTGATGTAACCAATTGTGGAACACCTTCCTATCGAAAAATTACTCCAAGTTTTTATCTTTTTCATTTCAAAAACTATTTATTTTTTCCATTCGTAATTAAGAAAGCAAAAATCACCTAAAGGAGTTACAAAAATGTATCAGAATAAATACAATGTGAATAATTCAACCTTTACTTTTATAAACCCAGCAATTGAATAAAATCGCGGTTCCGCCGGGTACAAACTTTTGGATTTCCCATACCGGGAAGAAAAAGAGATTTTCAATCCGAACTTTATTAATTTGCCTGAAATGCAAAACATCAGGGAACTGCTTGACCGATCACAACGGGGAATTCACTTTACCTGTAAAAGCCGAAAACTACTGGGACAGCAAGTCATTCGGGTATTTCAGGAAACAGGCATCAGGCGCATTACCGAGTTGATCGTTTTGCTCGACTTGATGGCCGGCAGCAAAGAGTTTAGATACCACACCAGTATCGGGTATTCGAAAACCATCAATACCTACGATTTTTACCGATTCAACAAAATTCATGAGCACATTCTTCTAAATTTCAGCAAATCCATCAGGCTGGAAGACGTGGCGAACATTGCCAACATGAGTCCAACCGCCTTTTGCCGCTATTTTAAAAAGCATTCCGGCAAATCGTTTCTTTCATTTTTGAACGAAATCCGGATTGGGAACGCCTGCAAACTGATGATCGAAGATAGTTTCCCGGTATCACGGGCCAGCATGGAAAGCGGCTACAACAACCTATCACATTTCAATAGTCAGTTTAAGCGACTAATGAATTTAACACCTTCGGAATACGTTGCTGCATATAAAAAATGAAGCGCATAATTTGAATCTTTTCAGTTTACCTTACTTTTAAGCAGCCGGTATAAAAGAATATATTTCCGAAAAACCGACCAGCCCAAAAACCATTTAATAAAAGACTTTACCGTTTAATCAGTCGTTCCTGCCGTTCGATAAGTGGTTCTTTGTATCTTTCCATTTTTCTGCCACATTTGATGAAATAATTCAGCAAACCCATGAAAACAATCATTTTTTATCTGGCCTTCTCACTTGCTTTTACCCTTCTTTCAGTTACTTCCCATTCCTACCCAATTGAAGTTAAACTAAAAGCAAACGAGGTGTTGATTTACGAATGGACGGCAAAAGAAGTGTTCCTGTTTCCCAATAAAACACAGGCTACGGATCGAATCCAAACAAACAGGTTTTCAATTATCATTGGACAAATCGATGGAAACAAGTTGACTTTTACTGCGCAGACGGTAAAGCAAACAGAAAAACACTTGCAATCAGACGATCTCTACGCGAAAGATTTTGCATTTCCACCATTCATTAACTATTTCTGGGAATTTAAAGAATACGGAACTGATTTCGAAATGCTATACCCCACCAAGTTCAAATATGAATTGGATATAAAAACGGGTGAGATACAACTTACAAACCGGCTCGAAATTCTGGAACAATGTCATAAAATACTATCAGACAAGGGTTATTCCGACCAAATCCGATCAGAAATTATCGAAAAGATAAACAACAAAACACTTCAACAACAAAGTGAACTGTTTTTAATTCCTTTCTCTCTATTGAATGAAGACCTTGACCAGCCAATACTAAATTTTGAAAAATTTGGCTCCAATATTTCAGTCCGGAAACGTGATGCCGGGATTGTTGACATGGAAAGTTTACCCAACGACACCATAAGTAAATTGAGTGGGCAACTCGACCTTCAAACCAGATTATTAACCCATTTTCTTGAAGAAAAACCAATTGACAAAACGGAACAAGGATTCAGCGCCGCTTGGTATGGAACCAATTTGAAAATAAAAAAAGTAAGTGAGTTGACCTTGATTAAAAAAACGGAGAAAAAAATACAAAAGCTAATTGTTTGCGGGCACATCGAAAACCCTATCAACGACCATATTGTGCTATATACACTTAACCATGCATTTGCCAATGCCCCCGACAGCAAAGATGTTAATCTCGATGAAGCAGGAAATTTCAGAATCGAAACTAAGCTGGAACAGGCGGGTTTAGTCATCCTGATGCAACCCAATAAAAAACAAAACATCAATACCACTGTCTTTCTGCTTTATGCCGAGCCCGGCGATTCGATTTTCGTCAAATCCGGTTTTGCAATGAAAACCATTGAAGTCGGATCAAGAATGAATAAAGAAGAATTCAAGTATTTTGAAAATTTTAAGAAATCTGCGGATAAGAAAACTTCGACAGGTAATTTTTTGAATCCATGGGTAGCATTTAAAACCAACAAATCTGTCCGAAATGATACCATTGTAAAATTTCCAAAAAACATCATGATGTATCATTCAGTCGAGTTTTCGGGTGATCGTAAAGCTGAAGCTGAATTCTTGATGAAATACCAGCAGGAATGGGGCCTTCCACCATATAACTCTACATACAATTCATTGTTATTTGATGAAGGGCAGCCTGGCATAGATGTATATTTTTATGCTTTGGATAAGTTGAAAGACATGTTAAAAGTGCATAGAAGGGAAATGAATTCTGAAGCAGCAACCTATTTGGAACATGAACTTCAGGCATTGATTTATAGCAGGCTATTTGAGGCAATTCCTTCAAGTACAATTCCTCCGAGTGTTTTTATAGGCGTAAATTTAATCCCTGAGAATCAGGAAGAAAAAGTTAAGAACAGACTTGATTCAATTCAAATTCATCGCATTTATAATGATTACGGTATCTTCTCCCGCGAAATGGCTATGAAATATGTGTGGTATAAATATCGCCAGCTTATTCCGGCAAACCCAATTATTTCAAGAGAGGCCGATTACATTTTACCAACCGATCTGGAAAGGACAATCCAGTTTACTAAAATGGTTTTAAGCGGATCGGCGATGTATCGAACAATGGTGCAGCAACTTTATACATCCAGCTTCGATTTCAGAGGCTTCGCTCCGGTTAAGTCCATTTGGCACTCCTACGCAATTGAAACTTTAGCCTTAATCCAGAAGCGCAGTAACGATGAAGATTTAAACCGTGCAATTGAAACAATTTTTCAAAATCAATCGCTGTGGGAATATTCGAGATATCTTCCTGAAGTCACGTTTTATGATCTTCATCAAAAAGATGTTTCACTTCGTAATTTCATTTCAAAAAAGCCTGCCATCTTTTTTGCCGGAGCGAATTGGTCAACATCTCGTTATGAAATGGATGATGCCGTTAAAGCTAATCAGGAGATTGCTTTTGTACTAATCAACGAAGGCACGAATTTTAACCTATGGAAAGACTGGAATTCGCGCGCTGAATCTTTGTCGAATCAACTCTTTTTACTCAGTGACTCGATTCGACTAACCGATATTTTTCAGGACAAATTAGGTAAATACCTTATATACAACTCTCTCGGTGAACGGATTGGTGTTGAAAAAGATTTAGATAAAGCAATATCTCTGGCTAAAGACAGCCTGAAAGCACCGAAAAAGGAAATCAATAAATCAACCTTGCAGGGAATTATTATCGTACTGGCAGGTTCGCTGTTGTTTTTCCTGATTTTGTTTCTGGCCTACAAATACCGGGTGAAACAGCGCCTGAAAAAAGAGATGCAAGAAAAGCGGTTGCGCGAATTGCAGATGGCCGCCATCCGGGCACAAATGAATCCGCACTTCCTTTTCAACAGTTTGAATTCGGTGCAAAACCTGATTCAGCAAAACAGGGCCTCGGAGGCCCATTTGTATTTGTCAGACTTTGCCGGACTGATACGCAAAGTGCTCCGAAACTCGGATAAGGAAGAAGTTTCGCTGGCCGAAGAACTGGAAACACTGGAACAATACCTGAACCTCGAAAAACTGCGCTTCGATTTTGAATACGGCATTGTAGTAGATAAAGAAATTGACCAGAACCTGTTTATGCTGCCTTCCATGATTCTACAGCCCGTGGCCGAAAATGCGCTGATGCACGGACTTCAGCACAAAACCGGCGATAAAAAGTTATCGATTCAGATTCAGAAAATAAAAAGCGCTATCCAAATCACTATTGAAGACAATGGGATAGGAATTGAGGAAGCGAAAAAGCTTAAAACCAAGTCGAACGGTGTGGGTTTGCGCATGAACGAAGAGCGCATACAGATGATGAAAGAAAAATATGGCGGCACCTATTCCTTTCGGCTGATCGATCTAACGGAACAAAACGGAGAAGGTACAAGGGTGGAAATACTGATTCCTGAAGAAATATAGAATTAAGTTAAAAAAAGTTATTGCAGAAAATAGTTACACTGATTATTCTGATATTTATACTAAATCCACCTTGCTAGTGGTTAATACATTAACCTTTACGCTTAAGCCGCCATGAAACAATTCTTCTCCGCCCCGAGTCCTGTCTTCAAAGATTTTGGTCTGTCTCCAAAATTAACAATCAAAAAATATCCGCAATGTAATTTAACGGCAGAACCCGTTACTTAAGTAAGGACAAAATTTATTCGGATTAACTATAAGTCATGAAACCCAGATGAATTCCGGCAAAGAATTCATTTCACGACCAACCGTTTGATTCGTTTATTTGCCCAATTCTTTGTTAAAGCCAAAACAAAATTTCAAAGTTGAAAGTCATCCAATAATTAAACACCAAAAACCATGATCACGAACTTTTGTAAAACAATGAAATCAGAAAAACTACGACCTGTTGTAATCCAAATGTTTCTGTTATTTGCCTTGCTTATTTCAGTTTCAAATTCCGCTAAAGCATTGGCTCCGGCCCGAATTTACCAAATCAAAGGTTTGGTTGCCGATTCGGTTTCGGGCAAAGGACTCCCCTACGCTACCATTTCAGTTCAGAGCGGACAGAAAGGAGTAATTAAACGACTGGCTGCCGATGCTGCCGGAAACTTCAGCTTTACACTCGACACCACCGGAATGTACAATGTTATTTTTCAGTCGATTGGCTATGTAACAGCAAAAAAAGACATCACCCTAAACGGGAAAACCCAGAAAATGGATCTCGGGACAGTTAAAATTAATCCCGGAGTTGAAAAAATTGGCGAAGTAAGCGTGGTTGCCCAAAAACCTCTGGTCAGAACCGAAGTCGATAAAGTAATCTACAGCACCGAGGTCGATCCTGAAGCGAAAACAAGCACTGCACTCGAAATGCTCCGCAAGGTTCCGCTGGTTTCGGTTGACGGCGAAGACAACATCCAGGTAAAAGGAACATCCAATTTTAAAATTTTGCTGAACGGGAAAAGCTCGTCGATGTTGTCGCAAAACCCGAAAGATGTGTTGCGCAGCCTTCCGGCCAGCACGATTAAAGACATCGAGGTAATTACCAATCCATCCTCAAAATACGAGGCTGAAGGGACCGGCGGAATTATCAACATCATCACAACAAAAAAACAAATCGACGGCTTTATGGGTCGTGTCAGCGCCGGAGCCGATTCACGCGGAGGATGGAATTCAGGACTTTATGCCACCTCGAAAGTCAAAAAGTTCGGGTTCTCGCTCAACTACAATTACAACGAATTCCGCCAACCCAAAAGTGAGTCGTTTACTTCGCGCGAGAATTTTCTGAGTACGACCAATCGCTTTACCGAAACCGAAGGACTGAATAAATACCAGGGAAGGTCGAACATGGCCATGGGAGAAGCCAGCTATGAAATTGATTCGTTAAACCTGGTCAGCCTTTCGTTCTGGGGCTACAGCGGCAATTACAATGGCAATGGCAGCAACATTTCTCAAGATTTTGACACCAACAACACCCTGACCCGAAAATTCAACAACCTGACCATGATGGACATGAGCTATGGAAGTATTTCGGGAAATATTGACTACCAGCGCACCTTCAAAAAACCAGATAAAACATTCACGGTATCGTACAAACTCGACCGGTCACCACGTAATTCGGATAACGAAAATGCCATCGACGGTTTACTAAACTATCAGTCATACAAACAACGTTCGACTAACGATGCCTCCGGAACAGAGCACACTTTCCAGGTCGATTATTACGATCCGCTGACCAAAAAGCACCAGATTGAGGCGGGGTTTAAATACATTTTGCGGCAAAATGTGAGCAATTCGGATGTTTTGCGCTACGATTTTATTACCGACCAATGGAACCGCGATGCCAGCAAAATAAACGATCTGGACTACGACCAGCATATCTTCGGGCTTTACGCCGGCTATGTGCTGAAGTTCAAAAAATTTAGCGTTAAATCAGGCCTGAGGGCTGAAGGAACCATTAACGACGGACTATTTAAATCGGTAAAAGACACTACGTTTACCAACCGCATGTTTAACCTTATTCCGTACGTCACCCTTTCGCAAAATCTGGACAAAGGGCAAAATGTGAAACTTTCCTATACACAACGACTTTCGCGCCCCGGAATTTGGTACCTCAACCCGTTTGTGAACGATCTCGATCCGCTAAATATCAGTTATGGTAATCCGAACCTCGAAGCGGAAGTGTCGCACACCTTCGATTTTTCGTACGGAAAATTCACCCCGAAATACAACATTAATGTAAGCCTGAACAGTGCGTTTACCAACAATACCATCGAGCAGATTTCGACCATGCAGGCCAGTGGTGTAAAACTTACTACCTACCAAAACATTGGGAAGAACCAGCGCTACGGGGGCTTTATCTATGGCATGCTTCGCGTAAAACAGAAATTGACCATCAACACCAATATCGGAACAACCTATAACATACTGGAAAGCAACGATGGTCGCGGATTAAAGAATGAAGGATTTACCTACAACGGTTCGCTGAACTGCCGATATACAGCATGGAAAAACGGAACCATCTCTGCCTTTGGAGGTGTATTCTCGCCGCGAATCATGCTGCAGGGAAAATCGTCGACCTATTATTACAACAACTTCAGTATCTCGCAGGAAATGCTGAAAAAGAAACTGACAGCTTCGCTCTCTATTTCAGATCCTTTCCGAAGAAGAATGACGTACGAGATGACTTACGACGACCCTTCATTCCACCAGGAAATGGTAAACTACAACTACAACAGGCAGTTGAGGTTTAATATATCGTACCGGTTCGGGCAAATGAAGGGAGAAATTAAAAAAGCCCGGCGCGGAATTAAAAACGAAGACGTAAAAAGCGGTGGCGACTCAACAACTGGTTCAGGCACCGGAGGAACCGGAAATTAGTGTTTTGGGGCTCCGGTCTTTAGAAAGGATCGGAGCCGTAATGTTCGAATTAAAGTCATCCAGTTAAAGATGACTTAACTGAAAAATAATAACCATGAGAATAGCATTAATTACCATTTTAATTTTAGGAAGAGTAATACAAACATATTCTCAAGATATTGAATTGATTACTAAACAGACGAAGAATCCAAATTCGACAGAAAAATATTTTGTTTTAAAGAGTGATGAAAATATAAAGCAAGGATTATATGAAATACGACGCTATGACAATAGCTTAGCAACTAGAGGATATTATTCAAAAAACAAAAAAGACAGCACCTGGATTTTCTATGCTTCTAATGGTATTGATACGACATCGATTGGTTGTTTTACTGACGATAAACCAACTAGAACATGGACTGTTTTTGAGGAACAGTGTAGAGTAAGATACAAATTTGATTATTCGAAATATGATGTGGTTAAGTATAACTGGTATGAAACACCAAATATATTCCCCATTCTGATTGATACAGCATGGATAGTGAGCAATATTGATAGTCCTCCATTAATTATTGGAAAAGAAAATCCTTTTCAATTAATTTCTGGTAGTTTAAGATACCCAATTGGAGCACACGAAAAAGGCATTTCTGGACAAGTATTGATTTCATTTATAGTCGACAAGGATGGAAAAGCCTGTGATTTTAAAGTATTAAAAGGAGTTGCAAAAGATATAGATGCAGAGGCGATAAGAGTAACGAAAATGCTTGATAAGAATTGGTTCCCGGCGAAAAAAGATGGACAAGCAATTACAATTGAGTATTGTATTTCGATTAATTTTAGGCTGATATGAGGATAAAATAAAAAGAACAATCCCGCTGGTGCCGATTTGCAAGCAGCATTTTTTGGCAAAGTTTTGCAATCCGGCTAGTCAGTTTTCAGCTTGTCTCGTATCGCAAACAATAAAAAACTGATCATCAAAATCTAAATTGCTTATGCCCATTTCAGCACTAATCGTTGACGACGAAAAGAACGGACGCGAAAACCTCGCCGGACTGATTCGGTCACATTGTCCACAAATAAAAGTGGTAGCCGAGGCTGCTTCGGTCGAGCAGGCCATTGCCGGGATTCAACAACATCAGCCGCAACTGATTTTTCTGGATATTGAAATGCCGGGTGGAAACGGATTCCAGTTGCTCGAACATTTCAACAACTTTCCGTTCGAGGTTATTTTTGTGACGGCTTACGACAATTATGCTATCCGGGCCATTCGCTTTTCGGCCAGCGATTACATTCTGAAACCCATCAACCTGAATGAGCTGATTGCCGCGGTAGATAAGGTAAGTTTACGCATCCGCAACCGAAGTGAAAACGAACGGATCAGGCAACTTTACCTCAACACCATGCACCCAACCAATCCCAAAATAGGTCTTCCAACCGGCGAACGGGTTGAGTTTGTCGAGGTGAAATCCATCATTCGCTGCCAAGGCGAAAGCAATTACACGCACATTTATTTCGCCGACCGGAAACCACTGTTAACAGCCAAATCGCTCATCGAATTCGAAGAATTATTGGCCGAATACAACTTCATCCGGGTACATAAAACCCATCTGGTCAACCTCAATCACGTCAATTCATTTACCAAAAACGACGGAGGTGTGCTGCTGCTGTCGAATGGCGATTCGGTTGCTATTTCGCGCCGGAGAAAAGAGTTTACCCTGGAGCAAATCAGAAACATTTTGAAGTATTCGTAAAAAAAATGATCCGATGAATAGTAAAATTCACCGGATCACAACTAATCTCTATTTACCAATTTTCCTTATAAAATACTAATATCCAGAATTCTGTACCAACAGCGGATTTAATTTCAAGGCATCGGTCGGGATTGGTAAAATTCTGCGGTAAGTATCTGAGTTTGTTTTGAAACCCCATTTACCTTCGAATTTGCCAAAACGAATCATATCGTTGCGGTGCCAGCATTCATAAACGAATTCGCGGCTACGTTCCTTGTACAGATCTTCGAGAGTAACAGCTGACCATGCAGCAGTAGTCGACCGGTTTGAACGGATCATGTTAACCAGCGACAAAGCAGTTTGACCACCAGTTGCTGTGCCACCCCGAAGAATAGCTTCAGCTTTCATCAAAATAACATCGGAATAACGCAGGTAAGGCACGTCGTTATTTTGGTTACGGCTGGTCGATGTTTTGTCAGGATAGAATTTGATGTTCCGGTAACCCATGTTCCAGGCAATTTCGTCGTTGCCACAATCGAACAATTCAGGATTCTGACGGTAAACAATGTCCGGAGTAAGGTTAACCTGATAAGTGTACGAAGCGCCACCATCGGCACCGGTATAGAACTGATCGTATCCTTTTTTGGTAGTGGTAACAGTTACCGGAGTTACACCATCGTTCATAAACTGAAGTCCGGTCAGCCACTGGTCGTTGCGAATATCGCCGGCATCATTAAAGTAAGCATAAAACTCCGGAAGCGTACTCATAGGTGCACTTGGGCTAAATGGAAGTCCAAATTTTGCTTTTTCGGAGCGTGGAACATCGTAGCGTGCACGATACATCATACCATTTGTACCGGGGTATCCTGAAGCAGACGGATCGTAGGGAACAGTAAAAATGAATTCTTTCATTTGAGGTCCGTTATCCGGATAGAACATTTTCAGGTACAAAGCCCGTGATTCAATAGCAAATTTTCCTGAGTTAATAACTGCATCGCAGGCTGCAATACAATCGTTCCAACGCGCTGTACCCGTATAATATTCAGCATTCAGGTACATTTTCGCCAATAAAGCATAGGCAGTCCATTTGGTTGGCCGACCATAAGTTGTTGCTCCAGTTTCTTCGCTCAGGTTGTTGATCGATTTTTTAACTTCAGCTTCGATGTATTTAAAAACCTCAGCTCTTGGTGCATTTTTTCTTGGTTCAAAATCACCATACAACGTATCGAGTGGCACATTGCCATAAAAATCCATCATGATAAAATACGAAATAGCTCTCATCATTCTTAACTCGGCCAGTGTAGTTTTTTTATTGGCACCTTCGGGCATCACATTATTCAAAATAAAATAAGCCTGATTGGTAACTCCAATGGTCTTTTCGGTGGTGTACCAAAGATAATTTGTTGCACCATGATCTTTGTCCCAGGTATGGTAATGCATTTTCATGTAGCCTTGATTATCGTACCAGTTTCCTCCCCTTGCCGGAAGAATACCTTCATCGGTACTTATGGTGCTCATAAAGAAAAACGAGTGGGCATACTCACCCCTGAATGCTGCATAAACAGCGCCGGCAGTTTGAGAATACTGTGCATCATTTTGCGGAAAAACATCCGGAGTCATTTGAGTTGTGATCGGTACCTCAATATCGTGACAGGACACAACAAAACCTGCAAGAATCGGTAATATGAAGAATATTATTAACTTTTTCATCGATTTCATATTTTAATGATTTTTAAAAAGTAGCTTTTACACCAAACAAAACAGTACTTGTTTTGGGATAAAAGTTATTCGAATCAACTCCCGGAGCAATACCTCCCTGTTCAACTTCAGGATCGATACCTGAGTATTTGGTAATCACAAACAAGTTATTAGCCGAAGCGTAAATCCGAAGATTTTTCACATAACTGCCGAGGTTTTTAAAATTATATCCGAGTGTGGCATTATCCAAACGGACGTAGCTTCCGTCTTCAATAAACCTGGAAGAATATTTGTATGAGTTCAGATCGTTAGGCGATTCGTCACCCACCTCGACCAGAATATTAGCCGAATGTGCAGTAATTGGTCTGTATAAATCGGCGCGGGTTGCATTGAAAATTTTATTCCCGAATACGCCACGAATGAAGATGTTCAAATCCCAGTTTTTGTATTTGAAATCATTGGTCCATCCCAACAACAATTTAGGTTGCGGGCTTCCCATGTAATGGTAATCGGTACCAATCCCGGGATTGGTTGTCAGCGAACCATCTTTGGCTACATATTGCGAAACTCCGGCCGAGTTTTTACCGGCATATTCCAGCGTGAAGAACTGACCGATTGGTCTTCCTTCTTTCAAAATCTGAAGTGTGCTTCCTGTTTGTCCGCCACCATCAGGTTGAGTGATCCGTACCGAGTCGCCACCAATAAACAGTGGGTTGGTCAGCTTTTCAATTGTATTTTTATTGTGAGCCAGATTGATGTTGCTCGTCCATGTAAATTCTTTGGTACTTACCGGAGTTGCATTCAGGCTGACTTCAATCCCTTTATTCGACATTTCTCCACCATTTGCGGTAATGCTTCCTGCCGGAACAAGAACCGGATTCACTGCATAGGAATAGATCATGCCCTTTGTATTTTTGTTGTAGACTTCAACATAACCTGTAAGTTTTCCTTTCAACACGGTGAAATCAATCCCGAGGTTTGCAGTTGAGGTTTTTTCCCATTCCAAATCCTGATTTGCAGCCTTATTTGGACCAAACGCAGCCACCTGTTGTCCGTTATTGTAGAATGTTCCAAGTCCACCCATTATAAACTGAGCGGTATAGGCATCGAAACCAGATGAGTTACCGGTTACCCCATAGCTGGCACGCAGTTTCAGGTCGCTGAAAATACTTTGCGATTGCATGAAACTTTCTTTGTCGATTCTCCATGCAGCACCTACCGATGGGAAATAACCCCATTTCTTGTTTTCACCAAAGACCGAACTTCCGTCACGGCGAATTGAAGCCTGTAAAAGATATCTGCTGTCGTAATTGTAATTTAAACGTGCAAAATCAGAAATCAAACGTGTTCTCTGGTATGCATTTAAATCACCAAAGTCAACTTTATAGCCCGAAACGGTAGTGTAATTACCCAATGCAAGATTGTTGTAACTTACATCATCAACCGGGAAATTGGTATTTGAAGCATTAAATCCGTCGCCCAGGGTGTTGTCTTGCCATGAATAGCCCACCACTGCGTTAATCGAGTTTTTACCAATCTCTTTGTTCCAGGTCAGGTAGTTTTCGAAAATCACGTTGGTACTCTGGTAGGTACTACGGTTAGCTAATCCATTCGATCCGAAATTGATAATGTAGTGTGTTGATGGCGGTTCCGGATTGTTATAGAACTGAGCGCTGTTATAATATTTGGCATAGTAGCTGTTGTAATAGCTGCCATTCAATGAAGTATTACGCTGATAGGCAACATTCATGTTGTAAGTCAAACCAAATGGGAGTTTTACTTCGGTTGTGAAATTACCCAATAAATTACTGATTTTTGAATCGTCATCAGCCTGTTCAATAATAGCTAGTGGATTAAAATAACCTGAATGGTTAAAGTTCTCAAAATAAGTTCCATCTGCTTTTAGCGGACTTGTTACCGGCAAATATTTGGCTGCCTGCAAAAGAGCACTGTTTCGTTGTGGAACTTTGGTGTCTTTAATGTTCGAGTTTGTAATATTAATTCCGAATTTAACTTTGTCGTTAAATGCCAATTGCTCTACAGCAAGGCGGGCAACAACACGATTTTGCTCGCTGCTCAACAGGATACCTTGTTTGTCGATATAAGTCAGGCTGGCAATATAATTGCTTTTATTGCTACCTCCACTGTACGAAAGATTGTGGCTTGTTGAAAGTGCAACATCCCGTTGAATTACCTTTTGCCAGTTGGTATTGGCTTTCATATCATCCTCCGGAGAAAAAGACATATTGTTTTTTGTCAGGAATGCACGTAATTGAGTGGCATCCATCATGTCCAACTGATTGGAAACATTTTCGAAACCAACATATCCGTTGTAAGCAACCTGCTCTTTATCTTTATTCCCTTTGCGGGTAGTAATCATGATTACACCATTAGCGGCACGGTTACCGTAGATTGAGGTTGCAGCAGCGTCTTTCAAAACATCTACTGAAACAATATCGTCGGGAGCTACCAATGAAATATCGGCTCCGGGAACACCATCGATGACATAAAACGGACTTTGAGAACTGTTTAATGTTGATGCACCACGCATGATGATTGTAGCCTTGCGGGTAGGATCGCCACTTGCAGAAATATTCAATCCGGGAACTTTACCCTGAAGGAGTTGGCCTACATCGGAAATCGCACCCCGGTTAAGGTCTTCTGATTTTACAGTAGATACAGCGCTGGAAAGATTCTTGCGTGAGTTCTTTCCATAACCCACTGCAACAACCTCTTCAATGCCCAGGGTTTCTTCTTCCATAACTACTTTAACAACCGAAGTTCCACTAATTTGTACTTCCTGTGTTTTCATCCCCACAAAAGAAAAGACCAGAGTATTTGCATCGCCGGGAACCGAAATTTTAAATTCGCCATTCATGTCAGAAAGTATTCCGACACTGGTGCCTTTAACCACTATGGTTACACCCGGAATTGGTAATCCCGAATTATCTTTTACTGTACCTGAAATATCTCTCTTTTGCTGAGAATTCATCAAATCGCCGGTTCTGCGAATCACAATCTGTCGTTCATACACATCGTATTTCACATTTTCACCTTTCAGGGCTTCATCCAAAATCTGGTTGATTGTAGCATTCTTCAACGAAATATCAACCCTTTTATCGAGGTTGAAATCTTCATTCCGGTAGAGGAATACAAAATCGCTGTTTTCTTCAACATAAGAAACCAAATCACGGATTGTAATGTTGGTCATGTTAATGTCCAACTTTGTTCTTTGCGCATAACTGTTTGCGGAGACAGTCAGCATACATCCAAACAGCAACAAGATAGTTAGTCGCATAATTCGCATGAGTTTTTTTAGGCTATCCCCATAGGGGTGCCCGGTTAACCACTTTTTTTTCATAGATTTGAACTGTTTTAATTAATAAATACTGAACTAAGCACTCGTATTTGTTTAACCGGGAAATGTTCCACCATTTTCCGGTTTTTATTTTTTCACCATGTATTGATTATCGTTCACTTTTTCAATTGTAGTCAGCGAAACTTTCTCCAGGTATTCAAGCACCTCTTCTCGTTTTTGTTTCAAGTCAAGCTTTCCACTGATGCGTGTTGCACCCAAAAGTGGTTCCGAAAATTCGATTGAGATATTATAAAAACGTTCAACTTTCTTTACAATCCGGGTGAAGTCAATTTCATCGAAACTCAATAAACCTTTGGTCCACAAAGTGTAATAGTTTACATCAACTTCGTACACTTTGGTATCTTTCGAAGTACGGTTAAAAGAGGCCATCTGATTGGGCTTCAATACTAAATCGCGTTCAAAAAGGCCTGAATTGTTGTTACTGATTGATACACTTCCCTCTTTCAATACGGTTTGAATTACCTTGTCTTCGGTATAAGCTGAAATATTAAATTGAGTTCCCAGCACTTTGATTTGCAAATCGGAAGTTTTTACGATGAAGGGCTTTTTTTCGTCTTTTGAAACTTCGAAAAACGCTTCGCCAAACAGCAGCACTTCGCGGGTTTTATCCTCGAACCGGCTTGGGTAAACCAGACGGCTTCCTGCATTAAGCCATACCACTGTATTGTCTGACAAAACCAACCTGGATTGATTTCCATACGGAATAATGAGTTGGTTCATCACATTAGGCTCATCTTTTAAGGCTGGAATCACCGAATCGTTATTCAAAACAATTGTTCCGTTTTGAGAATAATCAATGTTTGAATTCGATTTCTTCAGATCAACATTCTGACCATTGGAAGTAATAAGAACCGGCCCTGAACCAGATGCCGGAACCCTGATTATTTGTTCGGCAAACTGCTGATAATAGGTATCTTTGCCTGTATTTAAGTATACGACCAATCCGCCAATAGCAGCAAAAACAATAGCTACCGCAGCATATTTCATTAACGAGCGCAAAACCAGGCTGCGTTTGGTGCGCTTTAAATCGCGATCTAAACGGTTAACAATGAGGTTCCCTAATTCTGCCTTTTCGGTATACGATAGTGTATCGTTCGAAAATTGAAGTTCAAGCAAACGCTGTTTCAATTCCTGAATCTGGATTTTCTCTTCCGGGTGTTCGAGCAGGTAGTTTTTCCAGAATTGCTCCGTTGAAGGATTGTTCTGAAATATCCACTTCATAAACTGTGGATTTTCAATATATTTTTGATCGGAGTTTGTCATTATTTCAGATTTACACATACAAGAGTGCGCAAACTGAAAAAAGGGACAAAAAAATGCAAATTTATTTTTCAGGCTTTGTGCCAGACCATCAGCAACTCGAGCAGTTGCTTGCCAAATCGGTCTCGTAACTGATCGAGGATGCGGTAAACCTGCTTTTTAGCGGTATCAGGATTAATACCCAACAGTTGGCCAATTTCGATGTAACTGAGACCTGAATTAAATTTCAGGAAAAGCAATTCACGCTTCTGAGAATCTATGGATTGAAGTATTTTTTTTAGGGCTTCGCTCCTCAACTCATCCGATTCTTTGGTGAAATTATCTTGTTCATCATTAAATTTTAAGTCAAACAAAAACATTCCATCACCGGTAAGCGATGATTCCTGTTTGTTCTTTTTGATTTTGTGAATAATGCTGTTTCGAAGGGACCGAAACAAATAAAATTCGAGGTATTCCGGACGATGCAATTGAGGATTGAGTTTGTATAGACTGAAAAACAAATCGTGAATGGAGTCTTTAACCAATTCGCGGTCGTTGGTAATTTTGCAACCATAGGCAAACAGCATATCTACAAATTCCTCATAGATTTCGCTGAAAGCCTCACGATCACCCGACCGAAAGCGCATCCAAACATCAGTCCACTGACTCCTGTCTTTTATCACTTTTTTCTCCGCAATTTGTTTAGTCACATTTTCAAGATGCAGCAATAATACAAAATTATTCCGGAGAGTAGGCTTAAATTGGTCACATAGCCAGGTTAACGACAAAAAAAATGGTCAGAAAGACACTAATCGAACTTAGTCTTTCTGGAAAAGAGAAAATTAGTGGGAAGTTGAATATTGAGCTTTGATAACATTCAATTGATCGACAAAAGCCTTGATGGGTTGAAGTTTTGCGTCGTTCGTTCCAAAGCGGATGTAATGGGTTTGTGCGCCATTTTTAAAACTGATCCAGTCGTCGCAACCATCCACACAAATATTGCAACTGTTCAGTTCCAGCTTTTTCAGTTCATCAAAATCAAGAAGATTGAGTAAAGTTTGCAGTTCAGAGGCGGTCAACTCACCTGTTTTTTCCACTGATGCTTTAGTTGTGCTGCAATTGGTATAATTCACATACCGAACGTAGGTGTCGCTAAGGATAAGCGTGTCATTTTTGGCGCACCATCCGCAAACGGTTCCGGTTTTAATAACCAAATCGGCAGGGGTACTTTTCTCTTCCAGATTGTCGTAAACACAGGAAAAGCTGAAGGTCAGAAACAAACAGGCAAATAGAAATCGTTGAAACATATTTATTCTTTTCTATACAGATGCACAAATCTCAGAAAAAGTTGCCTGAATACAATCTTTTTTCGGTGAAATGAATCATCATTATTTGAGGAGACCCAATTCGCTGCAATCCAGTTTCCGGGATTCAAATTTGCATTGCCACAAGTTATCTTTTGTATTAAATAGTTAGGATACTCCGTTCAAGCCATTAATTTTGCTGATACTAACAGAGCTAAAATGAAAAAAACGATCCTCCTTATGCTGTTAATTGCACTTGCCTCTTCAGGCTTTTCAGGTATTCTGAAGAAATCAATTCCCGATCGAATTGTTTCGTGAGTACCTGCAATACCTCTCAGCAAATCACTTTAAAGTGATTGCCCTTCGCTATCTGAAAAAATACATTGATTTAAAAAAGGCCATGAAGACCATCGTTCCTGACCTGAATAAAAAGCTCAAAAACTAAAAATATGAAACTGCTTACCTCAATTTTACTTTTGATTGTGTCGTTAAATTTAGCAGCACAACAGACCATTTCGCTTTATCCGGCGGCCATTCCAAACAGTACAACTTATCAGATGAAAGAGATTAAGATGGAAAAGGATGGGAAGTTAATCGGATACCGAAACATTTCTCAGCCAAACCTTGCTGTTTACCTTCCCGATGAAAAAATAGCTACCGGCGCTGCAGTAATTATTTGCCCCGGCGGAGGTTATGGCATGGAAAGTTACAGGGCCGAAGGAACCATTATTGCCGAAGCTTTTCAGAAGAAAGGTATCGCAGCTATTATCCTGAAATATCGATTACCCAGTGATTCAATTATGCCTGACAAGTCGGTTGGTCCTTTGCAAGATGTACAGCAAGCCATCAAGACTGTACGCCAGCATGGACCCGAATGGAAACTGGATCAATCGAAAATTGGTATTATGGGATTTTCAGCCGGAGGACATCTGGCCTCAACAGCCGGCACTCATTTCAGCAAAACTCATATTCCGAATGATGAACACATAAGTCTTCGTCCTGATTTTATGATTCTCATCTATCCGGTAATCAGCATGAAAGATGGATTGACTCATGGCGGTTCACGGACGAATCTGCTTGGCAAATCGCCTTCCGAAGAACAAATCACCCTGTTCTCAAACGAATTACAGGTTAATGCAACAACCCCACCCACCTGGATTACACATACAGGCGACGATACAGTTGTTCCGGTTGAAAACAGCATTCGCTTTTACCAGGAATTGATCCGAAATAAAGTTCCTGCTGAAATGCATTTGTATCCAGCCGGGAATCATGGTTTTGTGCTGAAATTATCAACCGACGAATGGATGCAGCCACTATTCGTGTGGATGCAGAAAAGTGGAATTACGAAATAATTTATTTGCTCATGAACTGAAATGTAACAGTTCCGATATTATCCGGCTTCGATTTTGTGGCTTTCGATAAAGTTCCTTTCAACTGGCCATCTTTGCCAGCAGCAACCCGAATCTCGCGCCAGGAAAAAGCACCTTTTTCGTAATCAAAGGTTTCACCATCATCGTCATACAGCATGTAAGAGGCCTCTTTCGTCCCGTAAAAACGAATGATCAGATTGTCTTTTTCACCTGAAGCTGGAGCAATTTGGGTAGATTCCTTCATTGGAATTATGCCGCCATCGCGAACATAAACCGGAATCCTATCTAAGCCAGGCGAAACGCTGATCACCTCAGCTTCACCTGCCAGTTTCCCGGTATAAAAGTCGTACCATTTGCCTTTCGGAAGAATTACTTTTCGCTCGGTTTCACCTGCAAAGACTGGTGCGATCAGCAAATTATCACCTACCATAAACTGATCTTTCATCTCTTTTTTGGTTGCTTCGGCATACGGATTTTCGGTAGAATTGAGTTTTCCTTCCAGCTTTTCATCCGACGAAGTAAAACCTTCGACCAGATTCATGGCCCGCATGGGTGGTCGGCCGTAAAAAGCATATTCGGCAAAACAGGTGTATAAATAAGGAATCAACTGCATGCGAAGATTAGCCACCTCGGTCACCTGTTTTTCAACTTCTGGAAACGACCACGGTTTAGTACCGTCAGACCAGGCATTGAGCATGGCTAAAGGTGAAAAGCAAACTGTTTGCATGCGGCGCAACCATTCTTCCGCAGTTTTCGAACTCCGCACTTCAGGAGTCCATAAAACACCAATAAACGAACTGTTTATTAGTGCGGTAATAAAATCGCGGTGACTGTAATAATCGTTGTAAATCACGTAAGGAAATGAAACTCCTCCTGCATTCGAAGCCCGCACCAACCCGTAGGTACGGCTATTTTGTTCCCTGTAAAGCTGAGTAGTCATTTTCTGCATCATCAATCCGTAAAGCTGTCGCATTTGTTCAGCCGGAATTTTTGATGGGAAGAGGGTCACATCGGGCCAAAGCCAGCTGTCGTACCCATCATTTTCATCCATTTTAAAACCGCTGACTCCAACGCCCAACTGGTATTTTTTCATATGCTCGCCAACTATCGCATTCACTTCGGGCAAACCGTAATCCGGAACAAAACCACTCCAAACCGTGTGCGAAGCAGTGAAAGGTTTCAGTTTTTCAATCAATGCCGATTCCGGAGAAATGTAAGGATTAATCCATAGATTGGTTTGAATGCCCTGAACTTTCAGTTGTGCTATAAATTTGGCCGGGTCAGGAAAACGACCGGCATCCCATTCGTAGGTACATGGATACGATTTACTCTGCCAGCCAGGTTCCAAACCGATAACCGAAAGTGGAAACTGATGTTTTTTAAATTCGCTGACTTCATTCAAAACCTGAGCATCGGTGTAAAGTGTTGGCGTTCGATGCCAAAAACCCAATCCCCACTTTGGAGGAAGACAGCCACCACCATTGTACAAATTAAAGCGGCTAACGGCATCTAATGTTGTTGGGCCGCCAAAAACCATAATTTCAACTCCCTCGGCCGGAACCAGAACCGATACATTATCCGAATAGGGTTTTGATGTCCATTTTTTGTCGGTGTTCCGATCACGGGGATTCATCGGGATTTTGCTTTCCTTCGAAACCGCTGTTCCTGTCCAGACATCGATATACCGCGCCGAATTTATGAAAACACCGTAGCCTTTTGATGACACATAGAACGGAACCGGGGCATGTGTGCGCCCATTATCTTCTCCGCCATAATGATCGACATGCAAACGAAGAATACGACCGCGTTGCTCCACCGTTTTAAAATTCAGCCCCAAACCGAATATCTTTTCCCCAACTTCCAGCGGAAACTGAAGATAAGTTTTACCATCAAAAACAGTGGCTTTTATTTCATTTTCAGGAAGTGGGAAATCAACATTATTCATTGCATTGATTGCCTCCAACTTCGGGTTTACTCCTGAAGTACCAGTAAAATTAACTGTTTCAGGCTGACCAACTTTGGTTATCCAAACTCCGGAAGCAGTTTTCGTCCAGTGAAGCTCTTGATTTTGTGCAGGCAATATTTGGGAAACAGCTAAAAAAAGCAATACGGCAAAAAGCACTTTTTGCAGAAGCGAGGATACATTTTTAGTCATTGGTTTAGCTTTTGGTTATTAGGTAACTCTACCGAACAAAATTTTGTAATGAGAAAGAGTTTCTGAAATTATTCCACGAAAACAACTACCGATTTTTCAGAAATCCCATTTTCATTAATTTGGGTCCGACAGATTTCAAAAGTACGAATATCTGATCTTATTTCTGATCTTTTGCTAATTCTTCAAACATCACAATAGCCGTGTATAAAACTCCGGCCTCACCCCTGAATGTGCCCGATCCGCGTGGCTTGTTATCTACCGAATACCATTCGTAAAAGCCATTGTTGTCTTTAACCCGTTTCACCATGGGCTGTACTTGTTCATACGCTTCCTGAGCAAATCCATATTTGATTAGTTGCTGAATCATTCGTCCGCCAAACCAGGTCCAGTCGCCACCGTTCTGATAACTGTATACCGGATTCATAATTTTATTTGCAAAGAAGCCTTCAGGATAGGGAGGATAAAGTGTTAATCCGATCGACGGTCCACCTGCCTGTTTTACCCTTTTGATCATTTCATCAACGGAAACTTTAATTTCCTCCTTTGTTAGCAAACCAGCTTCAATGGCAATAGCAGTTCCACCAAAATAATAGATCTGGCTTTCATCAAAATCAGCCGGGAAAGGTGATCCTTTTTCAAGATAAATGTGTGGAATAAACTTCTGCTTTGCGCTGTCCCATAAATGGGTTCGGCTATTTTGAGCAACACTTTCCTTTACCGGTGCCCATTTTCCCTTCGCCGAAGGCAATATTTCAATCAGGTTATTCAGTGCTATGACAAACATTGCATTGTCGTAAATATCAATAGCCGGATGGGTGTTGTTGTCTAAATCTACGCCCCAGCCATGCTCTGGTTGAACATCGCCCCAATCGGCAGTGGTGGCGCCAATAATTAAGCCATATTGTTTATTAAAACGGTTATTCATCAGAAAATCCATAGCCCATTCCATACCTTCAGAAACGGTCTTATCGCCTACCTTCTCGCTCAGAATTGTGCTGTCGCCGGTTAATTTGATGTACTTGTAAACAGCCTGAATAAGCGATGATTCCTGATCGGTTTCTACCGAATTTTTATGCGCGGCATAACGAGGCTCAAGTTTCGAGTAGCTGAAATCGTAGGTTACCGGACCAACTTTTTCTATCGGCGTAAACCCATCGATGATGTTTCCATCTTCGCCCTGCATCCGGAAAAACACCAATAGGTTTTCTTTCAACTCTTCTTTAGGAAAAACCTGTGCTGCCAACTCAATAAAGGTGTTGTAGTCACGAATCCATACCTCGCGATAACCATCGCCGGCATTAAAACCAGTCTTCATAATTTCAAGGGCTTTGGTCTTTACCCAGGGGAAATATTCGTTTGCCGCAATCTGATTGGCAAGTTCCTTGTTTTCACTCTTTTTTACCGGTGCTGCACAGCCAAATACAAGCAAAAGCAGCATAAAAATTGAATAGTTTCTTTTCATTTCTCTGAAGTTCAAGTATTATTTTTCGGTACTCATTGATGGCGGAGCTGTGGAAATTCCAAAATTCAAATTGGGTTGCGCGACCATTTCAAAAATAAGCGTACCGCCTTCGGTTAGTCGTTTTCGGTCAATCCAGCAATTTTCAATCTTCTCATTCCGGAAGCTTGCCGACTGTATATAAACATTCTCTTTGGAGTTATTTTTGGTTTCAAGAACCAACTCTTTACCTGAATAGTAAGTCGGATCGAGCTGAATAGTTACCCGATCAAACAGAGGACTTCCGAACTGGAAAGTGGGGTTCAATCCGGCATGACCCTGAACATCGAACAAACCCAATGCAGCCATTACATACCATGCTCCAAGCTGCCCCTGATCTTCGTCCTGGCCAACGCCATACCCACGCAAAGGTTCAGTTCCGTAAAATTCGTCACAAATAGCACGGGTCCATTTCTGGGTGAGCCATGGCTGTCCGGAGTAATTGAATAGCCACGAATCGTGCAGGCATGGCTGATTTCCATGATTGTACTGTTTATCGATTCCGGAGAAACTATGGATTTCGCCTGAACCGCCTCCAAACTGGCTTTTTTGTGCATTCACAAACATTTCTCCAAGGCGCCGGTTGAACTCGGCTTTACCCATCAGTTGAATAAGACCTTCCACATCATGAGGAATATACCAGGTGTATTGAAATGCATTTCCTTCCTGAAATCCGTCCCAGGCTTTCATGGGATCAAACTTTTCGATAAAGGTGCCATCTTCGCGTTTTGGACGAATGTATTTGGTCTCCGGATCAAACAGATTTTTGGAATATTCAGCCTGTTTCATCAGCTTTTCATAGTCGGAATCTTTACCCAATGCTTTGGCCATTTGGGCAACGGCGTAAGAACTGTAAGCGTATTCCATGGTGTGCGATGCCCCAAAATTAAAAACCCAGCCGTTAGACAAAGTCGTGTCTTTGTAAGGAACGTATCCAATTTTGACAAAGTAGCTCAAATCATATTTCCCGTTTCCAAGATTACGACCGTGGTATTCCAACTCATTTTTCGCGGCTGCCTCATAGGCTTTTTCCACTTCAAAATCGCGGATTCCGCAGTTGTAAGCCGAAGCAATTAACAAACCCTGAAAATTGGTTTGTACCCCGTTGGTGTATATTCCGGCAGCTTCCCCATCGTGAAGCCAACCGCGATTTTTATAATAATCGATGTTTGACTGAATGTATTCTTTGAAATAATCGGGATACGCCAAAGCCCACAACTGGCTCAGATTCCAAAAGCCGCCCCAGATACCATCGGTATTAAAATGACGATAGAGTGGATTCCCCTTTTTATCCAATGGAATCTGCCCAATACCACCGTCAACCAGTGGATACTGACCATTCACATCGCTCGAAATGCCGCGCCCGAGCAAAGCATGATACAATCCGGTATAAAATTTCACCCGGTTCAAACTGTCACTGCCTTCAACTTTAATGCGTCCAAGTTTTTCGTTCCAGGCTTCTTTTGCCAACTGACGAACAGAGTCGAAAGTCTGTCCACTTGCTTCAGTTTTCAGGTTAAGTCGTGCATTTTCTATGGAAGTATAGCTCAAGCCTGTGGTTATTTCCAGAAGTTCATCTTTTTTCATTTCGAAATTCAGGTATAAACCATTGGCCGTACCTTTGGTTTCCGACACATTGCTGGTTTGAACTGAATCGACAAAAGCACCCGTTCCGTTAGGCTGTTTACTGAACTTCGCCACAAAATACATTTTCACTTTCTTGTCCACGTCGCAGAATTTAGCATATTCCGGATAAGTTTCAATATAACCTTCCACCTCATTGCCATTTAGAATCCGTACAAAAGCATCGGTAACACCACTACTTTCGCCTTGCCGGTGTCCGATATCGATAACCAGATGAGCTTGTTGAGTTTCAGGAAAAGTATAGCGATGAAAGCCCACGCGCTCTGTTGCTGTTATCTCGGCTTTTATTCCGTAGTCTTTCAAAAAAACGGTGTAGTAGCCCGGTTCGGCCTGTTCAGTTTCTTTATCGAAACGCGAGCGATAACCGCCATCCGGATTTTCCAGAGTTCCGGGAATGGTTTGCAACTCACCAACAGTGGGCATAAATACCAGTCCGCCAACCTGAAATTCGTGAAAATGGCCAAATCCTTCAATTGAAGTGTGGCGGTCGTCGTAACCACAAGGGCCCCAACTGCCCTGACTTCCGTAGCCATTGGTGTGAGGTGCCAGTTTAGCCATTCCAAACGGAACCGAAGCTGGGGTGTAAAAAAACCAGCGTCCGTGAACTGATCCAATCTGTGGATCGACGTATTGACTAGGATTAAAATCGTCTTTTTTATCTGAGCAGGAACTGAATATTCCGATCAAAGTGAAAAGAATCAAAATTTTCATTCCTGAATAAAATCGGGTACTCATAATCTATGGTTTAAATTGTCCTGAAAAAAGGAAACCAAACGGATAACACAACGAGAATTTGACAATTTATGAATCCATTGCTTTCAACAAAATTACATTCAGACCAAAAGTAGCAAAAAGGTTATTGCAAATAAAATACTGGTTCGGTTCAATTCATTAAACATGACTCTATTCAAAACCGTGTCGAACATCTAAATTGAATATCCTTTCAAATATGCCATCACTCCTTTGTGCGGTTTAATAGCTTCTGTAACTTAATAAAAATGCAAACAAATTTCATTTTCCAGTTAAAAAGTATGATTAAATGGAAGAAAGTTGGCGATTGTGTCCATTCTTATTGTCTTCCCAAATTTGCAAATCGAAGCTACACCGTAAAAGAAAATAGCTTAATATTTGCTGATAAATTCATTATGTTATTTTTTAAACCTTAACTGATGGTTTATACCCAAACTGATCCATCTACCAGGTTGCTCAATGGTGCCCAAGTCATAGTATTTGGTATCGAATAAATTAGCAGCCATTGCATATATTTCGGTTGAGGGTGTTTTCCACATCAATCGGGTGTTGACTAACCAAAACGGCTCGTAAGACATGGTTTGGGTTCTTTTGCCGTTTCTATCCTGATAGCTAACTCTCCATGAAGCTTTCAGCTTGTGCCAGATTTTATGATTGAGTTCCAAATCAAATTTATGCTTCAGATTATCCAGCACATAGTTTGAGAAAAAGTCGTTATCTCCTTTGTCAAGTTTACTATAGGCATAATTAAGACCCAGCTTAGTAACAAACAGATTCTTTTTCCATATTTTTTCAGGATAAAACTCACCACTGACTTCTATCCCGGTCGAATTAATTTTAGTCAGATTTTTGGTCTGCCATTTATCTGTTTCATTTTCACGTACCCAGTCGATTAAATCTTTACCCCGACGGTGATATGTACCCACATGTCCCGAAAATCCTCTGGAATTGTATTTCAGGCCACCTTCAAAATTTACAGATTTTTCTGGCTTTAAATCAGGATTACCAAGATTAGTAGGCCCGGTATAAAACAAATCAGTAAAAGTTGGCATTCTCAGACTCGTACTTGCTGACCCATAAAGTTTAATCTGATTGGAAAGTGCCATTGAAATATCCAGTCCGGGATAAATATTCCAGCCAAAACCCAGATCTGAAATCCAGTTAGTCATGGCTCCGGCGGACAGGGTAAACTTTTCCAAATAAATGGAATGTTCGGCAAAATACGATATGGTTGTTCTTGAATATGATTTGGTAAAAAATTGATTGTCTTCACCTGGTACTTCAATGGGGGTTGCCAAGGATTCGCCTAACACATTGCTCCAAACATTTTCGGTTCTGATTTCGGCGCCGAATGCAGTTTTTCCGAACCGTGTAGCGAACCAGGCATTCAGGTTGCTCCCAAAAACATCGGTCAGATGATAATTGTGTCCCTTGTACCAACTGGCCGGGCTAGACCTGAATAGCTCGAATCGATCTTGATGCCGTCTCCAATAAACCGAGGGAATTAAATGAATTTTTGTGCCTGATTCGAATTTGAGCGAAGCAAAGGTAGTTTTTGTCTCTTCGAATTGATTGGGATATGTAGCTGTATAAAAACTATTTGCACCGAATGCTTTATTTGTTTTTCCAAACTGAAAATCGAGTGTTCCCGATTTGGTATTGAGTTTAGTCTGATAAAATGAATTCCAGGTTTTAAAGTCTGTATTGTTGATATACCCATCAGATGACATTCGATTAAATGCCACAAACTGATTCCAGGAACCGGTATTGACATTACCCGAAACATTTACATCGGCTAATTTGTGTTGTCCACCTGATACATCAATCTTTAAACTGGAATTTCCCTCAGAACTTGTAATAATATTAATAGCACCAGAAAATGCATTTGGGCCGAATACCCTCGCTGCAGGGCCTTCAAGAATTTCGATTCGTTGGATATTCTTTAAACTGACCGGTAAATTGAGGGCGTGGTGTCCGGTCTGAGGATCTGAAATGTTGATGCCATTGAGTAGAATAAGGGTTTGATCGAAGGAACCTCCCCTGACTGAAATGTCAGCCTGAACTCCGTGAACTCCGCGCTGTCTGACATCAACACTCAGGGCATATTCAAGAAGTTCCTGGATACTTTGGACGGGTGCCGCCTCAATTTCTTCTCTGCTAATCACGGAAACGATCCGCGCCACCTGCGAGAAAGCAACAGGTGCTCTTTGGGCTCCTACCTCAACTTCGTCGAGATTGTACTCCATGCTTACTTTCGAACTATCAGTCTGGGCTGAAGCAAATTCAGGTTCGATAACAGTGGTATAAACAGCCAAAAGTACACCTATACGTACCGGCTTTTTTATAGCACTAAACAATGAATAAGCTTTTCCACCCCATCGTTTGAACGTAAACATTTCAGCCCGGTTAATGGATTTGAAAGTTTGTTTCATTTAAATAATTAGTGAAAAATATGAGGCGGCTAAAGTAATAATTATTTGATTTGGGCGAGTTCAACAATTCTCTTTGGCTTTTGTAACCGAACAATATGTGTGAATTATACAATTTCTTATAGGACTTGTATAAGTTTAAGTCTTTCCGGTGCAATAACTTTGGTTTCTGAATTTATAAAATTTACGACTTAAATCCAAAGTTTACTCTTTCCAAAATTTTTGTTTAAGAACATAGCATATTTTGAAAACAAGCTTATGTAAATTCTCGTATGACTCACTATTGTTTATCTAACCCGACCGATATAAATATTCTTTATCAGCAATAAAAAATATTGAAGAATAAAAGACTTGTAAATCCTTTTTTTGAAATTTTGAATCTCTATATTTGTATCAACATTAACACTTAATACGAACGCCATGACACAGCTTCAATTTAACACAGCACTTTTAGGATTACAAGACAAGTTGTTATATTACGCTTTAAGTCTGACCTCAGACCAGGAAAAGGCGCAGGATCTTCTTCAGGAGACTTTTCTTAAAGCACTAACCTATCGTGATAAATTTACTCAAAATACAAATTTCAAGGCATGGATTTACACCATCATGAAAAATACGTTTATTAACAACTACCGCAGAAACGTAAAGGCCAAAAATACTTTCGACGGTGCTAATAACGATTTTCACCTGAAATTTCAGAACGACAAAAGCTATCCATCACCAGAATCTGTGTATAGCTCAAAAGAAATAACAAAATGCATCAATGCATTGGAAGACGAGTATAAAGTTCCATTCAACATGTTTTTGGACGGATTTAAATATAAAGAAATTGCCGAGCAACTCGAATTACCGCTCGGAACTGTAAAGAGTAGAATTTTCTTTACCAGAAAAAAATTGGAAAAGTCTTTAAAAGACTACGCTTCCTAAACGAAATTTATTTTGTTCGCAATTAAGTTGATTTTACGGGTAAAAATGGCTCACAGATTGTGAGTCATTTTTTTTTGTTCTGTGATGATTTATCTTTGAAATAAAATTGACTGTCATGAAAAATAAAATTGCTGTTCACTTGGCTGAGGGATTTGAAGAAATTGAAGCCATTAGTATAATTGATGTGTTGCGTCGGGCTGAACTTGAAGTCGTTATTGTTTCAGTGACTGGTAAAAAGCAAGTTACCGGTGCGCATCAAATTGTTGTTCTTGCAGACGTGCTTTTTGATCAGGTGGATTACGATGAAATGTACATGATTGTTTTACCCGGAGGTATGCCTGGGGCTGCCAATTTAGATGCCCATGCCGGTCTTAAATCGCAAATTGCACAATTCAATAAAGCAAACAAACCGCTGGCAGCTATTTGTGCGGCACCTTTGGTATACGGAAATATGGGAATTCTGGAAGGCCGGCAAGTTGTTTGCTATCCTGGCTTTGAAAAGTACCTGAAAGGTGCAGAAATATTGACACTTCCGGTTGCCGAATCGGGGAATATTATCACTGGAAGAGGGCCTGGAGCAGGACTAAAATTTGCTCTAAAAATTGTTGAAAAAGCCGTGTCGAGCGAAAAGGCAAAATTGCTTGCCCAGCAAATGCTTATTGAATAAAACTTCTCAAAAGAAATTACTGGTTTCAGGAAATGCTTACTGCGGGAACGGTAAATAGGAATGTACTTCCAATATCTTCATTTCTTTTGGCCCAAATTCGGCCCTTATTTTTGTCAACAAATTCTTTGCACAAAATAAGTCCAAGTCCCGAACCGTCTTCGTCATTAGTTCCTTTTCGTTTTACCTTAGAATCAATGCGAAACAGATTTTGAATATCTTCTTCCGTGATTCCGATTCCAGTATCGCGAACGCAGATTTTCACTTCATCACTCAGTTGTTCGGCACTAATCTCGATTGATCCGTTTTCGGGAGTAAATTTGATAGCATTATTAATCAGATTTCGCATAACCGTTTCAATCATCAATGAGTCAGCAAAAATTTGAAGATTTTCGTCGTAGTTCGTTTTGATCGTGATATTCTTTTGCTGTGCCAGAGAGTTCAGAACACTCAAGGCTTTATCGAGTGTCTGCCTGAATTCCAGATTCGCTGGAGTAAAAGTCAGTCTCCCGGTTTGCGATCTGGCCCATTCGAGCAGGTTTTGTAACAGGCGGAAAATGTTAGTGGTTGACTGGTTAATGTCAATAGCGAATTTGCGACGTTCTTCTTCCGTAAAACGATCGTAATCTTTACTCAGCAAGTAGGAATAACCCATCACATTGTGGAATGGATTTTTTAAATCATGCGCTATAATCGAGAAAAATTTATTTTTAGCTGCATTTAAAACAAGTAATTCCTGTTCACTTTTTTCGATCTGTCGGTTCTTTTCTTCAAGAATTTCATTTGATTTCTTCTTTTCAAAGAATTTTGCAAGTATGTATAAAACAAGCACTAAAAGAAGGCTGGCAGTTACAAACCCGAGTAATTTAAGTTGTTTATTTTTGCTTAACTGGATATTTGTTAATTCCTGCCTGGCTTGTAACCTGATAATTTCATTTTCCTTTTTCTCTGTTTCATATTGCTTCTCGAGGTTGGCGATTTGCTTAAACTTCTGCTCTTCAACCACACTGTCATTGTATTGCGAATACAGAATATGATTCTCTAAAGCTTGCTTATAATTTCGATTTTTTTGATAAACCTCCGATAGTCCGAGATAAATTAACTTTTTCAACAAAAGCTCTCGCTTGTATTTTTGAGCTAATCGCAAACTATTATTATACACCTTAATAGCTTCTTCATACTTACCCTGTTTCATTAAAACATTGGCAATGCCTTGTTGTATATCAGCCTCGTAATGCAACCAACCCAATTCCTGAAATTTCTTCCAGGCCATATTAAAATAACTGATTGCTTTATCTAAACTATCAGGGTAATTGGGAAAAACAGTGGCAATATTCGATAAGGAAACTGCATACCGATCATCCTTTCCGATCTTTTTGAACAGGTATAATGCTTTGTGGTAATTTACTACTGCCGAATCGGGCATTTTCATCCGTGCATATGAAGCTCCGAGGTAGTCGTAATCGATGGCCATACTACCGGTATCGCGTATGGATTGATTGAGACTTAATGCCTGTTTGTAGTAACTAATTGCCTCACTAAAATTATCCATCTCGTCATGCACCAAGCCAATATTTGCAAGCAATTCAGCACTATAGTCCGGATCGTTTTTACTCAATTTCAAACCTTCAAGATAACTTGCAATGGCCTCTTTGCTTTTCGACATGTTGAAATTTGAAATCCCGATATAACTATAGCAGGTGGTCATATTCATGGTGTCATTCAACTGTCTGAATAGCGGTAAAGCCCTTTGGTAAAGTTGTATTGCTGTGGTAAAATCTCTGGCAGTAAAATAAATCTTAGCAGAATAATAAACCGATTTTGCTTGTTCTGGTAGTTGTTTGTTGGCAACAGCTAATGCGAAAGCCTTCTTATTGTAGGAGTTACTTAAGGCTGAATCCTGCATGGTAATCCTCGACAACTGTAAATAAATGCCAGTTTTCTGCAAATCATCAACTTTTTCACAAAGCCTGAGCAAACTATCAACCTGATTTTGGGCGAAAGTTATTGGGATGAATACAAGACAAAAGCAAAAAACAAGTAAAATCCTCATCAAATCTGGTTTTTATTCAGAACGGCATTATAGTTATCTTTCAAAGAAAGGTTCAGTCAAATATAAATATATTATACAATTAGCAGATGTTCAATTGGGATGATAGGTTCACCTTTAAAACGTAACATCAGATTTGCCAAAGCCAGTGTGTCTTTCTCACAGTAGCGTATGATCCGGTCCAAATCTCCCTCTTGATAATAAACATGAGCCACCTGACTCCCATCGATATCATCTTTAGGCGTTGGAATGTTAAAAACAGCACACAGCAAATCGAGAGAAGTGTAATTTTTATAATCGCCAAATTTCCACATTTGCAATGTGTCCAAAAGTCGGTCTTTAATTTCCCATGGTTTTGCCCCCGAAATATCCAGAATTTTAGGAATTCGCAACCCATTGATCAAAGTGCGTCGGGCGATATATGGATAGTCGAATTCCTGACCATTGTGAGCACATAGTTTTTTACCCGGATTGGAAGTAAACTTTTCGAGCATATCATTAAATGATGTCAGGAGTTTCTTCTCTTCCGCATCATGAAACGACTTCACGCGGTAGTAACGCTCACCATTTTTCTGAATAATTACACCTACAGAAATGCAAATAATCTTCCCGAACTCGGCATAAATTCCAGCTCGTTCATAAACATCTGCAGCTTGTTGCTCTTCAGTTCTGAAGTAACTCGATTTTTTATCCCAAAGCTGTTGGTAATGTTCAGGTAATTCCGAAAATTCAGCTTTCTGTGGTGCCGTCTCAATGTCGATGAAGAGAATATCTTCTGCGGAAAGTGATTCGAACATTTATTTAAGATTTTGCTGTATATAATTGGTCAGAATATTTATCGCAACCAGGTTATTGCCACCTTCAGGTACAATAATGTCGGCAAACTGTTTCGTTGGTTCAATAAACTGAATGTGGCTTGGGCGAACCGTCTTTTCGTAGCGATCCAATACCATTTGTACATTTCGTCCTCTTTCAATAATGTCGCGCTGAATCACACGCGAAAGGCGAACATCCGAATCACAATCGACATACACTTTAATGCCCATTTGCTCGCGCAGAATTGCCGGAGATAATACGAGGATTCCTTCAATAATAACTACTGCTTTAGGTTGTATTTCGCGTGTTTCGGCAGAACGTGTACAAGTTAGATACGAATATATCGGTTCAGGAACTGAATGTCCGGCTTTTAACTGAATAATGTGTTCAACCAACAATTCAAATTCGATTGAGGCAGGATGGTCGTAATTGATCTTTTGCCTTTCTTCCATCTGCAAATGACTGTTGTCTTTGTAATACGAATCCTGCGATATAACAGCCACCTCGCCTGCCGGAAGTCTTTCGATAATCTTCTTAACCACAGTTGTTTTACCCGAACCGGTTCCCCCGGCGATACCTATAACTAACATAGAAATGTTTTTTTCAAAGATAATGAAGTGTCTGACTTATTCGCAAGCAAAAAGATACGTTGTGGAACAGAGGATAGAAAATGTTAACTTCGCATCAAATAATATTAAAATTCTCTAGTTATGATTAATCATGTTGTATTGTTTAAACTGAAAAAATACGACTCTGAAAGTGAAAAACAAGACATTATCGGATCGATTGAAGACGCATTGCTTAGTCTGAAAGAGAAAATTACTGAGCTGAAACACATTGAAGTGGGGGTAAATTACGAATTGGCTGCAAAATCGTATGATGTTTGCCTCATTTCGCATTTCGAAGGAATCCAGCAGCTTGATGCTTATCGTGTACATCCGGAACATTTGAAAGTGGCTGAGCTTATTGGCCAACATGCCATTGAGCGTGCCGCAGTTGACTTCGAATTCTGATCGGATTTGGCCTCTTAAATAACTGAAAATATTAAATTTAATTATTCCTTAACGCATGGAAGGATTGTATCCACTGAAGTTTACGCCCATTTACAAAGATAAAATCTGGGGTGGAAATAAAATTAATACGATTTTAGGAAAAGACTTTGGGCAATTGCCAAATTGTGGCGAAAGCTGGGAATTGTCAGGAGTTGAAGGTAATGTATCGGTAGTTTCAAATGGCGATCTGGCAGGAAACACACTTGAAGAACTTATCGAAATCTACATGGGTGATTTGGTAGGCGATCAGGTGTTCGATGCCTTCGGAATAGAGTTCCCGCTTCTGATCAAATTTATTGATGCCAATGACGATCTGTCCATTCAGGTTCATCCCAACGATGAACTTTCAAAAGAGCGCCACAACGCCTTTGGCAAGACCGAAATGTGGTATGTGATGCAGGCCGATAAAGGGTCAAAGTTGCAGTCAGGGTTTAATCAGGAAGTTGACGAAGATAAATATCTTTTCAAACTGGAACACGATGAACTTACTGACATTCTAAATTTTGAAGAAGTTTCTGCCGGCGATGTATTTTTCATTCCTGCAGGACGAGTTCATGCTATTGGTAAAGGAATTTTGCTTGCTGAAATTCAGCAAACATCGGATATAACCTATCGCATTTACGATTACGATCGTCGCGATAGTGAGGGAAATCCTCGCGAACTTCACACCGATTTGGCCTTAGGTGCGATTGACTATACTCTATTTTCTGAATACAAAACCAACTATGAGCCGAAACCAAACGAATCAGTGGAATTGGCCAGTTGTCAGTATTTCACAACCAATGTACTCGACCTTACTGATATTGTAGAGAAAGATTACAGCGATCTCGATTCGTTTGTAATTTATATTTGTTTGGAAGGACGGGTCTGCATCGAAAATATTTCGGGACCCGAATGGATTCAGAAGGGAGAAACTATTCTTCTGCCAGCATCTATCGATTCAGTGGTTCTAAATCCAATATCTGCTTCAGCAAAACTGCTTGAAGTGTATATCAGCAACAAACTAATTTAAGTTATTTGAATTTCTGAATTTTCCCTATGATCAAACAAGCCAGATTTTTAATCAGCAATACTGATGTGCGAAAATGCCCACCATCAGATCGCCCGGAATATGCATTTATCGGTCGATCCAATGTTGGCAAGTCTTCACTCATCAATATGCTTGTTGGTCAGAAAAGTCTGGCAAAGGTCTCGGTACGACCAGGGAAAACCCAATTAATTAACCACTTTATTGTTGACGAAAGTTGGTATCTGGTTGATTTGCCTGGCTATGGTTATGCAAAGATTTCGATCTCTGTAAAAGAGAAATTTCAGAAACTAATAAGCAGATATATTCTTGAGCGCGAAAATCTGTACTGTTTATTTGTATTGATTGATGTACGCCATGAACCACAAAAAATAGATATTGAATTCATAACATGGCTCGGAGAGAATAATATTCCATTTGCCATTATTTTTACCAAAGCGGATAAACTCGGTAAAGTGACCACAGCTAAGAATGTGGCAGCTTACAAACAAGAGCTTAATCAGTTATGGGAGGAACTGCCTCCGATATTGGTAAGCTCATCGCTTGACGGGACTGGTAGAGATGAGATTATTTCGTACATTATGAATATCAATAAATCCTGACAATTCTTCCTGATTCTCAGTAAATTTTCGCACGTCACCTATTGCTTATTATTGCATTAGGAGTTAACTTGTGAGGCAAAATAAAGGGATATGAGTAAGATTTTTTTACCTTTGCCCGCAATTCCAAAACACAAATTTTAAATAGGAAGTAATGTCAAGAAAAGCTCCTCTCAAGATTTTTCCGTGTACAAAAAGTGTGGATTTAACCAAACGAATTTGTGAAAGTTTGGGGGTTGAAATAGGAAAAACATCATGCCCGATATTTTCGGATGGTGAGTTTGAACCCTGTTACGAAGAAACTATTCGCGGTTCGCACGTGTTCATAATCCAGTCGACTCCTCCGCCAGCCGATAATCTGATGGAACTGTTACTTATGATTGATGCAGCCAAACGTGCTTCTGCTTATAAAATCATTGCAGTAATACCCTACTTTGGTTATGCTCGTCAGGATAGAAAAGATAAACCCAGAGTATCGATTGGCGCTAAATTAATTGCCGATTTACTTTCTACAGCCGGCGCTGACCGTATAATTACAATGGATCTTCATGCCGATCAGATACAGGGATTCTTCAATGTACCGGTAGATCACCTTTACGCATCTTCGCTGTTTATTCCCTTTATCAGTAAAATGGGACTCGAAAATCTCGTGGTTGCTTCTCCCGATGTTGGTGGCACCAAACGTGCCAATACTTACGCCAAAATGCTTGGAACCGATATGGTTATTTGCCATAAATCGCGCGCAAAAGCTAATGTTGTAGACAGTATGACTTTAATTGGAGATGTAAAAGGTAAAGACATTATTTTGGTTGATGACTTGATTGACACTGCCGGTACGATTGCCAAGGCAGCTGATTTGATGATGGAAAAAGGAGCAAACAGTGTTCGGGCTTTTGCTGCTCATGGTGTTCTTTCAGGTCCAGCCTACGAAAGAATCGAAAATTCTGCTCTGGCAGAAGTATATTTTACTGATTCGATCAGTGGTAAACAAGAATCATCAAAAATCAAATACATTCCAATTGCAAAGGCTCTTGGCGAAGCCATTGAAAGAGTTTATAAAAATCAGTCAATTAGTTCGATGTATTACGGTTAATTGTATATATTTGCACCGCTTTTTCCTAAGCACATGTTATGCATGCTGTTTGCCCTTTCATCGTAAAGGGAGGACTGAGTACCATAATTTAAATAATTTAAAAAAGTAAAATGAAATCAATTTCGATTAAAGGCACCAAGAGAGAAGTCGTAGGTAAAAAAGAAACCAAAAGACTTCGTGCAGAAGGGTTAGTTCCCGGAGTACTTTATGGAGGCGAAGCTCCTATCCATTTTTATGCTCCTGAAAAAGAATTCAAATCGTTAATTTATACACCACACGTGTATTTGGTAGATTTGGATATCGACGGAACAGTTTACCAGTCAATTATTAAAGATTCGCAATTCCACCCGGTTGAAGAACAACTTTTACACGTAGATTTCCTTCGTACTTCGGAAGACAAAATGGTAAAGGTTGAAATTCCAATCAAAGTTGACGGGTTCGCAAAAGGTATTCGTAAAGGGGGTAAATTGAAACAGAACCTTCGTACACTGAAAGTAAAAGCAATGGTAAAACATCTTCCTGATTTTATCGAAATTAACGTTGATGATTTAGATTTAGGTCAAAGTATTAAAGTTGCTTCTCTTCAGAGAGAAAATTTGGAATTCCTCAATGCAAAAGCTGTTCCTGTAATTACTATCATGATCACAAGAGCTGCTAAATCAGCAAAAGCAGGTGGTAAAGGTTAATCCTTAAAATTTTGCATTTTGAAACGATCATGTTGTGAAATCCCCTTTTATGAAATAAATTGACCAACAACATGAGAGTTGCATCAGGCAATTAAAAAACAAATTATTTTCTGATGAAATACCTGATTTCTGGATTAGGAAACCCGGGAAAAGAATACGAAAATACCCGGCATAATATAGGATTTAAAATATTGGACGCTCTCGCAGAGGCGTCCAATATTGTTTTTAGCGATGAGCGTCATGGTTGGGTTACTGAATATAAATTCAAAGGCCGTACGTTTATTTTGCTAAAGCCTTCCACTTATATGAATCTGAGTGGAAAGGCCGTTAATTACTGGATGCAGAAAGAAGGAATTACAATCGAAAATCTTCTGGTCGTTGTCGACGATCTTGCACTGCCACTGGGTTCTTTGCGACTTCGGGCCAAAGGAAGCGATGCCGGTCACAACGGGCTGAAAAACATCACTCAGGTCATTGGAAGCCAGGATTATGCCCGGCTGCGTTTCGGAATTGGTGATAATTTCAGGCAAGGACAGCAAATTGATTATGTGTTGGGCGAATGGGACAAACAAGAGAGACTTGAACTTCCGGCACTGATAGACACCTCAATTGAAATCATCAAAAGCTTCGGAACCATTGGAGTGGCACAAACCATGACTTTCTTTAATAAACGGAAGTAAAATGGCAGAAGGAATTCGCATCGACAAATGGCTTTTCGCCGTGAGATTGTATAAAACGCGCAGTCTGGCCTCAGAAGAATGCCGAAAAGGAAAGGTTACGATTGGCGGAATGAACGTTAAGCCATCGCGCGAATTAAAAATTGGGGAAACTATTCAGCTTCGCCGACCACCAATTACCCGCAGTTATAAAGTTATTGCCCTCACCGAAACACGTATGTCAGCGAAACTGGTTCCTGATTTTATGGTTGAAACAACGCCGGCTTCGGAACTTGAAATACTCGAAGTTCAGAAAAACATGAGCGTTTTTAATCGCGAGCGTGGAACTGGCCGACCAACAAAAAAAGAACGCCGTGACCTGGACGATTTCTTTAATGTATAACTATTTTATCATTGCGTTCTACTTTAAATTTTCACTTTAAACTCTTGAATTGATGCTGATTGCTCAGGAATTACGAAAAACAAATATTGCTGAATATATTTTGTATATGTGGCAGGTAGAAGATTTGCTGCGTGCATGTTCGTTTAATCCTGAAACGATTAATCAACAACTGGTAGAGCGTTTCAAAGCCGGAGAGACTGCAAGTAAAGAAATAGCTGCATGGTACAACAATCTGGCCGTGATGATGGAAAAAGAACATGTTCAGGAAAAAGGACACCTCCAGGTAATCATTAATCTGGTGAATGATCTTAATGAATTTCACTTGAAAATGCTTGAAATCCAAAATGATCAGGAATACATACGGCTTTACCAACTGAACCGGAATGCGATTGCAGAAATAATGGAACGGTCGGGCATTGACTCTGAAAATGAAGTGGAAGCGTGCCTGAATGCGCTTTATGGCTTTTTACTTCTGAAACTTAAAAATGCAGAAATTACAGACTCGACCAGAATGACAGTTGAAGGTTTCGGGAAGATGATCGGACATTTATCAACCAGATATATTCAGTTCGAAAATGATGATTTTGAATTTTAGATAAACTTTCCCTTTTCCGACTCGTCAGTCAAATAACAAGTCTGGCGCTTGCCAAACCACCGAAATCTGTTTCGCGCTATCCACATGTACATTGAGTGTCGCCAACTTCTGGGAAAAATTTTAAAAATTGCAACCATTTTGTACACACCTCCCAATTCGTGACCTATTTTCAAAACGGCATCAAAATAATCGTACCGACGACCAAAATGATTAGTTACAATTACCGTTTCAATTGATTTGATATCTGCTGAGCCTTGAAGTGTCTGAAACAGAAATTTATTCTTCCGGTCAGCTTTCAGTAGAAACCGAACTGTACGACTGCACAAAACACACATCCCGTCGAACTGTATCACTATTTTCCCTTCCGGAATCGGAATCATTTGATGGATTTTTTGTAATCCGCTATTAAGCCATCGCGCAGCCAATTGGCTACTGCTTGTCGGTTATCCGAAATAATAAACCGTTGCTGATCGCGGGTATGGTTAATATTTCCAAGCTCAATAAAAACAGAAGGTACAAGTGAATTTTTGATGACATACAGGTTTCGATCTGAGACCGTTCCGTTGTATACTTTATTGGGCTGATGTATGGCATATTTTTGCACAAACGTTTGCTTTAAAGTAGCTGCCATTTTTTTACCTGAACTGCTGCCCTTATCGTGGTAAAAGAAAACATCGATATTCTCCTTGTTACTTCTGGAGTCAACATGAATAACGACCATACGTTGAAATTTGCCCTTATTTTTAGCGTGCAGATTATTAACCGCAGAAGTCTCTTGTTTTAGGCGAGGAAGTTGGCCTAGTGGAATTTGATTTCCTGGGTAGCAAACCTCATCCTTGTCTGGCAAAAGAAACTGCTCATCGCGAATGCCATCGTTGGGATCACGAATAATCATATATACACTTGCTCCACGTTCTGTCAGATTTAATGCAAGCCTCAGCGTTACATCATAGGCATACTCATCTTCACACAAAATATGTCCATTCAAATTTCCAACGGCTCCCGGATCTGGCCCTCCATGTCCACTCATTAGGTAATAAATTGCCCCGGAAAGCTCATTGCTTTTTATCGTGATTTCCCTGTATTTTGATCCATAAATCTCATAAACTTTCTTCTTCGTGACCTTTTCTGCAGGGATTTGTTTGTCAGGAACAGCTGCAAGTTTATCTTTCTTTAACGGCAGCCGATATATTCTCCCAACAATTAACGAGTTTTCTTTGCCAAGCTTCTTCTTATTCAGTTCAATAAATTCATTCAGATATTCTGCCGATGGATACCCGTTCTGCTTCAGGACAGAATAAATACCATCGCCTTTCTTCGCTTTAAAAGTTATGTATTCTTGTGCTGATATCTGCAGGCTACTAAGAAGAATAAAGAAAACAGAGAGTATGATGGGATATATTCTGTTTGTAAGATATGCACATTTGGTTGTTCGAAACATCAGGAAATGATTTTTAAATCAAACGGTTTTGAATGGATTTTGTTTTATCTTTATGCTTAGTAATATGATTAGAACAAAGCAAATTCATTTTTAAATATAATTCAATGCGCCGTTTATTTATCAGCCTTTTTGCAATTTTATTTCTATTCTCCTGCGCGCATCAACTTTCGGTGCATCAGATTAATACAAAAAACATTTCGGTTGATACATATTCAGGCAGCGTTGATTCGGCAATTCAGGTTATTGTAAAACCTTACAGAGACAGCATTGCCAACGATATGTCGAAGCTGGTTACGGTAAGCGCCACATCGCTGGTAAAGGCAAAACCCGAAAGCAAATTGACCAATCTGGTTTCTGACATCATACTGGAAGCAGCGACCAACTATTGCATTTCGCAAAATATGAAGATTAAGCCCGACGCATCTTATGTGAATTATGGAGGTCTGCGAGCCTCGCTTCCTCAGGGAGAAATTACTGTAGGTCGCATTTTTGAATTGATGCCTTTTGAGAATGAAATAGTCCTGATACATATTTCAGGGGAATCAATTCTTCGGATGGGAGAACGAATTGCGATCAGAGGAGGTGAAGGAGTTGCGGGCATTAAGCTGGGAATCAGGGATGAAAAGTTAGCTACACTATTGGTTGGTGGAAAAGTAGTGGATCCATCAGCCTTATATTGGTTGGCAACAAATGACTACATTGCTAACGGCGGAGATCAGATGAGTATGTTTTCGAATCCGGCAGATCGGATAGATACCAAAATAAAAATAAGAGATACTTTGATTGAGATTATGGCTAACCGGTACAAACGAGACGGAATAATTGACATTAAAGAGGATGGGAGAATTTATAATGAGCAATAGGCGTACCTTTTTAAAACAATCGGTGATTGGTGGCGGAGCTTTGTCGCTGGGACTTTTCCCCTCGGAGCTATTTGCTTCAGGCGAACTGGTAAAGCTAACTATTATGCACACCAACGATATGCATTGCCATATCGACCCCTTCCCTGCTGACCATGCCGAATTCCCCGGCAAAGGTGGTCTGATCAGAATTGCAACTATGGTAAATCAAGCCAGAAAAGAAAATCCCAATCTACTGCTTCTTGATGCCGGAGATATGTTTCAAGGAACTCCATATTTTAATTATTTCAAAGGCGACCTCATTCTGAAAGTGATGAGTAAGATGGGATACGATGCCGGAACTGTTGGAAATCATGAATTTGACAATGGGCTGAACGATATTTTATCAGCTTTCAAATATGCCAATTTTCCAATTGTCTCTAGTAACTACGACTTTTCTGATACTATTCTGGCTGATCACATTGTACCTTTTCATATTCTAAAAAAAGGAAAGATAAAGATTGGGATTTATGGTTTGGGCATTGAGTTAGACGGACTGGTAGGAAAACTCAATTATGGCAACACGCAGTATCTTGATCCTGTAAAAATGGCTCAGAAAATAGAATTTTTACTGAAAAAAGAGCATTCGTGCGACCTGGTAATTTGCTTGTCGCACCTTGGCTATTCATTTGAGCAAAATAAAATAAGTGATATGACCCTTGCTCCCCAAACCAGATACACCGATTTAATTATCGGAGGACATACCCATTCATTTCTTAAAAAACCTTCAGTCTTAAAAAATGCAGATGGAAAACCAATATTGGTTAATCAGGCGGGCTGGGCAGCATTAGCAATGGGTAAAATTGAATTTATCTTCGACCAGACGGGGAAGCTGAATGAACCTGTTGCTATACTGGATAATCTTTAAGTGATTGCTTATTTGTTAATTGACTGATTATAGTCGTTATACATTTCAATGCACAGAAAATTTCTATTTTTTTTTCTTTCAGGCATTTCAGGCATTTTACTGAGTTTACCTTGGCTAATTGAGGGTCTGAGTTGGACACTGTTCTTTGCTTTTTGTCCTTTGCTTTTCGCAGAAGATCAGCTGTCAAGACAAAATGATGGGCGAAAAAGTATTTTCTTTTTCCCGGCATTTACAACTTTTCTGATATGGAATGCGCTTTCAACCTGGTGGATTGCATACGTTTCTCTTGTTGGAATGCTATTTATCGTTGTACTCAATGCGTTGTTAATGGCTTCCGTTTGGTGTTCGAGACAACTTATCAATCGAAAGTTTAGCCTTATTTCATCTTATTTTTCTCTAATCATCTTCTGGCTGGCATTTGAATTTCTACACCACAATTGGACACTTCCATGGCCATGGTTATCGCTCGGGAATGGATTTGCCAATTCAGTAAAGTTGGTACAATGGTACGAATTTACAGGTATTTTGGGAGGTTCATTGTGGATTTTACTTTCCAACAACCTGATATACTCAGCCATACTAAGTTTCGCAACCCGACAATCTTCTTTGAAATCTCTCAAACGTGCAAGTATGGCCCTGGTTTTTATCTTTCTTCCGATTGTTGGGTCATTATATATTTATTCCAATTATACCGAGAAAGGTTCACTCCTAAATGTAGTGAGCCTACAGCCGAACATTGATCCATATACCGAAAAATTTTCGGGTTTGAGTTCCAGTGAACAGATTATAAAGCTAATTGAATTGGCTGAAACACAAATCACCAATTCGACCGATTTAGTTGTAGCACCTGAAACAGCCTGGCCAACTTTGTGGGAAGACTCGATATTAACTCAAAATCAGTCACTTTTGCCACTTTCTGAAGTAATTCGAAAATTTCCGAATGTGAATTTTGTTGTTGGAGCAATAACTCAACGTAAAATTGAGGCGAACGAAACAATTTCTGAAACTGCAAGAAAATCAGTTGAAGGTGATTTCTACTTTGATACTTTCAATTCAGCACTAATGATTGATAGTACTCAGAAAATACAGATCAGTCATAAAAGTATTCTCGTTAATGGCGTTGAACAGATGCCCTTCCAAAAATACTTCTCCTTTTTGGGTAAGTTCCTTATAAATCTTGGAGGAAACAACGGAAGTATGACTGCATCAAAGGAACCTGTAATATTTGAAGGAAACCATTCTATGAAATATGGATCAGTTATTTGTTTCGAATCAGTTTTTGGTGAATATTGCTCTAAAATAGTACAGCGAGGTGCAAACGTTTTGGTTGTAATCACAAATGATGGTTGGTGGAAAAGTTCTCCCGGAAGCTGGCAGCATTTTAGCTATTCGCGACTACGAGCCTTGGAGACGCGTCGGTCAATTGTCCAAAGTGCAAACACAGGCATTTCAGGATTCATTAATCAGCGGGGCAATGTGCTAAAAAAAACGAAACTAAATTCGTTTGAAGCAATTCAATCAACAATACAATTAAATGCGGAAGTGACATTTTATTCGAACTACGGAGACTATTTGGGAAGAATCTGCCAGGTTTTATCAGGGCTAATCTCAGCTTTCACTATTATATACAATAAGAATTTCGAGAATAAAAAAATCCGCATTAATTCGATTGTAAAAATCCCAGATAAATAGGATTTGAGTGCCTGCCTGATCAAACTTCCAACGGTAGCATGTGCTACTCGCGCTTTCGCGTTACTAGGCCTGTTTTAGCAGTCAAAAGCTTACTCGGGTCAATTGTAAATGTTGAATTTTCCAAACGTAGAATTAATGCGGACAATATCTTTTGACGTATGTTACAGAACGATTTGTTGATTCAAATATAATCTCCATTTGTCAATTTTCCAATTAAATCAGGGGTTTTAATAACATGTATGTAATATCTGACTGATTACCAGAATGCTTAGGTATCATATTTCTTTCGGATAAAACTTTTTAAATTGCCAATCGTAGAACGACCCATTTGACAAAGCTTTTATAAATTTTCGGGCTCGAAAAAAACATTAAAAAACACCAGATTTTTATTGGAATTGTTTTGCTAAAGAAAAAAGTAGTTCTATATTTGCACGCACATTCGCAAAGGCTGAATGGATAGCGAAAAACGAAAGCAGATCGCTATAAAACTGAAAGTTTGGAGTCGATTAAATTCTGTTACAATACCAAGGAGAGATGGGTGAGTGGCTGAAACCACCGGTTTGCTAAACCGACGTACGGGTCATTCTGTACCGGGGGTTCGAATCCCCCTCTCTCCGCACAACAAAATGGTATTAAAAGATTAATCGGGGTGTAGTACAGTTGGTAGTATGCCTGGTTTGGGACCAGGAGGTCGTCAGTTCGAGTCTGGCCACCCCGACAAAATAAAAGGGTTAAACTGCTTAAATTCAGTTTGACCCTTTTTTTATCACTATTTCTTGCGGAAATCGACCTTCATGAAAAATATTTTATGGTAATCTTATATCTGAAATCGCTACATTCCGGATTCAAACTAAGCCAGGGCTTCTTTCCTGATTCTAAAAATTACCATATTTGTATCGTCTAAAGTTATGAATACAAAGAAATGGTAATTGACCAATCCGAATTGTGAAAAGAATGAACCCCTCAAGGGTATCAGGCATTTTTGTACACTTACGCCAAATCGAGCTGCCTAAACTACATCCGGCACCGAAAAATCATTAGCAAATACGAAGATTCGCAAATGCAGTCGAAAGAAGATCAACTAAATAGGGAAGTTCTCGAATCATTTGATTTATATACAGGCTGAGAATGGATTAAAATTTTGAGCCCTGTATTTTAAATAGTATTTTTATCCAAACCATTAAACCTTTAATCCTTAAATAATGAAAAAATACTTT
>JAFLKN010000005.1:123446-183162 GCA_019163175.1 Prolixibacteraceae bacterium | reverse complement strand
CGGCGGCTCTTTTTGGTTACTTTTTCCAGCTGTAGGGAAAAAGTAACAGCCCGTCCGGCTGAAGGACAAGGTAAAGAATTGAAGGTTTAATTATTTTAAGATTAATTCAGAAATATAAATTCCCCACAAGAATATGAAGAGATCGTGAACTAAGATCCAAAAAGATTACCAACTATCACCGAAAGTCCTTCTCATTGAACAATTCAACCTGCAATAGAGTTATCTCGTATAAGAATCCGTACAATTTCACTTAATTCATTCTCCCCTATGAAAAATCTCGTATCAGTGACCGTGTTTCTTGTTTTCCTGATTTTTTCACCAAGCTTAATCCAGGCTCAAAACCAGCAGGACTCCACCAAAACCCGCATTGAAACCGTTGACGGAAATGAATATATCGGCATCATCCTCGAACAAACCAGTGAAAAAATTCGTCTGAAGACCGAGAATCTGGGCGAAATAAGCATCACTGCCACTCAGATAAAAAAAATCACACCCGTTAATCAATTGATTGCCAAAGACGGCACTTTTTGGCTCGACAATCCCCAGGCTACACGCTACTTCTGGGCGCCCAACGGCTACAACCTCAAACAGGGCGAGGGCTATTACCAAAACGTCTGGATCCTGTTTAATCAGGCTGTTTACGGACTAACTGATCATTTCTCGGCTGGGGTTGGTGTTGTTCCACTTTTCCTTTTTGCCGGCACTTCAACTCCGGCCTGGATCACAGCCAAATTTTCGATGCCCGTGGTCGAAAACAAATTTAATCTGGGTGTCGGCGCACTGGCCGGTACTGTTATCGGTGAACAGAACACCGGGTTCGGCATTCTGTACGGCATTTCAACATTCGGCACAAAAGACAAGAACCTGAACGTTGGGCTGGGCTGGGCATTTGCCGGTGGCGAAATGGCTAAAAAGCCAACATTAAATATCAGCGCCATGATACGCACCGGGCCAAAAGGTTATTTTATTACCGAAAACTATTTCATTGGCACTTCCGACGAATTTGTAGTGATGATGATGTTGGGCGGACGACGGATTATTAAAGGTACCGGTTTAGATTTTGGTGTAGTTATGCCGTTTGCAAGCGAAATGGACCAGTTTTTTGCCATTCCCTGGCTCGGACTCACAGTTCCGTTTTAAGCCTGAAACTATTTCTGAATTACAATTCCTTCGGTAGTAAACGAAATTCCCTGCTGACCGGTGGTGCCAATCATCACACCCTGAAAATAGGGTTTTTGCGCACCGGGTTTGGCGCCCCATTCCACTACAAAATTTGCTCCCACTCCACCGGTATCGTCTTTGTTTTCAACCACAAATTCAACCGACTCCATGGGTTTTACAAGCAATGTTGATTCGTTGTAGCGGCGCACCTTCTGGCCTGAAGAATTGTAATATTCGATGAAAAACACATAAATACTGTCTTTAAACGAGGTATTGCGGATGCTCAAAGTGGCGGTAAGCGAGAAAGTATGTTTGGAATCGAGGTAGTAAATGTCGCTGTAAATGGGCACATAAATCAGTTCGGTTGTCTCAAAAGCCGACTGATTAACCGTTTCGAAATGGTAGTTGGAATGATGTTTCGTTTCCGGCACTTTGGTTTCGGAACATGAAATAAAAACTATCAGAATTATAAAGAGAAAAAACAGAGGTTTCATATGACATGTTTTAGGTTCTTTGTAAATGTACAAAGATTCGGGCAAAACTAAAATCCGAAAACAAAAAAGCCCTTCCCGCAAGGAGAAGAGCTTTTGTATCGTTTTTTAAAATCAGAATTACAAACCCAGCAATACTTCTTCCGGATTTCGGCCATTGGTGAGCAAACGTTCCGGATTTTCAATCAGTTCCTTCACTTTTACCAGGAATCCCACCGAATCTTTGCCATCGATAATGCGGTGATCGTACGATAAAGCCACGTACATCATCGGGCGGATAACAACCTGTCCGTTTACAGCCACCGGCCGATCAATTATATTATGCATGCCCAGAATAGCCGATTGCGGCGGATTGATAATCGGGGTCGATAGCAGCGAACCAAAGGTGCCGCCGTTGGTAATCGTAAATGTGCCGCCGGTCAGTTCTTCCACGCTGATCTTTTTCGAACGCGCCTTTTCGGCCAACACTTTGAGTTCGATTTCGATCCCGGCAATTGTTTTGCTTTCGCAATTCCGGATAATCGGTACCATCAAACCTTTGGGCGTTTGCACGGCAATACCAATATCCACAAAATCGGGAGTAATAATTTCTTCGCCATCGATTTGCGCATTTATGGCAGGATGAAACTGCATAGCTTCGGCCACTGCTTTGGAAAACAGCGACATAAAACCAAGTTTCAAACCGTATTTCTCTACAAACTTAGTCTGCAGTTTGGAGCGCATTTCCATCACCCTGCTCATATCAATCTCGTTAAAGGTAGTGAGCATGGCTGTTTCGTTCTTCACCGCAACCAGCCGCTGGCTTAACTTCCGGCGCAAAGAGGTCATTTTCTCACGCTTTTCACCACGCGCTTCGACAGGCTCAGCGAACGCAGCGCCGCTCACTGAGTTCGTCGAAGTGAGCTTTTCTCCCTTCGGGAGCGCCAGCACAGCTTCAATGTCTCCTTTCGAAATTCGGTGCAATCCGCTCAGCACTTCTTCCATAGAAAGGTGATATTCTTCCATCATTTTTTTGGCCACCGAAGTCACTTTAACATTCGATTCTTCGTTAGCTGCAACAACTTCAGGAGCGAAGACTTTTTCAGGAGCAGGAGCAGCTACCTCTTTTACAGCAGCGACTTTGGCTACAGCAGCAGGTTTTTCGGCTTTTGTTGCAGATGCTTTGCTGGTATCGATGGTACAGGCAATTGCTCCAACGGCAGCGCGTTCTCCTTCCGGAATTATGATTTTAATCTGTCCGCTTTCGGAAGCCGACAGGGTCAAGGTTGCTTTATCTGATTCGACTTCACCCAACTCCTGATCTTTTTCGACGAGATCGCCGTCAGAAACAATCCATTTCCCAATTTCTACTTCGGTAATGGATTCGCCTGGTGTGGGTACTTTTATTTCGATGATCATGTCTGGTCTTTTTTATTTTGGTTTTTATCTTCATTTCTGAAATGAATTCCTGCTTTTTGTAAAGCGAATTCAATTGCGCCGGAACAAGCTTCTTTCTCCGATTTAGATTTTTAGTCCGGCGCTTTTTACTTTTGGATTCCTTGTCCCCGGCTTAAAAGCCGGGGCTACAAATATATCGTCCCTACGGGACTTTAGAAACTGAATTCCGTCACTTTTGTGTTCCTAAGCCTGACTATGCCAATACCTTTTCTTCGAAAACGGTATCCAATATTTTTTTCAGGCGGGTATTGTGCTGATGCATCAAACCCACAGCAGGACTTGCACTTGCAGGTCGCGAAATGAGTTGGAACGGCACATCAGGCAAAAAGCGCTGAATGTGCTGCCACGCGCCCATGTTCGATGGTTCGTCTTGTACCCAGTATATTTTTTCCAGCTTCGGATATTTGGCAATGATCGCTTTTATGCGATCAACCGGAAGCGGGAACAGTTGTTCGACCCGCACAATGGCCGTGTTGGTAATGCCCTCTTCGGCCTGTCGCTTGTGCAAATCGTAATACAATTTTCCGAAGGTGAAAACCAGTTTGGTAATTTTATCCGGTTTACTGATGCTGTCTTCAATAATTTCCTGAAATGCGCCATCGGCCAGTTCATCAACCGACGAAGTGACCATCGGGTGACGCAGCAAGCTTTTTGGGGTGAATACCACCAGCGGAACGCGCACATTCCAGTGCATTTGTCGGCGAATTAAGTGATACATATTGGCCGGAGTAGTCGGAACAACCACCTGAATGTTGTTGTCAGCAGTAAGATTGAGGAACCGCTCGATGCGCGCACTCGAATGTTCCGGCCCCTGACCTTCGTAGCCGTGTGGCAGGTACATCACCAAACTGTTCATCATGCCCCATTTCTCAAATGCTGAAGAAATGTACTGATCGAAAATAACCTGCGCCACATTGGCAAAATCGCCAAACTGAGCTTCCCAAATTGTCAGTCCGTTAGGCTGTGTAAGCGCATAGCCATATTCATAACCCAGCACGCCATATTCCGACAGCAACGAATTGAACACGCTGAAAGCAGCTTGTTTTTCGCTGATGTGTTTAAGCGGATAATATCTTTCGTCGGTATCTTCAACCACAAAAGAAGCGTGGCGGTGAGCAAAAGTTCCGCGCTCCGAGTCCTGTCCGCTCAGGCGAACCGGATAACCTTCTTCGAGCAAAGTTCCGTAGGCCAGCAATTCGGCCATAGCCCAATCCAGGCGGTTATCGAGCATCATCATGCGGCGGTCTTCCACAATGCGGTCAATCTTCTTAAAAAACCGTTTATCGGTTGGCAAGTGATTAATCTGCGATGCTATGCGGAACAATTCGCTTTTTTTGAAGCCAGTTTTTAGAGACTTGGTCAAATCGGTTTTGGTCGGATTTTCGAAGTCGGTGTATTCGCTATTCAGGAAACGACGAACTTTTACCTTCTCAATTTTTTCCGATTCCTTGTATTTTTCTTCCAGATGTTTATCAAATTCCTGATTCAATTTCGAAGCCTCATCCAAAGTCAGAACTTCGGCTTCGGCCAATTTATCGGCATAAATATCGCGAGGGTTGCGGTGCTTTTCAATGGCTTTATATAGCAAAGGCTGGGTAAAGCGAGGTTCGTCGCCTTCGTTGTGACCATATTTCCGGTAACACAAAATATCAATAAACACATCGGCATGAAATTTCTGGCGGAATTCCATGGCCAGTCTCACCGTGTAAACAATAGCCTCAACATCGTCGCCATTCACATGGAAAACGGGTGAACGTGTTACTTTGGCAACATCAGTACAATATGTACTTGATCGGGCTTCCAGGTAATTGGTGGTAAAACCAACCTGATTATTGATGACCAGATGAATCGTTCCACCGGTTTTGTAGCCGGGCAACTGCGACATCTGGATAACTTCGTAGACAATTCCCTGTGTGGCAATGGCAGCGTCGCCGTGAATCACGATGGGCGCAACTTTGTCGTAATCGCCATTGTATTGCGAGTCGATTCTTGAACGCACCATTCCCTGAACCAAAGGAGCTACCGTTTCGAGGTGCGACGGATTAGGCATCAGGCTTAAATGAACTTTTTTACCTTCATCGGTAATCACATCGTTCTCGTAACCCAAATGGTATTTCACATCGCCTAGCGAAAGATCCTGCTCGTATTCCGTTCCAACAAATTCTTTGAAAATATGCTCGTAGGGTTTTTGCAGAATATTGGTCAGCACATTTAGGCGGCCACGGTGCGCCATTCCAATCACAAATTCGCTGATCCCCAATTCCGAACCATGCTCAATAACGGCATCCAGGGCAGGAATCAGTGCTTCTCCCCCTTCGAGCGAGAACCGTTTTTGTCCGACAAATTTTTTGTGAATGTAGCTTTCGAATCCAACAGCCAGCTTCAGGTGATAATAAAAATGCTTTTGCTTTTCAGGAGTAAAGACCTCCCTGTTCTGACAGGATTCCATCTTCGTTTTCAGCCAGTCGATAAGCACCGGATGACGCATAAAAACGTACTCAACACCTACTGATTCACAATAGGTAGCTTCCAAATGTTCGATTATTTTTCGCAGAGGTGCAGGGCCAATTCCGATGCTGCTACCGGCCTTAAAAACCGTGTCAAGATCCGATTGCTGCAGACCGAAATTTTCGATTTCAAGTGTGGGCAAATATTTACGTCGTGCGCGAACCGGATTTGTTTTGGTAAATAAGTGTCCGCGTTGACGGTAGCCATGAATAAGGTTTAGGATGGCAAATTCTTTGTCAACTTTCTCATCGTGAACCGAACTCGTTTGATCGGCAAAATTATTCCGGGCAAATTCGAAACCGGCAAAGAAGTTTTTCCAACTTGCATCTACCGACTCGTTATCAGCTAAATAAGAGGCATACAATTCTTCAATGGCCGCTATTTCCTGGTTACCCACTTGCGAAAATTTATCCATGGTTGAACTATTGGTTTTTCAGTGATTTAAAGTAAGCATTAAAAGTAATCAATTTCAATTGCAATTGATGAATCCGGAATTATACAGATTCCACAAAAGAACCAATAAATGCCCAAGTTGTTTAATATTTTTTGACAGACAAAGCAATTTTCAGTAGTTTAGTAAAAATCATTTCCCAAACATTCCGGAAATAAAAATTAGCCATGAAGAAAATATTACTCATCACCGCATCAATTCTGGGAATTCTCAGTCTGGTTTATCTGGTCGGGCCATCGTTCCCCAAACCCGAATTGAACCGCAATCTTCCGGAACTAAAAGTTGAAGCCAGCAAATTTGAGACTTATCTGGCAAACAAAAACATGGCACTAAAACTTAAGCCTGACAATGAAAGTCGCGTGATATGGGCGAATGATAGTATTAAAACTAAAACCGAATATTGCCTGCTATATCTCCATGGATTTTCTGCATCGTGGTATGAAGGAGAACCTGTACACCGGGATTTTGCCCGGCGATACGGAATGAATTTATACATTCCGCTGTTGGCCTCGCACGGCATCGACACCACCGAGGCTTTGATTGACATGACACCCGACCGTCTCTATGAATCGGCCAAAGAAGCTTTGGTTGCGGCTCAGGCTTTGGGCAAAAAAGTTATCCTAATGAGTACCTCTACTGGTGGGACGTTGAGTTTAAAACTAGCCGCTGAATTTCCTGAATTGACAAAGGGCCTGATTTTGCTTTCTCCAAACATTGCGATTAATGACCCTGCAGCCTTTCTGGTTACCAAACACTGGGGACTTCAGCTGGCACGACTGGTAAAAAAAGGAAAATATCGGGTTGTGAAGACCAAACATCCGGAGGAAGATCAATATTGGCAATGCAAACAACGGCTTGAATCGGCTGTTTATTTGCAGCAATTAATTGAAGCTTCAATGACAGAAAATACATTTGCGAAGGTTAGTCAGCCTGTTTTTTTAGCTTATTATTACAAAGATGAAGTCAAACAGGATAATGTAGTTCGGGTTGATGCAATGCTCAAAATGTACGACAAGCTTGGCACTTCAGAAAACCAGAAGCAGAAAGTTGCCTTTCCGGAAGCAGGAACCCATGTTATCGGATGCCAATTGTTGTCAGGTGCCTGGAAAGAGGTTGAAACCGCCAGTTATAAATTTGCTGAAGAAAAAATGGGATTGGTGCCGATTATTAAGGAATGAATTTATCCAAGGTTTCTAATTAAGTGCAGGCTCTTCCTTTTTTAATTTCGTAACAGCAATAATCACAAAGCTCACGATAAAAAACAAGGACAGTAACAAGGTACTATTCCGCATGCTGCCAGTGAGTTGTTCTATCAGGCCAAAACCAAACATTCCAATTACAATGGCAAGCTTTTCGGTACTGTCGTAGAAACTGAAATAGGAAGCCGTATCTGTTGTTTCAGCCGGAATTAATTTTGACCAGGTAGAACGTGCCTGAGACTGAATTCCACCCATCACAAGTCCAACTAATGCAGCTAGAGCGTAAAACTGGTATTCACTACGAACAAAATAAGCTGAGAAACATACAAATACCCATATTGCAAGCATCCACAAAAGAGAAGCTTTGTTCCCAAAACGTGAGGAAACCCGTCCAAAAATTATTGCCCCCAGAATTGCAACCAGTTGAATAATCAGGATTGTCATAATCAGCTTGGTGTCGGTAATCCCCAGTTCGGCTTTTCCGAAAAGTGAAGCAACAATAATGATTGTTTGGACACCCATGCTGAAAAAGAAAAAAGAAAGCAGAAACCGGTACATCGACTGATGCTTTTTGATATATCCAAATACAGTAAAAACTTCGTGAAATCCCTTGGCAAAAATTGTTCTATCCAGACGAACCTTTTTCCGTTCTTCGCGCAAATAGTAAAACGCAAATTGAGAAACGAGCAGCCACCAAATGCCCACTTCGATAAACGAATACCGAATGGCTTCCAAAGCATCAGAAAATCCGAACAATTCATATTTCTGCAACGAGAAGATATTGAAAATCAACAAAATTGTACTACCCGCATATCCAAATGAAAATCCTCTTGCACTGATTCTGTCATGGCGGTCGGGAGTTGCAATGATTGGTAAAAATGAGTTGTAATAAACCAGCGAGCCCGCAAAGCCTAAAACTGCAAGCATCGGCAATAGGAGTCCCAATCCGATATTGTCGCCCTTAAATCCGAACAAACCGATGCACGCCAAAGAACCGACCAGCGTAAAAAATTGCATAAACCGTTTCCGGTAGCCGCCCATATCAGCAATACCCGCTAAGGCTAAAGTCAGGAATATTACGATAAGATAGCCTAGCGCAATGGCATATTCGTACAGTACCGTATTCTTTATGCTCATGCCCATAAACTTCACCATTTCCGAACCAAAAGCAGTCTGAGTTACTTGCTGGTAATAAATCGGATATAAAACGGTATTTACACTTAAAATATAGGCAGAATTGGCGATGTCGTATGAACACCAGGCATTGATAACCTTTGGAGAATTAACTGGCAATACAGGTTTACTCATCTCGGTAGGATTATAGTGTAAACAAATATATCTTTTTTATTTATATCCGATTCACAAATTGATTTATAGCAATTCACTCACTCCATAAGATTTGGTCACCTGAAGCAAACTTATTCTCACAAAGTTTCTATTTTTGGATCATATAGGTAAGACCAAATGAAAAAACCAAACTCATTCATTCTCCTTTTATCCAAGATCATAGCTTTTAAGGTGAGGATATTGCTTCGTGTACGTTACAAAATTGTAGTAAAAGGACATGAGGTCTTCAAAAGAGATTTACCGGTTTTTATTTTACCCAACCATCCAGCTTTAATTGATCCGATTATTATGCTGAGCCAAATCTATCGGTTCACAGCGGCAACGCCTGTTATTTCAGAAAAGTACTACGACATACCTGTGGCAAAATCCTTTTTTAAACAAATGGGGGCAGTTCGGGTAAGTGATCTCGAAAAAGGTAACCGCGACACCCAGGTTCTGAAAGTAATTACCCGTTCGGTACTGAAAGGGTTCAGACGTAAACAAAACATTGTTCTCTACCCCAGCGGACAAATTTTAGGGCAAGGCTTTGAAAAGATTTTCAATAAAAAATCAGCATATCATATCGTTACAAAGTTGCCTCCTGATGTTTTGGTTGTTGGTGCACGAATTTCGGGTTTATGGGGCAGCAGCTGGTCAAAAGCCTATACAGGTAAGTCGCCTGATTTTTTCACTCAATTGGCAAAAGGCCCTTTTTATACCTTAGCCAATTTGATTTTCTTTATGCCCAAACGCAAGGTTACTATTGAATTTGAAGATATTACATCGCAAGCTGAAAGCGCTGCTCAATTGGGACAAAAGCCATTCAATTCATTTTTGGAAGATTTTTACAATCGGCATGGCGAAGAGACTCCCCTTTTCCTGAAACACTATTTCTATTCGCCAAAATTGAAAAGGGAACTTCCTGAGAAGGTTTCCAGATCAGCAAAACAAGAATCAGCAAGCAGTTAATTCAACCCTAAACAGAAACGCAGGAAAATGGCAGATATTAATAACAGAGCATGTTCTACTTCAGCAACACTTTTTCGCTTTTGATACTTTGCCCTAAGAAGGTGGTGGCGTTCTTTTCAAACACCTCAACGTTTTCGGTTGTGTAATACTTTACTGTGCCCGATTTTGAACATTTTTTATCCATTTCAGGGTGACGCTCCAGGTATTCCACCAGTTTAGCGCTTACAAGTTTTCCCTGTTCCAGAATCTGGATATTTTCAGGCACAAATTTCCGGATAACCGGCAACAGCAATGGATAATGGGTGCAGCCTAAAATAATAGAATCAATTTCAGGATCGGCTGATAACAAATTACGAAGATTTTTTGCCACAAAGTATTCGGTTCCGGGCGAGTCAATTTCATTGTTTTCGACCAAAGGAACCCAAATCGGGCAGGCTTCCTGGCTTGTTTTAACAACCTTACCACCAGCCCATTTCTCCAACTCTATGGGATAAGAATTAGAAAGCACCGTACCCACTGTTCCCAAAATTCCCACATGACCATTTCGGGTAAAATCCCCTATTGATTCCACTGCCGGGCGGATAACTCCCAAAACCCTGCGATCGGGGTCAAGCAGGGGCAGATCGTTTTGCTGAATATTGCGCAAAGCCTTTGCCGAAGCCGTATTACAAGCCAGAATTACCAGATGACAACCCATTTCAAAGAGCTTATTTACTGCCTGAAGGGTATATTCATACACCACCTCAAACGAACGTGAGCCATACGGAGCGCGAGCATTATCGCCCAGATAAATAAAGTCGTAGCCGGGCAAATCGTTCAAAAATTCTTTCAGAATAGTCAGACCACCGTAGCCTGAATCGAAAACGCCTATCGGTTGAAATTCGGAAGCCATGCGAAAATGAGTTTTAACAAAATTAAAAAAGCCATCTAATAATAGACGGCTTTTCACATATTTTTATTTTCAGGTATAGTCTTACTGAATACCCAATTTAGTTTTTACAGCAGGAAGAAGATCAGAACTTTCTTTCGAGTTGTAAAGAATTACCCTTGCACTCATGTCAAAAACATAGATTAATCCTTTTTCAGCACCAACTTCTTTTACAGCTTTATCAGCTTTATCGAGCATCGGTTTAATCAATTCTTGTTGTTTAGCCTGCATTTGCTGTTGAGCACTTTGCTGATAAGTTTCAATGCGCTGATTCATGGCCTGTAAATCGTCTTCTTTCATTTTCCTTACAGTTTCCGACAATGAATCTCTTTTGGATAAATACTCCACATATTTTGTTTGAGCTTCTTTCTGCATCATACCCAATGCATCTTCAAGTTCCTTACCATATGCAGCAATTTGTTTCTCAGCAGCTGCTCTTTCGGGCATAACCTGATACAGAGCCTGCATATCGATATGACCAAATTTTGGAGTCTGAGCATTGGCAAATCCTGCTGAGAACAACAGTATTCCTAAAACACAAATTTTGAAAACACTTTTCATACTTTTTTGGATTTAATTTTTTATTTGTGACAAAATTAGAATATTAATTTTTATAACCAAGTTTGGCCAAAACCTGATCGGAAAGATCAAATTTTGGATTGGTAAAAATAAGTGTAACACCATTTGCTTTATCAAAAACCACGGCATAATTGCCCTCGTTAGAAATATCCTGAATGGCATTAAAAATATCGTCCTGAATAGGTTTTACCAAACCCTGACGTTTTTTGAACAAATCGCCATCGCGTCCGAAGTATTTGCGCTGCAACTCTTTGTATTCCTTTTCTTTGGTGATAATTACATCTTCGCGCTTGCGTTTCATTTCGTCGGAAAGCAACACGCTTTCTGATTGAAAATCTTTGTACATCTGTTCAATTTCAGCATGCATCGATTCCAATTCCTTCTGATACTGGCCTGATAGCTGATCGAGTTGTTCCTGGGCTGCTTTGTAGGAAGGAATATTTTCCAAAATATACTCTGAATCGACATAGCCAAATTTCTGAGCAAATGTGGTTGCTGCAGCAAGCAACAAAATACCGGTGATAATAACTAATTTCCTCATGGTGTCATGTTTTAATTTGTTTCTCTCGAGGGTTTATCAAATACCAGACCAAAACATATTGATTTAGAATTGTTGTCCAATTACGAAATGGAATTGACTTCCGGCCGCATCAGATTGTCCGGAAACTTCATCAAATCCATATCCCCAGTCAATCCCCATCAAACCAAACATTGGCAGGAAGATCCGGACTCCGGCACCAGCCGAGCGATGGAGTTTAAAGGGATTGTAATCGTCGAAATTGTTCCAGGCATTACCTGCTTCAAGGAATCCGAGTACATAAATCGTTGAAGATGGTTTAAGAATTACCGGATACCTAAGTTCCATTGAAAGCTTGTTGTACAGATTCGATCCGTAGTAGTTGCTCAAACTATAGTCTTTGTAACCACGCAGCGAAACAATATCGCTTCCGTAAAGGTTGTATCCCGACATACCAGAACCCCCAACGCGAAATCCTTCAAATGGCGATTGACGATTCTTGTCGTAATAGCCCAAAAATCCGTATTCGAACTTGGTGTGGAGAACTAAATTGGTGTTTTTGGTTAGCGGGGCATACCAATCGCCTTTAAACATCCATTTGTGGTATTCAATCCACTTGTATCGCTGTTCGTTAGTTAATTCCGTATTACTGTAATCAACACCATTCAGCAATGAATACGGCGGAGTAAGCTGTAACGAAAGTGAAAAGTTTGATCCCCGGCGGGTATACAATGGATTGTCCAGTGAGTTTCTTCCAAAAGCTGTTTTAAAGCTGAAATTATTAAATCCACCATCACCGCTTCCGGTTCCATCATTCAGGAAGTAATAATAACCTGCCATGTTTTGCAGCTCGTAATGCTGGAACGAAAGTTCGTGATACATGGTAAAATAGTCATCGGGCCAGCTTAAACGATAACCATAACCAATAGCGGCTGCCGAGGTAATCTGAATCTGGTCATCTTCAGAGGTTTCAGTATCGTAAGTATAATTGGTACCATAGTCGTAGCCATAATTGTAACCATACCCATAACCGTAAGGAGAATAGCTGGAACCATAAGGAGAATAACCATAACCACTGCCATAGCCGCTACCATAACCACTTCCGTAACCACTATACGGATCGTTATACATGCTGCTGTAAGAGTTATTGGCCGAATAATTTACTTTTGAATGGGAGAATGAAAACGTAAATGAGTTTGGTTTTTTTCCGCCAAACCAAGGTTCAGTGAATGTTAAGCTATACGATTTGTAGAATTTACCGCTTGTTTGTGCTCTTAAGCTCAAAGCTTGTCCATCACCGGTAGGTAAAGGCCTCCAGGCTTCTTTATTAAAAATATTACGCACAGAGAAATTTGAGAATTTCAAACCTACCGTACCTACAAACATATTAGCTCCCCAACCCCCTGAAAGTTCGATCTGATCGTTTGCCTTTTCAACAAGCTGATATTCAATATCCACAGTTCCATTTTCAGGATGAGGTTTTACATCCGGATTAATTGCTTCAGGATCGAAATGTCCGAGCTGCGATAACTCACGAACGGTACGAATAATATCGGATTTGCTGAACAAATCGCCGGGTAAAGTACGAAGTTCGCGGCGTGCAACATGTTCGTTTGTTTTTGTATTTCCTGAAATGATAATTTTATCAATTGTTGCTTGTCTGCCTTCATAAATGCGCATTTCAAGATCGATCGAATCGGTTTCGATTCGTGTTTCAATTGGCGAAAGGTTAAAGAATAAATATCCATGATCGAGATAAGTACTGCTAACAGCATCCTCATCATCTTTAGTACGTTTATCTAGGAGTTTCTGATCAAAAACATCACCCTTTTTAATACCCAGAACTGCATTCAGATATTCGCTTGGATAAACAGTATTTCCTACCCATTTAATATCTCTGAAGAAGTATTTGTTTCCTTCTTCGACCCATATATCAAGCCTTACACGGTCATCTTGTAATTTCGAAATCGAGTCTTTAACAATGGTTGCATCACGATAACCTTTTTCGTTGTATTTTTTAATCAGGTTAATCTTGTCTTCAGTGTATTTTTCGCCAAGGAATTTTTTAGAGCTAAAGAAGTTTATGATCTTTTTGGCTTTCGTTTTCTTCATCGACTTTTCCAGAACGAATGGCTTAAGGTTATCATTGCCATGGAAAACGATTTCACTGATCTTTACCTTTTCTTTCTTATCAACATTAATATCCAGAATTACACTGTTAGTTTGCGCAGTATCATCTCGCTGAATAATATTTACTTCAGTATTTAAAAACCCTTTATCAAGGAAAATATTTTTAATAGTTTTTTTTGCTGTATTTACCTGGTTATCGGTAACCTGACTACCCTTCAGAAGCAATACTTTTTCGGTAATATCATCTTTTTCTGACTTGGTTACACCGCTAAAATTAACTTCAGCTAATCGTGGTCTTTCCTGCAGATTAATCAGAAGCCAGATTCTGTCGCCAACTTTTTTCTCAGCCGTAATTTTAACGTCAGAAAACAAACCGTGATTCCAAAGTTTTTTAATCGAATTTGAAAATGCATCACCCGGCACTGTAATCTTGTCGCCAAGCGCCAATCCGGAAATCTGCAACAATACTTGAGTGTCCAGATAACGTATGCCTTTAACATCTAAACCAGCAATCACATATTCTTGAGGACTTGAATAATCGATGGAAAAGTTAATGCTGTCGTTTTCAGCTTCCTGTGAAAACACTTTTACGCTGATTAACAGCAGAAGAATAAACAGTTTTATTTTTTGCATTCTGTTTTTTATTGAATTAGCTTACTAATTGTTGACTCGTTTTACCAAACCTTCGTTCTCGATTTTGAAAGTCATAAATGGCCTCAAATAAATCTTCTTCCCTAAAGTCGGGCCACAATTTAGGTGTAAAATACAATTCGCTATAGGCAATCTGCCACAATAAAAAATTACTGATCCGGCATTCGCCGCTGGTTCTAATCAATAATTCAGGATCGGGCATATCTGAGGTATTTAAAAAACAATTCATCAGGTCATAATCAATTTCTGAAGGCTCAACTTTTCCAAGTTTTACCTGCTCTGCAATGCGTTTTACTGCTTCAACAATTTCCCATTTCGAGCTGTAGCTCAGTGCCAGAACCAAAGTTAATCCGGTGCAATCATTAAGCTTTGTAATCGACCATTCAAGTTTTTCCTGTACATTTTGCGGAAGGCTTTTGACATCACCGATCACCCGAAGGCGTACATTACTTTTTAGCAATTCATCGGTTTCATCAGAAATAGACTGAACCAGAAGTCCCATAAGCGCATCAACTTCAAGCTTTGGTCTTGCCCAGTTTTCAGTCGAAAATGCGTAAAGAGTTAAGTATCCAACACCTACATCTCCGGCACCTTTAACAACAGAACGAACTGCCTCAACACCATGTTCGTGTCCAAAAGTCCGCTCATTGCCAAACTGAGCTGCCCAACGACCGTTCCCATCCATAATGATGGCCACATGCTTTGGGATTCTGTCTTTTATAAGTTTGTCTTTAAATAGCATCACGAATTCGTTTTATCTGTCAGTAGCGGCTTTTCATCGCCTAAATATTCTGATTATTCTTTTCTATCCTTATTCCAGATTCCCCAATCGATAACACGGTCATTTGGAGTCCGGAGAGTCCAGTCTTTATTTCCATAAATTAACTTGTAAACCAAATGTATGCCTACATAAGATGTCCAATCATTGTTATGAAGCTTATCGGTATAAGTTATCTTGATTTCATCGGCATTAACATAGCTAAGCGGATCGTCCAGGTTATCGAGTTTATCTGAGAATGATTTACGCAAACCACCTTCTAAACCTATTCCCCAACGTTTACTAAGATTAAACTTAAAGCCTAAACCAAAAGGTATAGTTGGACTTATCTCTGAACCTTCAATTCCGTTGGCAATGTATTGATAAGTTTGCACACCAACTCCACCAGCAAGGTAAGTTGACCAGGGAGTTTCTTTGTCACCGACAATGTATTTCAGGTAATTGAATTCAAATTGAAGAGAAATATCCAAAACATTTTTATTAAAATTCCAGTAATTATTTGCCGGATTTAAAGGTTGAAAATCAAATTCTCCTTCGGCACCGATACTGCCATTTATCGCATTAAACCTCAATGCGTACCTTGGATTGAAATTAAACCTGATAAAACCTCCGTAAGCAGGATTTAGAGATTTTGTTAATTCAATTTTTGTCATATCTCCAAAGTAGGTGCCTGCTCCTCCGAAAAGACCGATATCAACACTTGGTTGTGCAAGTGCTTTAACAGCCAAAAAACCAACCAGAAATAATACCAATAATTGCTTCATCGAAATGCATTTTTGAAAGGGTTTTTACTCTATAAAACATTCAGGCACTATCATTTACACTCTGAACATAACACCTTTCAAGGGTTACAAAAGTAATACAATTCTGAGATATCCATGCCTGATGCATATTATAAAACCCAAATAGAGGTTAAAAATTGTTAAGCTGCTGAAGAAATCAGTTCCGTTTATCGGCTCCCCACATGAGTTTATTGCGGAGTGTTAAAAAAAAGCTGTGGTCTTTAAGTCTGATTGTCTTGACTTTAAACGAAGCCTTTTTTATTCTTAAAAGTCCGGAGAAATAAATAGCCTCAGATTTGGAATCGGCAGAAACAAGAAATTTAAGCCCTCTTCCTTCAACCTGCAAAGTAATGGAATGATGATCGGGAACCACAATTGGTCGGACGGTTAAATTATGCGGAGCAATTGGACTTATTACAAAATTTTCGGCATCGGGAGTAAGAATAGGACCACCTACGCTTAAAGAATATGCTGTTGAGCCTGTCGGGGTGGCAATGATCAATCCATCGGCCCAATAGGTGTTGAGGAATTCATCGTTGACGTAAGTATGAATATTGATCATCGCTGAAGAATCGAGCTTGGTAACTGTAATTTCATTCAGCGCATACAAAAATTCCGATTCATTGTTTTTCACAATCTCCAGCTCCAGCACGGTTCTTTCGTCAATAATGATATTTCCTTCCAGAATACTGTTTAAGGCTTTTTCAATCTCATCGCGCGAAATATCCGACAAAAAGCCAAGCCTTCCGGAATTAATACCTACCAATGGGATGGAGTGGTTTTTGGCTGCCATAAAAGACTTCAGGAAAGTTCCATCTCCTCCCAAACTCAGCAGAAACGACACATCATCGGGTAAATCATCACCGCTTTCAAATTGTCCTGAAATCTCGGGTTTAATTCCACAATCACTTTCAAGATATTCCAAAAATGGCCGATAGACAAAACATTCGACCGACTTTGAATTAAAAAGATCAAACAATCTCAATAATTCATCAGTAAAATCGGGATTAACAGAGAGTCCGTATAGTGCTATCTTCATGAATAAAAATTTGAAACAAAAACTAGATATTCATATATTTCATCAGCTGGTCGTAACGGTCATCGTACAAATTCTGAATCATAGAATCTTCCATATACACCGCCTTGATGTTATAATCGTACCGCACAAAGGTCTGAATAATTGCAGATAAATCAACCATATTTATTTTCAGAGTTACAGTCATCTGATTTGACTCAGGTTCCCTGGCAATATAAAAACTCAGGATTTTAGCATCGTTTCCTTCAACAATTTGGGCAATTTGCGAAAGCGAATAATCTATAGCATTTAATTCCAACACAATAACTCCTCCAGGCTCCTGAACAGCAACCAGATCAGCAAATTTTTGGGCCAAATCAAAAACAGTGATAACACCGCAGTATTCGTGATGAAGATCGAGTACAGGAACAGCACTGAGTTTCAGTACCGAGATCACCGAAAATACCTCATAAATATGCTGATTCGTGTGAACGTGTGGTGAAAGTAAATGATCGGTGTAGTCTCCGACCGGTTGTTCGATGATATTCAGATCATAGATAATTTTGTCTGAAATTAACCCAATTAACCGTTTCCCATCGACCACCGGAAGATGCGAAATCCTGAAAATCTCCATCCAATTCAAAGCCTTCTGACCCGAATCAGTCAGACGTAAAGGAGGAACCACTTCAGAAAGAAGGTTTTGAGCTATCATTTTTTTAAGTTTTCTGTATATCCTGAATCAAATCTTAATCGTAAATTGCGCCAATAAAAATAAGATCATGACCAGACTTAGTGTAAATATAAACAAAATAGCAACATTACGAAATTCACGGGGTGGAAATACGCCTAATGTTTTGGAAGCAGCAATTAATTGTCAGAACTTTGGCGCTCAGGGAATTACAATACATCCACGACCCGATGAAAGACATATTCGCCGTCAAGATGTATTTGAAATTAAACCTCACATTACCACTGAATTTAACATTGAAGGCTATCCAAGCGAAGATTTCATCCAAATGATAATTGAAGTAAAGGCCCACCAGGTAACCTTGGTTCCTGATACACACGATCAATTGACCTCCGATCATGGCTGGGATACGATTAAACACATGGCATTCCTGAAAGAAGTAATAGCCCGCTTTAAAGCGGAAGGAATCCGTACTTCAATCTTTGTAGACCCTGATCTTACTATGGTTGAAGGTGCCAAAGAAACCGGAACCGATCGTATTGAATTGTATACAGAGCCTTTTGCCACGCTATATCCGACTGATCCGATTAAAGCTGTAACGCCATTCAAAGAGGCTGCCAAACTTGCCCATCAACTGGGTTTGGGAATCAATGCCGGTCACGATTTAAGTCTGAAAAACCTTCGATTTTTTCACGACCATGTGCCTTATCTCGATGAAGTTTCTATTGGTCATGCTTTGATCGCCGATGCTTTGTATATGGGTCTAAGAAATACAATTCAAGATTACCTTTCCTGCCTGCAATAAACACTGAAATGAAACTTTTTTTCAGAGAAGAAGGTGAAGGATTTCCAATTGTAATTGTGCACGGACTCTATGGTTCGTCTGACAACTGGCTGACCGTGGCAAAAAAACTTTCATCTAGCTACAAGGTTTACATGATCGACCAACGAAATCATGGCCGTTCTCCAAATTCAGAAGAACACAGCTATGAGGCCATGAAAAACGATCTGGCCGAATTCTTTGATCAGCAAAAAATTGAAAAAGCCATTGTTCTAGGACACAGCATGGGCGGAAAAACTGCCATGAGTTTTGCAGCCGATTATCCGGAAAGGATTGAGAAGCTGATTGTAGTTGACATTGCACCCAAAGACTACTTTCTGCTAAATGACGAAAGCCAGTACTACCTGCACAACAACATTTTACGAGCTATGCTCGAACTCGATTTCAGCCGGATTGAATCGCGAAAACAGGTTGAAGATTTTCTGCTCGAACGAATAGACAGTGCTCAAATCGTACAATTTCTTCTGAAAAATGTGCATCGTAATAAAGAAAATCATCACTACGAATGGCGGATCAATGTTCCGGTTCTGTACGACAATCTGGACGAAATTATTAAGGGCGTAAATGCGCATTGGTTCGACGACCGACTACCCATTTACAACTATCCGGTTCTGTTTATAAAAGGTGCCAATTCAAATTATATTCAAGCGGAAGATTTTGCATCAATCCGCAGAATTTACCCCGAAGCACAAATCATTGAAATACCTAATGCCGGGCATTGGTTGCATGCCGAACAACCACAACTTTTTATGGAAGTTGTAAATAACTTTTTAAATACTACGCATTAGGTTTTTTGTTTCTATTCTGTAGCTTTATGTCAAAATTGGATAGGTCAAAATTCCATGTGGCATTATAAAGTATGAACTTTAAATTTTGCTTTTTTTTTACCCTTGCATTCTTTGTGTTCAGCAACAGTAGCTTACTGTTGGCTGACGATAAGTACCTGTTAAAAACTTACACAACAGATAACGGATTATCAAATAATTTCATCCAAAGTATTACTCAGGATCAAACAGGCTTTTTATGGATTGCAACCTGGGATGGTTTGAGTCGTTTCGATGGGTCTGAATTTAAGAATTACTATCATAGCCCTGAAGACTCAACCTCAATTCCGTTCTTTGTTGTGGATAAAGTTATTGTCGATCAGTTGAACAATGTTTGGGTATTTTGCTTAGGACGACCAGCAATGATTCTGAACAGATCAAATGATTGCTTTTATCGTTTCGAACTGCCAACAGGCTCAAATGCTCGTCTTAGTGATATTGCAGTGGGTCCAGGTAGAAAAGTTTGGTTAACAAGTGGAAGATCAGTATTTAGTTACAACGTAGATACGAAGCAAATTACATGCTTTAAATTGGTAAGCGACAATGACAATCCATTGATTTCTGATATTTATGGAGCACAAATCGCTTTTGACAATCAGAGTAAAATCTGGTTATCCTATTGGTATAATAATGAATATAAAATATTTAAGGGCACTTTTTTAAACGACTCAATTCTACGAGTTCATCAATTTGGAAATATTTCATTAAAACAGTTTAAGTCTTCTGAAATTCACAATACCATAGGAAACTTTGAGTTTTATATTTCTGAATCTGGAAAAATCTGGCTCTTTTCGAAATATGGTTCTTTTTATTATGATGTCACCAAGGAAAACTTTGTAAAAAACGAAGATTCAATTGTTCCCAAAGAGTTTAAATGCAAACCCTATCTTGCCTGGTCAGAGGAAACTTCTGGTATTCATACAATTGACAAAGAGAGTCAATCACTAACTATTCTTGGAACAAAAGATGACAATTTTATTGAAACTGTTTTTGCTGATCAGTCAGGACGAATTTGGACTGGAGATATCAATAAAGCAAAAGAAAATATTGGATTGAACAGGTACGAGAAAATTCCAAAATATTTTAAACACTATTTAACCCGGAAAATTAAAAATGACAAACCCCACCTGGTTATTCCAATACTAAAAGACAAAAACAATGCAATTTGGGTAGGAGATAAATATTTAGATCATCTTATTCGGATTAGACCCGAAGGCACCGAAGAAAAGATTAATTTTCACCCTCATCTAGCTAGAAATCTATCAGAACCGCGAAGTTTGGCTTTAGATTCTGATGGGTTCTGGATTGGAACTACAGACGACAAGCTGATATTTTATGATTTTCGAACAAAGCAAGCCTCAATCAGATTTCCCTTCCATAACATGAAAGCTATTGAATCATTGGGCATCCACAATATTTTAATAAATAATGGCTGTGTTATAATTAATGGGAGAGAAAGAATATACAGATTTAATCCTAAAACAAATGTATTGGATCGTGGATATCAGCATATGCCAAAGGGAACTGGATTTGCCTTAGTCTCTGATAACAATAATGGTTATTGGTTGGGTACATATGGCAATACAGTCATTCATCTTGATTCTGCACTAAACAAAACGGCATTATTTCAATTCGGCAACGGCACCAACATAATAGAACATATTTGTGTGGGTGATGACAACGATATATGGGTCGCCATTATGGGTGGCGGTTTAGGGCATTTGTACCCAGCATCTGGCGAAATGGAAATTTTCAGCACTGCCGATGGACTTGCAACAAATGTAACTTCCAGCATCCTAAAAGACAAAAAAGGAAATCTATGGATTTCAACCAATCAGGGAATTTCAAGATTTAATCCGCGAACCAAAAATTTCAGAAATTACGGGAAGGAGGATGGACTCCTGGTAACTGACTTTAATTCTGATTCGTTCTTTCAATCTCCAGATGGAGAAATATTCTTTGGGGGAATGGGTGGTTTGATTAGTTTTCATCCCGACAGTATTGATAATAATCGTGATAAAAAAGAAATAAAATATTTAATCATTACCGATTTCAAAGTCTCCGGCATTACCCGCCATTTTAAAGAGTCGATTTATGAAATGGATACGCTATCTCTGGAAAAGGGAGACAACAATTTCCAGATAACTTTTACTTGTCTCGATTTTCAGAATCCGGAAAAAATAAAATATAGATATAGACTTGTTAACCAAGAAGACAATTGGACCGAAACGAACTACCGAAATCGGAACGTAAATTATGCCAATCTTTCACCAGGCGAATATGAACTTAGGATTGAAGCAACCGATAAAAATGAGGAGTGGAACCTGAAAACCGGACTGCTGATTAAGATCCCCTATAAATTTAAAGAGACTATTGGATTCAAATTTCTGATAGCAATTATAGTTATATTCATCTTCTTGGGTTTCGGCCTACTTATTGTCCAACAAATCAAGCTTAAGGAAAAGTATAAGCAAGATGAATTGAAACTGGAAAGTTTAAGAGGACAAATGAATCCTCATTTCATCTTTAATTCACTCAATTCAATTAATTACTTTATATCCAATAACGATAAGCTTTCTGCAAACTCATACATTGCCGATTTTTCGCGTCTAATTCGTAGTTTTTTAAGTAACCTATCGAGCGATTTTATTCCGTTTGAAAAGGAATTGGAATCGATACACGATTATTTAAATCTGGAACACTTGCGTTTTGGGGACAAATTCGATTATTCGATTAATACAGAGAAAATAACAAACAAAGATGAAATCTTGATTTTCCCTGGCATAGTCCAGCCATTTATTGAGAATGCCATTTGGCATGGCGTGAGGGGACTAGAAGATCGGAAAGGTTTTATTCAGATTGATTTTTTACAAAAAAATGACAACTGCATTCAATGTATAATTGCGGATGACGGAGTTGGCCGCAAGCTATCAGAATTGTACAAGAGTGAGATGCCAGGGAAGAAATCACGCGGCCTGGGTATTATTAACGAACGACTTACAATAATCAATAAAATGAGGAAAACAAACTATTCAATAACAATTGAAGACGTTTTTACAAACGATGCAGAGACGGGCACAAAAGTAACGGTTGATATTCCGATAAAGAATATTGGATAAAGGATAAAATTAACTACAAATAGCAATACAGATGGAGGTCCAAAAAATTAAAGCAATCATTGTTGATGATGAAAAACCATCACGTGATGTATTAAGCAATTATATTCAAGAAAATTGTCCTTCTATTGCAATCATTTCGGAATGCGACTCTGTAAATTCAGCATACAAGGCTATAATGGAGTATCAACCGGATTTGATTTTCCTTGATATTGAAATGCCAAAGGGAAATGGGTTTGATCTGCTTAAGATGTTCAAAACAATTGATTTCAAGATCATATTTATTACAGCATTTTCTGAATATGCCGTTCAGGCATTTCGTTTTTCAGCAATCGATTACTTGCTGAAACCCATTAAAATAAGTGAACTCATCGAGGCTGTCAGTAAAGTTAAGCAGGAATTGGCGACAAATCATTCACTTCAAAATATTCAAGCCTTACTCAATAATATATATTCACCAATCAATGAAAGCAAGAGCCTGGTAATTCCGAATTCAAAAGGTTATTCAATCCTTAAAACCAATGACATCATTCTTTGTACAGCCGATGGTTACTGTACTCATTTTCAACTTACCGGAAACAAAAAAATAAGTAGTTCCAGAAGCCTAAAATTTTATGAAGAATTATTGCCCGTTGGTCAATTCCTTCGGGTTCACCGTTCCCACATCATTAATTTACAGCACGTTAAAAGCTTTAACCTTCTAGGGCAAATTTTTCTCACCGAAGGTCACGGCTGTTCATTGGCCAAAGGATATAAAGAATCGTTTTACAATAGCTTTAGACACACCAAATAAGAAAATCATTTTGCTTCGTAGGATGATAAAGCCCAGTCATCCAATAAAAATATATGCCCATAGGATAAGAATTTTCTTTTTCAATATATGTGGTATCTTGAAAAAGATATGAAGAAAGGCGACCTATTTAGCGATTCGTGCCAATAGCTTTTATATCCAATTCATCAAAACCAAAATTGAAGCTTATGAAAAACCCAAAACCTATTCTGCTGGGAATATTCGTGCTTGCCAGCCTGTTTGCATACGGCCAAACTACTTCGCTACAATTGGTAAGTTCTGCCGGTGAAACATTCAAAAACTCAAATTACCAATTAGACTGGTCGATCGGAGAAATATTAACCGAAACATACAACGGAAACCTGAACATGCTTACGCAAGGTTTACATCAGGGTAAATACACCATTACCAGTGTTGACCAAATCAAAAATTTGCAACTTGAAATCAGCGCATTTCCAAACCCAGCTACCGACTTTGTTCTGGTAAAAATGGCAAGCGAAAAGTTCGAAAACTTTCGATTTTCACTTTCCGATATCAATGGAAAAGTACTGCAAAACGGCAGGTTCACCAGCAACCTACAACAAATTAATCTGGCAGGAAAAGCAACAGGAGCCTATTTTCTGAATGTAATCTCAGATCAGACAACAGTTAAAACATTTAAAATCATAAAATCAAATTAAACCCAAACAATATGAGAAGAAATAACCTATTTGGAATAGCTATGATGCTCGTTGTAGCTTTCGTGATTCATTTACAAACCACTCAAGCGCAGACCCCCAACCAATTTAAATATCAGGCGGTATTGCGCGATGCCAGTGGAAATATAATTACCAGCCAGCAAAAGTCGGTAGTTATCGACATTTTGCTAGGATCGGCAACAGGCACAAGTGTTTTTACTGAAACCCACGACATAACAACTACAGCCCAAGGTATTATTAATCTGAATATAGGAAGTATTAATACAACTGGGATCTCAACTATCAACTGGGCAAGCAATACCTATTTTATTAAAATTACTGTGGGAGGAGTTCAAATGGGAACCTCGCAATTATTAAGTGTTCCTTATGCTTTGCATGCAAAATCATCGGATTACAACAATCTGGTGAATAAACCAAATATTATAACAACACCAAGTACCCCAAAAGCTGGTGATATTTTATATTTTGATGGTTTAAATTGGCTTACTCTTCCCAAAGGAGCCAACGGGAAAACATTGCGGATTGACAATGAAATGCCAAATTGGGCTGAGCCCGGATATGCTTTGCCTATTGTAAATACAGTAGTTGTAACAGATCTTACAACTACTTCTGCAATAGCACGTGGTAACATTATATCAACCGGATTCACAAATATTACGGATGCAGGCATTTGCTGGGCTGAAAGTCAAAATCCCACTATTAACGATAGTAAAATATCGTCTGGAGCAAGTGTCGGTACTTATCTTTGTACGATTAAAGATTTAAAACCAAACACAACATACAATCTTAGGGCTTATGCAACTAATGGGGCAGGTACTAACTATGGTCACCAAATAGTACTTAAAACATATATGACAGTGGTTTTCCCAACAGTAACAACTGCGGCAGCAATAAATATATCTGAAAATGCAGCCGTTTCAGGAGGTAATGTAACTGAAACCGGGGGAGGAGTAGTTACAGCCAAAGGGATTTGCTGGGGAACCAACCAAAATCCAACTATTGCTGATAATAAAACCATCGATGGAGACGGAACTGGCCAGTTTTCCAGCCAAATGAGTAATCTGGTACAAGGCACTACCTATTATGTTCGCGCTTATGCGAGTAACAGTTCCGGAACTGGTTACGGAAGCCAGGTAAATTTCGTAACACTGAAAACTATACCGACCATTGTTACTAAAAATGTAACCAGTATCTCTCCCATGGGTGGTGTATCGGGAGGGACAATAACAATTTCGGGTGGAGGAACTATTTCGGATAAAGGTATTTGCTGGGGAGAATCAGAAAATCCAACAGTCAATGACAATAAAATTTCGGCAGGTACTGGAATTGCAGCCTTTAATTCTGCCATTAACATGTTAAAGCCAAATACTACCTGTTATGTAAGGGCGTATGCACGCAATGAAATCGGCCTTGCTTATGGTGAACAAAAAACTTTTAAAACATTGGATGCGTTTTACGACGGCTTTGAAACGGGGTTTAGCGGCACAACTGGTGGATGGGGAATTACAACTAGTAATGCTGTGGAGGGGGCTTATTCATTATATACTAACATTGGAGGTTCTGAAGCAAGTCTTAAAAGGACTTTGGCAAATTCTGGGCAGATTTCTTTCTATGCAAAAGTTCTTTATGAAGCTGATAATATTACCTTTTATATCGATAATGTTGCTCAAGGTTCATATTCAAATTCATTCTGGGGCTTACAAAGTTATCCTGTAACAAGCGGAGAACATACTTTCAAATGGAAATCTAATCGCCAATGTTGTCCTAATTTAGCACCACATGATGCTTGGATAGATTTTATAGTTATGCCGAAATAAGGTATCTAAGTTTTTATCGGGAGGTTCATTTAAAAATACGAATTAAGACTACAAAAAATACAAAAAAATCAATCATTTATTAATCATCTCAAGTCAATCCATTATGAAAAAATTTAACAAAAGTATTTCTATCTTTTTGATCTTAGCTATTGCTTTAACATTTAGTCCAGTTAAATCTAATGCCAAATTTAAGGACAGGAGTGGTGAACTACCCGGAATGGGCGGTGGTGGCAATACGCTAATAATTATTGGTGGCGCCGGCCTTGCTGTAGCGCTAGTATATGCAGTAATTAAGCATTCTAAAAAATCAAAAACAACGTCATCTGTGGGTGAAAATTTCATTAACCTTCAGAATTCCATATCAGAAAGTGTACTCAAAATATCAAACCAAGGTATCGATAGTTTGAGAGTTATAACAAATAAATCTACTCTTTTTAATACTTCAAATCTTTCATTAGTTCCGAAAAGTTCGCTTTTGCAAAGAATTGAATCAACAAGTCACAATATGCCAGTTGATTTAATTTTTGCCCCTGTTAATAATTTAAATAATCTGGCTTCGGGAACAACCAACGGGGTTCAGGTTGGACTAAGGATAAGGTTTTGAAATTAACTCACAATAAATCAGCTATACAGAGAAGTGGCTAATTCCTTTAATGCTATACAGATTTTTAAAATACAAAAAACGTAATATTTGGTTGGACAAGTGACAAAAAATGTGGAATAGTTAACACCAAACGGGTCGTAACCGAAAAGCCAAAAGAGTAGGAAAATACCAAACACATAGTATCATGAAAGTTATGATGAAATTAATGTATTTCTTAATGTTTTCAACGTTGACATTACCTGCTATATCACAAGTTATTGGGATTAAAGGCGGTTTGAACCTTGCAAACATACTGGCAAAGAGCCATGATGGGACCAACATCGATGAATTTAAGATGAAACCGAGTTTTCATATTGGGTTAACTGCTGAATTTCCGGCAACAGAAACGACTTCATTTGAAACGGGATTATTCTTATCAACAAAAGGATTTAAACTGGATGTGAAAGAAAGCTCTTATTCACAAAAATCGAATGCGAACCTACTTTATTTAGATGTTCCATTATTGGCAAAAGTCTACTTCAATGCAGGAGGTTCAAGAATATATGCAGCATTTGGCCCCTATCTGGGATTTGGCTTAAGTGGAAAAACCAAAAATGAAGTCACATACAATGGCCAAACGGAGTTAGAAGAAATTGATCTTAAATGGGGATCGGGTGAAGACGATGACATAAAACCGCTCGATTATGGATTAATAGCAGGAGCAGGAATAAATATAAAATCTATGGAGTTTGGATTAAATTATTCTTATGGATTAGCTAATCTGGAAGCAACTTCAGAAGATGACAGCGAAATGAAAAACCGCGTAATAAGTATTTCTGTAGGTTATAAATTCAATAGTAAATGATAGCTATTATACAAAAGAGCTTTGTCAACGGATACAATATTTCAAAATGAGATAGAATCCGAATATTAAAGAAATTTAGATTTCAATCAGACTTATAATCACTCCTAAATTAAAATGAAAAAAGCTCTGCTCTATATAATTCTGACATTGTCATTAAATGGCTTGGGCCAAGTTTCCAAAACAGTAAACTGCACCGCAGGCAGCTTATCAACAACACTAACTACCAATGAGAAAATTACAGTTACGAACCTAACCGTAAAAGGCACCATCGATGCCCGTGATTTTAAAACCATGCGGGATGATATGCCTTTATTAGCAAACCTTGACATAAGCGAAGTAAACATCAATTCTTATACGGGACAAGCAGGTACAGCCGGGACCATAAATATTAACTATACTGCCAATGAAATTCCTGAGAGAGCTTTTTCTAAATTAAACGTTGGTGGGAAAAAAAGCCTGATCGCTATCGAGTTTCCAAAAACAATAACTTCAATTGGGAAATGGGCACATGAATCTTGTACTGGTTTATCTACTGTACTTATTCCTAAATTAGTCTCAACAATTAAAGGAAGTGCCTTCGGTTTCTGCACAGGCATAACTTCTCTGGTTTTCGAATCTCCAGCATCATTAACTTCCATTGACACTCTTGCATTGTATGGTTGCTCAAAGCTAAATTCTTTAAGTATACCAACAACAGTTAAACGTATTGGTTATTTTGCTTTTATCAATTCCAAAGCCATGATTTCTGTAGATGTAAATAATCTAAATTATTCAAGTATAAATGGCTTATTGTATAATAAAGAACAGACACAATTAATTTATTGTCCTCAGGATATATCGGGAACTCTTAATATCCCACCAACAGTTACAATAATCGTGGATGATGCCTTCTTTTCTTGTGATAAAATAACTTCAATTGTTATTCCACCTTCATTAAAAACTATAGACATTTGGGCTTTTGAAAAATGTACTGGATTAACAACATTCTCCATTCCATCAACAGTAGAAAGTATTGGAGAATCAGCTTTTTACAATTGTACAGGATTAACCTCGATATATTGTTTTGCTCAAAAGCCAATTGACTTAAGCTCATCAAAAGAAGTCTTTTATAATGTCAACAAAACAACCTGTAAATTATACGTGCCTTTAGGATCATCTATCCTTTATTCTTTAGCTGACCAATGGAAAGACTTTTTGAATATTGTGGAGTTCTCGACTACTGATGTTAAACAAATTGAAGCAAATGAGATTTGCCTTTACCTTAATCAGGTAACAGATGGGTTCCGGATCGATGGATTGGACGAGGAATCCAAAATTGTTGTGTCTGATTTGAACGGGAAAATTTGCATTTCGAAAAAAGTAGCCATTGATGAGTTTGTAAACACCAGTTTATTGACCAAAGGCTTGTACCTGATATGTATAAACACAAATAAAAGAAGCAAGGTTATGAAATTTGTTAAACAATAAATCAAAACAAAGAGAAATAGCTAAGTGCAATAATGAGTATAAATGAAGGAATATTATTATTGCAAACTAACAATATTTAATTGGAGGACCGAAAATGATAAGAATTATTACCGGGATTTTTTTAATCCTGCTTGGTTTGTGGTTTAAATTTTACTTAGGTGATGACATATTTAGCGAAGTTCCAAAAGCTCAAATTCTTTTCTATGTAATTCTTGGTCGGGGCATCTATGATTTTGTGAAAGGCATAATTCAAATTTCTCAAACGAAAGAAGCAAGTGAAGACGAAACAGTGAAGTAAAAATACAATTTAATTCACTTTGGAGGAATCCACTACCACTTGCTCTCTAACGGTTATACTTCTCCGTAATTCCCTTCAGGAAAACCTTATGATTTGAACGGATTTGTGCCCAGGTAAAACGCCAGTCCCAGTTTCCGGTGGCCACTCCTGGAGTATTCATTCGTGCGTCAGAATCAAGCCCTAAAACATCCTGCATCGGAATTATAGCGGTGTGTGCAGCCGAGGCCCATGCCTGTTCAATGAAATTTTGCACAAACTGTTTTCCTTTTCCGGAAACGTATTTGTGAAGGAATCGCCGCTCTTTTTTATCGATTGAATTGAACCAGCCCAATGAAGTGTCGTTGTCGTGAGTTCCGGTATAAACCAGAAAATTGGAAGTATAATTATGAGGCAAATTGGCATTGTAAACCTCACCACTATATGCAAACTGAAGGATTTTCATTCCGGGTAAACCGAAATCATCGCGAAGTTTTTCCACTTCAGGAGTAATTAAACCCAAATCTTCGGCAATTACTTCCAGCGTTCCCAATTGCTCTTTTAATTTCCTGAATAATTCATGCCCTTTAGCCGGAAGCCATTCGCCAATAATGGCTGTTTCTTCTTCGGCCGGAATTGACCAGAAAGACTCCAATCCACGAAAATGATCGACCCGAACCTGATTGAACATCCGAAGATTAAAATGAATCCTAGCCAGCCACCAGTCGAAATCGCGCTCGGCAATCCGCTCCCAGTCAAATACCGGATTGCCCCACAATTGGCCGGTTTCGCTGAAATAATCAGGTGGTACTCCACCAACCTGAGTAGGTTTTGAATCGCCATCGAGCAAGAAAATATCCTGATTGGCCCAAACGTCAACGCTGTCAAGCGAAACATACAGCGGAATATCTCCGATTATCCGAATCCCCTTTTTGTTCGCATAGGCTTTGAGTTTAAACCATTGCCTGAAGAATATAAATTGGAGAAACCGATGAAAATCTATTTCAGCATGCAATTCACTGAATGCTGCCTGAATAGCCTGCCGATCGCGTGTGACAAGCTTTTTGTCCCAGGTGTTCCAAACGGCTTCGTCGTTTTTGGTTTTTAACGACCGGAACAAGGCATAATCGTCGAGCCACCACGAATTATGCTGCATAAACGAAAAATATTCGTCTTTAAAATGGTCGAAGTTTTTCTGAAAACCGGCAAAAGCCTCATGGAACAAAGCAGTTTTCCACTCTCCTACCCGCTCAAATTCCACCTTTCTGGTTTTAAAATTCTGTTCCGTCAACGAATTTTTCGGAATTAGCCGATCGGTTACAAGTTGATGAACATCAATAAACATGGGGTTTCCGGCAAAAGCAGAATAACACTGGTAGGGTGAGTTGCCATAGCCAACTGGTCCAAGTGGCAAAATCTGCCAGATTTTTTGTTTTGCTTGCGCCAGGAAATCGACAAATTGAAATGCCTCTTTCCCTAAGCTACCAATACCTTCGTCGCCCGGCAGTGAACTAATATGCAATAGTATTCCGCTACTTCTTTCCATGTTTCTGAATTAAATTCCTGTAATCTTTTAAATAATCGGCAGTTTCTCTTACCAAACGCTGAACGGCCAATCCATGCTTCAAATCAGGGACAACAGATTTTGAATCGTTACCCGTGAGAAATATATAATGTGCATGAATCATAGAACGCAACCAACCGGGAGGAACATGACCCGACGGGAAGCTCGTTATAGGAGAATAATTGCTTCCGACTACTTGTCTGGTCCATTGACCGGTTTCTTCCAGATAATACTCGAAATAATCGACCGAATGGGATGAATAACGAAGCATTCCCTTTTCAGCATAAATTTCGAGCGAAACCAGATCACCGGTGCCGGAACTAATACGACTGGCCGACATCGATCCGGCAGCCAATGTTTCGGGTTGAACCAGAGATAGCAAGCTAAACAAGTCCGAATCTACGGGAACATCAGCAAATTTTCCAGCCTGTATGGCGCTGGTAATCTGAAGATTTTCACCTAAAAAAGCCATCAGCAAACTTATTCCATGCGAGCCCAAATCGGCCATAGCGCCACCATCAGGAGCCGGAGTCAGTCGGGTTTGCCGCTTATCGCGGTAGGATTGCTGAAGGTAATCGCCGTGGTAATATTTCAAGTCAAAATGGATTGGATTTCCTAGCTTTCCGGAGTGCCAAAAAGCCAAAGCTTCGCGAACCGATGCTGTTTGCAGATACTGAAACCCAATCTGAATTTGCTTTCCGGATTTGGCTGCAATTTCTGTCATCTCCACCTCTTCTTCCATATTGGAACAAACAGGCTTTTCAAGGTAAATCCGGTTAACTGAAGGCATTTCCAATGCCAGTTTTAAATGCTCAAAATGAACTTTATTTGGACCTAAAATCAGAACAGTGTTAATATCCGGATTGCTTTTAAATTCATCCAATGAGAGCGACTTTTTAAAACCAAACTTTGTAGCAAAGGCATCACTACTTTCTTTTCGAGCTGAGCAAACTGCCTCAAAATCAATTTCAGGAACTTCCGGGTAATAATATTTAAGCGAGTTTAATGCGAATGCATGTGCCTGTGCAATTCCGCCAGCGCCAAGAAATCCTATACTTATTCGTTCTGTACTCATGTGAATTGAAAACTGATAAAGCGCCCAAAATTAATCGATTTAGCAAGATAACGCACATCTGAGTTAATATTAAAAAAATGCCGGATCGACGAATCGACCCGGCAAGAATATCAGTTACAGGCAAAACCAATTAATGATTGCTTATTCAAGTTCTAAAGCTACGATTGATTTACCGGGAATAGTTACTTCAAGCTTACTGTCACCAAGTTTTTTAGCATTCTTAAAAGCTACCGGAGCAATGGTTTCGGGCTTTTCAAAGGTATTTACAGAATTAAAAGCGGAAGCAGTTAAAATTGTAGCGGAATTGATTTTCGTAATCGCTTTTCCTGAAAGATTAATTTCCAGCTTTATCTCTTTGGTAGGATTAACATTACTGATAGTTACATGAATCTTACCGTTTTTATCTACAGATGTCGTACTGCTGATCGCTGGAATTTCGTCCTCACCATGTTTGTATTTCTCAGTGAATAAACTTGATGGCAACAGGATTGCATCCTGGTGGACATTGTACATTTTGAAAACATGGTATGTAGGAGTCAGAACCATTTGATTGCCTTTGGTCAAAATCATCGATTGCAATACATTCACAATCTGGGCGATGTTAGCCATTTTTACGCGATCGCAATGTCTGTTCAAAATATCCAGCGTGCTTGAGGCAATCAATGCATCGCGCATTGAATTCTGCTGAAAAAGGTGGCCGGGATTAGTTCCGGGTTCCACATCAGTCCAAATGCCCCATTCGTCAACCAGCAATGGCACTCGTTTATCTTTATCATACTGATCCATGATAGCCGAATGACGGCTAACCAGTTCGTCCATGTATAAAGCTTTTTTCAAGCCGTTGAAATACAGTTCTTCACCAAAATTGGTAGCCGATGATTTATTATTCCAGCCTTCGCCTGCAATGGTGTAATAATGAAGCGACAATCCATCCATATTGTTACGGCCTTTTTCCATCAGCACTTTGGTCCAATTGAAATCGCTTCCGTTTGAACCGCATCCAATACGGTCGAATTTATCGCCACCGTACATTTTTGCATAGTTCGAGTATTGCCTCATCAAATCGGCATAAAACTCAGGAGTCATATCGCCACCGCAGCCCCAGCTTTCGTTGCCAATTCCGATAAATTTTACGTTCCATGGTTTTTCACGACCGTTCTTTTTGCGAAGGTTTGCCATCGGAACATTGTCATCTGAAGTCATGTATTCGATCCAATCGACCATTTCCCCAACTGTACCCGAACCAACATTGGCCGAAATGTAAGGATCGCAGCCTAGCAATTCGCAAAGGTTAAGAAATTCGTGTGTACCGAAACTGTTATCTTCAACGGTTCCGCCCCAAAATACATTCTTGATTTTTGGGCGTTCATTTAACGCACCAATCCCATTTTTCCAGTGGTAAGTATCAGCAAAACAACCTCCAGGCCAACGAAGTACAGGCACTTTAAGAGCCTGAAGAGCTTCCAGCAAATCTTTGCGGTAACCATTTACATTGGGAATGGGTGAATCTTTTCCAACCCATATACCATCGTAAATACAACGACCAAGGTGTTCGGCAAACTGCCCGTAAATATTTTTGTTGATTTGAGTTTTTCCGCCAACAGCATCAATTTGTAACACATTAACCTGTGCCTTTGTAATAAATGCTGCAAGAAGAATAAATAGAAATACAAGTAACTTCTTCATTTGGAGTAATTTTATTGGTTAAGAATTAGTTTTAAAGTTTATACATCAAAACAACAAAAAAATAATTGTCTTTCAAACACTTTATTTTTTACAACACAAAAAAAACTACTAAACGATCTATAATGAAACATCAACCATGCTTTCAGAAAAAGCGATTTCTTCGATTGCAGTCAGTAAAAATCCATTATACGGGGTAAATTGCTCTTTTCGCTTGCGTATATACGAAAAATAGAAGGGCGAATAACTTTCAAACTCTGCACTATATAGGGCACTGTATGCCGCCGGATTTTGAGCAATGGCTTCGGTTATAAAAAGATCCATACTTCTACGCATCAGCGACTTAAATAAATCGATATTTTGCCCATCAAAAGAATCCAGGCTTTTCATTACCTCGTCACCAAACCAGTATGTTTTATTCAATTTATCATCCAGAAACTGATGGAAAGCAGATTTGGAAAAAACAGTCATAAGTCCGGCATTAAAATCTTCCTGAACATCCTGAATATCGTCCAACAACTGCAAATAAGCACCGTAGCCATATAGAAAATATTTTTGCCCGGCAGTTAGGTTTCCGGCTACGAGGTAGCCATCGGCCAAAACAGATGTCCCACCTTTGGCCAGACAAATTTTCAAAGTTTCCTGCTCAGATAGCGAATCAGAAAGTTGAATCAGTTTCATGCTAGCGGTCTGCGCATCATGTATATCAAGCAAGCTTTTAAACACTTCAGGAAAATCGGTTCTTGAATATTCAGTTTCAATCATTTCAACCAGACGGAAAATGGCATGTTCAGTTTTATTCTCAGGGTTAAGATTCACGCCTGAAAGCCGACTACGAAAGCGTTGACTGAAAGCCAGCTTTTCAAGTATAGTGATTTGCGGATCGTCGATCAGATTGTCAGTATACGGGTACAACATACTGTATGCGAAAATGGAAGGTGTAACCCGCATGGGAATTCCCAAAATAAGTTGCAATCCGTTCATGATCCACATGTTCCGACAAGCCTGAAAAATATCGCTGAAAGACAGCTCCGAATCAAAAGCCTTTGCCTGCCTGACAAACGAACGGGTAATATTTACCATATCGTCGGAAAACATCAGTTCGAGCTGATCGTTTGTAAAGTCAAGTCCATTGCAGAGGAAAGCACGGGTATTCTGTAAAAATAAACGTTGCTTAGCTTCAGAAATTGATTGGTGATTGATCCGATCTTTACGAAATGATTTAATGGTTTTCAGAAATTGATCGAGCGTTTGCTCTTTTTGGAGTTTCTCTGAACGTGAATATTTTTTACTGAAAACTGGCAATTGCTTCGGACAGCCTTCCCATATTTCAGCATATTTTTCTGTGTAGCTCCGAATCATAGGTATCGTTTTGTTTTCGAGTCAGCAAGTTCAGCAATAAATGATCTAAGCCGACAATTAAAACGACCAAAGTACGATTTCTGCCGACTAACGATCGGTTGCCGGAGGATAACTTACTGAAGGCGTTTAGCTAAAAAGAACAAGCCAAACCGAGTCCTTACATTTTTTTAATTTTATGTACCTAAACCACACTCCTGAAATTAAAATTTTCTATATTTGCTGCGCTTTAAACGAAAAGCAGAATGCCCAGATGGTGAAATCGGTAGACACGCTAGTTTCAGGGACTAGTGCTCGTAAGGGTGTGCAAGTTCGAGTCTTGTTCTGGGCACTGAAAAAAAATGACAAAAAAAGGCGCTTAAATTTAACAATTTAGGCGCCTTTTTTCACAATAATTTCCCCCTAATCTTTAAATGTATTCTCGTTCATCCAGCTTTTCAAAAGTTGTTCTTCTGTTCTGGTGTCTTTAGGATAGTTGGGACTCAAAAGCATAGTAGTATTTCGTTGTACCAATTTGCCCGCTTTAACAAAGGTTTCGCCACGTTCTTCAAGGTGTTTAATCATGCGCGATCTCCATAACTCAAGACTTTCGGCCTGTTTAAGCTCGCCCGAAAGATTTATTTTTTCATCCGGATCATCCGTCAGATCAAACAATTGCTCTTCTCCGGTGTAGAAAAACCAGATATATTTCATTTTTCCATCAGTTAAAGCGCACCAGTAATTTTCTTTGGTGTAACAAGTTGCATGTTCCAAGTCAATAAAAGGCCGCCATTCGGGGTTCTTATTTTTAATCAGCTGAATCAGTGATTTTCCATCCATGTCATCCGGGACCTCGCCACCGGCAACATCGAGAAACGTAGGTAAAAAATCGCGCAACTCAACTGGCTGATTTAACTGACTTCCCCGTGAGAGCCGTGTAGCCATTGTTTGGGGCCATTTCATCAGGAAAGGCACATTTGCCGAACCTTGGTAAGCATAGGTTTTCCGCCAATGATGATGATCTCCCATCATATCGCCATGGTCAGAGGTAAAACAAATCAAGGCATCGTCATACATACCATTTTCTTTCAAGGCACGAATTATCTCACCAACCTGATCATCGATAAAAGTAATGTTTGCATAATAATGTTTTCTCGAATTCATAGCATATTCTGCTCCAAAGTCGCCAAATGCAGCATCCTTTGTCTTGGGATTGTCAGCAAATTTTGCATCCCAGTTTCCAACTGAAGGCCTCGGAATTTCAGCATCTTTATACATATCGAAATAGCGCTGCGGTGGATCATACGGACTATGAGGCCTGGCAAAGGAAACTTTCAGGAATAGCGGTTTATCAAGCTTGTAGTTCTGAATCAATTGAACTGCGGTCAGGCCAGTCCAGCGTGTTGGATGCAACTGTTCTTTCAACTGGTAAACCCCTGCCCGATGCTCGTTCCAATCTATGCCAGTTTTATCAGGATCTTCACCGGGTGCCTGCAATTTAAACCAGTCGCGGTAATCGCTTACAAAACCATCCTGTTCTGCCCGGCCGCTTTCATCAACCAAGGTTCCATGAAATCCATGCAAGGATTTTGCCGGAAACCAGTGCATCTTTCCGATGCCATAGGTATAATAACCTAAATCACGCAACATCTGAGGCATTTCGTATTTGTATTTACGTGCAACTCGCGCGTATCCCAACATCCCATGGTTCCATGGCGACAAGCCCGTTAAAAGTCCTGCCCGGGCTGGCGTACAACTTGGCGTTGATGAAAACCCGTTCCTGAAGCAAACCCCGTCAGAAGCAATTGAATCTATATTTGGCGTATTGATGATTTTATTGCCCATACAACCGAGCGTATCTCCCCGGTGCTGATCTGTCATGATCAGAATAATGTGCGGTTTTTTTGTACTATTCTCCTGAGTTCTTCCGGCAATAGTCCAAGGTGGAATAAGTCCGAGTCCTGCAGTTGTCAGAGCTGTAGATTGAATGAATTTTCTTCGGTTCAGTTTATTCATTTCATGCTTAATTTAATATGCAACCATCCATTTTTATAGTTTCCACAAATTTTCAACATCATTTACCAATTGTCGCTCCGTTAAAATACTTTTTCAAAGTATATTCGGGTTGCCACTGATCGGCTTTTTGTTTCAATTTAGTGTGATCGTAGTTCAGCGGAAGAAATTTATCAGGACTTAGATTAGCCGTATCGTCGGTTGCCCGGTACCAATCCTTTAACAAGTTCATCATTTCTGCAGTCGTTGACTGATATTCGGGTGCCATAGCCAGATTATTGATTTCGAGCGGATCACGTTTCAGGTTAAACAACTGCGTAAAGTTACGTTGTGGGTAACGGATCAATTTCCATTCGTCAGTTCTGACTGCCCTCACTGTATTGCGATAGGCTGTATAAAGTGAATTTCGCACCGAAGATTGTTTGCCTTTTATTACAGGCAAAAGATCTTTTCCATCAACGCCGTTGGGTGAAGGGAGTCCGGATGCATCACAAAGAGTAGGGAATAAATCGAACAGGTAAACCATTGCATCGCTAACTTTTTCTTTTGGTATGCCAGGTCCTGAAACAATGATCGGAACCTTCATGCAGTGTTCGTAAAGGCTTTGCTTTCCAAGCAAACCGTGACTACCTAGGGCCAATCCGTTATCGGCAGCATAAACAATGATTGTATTATCAAACAGACCCTGCTTTTTCAATATTTCAATAAGCTCTCCGATTTTATCGTCCAAATGGGTAATCAGGGCATAATAATCGGCCAGGGAAGCCTGAATAATTTCAGGAGTACGAGGCCAGGGAGCGAGGTGCTCATCCCTTACCAGCAAATCATCGAATGCAAAAGGATGAAGCGCTTTATAATTTCCGGGTAATGGAATTGATTCATCGGGATACCGGCCAATGTAATCGGGGCGCGGTGACCGCGGATCGTGCGGAGCCGTGAAAGCCACATAACAGAAAAACGGATGATCCTTTTTACCATTGGCATACTCAGTAATAAAATCCATTGCTGCTCCGGCAAATACATCGGTTGAGTAACCTTTGATTACGGGAGCGCCCAATTTACCACTGGCATCCATATCCTGACAAGGAACTTTAAAGTGATCGCACATGCCACCCAGAAATACACTTTTAGCTTTCTGGAAGGTGGCCTCGAAAGACGATTTTCCATTATGCCATTTACCGGTCCCGAATGTTTCGTAACCATGTTGCGCAAAATATTGAGGCATGGTTTGTACGCCATCCAATTGATCGTACACATGGAATAAACTCTTGCCGCTCATCAACATCGCACGGCTTGGAGCACAAATAGCCCCATGATGACCTCCCATCACATAACCGTTCGAAAAACGCACACCGCTTTGAGCCAAATGATCAATATTCGGTGTACGAATGTAGGAATTACCAGAGCAACCCAATGCATCGGCACGCTGATCATCGGCAAACAGGAAAAGGATATTTGGCCGGCTTTGCGGCTTGCTTAGTACTGACAAGCTACATAGTAAAGCTGTTGCACTCAGATATATTTTCAACTTTTCATTCATAATTCAGAAGTTCAGTTTAAAATTCTTCAGGCTATTTGAATCCTGTTTCCCAAAAAATTAGCTCAGATTCAAGGTCAATATTTAGTTTTTGAAATCTGAAAGGCTATGCGTCCCTGAAAGCTATTTGGCATTTTATTCAAATTCATATAATTTCCCCATAGCAAGCTTACATAATCCCACTTATCATTGATAATCAAGGTGTTTTTACCATCTATTTTATCGAATCGGCAGGCTTGGGTTCCAGACGAAACAAGTTCCAATTGAGATTTATTCCCGGTTTTTAAAGCATAGGAATACACATTTTCTTTCAATGAGCGTACTATATTGGTATATGGAAATTCTTCATTCAGACCCAAATAGTAAAATCCTTTGATATCCATTTCCCACGAATGTTGTGGTTTCTCACGGTAGTTCATTACCGGTTTTTCGGTCAAATCAACCTCGCCAGACGAGCTCCCTAAATGATTAGGCGGATAGGTCGAAAAATAGGAATCCCGATTCCATGCAAGTGTACGAAATGCATCCCCTGTAAAGAATTTAATCCCGAGTTCCTCAATATCCTTATTGACCGGGGCATTGGCTAGTTTATAATCGATAATAACCAGTCCAAGCCTATCAATTTGTGTATGAAAACTCACCGAAATACTATCGTAAACGCCGGTTGTTTTGATGGATGCAATGCCATCGACCAACTCGAAAGAAAAGCTAGTACATTTCCAGTTTTTAGCGTAATCATCCATCATTATGGTAGAGTATTGAAGTCGTTCTCCCGGAAGTTTCAGGTTAATGTAAGGTCCTGATTCAACAAGCACTTCTCCCCCAACACTCACATTTTCAAGCAGGCCTGATTTTTTATTCACATTCAGAAGAAAATCATTTCCTGAGATTTTTATCAGCTCGCCAGTTTCATTAACCTGTAGGTTTCCTTTTGTTAATACCGGCAAGCTTATTTCCTTTTTACCCACCTGAAGGTTATACTCATCAATCAAAACGGTATCGTTCTGATAAAAACGGAGATTCAGTTTTTCTATAGTATTCCACTTATTAGCCGGAATTGTAAGCACACCCATTTGGTGTGGAGCAAGATCAACATTTTTAAGTTCTCCGGAATGGCTTCCATACTTCCAGATTATCTTTAATTCATTGAAATTGGTTTGATCGAACCGGTTGTGAACAGGAATTGTCAAGTTCAGATTTGGTTCAAAAGCATCAATCTGCCTGAGGTAAATTTTGGTTGGCGAATAGGCCTTTTTTGTATTCCAGAATTCAGGTTTTTTGCGGCGCCAGGTATCTATAATTCCCCATTCGCCATAACCTACACAAGGTCCAGCGTAGCTGGCCGGAATGACTTTGGGATCAAGAATTCCCCACCATTTGTTAAACCCATCCAAATCACGGGGCAGCATAAATGTTTCATCAATCATGCCCCAAATGGCTCCTCCCAAAGCGCCATCCGCATCAAACAAATTAATCCACATGCTGTCGAGGCTTTGCCCCCAGAAGTTGCGTACATTGGGATCTGCTTTCAATTCAAAATTAGTATAACAGGCCACATGCGCCCACTCGTCGTATAAAACCGGCATTTCTTTGTAAGCAAATTTCTCGGTTTTAATGTTGTATTGGTCAATATTTCCTTTCCAGTCGGGATAATGCATACTCAGAATCTGGTAAATCTTCAGGCTATCGGGAACCTGCCCTGGATAGCTATAAATAACAGGTCGCGTGGTATCCGTCTTTTTAACCCACTTGAACGACTCCACGAAATTTGTTCCGAATGTATTTTCATTTCCAATTGACCAAATCAGCACACTGGGGTGATTGCGGTGATTCTTAACCATCTCTTCCAATTGCGATAGATACTTCGGCAAATAAGCCGGATCATTTTGTGAAGCGCCGGAAGCCTGATAAGCCTCCGTTCGATGCGAACCAACAAAGCAAACAGCGGTTTCGTCTTCCACATAAATACCATATTCATCGCAATAGTTCAGAAAAGCCTCGGATGGCGGATAATGTGAAGTTCGTATGAAATTCATGTTGGCTTCTTTGGCGAGCAATACATCGAGATGATCGTATTCCGCAGTGGTCATTCTTCCCAATAACGGATGAATATCGTGCCTGCAAGCTCCACGCAGTTTCACCGGCATCCCATTCACCAACAATTTATTCCCTCTAATTTCGATCTCACGGAAACCAATTTTCTGATCGACTTGCAGAATCTCCTCCCTGTTTTCATAGAGGGTAGTCACAACCCGATATAAATTAGGATGTTCTGCATCCCATTTCCGGGGATCCTTTACCTGAATTGAAATTTGTCCGGATGGCGAGTTAGCTTCTTTTTCAACAGATTCAATACATTTTTTCTTGTTATCAAACAATTCGATTTTAATTGTTGAAGTCGTATTTTTCTTCAATTCATAAAAGACTTTAAGTTCTGCATTTTTACAATTTTCATCCAAATCAGTTTCAAAATACAGTTGTTTGAAGTTTTGCTTCGGTAGGGCTAACAGTTCTACGTCCCGCAGAATACCACCGATCTGGTGCTTGGCATAGCCGCTTTCGTATGAAATATCGTCAGCCCGATCGGTCATCTCAACGGATAAATTGGCTGATTTACCTGCTGACACAAAATCGGTAATATCGCAACTCCACTTGGTAAACCCACCAAAATGTTCACGAACAAATTGTCCGTTTACCCAAACTCTTGCATAACTGTACACTCCTGAAAAGTCAAGCCGAATCTGTTTTCCCTGATAATCTTCCGGAACAATGAAGTCGTATTTGTAGGCATAAGGCTTATCGTGTTTAATGGCAAATCCCTGCATCTGACATTCGCCCGGAACTTTTATGTCGGTCCAGCTTTTGAAATCTATATGTTGTTCCCAAAATTTTTCCGGAGGGTTCATGCTAAATTTCCAGGTTCCATTTAATGAAATAACAGGATGTTTAACACCACGAATTGCGACACTTGCCTGATTTTGAAAATTAAGGCCAAGCAAGCAGAATAAAACAAGTAGTATTGAATTGACAGTTTTAGACTTCATCAGCTTATCATTGTAGATTCGGAAGACAATTTACTACTTTTTATTTCGAAATCATCGCTCATTTATTCTTTTCGCGAATGATTAAAAATCAAGAAACCCGCTGTACTCAACGGGTTTCTTCTGTTATATTGATTGTAATGTTGCTTTAAGTTTATTTTGCCAAGGCAAGCATATCTTTAAAGAGTTTCATTTGTTCGTTCATGGCAGCAATTTTATCGGCAGGTTCGGTGCGGGCTTCAAGCAAAACCCAGCCATCATATTTGATTCCTGTAAACAAATTCATCAATTGCTGATATGGATATTCGCCCACATTAAATTCGCGGACATGAATTGTATCTCCAAACCATTTTTTTACTGAATTAAAATTAGGTTCCAATCCGGGTGGAAGCAAATCCTGATCGTTGCAGTTCCAGCACATTTTTACATTTTTCTCGGTCACCTGTTCGAATATAGCCCGCATATTTGGTATTTCCTGACTGATGTTTCCATGAACTTCAACCCGCACCAATTGACCGAAATCCTGAGCAAATTTCCCAACTTCATTCAGCGAAGCGGCAATTTGCGCAATGGTTTTCTCTCTTGGCACACCGGTTGGAATGCCATTCGGTTTTACTTTTATTCCGGTAGCGCCAATATCCTTGCAAAGTTTGATGTATTCTTTCGTGCCCTCAATATTCTTCCGAAGAGCAGCCGCATCGGGACTATGGTATTCGAAGTTGGCTCCATAGCCAATGCAATCAACGGGGCTATCTGCAAAACGTTTCTTCACTTCTTCACGCTGACTTGCCGAAAGATTGGTTTCTACTTTGTGCGCATGATCTACACGAAGTTCAACACCCAGATAACCGGTCTTTTCACAATTGGCGATTAAGGTTGGTAAATCCCAATCCTTTGCCCACTGGTAAGTTACCAAACCCAATTTCATTCCTGATTTTTTGGCAGCGGCAAATGCAGCGAATGGATCGATCAGTGAAAGACCAATTCCGGCAACAAGACTTTTTTGCAGAAAATTACGACGAGAGAGATTTTTTTCCATGATTTAGTATTCAGGTTACTTGTTGGTTAGTATTGTAAAATTTGATTTAAACAGGGTTAAATATAAGAAAAGTTCAGTACCTTTTCGGTATCCAATTTTGAAAATTCTACTTACCTAATCTAACTGAAATGATGAAACAAAAATCAAGGCCTTCGGCTCTTCCTTACTCCAATTCAGAAGAAGCTACCAATCAGAATTTTATAAACCGCCGAAAATTTATTGGTGGCATCACTACAGCCACTCTGGCCATGACTGTGGTTCCGCGCCATGTACTTGGAGGAAGCGGTTTTGTAGCTCCCAGCGATAAAATAACACTGGCCTATATTGGCACCGGCACGCAAGGTCTCCGCGAATTACAGCCACTTTTATCAATTCCTGAATTGCAAATCATTGCTGTATGCGATCCTCAGAAAGACGCTACCGGCTATCTGGACTGGGGCAAAACCGGGCTTAGGGATGAAATTCGTACTACGCTTCAAAATCCACAATGGACATCCGGAGGTGACAATACCATTCCTGGAGGTCGCGACAATGGGAAGGAAATCGTTGACACGTATTATACCAAATTCCGGAACCAACAAAAGTTGGGAAGCTGTCGGGCTTATGCCGATTTCAGGGAGTTGTTCGCAAAAGAGAAGGACCTGAATGCCGTTAAAATAATGACTCCTGACCATTTGCATGGCTTGATTGCTATGGCTGCCATGAAAAGAGGGATAAGCGTGTCGATGCACAAACCTATATCGAACAGGCTTACCGAAGGTAAACAGGTCATAGAAATGGCTAAAAAGAACAAAGTTACCACGCACCTCATTGCCTGGGACTCCAACGGATCGATGGATCAGGTGATGAATTGGATTAACACAGGAGCTATCGGAAAACTAAAGGAAGTTCACAACTGGTCGAACCGCCCGGTTTGGCCACAATACCCTACTCTGCCAACAGACAGTCCGACAATCCCGAAAGGACTGGATTGGGATTTGTGGCTGGGGCCGGAAGCCGAACGCCCATATCATCCGAATTACACCAATATGGTATTCCGGGGTTGGTACGATTTCGGCGGAGGTTCGATGGCCGATATGGGTCATTACAGTTTATGGACAGTTTTCAAAGCTCTTGAACTTGATGCCCCTACCATTATTGAACCAAATTTCAGTCATGTATGCGGACTACGGGATTCAACTGCATTCCAGGTAAAAAATGATTTTTCATTCCCGATGGCCAGTTCTGTCCGCTTTAAATATCCGGCCAAAGGATCGAGGCCTGCCGTTGATCTGATTTGGTACGATGGAGGAATGCGGCCTCCAGTTCCGGACGAAGTTTATGAAGACAACAAAGAATTACCTGCCGAAGGAATGATGTTCGTTGGAGAAAAAGGGAAAATTCTGGCCGGATTCCATGTTGATAATCCACGACTAATTCCTGAAAAACGGATGGCCGGACAAGTAGTGCCGAAACTTCCTGAGAGAGACCGCACATTAGGGTTCAAGCAATTTATGGATGCCATTAAAGCAGGAAAACAATGCCCCGGAAGTTTCAGCGAAGCCGGACCAATTACCGAAGCAGTAAATTTGTATTCCGTTGCTTTGCGGGCAGGCCGAACCTTGAAATATGATGCTGCCAACCAAAAAATCACCAATGTGGCTGAAGCAAATAAATACCTGTCGCGCGAGTATCGCAAAGGCTGGGACCCGAAAGGGATTTAGTTCACTAAACGACTATTATCATGATGAATAGAAGACATTTTATTGGGAAAAGTGCATTGGGAATTGGATCAGCATTGCTGGCAAGCCAACTTCCAACAAGTCTGACAAGTGCTACAACTTCAAAAGCTTTAAAAAAACCCTTGGGATTTCAGGTTTGGACAGTAAAAGACCAACTGATTAAAGATTTTGCAGGAACGCTGAAAATGATGGCCGGACAAGGTTACCAAAGTGTGGAAATGTGTTCGCCTCCGGGATACGAAAGTTCAGGGTTTGGCCCATTAATGAGCATGAAAGCTGCTGAAATGAAAAAAATCGTGGAAGATTGGGGGCTGACTCTGGAAAGCACGCATTACGGAATGGGCGAACTCCGAAATAACCTGAGTGAGCGGATTGATTTTGCATTGGAATCGGGTCAAAAACAAATGATTTGTTCTAGCTTTTGGTTGCCCAAAGATGCCAAAATGAGCGACTGGATGAAAGCTGTTGACGAACTCAACGAAATTGGTGCAAAGACAAAAAAGGCTGGGATTCAGACTGGCTTTCACAACCACCATATGGAATTTGAAAAGATTGATGGAGTGCTTATTTACGATGAATTGCTGAAACACTTCGATCCTGAACTTGTAAAAATGCAGTTTCAGGTAGCAGTTATCAGCATTGGCTACAAAGCTGAAACCTATTTCAAAAAGTATCCGGGTCGGTTTATCTCAGCCCATCTGGCCGATTGGTCGTCGGTCACCGAAAAACAAGTACCTATTGGACAAGGTGCCGTTGACTGGAAAGAATTATTTGCTGCTGCTGAAAAAAGTGGCGTAAAAAACTATTTCGTAGAAATGGCTCCGGAAACATTCAAAGAAAGCGCCAATTACATTCACAAACTATAAAACCCGGCGTAAACATTATTAAATAGGAATAGAAATTCGTATCAATTTCTATTCCTATTTTTTATTTGGCAATTTTTATCTGCTCCAGTTTAGTTCTCAGTTTTTCAACAACTTCAGGATGATGAGCTGCCACATTTACTTTTTCGCCAATATCTTTCGATAAATCATACAATTGATCCTGATTCAGATTTCCAAACTCAGTATTGGTAAGAGCACTGTAGGCTGAGCCCTTACCGGGAGCAATAAACTTCCAGTTTTCACTTTCAATTGAAAGATTATTGTTGACATTTTGCAGTACCAGATATTCGCGTCCTTTTCCTCCTTTATTTAGCCAGGCATTCATGCAATTCTCACTATCGGGCGCAGAACCTGCCGGAAGTTTAACTTTAAGCACTTCTGCAAAAGTGGCAACCATATCCACCTGACACAAAAGCTGCTCCGACACACCTGCCTTTACAGTTCCTGGCCAGCTCAAAATTCCTGGAACGCGGGTTCCTCCTTCAAAACTGCTGTATTTTCCACCTCTGAAATCGCCTGCAGGCCGATGATTTCCAAGCAATTCAACCGCCTGATCTTTATATCCGTCATCAACCACCGGGCCATTATCGCTCGATAAAACGACAATTGTATTCTTCTCCAGACCCAACTTTTTTAATGTCCTAATTACCTCTCCCACCGACCAGTCGAATTCGATGATGGCATCGCCTCGGGGTCCCATTCCACTGCTTCCCACAAAACGAGGATTTGGAACACGTGGAACGTGCGCATCTTGAGTGGCAAAATACAGGAAGAACGGTTTATTTTTATTTTTTTCGATGTATTCAACGGCTTTTGAAGTAATTACATCAGCCATTTCCTCATCTTTCCACAAGGCAGATTTACCACCTTTCATAAATCCAATACGCGAAATGCCATTCACAATCGACATATCGTGCCCGTGACTTGGATGCATTTTCAGCAATTCCGGATTTAATTTACCGGTTGGTTCACCATCAAAATTCTTCTCATAATCAACAAAAATCGGATCTTTGGGATCAAGATTGAATATGCGTTCATTTTCAACATACACACAAGGAACTCGGTCGCCGGTAGCTGCCAGTATAAAAGAATAATTGAAACCAATATCCGATGGCCCCGGCGTAATATGTCCATTCCAATCCTGCGTTCCGGTTTGATCTCCAAGCCCCAAATGCCATTTCCCGACAACACCGGTTTGGTAGCCTGCATTTTTAAATACATCGGCCAGCGTATATCTTTCAGGCCTTATAATTGAACCGGCATTTCCGGCAGCAATTCCAGTCCCCTCTCTTCGCCATGCATATTCGCCAGTAAGTAAAGCATATCTGGAAGGTGTGCAGGTTGCTGCAGCACTGTGCATATTCGTAAAACGAACTCCCTGAGCCGCGAGTTTATCAATATTTGGAGTCTTAATAGTTTTGGAGCCATTGCAACTAATATCACCATAACCAATATCATCGGCATAAATAAAAACAACATTGGGTTGATTGGTTGGTTTTTGGGCAAAACAGTCAAGATTTGCACCAGCAAAAGGAATTAAAGAAAGAAAGGGTAAGAATCTATTCATTGTTCATTCTTTTAGGTCTTCGATCAACATTAGTAATTATCGAAGCGTATAAAAGTATCACCAAATATCAAGAATCACAAGTTTAGTTTTTCTTGAACACCTGTGAGCAAACTTGTTTTGAGCTGGAAATTTTAAAAATATAAACCCCAGTTTTCAGAAAAGATAGATCAATTTTTAGCTGCTGATCTCCATAATTAAGATCAAACGATTCCCACTTCCGGATCTCAGTTCCCAAAATATTAAAAAGGCTTATTTTAAGTTCTCCTGATATAACAGAATGAATATCGACAGTAACAAAGTCTTTTACCGGATTAGGATAAACTTTTGTAATTGTGAAGTTGGAAATTGCAATTCCGGAATGAGTTGAGCCTGATTGTGAAGATTGAGAAGTTGCTTGTTGGGCGAACCCGCTTACTGAAACAACGAATATGAGTATCAAGGTAATGATTGTCTTCATAGCATTTCTATTTGTATTCAGCATTAAGTGACAAAAATCAGACCACATAGTTGCAACAAGCTCAAAAAAAAGAAGCTGATCTTCTTAGATCAGCTTCTTTATAGCTTTATGCAGGCCGGAAATTACTCAGCAACAGAAATTGCATCAACCGGACAAACTTCGGCGCAAGATCCACAATCTGTGCAAAGATCAGCATCAATTTTGTAGATATCTCCCTCAGAAATCGCTTCTACAGGACATTCATCAATGCATGTTCCACAAGCAATACATTCTTCTGAAATTTTATAAGCCATAACGTTTATTTTTATTTGGTTTTATATGCAGCAAATGTACAAAGTTTGACAAAAAATCAAAAAATTAACAATATTAATTTCTGGACGGTTGTGAACATTTAATATTAAAGTCAGACTGATCTTTTATTTTCACTACTCCTAGTTGCCGGAATCTAAACCCTTTTCCGCACAATAAAAACTACAAACAGTTGTCAATCCGCACTTTTCACATTTAGGTGAACGAGCCATACATGTGTAGCGCCCATGCAAAATGAGCCAGTGGTGTGCCAGTGGGAGCAATTCTTCAGGAAAGTATTCGACCAATTGTCTTTCGGTTTCCAGCGGTGTTTTTGAATTTACCGTCAAACCAATACGGGCCGAAACACGAAAAACATGCGTGTCAACTGCCATAGCCGGTTTATTAAATACAACAGATAAAATTACGTTAGCCGTTTTTCGTCCCACACCAGGAAGCTTTTGCAATTCGTCCATATCCTCCGGAACCTCACCACCAAAATCGTTTACCAACATGCGAGCCATGCCCACCAAATGTTTGGCTTTGTTGTTTGGGTACGAACAAGAGCGAATGTAATCGAAAACCTCATCCGATTCAACTTCAGCCATCTTTTCGGGTGTGGGGAACCGCTTCAGCAGGTCAGGTGTAATCAGATTTACCCGCTTGTCGGTACATTGAGCCGAAAGGATAACCGCAACCAGCAACTCGTATGGATTTTTGTATTCCAGTTCGGTCTCCGCAATTGGCATTTCTTTCTGAAAATAGGCAATTACCCGTTCAAACAATTCTTTCTTATCCATTTAATCCATATTTACTCGCCTCCAAACTTAGCCATTTTCTTAGCCTGAAAATGCTATTTTTGCAGAAAAAAAATATGACTCCGTTTTTACAGGCTGAAAATTTATCGAAGCGCTTTGGCGATCAGTTGCTCTTCGAAAATATTTCATTCACCATATTCGAACACCAGAAAATTGCCCTTATCGCCCGAAATGGAACCGGTAAAACCACACTCATGGAAATTTTGGCCGGAAACGACACGCCTGAATTCGGGCAAATCACTAAAACCGGCGATATCCGCATTGGTTACCTCAAGCAAATTCCTGATTTAGACGACAATCAGACGGTTTTTGAAGCCGTTTTTCAATCGCGCGACGAAGTGGTGGAAACCATACGCAATTTTGAAGATGCCCTTCTGCATAACCGTAAAGAAGACATTGCAAAATATACCGAGTTGATGGAACGCCATCATGCCTGGGACTTCGAAGTAAAAGTAAAGCAGATTCTTACACAGCTAAAAATTACTGACTACGACCAACGTATTTCGGAGCTTTCAGGAGGACAAAAAAAGCGGGTGGCAATGGCTAATGTATTGATTAACGAACCCGACTTGCTAATGTTGGACGAGCCTACCAACCACCTTGATCTGGAAATGATTGAATGGCTGGAAAACTACCTCGAAAAAACAAAGATCACGCTGTTTATGGTTACTCACGACCGCTATTTTCTGGATCGGGTATGCAACGAAATCCTGGAAATGGAGGGCAATACCATATATCGCCACCGTGGAAACTATTCGTATTTTCTAGAAAAGCGACAAGAACGGATGGAATCGACTGCAACAAGTGTTGAAAAGGCAAAGAACCTGCTTCGCACTGAGTTGGAATGGTCGAGACGGATGCCTCAGGCGCGTGGGCACAAATCGAAATACCGCATGGAACGCGTGGATGACCTGATTATAAAAGCTGGTCAAAATTTAAATGAAAACAACATTGAACTGAGCATGAATTCTTCTCGAATTGGGAATAAAATTCTCGATTTGGAAAAAATCAGTAAATCATACAGCGATCTTTGCCTGATCAAAGATTTTACTTACAAGTTTCAGCGGTTCGAAAAAGTGGGGATTGTGGGTAAAAACGGTACCGGAAAATCGACCTTCCTAAATATCGTAACGGGGAATATTCCTGCTGATTCGGGAACGGTGGAAATCGGGCAAACCATCCGTTTTGGCTATTATCAGCAAACCGGTATCGAATTTAATCCGGGCGATAAGGTGATTGATGCCGTAAATAAGATTGCAGAAGTGATCAATTTTGAAGACGGACGAAAGCTCACAGCCTCGCAAATGCTTACCACGTTCCTTTTCCCGCCGGATACCCAATATTCGTTTATTGAGAAACTTTCGGGAGGCGAAAAGCGGCGCTTGTATTTGTGTACCATCCTAATGACCAATCCGAATTTTCTGATTCTGGATGAGCCGACCAACGATCTGGACATTATGACTTTGGCCGTTCTGGAAGAATATCTGCGTGTATTTCAGGGCTGCGTGATCATTGTTTCGCATGACCGCTATTTTATGGATAAAATTGTCGATCACCTGTTTGTTTTCGATGGCGAAGGGACGATTAAAGACTTTCCGGGAAGTTATACCATTTGGCGCAACAAACAGCTGGAAGAAGAAGAGCAAGAGCGAAAACTGAAAAAACCTGAGCCCAAAGCGCAGCCAAAACCGGCAAAGGAAAAGGAACGTAAGCTGACCTTCAACGAAAAAAAAGAGTTGGATCAACTCGAAAAAGATATTGAATCGCTCGAAGCAGAAAAGGCAAAAATAGGCGAAGAACTGAATTCAGGATCGCTAAGCAACAGCGAATTGCACGAAAAATCGAACCGGTTCGGACAAATAACCGATCTGCTTGAAGAAAAGGAAATGCGCTGGCTGGAACTGAGCGAACTGGCGTAAACTCATAATTTAAAGATGCTGAAACAAGTTCAGCATGACGCTTCGATCTTGGAACTTGAAATTTGAAACTTCTTTTATGAAAACATACGGACTCATCGGATATAAACTCGGACATTCGTTTTCCCGAAACTTTTTCAATGAAAAGTTTGCTCAGGAAAACCTTGCAAACCACGAATATGTTAATTTCGAACTGGATAGTATTGATGAATTTCCCGGCATTTTTGGTTTGGGGAAAGACATTTGTGGCTTAAACTGCACCATTCCGTACAAGCAGCAAATCATGCAGTTTATGGACGAAATTGATGAGGAGGCTGCACAAATTGGCGCGGTAAACACCGTTAAAATCATCAACAAAAATGGCAAACGAATCCTAAAAGGATTCAATACCGACTTGTACGGATTTGAAAATTCGCTCTGCCCGATGCTCGAAGAAAAGCACAAAAAAGCGCTGATTCTGGGAACAGGTGGAGCTTCAAAAGCCATTAAATTTCTGTTCGACAAAATAGGAATCAAATACCTCTCGGCAACTACCAAAGAAGAACTTCAGGAAAAAGAAATCAGATACAATCAACTGACTGAAAACCTGATGAACGAATATCTGATTATCATCAACGCCACGCCGCTGGGCACTTTTCCGAGGGTAGAGGCCTGTCCTGAGATACCATATCAGTTTGTTACAGAACATCATGTTTTGTACGATCTGGTGTATAATCCGGCTGAAACATTATTCCTAAAAAAGGGGAAAGCGCAAGGTGCCAAGACCAAAAACGGCTTGGAAATGCTGCATTTGCAGGCGTTAAAATCGTGGGAGATTTGGACCGCATAAAGAGTTGCGGGATTCGGGGTTCGAGTTACGCAACTCATAACCGAAATCTCGCAACAATACATTCTACAACCCTTATTCCTTACTATCGCTCGCAGGAGATATTTTCTTCGAGCCAGCATACAATTCATATTTCCGGAAACTGCATTCCAGCGAACCGTTCAGGATTGGAATTTTGCGTGATGGGCGCAAACCGATCGATTTCAGGCATTGAGCAGTACTGATGACCCAAACCGTAGCATTGGAATAGTGGTGTTTCAAACGTTCACCAATCATAGCATAAAAGTTGGTATCGTCGGGTGTCATGCGTTCGCCATAGGGTGGATTGAACAACAGAAATGGTTTTTCGGAAGCTGGTTCCAAAAACTTAAAGTCAGATACTTTAAAGTCGATAAACGACAAAACACCTGCAGCTTCAGCATTTCGGTATGCAATATCAATATTCCGCCTTGAAATATCAGAAGCAGAAATCCGCACTGGTGAAATACCTTCAGTACCAACCTCATCTTCCATTTGCTTAAACATATCAGAATTAAAATTGCGCCAGTTGCGGAAAGGAAAGTCCTTACGCACAGTTCCGGGGTATAGTCCGTTAGCCAGCATTGCGGCTTCAATGGCAATGGTACCCGAACCGCACATCGGATCAATCAACTCGCTCTTTTGATCCCAGCCTGAAAGACGTATTAACCCCGCAGCCAAAACTTCGCTCATTGGGGCTTCATTCTGGTCGAGCCGGTATCCGCGCTTGTGCAGCGATTCGCCACTGCTATCGAGCGAAATGGTGCAAAATTCGTTGCTGATGTGCAAGTTGATTAGGATATCCGGTTTCTTGGAATCTATAGATGGACGCTCTCCAAATTTGTACCTGAAACGGTCGACAATAGCGTCTTTCAGTTTGAGTGAGGCATACATGGAATTGTTGAACAAATCAGAAAAAACAGTACTCTGCACCGCAAAAGTCTGCTCAACACCAAATAAGTCTTCCCACTTGAAATTTTTTCCTCGCTGATATAGATCGTCTGCCGAGAATATTTTGTACGAATCGATAGGAAGCAAAATTCGCAAAGCCGTGCGCAAACAATAATTGGCCTTGTACAATAACTTTAAATCGCCGCTAAAGTAGACCGAACGGCGGCCAATCTGAACCTCATCGGCACCAATTTCAATCAATTCCTGAGCAAGTACTTCTTCCAGACCAGCCAGAGTAGTAGCGGTGTACGTTTGTTTTTTCAATTTGTATTTTTTAAGTTATGCAACGGATCGATATTCAGTATAAAATCCACACAAAAGTCTAAAATATTTGCAGAAGTTTCTAATCCTTGCAACCTTTAATTATTCCCCGGGTCGAGTTTCGTATAAAACGAACAATTTCATCGCGCTCAAATGTTCTTTCAAAATTAGCTTCTATTAATTCCAGCGCATGAGTTATATTTCTTTTTTCCTGAAAAACCACCCGGTAAATCTCTTTTATTTCATTGATCTTAGCAGACTCAAAGCCTCTTCGATTTAATCCAACCGTGTTTATTCCTTCGTAACTTAAAGGGTCTCTAGCTGCAATTACATAGGGAGGAACATCTTTCACGACCTTGCTAAGCCCGCCAATCATGGCATGCGCCCCAATCTTAGAAAACTGATGAATCCCGGTTAATCCGCTAATATTAGCCCAATCTGATACAATAACTTCGCCAGCCATCCCAACATTAAAACCGATAATACAATGATCGCCAATCATACAATCATGTCCGATATGTGAATTTGCCATGATTAAATTGTGGTTTCCAATTACAGTTTTTCCTTTTGAGGCTGTTCCTCTGTTTATGGTGACGAATTCACGGATGATCGTATTGTTACCTATTTCCAAAGTTGTGTATTCACCTCTAAACTTGAGATCCTGAGGATTTCCGGAGAGCACAGCACTTGCATGAATTTCACAGTTTTCACCTATTCTTGCTCCTTTCTGGATATTGACATAATTGCCAATCCATGTATTTTCGCCAATAACAACATCGTCATCAATCGTTGTGAAATGTCCAATCTGAACATTATTTCCAATCTGAGCTTTCTTGCCAATTATTGCACTTTTCGAAATCATATCACTTCTGTTAATTTAAAAGTGCAAATGTTGCTTAAATAAAAGGGAGTTTATTTGATGTAAAATCAATTAATGGATGCACGAATACGGCTCAGCGTTTCCTGACTAACATCCAGTATTGATGCAATATATTTTAACTTGGCTTTCTTTATTATTTCCGGGAAATGAGTTAAGAGATAAGAATACTTCTCGTGAGCATTCATCAATTTATATTTGTGATGAAACTCATTGAACGAAGCCAAATATTGCCTAAGTAAACTAATATGAAACTTTGCAAATATAGGATACTCTAAAAGACGTTGTTCATCCGCATATGAAAGAGAATAAAGTTCCGTTTTTTCACATGCCTGTAGATTCTCAAATGAAGGTTTCTGGTCGAAAAAACTTGTCGCAGAAGTCAGCCATTGGTTGTTATAATATAACCAATTTGTGATCTCCTGACCGTCATTCATATAAAACCTACGTACTAAACCAGATTTGATAAAACTTACTTTAGTACATATTTTTCCTTCCTCAAGTATAAATTCATTTTTCTCGTAAACTTCCGTTTTGAAACAGTCAAGAATTGCTTGTTCTGTTTCTGAATCAAGTACAGCAAAGCGATTTATGAATTCTATAAGTTCCGTCATTTTTACACTTGTAACCTACTAATAATAGCCTGATATCTGAAACTTTTATATCCCTGCCCCATCACTGTAATCAGCATCTTTTGCTTTGAATTGTACAATTCTGGAATTAGGTGGCAGGCTATTGGTCACCCAAACGTTTCCTCCAATTATTGAATTTTCACCAATCCGGATGCGCCCCAAAATGGTAGCTTGTGCATAAATTATCACGTTATCTTCCACAATCGGATGACGCGGAATGCCTTTAATCGGATTACCTTGTTCGTCAAGTGGGAAACTTTTTGCTCCAAGAGTTACCCCTTGGTAAAGTTTTACATTTTTGCCGATAATACAGGTTGAACCAATTACCACACCGGTACCATGATCGATCGTAAACGATTCGCCAATCTGGGCTCCGGGATGAATATCGATACCTGTTTCGGAATGACCCATTTCGGAAATTATGCGTGGAATAAGCGGAACGCCCAGCTGAAGCAGTTGGTGACCAACACGATGATTGATAATTGCCCGAACGGTAGGATAGCAATAAATGACCTCACTGCGGCTATTGGCCGCCGGATCGCCTAAATAAGCAGCATCAACATCGGTTACAAGTAGCCTCCTGATTTCAGGAAGGAATGAAATAAAATCGGAAGCTAATCCCTGTGCGAATTTCGAGCGTTCCTGCATGTCAACCATTTCCGGATTCTGACAGGTAAAGCACAGTCCGGCCAGAATTTGCTCTGAGAGTAATTCGAACAGCTCGTCAATATATACGCCAATGTAGTGTTTGGTAGTGTTGGTGCGCAAACTGGTACTTCCAAAATATCCGGGGAAAAGAATTTCGCGGATGATGCCAACAATCTTTCCCAGTTTTTCGATGGATGGTAATGGTTCGCCAATGCGGTGTTCGTGGCAAACCAGATTTAATGATTTCTGATCAGACAACTGTTCTACCGCATTGCGCATTTTGTGTTCTATATTTTTTTCTGACTGCATTTTGCTGAATTTAAAGGGTTCTACTTTTCACATTCGCTTCAACAAACTCCGTTTTTAATCGAATGAACTTAATTCCTTGACAAAAATCATACTTTTAGGTCTTAATTCAAACTTTAAAGCGGTAAAGTTTTAAGATTGCTTGTAAAAATTACGAATGGCATCAATGGCATTATGCAATCGCTGATCATCAGTTCCACTAATTTCGACATAACGAAACCCGTAATTAATCAATTCATTCCGGTATTCTTCAAATAAACGTATCCGGTTTTCTCCACCGTTCTCGCGAACGGAATCGGCTTCCCAGGGTAAATCGGGGCGGCAGAGCAAAAACAAGTCAATCGGACAATTGCGAATTTGATCTTCAAGCCAGTCCGGAGTTTTTCCGAAAACCCACCTGAACCAAACTTTGGTTATAATGAGCCAGGTATCGAAAAAGAATAATTTTTCTGAACTTGTTTTGGTTGCCAAATACTGTTCAACCTGAGTTCGGGCAATGGTTTCAACATCCTGAAACGAATAATGATGTGGCAATTTCTCGACATATTCACGCGCAAATTCAGGAATATACTGTCCTTTATACAGCTCGGCTAACTGCCTGGCCAAAGTAGTTTTTCCTGATGACTCGGGACCTGTGACTGCTATGCGTATCTGCTGAGGATTCATTGATGCAAAGGTACTTGAGTGATTGAGAAAACCTTACTACCGAAAGCTAGTATTTCACAAATTCTTTCTTCCATTCGAGATACCCAACAACTGCCATAATTGTATACACAACAAAGAGAAGAACCGTGGGAAGCAAGTCTTTAAACCAGAACAGTCCGATCGAAAAAGCATCGACAAAGATCCAAACCAACCAATGTTCCAGAATTTTACGGGCCAACATCCATGTTGCCACAATACTAAGCGCGGTGGCCAGTGCATCGGCTACCGGAACCGGTGAATCTGTATAGGTTTTAAGTATAAACCAAATCAGGATAAAAATAACCAGACTTACCAGAGTCAGAATCAATCCCAATTTCTTTGGCAACCTGCTCACCTTTATGGATTCAGAATGATTGGACTGATTTCCCTTCAGCCATTCGTACCATCCATAAATGCTGATCACTACATAGTACATCTGCAAACCCATATCGGCATATAGTTTGGACGTAAGAAATACCCAAACATAAATTGCAGAGGTAAGCAGTCCAACCGGCCATGTCCAGATGCTTTGGCGAATTGAAAAGAAGATATAGGCAATACCTAAAATGGCCCCCAGGAGCTCAATATAATTTCCTGAAAGCCATCTTATTAGTTGTTCCATAAAGAAATGTAGAATTTAATTTTGTCATTGGTCGTCATTAAGTAGTCATTTGTCGTTATTCTTGACTTTTGACAATTAATGACATGCAGTAAATAACTACGAATGACCACTTTTTACTTTCCTGACAGAATTTTTTCGTATTCTCCCTTCTTACTTATTACCTCGACTGCCTTTTTGATCGATTCATCCTCGTCATTCATAATCTGGAAATAATGACTTATCGTGAATAGATCGCGGGCGATTAGACCTTTCATCTGCCGCTTCATTATCGGACGGGCAAATTCGATGCTTTTTTCATCGCGTTTCACACCTTCCTTTTCACCGGCAGCCAGAATTTTCTCAATCATTGCATCCGTAACTTCAAACTTTTCGTTGTACGTTTTGTAGTCGGTATATTTCTGTTTGAAGCTATCGCGGTTGGCATCCATTATATCCAGAACGCCAGTATTTATTACATTTTTGCGCCCAAGATTGTTGTAATATGCGTAATATTTTGAGGTGTCCAATGGAATAAACAGATCAGGCATAACCCCTCCACCTCCGTAAACCAGTCGTTTACTAAGCTTGGTGGCATACTCCTGAGTTTTATTGACTTTGGCACTAACACTATCTTTGGAGAACAATTCGCCATTCTCAATTCGGTTCAGATAATCTTTCTGATATTCATCCACCCCTTTTTCGTAAGGTTTTTGAATGCACCTGCCGCTAGGGGTATAGTAATGCGCGGTTGTAAGCCTGATCATAGATCCGTCGGTAAGCAGAAAAGGCTGCTGAACAAGTCCTTTACCAAACGAACGACGGCCAATTAAAACTCCGCGATCCCAGTCCTGAATTGCACCGGCAACAATCTCACTGGCCGAAGCAGAACCTTCGTCAATCAGTACAACCAATTTACCCTGTTCCAATTCTCCAAGCGCGGTTGAATTGTATTCTTTCTTTTCGGTATGTTTGCCTTCGGTGTATACAATCTGTTTGAAAGCTGTTAGAAACTGGTCGGCTAGTTCGGTAGCTGCATTCAGGTATCCGCCACCATTTCCGCGCAAATCGAGCACCAAACTATTGAGTTTCGAGCTTGCTTTCAGCGCTTTAATGGCTTCTAGAAACTCGGCTGTTGTTGTGGCCGAAAATTTGTTCAGCTTGATGTAGCCGGTGTTGTCATTAAGCATGTAAGATGCATCCAGACTGTTAATTGGTATTTTATCACGAATGACCGTAAAGTCCAACAGATTTACCTCACCTTTTCGCTTTACCTTTAATTCAACTTTTGTACCTTTTTTACCGCGCAGATAATCGTAAACATCTGCATTTTTCAGGCCAATAGATGCAATGTTTTTTGAATCGACTGAAACAATGCGGTCACCTGCGCGAATTCCAACCTTTTCCGAGGGTCCTCCGGGGACGGTTGTAACAACCATCAAGGTATCGCGATACACGTTAAACGAAATACCCACACCTTCAAAATTTCCCTGAAGCGGCTCATTCATCTTTTCAACTTCGGCTTTCGATATGTAAACCGAATGAGGGTCGAGACCGCGCAAAACCTCAACAATGGCCTTTTCGGTTAAATCATCAACATTGGTTGTATCTACATAGTAGCTGTCAATCAAACGAAGCAGCCGTCCAAACTTCATCGTGTTGCCCTGAACATCCTGTGCTTTCAATTCGCTCCCACTTATCAGCAACACCAATCCCAGCAAAATTGAAAAACCCGTAATTCTAGTTGTGAAATTCATAATTAAATTTTTTATTGAATTGGCTTTTCTTCAAAAATCGTGCAGAAAACCAATTACGAAATTACTCATTAACGAAGATAGCATAATTATGCGGGCGATTTATAACTCTGGCCGTCAGAAAAGTTAACATTCAGAATCAATTTGTGTTCATAAGTCAAGGATTAGCGAGAAAAGTTACATGTAATTTCTATCTTTAAACCTCTTAACCAATTAAACCCAGATCTAATGAAACAACACTTCTCCCAGGCAAGAACTAACTTTCCACAATTCATCCTGATTATCATTTTATTACTAGCCTTTTCGGCCTCATCGTATGCAGCTTCGCCCGATTATTACCAGATTCAGGTATTTCGGCTGAATGGCAAAGACCAGGAAGCTAAAGTTGACAATTTTCTGAAAGATGCTTATTTGCCTGCTTTGCATCGTGCCGGCATTGCCAAGGTTGGTGTATTTAAACCACTTGCAAGCGATACCGCTGCCGGAAAACGTGTTTATGTGTGGATTCCATTTAAGTCACTTAATCATTTTGCCGAGATACAGGAAGTATTGGTCAAAGATCAGGCTTACCAGGCAAAGGGTATTGATTTTCTTGGCGCTCCATTCAACCAGGTGCCCTTTCTGCGCAAAGAATCGATCCTACTAAAAGCCTTTCCGGATGCTCCAAACTTCATTGTACCGAAACACCAGACCGCTCCGGCCGATCGTGTTTACGAGTTGCGCAGCTACGAAGGCCCAACAGAAAACCTGCTTCGCCAAAAAGTAAAAATGTTTAACCAAGGCGGCGAAATTAAACTCTTTAAAAAGCTCGATTTTAATGCGGTTTTTTATGCTGAAGTAGTTTCAGGAAGCACGATGCCCAATCTGATGTACCTCACCACATTTGCCGACATGAAAACACACGATGAACGTTGGGCAACATTTCGCGCAGATCCCGAATGGAAAACCCTTTCGGCCATCGAAGAATACAAAAATACAGTTTCGAATTCGGTAAAACTGTTGCTTCACCCAGCCGATTATTCTGATTTTTAAACTAAGCTGTTTTTGGTCGTTACAAATACAAAATAGCCAGTCAGCGGATTGTTGACTGGCTATTTTGTATTTACAATTTCCGGTTATTGAGAACCGGTAAATCCAAAACAAACCAGAGTGTCGGAATTACCAATTCCTAAATTAAAGGTGAAGAGTATAAAACTGCGCCATTGTGAAGAAATCAAAAGGTACTTAATAGACAAATTACATCAAACTAATTAGACGTATTCTTATTTAAATCTGAAACTCCATTGAAAGCTACCATAATTAATTGATGTAACTCCATTCTGTGAATTACCTGTATAGGAAGACTGTCCTCCAAGGATGGTTACTGTAACCACTCTTTCTTCACCTATTCGCAATAGCCCAGCGTGAACAGCTGCCTTACCCAAAGAGGAATCGTCAGTATAAATACCATTGGCACCTCCCCAAACGGTTCCTGCATCATGACCTCTTATGCGAAAACTAAGAGTCTGTCCAAGTTGAGCTCTGTATGCCGTCAAATTACCTGGGTCGGGAAGAACAGTGCCTACTGAAACAGGTGGGGTTACTACCGGAGTAGTAGTTACCTGACCAATACTTCCTAAATTTACAAACCGGAAACTACCCTGATAACTTCCATAATTTAAAGACGTAATGCCATTCTGTATATTGCCGGTATAGGAGGGTTGTCCTCCAAGGATAGTCACCGAAATTATTCCTTCTTCGCCTATCTTCAATAAACTGGCATGAACGGCCGCTTTACCCAAAGAGGAGTCATCTGTATATGGTCCATTGATTCCCCCCCAAACAGATCCTGCATCAGTTCCTTTTACACGAAAACTAAATGTTTGTCCAATTCGTGACCTGTAAGCTGTCAGATTACCGGGGTCGGGAAGAACAGTGCCTCCCAAAGCAGTTGGGGTTACTACAGGAGTGGTAGCTCCGGTAGTTACAAATCTGAAACTAAATTGAAAGCTACCATAATTAATTGATGTAACTCCATTCTGTGAATTACCTGTATAGGAAGACTGTCCTCCAAGGATGGTTACTGTAACCACTCTTTCTTCACCTATTCGCAATAGCCCAGCGTGAACAGCTGCCTTACCCAAAGAGGAATCGTCAGTATAAATACCATTGGCACCTCCCCAAACGGTTCCTGCATCATGACCTCTTATGCGAAAACTAAAAGTCTGTCCAAGTTGAGCTCTGTAAGCTGTCAAATTACCGGGGTCGGGAAGAACAGTGCCTCCCAAAACAGGTGGGGTAACTACCGGAGTAGTAGTTACCTGACCAATACTTCCTAAATTTACAAACCGGAAAC
>JAFLKN010000005.1:0-123346 GCA_019163175.1 Prolixibacteraceae bacterium | reverse complement strand
TCAAATTACCGGGGTCGGGAAGAACAGTGCCTCCCAAAACAGGTGGGGTAACTACAGGAGTGGTAGCTCCGGTAGTTACAAATCTGAAACTAAATTGAAAGCTACCATAATTAATTGATGTAACTCCATTCTGTGAATTACCTGTATAGGAAGACTGTCCTCCAAGGATGGTTACTGTAACCACTCTTTCTTCACCTATTCGCAATAGCCCAGCGTGAACAGCTGCCTTACCCAAAGAGGAATCGTCAGTATAAATACCATTGGCACCTCCCCAAACGGTTCCTGCATCATGACCTCTTATGCGAAAACTAAGAGTCTGTCCAAGTTGAGCTCTGTATGCCGTCAAATTACCTGGGTCGGTCAATGGTCCAGAATTCTGAGCGTACAACGTGAGGTTAGCTCCCAAATTAAAAATGATTAAACAGAAAAAAATAAAGATTGGATATTCGTTAAATTGGATCTTTTTCATTGCAATTTTATTTTATAACGTTCAATATCTTATGCTTTAATTGAAGTTGATTTTACCAAACGATGCATTACAAAAAACTTGTAAAAGCCACAAATCAAAAGAAATGAAATTTTATCCGTTCAATACACCTGGCTAGTTTATTCTTTTGTTGGTTGACAATAACAAAGAAAATAAAAATAAGATTGATTTACTAAACCTTTCATTACAAATACCTTGTTGTATAATATTTTGGAGCTGTCGGTTATTTGGTGTTCTTTCCTTAGCAAAGGCATTTATGTTCTTATTCTATTTTTCCCCAGCCGGGCAAATCCCGGGCTTGTTCCAACCAGGTACGAATCTGTTTTTCGTCAAATTCCGACTCATCATGAATATCAACTCTACGAGCTTTTACATCACCTCTATTCCATGGGCCAGCCATACTTGTAACAGGAGGTTCAGGGTTTAAAAGTGTTCCCGATATAAATCCTATGCCTAATTTGTCCTTGAACGACCACATTGCAACGATCCATCCTTTATCTGGAATCCCATAAAATGGAATTCCAAGTGGCTGTGAAGGTTTATGCCACTTTGTAGTACATTGTATGTTTGGAATTACCTCTTTGATCAAATTGTCAACACGAATTACAAGCGAACTATGCTCAGGTTTAACCTCATCAATCCATGCTTGTACACTTTTTTCTCCTTCCATATTCTTATTTTTAGTCGTTTCTCTTCGCATACAGCTAAGCTCTTACAAAGTTTAGCAGAATGGAATTTCACCAATGATCTTCCTGCATAGTGCTGTATTTCTTCCTCCCGATAAATCTCAGTATCTAGTTTTCCAGCAGCAAAACACTATAGCCGCTTTGCGTTAATGCCTGATAGTGCAAATTTACAGTCAGCAGTTGCATCTTTATGGATGCTATAAACAAATTTACAGACCCTTGTTTCACCTTCTCTGATGTTAAAAATAAATTTATGGACTTTCACATTTTCCAATTGGACTTTTATTACTTCCAAATGGCCTTTCACATTTTCCAATTGAACTTTAATAACTTCCATATGAACTTTCACATTTTCAATATGCACTTTAATATACTCCAGATGAACTTTCACATTTTCCAAATGGACTTTCATTACTTCCAAATGCACTTTTACATTTTCCAAATGCGTTTTAATAACTTCCAAATGGACTTTCACATTTTCCAAATGCACTTTAATAACTTCCAGATAGACTTTCACATTTTCTAAATGGGCTTTTGTTTCTTACAAATGGATATTAAAAACATATTTACGGAGTGTAGTTACATCTTTATGGATGCTAAAAACTTTAAAGTATCAATCCCCCACATTACAATTTCTCATTAACGAGCATTTCCAAATCAATTGAATCGCTTAAAGTTTGTTCTACCAGATAGTCTAACATGCCCGATTTGATTTTCGGATTGTAATGAAGTTTCACCAAGCGTTTATCTCCCATTGTGAGTCCGCCGTTTTTGTTGCTGTAATTGTTGAAGAAAATACTTAACTCATCCTCTATGTTTCCGCGTATTCCAATACACTTTAAAAACAACGACTGAAAATAAAATCGACCTTCGAGTTGAGATTTTACCTGTGAAGGATTGATGCAAAAACTTGTTTTAACAAGCCGATTTTGTGGACCGGTTAAAAAGCTATGCCATGTGCGGGACTTTTCAACTAAATGGAGTGGAATCTCATTCTGTGTAAATATCGAATAATCGGTAAGTGTTCCGAAAAAGAATAGAAGTTGATATTTCCCTTTATCTTTCGATTCTACAAATGTTAATCCGGTAAGTTCTTGCATTTCCTGAAGAAACATTCTCAGGCTTTTCTCCGTCATGTATTGTAATTTGCCCTCAATATAATAGCGGATAGTATCAATACCTTCCCATTTACTTAGCGGAGTCTTAGTTTTAACTACTTTCAAGTGTGCCACTTCAAGGTAATCCTTTTTCAATTGCGTTGCTTTTCTCGATTGAGCTTGCGAAAACGTAATAGCTATGATGATTAACACAATAGTGAAGGAAATTTTCATTTGCATAAATTTTGAATTTTGTCTTAAAATTTGTGCGTGAACATATTTTCATTAGCTAACTTCTGCAACAGAATGCCTGCCTGTAAGGAAGCTAAACTCAGAGGCGTATTGCAGACGATTTCCTGTCAAGTTGAAAAACTTCCTGAGCGAAAAGATACACACTTAAAACCAGAACCGAAAAATTTGCGTGCAGCTGATTATGTACAGCCAATTTTATCTTTGAATTATAAGTTTTTTGTTTACAGTCTTGTTTTTTGATCTGATCGACAACAAATAAATACCATTGCTTAAATCTTCAATATTTATTTGCCATTGGTTTTGCTTAAGCATTTCCGATTTAACCATAGAACCGCTAAGGTTGAATATTGAGATTTCCATCACTTCATTAGGTTTAGCATTAAAATTTATGCTTACAATTTCGTTAGCTGGATTTGGGACAAAAGTAAATTCGTAAAAATTTGAATTTGCTGTTATACTATTAGTTACACCTGTTTTAACAAGCTGAGTTTGCGAAGATATGCAATCATTAGGGCCAGCATCTAAACGAATTTTACCATTTAATGTGTTATTTGAGTAATATCCCATCATCGAAAATTCGTTCCAATGTCCATTTTCAGTTTTGAGTTCACCTGTCTTTATATGACCAAAATATACACCTAAATCGGCATAAATTCGTCCTGAAACTGGTTGAATCAAACCAGTTGCTGAAGTTACTTTTCCCTGATTGTCAACCGTTAAACTTACTGAAGCAGATCCACAGGCGGAATTCAAAGAACCCGTAATAGTTCCGGACAGAGCTCCTGGATTAGCAATTCTAGATAAAACATAATCGGATAAGATACCAGAATTCTGTGAATTAAGCTGTCCTGCTAATTGGAATGATCCTCCTGTCCAAATAAGATTTCCGGATATTACACCTGTAGCACTGACTGAATAATTACCGGAATAGGTTCCAAATCCGCCCCAATCGGTAATTGAGCCATTGCCATCGAATATAATATACATCAAACCATCATTGTATGGCGAAAGTGGATTTTTATATAATAACCAAGGTCCGTTCAATGTAGTATTTGAATACTGTGCATTAGTTATTGCCACTGCACTGAAAAACATAAAAATAAGCATTAACTTTTTCATTTTGTTTTTGTCAGTGTTTATCGTGCTGACCCCGCACTTTTTACTTGCCAATATATTTGCAAAAGTCTTGCTTTCGTTTCATATGATTGCATATAATAAGGTTATACATGCCAATTGCCAATATTCTGCTTTATTCGAACTAGGGGGTTGCGCACTTTTTAAATTCTAGTGAAGAAAAATGTAAATCAAGTTTAGCTACTATATTCAAATTTAAGGATTTGATATTTGATTATTTCTATTCTACGACATATTTTCGGTAGGAATTAAATCAAACTGATACGATAACTTGAAATCTTTTGGAGGTCGGGTAATGCAAAGATTAATCCGGGCTCCACTTAGAGTGGAATCCGGAATTTAAAACCTTAACTTTCGTGTATACGCAAAAAGGAGGCTCAACTGAACCTCCCTTTTGCACACTTCGACTTTGCTCAGTGCAACGCTTCAACTTTGCTTAATGCAGCGCTTTTTACTGTAAACTGTGACTGATCACTGTATTTATTCCCACTCGATAGTTGCCGGTGGTTTTGAGCTGATATCATACACTACGCGGTTGATTCCGCGCACTTTGTTGATTATTTCGTTCGACATTTTGGCCAGGAATTCATAAGGAAGATGCACCCAGTCGGCAGTCATTCCGTCGGTTGAAGCCACGGCACGCAAAGCAACCACGTTTTCGTAGGTACGTTCGTCGCCCATTACGCCCACCGATTGAACCGGTAGCAGCATAACACCCGCCTGCCAAACTTTATCGTACAATCCCCATTCTTTTAAGCCATTAATGAAAATTGAATCGGCTTCCTGAAGGATACGCACTTTCTCGGGAGTCACGTCGCTCAAAATACGAATGCCCAATCCGGGTCCCGGGAATGGATGGCGGCCAAGCAGTTCAGGATTAATCCCGAGAGCCTTCCCTACCCTGCGCACTTCGTCTTTAAAAAGCAATTTCAGTGGTTCAACCACTTTCAGGTGCATTTTTTCGGGCAACCCACCCACATTGTGGTGCGATTTAATGGTTGCCGATGGCCCGTTTACCGAAACCGACTCGATTACATCGGGATAAATAGTTCCCTGTGCCAGCCATTTTACATCCTGTATTTTGTGCGCTTCCACATCGAATACTTCAATGAAGTCGCGGCCAATCGTTTTACGTTTTTTCTCTGGATCGGTAATTCCGGTCAGATCGTCCCAGAATTTCTGACGGGCATCAACGCCAATTACGTTCAGGCCCATGTGTTGGTACGAATCCAGTACCTGCTGAAATTCGTCTTTACGAAGTAATCCGTTATCGACAAAAATACAAGTGAGGTTGGCGCCAATGGCACGGTTCAAGAGTACACCGGCAACTGTTGAATCAACCCCTCCTGAAAGTCCCAGAACAACGCGGTCATTGCCCAGTTTGGCTTTTAGTTCCTTCACCGTGGTTTCGATAAACGAATCCGGAGTCCAGTTCTGTTTGCAGCCACAAATATTGACCACATAATTTTTCAGCAATTCTGTTCCCTCGGTGGTATGATACACTTCAGGATGAAACTGAATGGCAAACGTTTGCTCGCCCTCAATCTGGAAAGCAGCGTATTCTACATCGGCAGTGCTGGCAATTACCTTGTAATTTTCAGGAATGCGCACAATGGTATCGCCATGCGACATCCACACTTGCGTATGCTGACTGATATTCTGAAATAGTTGGTTCGACTGATCAACAAATCCGAGATTGGCACGTCCGTATTCACGCGAATCGGAAGGAGCAACTTCGCCACCAAAGAAATGCGATAGGTATTGTGCGCCATAGCAAACTCCGAGCAAAGGCATTTTACCTTTAATCAACGACAAATCGGGTTTCGGAGCATTGGAATCTCTTACAGAGAAAGGACTTCCGGATAAAATGACACCTTTTACGGTTTCGTCAATCGCGGGATAATGGTTATACGGGTAGATTTCGCAATAAACATTCAACTCTCTCACACGGCGGCCAATCAATTGTGTGTACTGCGAACCAAAATCGAGGATAAGAATTTTTTCCTGCATCAGACTTGTTTTTTGAGTTGCCGCAAAGATAGACAAAAAACATTCCTACGAATCGGCTTATCCATCAGGAGAAACAGAAGTAAGAAAAAAGTAAGGTAGAGCAGAAATGTAAGTGTTCCCAGCCTGCCGGCTGGCAGGAGTCGCGATGTTCAGGTAAAAGGATCGAATTCTGATTAACGCGTTTTCACAATTTTCTCGGTGAGTAAAACTTTGTTGTTGCGTGTAAGCCGAATTGTATAAAGTCCGGCGCGTAATTTATTTTCTGAAAAGTTGAGCTGTATTTCGCCATTCTGAGCGGCGGCTCTGTTAGCACCAACCAGTATTCCGCCTGAATTGTAAAGTTCTGCAGTAATATCTCCGCTTTGCACCGAAGCAAGTTTTACAGTTAGCCTGTCGACAAACGGATTCGGATAAATGGAATGCGATTGTGCAGCCAACAGATCATCCTTGCCCGTAAAATCATATGGCCATTGCAGATCGAGAAAAAACAGACGCTGATCAATCCAGCTTTTCATCCAGTTTACTTCATCATTATAGGTGCTTCCAACGTAGTAATTTGGCCAGATGTCAACTCCAATAACACCGGTCCATCGCTGGTAATTACGGTCTTTTGCTTCCGAAATCAAACTGGTCAGGCTGTCAATAACAAAGTTAATCCGATGATCAGAAAGTTCCTTCTTCCGGAGAAGTGACCATCTTCGTCTGAGTTTTTTTACATACTCCGAATCTTTCATCAATTTGCTCCACCAAAAAGGATTTTGCCATCCATCCATACCCATATTAGCCTGATACTGAAATCCGGTGGCAATCCATCCATTGTAATAATCGGCATTCCCGTAAGTAAGGTTAAAATCCCAGATCGGCCCACAGTTCACCCGATCATTCTTTCCTTTATACAGATATGAACTAAGACGATACCCATCCACATTTTTAGCCAGCTCGTTAATAATCATGAAATCAATAAACGACGAATCATTCATAAAATCATGGTAACTGCCAACACCCGTAAATTTTTCGATGTATAAAGTCCGTTCCATATTCCCAACGTAGGTAAGAATATAGTTTCTCTGTGCAGCGGTTATCTCTTTTGATTTGGGATAATCGTATTGGTAAAATGTGCGGCCAACGACATTGTAATAGTTCGAACTCCAGCCTTCACCTCCACCACCGGTAGCTTTATCAATCTTTACAATATAGCCGCCGGTTAGGTTTTCACCTGAATTATCTGTAGTCAATAATTTGGCAATATCAACCCGATTTTTGTTTCGCTTTATTTTTTCCATCAATACATAAACGCCTTGATAATTGCCATTCAGAAAAAGTTCCACGTAACGACAGCGAGGTGACCAATGTCCCAATGAAGCATCCAGGGTGTAGGTCAGTACATCACGAACCATGGTCTTATCGGTATACGGAGCGTACAAAACCCAATCGTTCTCTTCGGGCATTCCCAATAGCGACACATCAATATCAGCAAGTGTACTCGATTTGGTCTCGAATCCATAACCTTTTTTAGGAAACATCTGAGAAGATGATCCTCTGACCTCAATGGCAATTTTGCCATTGTAATTATTCTTTGGATCGGTTAATGCATTACGCTTGCCCGGTCCATTCCAGATAATACCCAAATCGGCGGTAATCTTTGGGTCATCGGCAATTGTTTGTCCATTGGTATTGATAAAAACCAATGGTAAATTGGAAGAACTAAAGTTTTGCGGGAAAGCGTCGGGCAAAAAAAATGAGATAAAAAGACTAAAGAAGAGAACCTTCAGGCTTGACAACATTGGTTTTGGTTAGGCTAGTTTTGAAAAAGCAAAGCTTTCTGTTGTTCAGAAAGCTTTGCCTGAATGTATTACAGTTCACGAATCCAGATATTCCGGAAACTTACCGGATTTCCATGATCCTGAAGTACAATTGGACCAGCGCCATGAGGTTTTACTGAATACTCTGGAATACCGATATATTCGGTTGGACCGCGCAAGGCTACATGGTTTTGCACCAAAACTCCGTTATGAAGTACAGTCACCGTTGGAGGTGTAAAAAACGTTCCGTTTGGGTTAAAGCGCGGAGCTGTATAAATAATATCGTAAACTTGCCAAACACCCGGACCTTTGCAAGCATTTACCAATGGCGGATGTTGTTTATAAAGACTTCCAGCCTGACCATTGCGGTATGTGCGGTTGTTGAAATTATCCAATACCTGAACTTCGTAGATGCCCTGAAGGAAAACGCCGCTGTTGCCACGTCCCTGACTTTCGCCAATCACTTCGACAGGAGAACGCCACTCAATATGCAACTGAAAATCGTTAAACTGACGTTTTGTTTTAATTACGCCAGCTCCTTTTTTTACTGTAGCACAACCATCGGCCACATTCCATCCAGGTTCAGTACCGTCATTATTAGTCCATTCGGTGCTCAGGTTTTGGCCATCAAACAATACAATCGCATCCGAAGGCGCATTTGATGGAGTTTCCCCCGGAGTAATTACAGAAATTTGCGGATCCCAGATTTCAGTCATTTCAGGTTTCATCGGAAAATCAGTCCTACCCTGAGCAAAAATTGCAGTACAAGCTAAAATGCCTGCTGCTGAAAGTAATACACGTTTCATTTAAATTGGTTTTAAGTTGATTTTTATTTATTCTACAAATCAAGTTCTTTCATAATAGCATCAATCTTCTCATCGGCCTTTGCCTCAACAGCATCATAGTCCGCGCGATTGGTTAATTCACCAGCAACCTCAAAGTAGAATTTAATTTTAGGTTCAGTGCCTGAAGGACGCACCGAGATTTTGGTTCCATCTTCGGTAAAGAACTGCAAAACGTTCGAAAACGATTTCTGGTCAATTGCGGTTTCTTCGCCTGTAATCAGGTTCTTTGCAATATTTACATCGTAGTCCTTCACAATTTTCAGCCTTGATCCACCAAGTACTTCGGGAGGATTGGCACGGAAATTAACCATCATCTGCTGAATTTCTTCGGCACCGGTTTTTCCTTTGCGAACAACATATTTCATTTTTTCGCGCGAAAAACCGTATTCCATATAAATATCGAGCAACATTTCGTAAAGCGATTTGCCCTGATCTTTAGCCCATGCAACGATTTCAGCCATCAATGCACACGACGATACTGCATCTTTATCGCGTACAAAATCGGCAGGCATAAATCCGAAACTTTCTTCGCCACCGCCGATGTACACTTTCTTGCCTTCCAGGTCGCGAATTACTTCGGCTATGTATTTAAAACCGGTGAATACATCGTAAAAATCGACATTGTTTTGTTCGGCAATTTTGGCTATCAGCTCGGTGGTTACAATTGTCTTAACCACAAACTCATTTCCGATTAGTTTGCCGCTTTCTTTACGTTTACTGATGATGTAATAAATAAAGACCAAAGCGGTTTGATTTCCGTTCAGAATAACGAATTTACCTTTATCGTTTTTAACTGCAACGCCAATACGGTCAGCATCAGGATCGGAAGCAAGAACCACATCGGCGTCAACTTCAACAGCTTTGGCAATGGCCATTTCAAGGGCAGCAGTTTCTTCCGGATTAGGGGAAACTACAGTTGGGAAATTGCCGCTTACTACATCCTGTTCCGGAACATTGATGATGTTGGTAAACCCAAATGCACGCAAAGCTGCCGGAATCAATCGGACACCGGTTCCATGAATCGGTGTATAAACTATTTTTAAATCTTTCTGACGCTGAACAACTTCAGGCGAAATGGAAACCGTTTTCACTTTGTCGAGGAAAAGTTTATCCATATCGGCACCCAAAATGGTAATTAAACTTTTGTCGCCTTTAAATTTGATGTCGGCAGCTTTTACTTTCAAAACCTCGTCGATGATGTTTTCGTCATGAGGTGACACAATCTGAGAACCATCGTCCCAGTATGCTTTGTATCCGTTGTATTCCTTCGGATTGTGCGAGGCAGTCAAGATAATTCCGCTTTTGCAACCCAGTTCGCGAATAGCAAATGAAAGTTCAGGAGTAGGGCGTAAATCTTCAAACAGATAAACTTTTATGCCATTTGCAGAAAAAATATTGGCGCTGGTTTCAGAAAATAAGCGGCTGTTGTTGCGGCAATCATAACCAATTGCAACTTTAATTTCCGGAAGGTCGGAAAAAACTTTCTTCAGGTAATTGCTCAAGCCTTGGGTGGCTGCACCAACTGTATAGATGTTCATGCGGTTGGTTCCAACACCCATAATACCACGAAGCCCTCCTGTACCAAATTCGAGATCGCGATAAAACGAATCAACCAATTCTGTGGTATCTTCCTGATCAAGCAGTCTGCGGACTTCAGCCTTAGTTGCTTCATCGTAAACGTCAGTCAGCCATTCGGCTGCTTTCAGTTTTACACTTTCTAAAACTTCCTGATTTGTTGCCATATTGTTGTTATTTTTTCTGAAAATATTCGGTTAAACTATCCCTCCAATGCGGAATTTTCAAGCCAAAAATAAGTTTAATTTTCGATTTATTCATGACGCTGTAGGCTGGTCGCTGAACCAAAGAGGGATAATCTTCTGTTGCAATCGGTTTCACAAAACAATTAATTCCGGTGATATCAAAAATTGCTTTTGTAAAATCGTACCAGCTGGCAACACCTTCGTTGGAATAGTGATAAATACCGGGAACAAATGATTTTTCACCTGATTTGACAGATGAAATAATTGTTAAAATAGCACTTGCCAGATCAGCAGCGTTAGTAGGAGTTCCAATCTGATCAGCAATTACACCAAGTTCTGAACGTTCATTGCCCAAGCGTACCATCGTTTTCACGAAATTATTGCCGAAAGCAGAATACAACCAGGAAGTACGAATAATCAGATTTTGCGGATTATACTTCTGACAAAGCAACTCTCCTTCCAGCTTGGTTCTTCCATAGGCCGATTGCGGATCAACCGGATCATCTTCCTTATAAGGTTTTGGACCATTCCCATCAAACACATAGTCGGTTGAAACATGGATTATTTTGCATCCAATTTTAGATGACTGTTCAGCCAAAATTCCAACAGCAGTTGCATTTAATAATGTTGCTACAGCCAAATCGGTTTCGGCCTTATCAACAGCAGTGTATGCAGCGCAGTTAATCAGAAATTCAGGCTGAAATTCGGAGATTAATTCGGCTACTTTTTCCGAATTAGTAATATCCAGTTCTGCAACATCGGTAAAGCAAAACTCCATTTCAGCAAATTGACCTGAAATTTTATTGATCTCTGATCCAAGCTGGCCTTTGGCTCCTGTAACAAGTATTTTTGTCATTTCCCGTCGAATTTAAAATTCATTTCAGCATCAGCTAAAGCTGGGTGCACCTTGTCTTTGTCAGAAATCACCGCTAATTCGGCTGGCAATCTCCAGTCAATATTTAAAGCTGGATCATCAAACCGAATACCTCTTTCGGCCTTTGGGTTATAGAACTCGTCGCATTTATAAGAAAATATGGCATATTCGCTTAGCACCGAAAAACCGTGGGCAAATCCTTTAGGAATATAAAATTGCTTTTTGTTGCTGGCACTAACTATAAGCCCATACCACTGACCAAATGTTGGCGATCCTTCGCGCAAATCAACCGCCACATCGTAAACAGTACCACGCACCACCCTGATCAGTTTGGTTTGTGCATATGGTGCAAGCTGGTAATGTAAACCACGAATAACGCCGTAATGCGATTTAGACTCATTATCCTGAACAAATCTGGAAATCAATCCATTTTCGGCAAATTTTGTTTCGCTGAAGCTTTCAAAAAAATAGCCCCTTTCATCAGCAAAAACCCGAGGCTCTATAATGAAGAGTCCCGGGATTGGAGTTTCAATTATTTTCATTTTTATTTTTTAAAACGATAAAACTTTTCGATTGGCTAGCTTAATTAAGTATTCGCCATACTGATTTTTCTTAAGCGGTTCAGCCAGTTTGAGCAGTTGCTCTTTTGAAATATATCCTTTCAAAAAGGCAATCTCCTCAATACATGATACTTTTAGTCCCTGACGTTCCTCGATAGTATGGATAAAATTTGAAGCCTGCATTAAACTTTCGTGAGTTCCGGTATCGAGCCAAGCAAAGCCACGGCCAAGCAATTTCATATTTAATCGGCCCTCTTCCAGGTAAACTCTGTTTAGATCAGTTATCTCCAGTTCTCCTCTTTTTGATGGTTTTAATTCAAATGCCTTTTTAACCACATCGTTACTGTAAAAATACAAACCAGTAACAGCATAATTAGATTTCGGCTGCAAAGGTTTTTCCTCTATCGATAACACCTTTCCGGTATCATCAAATTCAGCAACTCCATAGCGTTCCGGATCGTTCACGTAATACCCAAAAACAATAGCACCATCTTTTAATGCAGCAGCATCTTCAAGTATTGCACTGAAATTATACCCATAGAATATATTGTCGCCCAAGACCATACAAACAGAATCATCACCAATAAAATCTGAACCAATGGTAAAAGCCTGAGCAAGTCCATCGGGAGACGGCTGAATGGCATATTCGAGCTTTAAGCCCAATTGATTTCCATCTTCAAGCAAATCCTGATACAGATGAATATCTTTTGGTGTAGATATAATTAAAATCTCGCGGATACCTGCCAGCATCAATACCGATAGCGGATAATAAATCATCGGCTTATCGTAAATCGGAATAATTTGTTTCGATATACTCTTTGTTATCGGATATAATCGGGTTCCGGATCCACCTGCTAGAATAATTCCTTTCATTTTCTATGTTTTATATTTATTCAGATAAAAGCTGATCAAAATATTCGATGGTTTTTACCAAACCTTCGCGAAGCGGGACTTTGGGCTCCCAACCTCCAAGTTTTTCTTTAGCCAGCGAAATGTCAGGCTGCCGCTGAGTCGGATCATCTGCCGGCAAAGGAAGATAAATGATTTTTGATTTTGAACCGGTAAGTTCAATAACATTCTGCGCCAGTTCCAACATAGTAAACTCACCAGGGTTACCAATGTTTACAGGTCCTGTAAAATCATCGCCTGTTGCCATCATCCGAATCATCCCTTCAACCAGATCAGAAACATACTGAAAGCTTCGGGTTTGTTTGCCGTCACCAAAAATAGTTATATCCTGATTTTGCAAAGCCTGAACGATAAAATTAGAAACTACCCGACCATCATCTGGCTCCATCTTTGGTCCATAGGTATTAAAAATCCGGATTATCTTAATCCGAACATTATTCTGAGAATGATAATTTACAAAAAGCGATTCGGCACAACGCTTTCCTTCATCATAACAGGAACGAATCCCAATTGGATTTACATGTCCCCAATAGCTTTCGGGTTGTGGATGGATGTTTGGATCGCCATATACCTCGCTGGTCGAGGCCTGCAAAATCTTTGCTCTGACTCGTTTAGCAAGCCCCAGCATATTTACCGCACCCATTACCGAGGTTTTTATTGTCTTAATTGGGTTGTATTGATAGTGCACAGGAGAAGCAGGGCAGGCAAGATTATAAATTTCATCGACTTCAATAAAGTAGGGCATAGAAACATCATGCCTTATCAATTCAAAATATGGATTATCAAATAGATGAACGATTTTTTGTTTTTTGCCTGTAAAGTAATTATCCATACAAACCACTTCGTTGCCCTCATTCAATAGCCTTTCACACAAGTGTGATCCAACAAACCCGGCACCTCCGGTAACTAGAATTCGTTTCATCTTTTTTAGTTTGAAATGATAACTGATTTGCGACCTATACTGTAATAATTGAATTTTATCTCCTGCATTTCTTCGGGCTCGTATATATTTCTGCCATCAAAGATAGTTTTAGTTTTCAGGAGCTTTTCAATAACTCTGAAATTTGGCATTCTAAATTCAGGCCATTCAGTAACAATAATCAAGGCATCTACATCAATACAAGCATCATACTCATCTTTGGCATACTGAATTGTGTCACCAAGTATCCGATGAGCTTCTTCCTGAGCTACAGGATCAAACGCAACAATTGTGGCACCGGCTTTTAAAAGCAGCTCAATTATTACTAATGAAGGAGCTTCGCGCATGTCGTCGGTTTTAGGCTTAAATGCCAAACCCCACATCCCAAATCTCAAACCTTTAAGGTCATCACCAAAATGGAGTTTAATTTTTTTGATCAATATTTCTTTTTGGCGATAATTAACAGCTTCAACAGCCTTTAAAATATCGAGTGAATGACCATATTCGTCGGCAGTTCGAACCAATGCCTGAACATCTTTTGGGAAGCACGAGCCACCATATCCAGTTCCCGGATAAATAAATTTATTTCCGATACGGGCATCCGAGCCAATACCCTTGCGAACCATACTAACATCAGCACCAACCAACTCACAGAGGTTAGCAATGTCGTTCATAAAACTGATTTTTGTTGCCAGCATAGAGTTTGCTGCATATTTTGTCATCTCTGAAGATGAAATGTCCATAAACAATATCGGATGACCATTTAAAAGGAAAGGTTTATACAACTTCCTCATCGTTTTCTCAGCTTCAGGCGATTCAATACCTACCACAATTCGGTCAGGTTTAAGAAAATCATCAACGGCACTTCCTTCTTTCAAAAACTCAGGATTCGAGGCCACATCAAAAGGCACATCAGCATTTCGCTTTTTGAGTTCTTCATTAATTGCGGCTTTAACCTTCATTGAAGTGCCAACAGGTACAGTACTTTTAGTAACAATGACCATATAATGATCGATATTCCTTCCGATTTCACGTGCAACGCCTAGTACATATTTGAGATCAGCGCTTCCGTCTTCATCCGGTGGAGTTCCAACCGCAATAAATACTGCTTCCGTATCTACTAAACTATCTTTCAAACTTGTAGTAAAAGTTAGGCGTCCTTTTTCAACATTATATTTGAAAATATCTTCCAATCCAGGTTCATATATAGGTATCTGCCCATTGTTAAGCATATTGATTTTACGTTCGTCTACGTCAACACAGACAACGTCAACTCCTGTTTGCGAAAAACAAGTACCGGAAACCAATCCGACATAACCCGTACCTACTACTGCTATTTTCATGTTTAAGAATTTAATATATGATTGAATTCTATCAAAAATAATAAAATTACTTAACAGAACTACAACAACGAATCAAAAAACAAGAATTATAATTAATCATCGTTCCGTCTTGTTGATAAACCAGTTTCAAGAAGTTATATCAAGTCATTCTAATCAAGAAAATTCATTGAAAATCTTTGTTTTATAACTGAATAGTCTTAATTTTGCCGCGCATTAATTTAATATATAGTCTAACTCATTAATTAATTGATTATTAAATGGTAGAAAACAACACAGAGGACCTTGAACCAAAGGTAGAACTCGAACAACAGGAAACTGTTGAAGTACAAGATGCAGCAATTGAAGAAACTGTTGCTGTAGAGGAAGTACAAGAAGAAGTAATCGAAGAAGTTGCTGCTCCAGTAGTAGCAAAACCAAAAGCTGCAAAAGCAGTGGTAGCCGAACCGGCAGAATTCGACTGGGATGCCCTGGAAGAAGAAGACAAAGGTTTCGGTGGAAGAAACAAAAAAGATTTGGAAACCCTTTATGAAAAAACTTTAACTACTGTTCAGGAAAAAGAAGTAGTAGAAGGAAGGGTTATTTCCATGAACAAACGCGAAGTAGTTGTTGATATCGGCTACAAATCAGATGGTATTGTCAGCTTAAACGAATTCCGTTACAATCCTGAATTAAAACCAAAAGATTTAGTTGAAGTTTACATCGAAAGCCTTGAAGACTTAAAAGGCCAAATGATCCTTTCGCACAAAAAAGCACGTGCAATGCGCTCATGGGATCGTGTAAACGAAGCTCTTGACAAAGATGAAGTAATCAAAGGTTACATCAAATGCCGCACTAAAGGCGGCATGATTGTGGATGTATTCGGAATTGAAGCATTCCTTCCTGGTTCACAGATCGATGTGAAACCTATCCGCGATTACGACATGTATGTTGGAAAAACCATGGAATTCAAAGTGGTAAAAATCAATCATGAATTCCGTAACGTAGTAGTTTCTCACAAAGCATTGATTGAGGCTGAACTCGAAATGCAGAAAAAAGAAATTATCTCTAAACTCGAAAAAGGACAAGTACTTGAAGGTACCGTTAAAAATATCACTTCATACGGTGTATTTATCGACCTTGGAGGCGTAGATGGTTTAATTCACATCACCGACCTGTCATGGGGCCGTATTACACATCCTAACGAAATCGTTGAATTGGATCAGAAATTGAATGTTGTAATTCTTGATTTCGATGATGACAAAAAACGTATCGCTTTAGGTCTGAAACAATTGACTCCTCACCCATGGGATAGCCTTGGCGCTGACCTTAAAGTTGGTGACTCAGTAAAAGGTAAAGTAGTGGTTATGGCTGACTACGGTGCATTTGTTGAAATCGCCGTTGGAGTTGAAGGTTTGATTCACGTTTCTGAAATGTCATGGTCACAGCACTTACGCAGTGCCCAGGACTTCCTGAAAGTTGGAGACGAAGTTGAAGCTCAGATTTTAACTCTTGACCGCGACGAACGCAAAATGTCATTAGGTATCAAACAGCTGAAATCTGATCCATGGCAGAATATTGACACTTTATTCGGCGTTGGTTCAAAACACAAAGCTTCTGTTCGCAATTTCACCAACTTTGGTGTATTTGTTGAAATTCAGGAAGGTGTTGATGGTTTGATTCACATTTCAGACTTAAGCTGGACCAAGAAAATTAAACATCCATCAGAATTTACTGCAATTGGTGCCGACATCGATGTAGTAGTTTTGGATATTGATAAAGAAAACCGTCGTTTGAGCCTCGGCCACAAACAACTGGAAGAAAATCCATGGGATGTATTCGAAACCATTTTCTCCGTTGATTCAGTTCACGAAGGAACTGTAGTTGAATTATTTGACAAAGGTGCAACTATTGCTCTTCCTTATGGTGTTGAAGGTTTTGCAACTCCACGCCACTTGGTAAAAGAAGACGGAAGTCAGGCTCAACTCGAAGAAAAGCTCGAATTTAAAGTTATTGAATTCTCAAAAGCTGCTAAACGTATCATTCTTTCTCATTCAAGAGTTTTCGAAGATGAGAAAAAAGCAGAAGAAACAGCAAAACGGAAAACTCAGGCAAAAGCTACAACTAAAGCCGTAAAACAAGTGAAAGAAACCAATATGGAAAAAACTACACTTGGAGATATTTCTGAATTAGCTGCTCTGAGATCTCAGATGGAAGCTGACGAACAAAAAGAAAATTAGTCTTGAGTTATTACAAATCCATTAGAATTTATTAAATTGCATCTATGGATTTCGAAATAATTAAAATAGAAGACTATACTCTTATTACTATTCTGAGCGACAGGTTGGACACCAACATTGCGCCCGACCTTAAATCAGAATTAGTAATATTAAATTCAAATGGTGAGAAAAACATCATTTTGGATGTCAGCAATTGTTCTTATTGCGACTCTTCTGGACTAAGTGCTATTTTGGTAGCAAACCGGTTATGCGAAGATGCTATTGGAACGTTTATCCTGACAGGACTGCAGGCTGATGTTGAGCAAATTATCAGAATATCAATGCTTCATACTGTTTTAATAATTACCAAAACAGCAACGGAAGCAGTGGAACTGTTGAAAGAAAAAGAAAAATTGTAAACCGATTATGTCAGGTCAAGCAATGCCTTTTCAATTGACCATTCTGGGAACAAGTTCTGCATTACCTACATCAAACAGATATCCAACCGCTCAGGTACTACAAGTACTTGGGCGGTTTTTTTTGATTGATTGCGGAGAAGGCACTCAAACTCAAATGCGGAAATACAAGATCGGATTCTCTAAAATCAATCACATTTTTATTTCCCATTTGCACGGCGATCATATTTTTGGTTTGATTGGACTTATATCAACGATGGAACTTCTGGGACGCAAAAATGATTTACATCTGTATTCTCATTCCGAACTTCAGAAATACCTTTCAGCCCAAATTCAGTTTCTCTATCCTGAAGGTATTACATACAAAATCATATACCATCCCCTAAATTTCAAAAAGGAACAGAAGATATATGAAGACCAAAAGGTTACAGTATTTTCATTTCCATTAGTACATCGGATTCCGACATGTGGATTTCGGTTTGAAGAAAAACCTGCATTACCCAATTTAAGGCCTGACAAAATTGACGAGTATCAAATTCCCATTCGCGATCGCCAACGGATTAAAGAAGGCGGAGATTTTATAAATAAAGAAGGGAATCTGATTCCGCATACCGAATTAACGGAAAACAAACATACGGCACGTTCTTTCGCTTTTTGCAGCGATACCCGTTATGATGAATCGTACATTGACTCTGTTAGAGGGGTAGATTTACTTTATCATGAAGCAACTTTTGCCAATGACAATAAAGATTTAGCTCAAATCACCTACCATTCAACCGGTGAAAATGCTGCCACTGTTGCCTTAAAGGCAGAGGTCGGAAAGCTAATCATTGGACACTTTTCGGCCCGCTACAACGACCACACTCCAATTCTGGAAGACGCTCAGTCCATTTTTCGGAATACCGAATCAATTCTTGAAGGGCAAGTGTTTCAAATTTAAGAAAACTCTATCAGTCATTCATAGTCATTTGTTTCAAGTCATAAGTTGTTAGTGAATAGGAGCGACGATAAATGAAAATTACATGATTATTCTTCGAAGAATTCTTTATTGAAATTCACCAGGTACAAACGTTCGGTTGGTCGCGTAAATGCGGTATAAAGCCATCGCAAAAATTCAATATTGAGCATTTCTTCAGTTAAATAACCCTGATCGACAAAAACTGCCCGCCACTGTCCACCCTGAGCTTTATGACAGGTAACCGCATAAGCAAATTTCACCTGCAAAGCATTAAAATATGGATTTTCCCTGATCTTTTCCCAACGTTTCTTTTTGCTTCTAATATCCAAATAATCCTCAGCAACCGCATCAAATAATTTCCGGTTTTGCTCTGATGTTAATGCAGCAGATTCAATGGATAAGGTGTCAAGCAATATTTTACAGTCGAATTCAATATCAGGATAATCAATCAATCTCAGGCTGACATTTGCAAACCGGAAACCATACAATTCTTCGTGCTTGTAAATTGAAACAATCTCGGCAATATCACCATTGGCAATAAAATCAATGGTTTCATTTGCTTCAAGCCAGAAATAGTTGTTTTTTACAATCATAAGCAAATCGCCAACCGAAATAGCTGATTCCTTATACAAAATGGTGCTACGGATACCTTCATTAAATTTATTAGCCCGCTTGTTGGAACGGGTAACCACAATGGTTTCGAACATTCCAAACCGATCGTAACAAGTTGATATCTCCTCAATCAAATCGGCACCACCAAGTCGCCAGATATCATCAAAGTCGTGTAATTCCAGATGAAAATACCCTGGAGCAAAATAGCCTTCGGTGATCAGATTCCTTATAAATGTGGCATTGTAGAGAATTCCGGAGTTTTGATTCTGCCTTACTACTTCAGTTAATTCATGCTCAAACACCACCCGATCATAAAAATCAAGTTCCTCTTTTACTAAAGCCGGACTAATATCCAAACCTACCGGAGGAAGCTGCGCCGTATCACCAACCAGTATAAGCCGGCAATTTGAACCGGAATAAACATATTCAATCAAATCTTCAAGCAAACGTCCGGATCCAAAAATTGAGGATTCACTGCTTGAATTTGAAACCATCGAGGCTTCATCTACAATAAAAAAAGCATCCTTCAGAAGATTTTTATTCAAGACGAAACGCCCCATTCCATCACTTGAAGATTGTTGTCTGTATATGCTTTTGTGAATAGTGTAGGCATTATGCCCACTGTATCCCGACAAAACCTTTGCTGCGCGACCAGTAGGTGCAAGCAAAACAGATGTAAATTTAAAAATTGTGAAAGTTTTTACCAATGAACTTAGCATTGTGGTTTTGCCTGTACCTGCGTAGCCCTTCAGAATAAACACAGCATCTGAATCAGAATCTACAACAAAATCAGCTAGTTTCAACGAAAGGTCCATCTGCCCTAAGGTAGGAGATTTACCTAAATTTCTAAGTATTTCCGACTGGATGTGTTTTTTTATCATGAACAGCTAAAATAAAACAAAACCAAAGATTCTAAATAATTTTTTTTTATAAATTTGCGCCAAACAAAAACTAATCTTAAAACTCATAAGATGAAAACAGTAATACAAATCGTCCTTATTGCATTAGTAGTAATACTATCTTATTTTCTGTACACCAGCGTTGAGAGACCACTGGATTTTGAACAGGCTAAGAAAGAAAGATACGATGCAACAATTGCTCGTCTTAAAGATATTAGAAAAGCAGAGCTTGCCTACAAGGACGTTCATGGTAAATTTACCGGTAGTTGGGATACACTGATCTCTTTTGTTAAAACCGGGAAAATTCCTTTGGTACGTAAAATTGGTATGTTAACCGATAGTATGATAGAAGCTGGTTGGACTGAAAAACAAGCGTTGAAAGAAGGAAAGATTATCCGTGATACTGTTCGTGTAAGCGTATTGGATACCATCTTTGGAAAAAACTATAAAATTGATGAGATTAAATTTATCCCAGTTAAAGATACTGTTGCCCAATTCCATTTAGGTGCGACATTAATTACTACAGGTTCAGGAATTAAAGTTCCGGTATTTGAAGCAAAAGCTCACAACAACTCCATTTTAGTAAAACTTGATAGACAACAGATTATAAACCTGAACGAATCAAAAAGAACAAATGGAAAATATCCAGGATTGAAAGTTGGATCATTGGAAGAAACAAATAACAATGCTGGTAACTGGGAATAATTTTCCTTATGCATGAACTAAATTTGATTGACAAATTATTTGATTTAAAATTCACTTCAGAATATCATATATCCATCCAGGCTGGCCTGGATGGATTTTCTTTTTGCATCCTGGATATGCGCAAAAATAAATATATCGCTTTGCGACATATTCCTCTAATTGTAGGCAAACCCCAATTTCTTTCAAAAAAAATTGAAACAATATTTGAAGAGGAAGATAAATTAAATGCATCCTACCAAACGGTTTCTATTACTTATTCAACCAACAAGGCAACATTGATCCCCAAAGCATTTGCCGCACCTGATCATCTTCATCAATTAGCAGATTTTACAAATGGACTCACCAGAAATGAAGATATTTTGACTGATGATCTCCCAGGATTGAATTATCAATTGATTTACAGTTATCCCAAAGAATTAATATCGTTATTCAACCGAAAGTTTTCCGAATTTAAAATCAAGCATAAATCGGTACCATTTTTATTATCGGCATTAAACCAACGCAACGAAAAAAAGAATACAGTACTCGTTAATTTTGAAAAAAAATATATCAGAATAATCGTATTGAAAGGGCTACAGATTTCTTTATACAACAGCTTTTATTTCAAGAACGAATCGGATTTCTTGTATTACACTCTGAATATTTGCCACAGCCTGAATATTGATCCAGAACATGATGAAATCATGATTGGGGGGTATGTTGCCGATGACTCAAGCTATATTAGATTATTAAAAAGATATCTCAGCAACGTTATTTTCCTAAAACCATCGTCTGATTTTGATTACAGCAACTTCTTCGATAAAGTACAAAAACATCAGTTTATTAGCTTATTAAATACTTATACATGCGTATAGTTGGCGGAAAATACAGAGGTCGGGTTTTTACTCCAGGAAAAACATTTAAAGCAAGGCCAACAACCGATATGGCTAAAGAAAGTCTGTTTAATGTGCTTCAAAATTCGATCGATTTTGAGAATATAAAAGCACTGGATTTATTTTCAGGAACAGGTAGCATTAGTTATGAACTTGCTTCGCGTGGTTGTACTAATGTCACTGCTGTTGAAATCAATCTTGCTCATCTGCAATTCATTAAAGAAGTTATTGAAAAACTGGGCGAAAAAAATATCAGATTGGTCAAATCCAATGTTTTTGTTTTTGCCGCAAGAATAAAAGAGCAGTTTGATCTGATCTTTGCAGATCCCCCTTACGATCATCCCAAATTTGCTGAAGTTGCGGATTTGATTTTCAACAACAACCTGCTTAAACCCGGAGGCCTTTTCGTATTGGAACACTCGGGCCAGTTTGACTATTCCAGCCATTCTAACTTCAAGGAATTACGGAGATATGGCAGTGTACATTTCAGCTTGTTCGAAGAAGGAACGACCACCAGCAAAGAGTAATATCCGTATATTTCCGGAAAAGATTTGCAGTGCCTGTAACGTTTGCAGAAGAAAAGACACCTATAGCTAAGTTTACAACATTATTTATCATGGAAATATTTCAGGCAAACAACATTGTTAAAGAATATGCTGGACATATGGCTTTAAGCTCCGTCAGCATTACGGTAAAAGAAGCATCCATATTTGGCCTACTTGGGCCAAATGGTGCCGGAAAAACCACTTTAATCCGCATTATAAACCAGATTACCGCTCCCGACAGCGGTGAATTATTCTTTGAAGGCAGACCGTTAAAGGCAGAAGACATTTACCAAATAGGATATTTGCCGGAAGAACGTGGACTGTATAAAAAAATGAAAGTTGGCGAACAGGCACTTTACTTAGCCCAACTAAAAGGGATGTCGAAGAAAGACGCCCTTAAAAGTCTAAAATATTGGTTCGAGAAGTTTGAAATCCAGGCATGGTGGGGTAAAAAAGTGGAAGAGCTTTCAAAAGGGATGGCTCAAAAAGTACAATTTATTACCACTGTCATTCATCAGCCAAAACTATTAATTTTTGATGAACCCTTTAGTGGATTCGATCCGATCAATACCAACCTGATGAAGAATGAAATTCTTGAATTAAAAAAACAAGGAACTACCATTATCTTCTCGACGCACAACATGGCATCTGTCGAAGAAATTTGCGATCATATTGCGCTGATTAATCAATCGAAAAAAGTTCTTGATGGTCAAATTGATCAGGTTCGCGAAAAATTTAAAACCAACACATTCGAAGTTACCTACAGAGGTGAAATTTCCGGACTGCATCAGCATCAATTGGGCAACCATTTCAATATTTTAGAACACGATGAAAGTTCGCAGCTGAAAGAAATGAAAATTAAACTTTTAAATGTTCAATCAAACAATGAGTTAATCAAAATACTCATGAATCAGATCGAAATCGTTTCATTCAAAGAATTAATTCCGAGCATGAACGATGTTTTTATCCATGTAGTTGAACAGAATAACCTTGAAATCAAGCAATAAGCCATGAATAAGTCAATATTAATACTCAAGCGCGAATACCTTACAAGGGTTAAGAAAAAGTCGTTCATTATTATGACCTTACTGGTTCCAGTATTTATGGCCGCACTTACCGTTTTGCCTACTTATCTGGCCATGATGGATGATAAAGAAGAACGCACAATCGCGGTTTATGATCCAACTGCATTGATCCTAAATAAACTTGAAAGCAATGAATTTACCAAGTTCCATTATATTCCGGAACAGGAATTTCAAGAATTAAGGAAAGCATTTAAATCGGAAAAGTACTATGCTCTACTCCATATTCCAACCAATATTCTGACCACCAACCGGGCCGAAATGATCTCGGATAAACAAATCACATTCGACATTAAAAATCTGGTCACAAACCGCATCGAAAATATTATTGAAGGCGAAAAACGCAAGCAGGTAATTGACGAAACTGGTGTTCCTGATTTGGAGAAAAAACTTTCGGCAACCAAAACAGACATTAGTGTTGAAACCATTAAAATGGGTGATAAAGGAGAAGCAGTAAAAAGTTCGACTGAAATAGCGATGGCTATTGGTTATGCTGCCGGATTCCTCATCTACATGTTTGTATTTATTTATGGCACAATGGTTATGCGGGGTGTTATGGAAGAAAAATCGAGCAGAATTGTGGAAGTGATTATCTCTTCTGTTAAACCTTTTCAGCTTCTTTTTGGGAAAATTGTAGGCATTGGCTTGGTTGGACTAACACAGATTGCTATCTGGATTATTCTCGGAACAGCCATTACTACTGGCCTAGCTGCGTTTGTTGGAGGAGGTTCTGCTGAAACTGCCGCTCAGGCACAGAACATCATGTCAACACAAGGTATAGATCAAATGGCTTCGGCAGCTCCGGCAAAAGAAAACATGACTCTTGAGATTATTCATTTAATAGGTAATCTGAATATCCCATTAATTGTTTCGTCCTTGTTTTTTTATTTTATCTGCGGATTCATACTTTACGCTTCATTTATGGGCGCAATTGGTTCAGCAGTAGACAGCGACGAAGATGCACAACAGTTGATGATGCCGGTAATGATGCCATTAATTTTTTCAATTATCATTCTGTTTGCGGTTGCTAAAAATCCGGAAGGACCACTGGCGTTCTGGGCTTCAATAATCCCACTTACTTCGCCGGTAATCATGATGGTGCGAATACCATTCGGAGTGCCAGCCTGGCAAATCATTCTATCTATGGTCATTCTATTGGGAACTATTCTGGGCTCTATCTGGATGGCAGGAAAGATTTATCGTACTGGTATTTTAATGTATGGCAAAAAAGTTAATCTTAAAGAAATTGTTAAGTGGTTATTTTATAAAAATTAAAATAAAAGACATAAATGTATTTTGTTTATTTTTTTTATTATACTTGCAAACACAAAACAAATAGAATGAAAGCAAACTTCTCATACATGTATATGTGCTGCTGTTTCAAACAGTCAGGAGAAGGTATGTTTTCAATACATGGTTGAAAATCACAAAAGAGATTATATGTCGAAGCCTTCCGAACACCGGAAGGCTTTTTTTGTTTATAACCCTAAAAATGACAATAAAATGAAAGTAAACAACATTTTAGAAACCATTGGCAATAGTCCTCTGGTACGAATCAACAACCTGTATCCTGCCGGATACGAAGTGTATATAAAAGTTGAAAAGACTAATCCAGGTGGCAGTATTAAAGACCGTATTGCATTGGCAATGGTTGAAGATGCTGAAGCAAAAGGAATTCTAAAGCCAACAAGTGTATTGATTGAACCAACTTCAGGAAATACTGGTATTGGTTTGGCACTGGTTGCTGCAGTGAAAAAGTACAAACTGATTTTGGTAATGCCCGAATCGATGAGCATTGAACGCAGAAGGATTTTAACCGCCTATGGTGCAGAATTGGTGCTTACACCCCGCGAATTGGGAATGAAAGGCGCTATTGCAAAAGCTAACGAACTGGCCGCAGAAACACCTGACGCATGGATTCCATCCCAATTTGATAATGCTGCAAACATTGAAGCTCATAAACTAAACACCGCAAAAGAAATTCTTGCTGACTTTCCTGAAGGATTTGACTACCTAATTACAGGAGTTGGAACCGGAGGACACATTTCAGGTGTAACAGAAATACTTAAACAGAGTTTTCCGAACCTGAAATCGTTTGCTGTTGAGCCCGAATTGTCGCCTGTAATTAGTGGTGGTGCTCCCGGACCACACCCAATACAAGGAATTGGCGCAGGATTTATTCCGGTCAACCTCAAAAAAGAATTACTAGACGGCGTCATTCCTGTTTCGAAGGACGATGCATTTGATTATGCCCGTCGCGCAGCCAAAGAAGAAGGACTTTTCATTGGAATTTCCTCAGGAGCTTCGCTGGCTGCCGTTGCCAAGAAAATCTCAGAACTTCCCTCAGGTTCAAAAATACTCACCTTTGCATACGATACTGGCGAACGATATTTATCCATCGATGGATTGTTTTAATGCAGAAAGGCTGGTTTATCCAGCCTTTTTTGTTTTTGCATAATACCCGAAATAAAATTTGAATTTGAGCTGAAATATTAACTTCGCTTAACGATAGCTATGCCCGAAACTATGAGAAAAAGAATCGCCGTCATCGACCTTGGAACAAACACCTGCAACTTACTGATTGCGGAGTATCTGAATCAATCCTATGAAATTCTCTTTCAGGGCAAAGAAGTAGTAAAACTTGGGAAAGGCGGAATTGATAAAAACATGCTTACTGAAGATGGATTAGAGCGAGCCATTCAGGCAATCCGAAAACATCAGGAGAAAATTAGCAAATTCCCTGGTTCAGAAATTGTAATAATCGCCACCTCGGCTATCAGAGAAGCAATCAATGCAGATTGGTTTCAACAGCAAATTAAAGCGAACACTGGGCTCGAACTCCTTGTCATTTCAGGCGATAATGAAGCTGATTTAATTTTTAAGGGTGTAAAATTAGCTTTTGGTGAAATCAAAGATTATTCGATCATTCTGGATATTGGAGGTGGCAGCAACGAATTTATCCTGACCGAAGCAAATCAACCAATTTGGAAGCAAAGTTTTCCGCTTGGAATGGCCCGCATTATCGAACATATTCCACCCTCCGACCCTATTACTTCTGAAGAAATTCAGCAAATAAATAACTATTTCAAAAGTCGGCTCGATTTGCTGTGGAATCAAACCAAAAATATGCGAATTACCGATCTTATTGGCTGTTCAGGAGCCTTTGATACGCTTGCTGATTTAATAGATCAGACCGAACCTGGCACAAAAACAAGAACTAAACAGCAAATTAAAATCGACGATTTCAATCAAATTTATGAGAAACTGATCAACTCGACTACTGCTGAAAGAAAAGAAATGAAGGGGCTGGAGTCGCTTCGGATTGAAATGATAGTGCCTTCGGTAATCTTCATTAAACTGATTATTGATAGACTCAGTATCCTGGAAATATACCAAACCGATTACGCACTTCGGGAAGGTGTTTTATACGAACTTATTTTCAGCTAAATTCGTGCAGAATTTTCACCAAAAATCAAAAGCATGTCAAAAATTTTAGTCATTGACGATGAACGTAGCATCCGAAATACCTTAAAAGATATTTTAGAATTGGAAAAGTACCAGGTTGAACTGGCCGAAGACGGTTTTAAAGCGCTTGAACTTATTCAGGCAAAAGATTTCGATGTGATATTGTGCGACATCAAAATGCCGGGAATGGATGGCATCGAAGTTCTGCAAAAAGTGGAAGAACTTAAACCAGATACACCAGTAATCATGATTTCAGGCCATGGAAATATTGATACAGCGGTGGAAGCTATAAAAAAAGGGGCATTCGATTTTATCGAGAAACCGCTTGATCTGAACCGCTTACTGATCACCTTGCGCAATGCGATGGACAAATCAACTTTAGTTACCGAAACAAAAGTATTGCGGAAGAAAATCGGGAAACGCTTCGACATTGTGGGGAATTCACCTTCCATCCAAAAAGTAAAAGATATGGTTGACCGCGTTGCTGCTACTGATGCACGCGTGCTGATTACAGGATCAAACGGTACAGGAAAGGAACTGGTTGCACGCAGGCTGCACGAAAAAAGTAACCGCGCCGAAGGTCCGTTTATCGAGGTTAATTGTGCTGCAATTCCTTCTGAATTGATTGAAAGTGAGTTGTTCGGCCATGAAAAAGGAGCTTTTACCTCTGCCATTAAACAGCGTAAAGGAAAATTTGAACAAGCTACTGGCGGCACTATTTTTCTGGACGAAATTGGCGATATGAGTTTATCAGCTCAGGCAAAAGTATTGCGGGTTTTGCAGGAAAGTGTTATCACACGAGTTGGTGGTGACTCACAAACAAAAGTAGATGTGCGGGTAGTTGCTGCTACCAACAAAAACCTGACTCACGAAATTGAAGTGAATAATTTCCGCGAGGACTTGTATCATCGTTTAAGCGTTATCTTAATACATGTTCCGGATTTGAATGATCGGATTGAAGATATTCCTTTGCTATGTAACTATTTCATTGATCTCATTTGTACCGAATATGGTATTCCGTTGAAAATGATTGAAGATGACGCCATTGCTGAGCTTCAGAAAATGAGGTGGACAGGCAACATTCGAGAATTCAGGAATGTAATTGAACGGCTGATTATTTTATGCGATAAAACTATCACACGTGACGATGTGCTGAATTATGCCGTACCACGCTACTAAAATCGTCCACCATGAAACAATCTGCAATACTGATTTTACTGGTGATTTTTAGCATGCAATTGTTCGCGCAACCAAAAATTCTTGAACTTCCGAAACCTGACCGAAAAGGTGGAATGCCCCTGATGGAGGCTCTCGATAATCGTTGTACAACTCGTGAGTTTTCGGAAAAAGAGCTCCCGGAACAAACTCTTTCAAACTTACTTTGGGCTGCCTGGGGTATCAATCGCGAAGAAAGTGACAAGCACACAGCTCCATCGTCGAACAACAAACAGGAAATTGATATTTATGTAGTTCGGGCAAATGGAACGTTTAAATTCATCCCCAAGGGGCATAAGTTGGAAGTAGTATCAGGCGAAGATTTTCGCACATTCTGCGGGAAACAGGAATTTGTGGCTACAGCTCCGCTAAACCTTATTTATGTTGCCGACTTATCACGAACAGATCAGAAAGACTATTCGGTTGAACCCCTGGCATCGTATTCAAATGCAGGATTTATTGCTCAAAATGTTTATCTGTTTTGTGCTTCAGAAGGATTAGGCGCAGTTGTGAGGGGTTGGGTTGACAAGGATGTACTTCAGGAAAAATTGCAGTTGAAAACCAGTCAGAAAATCATAATGGCTCATACAGTGGGCTATCCGAAGAAATAAAATTTACAACCGAAACATATTCGCGAAAACAAGTTTGCACTAGCGTTGTTATATTTCCTTGACTGACAAAAACAGTTAAAGAAATTAAAATAAAAACTCTGATTGCAGCTGGTTAGCGTTATGTCATGGCGTGCTATAATTTTTGACTTCTGTTGAAATTGTGCTATCTGTTAATCAGAGTTTTTTACTTACTCCGACTTTCCATTGAAATCAATTTATACCTTTTAAATCGAAAACTGAAACTGATTTATAATCGCCAATTTTATTCTTTATAAAAGGTTTCAGGTAGTCCTTACGCAACAGCGCTGTATCTGAAACAAATAAATATTTTGCTCCCCTGCTTATATAGTTCCGATAAAAATCTTCTGTTTCAAAATTAGAACCATAAGTCGACCATCCCTTCTGATCCATTAAATACAGGCTTGCATTAATAGTTCCATCCGGAATACTAATTACCAGGTCATCGCGCTGAATCCCAAGTTTTCGGTTGTATTCCTTCATCGAACTTAAATCTTTCATGTACAGGTTGTAGTATTCCATATAAGCTCCGTGGTAGCGTTCGTCGATCTTTTTATGCGTGTAAATCACATTGAATACCAACAAAACGACAAAAGCGATTTTGCCCCACTTAAATGCAAATTGTAAATTATTTTTCAGGAAATATACAAACGAAACGGTAGTCAGCAACAGTAAAATGTAGAGGTTTATCCAGTAATAATCGTGACCGGCAACAACCTGAAAGAACAACAAAAGGTACATCACAACTCCAACTGCTAAAACCAGATTCAGGTAATAAAATATCCGGTTATTCTTTTTGGGTAATGCCAACATTGTTGCCCAGAAAGCAACAACAATTACCTGAAAATATCCGGGGAAGTTATGAAATATCCAATGTGTTGAAATCGCATGAAATTTTTCCTGTATTTCAGCTGCTGTCATTTCCCAAATAGGCAAAATACCAACTAAAAAGAAATCGCGGTTATGGGCATTGTTGTAATGCGTTACGAAAGTGAACCATGCAGCAATTGTAGCAAGTACAATCAGGAAAGGAAATATCGCTTTTCGTGGTTCCGGAAAAACCGGACGGTCTTTGCGAAATGTAAAAAGCTTTAGCCATTCAATAAGAAATAAACCCAACAAGGCAAAATAGCTGAGCATGGATGATACTTTTAAAAGTCCGGCTACGGTGAAAACAAGCATCGTAATCCACAGCCATTTGTTTTGGCTGGTTTGATAGTACTTGTAGAAAAAATACCACCCAATAATTGCGATAGAAAGTGCCGGAATTTCCATCAAAAAACTACTGCTGTAGTATGAGAGAACTGGAGACGTGAACATCATCAACGGAATCAGCATGGCCCAAAGCCTGTCATCAAAAAGTTTAACAAGTGTACGGTATAAGAAAAAGAGTGCGGTAAAGAATATTGACAGAACAAGTCCTCTGAAAACAAATTCGTGCTGGCCTGTGATTTGCCAGATTTTACCAACTATATAATACAACAGAGGAAAATCGCTAATTGTCTGTCCATTTCCGGAAACACCTACAAAGTTGATTGCGGGCTCAAAAAATCCTCTGTTCTCTTTGCTGTAATTTAATGCAAACGATAAACAATCAGACTGACGCCACATGTGAACACTTTGAGGTTCGAGAAACAGCACATGGTTAAAATCATAGATATACGCCAAAACAAGCAATAAAATGACAAAGATTACGTCTGAGAGGTGTAAAAAAATAGAATGAAAATTATAGGGCTTTGCCATGAATGATTAATTTTGGATTTTATTTCACAAAGATATATAAATGTTAAACAAAAAAAAGATTGCTGTTGTGCTCCCAGCCTATAACGCAGCAAAGACTCTTGAAATTACATACCAAGAAATAGATTTTTCAATTGTTGACGAAGTCATCCTGGTTGATGATAAAAGTAAGGATGAAACAATACAAGAAGCCCAGCGATTAGGCATTAAACACATAGTTAAACATCAGGAAAACAAAGGATATGGCGGAAACCAAAAGTCGTGCTACAACAAAGCGCTTGAATTGGGCGCCGACATTGTTATCATGCTTCATCCCGATTATCAATACACACCAAAACTCATTCCGTCAATGAGTCACCTCATTGCAAACGACTTGTATCATGTTGTGCTTGGTTCGCGCATTCTGGGTAAAGGTGCTTTGGCTGGAGGAATGCCTTGGTATAAATATGTGGCCAATCGCTTACTCACCTTGTTTCAGAATATTTCGATGAATGCAAAACTTTCCGAATACCATACCGGATACCGGGCATTTTCGCGCGAAGTACTTGAAACTGTAAATTACAATGCCAACTCCGACAACTTTGTTTTCGACAACCAAATGCTCGCGCAGATTTGGTTTGCCGGCTACGAAATTGCTGAAATTACGTGCCCAACCAAATATTTTGACGATGCCTCGAGTATTAATATTAAAAACAGTTCCATATATGGTATGGGAGTGCTAAAAACCTCTATTCAATACCGGCTTCAGAAGTGGGGAATCGCTAACTTTCCGATCTTCAAAAACAAGTAATCATGGATTCGAAAAAACTGCTGCTTTTACTGATTGCCCCATTTGCCTATTTTTTCCTGGGAAGTTATATTCATCAGGTAATCGGACTTTATTCTTTGCGTTCAGCAGATCCCGAATACATTTATTTTATTAGCGGACTGAGCATTGCCGATGGTAAATTTATGCTTGGGCATATCGATAATCCCGGCACTCCACTGCAATACCTAACTGCACTAGTTTTCAGAGGTCTGTATATTTTCAGGGCTCATCAAGTTCCTTTTACCGAAGATGTTTTGGCCAATTCTGATCTTTATCTCCGCGTACTGAACCTGATTTTAACTGCTGTGGTTTCAGTCTTTATGTTCTTCGCCGGAAAGATTGCGTACCGAATTACAAACAGCCTCTCCTACTCCTTTATTTTGCAGCTTTCACCACTTTTTACAAATATTATTTTCGGAAACATAGGTCGAATTACTCCTGAAAATCTCATCCCTCTTCCCGTGATGTTGCTGTCACTGCTTTTACTTCATCTTATCTATCATCCCGAAGAGGAAGAAACCAGAAAGCAAACCATCTGGTTTGGATTAATATCGGCTTTCGGATTGTCGATTAAACTTACTTATTTCCCCTTGTGGATCATTCCGCTTATTGCACTAAAAAGCTGGAAAAATAAGTTCATTTATTCAGGAACAGCAATCATTTCATTTTTTGCGATGGCCCTACCAGTCACGCTCCAGATTCATGTTTTCTGGGGATGGATCAAAGGACTTTTCATGCATAGCGGGCAATACGGGAAGGGTGATAGCAACATTGTTAATTGGGAAACAGTAATTCCCAACTTCAAAAATTTATGGGGCGAAAACAGGTACTTTTTTTATATCATTCTGACTTTGGTTGCCTCATTGGTTCTATCTTTCATTTTCAGGAAAGAACAGAAATCAAGACTAATGCAACGAATTTCATTAGCTGTACTTTCGGCTGTGGCCATTCAGGTTGCCATTGTTTGCAAGCAATTCGAGTATCGGTATTTCATTGCTGCGTTGATGCTGCTTCCCATTTCAGCTCTTCTTATTCTCGAATTTATTCGTCCGCTGAATGAGATTATTTCCAGATTTAAAATTCCGGAGATAGCTGTTATCCTGTTTGTTTCGTTCTATTTCACGAAGCAAATGCCAATAATTTACAGTCTTTCGGAGCATCTTGACAAAGAGCAAGTGCAGAAGATGCCAGCGTTGCATTATATGCAAACCATCGAAAAAGATGCGATAAAATTTATTCTTCCGGGGCCATATGGTTGTCCGATTCCAGAATATGCATTGATGTGTAGTTACGGCTGGTCGGGAAGGCAGCACGACTATTTCAAACCCGTTCTGGCAAAATTATTTCCTGACACCTACATTTATTATCCTTGGGATAAAACGGTAAATTTCTGGGGAAACGAACCCAACATCATTGAAACGGACAAAGCCGTTTACATTTATCTTGAAAATGAAAAATTTAAGGAAACTTTCCTGTCCGATACCAAAGCATACTTTCCGGTGAATTACGAATTGACACGGACATTTTTCAATGAAACCACCAACGAAGTAGTTTACAAACTGACAAAGGTTATTTCCGAATAATCACATCGTCAACCAACAACTGAAAGTTTTTTAAATCACCATTCCTGATGGAAAGCATTACCAGATCGTTGGCAGATTTCAGCACAAATGGAATCCTGATTCGCATCCAACCTTCTTTTAGGGAGCAATAGAAATGCTGAAACTGGTCGTATTTGTAATCCACTGTCTCTTCGCCGTTCTTCTGTACAAATTCAAAGATGGAGCGCGGCATCAGGTCGGTTTCATAACCTTTAACCCAGAAAAGGATTTCGCAGGTATCGCCCGGCAAACCATTTTTAATTTTCTCTTCAAGTACCCTGTTCCAGTTTTTAATCTCTCCTGAAAATGCACCTGCACCTTGAAAAGCATCCTTTTGCGGATTATTTTCAAAACCATTGAAGTAAAGCAACTGTGTCGAGTCGGCTCTTCCTTCGTAAATCGTATTCATTTCGTTTCTGAAGGATTCTTCGCCATCCAGTGCAACTGCATTAAGATTGGATAACGGAAGCTGGTAAAAGGCAAATTTGGGGCCTTGCCACACGAGCGAGGAATGTTGCACCAGCTTTTTTTCAGCAGTAGTCAAATCATTGCAATTTTCGACCATTAAAAGCAATGGTTTCTGATTAGGCAAATCTTTTAAAATCAGGAAAGGCGATACCGCATTACTTACCAAAGCCAGACTTTTGTAGGTTTCCGACAGCGACGTCCGGCTGAGCATAACACCCATCGAAGGCAAACCACTTTTGAGCGATACGATAAACGACTGCCGCAAAATATCACACTTGGGCTCCATCCATACATTTTCTGATCCAACATGGAAAAACGGCAATGGTAAAATAGCCTGATATTGATTCCGGTCAATGAGCGAAACCCATGCATTTTCGGGGGAACTGTTTGTACGATCTTCCAATTCTGAAACCCGGTTATTCAATCGCGGGGCATATTGACTGACATTCAAATAACCATCGTATAACAAAAAGGCAAGAGCCAGAATGGCCAGGATTTTCATCGCAGTTCCACGTTTCAGAAAACTGAAAATTCCGTAGAACACCAAAATATTGATCAGGTAATAAAACAGCCACGAGAAGCGGGCCAACGCCCGAAGCTGCTGAATTGGTCCCAGATAATCGAGTAAAAACATCAGGCCCATATTGAATGGAATACTAAACGAAAGCAAAAGCGAAGCAACCGATGCCCAGAAAAAAAAAGTAATCAGTTTATTTTGTGAAACCATCCACCACGACTGTTTCTCTTTAATCCTCCTGATTATCTGGTAAATTCCGGCAATAAATCCAATGAGAGCAACTAAACCAATATAGGCAAAAGCTTCCCAGTCGAATGTCCGGAATGTTTCTATTTGCATCAGGAAACGTGCATAAGGCTTGTGCAAGGGCAGCAAAACAGACGCTGGATTGGCTTTGTATGCAAAAAATCCCCAGGGGTGTGTCGTACGATCAGTAATGGTATCGTTCGCTCCAACAATAAGTTGAACCAATATCAGCGGGAGAATTAACTGAATAAACAAGTGAAGTACCCATTGGTAACTTCGGAAAGTCATCTGTTTGGTAAAAAGTATGTACGCCCAGTAAAACAGAAATAAAAACCCAAACAAGGCAAAAAAGTACATGTGCATACCGGCCGCCAGAAAAGTTACCAGACCAATAACTAAAGAAAGCCAATAAGCCTTGTTTTTATCAAATCGCATTAACAACCAAACAAGCATGGGAAGCCACATCAAATGGCTTAATGAGAAATGCCCACCCAAACGACCGATCTGCGGGGAAAGCATACATATTCCGACTGAAGCCAGAGCCGAAAACCACCACGAGACTTTCAGTTCAAGAAAAATAAGGCAGATAAAAATGGCTCCAAGAACAATAGAAAGCAGCATAAATAGATTTATTATCCCAACAATATATGGTCTGAAATCGATTCCGTAATTGCTTAGAACCTTGACAGGATTTACAATCATGGGCTGGCAATCGGTAAAAAAAGCCATTTCGCCATACGGATAATTCATGGCATTCATGCGGAAAAGCGTAGTATCGTGTTCCAAATGGTAAATGGCCCCGACATACGATTTCAAACCATCGCCTGAAGGTGAAAAATAGACCTGATTGGGATCCTTCAGTAAGGGGCCGAAAAACAAAAATAAAACAGCAAAACTCAACACAAGGGTCAGCAAAATACCCCTTCTGAAATCTTCCATAGTACCCGGGATTATTGTTTTACAAATTAAAGTATATTTACAAAATAAAAGCTAATTAATGGAAAGCCGAAAGAAAATATCTGTTATTGTGCCCTGCTTCAACGAAGAAGAAGGCCTGACAACTTTCAACCAAACACTTATTAAGTTTTTGCCTGCAAACTACCAATACGAAATTATTTACGTGAACGACGGTAGTCGTGACAATACTTATCAAGTGATTCTTTCATTGGCTAAAGAAAACCCTGCAATAAAATACATTTCATTTTCGCGCAATTTTGGGCACCAGAACGCACTCAAAGCCGGATACGATTTTGCTACTGGCGATTGTGCCATTAGCCTTGATGCCGATTTACAACATCCGCCTGCTGTTATTCCCGAACTGATTGCCAAATGGGAAGAAGGTTTCGAGATTGTAAATACCATTCGTGACGATCATGAAAGCATATCGTTTCAAAAGAAGATTTCTTCGCGGATTTTCTACCAGATTATGCGGAAATTATCAGACGTCAACATCGAAAACGGCATGGCCGATTTCCGCCTGGTTGACAAAAAAGTACTGAAGCAACTCAAACTTTTTCCAGAGAATTTTTTGTTCTTCCGGGGTATAATTCCGTGGATGGGATTTCGGCAAATCAATGTGCCGTTTAAAGCGAACGAGCGCTTTGCCGGAACGACCAAATACACATTCAAAAAGATGCTGAAATTTGCCAGTACCGGAGTAACGGCATTCAGTGTAAAACCGCTTAAAATTTCGATTTATCTGGGTTCGGTTATCGCATTTATGGCTTTCCTTTATGGACTTTACGCCGCTTACATCCACATTTTCACCGACCGTGCCATCACTGGCTGGACTTCAGTAATTATTAGCGTACTGTTTGTGGGTGGCATCAATTTGCTGATGCTCGGAATTATTGGCGAATACCTTGGAAAACTCTTCATCGAAAACAAACGCCGTCCGAATTATTTGATTTCAGAAACAAACTTATTCGAAATCTAAAACTTCAGGGTTGTCCAGAATTTAGTCCAGGTCATTGGTGAATCCCACCACATGCCTGAATCGTAGCGGAATCCGAACTGAATGTTGTAGAAAATAAAAATCCCGATAATGATGCCGAATCCAATTCGTTGCGGCCGGGACAGGCTCCTAATTCCATTCACAACAAATGCCAAAGGAAGTGCTAAAAAAGGTAAGAAGTCGATCATGGCCCGCTGACCTACTGCTGCACTAAAGGTTGGCACCCACCAGCTGGCGTTCACATAGGTAGCAAAAATCAAAATAAGCAAGGTTCCCAAACTGTTCATTTGTTTTCTCCAGAGCTGAATAAACAAGCCAGTTAAAGCAAAAATGACGATGGGAGTATAAGTTAGCCAGCCATTGTATTTCCCAAAAAGAACTATCCCAAATTTTGGCAATTTCCAGTTTGGAAATCCATACTCCTGGTACGAATACACCAAAAACTTACCTGTTACATAGTGCCAATATGCCATTTGTGGGATAAACACAATGATCCCGATTGCCAGCAAAGCGAGAATTGCCCAATAATTTTTAAGCCAGAACTGAAACCTATCCTTCAAGGTTTGCCAGTTGGATACACCCATCATAAAGAGATAGATTCCGGAAATGATATTGGTCGGACGAATTAAAACAGCAATGGCAAAAGGAATACCCAATAGGATCAGATTTTTTAGCGAAGGCTTTTCAGCAAAACGATGGCTAAAAAACAGATAAATGGAAATCATTGTAAACGAATACACATGCGACATACCCGCGCCCAACAAAACCGAATAGAAAAAAACATTGGTAGCCAGAAAAAAGAGCGAGGTGCTCCATAAACTAGTCTTGTGATTGAAATACCTGCGAAGTAATTTATAGAGAAAAACCAAGCCAATGTATGTGTATACAATGCCAGCAACAAGAATAAAGCCGTAGTACAGATTGGTTTTCCCATCAGCCTGAAGCCCGCAAAAAATACTGATCAGATGCGCTATCAGGAAAAAGGGAGACCACAAAATAGCCAAACCACAGGTAAACACACTCAGAGTTTTACCTTCACCATAAGGAATTGTCCATGGCATCCGATCGAAAAGCTCCCAATCTTTTACAAAAAAATGAAACAAGTACTGGTAGTAGCCTTCCATATCTGAACCAACAATGATTTTGTCGATCGGAGTAGCATGAAAAACCATACGGTAAATGTAATTGACGATTAAGCCGACTAAAAGAAAGTACCAGCCGTATTTAATCAATTTACCCAGTTCCGATTGTTGTACTTTGCTCATTTTATTTGTTTTATCTGTCGTTACGACCTACCATGACTACGCTCAATCCCAGCCATTTTCGGGTTATTTTATCAATAATCCTGAAAACCGGAACAAAGAAGTTATACAATTTCATTTGCCCTTCTGGAATAATCTTTTTCCGGAGCAACGAGCCACTGACCCACCACCCTGCAATTCCAATCAGATTGAAATATTGCGTGTGAATGACCGAAAGCCGGTTAGCCTCAAAAACTGGGCGCAGACTTTTTTCAGTGTAGCGTCGGAAATGCCCCAAAGCGGTATCGAAATGATTATATATAGACTGAAAAGCAGGCACTAAAATGATCAAATGCCCTTCCTTTTTTAACAGTTTCTTGCAATTGGCAATAGCTTTTTGGTCGTCAGCAATGTGTTCCACCACATTCAGGGCAAAAACAGTATCAAAGGTTCCAAACAATGGTTTATATTTCGCATCAAATTCCGGATCAACAATATCCATAGCAATTACGTCCTTCAAATTTACATGACCGGATAATCTGCTCCGGATCATATCGCAATATTCGTTTTGCAGTTCGGTAACCACCAGTTCTTCGCCATCGGCCAGGAAACACTGCGAAATGTTTCCGATTCCACCACCAATCTCCAGAATCCTTCCTTTGCAGAACGGTTTGATGGTTTCGTACATCCACCGGTTAAACTTATCTGCTCCGGAAATACTTGCGAGCGTCGAATAACCGTACACATCGCTCACTTCAGGATTAGTCTTTGTTATTTCGCCCATAAATTGTATTTCAGAATGACATAAAAAGCCCGAAGACCATCTTTCCAGTTGATCTTTTTTCCTTCGGCGTAGGTCCTACCGTAATACGAAACACCTACTTCATAAATCCGGACATTGGGTATTTTGGCAATTTTGGCCGTTACTTCGGGTTCAAATCCAAAACGCTTTTCTTTCAGCTTCAGCGATTTTATGTATTCAGATCGGAACAATTTGTAGCAAGTTTCCATGTCGGTAAGGTTCAGGTTACAAAACATGTTCGACACAAAGGTCAGCATTTTATTCCCGATTGAATGCCAGAAAAACAGGATACGGTGAGGATTTCCACCAGAGAAGCGTGAACCGAAAACCACATCAGCAAATCCTTCGAGTATGGGTTTCAGCAAATCGTTGTATTCGCGTGGGTCGTATTCCAAATCAGCATCCTGAATGATCAGAAAATCACCGGTAGCTTCTTCGATTCCGCGATGAATAGCAGCTCCTTTTCCCATATTCACCGGCTGATGAAACAAACGAATACTGGCTCCCGGATTTGCTGCCTGAAACTGCTCAACAGTTGCAGCAGTTTGGTCTTTGGAACAATCGTTAACTACTATGATTTCTTTCTTTACATTTCCATTTAATTCAACTTCTGACACGCGTGAAAGAATCGAGTAAATGGTTCTCTCTTCGTTATAGGCAGGGATAATAATTGAAAGTAAATTTTCACTCATTCGCTGTAATTTATATCGGGCAGATTTTGACTTCTAATAAACTGAAAACAGTTGGAATTATTGCGGATAAACTTCGTATAACCTATATTTCCAGTTTAAATGTATTGAATGATTTTGGCTTCAGATTAACTTTTACCACCTTCTTACCCACGACAAAACTGGTTTCTTTTCCTGCATCACCGGCATTGTAATAAAATACCACCAGTTGATTGCCCTTTACAAAAGCCAGACAATTTTCGTCGCTGCCAACAGGTATATATTTTGAACCCGGTTCAACAAAGTAACTCAAATGTTTCATCAGGTAATACTCCGGATTGTATACCACTTTCCCTGAAGCTTTTTCTATGCTAATCATGGAATTCTGCTTCCATCCCCATTGGCTTTTCCCGGTTTCATCCAAAATCATATTCCAGTACATGTAAGCATTTGCACCGTTTTTGAAGTAATGTTTCATCAACTCAAAAGTATGCTCAGCAGCTGCCCAGTCGTTTGAGCCATTCCCACATTCGGTTTCGGTCTGCATCAGTTTCATTTCCGGATATTTGCGGTGAACTTCAGGAATAGCGCCTTTACCGGCCCACTGAAATCCAACTCCTTTGATGTATTTTGCAGCTTTTGCATTCAGAAAAACAGTATCTACCCGTTCAATTTGCGGACGTTCCACTGTTCCATACCAAATATCCGTTTTAAGACCGTCAGCTTCAAATTTTGGCCCGAGGTAATCGCCAATAAAAGTAGCCAATGATTCGGGTCTCCAAATGCACGATGGAAAATTCTGGCACGAGTTCATCTCGTTTTGCACATGAACCGCCGATATTTCAATACCTTCCTGCTGATATCCCTGAATAAATTTCCCGAAATAGAGCGCGTAAGCGTCCAGTACTTTGGGCTCCATTCGGAACTGAGTTTTCATCTCTTCACCCTGGCGATCAGTTGGAAGATCATTGACCTGCGGATTTGACGCACAGGCATAGTGATTGTTGGTTTTCATCCACGAAGGAGGACACCATGGAGATGCCCAAACCTGAAGATTCGGGATAAAAGTCTGCGCTGTTTTTATGTATGGGATTAACCTTTTTTTGTCGCGCTCAAGGCTAAAATTCTTCATTTCAAAATCTTCAGCAGTTTCGTTGTGGCTGTACCAATCAACTGCATAATCGTTGGCACCAATAGGCATCCGGAAAATAGTAAACCGGCATCCGGAAATGGTATCGAACAAATTTTTCAAAACTGACTGCCTGCTTTCGTCCGAAAGGCTTTGCAAAGCATCCCAGCCCAATTCGTTAAAACATCCGCCAAAACCGTCGATAAGCTGACCGACACTATCAACGGGAATGCGAATCGCAACTTCCGGCATAACTGTACCAGTTGTTAAACCGGCATTCGAAACCCAAACCTGATCGTTGGTTGTACTTATCCATTCCACTTTCTCACCGGTAGCACATGCAAAAGTTAAGGCAATTAGAAAAATTGCGATATATTTTTTCATTTTATAGTGTATTAGTTCTGTACTATCAACTTAAGCACATCTGTTTTTCCTGAAGATGTAATTTTACAAATATAGATACCTTCCGCTGGTTTTGAAAATCCTTTTTCGCTGGGCGTCCACCTTATTTGATGATTTCCGGCAATCTGTTCCTGCTGATCAACCAAAATACAAAGTTTTTGCCCTTTCGAATCATAAATATCAACGTTTACACGAGCAGAAACCGGCAAATGGTACTCGATAGTAAGCCCATCGGAAAATGGATTTGGAAAAGCTTTTGCCTGAAAAGGAGATGAAGCAGCCTTTTCGTGAATTGAAGTTAAGGGGGTGCCGTTAATCTTCATGTCATCGAACCATATTTTCTGAGTACCCAGTGCGTTAAATTCCGAAATAATTTCTAACCGGTTGACTTCTTTCCAATCGAATTTCCCAACCGGGCTATACCACGCATTGTCCCATGAACCAGTCTCTTTGAAACTTTTGAGTGGAATTTTAATGTGCTGCCATGTTCCGTTCCAGGTAACTTTGGTCTGATCGATGGTATAACTAATCCGCCATGGGTGGTCGCCGGCAACAGACGATTTCGAATCGACAAACCTTATCTCGAATTTTGTATTGGGCGAATCGCCCTTCACCCAAAAGTCTAACTCATAGTTGTTTGCAAGCAGCTTCGACAAGTCTTTATCAGGTTTAAAGTCGAATCCCGGACCAGCATACTGATCGCTTCCGGTCCAATAGATGGAATATTTTCCGTTTTGAAATGCCGATGAATAATAATCGATGATTCCCTTTCCGGCAATTCCTGATTCGAAAATGGACTGGCCAATGTAATCGGTATAAATATCGAAGGGTTTGGTATCCGCCACGATTGTAAATTCTTTCTGTTCCGGAATTGTAAAATTCAGGCTTTTCAGTATCTCGGTGTCCAGATCGTAATCAAACAATTCGCTGCTTCCTTTTTCGAACAAGCCAAATCCACCCTGATAATCCCAGATCGTCCAGGTAATTGCCTTTTCTTCCAGGTATTTCCGAACCACATCGTACCAATAAACCCTGTCGGTATGAGGACTATTGGGAATATAAACGCCAAACTCACCACAAAATAATTTCACATTGCGGCTGGTTTTGAAACTCACAGCAATATCGATTAGTTGTTTTACTTTGGCCACTGTACCATCGGTTTTGTAGCCAGCCAACGAACTTTCGACCCAGGTTCCCTTTGCACTTGCAGGTGTGGCCGGCATGGTTGCCGCATTGTATGGGAAAGGAATATTGGCAAGGTCCTGCATGTAACTTGTCCATGTGGCACCCTGGTGCGTAAACATAAACGGATCGTAAAAATGAAAAGTATAAATCAGGTTATTGTCGGCATAAACTGGCATGTTCTTGAGCTCGGTGTAACTGTTAAAACCCGAAGGTCCAACCACAATTGTATGCTTGGTATCGATAAGCCTGATGGCATTAATTACCTTTTGTTGAATCTGACACCACACAGCAGTAGTTATTCCATGAGGTTCGTTCAAGACTTCGTAATAAACGTAGTTCGACCGGCTTTTGAAATGCTCAGCCATTTGCGGCCACACTTTTAGTAGAATAGCTTCCACTGAAGGATCCGTATTTTCATTCGGATCGAAGGTGTGATTATCGAGCAGTAAATGAATCTGAAGTTCTTCGGCCCAATCAACAACCTGATCCATAAAATCGAAAAACAAGGGATCGATCACGTAATCCGGAGCTCCGTTAGTCATGAAATGCAGGTTAATGGGCAGACGGATCACGTCACAACCCAAACCTTTAATCCGGATAAAATCTTGTTTTGTGTATTTAGCAAACTGGATTTGGCGAACATTTCCGGACTGAAACCAATTCGTCAGATTTACACCTTTGGAAAAAGGAGTTTGAGCTGACAGGCAGAAAGAATTCAGCGAAAGAAACAGAAGAATAAGTAGTATTAGTTGGTTTTTCATAACTCATATTTTGGGCCGTTAGCTAAAGGAAATAAAAAAAATTGGTAACCTGAAAAAAGATCAGATTACCAATTCAACTTTATCCATTAAAAACTTGATTAGTCAAATACATTAATGTACCAATTCTTTTCAACAAGTAGTTTGTTGTAGATTGCCTGTTTCTGGCCGGCAGGGAATTTTGCAGAAACCTTCTTTGCAAGGAAAGAAGGATCATTTCTGCGTTTAGCCACGCGGATCAGGTCGTAAAAGCGTTCGCCCTCGAAAGCAAGTTCACGGCCTCTTTCATCCATAATAAGTTCTTCGAGATACAACTGTTTCGCCAACAAGTTGCCAGTTAAATCAGTATAACCAATTACTTCGTTGGTATAAGGATTATGCTTGTAATTGATATTACCAACCTGCAACCCATCGTAAGTTCCGGTGTAACCAACACGTCCACGAATACCCAATTGACGACGGGTATTAATAGGATCATAATTACTACCATCATTAACGATATCCACAGCGTTTGTTGTAAAAGTCGATAAAATACCATTACGCATGAAAGCCCACCATGTATATACTTCAGCCAAATAAAGCTGTATACCTCCAGCGCGGTAAACAATGAAGTTAGCATCCTGATCGTATCGATCTTTATTAATGGAATACTTGAATACGACTGTATCATAACCCGCCATTAATGAAGTAGCTGTTCGATAATCATTCTCCATTTTTGATGCTAACATGCCATTCAGGTAAGAACCTGAAAGAACCTCACCATCCTTAGCATAAACATATGAAGATCCAAAACCTCGATAGTAATCAGCAGGAAAACCACGTCTATTTTTGTCTAACACTGTTAACGAAGGTTTTGTTTGATTGATAATTAAATTATATCCTCTCCAGTTTGTTTCCCAGAGATCGATTGCAACTTTGGTTGGTTTCAACATAAAATCATGTGGTTCAAATGGCTCGAATAAACGCTGAAAATCGTTTTGTTGCTGATTGGCTTTATTAAACCACAAGGTGTAAATATGTTCCCTGCTATCTATTCCTGTAAATATATTCCTCCAGGCTGTTAAAGCAAAACTTTGATCGAGCTGGTAACGGTAATTGTCGGAAGTGGTAAATGCAATGGCATTTAAATGGTTTGCCGACTTGGTAAAATCGCCCTGAGTCAGGTACATCTGGCCCAAAAGTGCATGCCATGCGAAAGTATTCCAAACGGTAATTTCCCACGATTTGTCATTGTTGTCGATGTAATGGTTTACACCCACTGTAGGCACACCGTCAATAATTTTTATTTCCTCTTCAAGCTGTTTGGTAAATACCCGAATTACCATATCTAAATCATAGAACTGTTTTTGAAGGGTAATTGGTTTGTTGTAAGTGGTATCGTTATGGAAACCATCTTTCCCGAAAACAATGTTAATTTTATCGACATAGGTTGAAGATGAGTTCAAATATTCATCAATCTCGCCAACAGAAGTAAGTGACTCGTGAATGACCGGAACTTTACCGTAAATACGTACAGCATTAAAATAAGCCCAGGCGCGCATACAAAGTGCTTCTCCATACAATTTATCATAGTTGGAAATGGCCGCTTTTTTATCGAGTACCTCCGGATGTTTTTCTTTCAGTGTCCGGATAAAACTATTGCTGGCAGAAATTAACTTAAACAAGTTAGTTGGATCGGCATATTTGTTCGTTTTCGAAGCCTGAAAATTGTAGATTTCAATTAAATCGGCATCAGCATTGGGAGTTACCTTAAGTAAGTCGGCACGAAGTTCGCCCAGAACAACAAGTTGTTCGGCAAGATCTTGTTGCAAACCATATAAGCCCATGGCAACAGCACGATATTCATACCAATCATCAAATAACTGATCCTGGGTAATATTCAGGTCTTGCTCCGGATTCAGAAAATCGTTGCACGACGGCAGAATCACCATCGAAATCAGCGTTGAAATGATAATTACGGAATATTTCAGATTTTTAAGCATGATCTATATTTATAAAAATTTTACAATCCAAGTTTAATTCCAATAATAAATTGACGCGCCTGTGGGGTTTGTCCATAATCTACACCCTGTTCTGCATGAGAATAGGAAGTCGCAAATTCAGGATCGTAACCTAAATATTTCGAAAGAGTTAGAACGTTATTAGCCGATATATAAAACTCTGCATTCCTGAATTGCAGGAATTTATTTGGAATTTTATAGGCTAAAGAAATGTTCTGAACGCGCAGATACGAACCGTCTTCAATCCAACGTGACGAGAATGCTGAATTGCCAACCGGGTCGTTCCATAAGGCCCGAGGCATGTAAGTTACCTGTCCTTCATTCTGCCATCTGTTTAATACGCTGGCGCTCTGATTTTCCATACCAGTCATAGCCTCATTCTTGTAACGAACATAGTTGAATACTTCATTGCCAGAAACAACATTGATGTAAGTATCCAGAATCCATCTTTTATACGTGAATGTATTCTGGAGTCCACCGTAAAGATCAGGCATGGAAGAACCTAAGGTTGTTTTATCGTACTGATTAATAATTCCATCTGGAGATCCTGCAGGGCCGGACAAGTCAATAAATTTGGCATCACCAGCTTTATATTTAACCAGTTTCTCATTCATCAGGTTGGCACTTGAAGCTTCGGCAGACGAACTGTACACACCATCAAATAAGTATCCGTAAAAACTATTGGCAGCCTCACCAACCATATTTACAACTTCACCACCATCAATTTGAGTAATTAGTTTATCACCATTTAACTCAGTTATTTCATTTTTCAGTTTAGTTACATTAGCCTGAACATCCCATTTAAATGATCTGCCATCAACCACGCGAATGGTTGTACTAAACTCAACACCGGTGTTATTCATTTTTCCACCATTCTCCGGACGGAAACTATACCCCAGATAGGACTTCATTGGTGTAAGAATCAACATATCGTTGGTAGTAGAATTAAAAATATCAATAGTTGCTCTAACGCGGCTTCCCCAAAGTGCTGCATCAATACCTGTGTTAAGTTGTGAAACAGTTTCGTAGCTAAGTTCTTTGTTTGCAATGATAGCCGGATAAAGTCCTACAGTTTCGCGGAACCTAACAGCTTTATAGTAATCCGATGAATTTGATTCACCGATATCATCATTACCAGATTTACCGTAAGAAGCTCTTAGTTTCAGTTCATCAATCCATCCGATAGTATTCATGAAAGATTCGCTTGACAAACGCCAGCCGACGCCAGCCGAATAGAATAAACCAAGTGGATTACCACCAACTTTGATGGTATTTATTGCTTCATCACCCACCCTGGAAGAACCATCGAGCGAGAGACTTGCTGTAACCAAATATTTATCTTTAAAAGCATAGTTCACATTTTCATACAACGACATCCAGTTCCAGTTACGATTCTCGCCACCGATACGGCGAAGATTGTTTGTACCATCCTGTAACGACTGGTATTCATCATTTTCGTGCGCATTCATCGTTAAACCCCAGTCGAGCTGGTAGGTGTTTGTCAGAATATTTAAACCCGTGCTCGAAGTCAAACTATGAACCTTATTGAAGATTTTCTTATACGACAAATACGTATTGTTGTAGAATGATAAAAGGTAATTATTGGTTGCCTTGGCCACATTGTGAGCTTCGTTATTGTAATAGTGAGCCATACCGTGGTTTGGCATAAAGATCTGCTCTTTCAGTGCGTTATAAGTTAAACCAAAATTGGTATTCAACATTAAGTTTTTACGGAGTGTTACTTCAAAACCCATTGTCGAAATGAAATGGTAGTTGGTATTTTTAGCCTTGTATTTATTTATAATAGCAACAGGATTACTTCCGCCTAATTCATCAACCTCACTTAAAGCAGTAAGCATATTACCTTCCAGATCGTACTGATAAGGATTAAGCAAAGGCGATTTGTTCAGAGCTGCAAGAATTGGATTTGTTTCAGCAAACTTAGCCGACTCTTTCATGTTCGATGTGTTGTAATTTAACGATACACCGGCATTCATTCTTAACCAGGTAAAAATATTCAAACGGCTCACAAACCGGAGGTTATAGCTATCGTAACCAGTAGTTTTAATAATTCCATCGCTGGTTGTGTAACCAAAAGAAAGACCATAACGGGCAATTGCATCTCCCCCTTTTACTCTCAAATTAAGGTTGGTAAACATCGCATTATCGAAAATTTTGTCCTGCCAGTCGGTATTGTGCTGATAATCGATAAATCGTTCATCGTCTTTAGTGAGGAATAAATTTGGATAATTGTAACGAATAACCTCTTCATTTAAACCTGAAGAAAAAAGCCCTTCATTGACCAGTGTTTTATGCTGACCGGCATTAAGCTGAGGAATAAAGTTTGAAGGAGCAAGAGAATACCCTGAGCGTAAATCAACATCGATAGATGTCTGAGTAGAACTTGGGTCAAGTGTTTCGATAAATATAACGCCATTCGATGCTTTCGATCCGTAAACAGAGGTAATGGTAGGATCTTTAACAATGGTTACGTTCGAAATATCGTGCATATTTACTGCCAATAAGGGATCGTAGGCGAAACCTTCCATACTGGAACCAAATAGACCTGGTGTTTCCATCGGAATACCGTCGATAATATATAGAGGTTGGTTATTGGCATTCAAGGAGTTTATGCCACGAAGAAAAGGAACGGCACCGGTGCCCGGAGCACCTTCTCTTCTAACTACATTCATTCCGGGGACTTTCCCCTGCATAAATTCATCAACCGAAAAAGCCGAGGTTTTGTAACTGCCACCAGTTTTCACATCAGAATAAGAAGAAACCATGTCCTTCTTGATTCTCTTCTGAGAAAGAACTGTTAAAGGATCATCGCCTGATGATAAATCATTGTTAGTTAAATAAACCTTTAATGAATTACGATTATTAAGAAATACTCTTTTAGTTTTAAAATCACTAACAGGTGAAATAATAATCCAATTGTCGCCCGTACTTGACTTAATTGTAAATTCACCGGCATCGTTTGTAACAACCGGTAACTGCCGGGAGCCTTCAATACTAATAGTGATGTTCGATAGCGGAGTATTGGTTCCTGAAACAACTACTCCTTTCACTAGAATCGAGTCTTGTGCTATATTGCTTTGTGCCTGCGAAGAAAAGAAACTTATAAGCAGCACAGGAACAATAAGAAAAGCTTTCTTCCAGGGTGCAATGGTAAATAGGTTATTAATCATTGTATCAATTTTCTTTTTATAGATTGAGACCAGGTTTGTCGGACAGAATATTTCATTCGAAATAGTGCTGAAGCTAAATTTTTGAATGTCCTGCATTTTTGAATCGTTATTCATTCGATTACTATTGATTTGTATATTAAATGCTCGTTTCATCCGTGAAAATTATATTTCGTTATCTTCCGACAAACAAATTTGGTTAGCTGGTTTATTTAAAATTAATTGGCTGGAATGAATTCAATGAGATCAATTGCCAATCCGTTTCCAGGGGCTCTTCCTGGTCCTTTGTATTCAAACCGGATGTTTGGCCTGCCATAATCAGTGATATTTTCTACCCAGAAGTCAAACTTATTATATCGGCCCTTAGGAACGAAAGTAGTTCCGGTAACACTCTTAAGTAAACCTCTTGAGGTTACATAGTCGTAATAATCGAAAGTTTTCACAAGCTGATTATTGACATAAATGTCGTAAATACCACCAATGTCCATATGTGTACTAACCACCATCCGATATTTACGTGGGAACAGGTTTCGCACATTGAACTGTACTTTGTAGGTACCAGTGTATCCTTTGGTAAAGTTTACTATTAAGATTGAATCATTTGATGCCTGACCTTTCACTAAAGTTTTCTGTACTTCGAAAAATGAAGTAAAGGCAACTGTTACGTTCTTTTTCCAGGCATATTTATTTACTCCGGTTTGATAAGCTAACCACTCTCCCTCATACTTTTCAGAGCCTGAAAAAAGTGAATCCGGAATTTCGAAGTTCTGATAATCGTATTGTACTCCATTACTGGCCAAATACTTGTCAGTTGGGACGTAGTTACAAACAATACTATCACCCAGAATATTCACCATGTTGTATTTTTTCTTTTTGGTGAGAACCGCTGTGGTTAAAAATTCGTTGGGTTCAAGCATATTTAAAAAGGTACCATGCTTAATTAAATGAGGAATAAGAACTTCTTCCTGCCATTTCACAGGTATATCCTTGTAATCGTGAAAATTACCTCCTAATTTACCAGCCATAACGGTAAGTCCGTTTTCGTAGGTAGTTTTCTTTGGAAATGCGAAAGTTGCTGTCCAGTTGCGGAATTCTTCCGATACAGGGAAATAGTACAACTCAAATAGATTAACCTTAACTGAAACTGAATCGTAGACGGTGTTCCCTTTATCATCAAAACCAATTGGTCTACTTTTTTCTTTATCCAGAATTACTGAATCTTCCTTATCGATGTATGTTTTCAGATAAGGTAAACTCTTGGTAAAATACTCATACAAATTTAGTTTTGGAGTTGCCACTTCACCCATTACAAAGAACTTACCATTGATATACAGCGGACTTTCTTCTTTCAACACGATACCATCAATAGTTGGTTTCCCACTGATATTCTCGAAAGTAGAATACTTCTCAGCTAAAGTCTGTAATTTACGTTTACCTTGTATATCAACAGGTTTAATGTAGTGCTGAGATATATGGTAGTTCAAGATAGTAGTACCAATATCTTCAGTTTTCATCAGTTTTTCGATCGCTGCGTTATCCGGAGCAAAAATGGTATAGGTGTCGTTTGTTAAAAAGAGGGTATCGTATTTGTACTTCACCATCAACTCAACAAAACGCGACAGTTCACTTTTGCCCTTGATTGCATCCCAAACATTCATATTAATGGTTTCGGGTTGCTTATTATAGTGTTCATCCCATGTATCGGTACAACCAATCAATGAAAAGACGAAAGCTATGATTATTATGCCAATTTTAGATCTCATTAGTATAGTTTATAAAGGTTCGAATCTGATGTAATCCCATTTTAGCCTACCGGGAATAAGGGATTTAACTGTAATGGTATGCCCTGCATATTTTTTAAAGTCGATAGTACCAACCTTAACTGAGGCATAAGGATAAGTTGAACTACCACCTTTTGTTAAATCGATAAGTCCACCTAACTTATTACCATCAACAAATAGTTCAACCAAAGCATTTGCTGAACTGAAAGCGTCAGCCTGAAAAAATACATTGTATTTGCCCTGAATGATTTTTGGTAGCTGATAGGAAATGGTAAAGTCACCATCAATCAAAAGATAATCTTTACCCCAGGAACGTTCCGAGTCATCATTTGATTTTACGTAGAAAAGTTTAGCACCTGACCACTTTACGTAGTCCAATAGCTTTTCGTTTTCAATCAAAAATGAACCACCTTTTCTACGGTATTCATCCAGTGCCAATTCTTCGTAAAACTCGAAAGTTACAATTGCCCTCGATGGAATCTGAGGTTTCATAATCTGATCGATAAAATGAATACCTCCACTTTGAGTGATTACATTACTTGCATCGTAGTCAAGACCGATATAATCAATCGTATCTTTTCCTTCGATAAATTCTTCTTTTCCCTTATTAATTACAATATCTAAACCTACTCCATTAATGGTGACAGGCACGTCGGCAAAAGTATTGTAATTGGTTGCCTTTCCCTGTAAGTCATCAAGGAACTTACTTTCGGCCAACATATGGTAACCAACAAATAAATTCAGTGGATTGCTAGCATTGGTGTAATCTGTCCGGTCCGGGCTAATCAATTTGGCCAAATCAGCAAATGAATTGATGTTTCTCTTCTTAAAGATGGCATCCGGCTCAACCAGCATAGTAAATGGCTTTAGTGGCTGATCCTTTAATTTCATATCCACATCAATTGTTTTATTCCAACCTGTGTTTTCAATGGCTGATGCCAAAATAGAATAAGCAGAATTTTGTTTTAGCCAATCGTAGCTATTTAAAGTAATCGGTTTTAGCATAGTTCCAATTACATGAACATAGCCGTTCGAAAGGTCAACATTTGCCTTGGTTACACTAGCCTGATTGTTAATCTTATAATAGGTAGTATCCTTGGCTAAGATAAAGTTCACATTCAGATAGTCGCCAGAGAGTGTTGGTTCCGAAAATGTACCAAAAGGAAACTCGTAAGAACTGGTTCCCAGATTAACCACATGGTAGCGTGCCAAAGCCTCAACGTATGCTTTATCTTTCAAAATAGCATCCAATGAAGTAAACTGTCCATTGTCCTTAACAAACTGTTCAACCGCCTTATTGTCCGGAACAAATAGTGTATAGTCAATACCGTTTGGATTATAGGCACTCAGAGTCTTTTCAAGACCTCCTGCTTTCAGGATAGAAAGAAAACTTGAATAATCTTTCTCGTTCTGAACCAGGTAGTCATAAATGGTGAATTGTTCCATGTCTTCGAATCCGGCAGTAACAGGTGATTTTTTACATGAATACTGCAGGGACAGAACAATCAATAAACCTAGTATGATTGAAATTTTCTTCATTGCTTAGAATTGATAATAAGGATTTTGAACCAGATTTTTGTTACGCTCAATTTCTGTTTTGTAGATTGGCATATACCAACCCAGAGGATTTGTCAGTTTTGCAGATAAAATTCTCTTTTGTGTTGAAGGCACATTCTTTATAATGATTTCAACCAACTTATCTTTACGTGCATAGTTGTTACGACGTCCCATGCGGAGCAAATCGAACCAACGTTTTCCTTCGAAAGCCAGCTCCAAAGCACGTTCTTCCATAATGGCATCTTCAAATAATATAGGAGAACTACCAACCGAAATTTGTGGCATATTTGCCCTTTCCCGAATGGTATTCAAAACATCAAGTGCTTCAGGAAAGCGGCTTAATTGCGACAAAGCTTCAGCTTTCATTAAATAAATATCAGCTAAACGGTAAACAATCCAGTTGCAACTGCTCTGGTCAGCACCTGTACGTTCAGTTTTTCCATCAGGAGCACGACCAACATATTTCCAGATCAGGTAATCGTCTTCACTAAGTTTTGTAATCGAAACATCTTCGCCACGGGTCAATTCCACCGCATACTTACGTGCAAATAGCTCCTCGGCACGAGGACTTGGGTCAAACTGATGGCTGTTGCGGTTGGTTTTTCCGTACGTACCGTTTTTCTGGTTGTATTTATCTTCAAACTGAAACTCGAAAATACTCTCCAGTGAATTTCCCGGATAAAAGATTTCAAACCAACGTGTACCTGGCATCAACACAAATTCTTTATTTGAAATAAGCCGGTTGCAATATTCAATGGTCTTGGCGTAGTCAAAATTCCAAAGCGATATATCGGCCAATAAGGCATCAAATGCAGCTTTAGTTGCTCGCCCCTTCACTTCATCCAATGTTTTGTATCCATCAGTAGCAAACTGACGATATTCATTCAAATCTTTAAGTACCGAGGTTAAAACATCTTCGCCTTTGGTAACCGTCGGGTAAAAATCAGCACCATCAGTTTCTGATGGAGTTAGAACCAAAGGAACATCTTTAAAAATACGAACCAGGTAAAAGTAATTCAGACCCCGCAGCCAATATGCTTCGGCCATCAATCCTTTAAGCTGAAATTCAGTAAATGTATTATCGATTTTCTGGACTTCAGGTGCATTTTTAATTACATCATTACAGTAATTAATTACTTTATAAAATGATGCCCAATTGCAATACCCGTTATCCGGATAAATATTGCTTTCCATCATATTTCGTTCACCCGAACCCAGGCTGTAATCGGCCTCAACCATGTCGCCACGAGCTTCGCCATAAACGAAAAGGTTGCCATCCATAGCTGCTGACGATTGATAAGCCGCCATTAAAACAGCTTCAACGTCTTCTTTGGTTTTCCAGAATTCTTCTCGAACCAAACCATCCGGAGGTATCAGCTCCAGAAAATCGGAACAGGAGAATTGAAAGCTTAGTGCCAGAAGCACCAATATAAATCGTAGTTTAAATATCTTTTTCATGTTCGTTCTAATTAAAATCCTACTGACAAACTAAGGGTTACCATTCTTGGAGGAGGCGTATTGGCATAATCTGCACCAATCCAGAACGGATCAGCAGCATTTTGTCCTACTTCAGGATCCTGACCGGAATAGTTGGTAAATGTGAATAATTTACGCGCACTCAAAGAGAAGCTGGCACTTTGCAGATTGAGTTTGCGGCAAAGCTCCTGGCTAAACTGATACCCGAATTTCACATTGTTCAAACGCATAAAGTCACCGGCCTCCACATAACGATCCGATCCCAGGTTATTGGCAGGATGATCCATGTAGGCACGAGGCAATAAACCTGGCTGATTTTGACCCTCAGTTCTCCAACGGTTTAGCACGGCCTTACTCTGATTGTTACGACCATCCATACCTTCAGTTTGCAGAGCAATCATATTGATGATATCGAAACCAATGCGGTAATGAAAGCTAAACGAGAGATCCCAGTTTTTGTAGCGGAACGATGTTCCGAAACCACCAATAAAGTCTGGGTTCGAGTCGCCAATGTACACCACATCGTTCAAGTCGATTTTACCATCCTTATTGATATCTTCGTATTTGGCGTCACCACCTTTAAATATATAAGTACCCTTGTAAGTTAAAGGAACCGGATTGTGTTCACTGTCATAAATTTTGTTGCCTTCAGCATCAACAGCAATTGCATCAGCATCAGTCGCATATACTCCCTGATAACGGAACCCAAAGAATGAACCGATTGGTTCACCTTCAACCACACGGCGAGGATATTCACCGTTTCCAATTGAAGTAGATTTTTCGGTATTGAAATTTTCAGGTAGTTTGGTAAATGCATTGATGTTTTGTGATGTATTGAAATCAACTGAAACCATCCAGTCTTTTGTCCGAACAATTTTGTAGTTCATCATCAGCTCCCAGCCCTTATTTACCATCTCACCACCATTCAAAAATTTAAGCTGATTAAACCCTGATGAAGTTGGAATATTATAATCTTTGAACAAAAGGTCAGAGGTAACTTTATTGTAAATATCACCTTCAATAAAGAAACGATCTTTAAACAGGTTTAACTCCAAACCAAAGTCTGTTGACGAAATACTCTCCCATTTGAGGTTATCGAGCTGTATTGCATTAGGAGCAATAGCAGGGTTAACAATGTAGTTACCAGTACCCGATGTAATGTATGAAGCAAAACGTGCATATGGATCGCCCGGAGGACGACCTGAAGTTCCCCAACTGGCGCGCAGCATACACTCGCTCATCCAGCTATCCCAATTCGCAAGAATAGGTTCATCAGAAAAGCGCCAACCCAATGATACACCTTTGAACAGACCCCAACGATTACTAATCCCAAACGATGAGTTGGCATCAGCCCTTAGAATAGTCTGCAACATATAGCGGTCTTTGTATTTGTAGTTCCAGTTTGCCAAGGCACCCAAGTCGCGATTTTGACCTGTTCCTGAACCAATCCAGTTAATTTGCGCTGCAATAGCAGGATCCTGAACACTGGTACTCGGGGTACGGTTACTTTGAATATTCATCCATTCGTAGCTTGATTGATTGGTGATCCATGAAAACGTTCCTGACATCACATGATCTTCGGACTTAAACGGAACATCATATATAAGCTGACTCTCTGATTTTATAGATGAATTCTGATTGTTCGATTCTTCAGCCTTATTTACAGTCCACGCGATCCAATCGGATCCTACCGCATTGTAAGGCAAGAAATTACTGAATTTTGTTCCACCGTACTGAAACGATACTGTTTCTTTAAAGATCAACCAGTCGGTGATGTTATATTTCAAACGGAATGTGTTTTCCAACTGGTTTTCACTACGGTCATTTTTACCCAATTTCGCAACTGCCACCGGGTTAAAAAAACTGTACCCATTTCCCTGGTAATTGTTTATCGGATTAAAATATTCGCCGGTAAGTTTACCTGCAGCATCATATTCGTAAATACTCATGTTTGGCGCTTTAATATAGGCCATCTGGCGAATATTACGGCCATCAATTTCTATATTTCCGTCAATCTTATTGTTGGCGTAGTTAAACTGTACGGTAAACAACAATTTCTTGGAAAGGAAATAGTCGAGATTAACACGGGTTGAAAAACGTTTTGAACCCGTATTGATTGTAGTACCACCTTCGTCGACATAACTGAATGAAGTAAAATACCTTGTTTTTTCGCCCCCACCCGAGATTTTAAAATAATGGTCGTGAGTCACCGAGTTTTGGGTTATAGCGCCCAACCAGTCGGTATTGGCCGAATAGTTGTAAAAATCGAAATAATCTTTATCGTAAGCAATTTCAGAAGGGATAGTGAAAACACCTTTACTGTTGTGCCATTCTTCCAACTGCAACATTACATATTCATCACCATTCAACATCGGGATGGCTGCTGGCTGAAAGTTCATACTGTTTTTGTACTGGTAATCGAACTGCACTTTACCCATACGTCCGCGGTGTGTTTCGATGAGCAATACCCCATCGGCACCCTTTGAACCGTAAATAGCAGTTGAAGCAGCATCTTTCAATACCTCAATGGATTTAATATCCTGAAGTGCAATATTGATCATGTTACTGATGTCTTCAGAGTCCGCCGAACTAAGGTCGAAACTTGAAGATACATTGTCCTGCGGAATACCGTCGATAACAATCAATGGTTTGTTGTTACCCATGGAACTCAAACCACGGATTACGATCTGCGAACCAGAACCCGGGTCACCAGAGGCACTAATGATGTCCAATCCGGAAACTTTTCCTTGCAGCGCATCAGCAGCTGAAGTAATACCCTGATCTTTCATTTCCATCAAGTCAATCTTTACACGTGACGATGCATTGTCACGATCATCAATATTGGTCAGCTGGTTATCAGACTTTGCTTTTGCAGTTATGGTAACAGCATCCAGCTCAATATCAGAGGAAACAAGTTCGATAACTACTGATTTTCCTGCAACCGGTTTAAACGGTTTTGTTTGATAACCAATTACAGTAACCTTCATAGTATTCGCCGGATTCTTCATTTCATAAACAAAGTTTCCGTCCATATCGGTGATAACTCCGTTTACTACGCGGTTATCCTTATCCGATTCAACAATTGTTGCGCCAACAACCGCCGATTTATCCTTCTGATCGATTACCTTTCCGCGTACAATCATTTTAGTCTGGGAGTAAGCCCCGACGAAGCAGAAAAGTGCTAGGATCAGAATGATGATATTTTTGATTTTTTTCATGTGTTCAAAAACCTTTGGTTTAAAATGTTCTATTATTTAGCTGGTTGTTTATTTATTGTCTACGTTCTCGAACCTTAATACTGTCTTTATTTCATGCACAACACCGTTGTTCACCACAGTGGCAAAAGCCTCGGTGCCGGTACTACTCAGATTTATTGCAGTCAGTATATTTGATTTCTCTGATAGATTAATTACAACAGCAGGACTTCCGTTTTTGGAAGGAATGGTAATTTTATCAATTCCCGGTATGATCCTGATTGATGAATTGTTGGTCACATAAGCCGTAGAGCTTTCATCGATACGAGCAGTTTCGTAGTAGGCCTCCTGTTTGTTACCATCTGTAAAAATCACATCACCCTGAACAAAATGCATCATAACAAAATTCTGCAGTTCCTTTTGAGTGAGGTTATCCAGATTGGTGACATTCAATACAGAATCGCTTGGTGCAAATACCGTATAATTCTGATTGTCTGACATGAAACTATATCTAAATAATTTATCCTGAGTCAAACCAGCTTTTTTAATCAATGCCTGAAATTTAGGGAACCGGCTTGAAATGGTTGAAAACATATCGTTTGATCCAAAAGTGAACCAGTTGTCAATTTCATAAGTTGATCCGTTATCAGAATTTGTACTGATTTTCCTGGGAATTACTTTAACTTCTTTGACCCCGCGATAACCGTATGTTGATGCTGCTGTTCCTTTAACTTCTTTAGAAACATTGTCAATGGTCAGATAATTTCCACCCAAGGTTTTGATGAATTCCTTCTTGGCTATACCTTTAGGTTGTGCTATTCCGATGTGATTTAGAAATAGTGTACGTAAATCTTCGTTAGAAAGGGTCGTTTGCCTGATTGATGGATACATGGTAACGGCAGTAAAACGCTCTGATAAAGGTTCGTAAAAAAACGACGAGTCGGCAGAAGTGGATTGATCGGACTCTACAAAAAACGAATAATTGGCATCTTTCCTTTTTAGAGCTGAAAGTAAACCCGACTTTTCGATGGCATACATCACTTTTGAAAAACCTTTACGTGTATATACCGGACCAGCAACACTACTGAAGGCGCGTGGTACAATGGGTTTATTTACACCTATGAAAGTACAATTGCTTCCATATTGTTTCTGTACAATACTCGATTCATCAATTGTAATAATATCAGCTTCTCCGTTTATAAAGCCTTTCTTAACATCCGACAAGTAAACAGGATTAATAGAGAGACTAGAATTAGCAATGATTCGTTTTATATTTTCAGGAGCAGCATCCAAACTTCCCCAGTTATTTCCACCTGCCAGATACTGACTGACCAATTGGTTCAATGCTTCATTGGTTGGAGCAACAATTCCATGATGATAGCGAATTGTAACATTGCCCGGCAAACCAAATACCCCTTTTGGTGGTTTCGTTTTTTCGCTGTTAATGTCGAATACCAGCTGAGGATAAGTTAAATTGAAAAGTGAATCAACTTTCAAACCCTGTTCTGCACCAGGCTGCTTGTTAGTAGCCTGCTCGTTGTATTCCATTTGGGAAAAAAGATTAACCAAATTTAAATACGATGTGTATGAATTGGGTTTGGTTTTGTCGGTTAAGATTTCAACTCCATTCAGAAGCGGTTGAGCTACCCTATCGATAACATAAACAAAACCGTTTTCAGCAAAAACACCTTCACCTACAATCTTTCCGTTGCTATAGTAGAGGTCACTTATATTATCAAACTGGCGACCAAAATAAAAGGTATAATCAGTAGTTGCCAAATCATAAATATCAAAATACTCTTTAAAGAAAATGGGAGAAAATTTTCGGGAATCAGTAAATACACGTCTGGTCCAACTGGTTTGAGTTGAATCGATAATATTGGTGCGTTTTAATGTACTGTTCACTTTTCTGTATTTACTCCAGGCCACACCATATTTTTGGTTCTTGCCAAGCAACAGCGTTTCGCGCTTGAAGCCTTTGGGTAAATTATTTCGAAGGTCAAGGGTATCAATCCATCCGTATATATCCAGCGAACGGAGTTGCTTCTTACTCCATGGATTTTGTACCAAATGGTATTTTACAAGCTTGTTAACTTCCGCCTTCGGTATATCAGCAACTGATTTATATTTCGAGTTTTCCTGAAAATACGTTTTGAAAGCATCATTAGATGGAGCAAAAACGGTGTAACTACCAGAAACATCAATAATTGTATCATAGCCCGATACATGAAGCAAATCGGCAAAAGTCGAAAGTTCTGGAATAGTTTTTATTTGCGTGTAGAGTTTCCCGGCAAGCCATTCGGGACGAACATATTTATCGTCCAACTCTTTCTGGCAACCAAAAAACACCAGCAAACATAAGGCGGTTAAGATTAGTAGTTTATTCTTTGTCATTTTTTATAAATCAATAAATATTGAATAATACAATGTGAAATGGATTTATGAACGGACAAATGTATCAAAAATCAAAATTCAAGAATTACACATAAATTGGCCTCTGGCTCAATTTGGCGGCATAGGGGGCAATAAGTGTTAAAAGAGGTTAATTTATGACATTACTGATTGATTTGTGTTATCAATTTTCGTCTGATCAGGCAAACCATTTTGCCGAAAGGATGAAGGCGTAATGCCAAATTGTTCTCTAAAGCACTTAACGAAATAGGATAAATTATTAAAACCAAGGCCATACCCAATTTCTTTGATTGAGTAGTTGGTGTTCGAAAGCATCTCGCATGCCTTCTGTAGTTTGAAAACCCTTATGAACTCAACAGGAGAAAGGCCTGTGAGCGCTTTCAGTTTGCGGTACAGATGGGTCGTACTTATATTTAAATCTTCTGAAAGTTTCTTTACATTGAAATCACTTTCAGAAAGATTATCCTCCAACAACTGGCGAAGTTTTACAATAAACTCATCATCTTTCGAAAGGTTGGATTGGGAGACTTCGACCATGAAATTTTGTGTCATGTATTTTTCCCTGATGAGTTCCCGATTTTTGATCAGCCGGGAAATTTGCGCCTTGATGATACTCATATCAAAAGGTTTGGTCACATAGGCATCGGCTCCGCGCTTGTAACCAGCAACAACATGGTCAGAAGCATTGTTGGCGGTTAAAAGAATGATCGGAATATGACAGGTTTTGCCATTTTCCTTCACTTTTTCACACAACTCGTAGCCATCCATTTTGGGCATAACAACATCCGAAATAATAATATCTGGTATCGTTTTGGTTATTATCTCATAACCTTCCTTACCATCACCGGCTTCATAGCAATTATACAATCCGGATAAGGCACCTTTAAGAAATGTGCGCAAGTCGATATTATCTTCAACAATAACGATAGTAAGATATTTGCCTTTATTTTCAAGCTCATGAACCTCCTGACTCTCAAAAACATCTTCCTGCCAGGCATTTGTGTGAACATCCAGATCAGCCGGAGCTAATTCTGTAATCTCAATATGGTCAAAGGGTAAGTCCACATGAAAAGCTACTCCAATTCCATCAACCGACTCGACAGAAATATTTCCGTTGTGCATTTCAATAAGCGATTTTGAAAATGACAATCCAATTCCAGCTCCTTCAACCTTTTCGCTTACTTTATAAAATCGCTCAAAGATTTTTAGCTTATCTTCATCCGAAATGTCTTTACCCTCATTGAAAACTGTAATTCGTATTAGTTCTTTTCCTGAAAAGTTAATTCTACCTTCCACCTTTTCCAAAGAGACCTTGATAGATTTATTCTCGCTGGTATGCTTAAATGCATTCGATAATAAATTGTACAGAACCTCTTCTATTTTCTGCCGGTCAATATCAACCAATATAATTTTCTCCGGAACGGTTATCTGCAAATTGGTCTTTCTCCTGCTCTCAATACCTTTAAAATTGGAAACGACCTCACGAACCAGTGAAACGATGTCAGTACTTTGAAGGTTTAATTGCAATTTACCAGCATTAAGCTTCCTGAAATCGATGATCTGGTTAATTAAAGTTAGCAGATAATTAGAGTTTCGGTAAATGAGTGTAAGATGATTTTTCCAGGCTGGATCAATTGCTGTATAATTCTGCTTCATATCCTCAATTGGTGCAATTACCAAACTTAGCGGAGTTCTTAATTCATGAGCAATATTGGTTAAAAAGCGCATCTTATTTTCGTTATTCTCAAACGCAATAGCATCAATTTTTTGCTGGAACGATTTTTCCTGCTTATTGGAAAGCCAGATTAATATATAAACGAATGAAGCCAGTACTAATACCAAAATAATTGTTCTGAAATACCAGGTTTTGTACCATGGGGGCAAAATGTGGATTAAAATAGTTTTTTCACTTTCTGCTGCCACGTTATCTGAACTAACCCCTGAAATATGCAAAGTATATTTTCCCGGAGGAATTTTAGAAAAATAAGCAAACCTGTTCGATGCCGGGATTGTGATCCAATAGTCGTAAAAACCATCAAGTTTATAGGTTATTTTGTTTCCTTCGGGGTACTGAAAATGATTAATGCCAACTCCCACACTGAACGAGTTTTTATTGTACGGAAGTTCAATTTCCTTTATCCCATCAATAGTTTGGGAGAAAATATTGCCTTTACTAATAGTGTCGCCAACGTTTAAAACTATATTATCAATCCGAAAACTCGTCAATCCAATTTTGGGAGGAACTGGGTTTAACTTTATATTTCCGGGGTAAAATGTTGTGAATCCATTGTCGCCACCAAAGAACATTTGCCCATCGGCAGATTGGTAATAGGAATTGACTTTGAAGGTTTCGCCCTGCAGACCATCAGTGCCTTTATAATAAGTAAAATGTTTCGTATCATTTTTTTGATCATAGGCTACAATACCTTTATTCGAACTAATCCATTTTAAGCCCGACTCATCACTCAATATCCCCTGAATATCATTTCCCGGTAAGCCGCTATCAATAGTCATGCTCGAAAAGGTCATCGTCTCCGGATCAATAATACTTATTCCACCTCCTTGCGTAGCAACCCACAATTTACCATCGGCATTCTCATAAATGCAATTTATCTCATTGGCATTGAGGTAGTTTTTATCTGGCTTCACTGCAACGAACTGAGTAAAACGCAGATCAGGTTTTGTCTTTCCACTTAAATCAAGCTTGTTGTATGGAGTTTTCAGCAAGTTCAAACCGTTATTGGTTCCAATCCAAAAACGCTGTTTACTGTCTATTTTCATCGTAAGAATAGTGCGGTCTGTAAGACTTTCCTTGTCTGAAGGATCAACGGAATAGACAAAGTACTTTTTCTCAGGATTATTTTTTAATGCAGGAAAAAACAATAATCCTTCACTAAGTGAACCTACCCATAAATTACCATCCTTATCAATCAACACCTTCCGCACTGTTCCTCCTGTGTATAGAGGTTCTTCTCCTGTCCCGCCATAAATCCACCCATTGGATGTTCTTTTCAATTTGGCTACGCCTGCATCAGATGAAACCCAATATACAGACTCCGATTCTTTGGCAATATCCCAAACTGTATTGAAACTCGGAGAAGATAAAGGCTGATTACTGTAGCTAACTGATTTGAAGTCTGGCAAGCCTGATTTCAAGGCCTGATTTGTCGCAACATTTATACCTTCCTGCCGCAAACCAATGAGAGTTTCTGTCGCAGATCCATTAAAACACATCACTATATTTTCACTGAGTGACTTAGGATTTGACGGATCACGCTGATAGGAATAAAAGGCTTTCCGGTACAAATTCAAGATACTTAAACCTAAACCCTGATGCCCAACCCACAAATTTCCTGAATAATCTTCAAACAAACAGGTTATATTATTGTCGAGCAACGCGCCAAACTTTAGCGGATCTGGTAAATATTTCCCAGTATTTCCAGTATTTAAATCAACCCATAATAACTCCGGAACTGAACCTGAACAATACAAACGATGATCGCTGGCACAAATAAGCTGAGTAATACCGCGTCCCTTGAAATAAACCTGATCAGCAATTCTGTAATTCTTATCAGTTTCGCATACCGAGATACCATCAACGGTACCGATAAATATCTTTTTTTCAGCGTTTGAATAAGTAACCTTTTTGATGTTGCGATTGAAAATCTGCCGACTAATAACATTCAAAATCGTGTCGGTTTGAGTTAATGCTATTTCTGCAATCAGAATTCTATCTGGATTATAGACATCTTTATCAGAGGCAATAAATATCTTGTCCTCAAACAAATTTACATAATGTGCATAATCATCAACTCTGATGTTATTTTCGAAGAGAAAAATCCTTTTTGCTGATAAACCAGGCTTGAATTTATTTTTAGGATCGACCAAAAATATACCTCTGCTTGTATGAATGAGAATAAAACCTTTTGATTCGTAAATGTTGTTCACATAGTAATCATTGGTCGGATACCCTTCCATGGCAACAGGATAAAAAGTGTCGGTGCTTCTGTCGTATACAGAAATGCCGGAAAGCGATGCCAACCAGAGATTATTATCTGCACCAATTAATATGCGGTGAGTTTTTTTATCAGGCAGACTTTTAGGGTTACCCAATTCCGGTTTAAAAAATCTGAAATCAAATCCGTTGTAATTTGCTAGACCGGTCCAGGTAGCAAACCACATTTTGCCCGTTTGATCCTGTGCAATTGCATTAATTTCGCCATTGTACAATCCTTCATTGGTGCGCAGGTATCTAAAGTCAACACTCCAGCTTAAATGTGGAAATGAAAAAATAAATAAGAATACAAAAATCAGTACCTTTTTCATAATTAGTTAGTCGGTCAAACATCAGATTCTTAAAGGGGTTCAAGGTATAAAAAGAAAAACAAAAAATCACATTTTAATTAAGAAATGAATATATGAAACCTTAATTCTGTAAATAGTACAATATAAAGAATCAGTGCACAAAAATAGAGCTCTTTGAAATGCAAAAAAACTATTTCGGAAATAAAAAAGAGATTATTACTTGCTTCTTTAGATTAAATTATAGCAACTACAAATCCTTAAAAATATAAACACCTTTATATCAGACAAATAAATTTTAAATATTGAAATTTTTCTTAAAAAAATTCAAACGTGAAGTATCTTTTTGATCAATTCTTCCTATTCTTGGTACAACAAAACAGCACTTGCATGTATGATTTCTTTCATCTTTGAAAGATTCGTTACATACTTCCTTCACAATAATCTAGACAAAGAAGTCATTAAATACCTACTTTTGAGAAGAACCACTTAATTTTAAAATCAAACATTATGAGATTAAAACTTTTACTTTTCTTTCTGTTTGTTGTAAGTTGTGGTGTTGTGCTCCAGGCGCAGACGACAAAACCTTACAACAACTTGATTATTACTGAAGCTTTGACAGCTTCATCACCGGACAACTATGTGGAGTTAACCAACATGGGTACGGAAACTATCGATCTTTCGAATTTTGAGCTCGGTAAAATTACTCCCTGGAATGATGCTTACAAACCGGATGCAAATTCTTTTTTCAGACTTCCAAAAAAGAATTTGGCTCCTGGAAAATCGTACCTAATTTCTGGAGCTCAAGTTTTTGGGCCAAAAATGTGGCTGAAAGATCCGGTGAATTATTCTGAAAGGATTACTAAACCTGAGATGCTTAAAATTGCTGACCAATTGCTTTATTTCCGTGAAGCCAATTCAACTGCTGCCGACACTGTAACTCCTTACTACGGCACCTTAGATGCTTGGAATGGTCGCGAATGTTGGTATGTAAGACATCACTTTGTTAACGAAGCCGGCGCCAAAGACTCGGTTGTTGTTGATCAGGTTGGTGGTGTATTTGATCAAACCGGTGGTAGAAATAAAGACGGTTCTTATGACGTTGCCGGCGTATTAAACGCTACCGGAAACAGCGTACTTATCCGTAAAGCATCTGTAAAGACTGGGAACGTTGATTTCAACGCTGGCAGAGGACTTGACCTTGCTGACTCTGAATGGATTCCAGTAAAAATGCTTAGCATTTACGACTGGCGTGCTGTATTCTGGACTGCCGGAAATCAGGCTGTAGGTGCAAAATTAGATGCCAATACACTGGTTTCAAAAACTCCGGGCAAAATAAAAGTTGATCTGGATAAAGCAGAAATTACAGTTCCTTGGGGAATCAGAAGAAATGACTCCATTATGTACCAGTTCAACCGGAAACCTGGTTTAGCCTGGGCTTATGGCTTGTCTAAAAATTATGAAGATTCTGCCTATATTTCAATGCGTACAGGTGACGTACTTACTCTTTATGTTTGCGGCGATGAAGCTACAATTAAAGAATTTAATATTATCGTTAAAGAACCGACTGCTGATGATAACATCGTAATCTATAAAAGAGCAGCCAATTTCCTTACAGAACGTTATGGAGCTCAACTTCCTGGAGCATGGGGTTACCGCGTTACTGACGGTGTCAAAACTATTGATACAATCAGCCAGGTTCCTTATGCAACTCGTATTGATACCTTGTATAAATATCTGGAAAAACCAGCTAAAGCAACTTGGAAGATTTCATTTGTCGACGGTGTTGTTCGTCCTGACCTTAAATATGGAGATAAACTTCAGGTTACTTCAGAAAGTGGTAAGTTAAAAGAGTACTTCCTGAAACTTCAGAAATTTGTACCAAGTGCAAATGCTGAACTTTCATCAATTACATGGCCTGACATGCCTTCTTATTTTAAAGGTGATGTTGCTGAATCTTACGGATGGGCTGGTGATACTATTCCTGGCTTTATCTATTCGAAAAACAACTATGTTGTTAAAATACCTATGGAATATGACGGAATTCCAGCTTTAGTATTTACAAAACGGAATCTTAACTCTAAGGTAACTGTCACCCGTGCTAAAACATTAGCAGGTACTGCAGAAGACCGCACTGTAACATATACTGTTCTTGCACAGAACGATTCTACTAAAAACGTTTACACTGTGCGTTTCGAAAAAGAAAAAGATCCTTCAAAAGTTCAACCTTGGATAGGCGAACCATTCTTCTCTCAGATTGTATTCCAGGAATGGTGGGGCAATCCATGGATTGAAGTAGTAAATCCTGGAACCGAAATTTTGGATTTGAGCCGCTACATGATCTTCTGTAACTATGCCGGACGTGCAACTGCTTTTGACGCTTTCAATGCTGTTGGAACTGATTATGCAAACGGTCCTTGGCGCAAATATGTTCCTGGCAAGAAATGGCAGGATGCAGCAAGTTGGGCTGTACAGCCACGTATTCTGGAACCAGATTTGGCCGTTAATGCCATTGTTTACCCAGGTGATGTGTTTGTTATGACACAGCATGGTGGAGGTAACGCTTTAAATATTTATGGAAAAGAAGTAGATGTTAACTTTGCTACCGGAAAAAATCCATGGGGTTACAGTATGCCTTGGAACAATGCAATCCACGATTGGATGGGTACAACGTATTACATGTACAAAATCCTGAATGATTCAGTTGTTAATGGATTGAAACCTGCAATTGACGTTACTGACTTTGAATTGGTTGATGTATTCGGTATGGAAAATGGTAGCAACATAACTGTTGGAGGAAAAGCCATCAATCAGCTTACCGCCTACACTCGTAAACCAGGTATCTACAAAGGAAATACTGAAGTTCAGGGTTCTTTGGGAAAAACTTGGGCTGAAAGCGAATGGACAATGAAAGATGATGCTTACTTTAATGCATTGCATTATGGCTGGCCATTGAATATCATGTCAATTTGTGATGGTATTGGTTCACACATCATGGACGATGTAACCATGTACCGTTCAACTGTTGCTTCTAAAATTTACAAAGTTAGTGAAGGATACTCCAAGAAAGAAACCATTAGAGGTTTAACCACTGGAACTACTGTAACCGGATTCTATGCCAATATTCTGAAAGCTAATGCAGACCAGACATTGACAGTAAAATCTGGAAACAAAATTTTAGCTGCTGCTGATGCTATCACTAAAGGTGACTCTTTGATCGTTCTTTCAGCTGACAGCACAAATACATCAAAATATATTCTTGATGTAACTACAAGCGGATTAAGCACCAATGCACTGTTAACTTCAACCAAATACACAGTTAATGTGACAGGTACAACCGGTACAATTGCTGGAATCAAACAAAGAGAATTGTTGAAAAATGTATTCTCAGCAGTAGTAGTTCCTGCCGGAGCTACCCTTACCATTACTGATGCTAACGATGCTTACATGTCATTAATGAAACTAAACTATGATTCAGCCTATGTTAGCTCAATTGCTACTGATAAAGTCAATTTTGTTGTAATTGCTGAAGATGGTCTGACAAAGATAACTTATCAATTGAAACCAAATGTTAGTGCAAGTGATGCGTATGTAACATCTGATGTTTACAGTGTTGACCAGTTCGCTTCATTGATTCAGTTTGTACCTGCCGGAACTGCTGTTCAGAGTTTGTTGGCTAACGTTTCGCCTTGTGCCGGAGCTACCTTACAAATTTTTGACAAAGCTGGTTTATCTCGTACAATTGGTAATATTTACAAAGACGATAAGCTCATTGTAACTTCTGCTGATGGTAAAGTAACCAAGGCTTATTATTTCTCAATGTTGAACTTCAATGTAAACAAATATCTGGCCTACGTAATCTCTGATGATTATGTAATTGATCAGATTAAACTTGTCATTAAAGTTCCTGCAACAGGCCTTGACATTGCAACATTCTTTGCCAAACTGTATCCATCATTCGGTGCAAAACTTTCTGTCATTGACAAAAACGGAGCTGCAACTACACTTACCAAGTTAGCTTCTTACGACAAACTGTTGGTAACAGCTGCTGATAATTCAACAACTGCTACCTACAAAATTGAATTTGCTACATCAGTTGACCCAATCGAGTCGGCTATCAAAATGTATCCAAATCCAACTACTGACAGAGTTGTAATCAATGGTCTTACTGTTGGTAACCGTGTTCGTGTATTCAATGCAGTTGGCGTTACTCTTCGTGACGTAACAGTTGACAATACAACTGAGTATGTAAACCTTTCAGCTCAACCTGCAGGTATTTATGTGTTTGTAATTTCTAACGGAGAACAACACATCAATATCCAGAAGATTGTAAAGAAATAAGCAATCAAAATAATTAGATAAATAAGGGCCTCTAACAGGGCCCTTATTTTTTTGTCCAAAAATCATACTTGTAGAGCAATCAGGCGTAAAATATTCCTAATTGACTGACTTTATAGAAAATAAGTCACCACATGGTTGAATTCTTTCACTCTTGAAAGAAACGTTACATTCTTAATGGCTCAATAAATCAGCTACAAATCATTAAGAAAGTAATTTTGAATAAAATTATTAACCATGATCAAAACCAAACTTACCATTCAGATATTAGTCTCCTTATTTATTCTGATCCCAGTATTTGCATCGGCTCAATTAAGCCCGAAAGACGCAATCAGCCAAATGAGGCATGGCATAAACCTGGGCAATACACTCGAACCACCCAATGAGGGAGAATGGGGTAATCCATCAACCCAGGAATACATGTTCGACATGTACAAAAAAGAAGGCTTCAATTTCGTTCGTGTGCCTGTTCGATGGGACAAACACATGTCAACCACCAGCCCTTTTAAAATTGATCAGGCTTGGCTAAATCGGGTAGAACAAATTTTGGACTGGGGCCTGTCAAAAGGACTTTACATGGTCGTAAACTCGCACCATGATGGCTGGATAAAGGAAAATTATGCCAATCCGGTAAATCAGGCACGGTTCGACAGCTTATGGAGCCAGGTTGCCACCCGCTTTAAAAACAAATCAGAAAAACTCATATTCGAAGTTGCCAACGAGCCCGTTTCTCCAATGACCAAGGCTCAAAACGATGAAATGCACCAAAAAGCAATCAAAGTAATCAGGAAAACCAACCCTACCCGACTGATCATTTTTCAGGGGATTGACTGGGGTGGCTCGGATGCGTTGATCAATGCGGCCATTCCCAACGATCCATACATTATTGGTTCATTCCATTCCTACGATCCATATTTATTTGGGCTTGAAGGTCAGGGAACCTGGGGAACAACTTCCGATATCAGTGCGCTGAGGGCCAAATTTCAGAAAGTAAAAGACTGGTCAGATAAAAATAATATTCCTGTTTTTCTGGGCGAATTCGGATCACTTAAAAAATGTGATTACAATTCGAGGATGAAACACTACAAAACCTACATGGAGCTATCAGAAACCTTTGGTTTTGCTCCCGCAGCGTGGGATGACGGAGGAGATTTCAGAATAATGAATCGTGCTGCCAAAACATGGGATGATGACATAAAAGACATCATCACACATTCGTCGTTGCTTTCACCAAAAATGCCACGATTATCACTATTTCAAGATACTATAATTAAACTAGACTGGACCAATCTTGCCGCAGATTACGACAGCATATATATCGAAAGAAAAATATCGGCTACATCGGCTTACAAAAAAATTGCAGCTCTTAAAGGAAATGCGATTACCTACAACGACCCCAAACTACCACAAGACAAGGAATACATTTACAGGGTAATTGCCCATTACAACAGCAATACTGATTTGTATTCATATCCGCAAAAGATTTATTTGCCAATTTACGTTCCAAAACCTCCGGTTCTTAGGCAATTGTTTACCGGTCAGACACTCGCAATACCCGGGAAGATTGAGGCTGAAAATTTTGATATTGGTGAAGATGGTATGACTTACCACGACTCGGACTTGAAAAATGTAACCGGAGACTTGCGACCAAATGAACCCATTGACATTTACGATTTAGGAAGCAGCAAATACTATGTTATCGACAATTATCCCGGTGAATGGCTCGAATATACCATAAATGTAGCTCAAAAAGGACTTTACGACATTAGTGCAAGTATTGCAGCCGTTGTAGGTGGCGGAACTTTTAGCATAAAAATTGGCACAACTGAATCAGAAGTTATTAAAGCTCCGGCAACGAGTAGTTGGGTTACCACAAAAATGGCTAATTTCTCGATGAACCTTGAGGCTGGCACCCAAATTATGCGTCTTACATTTATCGAAAAACCATTGTTTTATATCGATTTCATTGACTTCAAAAGAGTCATTCCTGCCGGATTATCAACGCTTTCAAACAATGGTTTCACAGTTTATCAGCATGATCAGGAACTTATTTTCAATCGGGAATCAAATCGATCGGTTGAAACTTTGAGAATTTACAATATTCTGGGTTCTGTGGTAAAAAATATGAAAATCTCTGACCCAGATTTCAGGATTTCGACACAAGGAATGCACCCCGGAGTGTATATCGTTCAGCTTATTTCGGAAAATCACGAACAGAGTCAAAAAATCGTAATTCAGTAAAATATGAGATTTACATCAGTAATTAAAATAGTTTTACTGCTAGTAATAGCATCAAACTTAACCATTGCACAAACACCTGTGCGTATTGACATTGACGTGGCCAAAGGCAAAAAACCGGTTTCACCATTCATTTACGGAAAAAACAACGTTTTGCCTAGCACATTTTTAAACTCGGGCACTACTGCTGACATCACCAAATCACGAGAAGCTGGTGTTCGTTTTGTGCGGCAGGGCGGAGGAAATAACAGTACCAAATACAACTGGAGATTAAAACTATCTAGTCACCCAGACTGGTACAACAATGTTTACACCAACGACTGGGATGCTGCGGCCAAAAACCTGTTCGATAAAATGCCGGGAGTACATGGCATGTGGTCATTTCAACTTTTGGGAAAAGCAGCAGCCAATACAAAAAATAATTTTCCTGACTGGACATACAACCAATCTCAGTGGTGGGCAGGAACGGGTCAGAATTTAGCCGGTGGAGGACAACCCAATACTTCAGGCGCAAATACAGGTAAAGCATCGGTTGAAGGTAATCCTGACCTTTATACCATGACCTGGACTGCGGATTCAACTGTTGGCATTCTCGACAAATGGTTTGGCACAAAGGGACTTGGATACGATAAAAGCCGCCTCCGTTACTGGAGTATGGACAATGAACCTGAAATCTGGTCAGGAACACATGACGATGTAATGAAGACCCAATGCACCGCCGAAGAATTTATGCAATTGTATTTCAAAGTGGCCAAAGCTGCACGTGCCAAATATCCTGAAATTAAACTATTAGGGCCAGTTCCGGCCAACGAATGGCAATGGTATAACTGGAGCGGAGGCAGCAAAATAAACGGAGTTCATTATCCATGGCTCGAATTTTTTATCAAACGGATTTCTGAGGAAGAAAAAGCTTCAGGCATTAAACTGCTGGACGTGCTTGATATCCATTTTTATCCTGGCGAATCTGATGCCACCAACAGTGTTAATCTTCACAGAGTCTATTTTGACCGAAACTACGTTTATCCGGGAGCTAATGGCGTCAGAACCACTACCGGGGGATGGGACACCAGCATTACTAAAGAGTACATTTTGGGGCGTTGCTCCGACTGGCTTATCAAATACAAAGGTGCAAATCATGGCGTTGGTTTAGCAGTTACTGAAACTGACATTGCTTCATCAAATGCCAATATTCTGGCCGTTTGGTATGCGTCGACGATGGGGGAATTTATGAAAAATGGTGTCGAGATATTTACTCCATGGAGCTGGAAAGTGGGTATGTGGGAGGCACTACACCTGTTCAGCCGCTACAACAAAGGAAACTATGTGCAGGCTACTTCGCAAAATGAAACATTGGTTTCGGCCTACCCTACCGTAAACGAGGCAGCCGATTCGATGACTGTTGTCCTCGTAAACCGTTCGCAGACGGCAAAAAGCACAGTTAATCTAAACTTTGCCGGATATCTTCTTCAAAACCGCACCTACAGCATGTATTCCCTATCTGGCCTTCCTGCCACCGAAACATTTGTTTCACATTCGAATAACAAATTGGTAAAAACGGATGTTACGGCTGCATTAAACCAGATCACAGTTGAACTGGCGCCACTTTCCGTCAACAGTATCATCTTAAAAGCTGCACCAACTTCGGCAGAAACTAAGTTACTGAATGGCAAACTAAAAACTGTCCTATACCCGAATCCAGCTACCGATCAGGTTAATATCGCTTTTTCAATTCCTGAAAAACGGAAATTGACGATCGAATTGTACCAAACAAACGGCGTACTATTAAATACCGTCAGCGATCAGATTTTTGATGCAGGTGACCATCAGATTGATTTAAATACGGGCAATCTTTCGTCAGGAATTTACCTGATTAAATTTAGATCGGGCAACGACAACCAAACGGTTAAACTGATAAAAAACTAACCTACTAAATACATAAACAATGAACCTTAAACTTATTTCCAGCTTATTTCTAGGCCTATTTTTAATCTTGAATCTTCAGGCACAGCCAGTAAAAAAACATGGCAACCTTTCAGTCAAAGGAACTCAATTAACTGATGAACATGGAAATGCCACCGTTTTAAATGGAATAAGTTACGGCTGGCACAACTGGTGGCCCCGCTTTTACAACAAAGAATCAGTGAAATGGCTGGCTACCGACTGGAAATGCTCGGCAGTGCGCGCTGCCATGGGTATTGAACCCAATGGTGGTTACATCAGCAAACCCGACTGGTCGAAAGAAAAGATAGAAGCAGTTATCGATGGCGCTATCGAAAGTGACATTTATGTTTTAATCGACTGGCATAGTCATGGTCTCAAACTGGCCGAAGCCAAAGTATTCTTTGCGGAAATGGCTACCAAATACGGTAAAAATCCACATGTGATATACGAGTTATACAACGAACCAGTTAAGGATAGCTGGCAACAGGTAAAAGACTATTCCATCGAGCTGATCAAAACCATTCGTGCCATCGATCCGGATAACGTTATTTTGGTTGGAAGTCCACATTGGGATCAGGATATTCATTTGGTAGCCGACGATCCGATTGTTGGCTTCAGTAACATCATGTACACCTGTCATTTTTACGCCGGAACCCATGGTAAATCTCTGCGCGACCGTTGCGATTACGCCATCAAAAAAGGCTGCCCCATTTTCATTTCCGAATCAGCGGGCATGGAAGCTTCAGGAAACGGCCCGATCAATTATACCGAGTGGCAGAACTGGATCGACTGGTGCGAGAGCAACAAAATCAGCTTGATTTCGTGGTCGATTGCCGATAAAAACGAAACCTGTTCGATGCTCACCCCTAAAGCGTCTTCCGAAGGAAACTGGAAAGAAGCAGACATGAAAGAATCGGGTATAAAAACCCGTGAATTATTAAGGAAACAGGCAGAAAAAAGCAATTAAGGAAAATGAGAAAACTAAATATTACTTTATTCCTGATAATTATCGTTGCACTTGGATTATCAGCATCTGCAAAAGGAAAGGCAGTACAGATTAAGAAGCTAAAATTTGCTGACATTGGCAATCCTGCCCTTGCCGGATCGACAAACATTACCGAAGAAGGTATCAGCCTGACAGCAGGTGGTGCTGATGTTTGGGGTGTAAAAGATGAATTCGGATTTTCGTATTTTGAAAAAAACGGCGATTTTGATCTGGCAGCCCGAATTGAAAGCCTCACTGCTCCTCATCTTTATACGAAAGCCGGACTGATGGCACGCGAACAACTTTCGGACAACAGCCGTCACATCTTTTTTCAGGTTTTCCCCAACAACAATCCGCGAAACAAAAACAATGGCGGATACGAGTTTCAATACCGGAAAGATCAGGCCGGAGAAATGAAGGCCATATATCCGGCTAAGTTTGACGGAACTCCTGAATTTCCTGTAAGCTATCCCAACACTTGGATCAGACTGAAGCGCACCGGAAGCGAATTCACAGGCTATTACAGTACAGATGGCAAAATCTGGAAAACCTTCACGACCTTCAGCATGGAACTATCGAAAAAAGTATATCTGGGTTTGGCTGTTACATCGCACAACACAAAGGAAACAGCTAGGGCAGTATTTAAAGATATTTCAATAATGAAGTGATCAGTTTTCAGTTTCAATAACCAGTAAAAAATAATACATCGGCGGTGCCTCAGCACAGTCGAAGGCCAATCCATCAAACTATATGCAAAAAACACTAACTATTCTGGTCATCTTTCTTTTCATAGCTTCAGTCGGTTTCAGCCAAAAGTTCGAGGCAGAATCGGCAACCCTTTCCGGAGGAGCAATTAAAACAGCTCTGGCTTCTGCTTCAGGAAGTTTTATCGTAGAGCAGAAGGAAGGTAATCTCACCTTTAACCTGAATTTTGCCACCGAAGCTTCCTACAACATTTACATTCAGGTGGCCGCGCCAAACGGATATAAAGCCAATAACTTTGTTGTTGATGGCACATCAATAACATTTGCTACCAATCAGAATGCCAGCTACATCAAACTCAAATTGGTTAGTTTCGTGAAGTTGGCGGCCGGAGCCCACAAAATCGAAATCACCAAATCATGGGGATGGATCAACATTGATTATATTGAATTTGAGAAGGTCGATCCGTCAACCAAATTCAGCATCAACAAAGCTATGGTAACTCCCAATCCAACCACCGAAGCAGGCAAATTGTACCAGTTTTTGTACGATAACTACGGCAAAAAAATCATTTCCGGAGTGATGGATATGCCCGAATCGAACTGGTTGAAAACAAACACAGGCAAAAGTCCGGCGCTGGTGGGATTCGACTTTTTATTTTGTGGACGCAATTACTCCTGGTACGACGAAAACAAACCATACAACGAAGTCAAAGCTTTGTACGATAAAAACGGAATACCGGCTTTTAGCTGGCACTGGCGAGATCCATCACGTAAAACCGAAGAATTCTACACCGACAAAACGACTTTCGATATCTCCAAAATAACTGATGTCAATTCGGCTGAATACAAAGCCATGATTGCAGATATTGACTACACAGCTAACTTATTGATGAGATTTCAGGACAACAAAATACCTATCCTCTGGCGGCCTTTGCACGAAGCTGCGGGCGGCTGGTTCTGGTGGGGTGCCAAAGGTGCTGCGCCTTGCAAAAAGTTGTGGCAGGTAATGTTCGACCGAATGGTCAATTATCATGGACTTAAAAACCTGATTTGGGTATGGACTCGCGAACCCAACGACGACGAATGGTACCCTGGCGATGAATATGTGGATATTGTTGGGCGCGACATTTACAAGGAAGGGGATCATAGTTCACAAATACTTGAGTTTAATGACATGACCAGCCGGTATGGGGGGAAAAAAATGGTCACTATCAGCGAAAGTGGTTCGTTCCCTGATGTAGATAATCTGATCAAGGATGGAGCTGGCTGGTCATGGTTTATGCCCTGGAATGGTGATTTTACCCGTTCAGCCAAATACAATTCGCTCGATTTGTGGAAGAAGATGTTCGCCAGTGATTATGTGCTGACACTCGATGAAATGCCTAATCTGAAAACCTATGTCACTCCGCCAATTACCGGAATGGTCAACCCTGACAAGAATAATTTTAAAGTATTCCCTACTTTATTTGATGAACAGCTGCATGTTCAAACTGAAGAAAAAACAGGATCGATTTCGGTTTACAATCAGCTCGGAATTTGCGTTAAATCGTTAAAACCGGAAACAGGTAATTTAGTAATCTCATTGGCCGGATTTTCATCAGGAATGTATTTTATAAAATCAGAGAATAATTTGTCCGTGAAAGTATTTAAACGCTGAATTAAAGTGATCAGTCTCAATTGTCAGTTTTCAAAAGATATAAACAGAAATGCCTGATAAACCATAAAACTAAATGAGAATCAAATCTTCAATCCTTTTATTCGTCCTAATCTCTTGTTTTTCCGGAATACTGTTTGCTCAAAAAGCAACAGTCAAAATTTATCCTGAAATCAAAAAACAGCTCATTCAATCCATTGGCGGAAACTATTGCCAGGCAAACTACTCGGCCCACGCAGCCGATGCCATTGGAAACGAAACTTTGCGCGAGTTCCATCCTTCTCACGTTCGGGTTGCCCTGCCTGTTCGACTCCGGAATATGAAATATGAAGATTATCGTGGCACCAATTATACCAAACAGCCATTAGTCATCGAAGTTCTGGACGAATTAAAACGCATGAAAAACGAATTTGGAGTTAAAAACTTCACCATTTCAGTGTGGGATTTGCCCGACGAATTCATTGTCGATCCATCGCAAAAAGCACAACGGGTTGTAAAACCCGAAGCGTACGACGAACTCATACAATTGCTCACTGATTTCTTCCTGAAAGCCAAAAATGAATACGGCGTTGAAGTTGATCAATTCTCGTTTAATGAGTCAGACGGCGGTTATCAGATCATTTTTTCGCCGGAAGCGACCATTGCATTTGTGAAAAAAGCCGGGATGAAATGGGCCGAATCTGGGTTAAAAACCAAATTTCTGCTGGCCGATACCGCACAAACCAAAGGAACGGTTGAATTCGCAAGCCGAATTATGGCCGATGCCACCATCTGGAAATACATTGGTCCTTTAAGTTTTCATTGTTGGTGGTCGGAAAATATTCCGGATAGCGAATTTGAGCGAATTGCCGGTTTCGGGAAAGCTTGGAATAAGGAAGTATGGTGCGCCGAACTGGGTTTTGATGCCATGGCCTGGAAAATCAAAGACATGAACAAAAGCTGGGATTATGCGCTTCGGTTCGCCAAAATTTCGCACCGCATGATGAAATACGCTGAAGTAGAAGTTTCGCTTTACTGGACCTGGCAAGACAATTATGCCATCATGTCGGCCGACACCAAGACCAAATACCCGTCGTATTACATTACCCGCCACCAAACCGAATACATGAATACCGGCACACAAGTTGTGCATTCCACAAGTTCCGATCCTGAGATATTGGTTATTGGCGGTATTAGTGCCGATGGTAAACGCGTGCTGCAGCTCATCAACATGAAAAAAGAAGCAGTTAGCGTTGATGTTTCAGGCTTCGAATCTCAACAGATTGATGTAACTTCGACTACCGAAGCCAACAACTGGGAAATACTGAAAGGCATAACCAAAACAAAGAATGGCAAAACTGAATTTCAGGTAAAAGCGCAATCGGTGAATACATTTGTGTTCAATAACTGATGGAACTAACTTGTCAATTATAGTCATTACTTGAAAAATAAACATTCCAAAGAATGACACGAGGTGAATGATAAAAATGACAACTAAATGACGTGAAACTAATGACAACTAAATGACTATAGAAATGAAAAAGCTCCTAACTATTTTACTCGCTATCGCAAGTATGGCAAGCTTTGCAGCCAACCCGATTCCCTCCGACCCCAAAGCTACTCCGGAAGCCGTGAAATTGTTCCAGAAAATGCTCAGTCTTCAGGATAAAGGATTGATGTTTGGTCATCAGGATGCATTTGCCTATGGAACAAGCTGGTATGCCACCGAAGGCCGCTCGGATGTGAAAGATGTTTGCAGCGATCACCCGGCTATTATCGGTTGGGAGCTTGGCCATCTTGAACTTGGAGATAAATACAGCCTTGATTCTGTATTTTTTGACAATATCCGTAAAGGCGTTCAATATGCGTATAATTTGGGTGCAATAAACACCATCAGCTGGCATTTCCGGAATGTTCTCACTGGAGGTTCTTCCTGGGATGTCACTTCAAAAAAGACTGTTGCATCCATGCTTCCGAACGGTGAAAAACACCAGCAGTATTTGCAGTACCTCGATAAACTGGCCGCATTTATGCTTAGCCTGAAAACCGAAAAAGGCACTTTAATTCCCATTCTTTTCCGCCCATTTCACGAACATACCGGAAGTTGGTTCTGGTGGGGAAAAAACCTTTGTACAGTTGACGAGTACAAAGCTTTATGGCGCTTTACGGTAAATTATCTCCGGAACGAAAAGAACATTCACCATTTGCTTTATGGATATTCGACCGACCGTTTTGACACTGAAGAAGAATACCTGGAACGCTATCCGGGTGACGACCTGATTGACATGGTTGCTTTTGATTTATACGATCGCGGACCTGAATATTCGGCCACGCTAAGCAATTGCGCCAAACTGGTTTCCAAAATTGGCGCCGCTAAAGGTAAAATTGCAGCCGTAAGTGAAGCTGGCGGCCCAATCTCCAAGAATCCAGAATGGTGGACCAAAACTTTATTGGAATCGATTCGTCCCTACAAATTATCGTATGTTTTAGTTTGGCGAAATCCGTTCAATCAGCCTGCCCATGTGGCTTTTGGTCCATACAAAGGGTGTCCGAGTGAGCTGGATTTCGTGAAATTTTACAACGATCCGAAAACACTATTTCTGAAGGATATTCTACTAAAATAAAAAACACACGATGAAACGCAATCAATTTTTATTGACTTTACTGATTGTCATTTTTATTTTTCCATTGACTACTCAAAAATCAAACGCTCAACAATCAGGCAATGAGGAACGGCAAATAAGGCTTGATTACAACCAAGCCGCCGGAAAGCTCAACACCATGTTTAAAGAGTGTATCGGGGCCGGCCGTGCCAACGAAGGTTTGCGGGCCGATTGGCAGCAGCAGTTGGCGTTGGTTAAAAAAGAGTGCGATTTTAAATACATCCGGATGCACGGATTGCTCACCGATGATATGGGTGTTTACAAAGAAGACAAGAACGGCAAGCCGGAATACAATTACCAATATATTGACGTGCTGTACGACTTTATTCTCAGCATAGGCATGAAACCTTTTGTTGAACTGGGATTTATGCCATCGGCGATGGCCAGCGGACCTCAAACCATTTTTTGGTGGCGTGGGAACGTTACACCACCACGGGACTACGAAAAATGGGAAGCGCTGATCCGCAATCTTACCCAGCACTGGACCGAACGCTATGGTGAACAGGAAGTAAAATCATGGTATTTCGAGGTTTGGAACGAACCCAACCTGTCGCCGGGATTTTGGTCGGGAACGCAGGCAGAATATTTTAAATTGTACGACTATGCAGCGAAAGCCATCAAAAGTGTGAACAAAGAATACAAAGTTGGCGGACCTGCAACTGCCGGAGCTGCCTGGGTGCCTGAAACCATTCAGTTTTGCGAGAAAAATTCGGTTCCGATCGACTTTATCTCGACGCACACCTATGGAGTTAAACAAGGTTTTCTTGACGAATACGGAACCACAGGAACCATTCTCGATAAAAACGAGTGGGCAGTGAGCGGCGATGTGCTCAATTCGCGCAAGCAGATTTCGAATTCCACTAAACCAAATCTTGAATTGCATTATACCGAATGGAGTTCTTCATACACTCCAGCCGACCCTGTTCACGACAGTTACCATCAGGCAGCTTATATTCTGGAAAAACTGAAACAGGTGGGCAACGCTGCCAACTCCATGTCGTACTGGGTTTTTACCGATATTTTTGAAGAAGCCGGAGTGCGTTTTACCCCTTTCCACGGTGGTTTCGGATTATTAAATTACCAGGGAATCAAGAAACCTGCTTATTATTCCTACTATTTGCTGAATAAACTGGGAGAAACCGAGTTGCAAAATCAGGATAAACGGTCATGGGCCTGCAAAAATTCGAGTGGCGGAATGCAATTGCTGTTCTGGGATTTTACCCACACACATCCCGGCGATACAGTAAATAACCAGTCGTATTACATCCGGAATTTGCCTTCAAAACCAAAAGGAACTGCCAAAATTGAGTTGTCAGGTTTACCCAAAGGCAAGTATCAGCTGGAGATTTACAAAGTTGGATACAATAAAAACGACGCCTACACCACCTATCTTGGAATGAAAAAGCCCAGCCAGCTCACCATTCAGCAAGTCAACGAAATCAAAGAGAAAAATAGCGGCGCACCAGTTTCTACTGAACCCGTCAAAATTGGTTCGAACGGAAACTTTACGAAGAATATCAGCATCAACGAAAACGATGTTTACCTTTTGAATTTAATCAGAAAATAGTGAGTATTGCGCTAAGTAGTTTTAATTGCTTAGCGCAATACTATTTACAATTGCTTTTACTTCACGTACAAGGTTAAAACTATTTCACCGGTCTGTCCTTCACCATCTTTCTCAAGCGGAGAAGTATATTCATATTTCTCGACACCAGGGCGAAGCACAGTGTGGCTATATGAACTTGTATATTTGTAGGCTTCATGAGTGTCAAAAGTTATATATCCTGTGTTTTTCCGAAAGAATGGAATAGCTTTGGTTACAATGTTGTATTTATGCGTCTCTCCTGAAGTAAAGGTGTAGGTTTCAGTCAATTCAATTGTCGCACTTTTTTCCCCATCAATAATTATTTTTGCAGATCCTTCTCTTTTGGGATTTATGTTCGCTATGCTCCAACTGCCGACATACTGATTATTGACAAGGCTCACCGGCTCTGAAAACGCAAAAGCATCGACAAATACAGGTTGGATAATAACTTCCTTGGTTACCAAATTTGTTTTTACTCCTTTAACAGGCACCCCGTAACTTAAATCGAACATATTAAATTTTGGCACATCGTCCAACCCAAATTCATCCGATTTAATCATGATTCCAGCCAACTCTATATAGGCAACGATTTTTTTTGCTCCAGGGAATTTTTTATCTGTCTCGGTTACTGAAAACGTACCATTGGAAGCTAAAACTGTGGTACCAGATATTTTACCATCAACCAAAAAACTAACCTTTCCATTGTATCTGATTGTGTTGGGATATTCGTTGGTTGCTTTATGACCTATGGTGCCTTCAATCTTTTTATCGGCAGGCTTCACTTCCATTGAAACGGGCAAAACCGGAAAAAAATGGCGCATCACATAACTGCCCGCTTCAATAATGGCCGGAACCAGCTCGCTGGCTTGTGATTCGCAGTTTTTCAGGGTAACACGCGGATAGGATCTGAAATCCTGAGTAAGGAAACCAAGCAATACCGACTGATCGTTGCACATCTGCACTGTCCGGCCACTGATGAATGCTTGTATGTAGTTGAAAGTTTCAGTTTGGTATTGAAGTTTGTCAATTTTAGGGCTGGAATAATTCTTTTTACCGTTGCGTGATGAGTATTCTTCAACACCAATTCCGGATATAGTTTCGTCTGAAAAGAAATACTTGTTGGTAAATTTAGCCAGCTCTTTATTGACGTTCATGGCACTTGTAGCTGATTTAAACAAACTGGTTAGCCCCGCGTCGCACTTATTTCCAGCGAAACTTCTAATCCACTCCGGTTGAAAACCACCTTCAAACGGATCACTTCCTCCCAAACCAAACCCTCCGTGTGCATCGTTACGAACATGCGGTGGGCATCCCATATCAGCGGTATTGTGTAATACTTCACCCAATGAACGAAATGCTTTGGCCAAATATTCGGCCCTAATCTTTTCGTCGCCCTCAGCAATGGCTTTGGTCATATAATCCCTTCCTTTATACCACGACCATTCGTTGTTGCCATTCACATCGTTTCCCATAAAATGCCAGAAAACAGCATCAACATCTGGATTAAACTGAGCTCCTGCCAAATTAATATCAGTTAAAAAAGATTTACCATCATTCGAAACCGGATCATAAAAATGGCGGTAGGCTGCTGGCGCTTCAGGCTCATCAGCACTGTAACCACCTTCTTTTATCCATTCTGTCAGGTTAAAACTTTTAGCTTCAGTCGTAATGTTAATCTTGCCACTTGCAGTAACTGCAGGACCTGCAACTCTTACAAGGTCAAAACCAAAGGCATAATTCTTAAACTCATTCCATTCAGGAACTGCTGTTTTAAATTTTGCAACAATAGCATCATTAAAATCGCGATGCGTTGTTTTATTGTCGTAACTTCTGGCAATACTTGTAATTGCCAGAAGAATTATGAGGGTTAGCTTTATTTTTTTCATAGCATTGCAGATTACATGTCCTTCAATTTCCATTTTCCATCATCATCCAGGAACATGGTAATTTCGTATGGTTTGCCTTGGTAAGTAACCTGATAAACAGCGAAAAATCCATTGCAAGACATCAATTTCCTGCTTTTAAAAACTTCATTAAACTGAACCAGTTTTTGTGAATTTTTCTGGACTACATCTTTATAAAAACCAGCATATTTCTGACTAAAAAAGCCTAGAAAAGCTGCATGGTCGCCAGTGCTGAGCGAATTCTCAATTTTCTTTGTTGTTTCTTCCAAAACAACAATCTGTTCTTTAATCTTATCAGTTTCAACAACTGGTTTTTCTGTTGTACTATCCTTTCTGCACGAAACCATAAACATGGTAATCATGAGAAAAATAAAGAATGGTTTTGATGCCCTGAATTTCATGTTTCTTCAGTTTAATTGGTTAAGGATTAGCTTATACTATTTTGAATTCGATTTCAAATAAAGCCATGATTCTGATTATTACACGGAAAGTAAATCGTTACATTCATAAATAAATATAAAAAGAAAAAAGAAGAAAAACCAATCGTACTTTTCAAAAAAAACAGATGTGCATGAAATAGAATTTTGAAACGAATTAAAAGTTATTCAGCACTCTCTAACCCAGTTTTACCACATTTTAATTGTATTTTCGGTAGTTTAAAAAAAGATAAATCTGTCCATTCAAACGACTAAAATTCAAACATGATCTATTCAAAATATATCATATTTTTTCTATTCCTATCTTCCATTAATATTAACCTGCTGGCGCAAAATCCATCCTTTACCACCTTCATGAATCCGGTTATTCCGGGCGATCATCCCGACCCGACTCTGACACGGATTGGTAAAGATTTTTATACTACAGGATCATCGTTCAGTCCCACACCGGTAATTTACCATTCAACTGATTTGGTTCACTGGCGGGCCATTGCGCAACCGGTGAGTGCAACATGGTCGCTCTACGGCAAAAGTACAGGCGATGGTTGCTGGGGAGGTCATTTAGTGTATTACGGCAACAAATACTGGGATTTTTTTGGTCATTGGGGAACCATGTATTTTACCACAGCCACCAAACCCGAAGGCCCGTGGAGCACGCCGGTTGCCGTGACTTGTCCGGCTTCAGTACCAGGTTTGGGAATGGACAATTCTATTTTTATTGACGACGATGGGTTGTGGTATATGCTGGTCAAAAACGGGCAAGAAAATAACTGGATTCTACAGCTCGGAACCAACGGGCAGCCATCAGGCAAAATTCTCGATTTGCACTGGATTAACCCTGCGCCATCGTATCCTTTTGGGTGGGCCGAAGGTCCGGTGATGTGGAAATACAAAGGATATTATTACTATTCGTTTGCCATCAATGCCGGTGGCGGACAAAAAGTCTTCCGGAGTAAAACACTGACTGCAGATAAAACTTCGTGGCAAAATATGGGTGATTTCTTTAACGAAGCCGATCCGAAGAAATCGCAGGCGCTCTTTCAGGGTTCTAACCATTGCTCTCCGGTAATTATGCTCGACGACAGTACTTCGTGGGTTATTTACCATTCGTACCTAACGGCCAACAGCCGCGAGTGGGAAGGCATCGGGCGACAAGGTTTATTGAGTCGTGTCCGCTACAATGCCGCCGGAAAGCCTACTGCCGATTACCCGATCAACGAGCCGATGATTGCCCCAAAATTGCCATCCGGAGGAATTCCGTGGATGGTTCCGCATTCCGATTTCTTCGATGCTACCAAATTAAATCCGGAATGGTCCTTGCTTGGTTTTGTATCGCCCATCCCCTACACGCTTACAGCAAGGCCCGGATGGCTCAGACTGACAGCCTCAAACCTGCAAAACACGGTTATAAAAACCGATGCCGAACACAATTATTCGCTGATAACCCGGCTCGACCACAACCCCAAAGCCACAACTCACGAAGCCGGAATCCGCATCATGACAGGATTACAGAACTTATCGGCCTGTTTGTACAGTTCGGCAAACAGCTCGGGAGAAAAAGTTATCCGGTTCACATTTGGAACAACTACGTATGAGGCTGCAAATACAATCGGTACTATTGTTTGGCTGAAGCTTGTTCGGGTAAATCATGTTTTGACAGGCTATTTCAGCGCCAACGGATTCGACTGGACAATTATCGGTAAAAGCATCAATGTACAAACTATGGATATTCAACAGCCCGATTACAATGCGTGGACCGGAAGTCGTCAGGGCCTGTATGTAAAAGGCGCATCGGCCGATTTCGACCTGTATATTTACCGCGAAGCTTTTAATCCGGTGATGGCCGAGTGTTACGCCAATCAATCGGGAACTACGCGCAGCACTCCAGCTGCAGGACTTAGCATACTCGATAACATTCACTCGGGCGACTGGGCCATGTATGCCGGAGTTGAATTCGGAGACCCGAATTATCCGGTTCATCTTAGCTCGTTCGAAGCAACAGCCTCATCGGTTAGTTCTTCAGGAGTGATCGAAGTGTGGCTCGATTCACTTCAGACAGGGAAGAAAATTGGCGAATGCCTGATAAGCTCAACCGGTAGTTTGAGTACCTACAAAACATTTACGGTTGATCTTCCCGAAGTTACCGGTAACCACGATGTTTACCTGAAATTCAGAGGTGATGGAACGGCCAAACTTTTTCAGCTGAAATCGTTCCGGTTTATTGGCGGACTGAAACAGGTAACTACGAATCGATCAACACTTAACGAATCAGAAAAACTTCGAATTTTTCCTAATCCGGCAAAAAATGCAGTGACGATCACCCATGATGAAGCATTCTCCAAAATTCGCATCCTGAATGCAAACGGGCAGTTGGTTGACCAGCGAAAATTCGGAAATGATTTGAAAACGGTTACCTTAAGAATTGCTCTGCCAGCCGGAAATTATCTGGTAGAAATAAATACAAAAAATGGATCAATCTGTCGGAAACTGAGCATTCAGTAATATCTTAGCCGCTCATTTCGTATTCTATACATGTATCAGATGAGCGGTTTCTCCAAAATAATCTATCTGCTTTTTATTGTACTATCCTTGTTTTCAGGCTGTAATTCATCAAATAGCAGCAAGCCAACTACCAAAGAAAATGCGAAAAAGGGAGACGTACTGTTTCATTCTGTTGGCTGCACCCAATGCCACTCGCTAACCGGCGAAACCATGTACGGCCCGTCACTGAATAACATCCTCAACACATCAATCCGGGTGATTCGCGATGGAAAAGAAGTAAGTCTGACCGTTGACCGAGAGTACATCCTTCGCTCGATTCAAAACCCTGAATACGAGAAATTACTGAACTTCAGTAAACGAAAAATGCCCAAAACAGAACTTACAGAAGACCAAATAAACCAACTAACCGATTACCTGATTTCAATCCATGAGAAGTAAATTAAGCACTAAACTGACCCTGCTTGCTGCCGCTTTTTTTCTAATGAGTCTCAGCAGTTTTGGACAAGACTCCATCAGGGTAAAAAAAATAAAAATCCTTCCGGTCCCGGCAATCGGGTATTCGCCTGAAACAAAAACTTATGTGGGCGCGGTTACACTTTTCACCATCAACATGTATCAGGATTCCGTGACACGAACCTCGAACGCAAAGTTTGAAGTCAACTATACCTGGAACAAGCAGGTAATTCTGGAGAGCGAATGGAACTATTTTTTCAGGGAAGAAAAATGGTTCACCAAAGGAAGAATTCATTATTCAAAATATCCGGATTTGTACTACGGAATTGGTTCAAATACAGCGGAAAGTAACAAGTTATCTTTCGACAGCCGACGTTTTATTCTGGATGCTTCGGCCTTAAAAAACATCGGGTATAAATTATTTACAGGATTTAACATCAAATACACCAGCTATGCCAACGTAAACGCAGAAAACAATGACCTGAGGTATCCGGAGTTGACCGAATCGTCGGTATTTGGGCTTGGCTATTCTTTGCTGAAAGATACACGGAACAATTTATTGACCCCCACCAGCGGGTCTTATTCCTACCTGAACAGCACCTACCATTTCGCAAAGAGTGACTATCTGAAATTTACTGTTGACCTGAGGTATTACAAAACCTGGAAAGATAAATTTACGCTGGCCAACCGGTTTATAAACGATTTAAATACAGGCCATCCGCCATTTTACGACAATGCTCTTTTAGGTGGAGATAAATTTGTGAGAGGATACTATTTGGGCCGGTACCGCGACAACAATTTAAGTTCTTTCCAATCCGAATTCAGATTTCCGGCATTCTGGAAAATCTATCTGGCTGCATTTGGTGGATTATCGAATATTTACTCTGCACCCAAAAATTTCAGCCTTGGAAACACCAAAACCAACTACGGTTTCGGCATTCGCTTCCTTGTTGACAAAACCGAAAACACCTTTTTGCGGCTTGATTACGCCATCGGACAGGATAAAAACGATGGATTTTACATCTCTTTCGGCGAGTCGTTCTAATTGGCCTTAATTCGTAAAGAAAAACAGCATAAACACTGCCACCGCGATAAGGAATAAGCCTATTGGAAGGGATATTCTGAATAATTGGTTGGAATTCATCCGATAGCTCAACCATTTTTTTCGGAGGTTTTTTAAGCTAAAATAGATACCTGACAAAATAAAAATGGCCTGAAACCAGGGAACATACTGAGGTAAAAACTGGTGCCAGGGAATATTGGAAGTGCCGAAAAAATCCCAACCCCAACCAAAGGGGTCGGATGCTGATTGGGCGATGAAAGTAATGTTTACAAAGAGCATCGGAATAACAAAAGCAATCCATAGCATAAGCCCTAAGGGCAGTAAAACTCCAGTATAAGCCAGAAACACTTCTTTCGTGGGAATTGTAATTTTCGACAATCGCTGACCGATTGATGCCAATGCATACAGAATTCCCGGCACGATTACCAGAACCAGAGTCCAGACAAATACGAAATAAATGCCAAATAAGTCCCAGTTTTGCTTATCCAGAATGTTAACGTAGTCGCGCACAACAGGCCACACTCCGAGATAAAGCACACTGTAAACAATAGCAATGGTGAAAATGGCAATAGTAAGCCAGGCTTCACTTAAACTACGCACAACGCTTTCCGAACCAAAAGGCCTGCGGAATAAAGACACATTTTTGTACGAACAGCTTCTCACACATTCGAGGCAAAGACCGCAATCGGTATTATCTTTCATTTCACCCACATTCAACCCATACGGGCAGGCCCATCCTCCCGGACTTCCTTTCTGACAAAAATGAGGCTTGCATTTGTCGCAAACCGATTGCGATTTATTCCGCAGCGTGACCATACTCATTTCTGAAAAAGGAGCAACAAAAACACTAACCGGACAAACATACCGGCAGAATGAACGCAATTCCCAAATGAATGACATTAGTGTTGGAACTATCAGTAGCATCAAAATAGCAAGTCCTGACACCCATGGTTTTGCAACCAAAGTTGTTGAGAAAGTGGAAAGAATAAGGAAAATGATTAGCCGAAGCCAGCTGTTTTTCAACTTATCGGGCCATTTCAGAAATAAGCCGTAAAATCTATTGTTGTAGCCTTTTGTTTGTCCCCTTTCAGGAGAAAAAAGTGAGCGCCGCTGAATCCAATCTCCGAAAAATGGCAAGGGACAAATGGTGCACCACGACCGCCCAAAAAGCGGGGTTAAAATTGCAACCAGCAGAAACAGCCAAACCGCCCACATCATCAAAACACCCAGATTTCGTCCGGATACTTTCGTCCCAAAAATCGAGATCATGATAACCATATACATCATGACCAAGGCTAAAATTGTCAGGATAATCTGTGGCCATCGAGATAAAATAAGCTTTCGTAAAAAGCCGGACTTCTCCAGTAAATCAGTCATTTTGCTACTTTCTGAATCTGCCGGATTCCTGGCCGGATTCCTGAATACAGACCTCAGCCATAAAAAAAGGATACCGATAAGGCAGCCCAAACTAAAAAAGAGCAGCGTATTCGGAAAAATAACCAATTTGCCTTGCTCAAAGGCGTGCATTGGGCCGCACCAAACATGACAACGGTAGTTGCTTTTCGAAACAATGTAATTCAGTAAACCCGGATGCTCAGCGGTAAAACTCACTTCTTTTGTAATCTCCGGCTCTTTCGTCGGGTCGCTGGTTTTAAACACCGACACCACATCGCTGGCCGGACTCACTTTCACATCCATGTCAAATTCTTCGAGGAAAAAGGAATGGCCGGTATCTTCAGTCGAAAATGTAAGATGAAGCCTGTCGCCCCGGTTACACCTGATTACCGACGGGTCTTTTCCATACCTGAAATTCCGTATATGCAAAGTTTTATCGGTTGGTTCCTTGGCAAAAAACTGAATTGTAATGGCCGGAATCAGGCCAAAACTGATGATCAGGATGAAACTAAAAAGCCGCTTTTTGAATCTAGTCATAACGAACTACAATCCTTTATTTTCTTCGGGATTCAATGATAATTAATAAATTTTTAAGCACTGCACAATTCTCAATTTTTGTTTAGTTTTGTGACTAAATAAATGCAATTAAATCATGGCAAAGCACTCTATCGACGGCAAAAAACCAACAAAAGGCTTTAAAAATATCATAATTATCAGCATCGTTTTATTCCTTTTTATAGGTATTCCACTTTTGTTCCTGAAATATCAGTCGAAACAAAGTGGAATGAGTGTAAAAGAAGTCGTTGAGCGAAAAGTGAGAATTACCGATTCGAAAGAAGAAGCTTCGGCCGAACTGACAAAAGACTCTATCGGAGCCAAGATCGACTTTGTGAATCCGATGCCAATCGGAAACAAATTCACGGATAAACCGCAGGTATCCAACCTTGCAGCTGCCGATCTGGACGGTGATAAATTAATGGACGTTATCGTTTGTGATTCAAAAAACAATACCATTTCGTGGATCAGACAATATCCGCTGGGCACTTTCACCGAGTCGGTATTAGCTGATAATCTTATCGCACCTGCTCATGTTGAAGTCCGCGACTTTGACCACGACGGCGATAATGACCTGATGATTGCCGTTTTGGGTATGTTATTCCCGAACAACGACAAAATAGGATCGGTAGTTGTGCTCGAAAACGGCGGAAAACAGAACTTCAAAAAGCATATTGTGGCTGAAAAAATAGCCCGTGTTTCGGATGCCCGTGCCGGCGATTTGGATGGTGACGGTGACATGGATCTTGCTGCAGCTCAATTTGGTTACGATGATGGCGAAACCCGCTGGATTGAAAACCTGGGCAACTGGAAATTTCAAAGTCATAGTCTGCAAAATATTTCAGGACCGATCAATGTAGAACTTGCTGATGTGGATGAGGACGGCGATTTGGATATTCTTTCCTTGGTCAGTCAGGAATGGGAAGAAATTTACTGTTTCGTAAACGACGGGAAAGGCAAGTTTCAGCCTAAATTGTTATGGGGTTCCAACAACGAAGATTTCGGGTCAAGCGGTATAGACGTATCTGATGTAAATATGGATGGTAAGCTTGACATACTTTATACCAATGGCGATGCTTTCGATTACGTTCCGCCGATGCCAAGACCCTGGCATGGTGTACAATGGCTGGAAAACAAAGGAAATCTGACCTTTGAGCTTCACCGGATATGTAATTTTGCAGGCGCATTCAGTGCGCGGGCTGTCGACATTGATCATGATAACGACATGGATATTTTTGCAGTGAGCGGATTTAATCTGTGGGACAAGCCCGAATCGGAAAGCCTCATATGGCTTGAAAATGTTGGTGAGATGCAATTTAAAAAGCACCCTGTCGCTTATTCACCAACCCATCTGCTTACTCTCGAACTCGCAGATTTCAACAATGATGGGCAAACAGATATGGTTACCGGTGGTATGCACGTTTATCCACCGTTCGATCGAATGGCCAGAGTGACTTTGTGGACAAACAATGGGACTTTAGTTAAAACAAAATAGCACATTTAACCTGGTCAATTAATCTCCTGATATGAACAAAAGAAAAAAACTCGCCCTATTCATTTCAATAGCAGTTGTTGCTTTGGTGGTTCTGTTTTTAGTTACAAAGAGCGTTATCAACACTTCCTACCAGAAACAAATTCCTGAACTTCCTGATTTCAGTTCTTTATCAGGACCGGTTAAAGAACAACTGTCGCTTGCTCATGAAAAAGCATACAAAAGCCCAACCAGCGAGAACATTGGAGAGCTGGGAATGGCCTATCATTCCAGCGCTTTTTACGATCAGGCAAAACAGTGCTATAAACTCGCTACAAAAAAGGATCAATCAAAATGGATATGGAATTACTACCTGGGCTATCTGAATCAGGAAATGGGCGATTCCAAAGCAGCTATTGAAGATTTTAATGCCGTATTAAAGGAAAATCCTGACGCGAAAATGGTTTGGTATTACCTGGGTAAAGCCTATCGGAATACGGGAGCTGGAGATTTGGCAGAAACTGCTTTTAATAAAATTGCGAATCTGCCCGAAGATAAATTGCAGGGAAAATCTATTCGTTATAGTTACTCGCCTCTTTGGATCGGTGCTAAATTTGAATTGGCCAGAACGTATCTGAACACCAATCGGGTGGACGAAGCAGAGAAATTGCTGAAGGATGTGGTAAAAGAAAATCAATCGATTGGTCCTGTTTACAGGTTACTTGGAAATGTGTACAGTGCAAAAGGCGATTCTGTTTTAAGCAAAAAATATATTGTTCGGGCCAAGGATCTGGCTGAAGGAACAACAATAAACGACACCCTGATCGACCGGATTACACTGCTGTCGAGATCAGAACTCTATCTTCCGAAACAAATTGACGAGGCGAATAAAAGCAATAACCCGGAATGGGCTTCCATCCTGTTTGATCATGCTTTACTTTATCTTACCGATAACAAACACATTATTACCAAAGCTGTCAAGTTCTTCCTCCAGATGAATAAAGCAGAAAAATCGCTTCCATTCCTGAATGAAAACCTCACATATTTCAAGGACGATTTCAACGAGATGAGTGAGATTGCCAGTCTGTTATACATCAAAGGATATTATTCTGAAGCCATACCTTACTATGTACAGGCGAAAAGATTAAGACCCGAATCATTCGATCTGGTAAAAGATTTTGCAGTGTGCTACTGGAAAGCTAACAAAAAAGATTCTGCCCTGAATCTGATGAACGAACTCCACGAAAAGTACAGGAATAACCCAACGATTCTTGCCATTGAAGTTGATTTTATGCTTAAGATTGGCGATAGAGAAAATGCAAAAGCCTACCTCGCAAAACTCAGACAAGCCTCACCGTCAAATCCAAAAGTTCCTAAATTTTCAGGTATAATTGCCGAAATGGAAGGTAACCGAAATGCAGCAATACCCATGTATGAAGCCGCGCTTAAAAGTGATCCGACAGATTTGGACATGAGTAAAAAACTGGGAACGTTTTACATTGAACAACGGAAGTGGAGCGAAGCTATGAGTCTGTTAAAAAAGTCGGTGGAATATCATCCCAACGAAAGCTTTCTTATGGAAATGCTGGGCACTCTGTTGATTTCGTGCCCCGACCCTAATCTTCAAAATATTCCCGAAGGATTGGAATTCTCCGAAAGGGCATATTTTCATATTTCGAGCGCGCCGAAAACCTTGCTCGCAGTTTCAAAAAACCTTGCCTTAGGCTATGCGATGACTGGAAATGTTGAGGCAGCAACTTCATATATCCAGATAGCATTAAACATTGCCAGGAGCGAAAAAGTGTCGCAAGACTATTTTAACGGACTACTAAGACTGCAAAGTGGAATTATGCAAGCTGGTGCTAAATAATAGTTTCACCTCTGCAAATTCATTGTAAACAATTGTTTACCGGCCATGCAGAGTCAGGAGGCTTTCATCCTGATCAACTTATTGCTTACCAGTTTCCCTGAATAAAACGCAACTGCTTTTCGAGCATGGCAACTTTGTGCATTTCAAAACCAGCTTCTCGGGCGGTCTGGATCGGCTTCGAGTAAATATATTCAATTTCCATGGGGCGGCGGAAATCGAAATCCAGTTTCATGCTGGGTGCGTAAGGCTTCATTTTAATGGTCATGTCAATCATTTGCTGAGCCAGAGATTCTTTTAGCGGAACTCCACATTGGTTGGCGCCGTGAATCACTTCCAGCATCAGTTCGCGCGACAATTCACGGGTATTTTCATCGGCCATCAACCTATCTGTAGTCGTATTCAACACCACTGTCATTCCGTTGAAAGGAATATTCCATACCAGTTTTTGCCAACGCGCAAAGCTCAAATCGGGAGCAAGTTCAGCATGAATATCAGCCTGCTGAAAATCATGCACAATCTGTTCCAGATTAGTATTCCGAGCTACATTGTACGAACCCAAAATCAGCTTTCCGTAATCGAGATGATTGATATGCCCCGGCCCAACTTTATTGGAACAGATGAACGCCAATCCTCCGGCAATCTGAATTCCGGGCAATTGCGCAAAAAGATCTTCCTCCAGCCCCAGTCCATTTTGAAGCAGAACAACTATACTTTCAGAATGAAGGAGTGGCTTAATCAGCTCCGGGAGTAAATGATTTCCTGTAGTTTTCAGGCAAACCAAAATTACGTCGCAAACAGGCATTTGCCGGGTCGTGTGGTAAGCATTAATTTCAGGCAAATGAAAATCACCTTTGACCGAATCAACCTGAAGTCCGTTTTTTTTGACAAACTCAAAATCGCTCCGGAACAAAAAGTGAACCTCCTGCCCCGCCCTGACCAACTTTCCACCATAAAATCCGCCCAAAGCACCCGTTCCAACAACTCCGTATCTGATTGCCATAAGTTAAAGCTCAAAAAAATTACAACTTGTAATCATACAAAAATAGACACAAACAAGTAACTTATCGGGCAATGCCGAAAGCTAATAATTGAATAATAACAAAAAAGTCACACGTGGAAATTTTAAATTTCCCCCATTCAACATTTCTCCAGTTTTATTTGTTACTGAAATACTTACATAGTACACCACTAAAAATACAATGCTATGAATTTAGTTTTATCCACCTTGGCCGCGCTTGTCAGTACAGTTGTTATTCTTTTGATCATTGCCACATTTGTAAAAAAAGAATACACCATAAAACGCGAAATAGTTATAAACCAATCCAGACATTTGGTCTTTGAGTATCTGAAACAATTAAAGAATCACAATCAATTTATCAAATGGGCCATGTTAGACCCTCTAATGAAAAGTGAATTCAAAGGAACCGATGGAACTGTGGGTTTTATTTCGGCCTGGGAAAGCGACAACAACAAAGTTGGTAAAGGAGAACAGGAAATCAAAAGAATTAATCCGGAGAAACAGATTGATTTAGAAATTCGATTTATAAAGCCTTTTCATGGTGTTGCAAATTCATACCTGACTACCGAATCAATTTCGGAAAACAATACGTTGGTGGAGTGGAAATTTGAAAGTCAAATGGCCTATCCCATGAACCTGATGCTTTTGGTTTTAAATATGGATAAAATGTTGGGTAACGATTTGCAGATAAGCTTGAATAATCTGAAAGTGCTGCTTGAGAAATGTTAAAAAGGCAAAACAGGTAACATGCTAATCGTTTTTTAGATAATTTTAGGTGTTCAAATTAGCAGAAACATGAAAACAGCAGCATTTATTTTTATAGCCGGATTACTGATTTCCGGAACAATTTCAGCACAATCAAAGCTATCTTTAAAGCCCGACTCCCTTCTTTTTAAGATCGATACCATTCATGCCCCGCTTCAAAACCAATTGAATCTGAATAACCTGTATGGAAATGAGAAACCTCGTTTGGTTTTCCCCAACAACAAACAAATACAGGTTCCCAATCTGGCAGTTGTTCCCAATCACAAGCCATTACGGTATGCCGATCCAAATTTCAGAATGCCGGTAGCAAATCCTGGATTTCAGTCGAATATGCCTGTGATGAAACCAGATTCCACGATCCATTATCACCTGCTAATCAAAAAAATCGGGAAATAATTGGTCAATTGACTTGCCTTTTGATCAAGCTTGCCTTTGAGAATTCAGTAATTGTGTTGTGTTGGTGCTGATTTTACTCTACCTTGCAATTCATTTTACGATCTGAACACAAATAACTAATCTATTACAAACTAAAAATGAGACGAACTGTATTTTCAATGATGGCCATTCTTTTGGTCATGGTATTTTCAGTAAATCAAGCATTTGCTGAGATAAAATTACCAGCTGTTTTTTGCGACAACATGGTTATGCAGCAACAAACCGAAGCAGCCATTTGGGGTAAAGCCAGCAAAAATGCAACAGTAAAAGTTTCCACATCGTGGAACAACAAAAGCTACAGCGCCCAGGCATCAGCCGATGGAAACTGGAAACTGAAAGTAACAACCCCAAAAGCTGGCGGTCCATACGAAATCACGGTTAGCGACGGGAAGGCGCTGAAATTAAAGAACGTACTTATTGGCGAGGTTTGGGTTTGCTCAGGACAATCGAACATGGAAATGCCAATGAAAGGCTTCAGAAATCAGCCAATAACGGGTTCATCTGATGCTGTTGCGCTTTCAAACAATCCGAACATCAGACTCTTCACTGTAAAAAAAGCCACCAGCCTTGAGCCACTCGATAATTTTAGCGGTGACTGGAAAACCTGTACACCTGAAAATGTGTATGAATTTAGCGCCACTGCCTATTACTTCGGACTGATGCTGAACAAAGCATTGGATGTTCCGATAGGACTTATCAATACCAGCTGGGGTGGAACCCGCATCGAACCCTGGATCAGCGAGGCTGGCATTAAAAATTTTGAATGGGTAAAACTTCCGGAGAAAAAACCGGTTGAAAACCTGTCACCTCAAACGCCAACCGTACTATTTAATGCAATGATTAACCCGATTGTGGGCTACGGAATGCGTGGTGCTATCTGGTATCAGGGCGAATCGAACCGCAATGAACCCAAACAGTATCAAAAACTGATGCCCGGATTAATCGAAAACTGGCGCTCAGTTTGGGGTATCGGCGAATTTCCATTCTACTTTGTACAAATTGCGCCCTTCGATTACGGCCCAAGTGGACTAAATTCGGCTTATTTGCGCGAAGCCCAGCTGAAAGCTTCAACTGCCACAAAAAATGCCGGAATGGCTTGCATTATGGACGTTGGCGAAAAAGACTGTATCCATCCGGCTGCCAAAGAAACAGGTTCAAAAAGACTTGCACTGTTAGCGCTTGCCCAAACTTATGGCATGAAAGGCATTGCCTGCATGAGCCCGGTAGTGAAAGAAACCAAGATTGAAGGTTCGCAGGTAAAATTAAGCTTCGACAATGCAGCAAATGGACTAACCTCATACGGGAAAGAATTGTCGTGTTTTGAAGTAGCCGGAGCCAATAAGCGCTTCTTCCCGGCTAAAGCCTTCATCACCGGCTCAGGAGTCACTGTTTTTTCTCCTTCCGTAGCCGAACCAGTTTCGGTACGCTATGCCTTCAAAGATTTTATTGTGGGCGATTTATTCAATACCGACGGGTTGCCAGTTTCATCATTCCGCACTGACGAATGGGAGCCAGAAAAATAACAATCAATATTCGCAAATACATAAAAAAATAAATACCATGGAAAATAAATTATCGCGCCGCAAATTTCTAAATACAGCCGCAGCAGCAACAGCCATGGCAGCCTTGCCATTTAACTATGGGTTCAAAAGTTTTGCCAGTGGAGTGATGGGTGCAAAACCAGATTCCAAATTTGGCGGAGTTCAGATTGGCGCCATAACCTATAGCTGGCGCAGCATGCCGGGCACACCAAAAGATATTATTAATTATTGCATTCAGGCAGGCATAAGCAGTCTGGAACTTATGGGAAATGTAGCCGAAGATTATCTCGGTATTCCGCCTTCTCCGGCAAGACTTCCACGAGACGTAACGCCAACTCAAGAGCAAAAAGACGCGTATGAAAAAGCAGCAGCAGCAGCCACCGAAGCTCAACGCAAATGGAGGCTTTCGGTTTCGATGGAAAAATATGCCGATCTCCGAAAGATGTTTAACGATGCAGGTATTAACATTCATATCGTAAAATTTGCACCTTCAAACTGGACTGACGAAGAAATCGAATATGCCTTTAAAGCTACGAAAGCGATGGGTGCAAAGGGTATTACCAACGAAATTGGTGAAGAAGCCTGCAAGCGTATTGGACCATTTGCCGAAAAGCATAAAATGTATGCCATTTTCCACAACCATTCGCAACCCGCTGAACCCGGATTTTCGTTCGATAAATTCCTGGCTTATTCGCCAAACAACATGTTAAACTTTGATGCAGGACACTATTTCGGATGCACCGGCTTGCACCCGAACGACCTGATCAAAAGGCTGCACGACCGTATTTTCAGTATTCATATGAAAGACAAAACCGGACCAAAATCTACTCCGGCAAATACCAATCAGGTTTGGGGTAAAGGCGAAATGCCAATAGCCGATTTACTATTGTTGTTAAAAAAAGAAAAATGGCCGATTTATGTGGATATCGAACTTGAATACGAAGTTCCGGCCGATTCGGACGCGGCAAAAGAAGTGGGTAAGTGTGTTGAATTTGCCCGGAAAATCTTAAGCTAATCAAAGTCAGATTGCACGAACAGGCAAAGCTTTTCTGAACTAAAATCATAAACTAGAAATCCATGTTTGACCAACATGGATTTTTTTTATTTCCCAGGTTAAAAGCTATTTTTTTGCCCTGTCCACGTTTTGTCCACTCAAAAATTCAATTCAGGTTAATTAATACAGCTTATTTTAAGCGCCAGTTTATAACGGCAATAAATGTCATCAGAAATCAACAAATTGAACCATGAAACGCCTTGTTATCATACTGGTATTGCTTTTTTCATTTATTCTGAACTGCACAACGCTAAAAGCTGGCATAACTGAAAGTTCGGTGCAGAAAGTTAAACTTCAGCTGAAGTGGATGCACCAGTTTGAATTTGCGGGGTACTACGCTGCCATTGAAAAAGGATACTACAAAGAAGCAGGAATAGACCTTGAATTACTTTTACCCGATAGCTTACTAAACTCCATTGAGTCAGTAAATTCAGGGAAAGCTGATTTTGGTATAGCCGGATCGAATATTCTCCTTGCACGGGCACAAAACAAAAAAAATGTGGTTCTTGCCTCCATCTTTCAGCATTCTCCTTTTGCAATTATTGCTCCTCAGGAATCCGGCATAAAAGAGGCCTCGCAACTGAAAGGAAAAACAATTGCATTGGAATCTGATTCGGTTGAAATCATTGCTTTCCTGAATAAATCAATGATCTTCCCTAAACCCCAAGAAATCGTACCACTTGAATTTGATGCTGTTCAGCTTTTAAATAAAAAAACCGATGCTATTTCAGCTTATATAACCGACGAGCCTTTTATGCTCGACAGTATTGGATTCAAATACAACATTCTGGAGCCTCGAAAGAATGGAATTGATTTTTACGGCGATGTTCTTTTCACATCCGAACAGTTGATCAACGCAAATCCTGAATTGGTTGAAAATTTCAGGTTAGCATCATTAAAGGGATGGCATTATGCCATGGATCATCCGTATGAAATCATCTTTCTGATTTACAACAAATACAGTCAGCGTCATTCCGTGAAGCATTTGGAATATGAAATGAAAAAAATGATAGACCTGATTCAGGAAGAAATGCTTGAGATTGGCTATTCAAACCCCAAGAGGTGGCAAAAAATACAGTTAGCCTATCAAAGTATTGGCCTGATTAGTTCAGATTTTAAAATAGACGGTTTGCTATACAAAAATCCAAATCACCCTTATTTTTTCCCATGGAAGCTATCTGCAACTTTTCTGTTAATATTATCCCTCATAAGCCTTTTAACCTACTTTTTCTATCAAAATTCAAAAAGCCTGAAAAAGGAAATTAAGCAGCGGGAAAAGATACAATCGGAATTGGCATTAAGCGAAGAACTTTACAGATCGATACTAAATGCCTCTCCTGATACTATTACTATTACTGATTTGGAAGGAAATATTGAATTCGTTTCTCCTCAGGCTAAAAAGCTATTTGACTACAATACGGATGAGATTTTACATCAGCCTTTACTAAAGTATATCCATCCTGCCGACCATCAAAGAGCAATGAAAAATATTCACCTGATGTTCGCTGGTAACTTCACCGGAGCCGCCGAGTATAAAGGAATTAAATCTGATGGTCAAACATTTTATATTGAAGTGAATGCAGAATTCATCAGGAATATCAATGGCTCGCCCGAAAAGATGATTTTTGTTACCCGAGATGTTTCGGACCGAAAAGCTGCCGAAGAAAAATTACAGCAAAACGAAGAACGATTCAGACAAATAGTTGAACAAAGCCAAACTATAATCTGGGAAGTTGATGCAGAAGGATTACTTACGTATATCAGTCCTGTAGTAAAATCAGAGTGGGGTTATTCTCCCGAAGAACTTGTGGGTAAATTGCATTTTTACGATTTACATCCAATTGAAAATCAGGAGAAATTTAAAAATGCCGCATTAAGCGTATTCGAGAATAAAAAACCTTTCAGCAAACTTGAAAATCCTATCATTTCAAAAAATGGAGAGACTGTTTGGGTGGAAACCAACGGAGTTCCAATTCTGGATGAAAATCAAAATCTGCTAGGGTACAGGGGATCGGATAATGATATTACCGTAAGAAGAAAAGCTGAGATGGAAATTCGGGAATGGAATACGAACCTTGAAGCAAAAGTCGCGGAACGGACATCACTGTTGATTTATTCGAATAAAAAACTGCTAAATGAAATTGAAGAACGTAAACGAGCAGAGAATGAAATGCAGATTGCAAAAAACGAAGCAGAACAAGCCAACCTGGCAAAAAGTGAATTTTTATCGCGTATGAGCCACGAACTGCGAACTCCAATGAACTCCATTCTGGGTTTTGCCCAATTACTTGAAATGAGTGAGCTAAATAAGTCGCAGCAAAAAGGTGTTCAACTCATTATGAAGGGAGGGAAACACTTGCTCCATCTTATAAACGAAGTTCTTGACATTACAAAGATTGAGGCAGGAGGACTATCGCTATCGGTTGAACCAGTGCAAACAGGCCCGGTAATAGCTGAAATTATTGAGAGTATCAGACCTCAAGCTTCACAAAAACAGGTTACTGTAAGTTTAAAAGATTCACCAACAAATCGTCTTTTTATATCATCCGATCAGCAACGTTTAAAGCAAATTTTAATCAACCTGATTGACAATGCAGTGAAATACAATAAAGTTGGAGGTTCGGTTCTCGTCGAAACAGAATTAGTGTCATCCCAAGATGATAATTCTAAACATATTCGCATATCAGTTACCGACACGGGCCGGGGAATTCATCCTGACGATACCTCAAAACTTTTCCAACCATTTGAACGAATAGGAGCTGAAATAACAGGAGCTGAAGGATCTGGCTTGGGCTTAACCGTAGTTAAAAAACTGATCACTGCTATGAATGGCCGTATTGGTATAGAAAGTACCCCAAATGAGGGCAGCCGATTTTGGATCGATTTGCCGCAAATAGAAGGTCAGATGGAAACAGCCGGACTTCGGTATGATTCTTTGCATTCTGAAGCGGAAGTTGTAAAAGGAACAATCCTCTACATTGAAGACAATCAGCCGAATATCGATTTAATTGAACAAATTCTGACGTATCAGCGATCGAATATTAAGCTGGTTACTACAATGCATGGTATGGAAACATTGAAACTTGCCATAGAATTTAAACCAAACTTGATATTATTAGACCTAAACTTGCCCGATATTCATGGGTCTGAAGTTATTCAGCAATTAAAAGAAAACCCTTTGACCAAGGCAGTTCCTGTTGTTATTGTAAGTGCTGATGCTATGCCCTCGCAGCTGGAAAATCTAAAACGTTTGGGAGCAGTCCAATACCTGACCAAACCTTTGGATGTACTTGCATTTCTTAATGTGATTGATCAGTTTACATCAGAATCGCAAGAAATCGAATCTATTAACAAAAGATAAAATATTTTTTCTGTTCATATTGAAAACTGAAAGTAGGCTTGGTAAATTGTTTTTTTTTTGTAGATTTCGCTTAAAATAACATTATTTTATTATATGTTTTTTACGCGTTTTTCCAAAGCTTAAATCCAGCAAATCGAGCAACCGATGAACCAGATTTTTACCATCTACTCCGTGTTTTTTCTTGCTACAGCATTAGTTTCCTTTTTTGTGGCTTTTCTGGCATGGCAGCGTCGAACAGTCAAAGCGGCCAAAGAACTTACCCAACTCATGCTTGCCGCAGGGCTATGGTCATTCTTACTTATTTTCGAGACGGCCACATCTTCGATGGAAAATAAAATTTTTTGGGCAAAACTTGCCTATTCCGGAGCAGTAACTACTCCCTTATTTTATTTGTTTTTTGTATTTCGTTTTACAGGAAAAGATCAATTTCTCTTTCTAAAAAATAAGCTATTTCTTTTTATTATTCCGCTCATTACGTTTATTATAGCCTTAACAAACGAAAAACACCAATTACTTTGGTCCGGATTTTCTGAGGTCTCGAAGGATACCAATATGATGGAATATTATCACGGCCTATGGTTTTGGGTTGGTTATATGGCTTACAACTACGTTCTGTTGCTTACAGCAACGATTTTCCTTTTTAGTTTCATCATTAAACAGGCAAAAACATTCCGAAAACAAGGCCTCATTGTTCTCATCGCAGGTTTATTTCCATGGTCTGCCAGCGTTATCTATCTTACAAATACTAATCCGGTTCCCGGACTCGACATTGTGCCTGTAAGCATAATCTTAAGCGGAATATTAATGGCCTACAGCATTTTGTACATTCGGCTTCTGGATCTGGCACCAGTGGCCCGGGAAACATTAGTCGAGAATCTGTCAGATGGAATTCTTGCTCTTGATGGTCTGAATAGAATTCAGGATATAAATGAAGCAGCGCTCAATTTTCTTGGAATCCCCAATAAAGCTATTATCGGGCACGCAGCAGAATCAGCCGGAGCCAGCAGTGCCGAGCTAATGAAAGCATCAATTGATCAGGAAAACAATCAGGAAATAGAAATCAAAACAGGTAATGAGGTAAGGATTTTTAATATTTTAAAGCAGGAGATCAAAAATCATGCGGGTAGCCGTGTAATTATCATTCGCGACATTACCGAACGCAAAAAGGCCGAAGAGGCACTTTACAATGAGCATACTCTACTTCGCACCATCATCGATTTAATTCCAGATGCTGTTTTCGTAAAAGATAGCGAAGGGAGAAAAATATTTGCCAATCCACGCGAGGTTCAACTTTCAGGAAATAATTCGGAACAGGATATTATCGGAAAAACAGACTTTGATCTTTATCCTGAAGAAGAAGCCATTCGTTTTACAAAGGAGGATCAGTTGGTCCTCCAATCGGGTAAATCGATTTTAGGAATTGATAGCACTATTACCGAAAAAAATGGGAAAATTCATTCAACTCTGGTTTCAAAAGTTCCTTTACGCGATGTGCATGGTAAAATTACAGGATTGGTTGGTGTAACGCACGACATAACGGAACGAAGAGTGGTGGAAGAAAAGCTGAAGGAAAGTGAAGCCAATTTCCGCACTTTTTTCGAGACCATGGACGATATGATTTTTATTGCCAATGAACAAGGTGAGATATTCTATACAAATAATTCTGTTTCGCTTAAACTGGGGTACGAGCTAAGTGAAGTACAAGGCAAAAGACTTATCGATTTGCACGAAGAAGACAGCAGACTCGAACTGGAAAAGGTTTGCAACGATATTTTAAAGGGAAGGTGCGAATCGTGTCATTTTCCCATGGTCAGAAAAGATGGGACTTTATTGCCCGTTGAAACAAGGGTGTGGTTTGGGAAATGGGATGGCAAAGATTCAATGTTTGGCCTTTCGAAAGATCTCCGTGCAGAACAGGAATCGCTACAGAAATTCAATAAAATTTTTGACAATAATCCGGCTTTAATGGCAATTAGCTCCTTTCCTGAACGGATATTCACAGAAGTAAATCATGCGTTTCTGGCTAAAACTGGCTATACCAAAGAAGAGGTTATCGGAAAAACATCTTTGGAGATCGGGCTCTTTATTCATCCTGAGGTTCAAAATAAAATTGCCCTCGACATGGAGAAAAATGGGTCTGCATATAACCATGAGATGAAAATAAAAACAAAATCAGGAACAATTCTCAATGGTTTATTTTCAGGAGAAATTATTGAGAATCAAAATGACAAATACTATCTGACTGTAATGATTGACATTACAGAAAGTAAAAAGCTGGAAGAAGATATCCGGCTGCAAAACGATTTTTATACAATTGCCTCAAAAGTATCCGAACGTTTAATTCAAACTGATTCAGATCAGTTAGACAATGAAATTAACCGCGCCCTCGAATTAGTAGGTCAGTTTAATAAAGTAGACCGAACTTATATTTTTGATTTAGAGCCGGAAAAAGACGAAATAAACAACACCTATGAATGGTGCGCTGACGGAGTTACTGCTGAAATAGACAATCTACAGAACATCCCATTTTCTTTTATACCCCGTTGGAAAGAGGCTTTCCTAAAAAACGAACATATCTATATAGCTTCGGTGAGCGATTTACCCGATCATTTGCATATCGAAAGAGAAATTCTGGAACCTCAAGGAATAAAATCACTGGTAACTGTGCCCATGTACTATGGACCATCTCTGATTGGATTCATCGGGTTTGATTCCGTATCAACACATAAACATTGGAATGAACAAGTAATTATTCTACTTAAAGTATTTGCCAACGTTTTGGCTGGTGTTATTTATAAAAAGAAAAACGAAGAAGCACTTTTCAAAGCCAAGCAGGAAGCCGAAATTGCAAATCAGGCCAAATCCGAATTTTTGGCCAATATGAGCCACGAAATACGCACGCCACTCAACGGAATTATCGGGTTTACCGATCTATTGATTAAAACTCCATTAAATAAAACTCAAAACCAATATGTTGAAAATGTAAGTATTTCCGGACATTCTTTGCTGGGAATTATTAACGACATTCTTGACTTCTCGAAGATTGAAGCCGGGAAAATGGAACTCGACATCATCAAAGCCGATATCATTGAACTTACAGAGCATTCTTCTGACATTATAAAATATCACGCATCGCTCAAAGGGCTCGAATTGCTGCTGAATATTCAACCTGACATGCCGCGATTTACCATGATTGATCCTTTGCGGTTGAAACAAATTTTGGTCAATCTACTGGGAAATGCGGTCAAATTTACCGAAGTCGGTGAAATTGAGCTGAAATTGAGTTTTACACAAAAAGATGAAACAACAGGTCAATTTCGTTTCTCGGTGCGCGATACCGGTATTGGAATAAGCGAAACACAGCAAACAAAACTATTCAAGGCATTTTCGCAGGCCGACACTTCAACAACCCGAAAATTTGGAGGAACCGGCCTTGGGCTCATAATATCAAACATGCTTGCCGAAAAAATGGGTAGTCGCATCGAGATTAGTAGCGAACCAGGGAAAGGCTCTGAATTCTTCTTCACCATTGAAAACCAGTTTGAAATTGGAGAAAAAATTAATTCGCTTGCAGTGGTAAAAATTAATCGTATTCTGGTGGTTGATGACAATGTAAACAACAGGACGATTCTGGAACATACATTTAACAATTGGGGCATTAGCTTTACCGGAGTCGATAATGGACCAGATGCGATCAAACTCGTTGAGCAATCAGAGCCTTTCGATCTGTTAATTGTTGATTACCATATGCCGCAAATGAATGGTATTGAAACAATAAAAATTATAAGAAATCAACTAAAACTGACAGCCGAGCAGCTACCAATAATTTTACTGCACAGCTCTTCAGATGATATCGAGCTTTATAAAGAATGTAAAAAACTCGACGTACGTTTCAAACTCACCAAACCTGTAAAATCGTACGAACTGTTAAATTACCTGACAAACATCTACAACCAGCCCGAAATACCGATGTTAATTAGTGAACTTAATTCTCCAGCGGTGCCCATGCTAAAGAATTTTGATCATATCGCCCCGGTTATTCTCATCGCCGAAGATGTTTTCCTAAATATGTTGCTGATTACCACAATAATAAAACAAATGGTGCCCAACGCCAAAATACTGGAAGCCAGAAATGGCAAGGATGCACTTCAATTAGTGATGTCAGAAAAACCAACACTTGTTTTAATGGATGTGCAAATGCCGGAAATGGACGGAATAGAAACAACCGAAGAAATAAGAAAATGGAATCGGGTAAATGGCACTTATACACCAATTATTGCCCTAACTGCCGGAGCAATAAAAGGAGAGGAAGAAAAGTGCAGAAATGCAGGCATGAATGATTTCCTGACGAAACCCATCGTACATGGCGATCTGTATGAGGTTCTCGAAAAATACCTGACCTTAGTTCCTAACACTAACATCCCTGAGAAAAATGAATCAAATCAAGATGCAAATGCCGTCCATTTTGATAAAAATTTACTGATCCAAAGACTTGGCAATGATGATCAATTATGGAAAGAGTTAATTGATTCTGTTGTTACTGAATTTCCTGAATATATCCAATCCCTTCAGGAAGCTATTAAACAGGAAAACCAAAGTGAGATCAAGTCACTAAGCCATTCAATCAAAGGTGCTGCATCAAACATGTGCTTCGCCACACTCGCCGATTTGGTTAAGGAAATGGAAGCAGAAACCGATTCAGGACAAGAAAAACAACAGGTAATTTTTGACCATATCCTAACAGAATGGGAGTTGATTAAAACGCTGATTTCTATCTAAAACTGATTTAAACCAAACTTCACACGATATTTCAGGTTTAAAGTTGTAATATTTCCTAGGGTAAAGTATATGCCAGAAGTACTCTTTTGTCATTAACCAGACTATCCCGATTAATCAACCGGGCAATTAGGCCTTATTCAAGGCCCTGACTCTGGAAACCAATAGGGTGATTCCAATGCCAAATACTCCGATAACCGCAAAAGAATAACGCAAACCAAAAGCCTCGGAGATGTGTCCGATCAAAGGAGGTCCCATTAAAAAGCCGAGAAAACCTACACTTGAAACAGTTGCAATCGCGATACCGGGAGGAATTATCGGATGCCGACCTGCCGCACTGTAAACGGTAGGTACAATGCTTGAAACGCCAAGACCAACCATCATAAAAGCAATGGTACTCGATACCAGATAAGGCATTAATACTGCCATGAATAATCCCGAAGAAATAAGTACTCCACAGATTTGCATCAACAATTTTTTTCCAATTTTTGCGATCAGATAATCAGCGATGAACCTACCTGAAGCCATCATAATCATAAACGAGGTGTACCCAAGAATTACAAGGGATGGCGGCGCTTTTACGATATCTTTAAAATAAATGCCGCTCCAGTCGAACATGATCCCTTCACTGGCCATACTGCAAAATGCAATGATTCCCAGCTGGAACAAGTCACGATCTGGTTTACTGAAAAGTTTTCGTTTAGGTTCAGCAAGACGTTGAGCTAATGAAGTTTTCACCAGAAAAGGAAAATTAATCCAAATGATGATCCAAACCAAAAGCACTACGGTTACAAAATGCCAATAAACGGTCATATTCAGATTAATCATTAAAAGTCCGATTAATGCACCGGTGAAACCCGCCAGACTCCAACTCCCGTGAAAAGAGGACATAATTGGGCGCCCGTATATCCGTTCGGTCAGAACTCCCTGCGTATTAATTGCAATGTTGCACATGTTTCCGAATACGCCAAAAATAAACAAGGCGATGGCCAATTGCCAGCCTTCGCGAACCAACCCAACATTGCTCAGGCAAATGGTATAGCCGGGCAAAGCAAACAGCAATACTTTCCGACTGCTAAAACGGGTAACCAACCGGCCGGAAATTGGCATCATCAGGAAAATACCAACTGGTAGTGCAAACAAAATACTCCCGAACATGGCATCATTCAGATGCAAAGCCGTTTTAATATCTGGAATCCGGCTGGCCCAGGAAGCGAAACAAAGCCCCAGACTGAAATAAACAAGGGCAACGGCAATCCTGATGCGACTCTTATCTACCTGTACTTCTGTCTGCCCTGTTAGGTTAGAACTATTTTCTATCATGCGCTTCTGAACTGTATTTACAGGCACAAAAGTAGGAAAACCATATGACGAATCAGACTTAGGCAGTTAATTTGATGATTCGTTAAGAATTAGGAAACCTCAAATACCTGCAAAAAGAAATCGCAGTGAATTGGTCAATTCTAAATTGCAGATATTAATTCTAGAAAAGTTAGAAAATTAGAAAAGTTACAGTAAAAAGTAGTAAATTTCAACTTGAAAAAGGCAACCTCGCTTCAGGCAACAATCATTTATACAAAGATTTATGGATTACCAGGATAAATTAAGGGAAGAACTCATAAGTGAGTTACAAAACCAAATACTGGAAAACGATACTTTAAAGGTATTGTACAACAATGAAATTAACAATCGTAATAAAATTGAAAGTGTTCTTAACGAACGACTGAAAGAACTGAATTGCCACAACCGGTTATCTGAAGTATTGAGCAATCCTCACCTTTTGACTGATGAAGTTTGCAAAAAAACTTTGGCTATTCTGCCGCCAAGCATGCAATTTCCTGAAATTGCCGAAGCCTCAATACGAATCCCCGATCAGGTTTTTAGCACTCCTGGCTATAAGCCTTCTAAATATTCAATGATTCAGGATATCAAAGTAAATCAGACCATTGTTGGTCAGATTGAAGTGTGTTATCCGGTCGATCAGGTGCCAGATGTCGATCAACTATTTCCACCCGAAGAATCCAGCTTGTTATTTTCCATTGCAGTAAAACTGGGCAATTATTTGGAAAAGAAAGATAAGGAACTGGCTCTTAAAGTAAGTAGTGAGAAATATACTGACTTGCTCGAAAATATTAATGATGTTATTTATGTAACCGACAATCATGCAAACATTACCTTCATTAGTCCTTCGATTACCAAATTACTTGGCTATACACCCGAAGAAGTTATAGGTCAAAACTTTATTCATTTTGTTGGTGGAAGTAGCGAGCATCTGCAAAACAGATTTCAGGAGATCCAGAAAAAATTTAAACTCCAGAATGAATACCTTATCACATCGAGAACCGGAGAACCACATTGGATAAGATTTTCATCACAAGCTATAATCAAAGAAGGTCAGTTTATTGGAGTTACCGGAACGCTGATCGATATTACCGAAACAAAACGAGTGGAAATTGAACTCCAAAAAAGCGAATCACTTTATCGCTCCATACTGACTGCATCACCCGACACAATTATCATTGCTGATTTAGAGGGAAATGTTCTTTTCACTTCGCCAATGGCTTTGAAAATGTTTGGATTCGAAGATGCCGGATTCCCATTAAACCAGTCATTATTCGATTTCCTCGATCCGAAAGATCATAACAAAGCCAAAGAAGCAATAGGACAAATGTTCGCTGGAATATTTGGCGGAGCCACAGAATATTTAGGCATCAAGGCTGACGGATCGACCTTTGAAATAGAAGTAAACGGTGAGTTTATCCGCGATGCAGAAGGAAATCCTACCAGTATGGTTTTTGTTGTTCGCGATATTTCTGACCGAAAATTAGCGAAAGAAAAAGCCGAAGAGAGTGAACAGAAATTCCAGGCAATTATCCAGTCACAAGCTGAAGGAATTGGGTTTGTAAATAAGGATGAAATCTTTGAATTTGTCAATTTAGCCGCTGGAACTATTTTCGAGATCGATTCAGACAAATTAATTGGTGTTTCACTTTTCGACTTTCTGGCACCCGGTGAAAAAGAAAAAGTTATGCTTCAAACAGGCAACCGGAAAAGTGGTAATTCAAATAACTACGACCTTGAAATAGTAACAAGGGCAGGGAACACCAAATTTTTACAGGTAAGTACCACTCCAAAATTCGACAAAAACGGGAATTACCTTGGTGCATACGGAGTCTTTACCGACAATACCAAACGGAAGCTGGCCGAAGAAAAATTACAAAAAAGTGAAGAGCAATATCGTAAACTGGTCGAATCTGTCAACGATGTTATTTACGAAATTGATGCAATCGGGAAAATAAAGTTTGTCAGTCACTCGGTGATAAACATACTGGGATACACAGTAGATGAGGTAATTGGCCGAAACATTTTTGAATATATCTTACCAGAAGACGTCCCGGCTATCATGAATTCGCTAAAAAGTCTGGCATCCCGAGACTACAGTTTCATGGAGTACAGATATGTACGAAAAGATGGCACTATTCGTTGGGTTCGGTCATCTACAACTGCAAACATCAAAGATGGTGTAATGATTGGGGCCACAGGAACTTTAACTGATGTTACTGACCGTAGGACAGCTGAAGAAAAACTAAGAAAAAGCGAAGAAACCTACCGCCATTTAGTTGAAACCATTGGTGAAGTTATCTACGAAATAGCCTCCGATGGAACGGTAAAATATGTGAGTCCTGCAATTCATAAGATTACCGGCTATACCCCTGAAGAGCTGAATGGCACAAACTTTTTCAGGATTGTATATGCTGACGATATGCCAGAATTACTGAAAAGAATGTCCTCAATGGATTTAAACAGTCCACTCCCATTCGATTTACGGTTTGTTTGCAAAGACGGAGAAATCCGATGGGTTCGCTCGTTACCTTCTAAGCTATTGGAGAATGGTGTAGTGGTTGGAAGATCAGGTGTATTAACTGATATCACCAATCAAAAAAATGCAGAAATCGAACTCAAGCAAAGCGAGGAACGGCTGAAATACTTAATAAGCTCCCAAACAAATTATGTGCTCTGGACTGATTTGGAAGGCAGGCACATCTATTGGAATGAAAAATTTGCAGAGGAATATGGCTGGATGTATACTGAAGAAGGATTAGGGGGTGCATATTCGTTAAAATCGATATGTGGATATCACCACCAACGTACCATTGAGACCGTTTCGAGATGTATCGCCAATCCGGGCGAGATTATCAAAATTGAACTCGATAAGCAGGCCAAAGATGGAACTATACACACAACTTTGTGGGAATTTGTATGCCTTTCTGATGAAAATGGTCCAAGTGCTATACAGTGCATGGGAATTGACATATCAGACAGAAAACTGGCTGAACAACAAATTCAGCAAAGTGAGCAGAAATACAAAGCATTATTTTACGATTCGCCTTTAGGCTATTTAATTATTAAAGATGGCAAATTTATTGATTGCAATAAAGTTTCCGAAACACTTATTGGAGGTGACCGTTCATATATCATTGGAAAATCTCCTGACGAGATTTCACCTGAATACCAGCCAAATGGAAGGAAATCTTTTGAGTATGCAGAAGAACTAACCAATAAAGCATTTGAAACAGGAAATGTTTCATTTGAATGGGTACATAAACGAATTGATGAAACTGAATTCCTCGCCCGAATTGAACTTTCGGTTATTGAGTACGAGGGCAACAGAGTTTTATTTATCAGCTGGCTCGATATTTCTGCCCAACGCGAATCGGAACAAAAACTGCGCGAATCGGAAGAACGCTTTCGGATGGTATTTGAAAATGTATTTGATGGAATCAGTATATTTGAAGAAGCTCCTGATCCTCAGAACAGAACGCTGATTGATTGCAATGAGCAGTTTGCTGCAATGGCTGGCCGAAGCCGAAAGGAATTACTTGAACTGGGAAATACCTATATGCTTACAAAAACACTTGAAGAAGATGCAAATGAAGCACGACTGAAAGGAATATCTGAGCATTTTGCCTATCATGGTTCATTTTCATGGATCAGACCTGACGGAAAAGACAATTCGGTTGAATACATTGCCAAACCTGTGACATGGAATGGAAAATCATATTCCATCGGGATCGACCGTGACATCACCGAATACAAACAAAAAGAAGATGAGCTTAGAAAACTATCTCAGGCTGTAGAACAAAGCCCGGTATCTATTGTAATTACCGATTTGGAAGGAAATATTGAGTACGCGAATCCGCAGGCCTGCGAAACCACTGGTTATTCATTGGATGAACTTAAGGGCAAAAATCCAAGAGTTTTAAAATCTGGTGAAACTCCGCAAGATGAGTACCAGTTCCTATGGAAATCGATCTCAAACGGAAATATTTGGAAGGGCATTTTCCATAACAAACGAAAAAACGGTGAACTATACTGGGAATCTTCACAGATAACTCCGATTACCGATGCAAATGGAAAAATAATTAACTACCTGGCATTAAAAGAAGATATTACTGAGCGGAAAAAAACTCAGGAAGACCTGTTTAACAGCGAAAGCCGCTTCAGGGAAATTACCGAGCAAAGCCAGAATGTAATCTGGGAAACAAATACAGAAGCTGTATACACTTTTGTCAGTCAGGCGTCTGAAGTTGCATGGGGATTAAAGGCTTATGACTTGGTAGGTAAAAAGCGCTTTTTCGATATTCATCCGGAGGACGGAAGAAAAGAATTTATGGAAGCCTGTCTCAGACAAGTGCAGAAAGGCGAACAATTCAGAAATATGGAAAGCCTTGTTCAGGGCAATGACGGAAAAATCAACTGGGTAATGACCAATGGAATGCCTTACTTCGATTCGGAAGGAAATGTGCAAGGCTACCGGGGCTCATCACTAAACATTAACCTACAAAAAAGTGCCTTCGAAAAGCTGAGGCAAAGTGAAGAACGCTATAAATCGATTTTCCGAAATAATCATTCGGTGATGATGATTATTGATCCCGAAACCGGCTATATCAAAGACGTAAATACTTCAGCATGTGAATACTACAAGTTGACATATGATGAAATGTGTTCCAAAGATATTTCAGAAATTAATGTACTGAGCCGAAAAGAGATAAAAGTAGAATTGCAAAAAGCTAAAGAAGAAAAACGAACTCAGTTCTACTTTAAACACCGTCTGGGTAATGGCGAAATCCGCGATGTTGAAGTTTATTCCTGCCCGTTAAAATTTGGAGATTCAACTCTATTATATTCCATTGTCCACGATATAACTGATCGCAGAATAGCCGAAGAAGCATTGCTTCAACGCGAACGGGATCTCAATTTTTCGCAGGAAATTGCAGGCATGGGAAGCTGGCAGATAAACCTGGCCACCAACACCTCGAAGTGGTCAGATAATATGTATCGCATTTTCGACTTAGATCCCGATAAAGAAAAGGCATCACAAGATCTCTTTTTTGAATTAATTCATCCCGATGACCGCCACCTGATTGGTGAATATATGGAGAAAATTCTTCGAGACCGGAAGCAGGTAACTTTTGAAATGCGCATAAACCTGAAATCGGGAAAATCAATCTGGATTCAAAATTCAATGATTCCGGGCTTTGAAGGAGACCAACTAGTTACGCTTAACGGAACAAATGTTGACATTACATATAAGAAGCTAACCGAAGAGGCCTTGCGAATAAATGAAACCGCATTGAACCAGGCTCAGGAGATTTCGAAAATGAGCAGTTGGGAATTAAATCTGGTAACCGAAAAACTCACCTGGTCAAAGAATTACTATCAAATGATGGGAATCCCGTTGGGCACTGAAATGAAAACCAAATTTTTTCTGGAAAGAGTACATCCCGACGACCGCCACCTGGTTGACGAGTACTTTGACTTACTGAAACAAACAAAAAAACCGGTAAGCTACGACATCAGGCTACAGTTAAAAGAGAATGGATACAAATGGATTCAGAATAACATTATTCCAATTTTGGAAGACGACCGCCTGGTGGCCATTAAAGGAGTAAATATTGATGTTACAGACAAAAAATTAGATGAAGAAAAGATAAAGCAGCAAAACGACCGGTTAGCTGCCATCATTAATGCTTTGCCCGATATTCTCTTCGTTTCAGACCAGGAAGGCACTTATCTCGAATTTTACAATGCCAGTTCGCAGAGTTTGCTCTACGATGAGAAGAAACTCATTGGCTCAACTGTCCGCGATGTTTTTGATGAAAAAACCGCCAATTTGCATATCAGCATGATTAATGAGTGTTTAGAGCAAAAACAACTTATCACATACGAATATTCATCATCGAATACCGGAGCGATTCAATATTTTGAGGCGAGATTAGTACCACTTGGAAATGATAAAGTTCTGCGGTTTGTGCGAGATTTTACCGACAAAAAACAAAAAGAAAATGAATTAATTAAATTATCGCAGGCTGTTGAACAAAGTCCGGCATCCATCGTAATTACTGATCTGCATGCCAATATAATTTATGTCAATCCAGTCTTTGAGACTACATCTGGTTATAGCTCTGCCGAAGCTATAGGGAAAAACACAAGTATTTTGAAGTCAGGAAAAACAGAACAACATGTTTATCAGAATTTATGGAAAACCATTGAGAACGGTAAAGAATGGAAAGGTGAGTGGATCAATAGAAAGAAAAACGGAGAGTTCTATTGGGAAGAAATTTCTATTAGTCCAATTCACAATTCTGCAGGCGAAGTAGTAAATTACATGGCTATCAAGCAAGATATCAGCCAGCGTAAACTTGCCGAACAGGAAATTATGGAGCTCAACTCCAGACTTGAAATAAGGATTCAGGAACGCACCTGTGAACTCGAAGAAACTAATAAAAACCTGACTACGGAAATTGCGGTTCGCAGATTGACGGAACAGGCATTGGCAGAAAGCGAAAAAAGTTACCGTACCGTAGTTGAAAATGTGAATGAGATTATTTTCCAAACTGATGCTACCGGCCTTTGGGTTTTCCTCAATAAATCATGGGAAGAGGTGACAGGCTTCAGTGTTAAAGAATCATTAGGACAACTTTTTGTCAATTACGTTCATCCGGACGACAGGGCCCGCAACTGGGAATTGTTTGAACCACTCATTCAGCGCAAAAAAGACTACTGCCGTCATCAGGTCAGGTATTTGACTAAAGACGGAGGTTTCCGCTGGGTTGAAGTATTCGCCCGTCTGGGCATGAACGAAAATGATGAAATTATCGGAACATATGGAACCCTGATGGATATCACCGATCGAAAGGTGGCAGAGGAATTAATGATGCAAACGCAACAGAATTACGAAACCTTCTTCAATACCATCGACGATTTCTTATTTATTTTTGAGGAAAACGGAACTATCGTTGATGTAAATAAAACGGTTACCAACAGGCTTGGATACCAGACGGAAGAAATTATCAACCAATCTGTATTAATTGTTCGTCCTGCAAATAGGCATGAAGAAGCATTGAAAGTAATGGAAGATATTCTTAACAACCAGGTTTCATATTGTACGATACCTCTTTTAACCAAATCAGGAAAACAGATACCGGTTGAAACCAGATTAAAAAGAGGTTTTTGGAACGGAAAACCCGTGATATTTGGTGTAAGCAAAGACATTTCGCAAATTAAAATATCCGAAGAAAAATTCTCAAGCGCTTTCCATTCAAATTCGGCAGTAATGACAATTACCCGGTTTGATAATGACCAATTTGTGGATGTCAATAATGCGTTTATAAATCTGCTTGGGTATTCACGTGAAGAAATCGTGGGTAAATCCCTGACTTCACTTGGCATTGTCGAAGAAATTGATGAAGGGAAAAAGATACAATCATTCATTGAAAAAGGAATTCCAATCAAGGAAATTGAGATTAATGCATACTCAAAATCCCATGAATTGTTTATTTTCTTATTATCAGCCGAAGAGATATACGTAGGATTGGAACGTTGTATTTTGTCGATTGCAGTGAATATTACAGAACGGAAACGAGCTCAGGAACAATTGCAATGGAACAAATCATTACTCGAAATGATGTCCAATTCTTCTCCACTTGGATTTCTTGTTGTTGATAACCGTACCGATGAAATTTTGTACTTCAACAAACGATTCTGTCAGATTTGGGGCATAGAAAATATTGAAGAGCAAATGCTTAATGGCGATTTTAAAAATAACGACATAATTCCTTATTGCTTGCCTGTTCTGGTAGATATTCCAGCTTTTGCTGAATCATGCAAACCGTTGCAGGACGAAAATAACAGGACCGTCTTATCTGACGAAATACCTTTTTCAGAAAACAGAACAATTCACCGGTATACCACCCAGATTCGGGGTCTCGATGATCAGTATTTCGGTCGGTTCTACATCTTCGAAGATATAACTGAAGAAAAACAGTCAAAACTAGAGTTGATGAATGCAAAAAATGAAGCCGAAAAAGCAAACCTGGCCAAAAGTGAATTTCTATCGCGTATGAGCCATGAGCTTCGCACGCCAATGAATTCGATACTTGGATTTGCCCAATTGCTCGAAATGGGCGAACTCAACGCCCGCCAGAGCAAAGGGGTGAATCATATCATGAAAAGCGGGAAACATTTGCTCGACCTCATCAACGAGGTATTGGATATTTCACGGATTGAAGCTGGGCGCTTGTCACTTTCGCTCGAACCTGTTCAGTTAAGTGGAATAATTCCTGAAATGATTGACATTGTAAAACCTCAAATCATCGAGCGTCAAATCCGGATTGAGGTAATTAAGTCCGAATCAAACCAAATGTTTGTCAGATCAGACCGGCAACGACTGAAACAGATACTGTTGAACCTGCTGAACAACGCGATTAAATACAACCGGGAAAGTGGCTCTATCTGGATTAAAACAGAACTACGGCCTGTGAACGAGTTGGGTATTAGAATGGTTCGAATCTCCATAACCGATACTGGAATGGGCATATCTGAAGAAGACCTGCCTAAACTATTCAATCCATTCGAGCGCATTGGAGCTGAAAAATCGGCTACTGAAGGAACCGGACTTGGCCTTTCGGTTGTTAAAAAACTGATTGAGGCAATGGCCGGTAAGCTTGGTGTTGAAAGTAAAATTGGTACCGGAAGCACATTCTGGATTGAACTGCCCAACAGCGAAAGTCCACTTGAACACGTTGAAAAATTGGGCTTATTAAAGGAATTGGAGCCCAATTTGGCCAACCTGAGCGGAACTATTTTGTATATCGAAGACAACGCTTCGAACATAGAACTAGTTGAGCAGATTCTTACAAATCAACGTTCAAGAATTAAATTAATCTCCAACATGACCGGATCTGAAACCGTTCAAATGGCCATTGCTTATCGACCTGATTTAATTCTTCTTGATCTGAACCTACCCGATTTACATGGAAGTAAAGTGCTGAGTCTTCTTTTGGCCGAAGAACAAACAAAAAACATTCCGGTAGTTGTAATTAGCGCCGACGCCATGCCACAGCAGCTTGAACGCTTATTAAAAGGGGGAGCCCGCGATTATCTGACGAAACCACTCGATGTTCAGGAGTTTCTGCTGATGATTGATAAATATATTCCGCATCAAATGGAATAAATGACACAAAAAAAGTTTATCTTAATGACACAAAAAAAGAACCAACAAACTAAGCACCCAATAATTCATTGACTCATGGGGAACATTGACGAAAGTGATGACCAGCTTAACCAGTTGGAAGAACTAAAACAAGAACTCAACGCTCTGAAGCAGTCGTTTAATCAGGAGTTAAACGACCGAAAATCAATTGAGTTTGCGCTTCAGGAAAGACTGAAAGAACTGAATTGCCATAATCAGATCTCAAAACTTATGGCCAATCCGAAGCTTTCAACCTTTGAAGTGATTGAGAAAATTGTACAGATTATTCCGCCAAGCTGGCAATTCCCCGAAATTGCTGAAGCCGTGGTTGTTGTTTACGACCAAACTTTTCAGACTCCAAATTACCATACTTCCAAACACTCCCTGGTTCAGGATATAAAAATCAACGGAAATGTTATTGGCCATGTTAAGGTTTGTTATCCGGATAACCAGGTATTTACCCAACAGATTTTCTTAATTGAAGAAACTGATTTGTTGTTTTCAATAGCCGAGCGAATTGGCAATTTCATTGAAAAAAATGAAAAGGACTCTGTTCTTAGGCAGAGCGAAGAGAGGTTTCGTAATCTGGTCGAAACCATCAGTGAAATTATTTATGAATTTGCTGCCGATGGAACTATAAAATACATTAGCCCCTCTGTTGAAAAAATTCTGGGTTATCAACCCAAAGAACTTATTGGACAAAGTGCTTTCAACATCCTTCATGCCGATGATCGTCCTGTTTTGGCCGAAAGGTTGACCTCTGCTGAAATTAAGGGATCAAGCATTCATGAATACCGGTTTATCACCAAATCAGGTGAAATCCGTTGGCTAAGTAAATCTACAACCAGCATACACAAAGAAGGAAAACTGATCAGTAGGGTTGGTACTTTAAAAGATATTAGCGAACAAAAACTGGCTGAAGAATCGATCATAAAAGCCAATCGCCTGTATGCTGTAATCAGTCAGGTTAATCAGGCCATTGTGTATACCAGGGACAAGGAAAAATTATTGGACCAAATTTGTTCCATTGCCATTAACTTTGGAAAATTCAGAATGGCCTGGATTGGATTGCTCGATGAAGAATCGAAAACGGTTAAACCAGCTGTCTTTAAAGGATGGGAAGAAGGCTACCTTTCGCATATCAAACAAATTTCGCCATCCGACTCTCCTGAAGGTCAGGGACCTACGGCAATTGCCTTGCGCGAAGGTACCTATTTTGTGTGTAACGACATTGAAAACGATCCACACATGGCTCCCTGGAAAGAGGAAGCCTTGAAAAGGGAATACCGGTCATCCATAGCTTTGCCAATTAAACAATCCGGAAAGGTAATTGCCAGTTTCAACATTTATTCAGCTGTTGCACATTTCTTCAATCTGGAAGAAATCAAATTGCTTGAAGAGGTTGCAGGTGATATAAGTTTTGCATTCGAAGCCATTGAAGTAGAAAAAGAACGCGAAAAGGCAATTCAGGAAGTCAGCAAATTCCGCACAATTACCGATCAGGCCAATTACGGATCAGCCATATCAACACTCGATGGAATTATTATATACGTGAATCAGGAGTTCGCCCGAATGCACCAGCGAGAGCCTGAAGAAGTTATAGGGAAAAACCTCAGTATTTTCCACAATCCCGAGCAAATGGTCAGGGTGGAAGAAACCATTGAATTACTAAAATTAGATGGGAAATTCTCGGCGGAAGAGGTTTGGCGTACACGAAAAGATGGCAGCATTTTCCCCAGCCTGATGAATGCTTCGATTATTGTGGATTCAAATAATGTTCCGCAATTTTTGTCGGCTACAGCAATTGATATCACTGAACTTAAGCAGCACGAACAGGCCCTACTCCATAGCGAGGAAGTATTGAATTATGCACAGGAAATTGCAAACATGGGGAGTTGGGAGTTCAATGTGAAAACAAATGGGGTAAGCTGGTCAAAAAACTACTACCGTCTTCTTGACAAAGATCCATCAGAATTACCAATGTCTCTGGATGAAATAAAAAAGATGGTTCACCCTGATGATCGTGATTTGTTTGATTTAAGAGTAGCAGAAATCCTGGAAACGCACTCAATGGGGATCATGTATTTCCGGCTGATCATGCCCGATGGAAAAATGAAATGGATACAAAGCAACATCGTTCCAAGGTTTGTTGATAATGAGCTGGTTGCCTTAAGTGGAATAAGCATTGATATTACAGAAAAGAAACTGGCCGAAGAAGAAATAAAACAGCAAAATGAGCGATTAAATGCCATAATCAGCGCCATGCCCGACCTGATGTTTGTAGTAGACAAAAGTGGAGCCTATCAGGAATATTATACAAGAAATCAGGAAAGACTACTTGCCCCTGAAGATCGTATTATCGGCACCAATGTAAAAGATTTATTTGATGCAGAAACCGCTGATTTGCACATCCGAAAAATCAACGAATGTATTGAACAGCAAAATCTGATCACCTACGAATATGTCTTACCTAACGAAAACGCACTTTTGTTTTTCGAAGCAAGATTGACTCCTCTGGGAGATGAAAGGGTATTAAGCTTCATCCGTGACATTACCGATAGAAAACAAAAAGATATTCAAATCAAGAAACTTTCTCAGGCTATTGAGCAGAGCCCTGTATTAGTAGTTGTTACCGACCTGAATGGCTCCATTGAATATGTGAACGAAGCTTTTACTACAGTTACCGGTTACAGACAGGAGGAAGCAATAGGAAAAAATCCACAGATATTAAAATCCGGGCAAACAGAGCAATCAGTATACCGTGATCTTTGGAATACCATTACTGCTGGAAAAGAATGGGAGGGAGAATGGATCAACCGGAAAAAAAATGGTGAACTCTATTGGGAAAGTGTCTCCATCGCGCCAATCCACGATGAATCAGGAAAAATAACGAACTATATAGCTGTAAAGCAAGATATCACCCAAAGGAAAAAGGACGAGCAGGAAATAAAGGAATTAAATGCTAGCCTGGAACGCAAAATTGCCGACAGAACAGCGGCGCTGGCTGAGACCAATGCCAATTTGATCAGGGAAATTGAAGAACGACAGCAGATATCAGAAGCCTTGCAGGTAAAAACTGCTGAACTCGAAAATTTCTTCAATGTAGCTCTGGATTTACTATGCATTGCCGATACATCCGGGAACTTCATTCGGGTGAATAAAGCATGGGAAACCTTATTGGGTTATACCACTTCCGAATTGGAGCACAGGCAATTCCTTGAATTTGTTCATCCAGATGATTTGCAGACCACACTGAATGCCATAAGTGAATTGAGTGAGCAAAATCCGGTTATTAACTTCACAAATCGATACCATGCCAAAGATGGCAGTTACCGGTATATTGAGTGGCACAGTTCTCCGGCCGGAAACCTGATTTATGCCGCGGCCCGCGACATTACCGAACGCATGCGTGCCGAAGAGTTTGAGGATGAATTGCTGCAATTATCATCAAGGTTAACAGGTATCTCTGTTTCGGAAATTGATAAAGCCCTTACTATGGCATTAGGCAAAATAGGTAAATTCCTTGGAGCCGACAGGTCGTATATCTTTGAATTCAGTTCAGATGGCAGTACTTTCAGCAATACTTACGAATGGTGCAACGAGGGCATCCAATCTGAAATTGAAAACCTAAAGGAAGTTCCGGTTACCGTATTTCCCATGTGGATGGAAACCATTCAAAAACACGGTTGTGTTTTGATACCCTTAGTAAAAGATTTACCCGATAGCTGGAAGGCCGAACGTGAAATTCTCGAACCCCAGGAAATTCAATCACTGATTGCTATACCGATGTTAACCGAAAATAAGCTCATTGGCTTTGTTGGATTGGATTCAGTTCATGAAAAGAAAGAGTACAACAGTTCAGAAATCAATATCCTGAAAGTATGGAGCAGTATGCTTTCGAGCCTGATCAATAACAAACGGTCTGAAGGTATACTTGAACAAACCCGGCAGAATTATGAAACATTCTTCAATACCATCGACGATTTTCTGTGGGTACTCGACGAGCAGGGAAACATTATCCACACCAACAATACGGTAAAAAAACGACTTGAGTATTCGAATGAAGAGCTTCAAAATCAATCGGTATTAATGGTACATCCTCCTGAACGCAGAGAAGAAGCCGGCCGAATTGTTGGCGAAATGCTGGCTGGTACAAGCGAATTTTGTCCGGTTCCGGTCGTCACCAAATCGGGCACTCCGATTCCGGTTGAAACACGCGTAAAAGCAGGCTTTTGGAATGGAGTTCCGGTCATATTTGGTGTAAGCAAAGACATTTCTCAGATTAGCTTGTCAGAGAAAAAATTCTCGACAGCTTTCCATGCCAATTCAGCTATGATGGCCATTTCGTACTTCGACAGCGGCGAATACGTTGACATCAACAATGCGTTTCTTGAAACAATGGGTTACAGCCGCGAAGAGATTGTAGGAAAAACAAATAGAGAACTGAGGCTTTTTGTTGATCCAGATTTAAGAGGAGCGATTATACGCAAATTAGCACGCGACATTCCGGTCAAAAAATTGGAAATGGAAATGCGGACTAAAACAGGAGATATAAAAAACGGTTTATTGTCGGCAGATTCGTTTTACATTGGCGATAGGCGATGCGTTCTTACCGTAAATATTGATATTACTGAACGTGTTAAGGCCGAGGAAGAGGCCAAAAGAGCCAGGGAAGAAGCCGAACAGGCCAATATGGCTAAAAGTGAATTCCTTTCGCGTATGAGCCACGAACTCCGGACTCCTATGAATGCCATTCTTGGGTTTGCCCAATTGCTTGAAATGGGACAACTCAATGCACCACAGAAAAAAGGAGTTGACCACATTCTGCAAGGTGGAAAACATTTGCTCGATTTAATTAATGAAGTACTCGATATTTCGCGTATCGAAGCCGGAAAACTTTCGCTCTCTACCGAACCTGTAAAACTCAGCGAAGTTCTCCTCGAAATGATTGATACCATTCAGCCCCTGGCGAATACACGGCAGATACAACTAATTTTAATCGATTCAGTAGTTAATTCAGAATATATAAAAGCCGACCGTCAGCGGTTGAAACAAGTATTGATGAACCTGATTAACAATGCAGTAAAATACAACCGACCAGGCGGATCAATTTCTATACGAACCGAAATAATGCCTGTCCGAAATGAAAAGGAATATATCCGGATTTCGGTAACTGATACTGGAACTGGAATTCGCGAAACAGATATTTCGAAACTTTTTATGCCGTTTGAACGCATTGGTGCCGAATTTACCGGCGCCGAAGGTTCGGGCCTTGGACTTACTGTAGTGAAAAAACTGATGGATGCTATGCACGGTGAGATTGGTCTGGAAAGTAAATTTGGAGTAGGAAGTACCTTCTGGATCGAATTGCAGCATGTCGAAAGTCAGTTGAAAAATGCTGAAAAAACACATCTGTCAGCAAATCCGGGTTCTGAGAGTGGACGTAAGAACGGAACAATTTTGTGTATCGAAGATAATGCATCCAATATCGAACTGGTTGAGCAGATTCTTTCGAGTCAGCGCCCAGGCATTCAGCTTATCGTTACCACGAATGGCAAAACAGCTGTGGATTTGGCCGTACTTCATAAGCCGGATTTAATATTGCTGGATCTCAATCTTCCCGATATTCATGGCAAAGATGTACTTACCTTGCTTCTGGCAGATGAAAGGACAACGGATATCCCTGTTATTGTAATCAGCGCTGATGCAATGCCTCAGCAAATTGAAGGTTTAATGGGAAGTGGAGCTAAAAAATACATGACCAAGCCACTTGATGTGGTGCTTTTCTTAAAAACCATTGATATGTACATCGTAAGTTAAAACTGAATTTGATTTTGAAACCAAATAATGTGCTATGATTTGATTTAAAATGTGGACTCACCCCCATCACACCTTTGGTGTTCTGCCCCCTCTCTTCATGAAGAGAGGGGGGAAGACCGATTTATCGGGATTCGGGGTGAGTGAAATATAAGAAACTGAATAAAAATAGAACCCCGAAGTGCCCGCCTGCCGCGGGCAGGGGTTCAACATTCTTTTAATAAAACTTAAAACCTTTTCGAAATACGACAATAAATAAATTATAAAACGCATAAAATACCAATCATGATCGATCCGACTTTAAAAAATTCAAACATACTGATTGTTGATGATCAGGAGGCCAACATTGATGTATTGGAAGGTTTTCTTGAGATGCAGGGTTACATCAATATCAAAACGACCCAGGATCCCCGACAAGTTTTGGATCTTTACTCCACATTCGATCCTGATTTAATTCTATTAGATCTGTCGATGCCCTATATGTCGGGCTTCGAAGTCATGGAGCAGTTAAAATCAACCATGTCGCCCAATACTTTTTTGCCCATTCTGGTTCTTACCGCCGATGTTTCGCCGGTTTCCAAACAACGCGCTCTGGCTGGCGGAGCAAGCGATTTTTTAACCAAGCCCTTCGATTTGGTTGAAGTAGGACTCCGTATCCGTAATTTACTATATACCAGTTTTCTGCACCAAAAATTAAAAAATCAGAACTTCGATCTGGAAGAAAAGGTGAAAGAACGTACGGAAGAACTTGAAACAAGAAATATTGAACTAAGCCTGGCTAAAGAAAAAGCAGAAGCCAGCGACCGGCTTAAATCCTCGTTCATAAACAACATTTCGCACGAAATAAGAACACCTTTAAATGGCATTCTGGGCTTTGGTCAAATACTTACCGACACAGAGCTTATGGAAGACGAAAAAGCCTTGTACCTGAAATTATTAAACGAAAGTAGCGCCCGCTTAATCAACACAGTTACTAACTTTATGGATATTTCACTGTTGTCTTCGGGCAACCAGAAAATCTACAAAAAGAATGTACGGCTGGAGAGTATGATTGTTGAGGTGGTAAATAAATTCGCTGATTTATGTGAAGAAAAAAATGTTAGCCTTACGCTTCAGGCTCCACCGCAGGCTGATGACATTCGGGTGTTTACCGACAATGATCTGGTAATCAAAATCCTTTGTCAACTGCTCGACAATGCCGTAAAATTTACACACCAGGGAACCATAAAAGTGGCTTACGAAGTCGTAAATAACAATCTCCAATTTAGCGTGTGCGACACCGGAATTGGAATTTCGGACGAAAACAAAAGTCACATATTTGAAAGTTTTATTCAGGAAGATTTTGCGATTACGCGCAAATATGAAGGCAGCGGACTTGGGCTCACTATTTCAAGAGGATTTGTAAAACTTTTGGGTGGTAAAATATGGCTCGAATCCGAAAAAGGGCTGGGTTCCGACTTTTACTTTTCTATTCCATACAATGTTGACAGTACCCCGCAAAATCAGGAAAACAAACCGGTTGAAACCAAAACCAGGGGTTATAAACAAACCATACTTATTGCCGAAGACGACGATATCAACTTCAAATATTTCGTTGCACTTTTATCGCACAGCACCATCGATATTTTGCGAGCAACAAACGGAATTGAAGCCATTGCTATCTGCCGTGAACATCCTGAAGTTGAATTGGTGCTGATGGATTTGCGCATGCGCGACATGGATGGATTTGAAGCCACAACGAAGATAAAAACCTTCCGGAGCAATCTGCCCATAATTGCAATTACCGCATACTCCGAGCTGGAAGACAAAAAAATGGCCATGAAAGCCGGTTGCGATGAGTTTATAACCAAACCCGTTAAGAAAGACTTCCTGATCAAAAAACTCGAAGATTTTGGTATTTACAAATCCTGAACCGAAGATTAAAATCACAAAACCAGGCATTCTGTTGTTGAACTTAGGCTTGTTCTACGATCTGGATTTCCTCATCGCTTAGGCCATAGAGGGCATAAACCATGCGGTCTATTTCGCGGTCGGTGGTATCGATTGCAGCTTTTAGTTCGAGGGCTTTCTTACTCTCCTGTAGAAAATATTCTTCCCATTCGGCTTCTTCCGTAAGCGATAACTTTACTTTCTTTTTACCCAACCCGGCGATAAATTCGGCATACGAAAGAAGATAAAAGTTCGACAAGGGAGCAAGCTCCCTTGTCGATAGTATAGGGAATTTACGCAAAATGCTGCGCTGGAATTTCGAACTTAGGGTTTGCAAGCTGGCGGTTAACCGGGCGCGGTTGGTGGCATGTTGTGCAAGTGTAGCCGTCTGTTCGGGGTTTGCTTGCGGAACCGGAAAATGCTCGAAATATATTTTACGTATTTCGCGTGTGCCTCCCTGCAACTCGGGACAATTGTACCAAATCCAAAGTTTTGCCAACGATGAATTGAATACGGCTGTAAGAAACTGTAACGAAACAGAAGCATCGTTTGCCGTAAGAATGAAACTTTTATCGTTGCTCAACATTCCACTTTCATCGTACATAAACGGAAATACCGAAGTCATATTCGGATACATGATTTTTGGTTTGGCAAATTCCGTGTAATAGTTGATGCTGTCTTGTGTCTCAAACCACTTTCCGCTAGTCTTTTTTCGTGCGTCTTTGTCGCCAGTTTGTTTTAACCGGTCAAACCCAAACGAGAGCAAATGATCTTTAATGGCCGGATAATTTTCAATATCCAATTTCAAGGCTGGAAATGTGCCAACTAAATATTCAAAACCACTTATTTCATACTCCGAAATATCACGGCCACGCGCCATTGGTTTGATGAGTTCGGCACTCCGGGCATCGGCTGCAATCAGCTTTTGGCGTGTTTCTTCGTCAACAAAGAAAGCATCATTAAAACCTGTTTTTATTCCGTAGTTTATGCTTATTGGCAAATCTTTCAATTCGGTGCCATTCAATTTCATTTGCTGCAACTTGCGCGAATCATTCAGTGGCTGAATGCTCCATTCCGATTCTCCAAATTTTGATGCGGCATCGTTGTAAATATTGCTTCCAACCTCGGTCATAAAATCGCCGTGATAGGTTTTCTGATTGAACGACAAAACTTCAAGGTTTTCGAATGGCATGCTTTTTTGCGTAACAAAAATGCAAACATAGGTCGTAGCTTCAGCAAAAAATTGGATGTCGCCAAAGTTGAGCACTTGCCTCAAACCTGTTTTCGACAAAAATTTACGCAGCGGTTTGCCATACTCAACCAACATCCATTTGTTGGGCATAATGAACGATTGCAAGCCACCTTTCTTTAGCAACTGGTAACCGCGTTCGGTGAATATACAATACAGGTCGGCTCCTTTTTCGAACGATTCGTAGCCACAACTTTTTAGTTTATCGCTCATTTCGCCCATTGTTTGGAGCTGCACATACGGCGGATTTCCGATTACGACATCGAAACCACCCGCATATTCGGTACGGAACGCGTGTTCTACGGAGACGACCGATACGATGGAAGCGATGGAGCATGCTCCATCGTTTCCATCGTCCGGTAGGCCGTGTTTCGCGCGGTTATTCCGTATGTAGGCGATCGTATTCCAGAGTTGTTCGTCGGAGCGTATCAGATTGCGTCCGAACTTTTGTGTCCACAGGTGCGCCTGTGTAGTACCACGGTATCCGGTGTCTCCATCGTCGTTTACCCATTCCATCGCAGTCTCGCCGATACTATACTCCGAGAGAGATATAGACGAGGGAGGTATAGACGATGGAGCATGCTCCATCGTTCCCGACGTTCCCGATACCGGTATCGTACTATCTGCCGAGGGGGCATGCCCCTTCGTTCGGCCCATCGCGATATTCGTCGCACGAGCCGACATCGACTTTATCTTCTGTACGATTCGGGGCAGTTCTTCGTCTTCGCACACCAGCAGCAGGTGCATGTGGTCGCCGCAGATGTTATAGGCCAGCACATTCAGACCATCTTTTTCTACAATTTCGGCAATGGTTTCGGTCACAATCATTTCTTCTTTTGCCGAAAGCCAAACCGGTTCGCCGAGTTTCACGTAATTGTCGAACATGCGCTGCGAGTACCTCGAATTGTGCGTGGCACAGGTAACGTGCCAAGCCTTCTTAACTTTCTTTTGAAAGACCTTTGGAAATTCGTTTTGCCAGTTAAACGCCTTATCGCCAGCCACAGCAGGGTCGTCAATGAGCGAGTTGCCGCATTTTATGTTGTTGTTCAGGGTGGTGAGTTTCCGCCCGCGCTGTGCGGTGCGCAACCACAACGAGAGTTTGGCAATGTCCACACTCTCTTCGTTAATATCTACCCCAAAAATATTCTGCTCCAAAATATGGTTGCTGATGTCCTGAAAAACAATGCTGGCGCCAAACAACTGCGCTTGCAACTCGTCGATGTAGGCATGTTCGGTCATTAAAAATTCGAGTGCCTGGTTCAGGAAAGCCCCGCTGCCGCAAGCCGGATCACAAATGGTAATTTGCAGCAGCCAATTTCGGTAAGCCTGTAAATTATCGGCCAGTTTTTTAATCGTTTCCTTTTTTCGGTTGCGCCGTCCTTTGGCATATTCTTCGTCAATAATTTCGAGTTCGGTTTTCTTTTCGTCGC
>JAFLKN010000012.1:119990-183412 GCA_019163175.1 Prolixibacteraceae bacterium | reverse complement strand
ACGGCGAACAAACCCGCAGTTTCATGTACATTACCGATTGTGTGGAAGGTATCCTAAAAATCATGTACAGCGACATCATTGAACCAATCAACTTGGGAAGCAGTGAAATGGTTTCCATCAACGAACTGGTTGACATTGTGGAAAAAATTGGCAACATCAAATTGAAACGGACTTACGATCTGGATGCCCCCAAAGGGGTTCGCGGACGTAACAGCGACAATACCCTCATTCTTGAACTCCTGAAATGGGAACCAAGTTTGCCGCTAGCAACTGGAATGAAAGAAACCTACGATTGGATCAAAACACAAATGCTCACCGGAGGCGTAAAATAGATTAGAAAAAAGTCAATAGTCATTAGGAAAGTCTTTTTCTGTAACTCTTCTAATGACTAATGACATTTCCCTCTGGTTGCAAACAACTTATTACTTCATTTTCAGCTAATCTCATGAGTGATAAAAAAGTACTGGTCAGCGGATGTTATGATCTGCTTCATGCCGGACACATTGCCTTTTTCAAAACAGCATCGCAATACGGTAAGCTTTATGTGAGCCTTGGACAGGACGAAAACCTGCTGCAATTAAAAGGTAAGAAGCCCTACTTTACACAGGAAGAGCGTGTTTACATGGTGGGTGCCGTGAAATATGTGACTGAAGCATTTGTCTCATCAGGAATGGGAATGCTCGATTTTGAAGAAGACATGAAACGTATAAAGCCTGACTATTTTGTGGTGAATTCTGATGGATTTACAGAGGGTAAAAAGCGTATTTGCGAAGAAAATAATGTTGAGTTGATCGTTCTGGAACGTATTCCGGAGGAAGGATTACCCGCCCGGTCGAGTTCTCAGTCGAAAAAAGATTTGAAATTCCCTTACCGTTTGTGCCTTGCCGGAGGGTGGATGGATCAGCCCTGGGTTTCGGAAATTCACTCTGGACCCTGCGTAGTGGCGCAAATCTGGCCCGATTACGATTTCAACGACCGATCGGGAATGGCAACCAGTTCGCGCAAAATAGCAGTCGAACTTTGGGGTGGCAAAATTCCGGAAGGAGACCCAGTACGCAATGCACAATTACTTTTTGGCGCCGAAAACCCGCCTGGATCGGAATATGTTTCGGGATCGCAAGACCAACTTGGAATTTTAATGCCCGGAGTAAATCGTCTGAATTACGACGGGAAATACTGGCCTTGCCACATCGAGTCTGCAGTGGATGCCGATACCTGCGACTGGTTGTCGCGTGTACTCTACCTTATTCCGTTGGCACCACGGCCGGAAGGCTACAACCCGTTAATCGAAAAACATTTGACGGTTGAAAATGTAAAAGAACTTGGTGATTCCGGAGATTTATGCTGGCAGGGAATTGTTGAGAAAGACGTTCAGAAGTTGGGTGAGGGCATGAAACAAACCTTCCTTTTGTGGAAGAAAATGCTTCCATTCACAGTTCCTGACTGGGTTTCAGAAGAAATGGAAACCAATTGGTTCCCCAATTATCCGGGTGCAATCACTTCAGGAAGTGGCGGCGGTTATGTTATCGTAGCTTCGCAAACAGAAATTCCCGGCGCTCTGAAAATAAAGGTCAAATGCTGAATCTATTTACAATTTGTTTATTTACGAATTACGATTTAAATTTCTGGATGTACCGATGAATTGTAAATAGTAAATTGTCTAATAGTAAATTTTTATTTTACTTTTAAGTCATCTAAAATCTGAAAAATGAGCAATAACTATTGTCTGATTATGGCCGGAGGTTCCGGTACACGATTCTGGCCACGCAGCCGGGTTGCAAAACCTAAACAATATCTTAGCCTTTTTGGTGAAAAATCACTTATTCAGGAGTCGGTGCAACGGTTTGCTCATTTTATTCCTGAAGAATCAATTTACGTGGTTTCGGCCAAAAGCCAGCAATCGGTTTTAGAATCACAAACCGGTAATCTGCCGAAAGAGAACCTGATTTTTGAACCAGTCGGAAAAAATACCCTTCCGGCTATCGGCTTGGCTGCTTTATTTATTGCTGAAAAAGATCCGGATGGAGTGATGATTGTGTCGCCTTCCGATCATCTCATTCAGAATGATGAGTTGTTCAGGCAATGTATTGAATCGGCAGCTTTAATCGCAGAAAAGAAAGATGGAATTGTCACCATTGGAATCACGCCCAAATACCCGGCAACCGGATATGGTTATGTGCAAACAGCCGACGAAATTCAGATTGGACAAAGCATTAAATCATTTTCTGTAAGTCGTTTTGTCGAGAAACCTAATGTTGACGTGGCAACCGGTTACCTGAAACAAGGTGGATTTTTCTGGAACAGCGGAATTTTTGTTTTCAAAGTTTCTGTTTTCCTGAAAGCTGTTCAGCAATTTTCGCCTGCCTTGTATGCCGATTTATTGCGGATTAAAGAACATATTGGTACCGATGGCTACGAATCGGCACTCGATAAAATTTACCGTGAAGTTGAATCGATTTCCATCGATTACGGAATCCTGGAAAAAGCCAGCAATGTATTTTTAGTGCAGGGCGACTTTGTTTGGAACGACTTGGGAAGCTGGGAAGAAGTTTATAAATACGATCAAAACAAAGACGAAAATAAGAATGCCACTACCGGTGAAGTGGTTCTGATTGATACCAAAAACTCTTATGTATATGCACCAAACAGTCTGGTAGCCGTGGTCGGATTGGACGATGTAATTGTGGTTCAGGAAGGCGACACCATTCTGGTTTGTAAACGCGACCGCGCCGAAGATATTAAGGCAGTGGTCGGCGAAATCACCAAACGAAATTTGGATCAATACCTGTAATGTCTTGCCCGGATATATCTATCCCTTCAAAGATTCTGGTGTAGTGACTTTCTGGTGGTTACAGGGTGGGAACGACACCTTGGGCTCCAAAACCATCGAGTAATAAACCAATCAGTGGAAAGAGCCGAATAGCTTTGGATTTGTGATGAAAGTTCAGGAAAAATAAAAAGTATAATCAGTCAATGAGTTATTCATTTTAAATCGCAATGATGTTAAAAAAATCAGTACTGATTTCATTTTTTGCATTCCTATTCCTAGTCTTTAATCTGTCAGCACAGGTTGCAACTATTGATGTTGCAAAGGTAAAACAAGTTATTGATGGGTTTGGGGCATGTACCGCATGGCACGTTCAATTCACAACTGCTGAGGCCGATGCTGCTTTTAAAAATGAAAAATCGGAACAGCTGGGATTGAGCATTTTGAGGGTACGGATAGCTCCGACTTCTTCAGAATGGCCTGGGTGGGCAGATGAAAAAGCCAATGCACAAAAGGCTAAGGCAAGAGGAGCAACCATATTGGCTTCACCTTGGTCGCCACCGGCAACCCTGAAAACTAATAATAATATAATTGGGGGTGAGCTAAAAACCGAATCATACGCTGCATATGCCAACCACCTGAAATCCTTTTGTACCTATTTAGGCAATGTGGATGTAGTATCAATACAAAACGAACCCAATATTGAGGTGGGGTATGAATCATGTAACTGGACTCCAACACAGCTTCTGAATTTTTGTAAAAACTATGCATCAGCAATCGGAAAACCTATAATGGCGCCTGAGGCATTTAATTTTGACAAGAATTTTTCTGATCCGATTCTAAATGATTTAATTGCAAATACACAAGTTCAATACATTGGAGGGCATTTATACGGGGCCACAGCGTACAATTATATCAATGCAATAACCAAGGGGAAAAAGGTATGGATGACAGAGAAATATTTTAATCCGGACGATATTTCAACATGTATTACCATGGCAAAAGAGATAACAGATTGCATGTACAATAACATGAATGCTTATGTATGGTGGTATTTGCGGCAACCTGGGTGTAATCTCATAGAAGCTGGAGGAAAGCTGAAAAAGAAAGGATGTACTATGGGACAGTTTTCAAAATTTGTTCGCCCCGGATACTCTAGGATTGAGGCAACTTATCAGCCAATTTCAGGGGTATATATGGTGGCTTTCAAAGGAAAAGACCATAATGTAGTTGTTGTGGTTAACCAAAACAAAAATAACGTCAGCCAATCATTTAGTTTTAAAAACGACACTGTATTCAGTGTAAAGAAATATGTGACTTCGGAAAGTAAAAACATAAACGATGAAGGAACATTAACTTGTGTCGGCAATTCGTTCACCAATAACCTCGAGGCGCAAAGTATTACCACCTTTGTGACCAGTAAAATTCCAACAACAAATCATTCCCTCAAAGACTCTGAAATCCGGATTTTCCCAAACCCTGCATCTCAATTCCTTCAATTCTCTTCCATTGAAGGATTGACAAGTTTTAGGATTTTCAATATTCATGGTCAACCACTGATTTCTAAAACAAATCCGGAAACTGCGACGATCGACATTTCTGGCCTGAATTCAGGAATATACGTGATCCGAATCAGGCAAGAAGGAAAAGATAAAACTTTCCAACTAATCAAGAAATAAACTAAAATCAAATTATCAGTAAAACCAAATCAATGAAAACCAAAATCTTTCAAAAAATCGGATTGGCAATCCTCGCTACAGGATTCATGCTTTCCGTTTCGGCACAACAAAAAGTTCCTGCCGAATTCAAACCAACAGACGAGTCGTTTAAACAGTATCAATATCCGGCATGGTTTCGTGACGCCAAATTCGGAATCTGGTCACACTGGGGGCCACAGGCTGTTCCACGTCAGGGCGACTGGTATGCAAAAAAGATGTATATCAACGACAGCTGGGACCGGAATGCCAAATCGCTTTCCGGCAAACCTGATGAGGATTACACCTACCATGTGGCTCATTATGGACATCCTTCCAAATTTGGATACAAAGACATCATTCCTCTTTGGAAAGCAGAACGCTGGAACCCAGAAGAACTGATGAAATTGTACAAAAAAGTGGGTGCCCGCTATTTCGTAAGTATGGCAACACACCACGACAATTTTTTTCTCTGGAACTCAAAACTTCACAAATGGAATTCGGTAAATATGGGGCCGAAGAAAGATGTGGTGAAGTTGTGGCAGGATGCCGCTAAAAAGGAAGGACTCCGCTTTGGTGTTTCAGAACATCTGGGAGCAAGTTACACATGGTTCCAGGCTGCCCGGGGTGCCGATAAAACTGGGCCAATGGCAGGAGTTCCTTATGACGGGAACGACGAACAATATGCCGATTTGTATCACAAAAAGGCTGCTCCGGACGATACTGGATGGCTCACCAAAGACCCTGAAAATCAAAAGGAATGGCTCGTAATGATCACCGAACTGATTGATATGTACAAGCCTGACTTGCTCTATTCTGACAGTGAATTACCCTTTGGCGAAGTTGGACGAACTATGCTGGCCCATTATTACAATCAGGATATGGCGAAAAATAAAGGCAAACTCGAAGCTGTTTACAACAGCAAATTACGTCCGTCGCAAGGACGCTGGGTGCAGGATGTTGAGCGTGGTGCTCTTGATTCAATAAGTCCTTTCCCTTGGCAAACCGACACTTCTATTGGTGATTGGTATTACCGTACTGGCCAGAAATACATGACCGGAACTCAGGTAATCCAGATGCTGATTGACATTGTAAGTAAAAACGGTAACCTTTTGCTCAACGTTGTTCAAACTCCGGAAGGCGATCTGGAACCTGATGTACTCAATATTTTAGACGATATTGCTAAATGGACCCCGGAAAACGGAGAAGCTATCTATGGTACACGTCCGTGGAAAGTTTTCGGAGAAGGCCCTGGCATGGTGAAGAATCAGGCAAAAGGTCAATTCGGCGGAGTTAAAGATGTTCGCCCTTATGAGTCTGGCGATATTCGTTTTACATCCAAAGGAGAAACAGTCTATGCTTTTTGTATGATGAAACCTACTGACAGCATCAAAATCAGCTCCTTAGGTAAAAACTCGAAACTGTGTGGCAAAACAGTGGCATCGGTAAAAATGCTGGGATGCAAAGAAAAGCTCAACTGGAAACAGGAAGGTGATGCGCTGGTCGTTAACAAACCTGCTCAATTGCCCGAATGGGAAGTGGTGACTTTAAAAGTAGAGTTCAGAAAATAGTCATTCTTCGTAAACTCATTGCGAAATAAAAAATCCGGATGAACTCCAAGTGTTCATCCGGATTTTTACTTTTTATATTATCTGAAATATTCTACCAATGCTATTTAGTAAACTTTTCAATCGCCACAACCCGATTGTCTGAGATCATTTTGCAGAGGTACATTCCTTTCCGGAGTGCATTTACATTCAGGCTAATCTGTTGACCTGATTCAATATTGGATAACTTATGAATCAAAATCCGTTTCCCTGTTATATCGCAGATCTCAACCTGCATTTCCTGCAACTGTTTTCCCGAATACTGGATATTCAGAGCATCGGAAACCGGATTTGGGAAAAGTTTTACTGAAGCAGTGGTCTTAACCGGATCAAGGAAAGTTGCCAGTGTTTTAAGTGAAATATTTTCGGTATAAATTACATTTCCTGAAGCATCCTTCAAAATTAGGTTCGATTGGTTCGAACCACAATTGATCGAATTAAGTGGAATACTATCGCTTTTGACAATGGTCCCGTCGCAAAGCCTCCATTCTACCGTGTAATTTTTGTTGGTTAAATCATATTGAATTTGCCAGCTGTCGTGGTCACCAGTAATGTACCAATTGATGGGCACTTCGCTTACAGTTCCATCTGAGTTAAATATAAATGTTCCGGAAACGATAGTTCCATCGGGAGTTTTAGCTTTTACTGAGTACGATTGCGTAGGGCAAAGTCCTTTCACTTCCTGACCTTCGGTACCGGTTGACCAAACGTAATGGTCGGCTTTAATGAGCGAATCTTTCAGGTAAACCTGAGCCATAGCTGTTCCGGCGCATGATGACATTTGAATCGGAAAACTTGATTTATAGCGCATGGAATATCCTGCTTGTTTGTCGGAGTAAACGGTATCAGCTTTTGGAGTAGTTATATAAATCACCTCGCACCAAGTACTTTCACAGTTGTCGGTAGTAAAAATGGTCAGGCAAACTTTCTGGGTGGGTTTCTGGAAATCGAAACTTACCAGAGGTTCGGCTTCAGTGCTCGTTTTTCCATCTTCGAATTGCCACAAGCGTTTAACCACTTTTCCTTCCGAAGCATCAATCAATTTATACGGAATCACTTCGGGAATAGTAATCACATCAGTCGGGCGGTAATATTTAAACCAGGCATGGCACTTTGTTACAGGTTCTACAGGTGGATTGGTTTTATAAATATCGATGATTTCGCAATACGAAGCAATGCAGCCGGTTTTTGTTTTTACCGTCAAACAAACTTTGCGGAATGGATTCGGATCGGCAGCCGGATTGTTTGCTAAAGGCATGTTGAAAATGTGCATCGGATTTGCTTCTACGCTGCTGGTTCCATCTCCAAAATCCCATTTCCATTCAACCGCTTCGGGCGATGCTTTCGAATAGAAATCCAACACCAGTGCCGGAACAAGAGTTTTTACCGTAAGATTCACCTTATATCCAAAGCCTGTATAACATTGAACCGGATCACCAATAGGAACCTTGGGTTCGCTAATATAAACGGCATCGCAAAAAGTATCGGTGCACGAATTTGTTCCTGATACCATGAGGCAAACTTTGCGCTCTTTTTGACTCAGGTCGAAGGTAATTTTGGGTTCTTTTTCGGTGCTGGTTTTACCATTGTCGAATTGCCAGAGATAGGTCAGAGACTCACCTTCCGAGAGGTTAGTAAACTGAAATGAAACAGTTCCTGCAATCGAATCATAAGCATTTTGGTAATATTTGAAACCTGCTTTGCATGCTGGAGCTATGTAAGTTGTTCCATCAACAATATTAATGATTTCGGAACAATAGCTTTTGCAATTGTCGGAAGTTAAAACTGTCAGACTTATTTTGCGGTAAGGACTTAGCTTAGTTGTTGGACTTGTTTCGGGGTGATTAAAAATGTACATCGGGTTTTGTTCCCGACTGGTATTCCCGTCGCCAAAATCCCAATACCATTCTTTTACCAGTCCTTCCGACTTGTCGTAGAAATTAATGGCGGTTGCAGCAACAAGTGTCATTACCTTATCGTTTACCGCATGTTTAAACTGAGCTTTACAAGTGCCGCCCGGAATACTGGTTTGAGCGCTTGTTATCAGGCCGGATAACATCAGCGCAAAAAGTAAAATTTTTCTCATAAGGCAGTTTTTTTGAACATTGATATTTTATAGACGGACAAACAAAAAAAAAGGTTGCGTTAGGGCAAAAGTAAGTCTATGAATTCCACTCGCTTTTACCAATTAAATACAATGGTCTGTTTCAGATCAGGATGGACGCTCAAAGGAACCGGACTGATTCCGGCAACACTTTCGATGAGCTGCTTTTCTTCTTCGGTATAACCTCTTTTAGGAAAATTGAATTCCATAATTACTTCAGCAACCCGACGCGGGGCATCGGCCATGATTTTAGTGATTTCGATTTCAGTTCCTACCAAATCGATGCCGTTGTCCATTGCTTTGATACCCATAATGGTCATGATGCAATTGCCCAATGCAGTGGCCAGTAAATCGGTTGGAGAGAATGCTTCGCCTTTACCCCTATTGTCGCATGGCGCATCGGTAATAATTTTGTTGCCCGACTGAAGATGAATGTTTTCGGTGCGTAAGTCTCCCAAATAAGTGGTTTTTACTGTTGTCATAGCTTAATTATTTTTCAGCTAAGATAGAAAACTGTTTTGATGTCGATTTGCCACTCCATCCAAAACTTGTAACTTCGCAGCCAAATCTTAAATCGAACCATCATGTTTTCAGGAATAGTTGAAGAAGCCGGCAAAGTGATTGCCATTGAAAAAGATCAGGAAAATGTACATTTCACACTCACTTGCTCGTTTGTTGACCAGCTTAAAATTGACCAAAGTCTATCGCACAATGGAGTTTGCCTTACTGTTGTAAAAATTGATAGCGTAGCAAAAACGTACACGGTAACCGCCATCAAAGAAACTTTGCTGAAGACAAATTTGGGCAAGTTGGTTCCCGGAAGTAAAGTAAACCTGGAGCGCAGTATGATGATGAATAGTCGTTTGGATGGGCATATTGTTCAGGGACATGTTGACCAAACCGCGGCCTGCACCAAGGTTGAAGAAGCCGATGGAAGCTGGTATTTTACCTTCGAATACGCTTTCGATAAAGAAATGGCACAAAAGGGTTACATGACCGTTGAAAAAGGGTCGGTAACCGTGAATGGAGTTAGCCTGACTGTAGTGAATTCTAAAGACAATTCGTTTCAGGTTGCCATTATTCCATATACCTACAACGAAACCAATTTTCACACCTTTGAAGTGGGAACGACAGTTAATCTGGAATTTGACATTATTGGGAAGTACTTGAGTAAACTAATGACTTTCAAATAGAAAGCATTCAGTGATCAGGCTGAGTATTCAGTAAAAATTATTACGGGTTGTGAGTGGCGGGTTAAACCCTAATCTCACAACCCGTAACATTTAATATTCTACTGTAGTAATTCGGAATGCAATTTCGCTACCGGAAACTGCGACTGAATACTTGTTTTATCGTTTTAGCACAAATTTGGTAGTTCCAATGTTATTTCCGTCGGTAAAAACATCAACGGTGTATTCGCCAGACATGAATTCTGCCCCGGCATTGTCCCAGAAAATATTTACCGGAAGCGTATTTCCTTCGTAAGTAACTTCTCGCTTAGCCGAATAAGGTATTTTCAGATCCTCAAACTCGAATAAATCGCTGGCTGATTTTTGAAGTAAAACCTGATTGGGTTTTTGGATGCGCACATAAATCATTTTGTTTCCGCGGGGTGCAGTAACATTTTTGCTCAACACGAAGCTTACCCGTATCTGTTCTGCCCGGCGCGCACTTTCTGCATCTTTTCCACGGGCATTTATTCCAACAGCAACCAACTCAGTAGCTTCGAGCAGCGCCGCCATTTTTATTTTTTCCTGAAGATGTTCTTTCTCTTTTTCGAGCTCCTGATTTTTTGACTCCGACTGGGCAAATTCAGATTTAACCTGCACATTTTCAGCCATCAGCTTTTCATTCCTACGGTTAAGCGAATCAACCTGAACAATGTAGTTTTTCATGATCCCTCTAAGCGTGGTTACTTCCTCGCGGTATCGGGCTATTTCATCGTAACTCACTTTTTTAACCTGTCCGACTTCGAGCAGCAAATCTTTTACTTTGGTTTGCGCCCCTTCCAATTCCGTTTGAAGTGTCTCATTGGTTGTATGAATGGAATCGTAATTGGTCATCATGGTGCTCAGTTCCGACTGAATCGATTCCTTCTCCATATTCAGAGCCTGCAATATTTTTTTATTTTCGTTATGCTGAACGATAAAAATAACCACTACGATGATCAGCAATGCCGACAACATGATAATGATTAAATTGTTTCTTCTTTCTTTTTCGGTTTCGCCCAGCGAAAAACTTTTCTTCTTTTTACCAAATTCATCCATCCTGACAGCGTTTGGGAGTTTTTGTTAACGAACGCAAAAGTAATAATTTTAAGGCCCGTTCAGTAAAATTCTGCTTAAAACGACTTCAATCTTATACCCAAATAAATAGAGCGGGGCATCCCCGGCCCATAAACATAGTTACTGTCACGATTTTTCCCAGAATCAAAATCCGATTGATAGGCATTGGTCAGGTTTTTTATTCCCCCGAAAATTTCAAGTCCCGAATCGACTGAAGGCAGGTTAAACATATAGGAAACTTTAGTATTGAGCTCGGTGAACGATGGTGATGTTTTATATTCGTCAACCGTTTGCTCAGGAGCACCGGCGAAATGTGCAAGCTTCATTTTTCCCGTATAAACACTACTTACAGAAGCATTAAACTTTTTGTTTGGCGTAAACGACAAAGTCAGGTAGCCGTATTCGTTGGGCGACCGTAAAAATTCGCGCAAAGGAGCTAATCCTTGTATATTTTCAACTGGCTTGTCATACAAACTCTGCTGAATGGTAATTCCGGCTTCCATCTGGATCTTCCGATTGTAATTGCCACGCAATTCGAGTGTTCCTCCATTTACTGCAGCACCTTGTCCGTTACGTTTTTCGAAACGGGCTCCGAATTCATCAGTGCCAATAGGTTGCAAATAAAATACATCCTTCAGTTTGGTGTAAAAACCTTCGAGTGTAAACCCCAAAATGAAAGTTTCTGAAGGCCGGTCGTAATTGACCGATCCACTGATGCTGTTCGAACGTTCTTCCTTTAAATCAGGATCAAGCGTAATGCGCGAAACTCCGCCACCAGCAAAAGCAATGTGCATATCGGTATCGAACGATTGAGGAGCACGAAAGCCAGTTCCCCAGGTCAGGCGAAACTGGGTATTGGTCTGATGCCGGTACAACAAAGAAAAACGTGGACTGAGAATGGCTTTGTCAACCAGATTGTGCTTATCGGCCCGCAAACCTGCAAGAAAAGTCAGCTGTGGGTTGATCTCCCAATCGCTCTGAGCAAAAAAACCAAAGTTCTTGGTTTCCTGATTGATTTCGTAATTATAGGCCGGAATAGTATCTAGCACATCGTCTACCACATATTCAGCACCAAAAGTCATCACATTTTTGCCACCCAAAAATTCCTGAAAGCGGTGATTAAACTGCACGCCTCCCTGTAGAGTTGTATTAGCTGTTGTTCCGTAGGGAGGCTTATTTACATGGATGAGCCTTGCTGCCTCGCCATCAGGAATTATGCCTGTGTAGTGAAGCCGATCGGTTTGCTGTCCTGCAAAATAGGCAATAAACGCACTGTTATCGTTGTTAAAGTTGATCTGATAATCGAGCCCGCCCATTAAAACATTGTGCGTGCGTTCTTCAGATTGTTTCGCCAGATAAGCTGGCTTAGTAGTCATTTCTCCGCCGTAACGATATTCGTTCAGACTACTGAAATTGACTTCCAGCTTTTGATTTAAATCGGGTTTAAAAAATAAATTGGCTCCAAAAGAATTATTCCGGAGCTCCGGAAGCTCAGAAAAATTATCGCCGTTGTGATCGTATGCCTCGCGGTGACGCCGGTTCACAAAAATGGCAGCTCCGGCCGTATGTTTATGAGTCAGCATAGTGAGATTTCCATTCAATACATTGTCAGTTCCTTCTCCGTTAGTGCTTTGCGTCAGCGCACTGAAATCGTAGCTACTTTCTTTAGGAACCTGAGTAATGATGTTTACCGTTCCACCAATAGCGCTTGATCCATAAAGGGCAGAACCTCCACCACGCACCACTTCAATTCGTTCGACCATGTTCGCCGGAATTTGTTCCATACCATACAAACCAGTCAGCGGACTAAAAATCGGGCGTCCGTTAATCAGGATTTGCGAATAGGAACCTCCCAGTCCATTCATCCGCAGTTGGGTGTAATTACAGGTCTGGCAATCGGTTTCCACACGAAGTCCGGGCTGAAAACGCAAACCTTCGGAAATATTGCAGGCCTGAACCATCTGTAGTGATTTGCTCTCAAGTACGTTTACAATCACCGGTGATTCGGTCTGCCGCTTAAATGTTTTTGTGCCGGTTACCACAACCTGATTGAGTGCCATGTGTTCTTCTTCCAAAACAAAATTTACCTCCTGCGATTTGCCAAATTCAACTGTGATAGTTTTCTTCTCGATTTTATAGCCCAGCGTTTTGGCCACTAAAGTATGCTTCCCAACCGGCAGATTGGTTAAAATATAATGACCGGTATTGTCAGTAGTGGTTCCGATCGAAGTTCCTTCCAGAAAAATACTTACAAACGGGATGTGTTCGCCTAACGATTGTACATCTCCAAATACGTTGGAGTCGGTTTTCTTTTGAGGTTCGGTAGCCTTGGAAATATAGAAATTGAGCAGCAAAATAAGTGCTGCATAAAACAGTTTATTCATCGTATTCTGAGTGTTGATAATGATTAATGACCTAATGCAGTTGCATCTAAATAAAATTCTCCCGCAATAAAAAAGGTCAGTACAAATATGAAGTCGCACCATAGAAAGCAATCCGGATAGAAAAGCAATCCATTTTTCTGATTCGACCAACCTTAGTCGGGAAATTCTCTGTAAAACTTAGGATATTGGTGGTCCACGAAGAAAGGTGCCTGAATAATAGTTGGCAGGTGCCTGATCTGAATAAAATATCAGGAGCTCATTCCCAGGTTTAGGCTGCTTTTCGGCCATAAAAACTTCAGGAGATGAATCGAAAAAATCGAAGGTAAACAATTGAAAGAAAACAATCTGATTGCGGGAATGGCTATGCTTAACGGGCAATCCTTTGTCATCGGTAAACGGATGCGAATGGGTAATTACCATGCCATTAAGCAATACATGCGTATGCCTGTTCCGGATCGAATTCCCCATTACCAGCAAATAAACCGGGATCAGCAGAATAGCCAGAAATGCGATATGTTTGCGCAGTTTTACCATTTTCTGTTAGTTAAAACCAAAAAACAGCTGTATTGTTGAAACTATTGAAATAAAAGTTCAATCAAAACAAACCCCTGATCACTCTCTTGTTTGCAGAGTAATCAGGGGTTTGAAAGTTTAATGGTACTTTAAACCTAAAACTGGAATCTCAAATCAGGCATTTTAGCTATCTGGGTTCACTAGTTTTCCCAGTTTCCCGTAGCCTTCTTCAACTCCGCCAATCAGGGTTTTGGCAATGTTGTCATAATGACTTTTAACTGAATCATCATCACCCCTTTTTTCAGGATGATTTGCCAGATCGCGCAATTCATTTCTCAGAATCAGGGTTCCCTGAACAATTTGAAGCGCCTCTTCATCATTCGGCTTTTGATACAGATTGGTGTAAGTTAAGCAGTCCAGAATTAGGTCTGAAACTACGTAATCAATTTCCTTTTTTAATCTTCTTCTGCTTGTCATAGCTATTTTATTTGTGATGTATGTGGATATTTCAAAGATTTCGTGTCGAGTAAAACTGCTTTTACTTTCCCAACCAAAATTTCGGTTTCAACCTGAACAGGCAAATGGTTTTTATCGTCGGTAAACCAAACTTTCATGTATTCGCCCTGAGGGAAAAAATCTCCTTGCAGTAAATATACTGAAACTTTATGACACCGGAACGTTTTCCCGTTTCTGGTTTTCACATTCTCTTTTCCAAGATATCTGAAATACAAATCGTCAATCTGGCGATCGGTCAACATCCGGTACGGTACCTTTTCGCCAATAAAGAGTTTGTTAAAATCAAACTTCCTGAAATTATAAGCCGTTGCAAGAAGGTCGAATGTATTATCCTGAACAGGCAAGCTGGTTTGAAACAGCGGCGCTTTTCCCTGCTTTATTTTGACGGAAATCTTTCCGGTTTTGTAATCGAACCCATATTGGTGAACCGAATGATCTTTGGCGTGATTAATAACCCTCCTCGAATAATCAGGTTGAAAAGTCTTGTAGTTGCTAAACGTTTCGAAGGTATCGCGCACCGAATAAAGCAAGTCGTAGGCTTTAAATGTTTTTCCAACAGCTTTTAAATGCCAATTGCTCTGCTGCTTACTTGAAATGGTATCGGCAGTAAATTCTACATCACCACTCTGAATCCAGATGAAATGCCAGTTGTAATATACACCGTACAGTGCAAACTCACCACTCTTAAACGGGTAGTCCGCACTTTGTCCCGAAACACTGGCCGAAGAAAAAATTGCCAATACACATATTAGCCAAAACCGGAAATTACTCACCTGATTTTGTGCCGGCTTTTTTGGCCTGCTCCTTTTTTCGGGCTTTTTCTTTTTCAGCTTCTTCGTCAATCAGTTCTTTTTTGTAGTCTGGTTTGTAATTAATTTCCCAGTTTTCCTTGATGTCGAAATTTGAACGAACCTTAATGACTTTGGGGTAATAAACAACCCTCTCTGGCTGAATATTTCCGGACAAAAATCCCGTATCCCATTTCCCGTTTTTGTTTGGGTCCATCATTAGCCTTATGATATATTTTTCGGGTTTCAGGTAAGGAAATTCTATTTTTCCATCCCCAAAAACCTGAATTTTCTGGAGTATTCTCTCTTCTTTGTCGTTCGCCAAAAGCTGAACAATTGCCGGGCCCGAAAGTCCGGATATGGTCAAATAAATACGGCCATAATAGTCCTCCTTCTGGGTACGAAATTTCTGATCGGTTTTATTATTTGGGTGCCCGTATATATTGCGGGCAGCCGCTGAATCTATCCTGAAAAGGTAGCTGCTGTTCGGCTCCCAATCATACTCAATATAATACTTCCTTATCGAGTTGGTGTCCTTTTCCACCACTATCGGAATCATGGTCTTAACCGTATCGACAACCGAGAACAAACTTATTTTACTAAGATCAAATGAGGTGAGCGGTTCAGGTGCTTCAATACGGATACGTTGGTACAAATCGTGGGCTGAAGAATTGATGTTATTGCTCAAATTGATTGTCGGCAACACCGGAACGTCATCCTTTTTCTTCTTTTGTTTGGGTGCCTTGGGGGCAGTATAAATTAATTCCACAGTATCTTGTTTGATTACCAATTGATTCAGGGAGTCTAAAACCTCGTATTTCAATTCGAATTTCAGCGAATCGCTGTTACTGATGATAGTATCGGTGAGCCATACAGTAATCGAATCGCGTTTCAGGTTAGCTTCCAGAAACGACCAATCTTTATCCGTAGTGGGTTTTAAAAGATTTATCCGGAATGAATCGCTAAGTGACTCCGAAAAATAAAAATCGCATTTGTTGGCCTGTGTGCGCTTGGACGCATCCAGATACTGATCAAATTTTTCCTCTTCAAACATCATCAGGTATTGGGTCGCCGGCGAATAGTCAGTATATCCGGATACGACCATCGTATCTAACCCTTTCACGATTGTATCAACTTCAGCAATATATTTAGCTGAAGGTACAAGTATGGTATCGGCAAAAGCAATTAATTCGGCATTCGAATTATATGTCAGGCTGTTATCGGCATCGGTTAGCGCATAAAGCCTGTATTCACCCCGAGCCACATTGTCGATCATGAAAAATCCTTCCTTATTTGTCGTCCCTATATAATCCGGAATGCTGTCGATAAATGCAGTGTACTCATGTTTTCGGTGGAGTAAAACCAAAGCCTTTTCGACTGGCTCCTGGCTTAAGGCTTTTTTTACAAACCCTGCAATCCGTAAACTATCAAACACAGATCCAGTACTGAACGAAAAACGCAAATCTTCGATGGGATTTTTTTCATTATTATCAGCAACAGCATCCTTAAAATCAAGCGAGTAAGTGGCATCCTTCCGTAGATCTTCCGAAAACTCAACAATGAGAGTTTTTCCTTTCATTTTGATAATCGGCTTCTTTTTCATCGGTGGTGAAATAACCAGTTTATCGGTAATCTCATCAGGAATGATATATTCATCGAAGGTAAAACGCACATCAGATCCCTTGAATCCAGTGCTTCGCAAATCCGGAATCGTTTTAAGGACAACGGGAGGAATTGAGTCTTTGGGTCCACCAGTTGGGCTACCAATATTGGCGCACGATGTATAAAAAATCAGGTAAAAAAAGGAGAGTCCGATTAAAAGAGGGACTATACTTTTTAGCCTAAAAAAGCTTAATAAAGTCATGTATAATGAAATCCGAAACGGATTTTTGTTGTTGTCAAAACCTGTATGTTCCATAAATGTATAATCCCTGCAAACATACAAATTCCTGAAAACATAGGATGATAAGCTCTGTTAAATTATATTATAACTGCGATCGAAGAGATTAATTTGGATCGATAAACCACAGTAACTTCATAAAGTAAAGATATGGACTACCGTGATTAATAAAATCTCCTTTAAAGGAGATTTAAAATGATTGCAGATCTCATTATTTTTTTGTAACTTTTATATCGCCAAAATTTTACCAATCAATGAGTTAAAACAACCACTACTATGCTGGTTAATTCAGTGATTGAAGAGGAATTCTTGAAAAAGCTTACTGAGATTACAGAGGCAAATATGACGAATGAGCAGTTTGGAGTTTCGGAACTGGCTCGGGAAATGGGTATGAGTCGTTCGAATCTCCACCGCAAAGTAATAGTAATCTCCAAAAATTCGGTAAGTCAGTTTATCCGCCAGCATCGGCTGAAACGGGCTATGGAAATGCTTCAACATAGCGCAAATAACGTATCCGAAGTGGCATTCAAGGTTGGCTTTGGAAGCGTAAGCTATTTCACCAAATGTTTTCATGATTATTATGGATTCCCTCCGGGTGAAGCTGGAAAAAGAAATTTAGCAGATAAAAGTGTCAGTGAATCAACCAATAAAGCCAAACAAGCTACAGGTAAAAAGCGACTGAAACCTATTTTGCTCCATGTTACTTTAATTTCAATTATTCTGGCTGCTGTGCTTTTTACTACTAATAATCCCCTTTTCTTCAGGCAAAATAATAGGGACAAAACTATCGCAGTGCTTCCATTTGCCAACTACAGCCCCGACGGAGATGACACTTACATGATTGATGGGCTTCAGGAAGAAATACTCGATAAGCTGGAAAAAATAAAAGATCTGAAAGTAAAGTCTCGAATTTCAGTTCAAAAATACAGAGACACTAAATTGAGTATCCGCGAAATTGGCAAAGCACTTAAAGTAAAGTATATACTGGAAGGAAGTGGACAAATGGTCGAAGGGACAATCAGAATAAGACTTCAACTGATTGATGCATTAACAGGCAACCACCTATGGTCAAAACCTTATGAAGCAGAGCTAAATGCAGAAATTTTATTTGAAATACAGGAAGAAATAGCCTTATCAGTTGCAAATGAATTAGAAGCGATTATTACCCCTGAAGAAAAAGAGCTGGTTACAAAAAGACCCACCAAAAATGTAACGGCGTATAATTTATATCTGCGCGGAGTGAACTACCTCAACCTTATTCCATACCACAGTGATGAACCTAGTGAAGAATTAATCCATGCCCAACGATTATTTGAGCAGGCCATAAAACTCGACACCACTTTTGCTGAGGCCTATGTCCGCTTAGGAAATATATATAACGATTACTTTTACTATACCTCTGATATTCATCGTTCGAACCAATATCTCGATTCTATTTTCATCGTTGCCAATAAAGCACTGATGTACGATGAAAATAATGCTGGAGCTTATCTTTTAAAAGGGCAATATTACTACAAGAAAGGCATGAAGAAGGAGGCCGACGAAGCCTATTTAAAAATCAAAACATTGCCTGGTCCTCCCTGGTATTATTACCATGTTCTGTTGGGGAGATATTACAATAGCCGCGACAACTACAATTCCATACAAACTTTCTACAGATTCAGAGACTTAGATCCCCCAGAAGAAACGCTCTTTGCAACGTTTGATAAAATTCAAAATTGTTTTGCTGCCCTGGGATATCCCGAAATCTCAAAAAAATATTGCGATAAAATAATCAAACAGACCAATGATTCTGCACGATATTATGAAAGGTTGAATCTGGCAGAATTTTTTGTAGGGAATTACAAGCTTGCTTTGAAATATGCCCTACTTGATGCTAAAATTGACACAAGCTTGTCGTCACTTTGCCTGCTTGTAAACAATTATTTGCTGCTAAGAGATTATTCGCAGGCAAACCAATATTTAACTAAAATCGAAACGCAGTCGAAGCATCTCACTATTCCGGTTGGCCTTCAAATTAGCCCCACATTTTTGTACTTAAGTTTTGGGTACATCCATCTTATGAATGGTCAAATAACTAAATCCAATTATTACTTCAATAGCTTGCTGGAAAAAGGGCTGGATAATATTGAATTGAATCGATTACCTTCTCAAAAGTTCTACACCCATTTCTATTTCGCCGGCATATATGCTACAAGGGGACAAAAGAAAAAGGCACTGGAATATTTAAGGATGGTAAAAAGCCGTGAAACCTGTCCGGCAATTATGGTCACCTATTTAAAGTACTGGCCTTTATTTGATAACATTCGGAATGAACCCGAATTTGCTGATATATTGAACGATCTGGAAACCAAATACCAGAAAGCACATGAGTATATTGGCGAGTTAATAAGAAAAAAAGAGATTGCTGAACATCAATAATTCCAAAAATAAAAAAACCGGCTGGATGGCCGGTTTTACATTTATAGTTTGCCCAAATGTTATCGTTTCATTACTCCGTAACAAAGAATTTTCACAATATTGTCAACACTTTGTTCAAGGTTTACTTTGCTGTAATCCCCAGCGGCCAGCGGCATTTCAAGCCCCTTGATGGCCGTTGTGATTCCGATTGCAGCAAGGGTCAGGTCGTACACTTCAAACGTATTTTTGCGGACACCTTCAATGAGAATACGTTTAATCATCCTGATTTCTTCCTGCTGATGCCTGTGCTTGACGTTTTCGATGAACTCGATCGCTGTTACGTCATTTTCGAGCGCATTGTAAAAATTAGCCATGCTTCTGAATGTGGTCAGCTTGGTAAGAATGTAATCTCTAAGTTTATCAACCGGATCGGTATTGCGATTAACAACGATTTCCAGCTCGCGTCGCAAAATGTCAACTTCTTTCTGAATTACCGCCTGAAAAAGATCTTCTTTGCTTGTAAAATAGTAGTAAAGAGAACTTTTCCCTTTTCGAACAGCATTAGCAATATCGTCGAGTGTTGTTTTTTTGTAACCGTATTTGCTGAAGATCTCCTGTGCAATTTTCAGGATACTTTCACGGTTTGCATCTTTTTTATTCGACCCCGTTTCTAAATTTATCGCCATAACCAAAGGTTTAATTCAGCCAGTAAACTAAAATAAGCTTAATTTTTAACATGAGAAATGCCTCACAATACCACAAAGAAACTCTACATTTTTTAATTTTTATAATCTTCTCCCCTTTTTTTTGTTATCCGGACGAAAAAACTGCTTTTTTGATTCAACACCATTTTCATTTACCAACTTAAAATCAAGCTGTTTCTTTTCCAGATTGGTGCGCGTAATTTCAACTTTCACCTCATCACCCAATTGGTATTTCCGATGTCCGTGCCTGCCAACCAGGCAGTAGTTTTTTTCATCGAAAATATAAAAATCATCATCTAAAGTGTTCACTGAAACCATTCCTTCGCATTTATTCTCCAGCTCAACGTAAATTCCCCAGTCGGTTACTCCTGAAATGACACCCATAAACTCCTGCCCGATTTTATCCTGCATAAACTCAACCTGTTTGTATTTGATGGAAGACCGTTCGGCACTGGCAGCCTTATTTTCCATGTCAGAAGAGTGTTTACACATGTCTTCGTATTTCTGGGCATTTGCTGTTTTGCCGCCTTCCAAATAGCGCTCAAGCAAACGGTGAACCATCACATCGGGGTAACGGCGGATGGGTGAAGTGAAGTGTGTATAATATTCGAATGAAAGTCCGTAATGACCGATGTTACGCGTTGAATACACCGCTTTGGCCATCGTACGTATTGCCAGTGTTTCAATCACATTCTGTTCGTTTTTACCTTTTACGTTTACCATCAACTGATTCATCGATTTGGAAATTTGTCCGGGCGTACCGAGCAATAATCCGTAACCAAATTTATGAATGAAATGATTGAAGTTCACCAGTTTGTCAGGATCTGGCTTGTCGTGAATTCGGTAAACAAAAGTTGGGGCGGTCTTCTTATCTCCGGTTTTTCCGATAAACTCAGCTACCCGTTTATTTGCCAGCAACATAAATTCTTCAACAAGCTGGTTGCTTTCTTTAGCTTCCTTGAAATATACCGAAAGTGGTTTGCCGTTTTCATCGATATTAAATTTGACTTCAACCCGCTCAAAAGCTATTGATCCGTGTTTGAAACGGGCTTCGCGAAGCTTAACTGCCAGCATTTGCAAAGTCAACACCTCATCTTTTAACTCGCCTTCGCCGGTTTCGATAATAGCTTGAGCCTCCTCGTAAGCAAAGCGTTTGTTGGAGTGAATCACCGTCCGCCCGAACCATTGCTTCTGAATTTCAGCAGCATCGTTCAACTGGAAAATAGCCGAGAAACAGAGTTTGTCTTCGTTGGGTCTCAGCGAGCAAACACCATTCGATAGTTTTTCCGGAAGCATCGGCACCACGCGATCGACCAAATAGACTGAAGTGGCACGTTCGTAGGCCTCGTCGTCCAAAATAGTTCCGGGTTTCACGTAATGCGAAACGTCGGCAATGTGAACGCCAACCTCCCAGAAGCCATTTTCGAGTTTTTGGATAGACAGCGCATCGTCAAAATCTTTGGCATCAGCCGGGTCAATCGTAATGGTAGTCACCCCGCGCATGTCGCGCCGTTTCTTTATTTCTTCATCCGAAATCACATCCGGAATCTTTTCGGCTGCTTTCAGCACATTCTCCGGAAAACGAAGCGGCAAATCGTATTCAGCCAAAATAGCATGCATTTCTGCATTGTTATCGCCCACATCGCCAAGTACTTCGATGATTTCGCCAAACGGATTTTTAGCCCGGGCAGGCCATTCCGTAATTTTTGCAATCGCTTTTTGTCCGTCTTTAGCCCCATTCAACTTTTCGCTCGGGATAAAAATATCGAAAGCCGACTTTCCGGAAGGAATAAAAAAGGCGAAATTCCGTGATTTGGAAATCGTTCCAACAAAAACCGACTTGGCCCGTTCCACAATTTCAATTACTTCGCCTTCGGGCTGCTGTTTCTTGCGCATGGCATACAAATTCACCTTTACCTTGTCTCCTTCCATGGCATGATTCAGGTTCTTGCTGGAAACCAATACTGGCTTTTCAAGCTCTTCAGAAATAATATAGGCAAAACCCTGGGGCTGTATCTCAACTTTCCCGCAAACAGTTCCGCCACGCGATTTAAGTTTGTATTTTCCACGTTGAACACTCTGAAGGCTGTCGTTTTCAGTCAGCTCTTCGAGTACCACAAAAACAAGTTTGGTAATTTCAGGATCTTTAATGCTGAGCAGTTCAGCTATCTGTTTGTAATTGAAGGTTCGTTCGGGTTGATCGTAAAAAATGGTAAGGATTGCATTTTTAAGCTTTGGTTTGTTGTAGGTTTCAACCAATTGTGCTTTTTTATTTTTCTTGTTTTTTGACATTATTCAGGATATTAAAATTTAAACGTAAGGTAGGAAACATTTTCCGATACCGGGAACAAGGAGCTAATCTATTTGCCAAATGCCATGAGATTTAATCTGATTAACCAAATTTTAGATTCTTTTGATTTTATTGAGTTTTTTTGACATCGTTTCACACAATCAGACAATATCTTTGTTGTACATGCTCAGAAAACAGAACAATTGCCGGGAAGCTCACATAAATGCTTTCCCGGCTTTTTATTAAATTTTAGTTCTGCTTTTACCCACCTTCCAATCTGGGGATTCAACTGGCAAAAACTTAGCTATAAATTGAGAGAATTTCATTTCAACCATTTTCTCCGCTGCTGAATTTGGCCTATCAAAGTTACGAAAAGAACATTGTATAAGATTGGTATTTGAAGCGAAAGTACAGGCAGATAAAAAATCACTGCGCCAAATTTTCTTATATTCGTTGACTCCTATTCTTGAGTGTTCTTTTGAAGTTCTAACACAAAATACAGCATGAAAAAAAGTTTCTTCGTGTTCCTGATTGTTGCCGCGCAGTTTGCGAATGCACAAGCTCCTGATCCGGATTTCACCGATAAAATGGCATTAACTGAAGGTCGGTCACACCTTAAATCAATTCATTTTACCGAATCGGACGATTACGCCACCTATGACCTGACGCATCAGCGGTTAAACTTTTCGGTAGACCCGGCTATAAATCTGATCTCCGGATCGATATACTCAACATTCAAATTTTTAAAAGCAGATGTTAGCCAGATTCGCTTCGACCTTTCCTCAACAATGGTGACTGACTCCGTGAAGATGAATTTGAAAAAGATTGCATTTGAACATTCAGCCAACAAAATCAGTATTAATTTACCTGTTGTGGCAACCAAAGGCAGCGAGGCATCGGTTGAAGTGTTTTACCATGGATCGCCAACACAAAGTGGCTTTGGCTCCTATTTTACATCAAAACATTCTTCGATTCCGGTAGTCTGGACTTTGTCAGAACCCTATGGCGCCATGGATTGGTGGCCATGCAAGCAAAGTCTGGCCGATAAAATTGACTCCATCGATGTTTTTATTACCAACCCAAGCCAATACAAAGCGGCAAGTAATGGCAAACTGGTTTCGGAAGAAGTTAATTTGGGCAAACGTACTGCGCACTGGAAACATCGGTTTCCGATTGCCACCTATCTGGTTGCAATTGCAATTACAAACTACGAAACGTACTCCCATTTTGTGGATTTGCCCAATGGTGGAAAAGTTGAAATCCTGAATTACATCTATCCGGAATATTTAACTACGGCGAAATCAAAGATGCTCGAAACCCGCGACATCATGGATGTGTTCAACAGGAAATTCATTCCTTATCCATTCGCTTCTGAAAAATATGGTCATGCACAGTTTGGCTGGGGCGGAGGCATGGAGCACCAAACCATGAGTTTTATGAATAATCTCCAATTCGAATTGGTTGCTCACGAAATGGCTCACCAATGGTTTGGTGATTACATCACACTGGCAAGCTGGCACGACATCTGGCTAAATGAAGGTTTTGCCACTTTTTTAACAGGCATCGTTTACGAAAACCTATTTAATTCAACTTATTGGCAGAACTGGAAAAACAACCAGATTTCGAGTGTTACATCTTCACCCGGAGGTTCAGTTTATGTGGCTGACACCACCGATATCAGCCGCATATTCAATAGTCGCCTCTCGTACGTTAAAGGGGGTTCGCTTTTACACATGCTTCGCTGGGAAATGGGCGACCAAAAATTCTTTCAGGGCATAAAAAACTACCTGAACGATCCGACTATTGCCAATGGATTTGCCACCCAGGAGAAATTTGTAAAACACATGGAAACAGCTGCTGATAGCAGTTTTACCGAATATTTTAAAGATTGGTATTATGGCGAGGGTTATCCGACATACAAATTCACGTATTTCCCCGATCCGATCAATCCATCCAAACAAAGACTTCGGATTAGCCAAACGCCATCGCATTCTTCAGTTTCTTTTTTCGAGATGCACCTTCCTTTCCGGATATGGAAAAACGGAGAATACACCGACATTCGACTGCATAATACCAAACAGAATCAGGAATTTGCGATTTCCAATCAGCCGTTCGACAAAATTGAATTTGATCCAAACAAGTGGCTGATTGCTAAATCTGACCAGATTGTGCCGGTGCTGGACATTTCTCAAATCATAGAAATTCAGATTATTCCGGAATATACCTTTAACAGAATCCGGGTTTTACTGCCCAGCTTTTCAGGAAAAGAAACCCTAAGTCTGATCGATATAAACGGGAGAGTATTACATACAAGTGTATTGCAATCAGAAGATTCGTGGGTAGATATTCAAGCGCTTTCAAAAGGGATTTATATAGCTGAAGTACAAACTAAAACTCACAACAAAACGATGAAACTTGTTGTAAACTAAAATGGTTTATTTGTCATCGTAAACATTGGGATTAAACAAGTATGAATTTCTAGCTGACAAACATTCTTGTATTCCCCCGAAAATTTCTCCAACTTAATTGCCTGAACTTTTAACCTCAAACTACCTGATATCATGGCTAAACCAATTGCAATTTTCATCATTTTCTTTTCCCTTTACTTCGGGAATACAGCTTTCTCACAATTGGCAACCGATAAGACTTTGCCTATTCGCGGTTTTTGCATCGCTGCTCCTCAAACCGATGAAGTAGAAGCTTTTGTAAAGTTTATTGCCGAAGAACTGGCCCCCCGAAAAGTTAATACATTAATTCTCCGCGTCGATTACAATTATCAGTACGAAAGCCATCCGGAATTGCGCAATGAGAAAGCGCTATCGAAGGCAGAGGTAAAAAAAATGGTTGACATCTGCCGAAAAAATCAAATTAGGATTATTCCGCAGGTTAACCTTTTGGGGCATCAATCGTGGGCAAGCGGCCTTGAAAATTTGCTGAAAGTTTATCCGCAATTCGACGAAACTCCCCACGTAAAAATGCCTGAAAAATACAAATGGCCCAACGACGATGGATTGTATTGTAAAAGTTATTGCCCGCTTCATCCTGACGTACATTCAATTGTTTTTGCTGTGATGGACGAGATTTGCGATGCTTTTGAAACCGATGCTTTTCATGCCGGAATGGACGAAGTATTTTACATTGGCGACGACAAATGCCCACGCTGCTCGGGACACGACAAAGCCGAATTGTTTGCCGGGGAACTCAATCTGATCAGCAACCATCTGGCCCAAAAGAACCGCCAGCTCTGGATTTGGGGCGACCGCCTGATTGATGGCAAAACCACCGGCATGGGCATGTGGGAAGCCAGCATGAACAACACGCACCGCGCCATCGACCTGATATATAAAGATGTTGTGATTTGCGACTGGCACTACGAACGCCCTGATCAAACTGCCGTTTACTTTGCCACCAAAGGCTTCAATGTGGTCACCTGCCCGTGGCGAAATCCAGAGAATGCCGTGAAGCAAACACAAGATATGTTCCGTTACCGCGCCTCGGTAACTCCTGAGATGAAAGATCGTTTTCAGGGAATGATGCAAACCATTTGGAGTGGTGCCGGACAATTTATGGACGAATTTTATGGCCGCAAAACCAATCAGAAAGAAAGTGTGAACACCCAAACAAATTGCTTCAAAGCAATGATTACCGAGATTGAAGCCCAAACCAAATAAAAACTGTTGCGGCTTACGAGATCCGGGTTATGGATTGACGATCGCGAAGAATTAACCCGTAACTTGAAACCCACAACTCGCAACCATTCCTATGCCTAACCGAATTTACACCATCGACATATTCCGGGCAATCACCATGTTGCTCATGATTTTTGTGAACGATTTCTGGTCGCTAAAAGGAATTCCCGATTGGCTTCAACATGCTGAAGCGGATCAGGATTTCCTCGGATTTTCAGACATCATTTTTCCCTGTTTCCTATTTATCGTTGGAATGTCAATACCGTACGCCATTCGCAACCGGATTTCGAAAGGTGATAGTCAGCCGAAAATTCTCGTCCACATTGTCTGGCGCTCATTGGCACTGCTGGTCATGGGCTTTTTTTCAATGAATATTGCTGAGCTAAATATTATGGGTTTGGGTGTAAGTCGGGAATGGTTTCAGATTTTGATGATTACCGCATTTTTCCTGATCTGGAATGTTTATCCAAAATCGGATGGCTGGCGAAAATACTTGTTTATCGGGCTGCAGGTTGTTGGAATACTGCTCCTTATTTTACTTGCCGTTTACAATACAAAACCATTATCTCCCAAATGGTGGGGAATTTTAGGACTGATTGGCTGGACTTATCTCATTACAGCGCCCATTTACCTGTTTGCCCGAAAATGGTCTTGGTTATTGCTCATTTTCTGGGCAATTTTCACCTTGCTCAACATTGCCGACCATGCCCAATGGCTGAAAACTCCCATTCCTGGAGGTGGCGCTTTTCAGGGCCTCACTTTCGCCGGAATAGCTGCCAGTTTGCTGCTCGACCGAGCTAACAACCCCGAAAAACAAAACAAGCTGCCTCTATTTTACATTGGAGCCGGATTGTTGTTGTTGATTGGCGGACTGGTTTTACGCAACTTTTTCATTATCTCAAAAATTCAGGACACACCCACGTGGGTGTTTCTGTGCAATGCCATTGCTTTCGAATTTCTTGCCCTGATTTATTTCGTTGTCGATCTGAAAGGAAAATCGAATTGGTTTGATCTGATTAAACCAGCCGGAACCAGTACGCTTACCTGTTACCAAATTCCATACGTGTATTACAGTTTGGCTACTTATGCCTTTACCCTTCCTGTATTCCTGAAAACCGGCGTCATTGGCTTGGGTAAATCGATGGTTTATGCGCTGATTGTCATCGGCATCGCGGCATTACTGGGAAAGGTAAAAGTGAAGTTGAAGATTTAATAGCTTTCAATTAATCTTTGATGCAGCGGACAGAAAAGCCACTTTCCATGTAATTTACACCTTTGTACACTTCGGAAGTGTCGTAGCCTAAACCACGACCCCATGCGAATGAATTATCGAAAGCTGAGGCGCTCCACCAAAATCCATTTGATCCCGCATTCCCGAAATTACCATCGCCATAGCGGCCACCAGCCGGAAGTGCAGAAAACTGACTGGCATTTGTGCCATTTCCAGACTTGTTCCAACCGTCAGTAGTTTTCATTTTCGCACCTGATTCGGCACCACGTGAACCGATTGAATTGGCCTGCTCCGGAGTCATTCCGAGCGCCAGCTCCAATTGTTTCCAATCTTCGTCGTCGGGTAAATGCCAACCTGCCGGACATGCTGTTTTTGCTGCTGACCAATTGTAAAGAACACCATAGGTTTTAAAATTGCCCGTGGCTTTGGCATCATCGGTATTTAAGCCGTTGTACCCATACACATAATAGAAAGGTTTTGCTTGCGCTCCTTCACGTGAAGGACTAACAGCAGGTAAATAAGCCAGGTTTTCAAGCATCCAGGTCTGAGTTCCGATTTTAATCCATTTGTAAACATGCCCGTCGCGCGTGTCGGTAAAAGAGCCAGTGCTAACTGCAATTGATTTCTTCTGAATAGGCTCGACCTTTTGATTTACAGTGCCTACCAATTGGAAAACCAACTGGTTACCTGCAAGTTCTTGCTTTTCGCGCAACACATCCCAACTGATTTTCTTTCCGGTACCTGCAGAAACCTCTTTCGTGTCGCCACTTACAAATTGTGGGAAAATAGCAAATGTTTTTCCGCCATCGGCAGAACATTCCAATTTCACATCAAAGGTTAATCCGGCTTTATCGGTTGAAATATCGTAACTCACCACAATCTTTTTATCTTCCCTTTTTGCCTTTATGTTCAGGAATTGCTGAGCCATAACACTCACAGAGGAGACAGCAAACATTAGCATGAAAAGAACTCTTAGCATAGAATCAGTTTTACTAGTTCAATTTGATTTTGATTGTTTTTCACCACTTTTGGTTAAGCAGCGGCCAAAAATAATACAATTTGAACAAGCTGTAAATTTTTACAGTTTTTCTCTGGACTAAAACCCAATTTACAGTTTATCAAGTTTGAAAATTAGTAATCCGAATTTCGGCCACTTGCTGTAATAAGTTCTTTCAGACTGCGGTTAAATTCATCCGCCTGTTTTAAATCCTCAATGCTTTGCTTCATGCGGAATCTCCATTTGTGCCGAACGTTGCTGGGGTAATTAATTTGTTCCAACTGCGTTTTATCCCAACGGAAACTGCCATCTATAGCAATCAAATCCTGAATCGGGAAAGTTGTCCACATGGCAGGTGAATAAAGGTGTTGCGTGATGATTTGCCGACAAATCCACGGTTCGGCAAAATAAGGTGCATCGCCCGGGTTGCCAAGTTCCAAATGGTGGAATAATTGTGTCTTTTCACGATCTTCTTCCCACCATCCACGAATTGTAGACATGTCGTGCGTTGAAGTTGTGCAAACCGACAAGTATGGAGCATCAGCCGGATGAGCAAAAAGAACCTTCGGGTTTTTGGGCATACGCTGAATTTCAAGACTCAAAATACCCAGTTCTGACATGGCCTGCGGAACACAATCAGGAATCATTCCCAAATCTTCGCCACACACCAACATATTTCCAACCGATACAATGGCCGGTAATTTCGCCATCCCTTTGTGATACCAAAACTCTTCGTGGCGTTTGTAAAAATAATGGAGGTAGAGTGCATTTAACCGTTCTTTCATCCATTCGTCCAATTCAGCGAAAGAACTTGTCTTTTGCATCGAGATTCTTGGGTGCCATTGGTCGTTTCCGGTACTAACAAATAGCACATTCGCAACCAGATCAAACAGTCCGTCCCTGATCTTTCGATTTTTTTCATCCAGTTCTTCCTCTTCAATACCTTTCAAAAAATACCGATTGATTTTCTTTTGGGTACTAAATTCTTCATTCAACTGGTATTTACCAGCTCCTAAATCAGTTAAAAAATTCTGAATCACAAAGTCAGTCGATTCGCCAAAAAGTGGATTTAACAGGTGATGCCGAATATAAGGCGAAGCAAATCGCTCCGGGTTGAATTGTACACCGTAACTCTCAATTTCATTGGCTGACATTGGTAAAGCCGGATTAAAATGGCCGAGTAAAGCCTCAACGGCATCGGTTGGAACTTCCCAGATGCGGAAGAAACCAAGAATGTGATCAATCCTGTAGGTGTCGAAATAATCAGTCATCTTTTGCATGCGTTTGGTCCACCACAAATAACCGTCTTTGGCCATCTCTTCCCAATTGTAAGTTGGGAAACCCCAGTTCTGACCCTTCACTGCAAAGTCGTCAGGAGGAGCACCAGCCTGGGCATTCAGGTTAAACAAATGTGGCTCAGTCCAGGCTTCCACGCTGTTCGGACTAATTCCAATAGGGATGTCACCCTTTAAAATAATTCCATTCTTACGGGCAAAAGTTGCAACCTCTTTAAGTTGTTTGTCCAGATGATATTGTATAAAATAATGAATAGCAATGTCGTCCCAAACTTCGGAAGCGGGCGAGCAGAGTTGTTCTATTTTTGATTTGTCGTAAGTACTGAAGTCTTGCCACTCCCTGAAATCAGGCGATTTCATCTTATCGCGCAGAAACACGAATGCGGCATAGGACACCAGCCAGTCCTTATTGGTTTCAAAAAATTGTTTGTACTCTTTGGTCTTAAAAAGCTTTTGCCCATCCTGATCAAAAATGAGTTTATAATAGCGCGATTTCAATCGTAAAACTTCAGGATAATCAACGTCAGTGTTTTTATTGAGCGCCTTTTGATGGGTTGCAAACTCCTCCATTAACTTTTGGTCCTTCAAAATGCCGACTTTATTCAGATTCAGGTAAATCGGATGCAAAGCCATGACCGAGATGGACTTGTAAGGATAAGAATCGAGCCAGTTGTGCGAGGCAATGGTTTCGTTTAATGGAAGCACCTGCACCATTTTCATTCCTATCTGTCGGGCCCAATCAATAAAATCCATCAGATCGCTAAATTCGCCAATGCCAAAACTATTTTCGCTGCGCAGCGAAAATACCGGAACACTAACCCCAGCCCCTTTCCACAATCCCAGCGGAAAACGGAAAACGTCGTCAGTTTTGATGTAAAGAAATTCCCGTTTCAGTTCCTCAAATTGACCCAGAATCCGGTTATTGCCTTCTTCAATGGTAACTACTTCTTTCTTTTCAATATCCCAGATTCCGTATTTGTATTCGATCGGAAAATTCAAGTCCGTAGCATCAAGCTGTCCACTCCACAAAGGAAATTCATCGCCACATTCCAATGCAAGTGGTTTCTTTTTATTCCAATCGCCAAGTTGTTTCTGATTGCCCAAAACACAAACTTTATAGTTTGAACTAATACGTGGAACCTGAATATTGAACTTAAGAATCTGTTTCGCTTGAACCGGATTTACCGGTTTCCGGTTCAGAACAGGATTCATAATCACCTTAGTAAAAGATGCTGTATACAAAGCCTTTTCTGCTGCCGGGGGATTGCGCCACAAGTCGTTAACGAAGACATTTTTGATTCCTTCGTTTTTAAAGTCAATCAAATGATTATTTCCCCATTCCCAGACTTCCAGCCCGTTCTCATCTTTTAGCAGATATTTGTATTCAAGTCTATCTGTATTTTGCTTGCTATCGATGGTAATTTCCCAAAACCCATTTTGCTGATCATCCATTTTTACAGCCTTTGCTGCGGCCCATTGTCCAAATGCTTTTGATGAACCTGAAACGTAAATCTGCTGTCCGTAGGCGGTTCCGTAGTGAAGCTTTAAGGTAATTTTCATTCGTATATAATTTATTTTTTAATTGCCAGGCTGAGCTTGCCAACATTCATTTTCCTATTTGAGACGTAATTCTTTTGGCTCGTTACATTTCATTTTGCGTTTGTCTGAGTCATCAAACAGTAAATCAAAAGTCCTGAATTTCAGAAGTGAAAAGATACAATAAATTAGGCCGTAATTTAGTACGAATCCTGAATTTTTAGAAGTAGTACATGAATTCCTTGGTTTGACATTACATCGACAGAATGCAGAAATGCGATAAAATCTGGATTTTGGGTTCGTATAAATCCAGAGCAGCTTCTGACCTTATCCTCTTTTTCAATACATTTGCCACAACTCAATAAAAGACTACCGTATGATTAAATTAATTTCGATTCTTTCCGGAGTTTTATTGCTCCTGACAGCCTGCACAGGTTCTGCACCCAAACAAGTTCAGGAAGACCGCCTGACTAATTTTGTCGATCCGTTTATCGGAACAGCCTATCACGGGCATACTTATCCCGGTGCGGCTTTCCCTTTCGGGCAAATCCAACTGAGTCCCGATAATGGAACTCAAGGCTGGGACTGGTGTTCCGGATACCATTATTCCGACAGCATTGTGGCTGGCTTCAGTCATTTGCACCTGAGCGGAACCGGAATTGGCGATCTAGCTGATATTTCATTTTTGCCGGTTGCTACCGATGTTACATTCGTAAAAGATGAAAAAAATGGGGATTTTGTAACCCGTTACGCCGGAAAATACAGTCACGATCAGGAAACTGCAAAGGCCGGATTTTATGCGGTAACCTTAAAAAATAGTGGAATTAAAGCTGAATTTACAGTTTCCGAACGTGCCGGATTGCACCGTTATACTTTTCCCGAAAACGGAGAAAATAATCTGATCATCAACCTTGGATTTGCTATAAACTGGGATAAACCCTACCAAACCTCATTAAATCTGGTGGATAGTTTGCTGGTTACCGGTTCACGGCTTTCGCACGGTTGGGGAGCCGATCAGCATGTATTCTTTGCTGTGCGGTTTTCAACGCCAGTTACTAAATCGGCCATTGAGAACGTTGGTGGCGAAGGACGAACAGTTGGCGTGCTGAAATTCGGACAAAAACAGGTGATGGCTAAAGTTGGAATTTCTTCGGTAAGTATTGAAAATGCTATTTCTAACCTCGACAATTCTTTGTCAGGCTGGGATTTTGAAGCTACTGCACAAGCAGCTTCTGATGCCTGGGAAAAGGAACTTTCCAAAATCAGGATTCAGTCTAACGATTCCATCCAAAAAACGATTTTCTACACTTCGCTCTACCATACCTTGGTTGCTCCATCGCTGTTTTCTGACCTGAATGGCGATTTCAAAGGGGTAAAAGGTGATGCACAAAAAGCTTCAGGCTATAACCGCTATACCGTTTTCTCTTTGTGGGATACGTATCGGGCATTGCATCCGCTGTTTACACTAACGCAGCCTTCGCGGGTGAACGACATGGTAAAATCTATGCTCGACCATTACAAACAAACCGGACTTTTGCCAGTTTGGGAATTGGAAGGAAATGAAACCTGGTGCATGGTTGGCAATCATTCGATTTCGGTTATTGCCGAAGCTATCCTGAAAGGAATTGGTGATTTCGACCAACAACTGGCTTTCGAAGCCATGAAGGTAACTTCGATGCACGACCGCGATGGAATGGGTCTTTACGACAAACTGGGCTATATGCCAGCCGATAAAATTCAGCAATCGGTTGCCAAATCGGAAGAAGTGGCCATTGACGATTGGGCCGTAGCTGCCGTAGCGCAGAAATTGGGGAAAGTTGAAGATGCTGCTTATTTTGCCAAACGGGCGCTGAATTACCGGAACTATTTTGACAAAGAAACCGGTTTCATGCGCGGAAAGCTGAGCAACGGACAATGGACAACGCCTTTTGATCCGGCTTTTTCGAAACATGAAGGCAGCGATTATACCGAAGGAAATGCCTGGCAATACCTCTGGCTGGCTCCGCATGATCCGACTGGCTTGATTGAATTGCTCGGTGGCAAAGAACCATTTGCCGACAAACTCGATCAACTGTTTAAAGTTGAAGACGGCGTAAAAGGAGAACAGGCTTCATCTGACATTTCAGGATTGATTGGCGCTTATGCACACGGCAACGAACCCGGGCATCATACAACTTTCCTGTTTAATTATGCGGGACGTGCATGGCGCACACAGGAACTGAATCGCCAGATACAGACCACTATGTATACCAATGCACCCGATGGTTTATGCGGAAACGAAGATTGCGGTCAAATGTCGGCCTGGTATGTTTTCAGTGCAATGGGATTTTATCCGGTTAATCCATCGGAGTTGAAGTACCAATTTGGTTCGCCAATTGTTCAGGAAGCCAGGCTGGAAGTTGCTTCAGGCAAATTCTTTACAATGAAAGCTCCATTGGCCTCAAACGAAAACAAATACATTCAGGAAGTAAAACTGAACGGACAGCCTCTAGATCGTACCTACATTACCCATCAGGAAATAATGGACGGCGGAACGCTGGAATTTACTATGGGAGCCCAACCGAATAAGGAGTTATTCAAATAAGAAGTCATTTATTTCATGTCATAAAAAGGGGCTGTCTCAAAAGTCAAAATGCTTGCGAATCTGGTCATCCCGAATTTATTTCGGGATCTGATATACAATGCGTTGGGATCCTGAAACTAGTTCAGGATGACGGTATCAATGACTTTTGAGACAGCCACATTTAATGACTCAATGACTATGCCTGACTTTTTTATTTTTTCTGATAAATCCGCACGTAATCAACTTCGTATTTAATTGGGAATTTAGATTTGTCAGGATTTCCACCATTCCCTCCAATGGCTAAATTCAAAAGCAAATAATGTGGCTGCGTAAATGGGTTAAACCCATCGGGATTAATGGTTTCAGACAAAAGTGTTGAATTGAGCAATTCGTCGTCCAGATAAAGTTTGATCGATTCCGGAGTCCATTCCATTCGCCAGATGTGGAATTTCGTGGCCCATTCCGAATCAATCGCTTTAAATCGTAAAAAAGGAATCCGCTGTGTATCCCATTTTGCAACATATTGCTGACCGGTTCCCCAGGCGGCATTGGCTAATATCGTTGGCAGATCCTTTACCCGATAGAATTCCATGATGTCAATTTCCCCGTTTGATGGCCATTGCTTTTCAACACCTAAAGTCCATATTGCCGGCCACGAACCCATCGAGGTATCAATCCGTGCTCTGATTTCAAACCGTCCGTACAACCATTGTTTTAAGCCTCGTGTATTGATACTCGACGAAGTATAATGAGCCGTTTCGCGATTGGTTCGCCAATCCCGGCTTCCTGCCTGAAACCTCGGATTGGGAAGTTCTTCCCGACGACCTTCAATCAGCAAAACGCCATCACTACAGCTTGCATTTCCTTTCTGATACCATTGCAATTCTTCATTTCGGACAAAACCCTCTTCGTGTTTCCAGAATTCAGGATTGGGTTTGCCGTTGGAATTGAATTCATCGGCCCACACGAGATTCATCCCCGGAATTTCGCTGGGTGGATTTGGATCCGGGAAAAGTGGATTGATGGGTTGAGAAAAAACTGCAAATGCAAGTAGAGCAAAAATGAAGAAAAAAGTTAGTCGCTTCATGATTTTAGGTGGTTAGTTTGCAGATTAAAAGAAGGATTCCATCTTCTAAAAAGAGATGAAATCCTTCACTATCAGATTATTTTTATTCTATCGAAAGCTTATTTCGCTGGAATATTTTTTAGTGTTTCAACCAGGAAATCCCAGAATTTGGCTACTGACTCGATATTTACTTTTTCGTCAGGCGAGTGTGGGAAACGAATGGTTGGTCCGAATGAAATCATATCCCAACTTGGGTAAGTTCCGCCCAAAATACCACATTCCAATCCGGCATGAATAGCTTTAATTTCAGGTATCCGGCCAAATTTTGCCTGGTAAACCTGTTGCATGGTTTTCAGGATTGGTGAATCCATATCTGGTTTCCATCCCGGATAGCCACCTGTAAGTTTAACTTCAGCACCAGCCAAAGTAAATACCGATTCCATCCGTGAGCCTAGTTCGGCTTTGGCTGAATCTACTGAGCTGCGCATCAGGCAGGCTACATTAACGGTTTTTGTTGTCGAATCTGATTTTACAATAGCCAGATTAGTCGATGTTTCCACAAGTCCGGGCATGCTATCGCTCATTCGAATGGCACCATTCGGACAGGCCACAATAGCATGGGTCAGTTTAATTTGTGTTTCCTCGTCGATTAAACCAGCTGGCATTTCAGTTTTAGCCAATTCAATTTTAAGTGTTGGCTCGGTAACAATCAATTCACGTTTTATAATGTTTGTCAACCCTGCAATCAATCCAACCAGTTTGTCGGCCGTAGCATAAGGAACGGTAATAACCCCAAAAGCTTCGCGAGGAATAGCATTCCGGAGGTTTCCGCCATTGATTGAAGACAAGCGTGCACCACAAACCTTCAGGGCTTCTTTCAGTAACCTGAAGAAAATTTTGTTTGCATTTCCACGTCCCAAATTGATATCCAAGCCAGAGTGTCCACCTTTTAAACCGGTTACATTCAACTTAAACGCAATCGAGTCGGCAGGCACAGCTACTTCGGTGTAATTAAACCGTACGCTGGCATCTTCACCACCGGCACATCCAACATACAATTCACCTTCATCTTCCGAATCCATGTTGATCAGGATACTTCCATTCAACATGCCCGATTTTAAACCTTCAGCACCGTCCATGCCCGTTTCTTCCGTGGCAGTAAAAAGTGCTTCAATCGGTCCGTGTGCAAGGTCCTTTGATGCAAGTACGGCCATCGCAGCGGCTACACCAATTCCATTGTCTGCTCCAAGCGTAGTTCCGTTAGCACGTACCCATTCGCCGTCAATAATGGTTTCAATAGGATCTTTGGTAAAGTCGTGATCTTTGTCGCTGTTCTTCTGTGGAACCATGTCAAGATGTCCCTGAAGAATCACCCCTTTTCGTTTTTCCATTCCCGGAGTGGCTGGTTTGCGAATAATCACATTTCCTGCCTCATCCTGTACTGTTTCAAGCCCGAGATTTCGACCAAAATCGGCAACAAATTGCCTGATTTGGTCCTCGTGATGTGAGGGACGCGGAATTCGCGTCAACTGATGAAAATTTTCCCAAACCTCGTTGGGTGTTAATTTTGAGATTTCATTGCTCATATAGTTGTTTTTAAAATAAAATTCTTCCGGATTGAAATGAGTTACTATTCTGATATCCTGCACTCTAAACCACTTTCTTTTACACTAAAATCCAAAACTCATTCCTGAAAAATATTTCGCACATAAAAGTACAATTAATCCCTGTAGTTTGTTCCCGAAACGGAACAATAAAAAAGCCTGCATCCATTTTATTGAATGCAGGCTTTTCTGGTTTTATGAAATACAATTTATTCGCTCTTCATATTTGGTTTTTCCAAGCCGTACCCCTTTTTGCGATCTTCTGCTTTAAGCAAGAATGCAAAAACAACCGCCAGAATTCCAAATCCGGTGAAAATCATCATCGGGAGAGTATAGTTGTAGGTGTTCACAGTTAATCCTTCCTGCTGAATTTGTCCGGTAATGCAATATTTATCGAGAACCCAGCCGATAAGCAGCGGAACCAGCGATAAACCAACATTTTGAACCAGAAAGATTAAAGCATAAGCCGTTCCAAGCTGATTTTCAGGAATAATTTTTGGAACTGAAGGCCACATGGCAGAAGGCACCAATGAGAACCCGATTCCCAACAAAATGATCAGGAAGATAGCGAAAGTCCAATGGTTGAATAACGGAACCGAAAATAAAGTATGAACCAGAACAATAAGAGCAGCACCAATGATCATGATTGTTGCACCATGACCTTTGCGATCGTATAAATTTCCAAAGAATGGAGTTAAAAGAATAGTTCCAAATGGCAGCATCGCAGGTATTGCTCCGGCTAGAGATGGCTCTACACCAAATTTATTAACCATCAAATCGGCAGCAAATTTTAGGAATGGAAAAACTGTGGAATAAAACAAAACACACAAAATTGCAATGTACCACCATCCTTTATTGGTAATGATGTTCCATACATCAGAAACCTGAAAAGCTTCTTCCGGTTCCTGATCAGGATTTAAATTTAGCTCAGATGCATCGAGCTTTTTATCCATAAAGGTATAGATGAAAAATGCAATCAATCCGATGCAAAGCATGATTAAGCAAACCAGAATTGGCGCTGAAACGCTATCGAAATATTTTGCAATGGGCAAGCCGGTTGAAAGAGCAAGAGCGGTTCCCAAACGGGCAGTAGCCATTTCAAGTCCCATGGCCAAAGCCAATTCTTTGCCCTTAAACCATTTGACAATTATTTTGGAAACTGTGATACCGGCAACTTCGATCCCAACCCCGAAAATGGCAAATCCAAGAGCGGCAACCATAACCTGTGCTTTGACTTCGAAGAAATAAAGATTCCAAATCTGGCCGTCAAGCATATGAGTCGAAACTGCCCAATACTTAACAGCAGTACCAACTACCATAATTATTGAAGCCATCATTCCTGTAAAACGTACTCCCATTTTATCGAGAATGATACCTCCGAAAAGTAACATGAGTAGAAATACGTTAAACCAACCGTAGGCGCTGGTAAAGAATCCATATTCCGAACTGTCCCAATGCAACTGCCCTTCAAGTAAGCCTTTCAAAGGAGCCATAACATCAGTAAGATAATATCCGCAAAGCATGGTAAATGCGACTACACCCAAAGCGGTCCATCGGGCAATTTTCGAGTCACGAAGTGATTTTCTAAGTTCTTGCATTTCTTTAAAAATAAGGTTCTCTTTTTGAATATTTTTTGATGTGCTATTTTCTGCTTGATTTAGATTCTACATTTTAGAGAGAACATCATGCTTTATGGGTATCCATTAAGATTGTATTTTCCACATAAAATTAAAAATCCAGATATTGATTTATCGAAGCCACTAATATAAGAAAATATATTAGGGTCAAACGAGCATAAAAAACAGGTAAAAGAAACACCCTGAAAGATTTGTTTTCAGGGCGTTTCTTTTATTCTTCTGGTGAATAAACCTTTATGAATCAGTAGTTATTTGAAGTTATTATCTGACAATTATAGCTGACCAAACTTGACCTGCAGGATACCATGTAGTAGAACCATTTGTTAAAGTCCTTGTATTTGGATTGTACTTTGCCCTATATGAACCATTCATACTTTGACGAAATAAGGTAACTTCATTTGTGCCGGCATCCCAACTTTTCAATTGAATAACATCAACTGCGCTAGCTCCGTTAGTATGCCTCCATGAAGCGTCAAAAGTATTCGTATTTGGGCGACGCGTCCATGTTCCGGTCCATCCACAACATTCGGTAACTTGCCATGTATTTCCTAAAGTTAATAAGGTGGTAGTGTTCAGACTACCCACTTGACCTTTTGTGTCGGTACCTACTGCATTTGTACCGGGTAATGTAACCCTACCTTTATCGTCCTGAGATAGCGCGTCCAACGAAATACTGATTAATAAAATCAGAAATACAGTTTTCAATAGGGAATGGATTGACTGCACCTTCAGAAATAAATTTTTCATATGTACCTCCTTTTTGTTAAGTTTTAATACATATAAATTTATAGAAAAATAAATTAGGATTTATTTCTTACAAGAAATTTATTCAAATCGAATTCAACGCAAAAGCTTAATTTTTGGATAGAAGTTTGGTATTTATTTTTTATCTGATTTGCTGTCCTCTACAATATCTGTATCTTTTAAAACTGATTTTACAGCTCCTGAATTGGTATGAAATTCGAGACGATATGATCCGTCCAATAAATCTTCAGGAATTGGAGCCGTAGTGCCAAACTGTGCTATTGGGAAACGGGCACCGCCTAACTGAGTGCCACCATCCATAATCCGGATTTCGGCCATACCTGGCAAACGGTAATAAACACCGCTCTTTCCTGCAGCCGGATTTTCCGATTTACTCAATCCCTCCTGTTTCGAGGCCAGGTTTTCCATTTTACTCACTTCAATCGTGATGGGGCGACCTGATAAATCAGATTTCGGTAAAACACCGCGATCATCGCTAAAGCGGAAAAAGACTTCGCCTTTCACAGTCTTTTGCCCCGGAACAAATTCGAAACTGAATTCATATTTTTCTTTTGCTGATTTCCCGACAAACAGTGCCAAATAATTTTCTTCCATTTTCCCCAATTCTTCTGTCATCACTTCAAATGATTTTCCGTCGGGAAGTGGTTCGTCGTCGGCATTGGTAAGCAAGGCAAAACGCGAATTGCGAAGATTAAAAATAGTTTCGGCGGCCTCGGCAGCTTTCTGCTCTATACTTTTTGAAACCATCTTAAACCGCTTGGTTGAGTCGGCAGGAGAATAAAAACTCCAGATCGACATGTCGGTAAACTTGACCTGTTTTTCCAGATTTTTGGTCAGGAATGAATTGGTTTCAATATCTGTTTTTGCATTTTTAACAGTGGTATTTATTCCGGCAAGGATTCCTGATTCAGTCAAGCTAAGCAGTTGCGCCGCTGGTCCCATCGCTTTGAAAACCTGCTCGGCATCGGGCTCGCTAAAAACTTCAAGCTTCATTTCGTCCATATTCCAATGGTCGGCATCTGCAGCTGGTACGTTTTCAATACCAAGCATTTTTTGAGCGTACATCTGGAATGGGCCATGCACAAATCGTTCGCGCGTAGCTTTTATATGAACACGAATTCCGGTTTGTGGCAAGCTGTACACAATACCCTCAACCGGACCGACTACTGCTCCGGTAACCACTTTCCGTTTATCTTCTTTCTGTGCTGTTGCAGTTGAGGCCACAAAGACCAAAAGTGCAAAGAGGAATATGAAATTTTTCATGATCTGAAATTTAATTGGTTTCTGTTTTCCTGTTTATCCTAAAATGCTGGAATCACAATTCATCTGGTTTTTAAAGAACCCAAAAATAGATAAAATATTATACCAATTGTAGAAATGAGCTTCCCAACTGTTCAACAATATCACTGGCAATTAACGCCTCCTCTCCCCATTTACTGGCAGCCAGATCGCCGGCCAGTCCGTGAAGATAAACACCAATCAGCGCGGCATCTTCAGGCAAGTACTTTTGTGCCAGTAATCCCAGAATGATTCCGGTCAACACATCTCCGCTTCCGGCAGTGGCCATTCCCGGGTTTCCGGAGGTGTTGAAATAAACTCGTCCATTTGGAAAAGTAATGCACGTATGAGCGCCTTTTACAAGCACAACGACTTTGTATTTAGCCGAGAACTGAACTTGTTTTTGCAGCCGCCCGAACGAACCGGCAGATGAACCAGCCAAACGCTCAAATTCTTTGGGATGTGGTGTGAGTATGGCATTCTCGGGAAGAAGTTGAAGCCAATCTTTATTTTCAGAAAGAATATTTAAGGCATCAGCGTCAACAACCAATTTGGAAGGTTTTGCCTGAAGTAATGCTTTTATTGCCAGTTGCGTTTCAGCTTTTTTATCCAGTCCGGGGCCAATTCCAATTGCTGAAAATGCAGATAAGTCGGGTACTTCGGAGAATACTGTTTCTGAAGAATCAATCGAAGTCATGGCTTCAGGAACAGAATTTTGAATGATTTGGTAGCCTTGCTTCGGAATATGGCTGGTGAGCAAACCTACTCCGGCACGCAAACAGGCTTTCGATGCAAGAACCGAAGCTCCCATTTTACCGTAACTTCCGGCAATCAACAAAGCATGGCCGTAAGTTCCTTTGTGCGAAAATTTAGTGCGCTTCATCATTTTTCCAGAAATGGATTCTTTGGTCAGAAAATGGAAATTGCTTTCGGTTTGGTCGATCGCTTCAGGATGCAATCCGATCGGTAAAACCGTCCATTCTCCAACGAATTGGTCATTTTCAGGAAAAAGGAAACTGAGTTTCGGGAACTGAAAAGTAAGTGTTTGGCTGGCTTTGATTATTCCGGAAAGATCATTGCCCGAGTTGTCTTCTCCAAAAAGTCCGCTCGGCATATCAATGGAAATGACTTCTGCCCCGGATTGATTAATCTTTTCCACTATCTTTTTTGCCAGTCCGTTAAGTGGTTTGTTTAGTCCTGACCCAAAAAGTCCGTCAATGATCAACACTTCTGACGGGATTTCATGAATGTCATTTTCAGAATCAATTTTTTGGAGCAAAACTTTATTCTGTTCTTCCAGTCGTTGCCAGTTAATGGCCGGATCGCCTTTCAGTTCGCGACCGAAAGTTGCCAGAAAGACGGTGCAATTAAAACCGGCATAAGCCAATATGCATGCAACAGCCATCGCGTCGCCGCCATTGTTTCCGGGGCCGGCAAAAAAGTAAACCGGCAGGGTATTCCAGACATGCAGGATGATCCAATCGGCAACCTGAGCCGAAGCCCGTTCCATTAGGTCGATGGACGAAATGGGTTCAAATTTCATGGTTAACTGGTCTATTTCAGTAATTTGGTTGCAGGTAAAGAGTTTCATGTCCCGGAAATTTGGTCTAAAGTTACTAATTCCAAATTTTTACTGCTTGTGTTTGGCTACGAAATAAAAATGCCCGATAATTTTAATTTTTGATGTGCTTGTCATTTATTTTTATCAGCTACTGACAATCGTCAAATATTATTCCTTAAAAACTTCATTATATTTGCCACTATTGCAAAAACTTACAACAAATATTCACTTACTTAAAACAACTAATTATGCTGAAACAACATCCAAAAGGGTTATTGGTTGCCTTTTTTACCAACATGGGAGAACGCTTTGGCTTCTATACTATGATGGCAATTCTTGTCATGTTTTTACAGGCCAGGTATGGTCTCGACGCAGACTCTGCGGGAAGTATATATTCCTGGTTTTATTTTGCCATTTATGCTCTTGCCCTCATTGGTGGTATGCTGGCCGACTGGACTAAAAAATATAAGTCGGTTATTTTTATTGGCCAAATCATCATGTTTGTTGGGTATTGTATTATCGCCATTCCGGGCTCCGAACTTTGGGTGTCGATAGCAGCTTTATTAGTCATTGCTTTAGGAAACGGATTGTTTAAGGGCAATCTGCAGGCTGTTGTTGGCCAAATGTACGACGATGAAAAGTATAAAAAGTTCAGGGATAGTGCATTTATGATCTTTTATATGGGAATAAACGTAGGCGCATTTTTTGCCCCATTTGTTGCCAAAGCCATTAAAGAATTCTGGTTAACTTCAAACGGATATGTCGAAAATGCAAATCTTCCTTCGCTTTGTCATCAGTACCTTGCGGGTACAATAAAAGATGTTGATCAGTTTCAAAGCCTGGCCAGTGCAGCTATCATTCCCGGAAGTGCAAAATCTGCAGCTGATTTAACTGTATTTGCCACCGATTACATCAATGTATTTTCTACCGGATTTAATTATGCATTTGGTATTGCTGCTGGAGCAATGATTTTATCTTTAGTAGTATATGTTATTTTTAATGGATTGCTTCCTTCAAAATATAAACTTGCTCTGGCTGAAAAGCAAAATCAGGTTGCTCAGGAAAAAGCTCCGGCTTTGAATCTGGCCAGCAATATGAGATACATTATTATCTCTCTTGGTTTAATGGCAGTGGTTACAGCAGCATTTTATGTCGCCGATGGTTATACTGATATCAATGACATTAATTATAAATTAGGACTGGCCGTTGGTTTGTTTGTTGCTTTTGTTTCCCTGATCTTCCAAATCTCAACTAAAGAAGAAAAACCTCGGGTTGTTGCACTTACATTGGTTTTTGTCGTTGTAATTTTCTTTTGGATGTCGTTCCATCAAAACGGCCTTACCCTTACCATGTTTGCTCGCGACTATACCAATCAATATGTAGGGCCATTTACCAATCTGATATTTAATATATGGTCGATCCTTGCAGTAATTGGTTCAATTGCTGGTTGTGTGATGTTGTTTTTAACTAAAAAGCCAGTAACAAGAATTATTGGTGCACTTGGATTTCTTGGGTTTGGATATTTAAGTTATTATTTTGCATCAACTTACAGTGAATCTAATCTTATTTCTCCTGAAGTTTTTCAATCATTTAATCCATTGTTCATTGTCGCGTTAACTCCTTTGGTAATGGGCGTTTTTGCCTGGTTGAATAAAAACGGAAAAGAACCATCATCACCCAGAAAGATTGGCATTGGAATGATCATTGCCGCTATTGGATTTGTGCTGGTTTTAATCAGCTCTTTAGGGCTTGCTTCCCCAAATGAAATGGCCGGAGCAGCTGTTGCTGAAGTCGATCGTGTTTCTCCATACTGGTTGATGAGTTCTTACCTCATTCTAACTATTGCTGAACTCTTTTTAAGCCCGATTGGATTGTCGTTCGTTGCCAAAGTTGCACCTGCGCGTTTCCAGGGATTGATGCAGGGTGGCTGGTTGCTGGCTACTGCTATCGGAAATAAGTTCCTTTTCGTTGGGAGTTTATTGTGGGGCAAAGTTGACCTTTATATTCTTTGGGGAATATTTATTATATGCTGTATTCTGGCCGCGATATTTATTTTCTCGATCATGAAAAAACTGGAAGCTGCAACAAAATAACCAGTTTCTTTTGTTGATGAATTCGGGGCTTTGAATTAAACAACCAACCGATAAAAAATATACTTTTGAAGGAGTGGCGATAGCCGCTCCTTTTTTCTTTTTATCAACACCGAATTCAAGAATATGCGCTTATTCCTTCACAAAACCGGGCTGGTCATTTTACTAAGTATTGCAATTGCTTCCTGTACCATTCAGCCGGCAAAAAAAGATACCCCGCCCAATTTTCAGCCTTTCTTTCAGGAATACGGAGTTGAAGGTTGCTTCTTGCTTTACGACATGAAAAACGACCTGTACCAGATTTACAACTCTCAGCGCTGTGAAAAAGGATTTCTTCCGGCCTCAACATTTAAAATTTTGAATGCACTAATTGGCCTGGAAACTGGTGTTATTACAGGTGACAGCATGGTAATTCCCTGGGATGGAGTTGTTCGATCGGTAGAAGAATGGAATAGAGATCATACACTGGCCTCGGCTATTCAGTATTCAGCAGTACCTTATTTTCAGGAAGTAGCCCGGCGCATTGGACCTGAACGGATGAAAGAGTATGTAGATGATTCGGAATTCGGGCGGATGGATATCACCAAAGAAACGATTGATCGATTCTGGCTTTGGGGAGATTCGCGCATTACTCCGTGGGAACAAATGAATTTTCTTATCAACTTTTATGGCTATAGGCTACCCTTCTCATCAACCAATATCGATCTGGTTAAAAAACTGATTATTCTGAAGCAAACTGACAATTGGATTTTTAGAGGAAAGACCGGGATGACTGTTCAGGATACAAAAAACATTGGGTGGCTCGTTGGCTCTTTCGAAGAAAAAGGACATGTCTGGTTATACGTTTGCAATGTTGAATCGGGTCAGGAAAACGATACAAAATTTCGCGAAAGTCGCCGTGCAATTGTCGAAAAAGTATTTCAGTCAATGGGTCTGATGGAGGAATAAAAAGTGGTCATTGTTCAGTCACAGTATTCAGTTTCCATTTCTGAATACTGAACACTGCGACTGAGAACTTCTTTACCGTTTTACCTCAACCAATGCTCCGTTAATAATTTTATCCACAACTTCCTCATCAAGCAAAGTGGTAATGTCTCCCAGGTTCGAGACATCGCCTTCGGCTACTTTTCGGAGAATCCGGCGCATAATTTTTCCTGAACGTGTTTTTGGTAATCCCGGCACAAGCTGAATCAAATCCGGACGGGCAAATGGTCCAATCATATTGGTAACCGCCATTTTGATACTTTTCCGGATACCTTCTTCTCCACCGGTTGAAAGCTCACCGCACACCACAAAAGCGTAAATACCCTGACCTTTGATCGGATGCGGATAACCAACAACTGCAGATTCGTTCACCAGCGGGTGAGCATTAATGGCATTCTCTATTTCAGCAGTTCCCAATCGGTGACCCGAAACATTGATTACATCGTCAACCCTGCCCAATATGCGGTAATAGCCATCTTCGTCGCGTTGAACTCCGTCTCCGGTGAAATAAAGATTCTTAAATGATGAAAAGTAAGTCTGTCTGAAACGTTCATGGTCTCCCCAAATGGTACGGGCTATTCCGGGCCACGGGAATTTGATGCAAAGGTTACCTTTAACGCTGTTGCCGTGTAATTCGATGCCCTCGGCATTAACAATGATGGGCTGAACTCCCGGCAAAGGCAATGTAGCGAATGATGGCTTAGTCGGAATAATTCCGGGCAACGGGCTAATCATTACCCCACCGGTTTCGGTCTGCCACCAGGTATCAACAATGGGGCAGCGATTGCGGCCAATATGATCGTGATACCAGTGCCAGGCTTCTTCGTTAATAGGTTCACCAACTGTTCCGAGCACTTTAAGTGATGATAAATCCTTGTTGATGATGTGTTCCATTCCCAAAGCTAACAATGACCGGATAGCCGTTGGTGCCGTATAAAACTGATTAACCTTGTACTTATCAACGATAGACCAGAAACGTCCGGCATCGGGCCATGTGGGCACACCTTCAAACATTAGTGTTTGTGCACCATTCAGGAGGGGGCCGTAAACGATGTATGAGTGACCTGTTATCCAGCCAATATCAGCCGTACAGAAATAGATATCACCGGCATTGTACTGGAATACATTTTTAAACGTATAAGCCGAGTAAATCATATACCCTGCAGTGGTGTGAACAATTCCTTTAGGTTTTCCTGTTGATCCTGACGTATAAAGAATAAAGAGATTATCTTCTGAATCCATTTCTTCGGCCTCACATTCTTCGGCCTGACCAGCAATTGCATCGTGCCACCAAATATCGCGACCCGAAACCATTTTAATGTTCGATTTGGTTCGCTCGTAAACCACAACGGTTTCAACACAGGTGCAGCTTTCCAGAGCCTCGTCAACAATATTTTTTAAGGGTGTAATTTTTTCGCCACGGAAACCTCCATCGGCAGTGAGTACAACTTTAGCTTCAGCATCGTTTATACGGTCGGCCAGTGAAGCCGCTGAAAAACCAGCAAAAACGACCGAATGAACCGCACCAATGCGGGCACAGGCCAACATGGCTATTGTCAATTCCGGAATCATCGGCATGTAAATGGCAATCCGGTCACCCTTTTTTACATTGAGTTTTTTAAGTGTATTGGAAAATTTGTTGACCTCAATAAAAAGTTCATTGTAAGTCAGTATGCGATTTGATTCTTCCGGGCTATTGGGTTCCCAGATAATGGCAGGCTGATTGCCTATGGTATATAAATTCTTCTCGAATATATTTTCAGTGATATTGAGTTTCCCACCAGTAAACCATTTTACCGAAGGACCTTCAAAGTCCCACTCAAGTACACTGTCAAAACGTTTTTTCCAGTAAAAATTTTCGGCAGCCTCTGCCCAAAATGCCTCAGGGTTGGCAATACTCTTCTGATACTCGTGGATGTAACCACCTAAACTGTGAATTTTTGGTACCATCGATGTGTTAGTTAGATTTATTAAAAAAGACACTTAAGTCTAAAAGATTGGAATAGGTAACAAGTAAAATTGAATTTGGTTGACGAACAAGTGATTGGATTTCCTAAAGCTTGTCAGGTATCATCGGCCCTTTTCCTACTCATATTGGAAAGGAAGCGAAAAATCTTTATTTTCAACCTGAAATAAAAACAACCTAACGATGAGAACTAAACTGAATTTATGCTTTTTGATCGCTTTACTTTTCCTATCAGTTGATCTCTTTGCACAAAAGCTACCCTCCGGAAATCCAAAAGATTTTAAAGTAAAAACATGTTTACACTCGGTTAGCTACATGGGCGTTTGGCGTGGTCAGCCGCAACTTACCGTCGATCAGTTTCTGCTTAAAGCCAAAGAGTTGGGTTATCAGGGCGTGATGCTGGCCGCCAAGCGGCCACATTTGTCGCCACACGATTACGACAAACCCGCCCGCGCCCGCTTAAAAGCAAAAATTGATTCACTGGGTCTGACACTTGTTGGCCTGGCCGGATATACCGATTTTACTGCCGGAATTGATAAACCCGGAATTCCAAATGCCGAAATACAGGCAGCGTGGGTGGGTGAGTTGGCCGAACTTGCCAGTGATCTCGGAACAAAAGTTGTTCGTGTTTTCACTGGCTACGAACGCCCCGGAATCCCTTACGACAAACAATATGCTGAAGTGGTGAACGGTTTAAAAATGGCTGGGAAACTGGCGGCTAAGTTTGGAGTTACATTGGTTGTTCAGAATCATCATGACATTGCCCTGCATCACGATGCCATGTACTGGATGCTGAAAGAAATAAACATGCCCAATGTTTTGGCTGGCTGGGACGCCTGGTCACCGGCGCTCGAAGGACTAAGTTCCGAAGAAATGCGGCAGTCCATCCTGAAAATGAAACCCTTCCTTGCTCAGACTATTGCGGCCGATTATGTGCGGCATCCGCGTTTCAGCTACGTAAACGATCTGACCAATTACACCGCTCAACAGCCTGTAATGCGCGCCACGCAGATGGGAAAAGGAATTATCGATTACAAAACATGGTTCAATACCTTGAAAGAAATCGGATATCAGGGTTGGGTGATTTACGAAATGTGTGAAGTTCTGGATGGTGGTGGTTCTATGGAAAATATGGATCGAACAGGCAAAGCATTTCTGGATTACATGAAGCAGTTTGAGTAAACCAGAAGTATGGAATGCTATTCAATAAGAAAGGCGACCTTCATCAATTGAAAGTCGCCTTTTGTATTTAATTTGAAACAATTACTTTTTTTCTTTCAGATTTACCAACAGGTTTAATTCATCCAACTGTTCCGGAGAAATAGTTGAAGGGCTATCCATCATCACATCACGACCCGAGTTATTTTTCGGGAATGCAATGGTGTCTCGTATACTTTCCAAACCGGCAAACATCGAAGTCAGACGGTCGAAACCGAAGGCGATACCTGCATGTGGCGGAGCCCCAAATTTAAAGGCATTCATCAGGAAGCCAAACTGATATTCGGCCTGTTCAGGAGAAAATCCAAGTAAGCCAAACATTCTGGCCTGAAGGGATTTATCGAAAATACGAACCGAACCACCGCCAATTTCAACACCGTTGATGACCAAATCGTACGCGTTGGCACGAACGGCTCCCGGATTGGTATCGAGCAAAGGAATATCTTCGGGTTTTGGAGCGGTAAACGGATGGTGCATCGCATAGAAACGTGCGGTATCTTCGTCCCATTCCAACAATGGGAAATCGACCACCCACAATGGTTGGAACACGTTTTTGTCACGCAGTCCCAATTGGTTGGCCATTTCCAGACGCATATCGCCAATGGCTTTCAGCATTTTCTCTTTTGGTCCCGAAAGGATTAAAAGCAAATCGCCAGGTTTCGCGCCAAATACCTCAACCCATTTCTGAAGTTCTTCGGCACTATAAAATTTATCGACTGAAGATTTGATGGTTCCGTCGGTATTCACTTTCACATAAACCAAACCTTTTGCGCCAACCTGAGGGCGTTTCACCCATTCGGTCAATGCATCGGTTTGTTTGCGGGTATATTCCGAGCAGCCTTCGGCACAGATTCCGCCAATAAATTCCGCATCGTCGAATACCGGAAATCCTTTCCCTTTTACTAAAGCGGTCAAGTCTTTTATTTTCATGCCAAAGCGAATATCCGGTTTGTCCGATCCGTAGCTTTCCATAGCTTCAGAATAAGGCATCCGTGGAAATTCGGTAATGTCGATGCCTTTAATTTGCTTGAACAGATATTTGGTTAGTCCTTCGAACATGTTCAGGATGTCTTCCTGCTCAACAAACGACATTTCGCAGTCGATCTGGGTAAATTCGGGCTGACGGTCGGCACGCAAATCTTCGTCGCGGAAGCATTTTACAATCTGATAATAACGATCGAAACCTGCCACCATCAACAACTGTTTCAGCTGCTGCGGCGACTGTGGCAAAGCATAAAATTCGCCTGGGTTCATGCGCGATGGAACCACAAAATCGCGGGCGCCTTCCGGAGTTGATTTAATAAGAACCGGAGTTTCAGTTTCGATGAAATTTTGGTTATCGAGATAAGTTCGGGTGGCAAAAGCCATTTTTGAACGCAGAATCAGCGTATCGCGAACAGGTGCACGGCGCAAGTCGAGGTAACGGTATTTCATGCGGATTTCGTCGCCGCCATCACTTTCGTCTTCGATTGTAAACGGTGGAGTATCCGAGCTATTCAGGATATTTAATGCAGTAACGGCCAGTTCAACTTCGCCGGTTGGGATATTTTTGTTTTTGCTGCTGCGTTCACGAACAGTTCCGGTAGCCTGAACCACATACTCGCGCCCCAGTTGGTTACCTATTTCGGCTACAGCTTTCTCAGTCTTTTCGTCGAATACCAGCTGAGTGATGCCATAACGGTCGCGCAAATCGATAAAAGTCATTCCACCCAGGTTACGGACGCGCTGTACCCAGCCTGCAAGGGTCACTTCTGAACCCTCATGATTGATGCGAATTTCGCCGCATGTATGTGTTCTGTACATTTTTGTGTCTGTTTTGTTCGCTGCAAAAATAAGCAGATTTTGCAATAAAAGGTTGGGAAAAGTCAGATTCGTTGATTATTTCCGGTTCGACCCTTGAGAGAGTTTGAAACCCTCTCAGGGGTCGACAACTTGGAGCAAGTGGAGAAATAAAATCGATAAAAGCTTTTTATTTCTCCATCCTGGTATTCTCTATATTGTTTGTTGCTTAAATTTGTTTGGATCTTTACTTTTCCAGGAGATCAGAGGGGATTTGTTTAATTAATCTGAGAATTGATAGTCTCTACAACAGCCATTGACCGATTATATGTTTTACGGAGCGACTTAGGGGGTCGCACTTTCAAGTGAAGAAACTAAAAAGCTAAATCGATGATTATTGCGACCCGCATTGTCGGAATAACATGATGAATGGCATCATAAACAATCCTCTGTCGAGTATTTTGAAGACTTGTACACTGCCTCATAAAATTTTATTACTTAAATATTTAAAGAAAAAAAATTCATAAATTTGTTAGAAGAAGTCACAAATCTCTTCTTTATTAAAAGATTTTATGCTGTCCTATTGGCGCTTATCGCCGTCCGTTCATTTTATATAAAATCAGATCGCGAACAAAAAGAGAAGGCGCTTACTTGCGCCCGAAGAGTGAGTTGGGTTTAATTGCGACATTTTTTCGTCCTTTTAAAATAACCGTTCCATGAAAAAATTTATGTTTTTTACCCTAATCTCTGCGTCTCAGTTCACCGGTTCAATTTTTACAGGGAAAGGGAAAAATACTCTTTTGCCAAAGAAAAACCTGACGGCTTGGCTGACATGTGCATTGCTGGCCCTTGTGTTATTCCCAGCGATGATGTTTGCGGCACCTTCCGACTACAATACCCATGATTTCAACAAACTGCAAGCCTTCCTCAACCAACCTTCCAAAGAGGCAGGCAAGAAGAATGGCCAGGTAATCAATGCCTCTTTTAACTCAAATGAGCCCGCAACCTGGACCGGCGTGACCTGGACTTCGGGCGCTGTAGCATCAGTCGCAGGGATATTTTGGGACAACAATGAAATGCTTTACGGCAACCTGGATGTATCAGGCTGCACCGCGCTTGTGGAACTTTATTGCAGCGTCAATAATATCTACGGGCTCAACGTCTGGGGCTGCACGGCACTTCAGATTCTCTATTCCTATCAAAATGCGGTCCAGTCACTGGATGTTTCAAGTCTGAAATCACTTAGGTACCTGGCCTCCGGTCGCAACTGGATCTCCTCGCTTGACGTCTCTGGTCTGTCGTTACTCGAATATCTCTGGTGCCCAAACGCCCCGATTGCCTCTCTCAAACTCTCAGGCTGCCCGAAGCTTAAAACACTAATTTGCAGCAGCGCCAAACTGACATCGTTGGACCTCTCCGGCCTGATGGTGCTGGAGGAACTTGAATGCGGCAACAACCAACTCGCCTCGCTCGACCTCTCGGGCCGCACGGCACTTAAAAAGCTCAATTGCGGCAACAATAAACTCACCTCACTCATTCTTGCGGGCTGTGCATCGCTTAAAACGCTCGATTGTTACAACAATCAGCTCACTTCCCTTGATGTTTCAGATTCAAAGTCGCTGGAGGAATTTACTTGCAGTAACAACCAACTCAAATCGATAAACACAAATGGCTTATCCAAGCTTAAGAAACTCAATTGCTACAGCAACCAGCTAAGCTCGCTTATTGTTTCGGGCCATGTGGCGCTTGAGGAACTCCAGTGCAGCTCCAACCAACTCGCCTCGTTGAACCTTTCCGGTATAATAGCACTTAAGTATCTCGATTGCAGTGGCAACCAGCTAACCTCGCTCAATGTCTCGAGTCTTGCGGTGCTTGAGGAACTCCGGTGTAGCTCCAACCAACTTATCTCTTTAAACGTTTCTGGTCTGGCAGCGCTTGTTTATCTCAATTGTAGCACCAACCTACTTACGGAACTCTACCTATCGGGCTGCACGGCACTTAAGCGGTTTCAATGCGGGGACAACCAGATCACCATACTTGATGTATCCGACCTGAAAGCGCTTACACAATTATATTGTATGAGAAACCAGATTGTCGCGCTCAACCTCACGGGCTGCGCGGCACTTGAAATGCTTTTTTGCTCCGAAAACAGGCTCAACTCACTCAATGTCTCAAGCCTGACAGCACTTAAGGAATTATTTTGCTACAGCAACCAGCTCAAATCACTAGATGCTTCAGGTGTGGCGGCGCTTGAGTTTTTGTTATGCAACAAAAATCAACTCACCGCACTAAACGTTTTGGGCTTGAAAGCGCTTTTGTATCTTGATTGCAGCAACAACCAACTCGCGGAACTCGATGCGGGTTCCTGCACGCTCGCCATTCTTCATTCGCTGGATAACCCACTCAAGCAAGTAGCTGCGGGGATGAACGGATCCCTGATTAAACTTGGAGCCAATGGACATGGAACAATAGGGCTTGATTACGACGATAAAATCAGGAAGGCTGTTGCTACACCAAACCAAACCTACAGCTTTGTCAACTGGACGGACAATGACAACGGCAGTGTCGAAATATCGGCAGCTGATACAATTGATCTGGCCACTGGCAAAAGCTTCAACCTGAAAGCGAATTTCCAACTTTCGGCTGTACTTTCAGTTTCACCAAACAAACTAAATATAACTTCTACAGCCGGCAGCACGGCAACGTTCACTGTCACTTCAAATACCAGCTGGACTGTTTCTTCAGGCCAGGATTGGTTGTCGGTAAACCCGACATCAGGTAATGGCAACGGAACCGTTGTTGTGACAGCCCTTGCTAACACTACCGGCATTGAGCGCAAAGCCACGATAACAGTTTTGGCAAATGGCTCAGTACCACAAGAAGTTACCGTTATTCAAACAGTAACTACTGGAATGAAAGAAATGGGAACTGCAAAATGTTCAGTTTACCCGAACCCGTTCAGCGAAGGCTTTTATATCCATGCCGGAAATGGCAAAACAACAGTTTCGGTATATACTATCAACGGATCGCTGATTTTCAAGACCAATATTTCGACAAATAAGTACATCCCTTTGCATTGGATAGCCAGCGGGAGTTATGTGGTTGAATTGATTTCCGGGAAGGAAATCGTCCGGAAAAAGCTGGTAAAGTGGTAGTGACCAAGTAGGAAGATATCCCCGAGCATACATTTTAAACTTGATCTCTATTCTACTTTTAAAAGATAAACCTTGAAATATCATCAAACGCTCTCCAAACACTAAATTCCTTTTACTTTTGCAGAACACTTTTGCCTTGACCCGATGGAACTTTTTAACGACGAATATTTTATGCGACGCGCGCTTCAGGAAGCTGAACAGGCTTTTCAGGAAGGGGAAATACCGGTTGGTGCGGTGGTGGTTTCGCAAAACCGCATTATTGCCCGTGCCCATAACCTTACTGAAACATTGACCGATGTTACTGCGCATGCCGAAATGCAGGCCATTACCGCTGCAGCCAATTTATTAGGAGGAAAATACCTCATCGAATGTACGCTATATGTTACTGTTGAACCTTGTGTGATGTGTGCAGGAGCTTTGGGCTGGTCGCAGATTGGCAAGGTGGTTTATGGTGCTTCCGACGAAAAAAGGGGTTTCCGTAAGTTTGCTCCCGAAGCTTTACATCCAAAGACAGAGGTTGTTTTTGGAATTCTTGAAAATGAGTGTGCACAATTAATGAAGGAGTTTTTTCAGAAGAAGAGATAAAAACCAAGGCAAAATGCAAAAGTATAAAGGCAAAATTGACTCTGATACTTTTGACTATTACCTTTTTAATTTTGACTTTCCTTCACCTCAAACCCCACCTTTTTCAAATCTTCCCAAAACCCCGGATACGACTTGGTAATTACCATCGGATCGAGAATTGCAACCGGCCCATAAGTCTGGCAAGCTGGTGCAAATGCCAAAGCCATTCGGTGATCGTGATACGTTTCAATTTCGGGAACAGCCTGCTTCCCGAGCGGAAAAGTGCCATCCCATTTCAATTCGCCATGTGCTGGTTCGGTAATTTGTGCACCGAATTTGGACAGTTCGTCCTGAAGTGCGGCAATGCGGTTGGTTTCCTTTATTTTCAGAGTTTCCAGACCGGTAAAGTGAAACGGGATTTGTTTCATCACACACAAAACAGCAAAAGTCTGCGCAACATCCGGGTTTTCAATAAAGTTAAGCTGCAAAAATTTAGGAAGAGGTTGTCCATTTTTTGTCAAACGCGAACCTTTTTCAGTATCCGAAGTCTGTACTCCCAATTTTTCGAACCATTGAGCCAGAACAGCGTCGCCCTGCAAACTTTCGGTGTGCAAACCTACCAGTTCAACATCAACTTCATCGGCCAAAACAGCCATTTCGTACCAGTACGATGCACCCGACCAATCGGCCTCCACCGAAAACGGACGCGCCTTGTATTTTTGTTCGGCAATACGAATCTCATTGCCTTTCCAAACATGCTGAACACCAAAATGCTCCATCAGTTTCAAGGTCATTTCGATATACGAACGCGAAGTGATTTTATTTTTTAGGCGCAATGTAAGGCCATCTTCGATGGTTGGCGCAATCATTAAAAGTGCCGAAATATACTGGCTGCTCACACTTCCATCCAATTCAAGCACACAGCCTTTCAGGTGCGAACCGTAAATTTTCAGTGGAGGGAAACCTTCGTTTTCGAGGTACTCAATCCGCGCTCCGAGTTTATTTAAAGCATCAACCAGAATGCCAATTGGGCGCTGTTTCATCCGATCCGAACCTGTCAATGTCCATGCACCAACAATCTGCGAAAGAAAAGCTGTAAGAAAACGCATCGCAGTTCCGGCATGACCAATGTCGAAATGATTCGTATTCGAATTGAAAACCTGTTCCATCACCCGGGTATCGTCGCTGTCCGAAAGATTTTCGATCGGGTACGGGCTGTAACTCAAGGCATGAATAATCAGCGCACGGTTGGCCACACTTTTTGATCCCGGAAGAACAATGCTTCCTTTCAGGATTTTATCGGATTTGGAAACGAGGTATCTCATGAGAAAATGTTTGAAATTCCAGATTCCAAGTTCCAAGTTGGTTTTTACCTGAAATTTGAAACCTGAAACTTGGAACTAAATATTTTTATAATACAAAAGTGCTTCAATAATCAATTCTTTCGAACAATCGACATTGATTTCCACCTGCCCAATTTCAGAAATGAGCGTGAAATTGATCCGCTTGCCTTCGTTCTTTTTATCGTGAGTCATGAGCTGGTACAAAGCTTCAAAATCACTTTCCTGAATTTCAAACTTGCCATATTTTGCAATCATCCATGCCGAAATGCTGTTCAGTTCGTCAATTCCCAATCCGCATTGTTTTGCCGATAAATAGAGCTCTGCAATCATTCCATATACCACAGCGTACCCATGCAAAATAGGCCGTCCGGTTTTCATGGCATAACTTTCAAAAGCATGACCAATGGTGTGTCCGAAATTCAAGGCTTTCCGAATGTGCTGTTCCCTTAAATCGTTCAGTACATGCCACTCTTTAACTGCTACCGAATGTGCAATAATCTCCTGAAGCTCATCGTAATCAATATTCTGCATATCGAAAGTCAACAATTCGTCCCAGTGTTCGCGGCTTTTAATCAAACCATGTTTTAGCATTTCGGCATAACCCGACAGAAAATTATTGCGATCAATCGTTTTCAGAAAATTGGTATTGATGATGACCGAATTCGGCTCCATAAAAACACCGATTTCATTTTTCAGTCCGTTGAAATTGAAGCCTGTTTTTCCACCCAGCGAAGCGTCAACCTGCGCCAAAAGCGTTGTCGGGATATTCACAAAATCCAGTCCGCGTTTGAACGTTGAGGCTGCAAAACCACCCAAGTCAGTCAACATTCCACCGCCAATATTGATCAGCAATGATTTGCGGTCGGCAGCGTTGTTGCTCAGGAAATCCCAAACCAGCCCAACCGACTGAATGTTTTTATTTTCCTCGCCAGAAGGAATAGCCACATATCGGATCGAAAATTCATCGATAACTTCTTGAATCAGCGGTAAACAAAAGCCAGAAGCAATTTGATCGGTAAGCAGGAATACCTTTCCAATGGGATACTTCTGAACAATTTTCCGAAGTTCGATGTCAATCTGCTGTGAAAAGATAATATTTGAGTGTACTTTTGAATCAGTCATGTGCGTTTGAATTAGACAGCGGCAAAGTTAAGCTATTTTGCCAAAGCTTGAAATTCAACAGCAAAAAGGCCTGAACATTTACAATTTCATTAGAAATTATGGAAATATCGAATCAAAAAAGAAGCAAGAAAATAAAGCTGGCATTTAACATTTCAGGCATTGTAATTGTGTTGGTTGGTCTGCTATTTCTTTGGCTGAAAATGGATGCAGCAGTTTTGATCACTGCCGGAGTATTTGCTTTATATGTTGGAATATCACAATTTGTAAACCTTTGCTACATTTCGTTTAGCACGAATAATGGAAAAGTTTCAATCCGGTATTACCCCATTATTTCGCTCATGAAAAAGGGATTTGATTCCATCGAATTTTCTCACCAATCATTGGTTAACTATCAGATTGAAAAAGCAATGGGATTTTCAGATCTGACGATTGCTATCAAAACAAAACGCGGAATTGCAGAATATCCGTCCATTAGCCTCGTTGCTCTAAGCAAAGATGAAATTGAAAAAATCGATTTAGCTTTATCTGAAATCAGGAGAAATAACCTGAAAGGTATTTAATTTGATCGGTGGATTTCTTATTTTTATGGTAAATCTAAAAAAATGGAAATCTCAGATAATCTTGCACATAAAATAGCCATTTCATTGATTCCCGGTATCGGGTCGGTAACTGCCCGTAGCCTGATTGCCTATGTAGGTAGCGTGGAAGGTGTTTTTCAGGAAAAAGAGAAAAATCTGATGAAAATACCTGGTGTTGGTGAAGTGAATGCGCAAAGAGTAGTGAGGCAGGACGTATTGGAACGAGCCAAACGCGAAGTTGACTTCATTCAGAAGAATAAAATTCAAACCCTTTTTTACCTCGACGAAAACTACCCTACCCGTCTGAAAAGTTGTAGCGATTCCCCGATCATTTTATTCTATAAAGGAAATGCAAACCTGAATGAAAGGCGTATAATCTCTGTTGTGGGAACCCGCAACGCCACCAATTACGGAAAAGAAATCTGCGATGAACTGATCCGTAATTTTTCCGAAAAAAGCTACCGGATATTGGTCGTATCGGGACTTGCCTATGGAATTGATGTACAGGCACACAAGGCCTGCTTGAAATACAACATCCCGACCGTTGGTGTTTTTGCTCATGGGTTAGACAACATTTACCCTCAACTTCATGCTCCGGTTGCCGCAAAAATGCTCGAGAACGGTGGGTTAATCAGTGATTTTATCAGCGAAACTAAAATCGACAGGCAAAACTTTTTACGGAGAAACCGAATTATTGCCGGATTGGCTGACGCAACTATTATTGTAGAAAGTGCAGAAAAAGGAGGAGCTTTGGTTACGGCCGACATTGCCAATTCTTACAATCGTGATGTTTTCGCGTTTCCGGGTCGCAGCAGCGATTTGTATTCACGGGGCTGCAATAAAATCATCAAGTTAAATGAAGCAACTTTAGTCGAAAATCAGGCTGACATTGAAAAAGCGATGAATTGGGATGTAAAAATTTCAACGGCTAAGGCTGTCCAAACTTCGCTTTTTGTGGAATTAAGTCCTGAAGAACAAAAGCTGGTTGATCTCCTAAAAGGAGGTGATCGTTTTGTAGACGAAATAACCATTGAGACCAAATTACCAATGAGTAAAGTGTCAGCGCTGCTGCTCGGCCTCGAATTTAAAGGACTGATAACAAGTCTACCCGGGAAGATGTACCGGTTGAAGTAAAATCGAAATAAGCCACTATCTTTGCGGCATGTCAACATTCGAAGATTTAAAAATAAGCAAGTCGGTTTTAAAAGCGATTGAAGAACTGGGCTTTACCGAACCAACTCCCATTCAGGAGAAGGCCATCCCTATGATTCGGTCGGGAGTAGATGTGTTGGGAATTGCACAAACCGGTACCGGTAAAACTGCAGCCTATTTCATTCCGCTCATCATGAAACTGGTGAAAGCCGAGGGCAACGACCCGCGCGCCATTGTGCTGGTTCCCACCCGCGAGCTTGCCATTCAGGTCGGCGAAGACCTTGAAGACCTGACCAAATTTACCAATCTGCGACGTGCAACTGTTTATGGGGGTGTTGGCTGGACCAAACATGCCGAACTAATTAAACCCGGAGTTGACATTTTGGTCGCTACACCTGGCCGCTTGTGGGATTTATATCGCGCTGAAGCCGTTTCGTTTAAAAAAGTAAAGACATTGGTTATCGACGAAGCCGACCGAATGTTAGACATGGGTTTTATGCCGCAAATCCGCAATTTTCTGGAAGTACTTCCAGTGAAGCGGCAGAACCTTCTTTTTTCGGCAACTTTCAACGAAAAGGTGGAAGAAATGAGCCACGAATTTCTCGATTTTCCTGAACGTGTTGAAGTTGCACCATCGGCAACACCAGCCGAACTAATCAACCAGGTTTATTACCGCGTACCTAATTTTCAGACCAAATTAAACCTGATCAATTACTTACTTCGCGATGAAGAAAACTTCACCCGTGTCATCATTTTTGTGAGTACCAAAGAAAATGCCGAGCAGGTTTTCAAGATCATCAAACGTCGCTCTGAAGGAGAAAAACGCATAATGCACTCGAACAAAGGGCAGAGTACTCGGCTCAATGCGATCAATGCCTTTAAAAGCGGGGTAGTCAGAATACTAATTACTACCGATATTTCATCTCGCGGCATTGATGTTGAGCTAATTAGCCATGTAATTAATTTCGATTTGCCATCGAACCACGAAGATTACGTGCACCGCATTGGACGAACCGCCCGAGCCAATAATACCGGAACTGCAATTTCATTGGTTAACCCAGCTGAAGAATTGTATCTCCATAAAATTGAAGAGCTCATCCGGATGGAAATTCCCCGACTCGAACTTCCTGTCGATCTGGATATGGTTGCCACAAAAAAAGAAGAAAATCAGGATCAGTTGCGTGAAATCGACAGACAAAAACGGGCAGCCGATCCAACGTTCAAAGGAGCATTTCACGAGAAAAAATTCTCACCAGGCCGTGCCCAGAAAAAAGAAAAACGGAACCTCCCCAAAGACAAAGCAAAAGAAAAACAATACCGTAAACGAAGATAGTTTTACAATTAAATTATGTTATTATTTGTAAATTAAACCATAACATTTATTTCAGAAAAAGCTCTAAAAGCCGATTATGTTTGGCTTTTAGCCAACAGCCACCATTTTTGCTTTCGGTCACTTTTCACTCAATAAAATTAACTATTTCACTCATAGACATCACCTTAACGGCAAAACAACAATCAATAAAATCAAAAACTCTGCTCAGGAGATTATGACAGCCATGCTATATAAATTGGATTTGCCCTAACTCATTCAATCCAATTTTACATCTATTTCCATAGAGCTTTTAATTATCAATTATAGCATATTATTTTATTAAATAATAAATTCTGAACTCAGGAATTATCTTAAGTTAAACGAATAAGACTGGTTATTAAGCTGAACAGACTTTTACCCTGTGTAATCAAAAAAAGTATTCAGTTCTACGGCACGTTTCTAATTATTTCAATGCACTGTGCAAAATAAGTGCAGACCGAAATTTAACCAAACAAATGTTCATTTAATCTCATTAAGCAGCCAAATCATTTTCGTCTTCGAAAAGGTTTTCAATCAGATATTTGCCTATTAAAAAAAATGAAATATTCACTAAGTCCATTTTTTTTTGTCTATCCATAATTTATATCAATTCTAAATAAGAAATGTAATTTTATATTTTTACAAAAAAGATATAAAATAACACCATTTATAGTGCTGAATGTCAACTAAATAAAATTTTAAAAACATTCTATTTTTGAAATTTCTAGATTATATTTAATTAATCAACCTTTTGAAAGAAGATTTAAGAATCCGTTTGCCAGCCTAGCTTAGCAATAACGCTTCCTGATCTTCTTTTTTTTTTGTAGCTTTAATTCGAAATGCAACAATCTACAGCAATGCGACTGGTAAGAAGGGAAAGAAAAAACCGTAGTTTACGGTCTACAGGAAAGTCGATGAACAAAGATGTTTGAATGAAGGATGTTGGGAAAGGTGAAGGAATCTTTAGGCTGGTTATGCAGTTTCGCTGAGGTTTTTCACTGTACCTAAACAGTGAAGTTTTATGCTGATTGGATTTGCAAAAAATATGGTTATTCTCAGGAAAATAATTATTTGTTTCCTATGGCTTGCTGTTTCTCTGACTACATGGGCTAATCCCAAAGCTACTCAGCGAAATGATGAATATTTTTTATGGCCCATATCTCATGCTTCTTCAAACTACTACCATCAATACAAGCCCTTATCCCTGTTTAACTTAGAGACATTTACAGCATCCAGTCGGGTCGTAAATCCAGGTTCTCAATTTTCATCTCAACTTATTTCACAACCTGGATCAACCATTACATCTACCGTCAAAGGGGGTAATTGGAGTGATCCGGCAAGCTGGTCAAGAGGAGTAATTCCGGGCGAAGGTGATGACGTGGTAATTGCCGATGGTGCAACAGTAACCATTGACACTGATCCTCCAGCACTTAATTCGCTCATAATCGGACAAGGCACATCAGGGATTTTACAATTTGATGAAAATGCGGCAAGAACATTGTCCGCAGCAATGATCACTGTAAAGTACGGAGGTACATTCCGGAGTGCCCAATCAGGATCAATAAAAGATCATCAGCTAATTGCCCAGGGAAGTATTGTAAATAACGGAGTAATTGATTTTAGTTCCAACTTGAATGAAACTGGAGTTGAGATTGTTTTCACAGGTTCAAGTAACGCCATTTTCAACTGCAGCGATGCCCGTTTAACCAACTTGAGACAGACCAACGGAATCACGCTAAATAAAGGAAGTTCTGCAGCTTCGGTGCTGTCATTTATTCCAGGAAATGTCTTTAAAGTTTTATCAGATGGTGGTTCAACTTCTAAGGGATTCCTAAAAATTGTCAGCGGAACGTTTAACATCATCGGGTCAAATAGCTTCAGTAGCCCCGTATTTAATACCGACGGAGATTACACCATCCCATCAGCGGGAGGTTTCTGGCTTGGAAACCAGAATGCTACCGTTACAGCTAAAGACGGTAGCGTTTTCATTTATGGAGACCTAAAAATTACCAATGGTATTTTCAATGCTGGCATTTCGGGCGGGAACGTCCTAGAAACTACAAATGGCGGGCATTTCAACATTTCAGGAGGAACATTGAATGTTAGCGGCAAGTTTAATGTTGATAAAGGATCTTGTTCAATTTCAGGAGGAAAAATCAATCTTGCAATGCTGGAGAATACACAGAATAGTGAACCCACATTCAATATTTCGGCACAGGCAAACCTGGAAATATTCGGTAATTCCTTCATCTCATTTGCTTATCCAAATTCACTGGCAACACCCGCCAATGACATTCAGGTTCAGGATGGTAGTGGCTTAAAACGCATAAACGGTGGTATAATACAGCTAGGCACAGAAGTTACCCCGGCAGGAAGCACTTTCCTTGTAGCCGGTACACGGGTAATCAACATTTTGAAAGTGTTGAATGTGTGTGATACCAAGGTATTCAATACGTCAAAAGCAGATATTTCTTCTGTACCAATCAGCTCATTGCCGCAAGTTGTTTTTGATAAAGAAGCCCCACGCTGCAATGCCCCACCAAAAATTACCCTGAAATGTGGCGAAGCGTTACCCCCCAAGTATGCCTCATTAGAGGATTTTATCCAGGCAGGAGGCGAGGCTACAGACAATTGTACGCTACTGCCAGCCAGCTTTAAGTTTGTTGGGCAAGTTCAGAGCAATGCCTATTGTCCTTACACCATTACACGAACCTATTCACTATCTGATGCTTCGGGAAACATTAGCCTGATACGGCAACCGATTGTTGTTGAACGTGATGCCACTCCGCCAAAGCCACAGCCTGAAGCAATAGCTGAAAATACAGACACCCAGGAACTAAAATTAAAATCGGCTCAAGCTAGCTTTACTGCAGTTAAAAATGGAAATTGGAATGATCCGACAACATGGGGAACAGTGGGCGTACCCACTTCTGCTGACGATGTCAATACTGCCGGATTTACAGTAACCGTTGATGCTGCAGCTGTTTGTAACAATATCACGATTGATGCCGGAGGTACGCTGAATTACAGTGGAGGCAATACCTTGCAAGTGCACGGAAACTGGACCAACAACGGAACATATAGCGGCGGCACGAATGGGGTAGTTGAATTTACAGGGAGTTCGAATGCCAGCATTAGCGGCACTACCAATTTTGAAGAACTGAAAATAACCAAGGGAATTTTAACCACAACTTTGACAATTAGCGGGACTACCACTGTTACCAACGGCGGTAGTCTTTTGATGAATAGTGGTCTCATTACCATTCCGGCAGGTGGCAGCTTTACCGTTAATCCCAGCAGCGCATTAAATATTCCAATTACAGCAGGTTTTGATTTAACTGGCGGAGCATTGAATACAGGAAATTTCACCATCACCAATGAGGGACTAATCCGCATTACATCCGGCACTGCCAATTTTGGTACAAACTCCGGAAATTCAGTTCACAATCAGGTCGATGGTGCATTTATTGTTTCCGGGGGTACTGTAAACATTGCCGGAAGGCTGGAAAACTCAGCATCCGGAACGCTTGTTCCACCGGGGGTTACCTCTGGAATTTCCATTTCAGGAGGAACTGTAACTTTGGCAACAGTTGGCAATGGACTTACCAATGTAGGGAGCTTAAATGTTACTCCGGCCGGAACGTTTAGTTTCACAAACGGCACCATTGTGTTTCAAAATGAAAGTACAGCAACTACGGCAATCGACCTTGGACTGGTGGGTGGCTCTGGAGCAAAAACCACCGTTGGCGGCACTCTTCAGTTTGGAAACGGATCTACACCAGCCGGAACTGTTTTCAATATTTCGAGTGAAATACTCCTAAATCGGGTGACCTCATCGGCAAATGCTGATTTAAAACTAATAAACGATATCACCATTGGCCAATGGGTACTTGATTCCAACACTTCTGTTGATTTAAATGGAAATGAAATTCAGCTTGCCACCAGTTCAACAGGAACATTTAACTTTCCGCTTGACAATGGAAGCGGAGTATCGATACCTGTTTCGATACAGCTGACCAGTGGATCTTTTGCTCCGGGTGCGTACATTAAGCTGGAATCTTTCGGATCGAAATATGCTGGAAATGAAAGCGATGTCAATTTTCTGAACCGTTACTGGACTGTTACTACAAGCGGAATTACCAATCCAATATACGACATAACAGCTACCTATGCGAATGCCGACATTGCCGGAACTGAAGCAGAAATTGCAATGGGAAGCTGGTCTGGCGCTCTGCCGTGGGTAAAGAATGCCGATGTAAATTCAAGTGCAAATACCGTTTCAAGAACCAACATTACGGCCACAACACTTACATTCACCGGAATAACAAGTGATCCGCCAACGGTTTCGATTACAGCCTCTCCGGCCGCAATTTGCGCTGGAGCTTCATCTAATCTGACTGCAATTCCGGTGGGAGATACTCCATTTACTTACTCCTGGAGCCCGGCTTCTGGATTAAGCAGCACAAGTATAGCCAATCCGGTAGCTACACCGGGTTCAACAACAAGCTACACCGTTGTAGTAACCGATGGAAATGGATTTACTGCTTCGGATGTGATATCGGTTACAGTTAATCCTACTCCAACCGCCACAGCACCAGCAAATCAAAGCTATTGCAACAGTGTGGCTACCACAGCTATTCCACTGACAGGATCACCTTCAGGGGTTACTTTTGATATTTCGGGAGGGGCTGCTATTGGATTGTCAGATCAAACTGGCATTGCCACAATTCCAACTTTTACACCATCAACAGGATCGGCTACAATCACCATCACACCCAAAGCAAACGGTTGTACCGGGAATGCTGTAACCTATACCATCACTGTCAATCCTACGCCAACGGCCACAGCACCAGCCAATCAAAACTATTGCAATAGTGTAGCAACTGCCGCAATTCCACTGACAGGATCACCTTCAGGGGTTACTTTTGATATTTCGGGAGGGGCTG
>JAFLKN010000012.1:0-119890 GCA_019163175.1 Prolixibacteraceae bacterium | reverse complement strand
GGTTAATCCTACACCAATGGCAACCGCGACTCCAGCAAATCAAACAATCTGTTCAAACACAGCTCCGTCAATCGCTTTGACAAGCACCGTGGTAGGAACAACTTTCAACTGGACGGTGGTGCAGTCAGGAGTTTCGGGTGCGGCGGCAGGCTCGGGAACTACAATTGCCCAAACACTTACAGCAACCGGAACGACTGCAGGTACTGCAACTTACACCATAACACCAACGGCTAACGGCTGCGATGGAAGTCCGATTACGGTGACCATCACGGTTAATCCTACACCAATGGCAACCGCGACTCCAGCAAATCAAACAATCTGTTCAGGCGATATTACAGCTATTGCGTTAACGAGTACGGTGGCTGGCACAAGCTATTCATGGACTATTTCTGATTCCCCTGTTGGAAGTGTAACAGGAGCATCTGCAAATTCAGGTAATTCGATTGCACAAACTTTGGTGAATACAACACCATTGCAGGCAACGCTAACCTATACCATTACCCCAACTGCAAACGGCTGTGATGGATCTCCAATAACTGTGGTAATTACAATAAAGCCAAAACCGATTTTATCAAGTTCACTGACACCATCTTCAATTTGTAGCAATAGCCTATTCAATTATACCCCAACAAGTGACACCCCAGGAACAACATTCAGTTGGTCCAGAGCAACAATTCTGGGTATCACACCAGTTGGAACATCGGGCACTGACAATCCGAATGAAACTTTAACGAACATAACAGGAGCCTCAATTAATGTAACTTATGTATACACACTCACCGCCAATGGGTGCGTTAACACCCAGAATGTAGTTGTCCAGATCTTACCTGCTATTACGCTCAGCAGTTCGCTTTCACCGCCGGCTATTTGCAGCAACACCGCGTTCAATTATACCCCAACAAGTGCTATTCCTGGTGCAATAATTAACTGGAGCAGAGCGGTAATAGCAGGAATAAGTAATCCTGCAGCAACAGGTACCGGCCCAATAAACGAAACACTAATTAATACAACTGCAGCCAGTATAATTGTTCCCTATGTTTTTGACCTGAGTGTAGGCAGCTGTACAAATACTCAAACAGTTAATATTACAGTAAAACCAACTCCTGAATTGTCGAGTAGCTTGACTCCTCCTGCCATTTGTAACAATACACTTTTTGCTTACACAGCAACCAGTGCAACCGCTGGAACAACTTACCAATGGATCAGATCAGTTGTTCCCGGAATAAGTAATCCTGCCTCAGCGGGTGCAACCAACGTAATAAGCGAAACACTCATAAATACTACAACCGACCCAATAAATGTTACTTATGCCTTTAGCGTAAGGGCAACTGGTTGCACAAACCCACAAAATGTGGTGGTAACAGTTAACCCAACTCCCAAATTATCGAGTACACTAGCACCTACCGCCATTTGTAGCAATAGCGTATTTAGCTATTTACCAACAAGTGCAACTGCCGGAACAACCTTTAACTGGAGCCGTGCAGCTGTTGCGGGAATAAGTAATGCAACTGCAACCGGAACTGATAACCCCAATGAAACACTGATTAATACAACCAATAGCCCCATTACTGTAACTTACGTTTATTCGCTTTCGGCCAATGGATGCAACAACACTCAGAATGTGGTGGTCGTAGTCAATCCTTTGCCTATTGTAACTGCAAACGCAGCAGCACCAAGCATCTGTAACGGAAGCAGTACTACTTTAACTGCAGGTGGTGCGGCTACATACACCTGGAGTCCGGCAACAGGATTATCGGCAACTACAGGAACAACGGTAACCGCAAACCCAACTACCACCACCACCTATACCGTTACAGGTACCGACAGCAACGGCTGTACCAATGTTGCAACTGTGGTGGTTACTGTTTTGCCTTTACCAACAGTAACCGTTGTCGCATCAAGCAGTTCGGTTTGTGTTGCCGGAAGTTCTACTTTAACAGCCAGTGGAGCATTAACCTACACATGGAGCCCTTCAGCCGGATTAAACACCACCACCGGAGCAGTAGTTATTGCTACTCCAGCATCAACAACAACATATACAGTGACTGGAACAGATGCCAACGGATGTATTAGTACCGCCACGGTTACGGTAACTGTTTTTGCCCCATTTACAGTAACTGCATCAGCTTCTCCAACAACTATTTGCGATGGGAATAACTCCACTTTGACAGCCAGCGGAGCAGTCACCTATGTATGGAGTCCTGATACTGATTTGTCCTCGCCAACAGGAGCTACAGTAACAGCAAGCCCGAACACTACAACTACCTATACCGTGGTTGGAACCGATGCCAATGGATGTACAAGTACGGCAACAGTTACGGTAACAGTTAATCCTATTCCCACACTGACAAACCCCAATCCAAGTCCGGGAACAATCTGTAGCGGTGTTCAGTTTAATTATTCACCAATTTCCTCAATTTCGGGAACCAGCTTTAGCTGGACTCGTGCAGCTGTTGCCGGAATCAGTAATCCTGCATCTTCTGGTACCGGAAATATAGGTGAAACGCTAATCAATGCTACTGCCGGAAATATACCCGTAACCTACGTTTATACCCTAATCGCCAACGGATGTACAAATCCAATCACCTATAATGTAGTCATAGTGGTTATCCCTGCTCCTACAGTAAATGCATTTGCAAATGGTGTCACTCCATTAACAATTTGCGAAGGAACCAATGTTAACCTGACTTCAAATTCGAGTTTGGTTTCATTACCTTCTGACCTTTTACCAGCTTCTGGCTTTACAGGATGGACTACGTCAAGAGGAACTGCACCTAATCCTTCTGGCGGTACGATTGCAGATGCTGACTGGACGCTTCGAAATGATGGATATAGTTACGGAGGAACAACCTTTGATTCTCCTGATGCTCAATTCTATTTGTCAAATGCCCGTGATCAGGGAGGGAATGGGGATACGCATACGATCTTGCAATTTGGTCCAATAAACACATCTGGATACACAACACTCTTTTTAAATTTTTACCATTATTACAGAGATGGTGGAGGGGGTCCCGGTGATAATGCTTATGTTGAAGTTTCATCAAATGGTTCTACTTGGAATACCATTGCAACATATACATCAACACAAGGGCAAGATAATAATTTTACACCACCTGCAACTCCATTTAATTTATCTGCCTATAACACAACCGTATATATAAGATTTCGTTACAGGGCAACAAATCCTGGTAATGCTTATTATTGGGCTATAGGACGGGTCAATCTTACAGGAACGTCTGCCAACAATGCAGTTATTGGCTGGGTATCAAATCCTGCCGGATTTACATCTTCTGTAGCAAATCCACCCGCTGTTACACCAACAGTCACCACAACTTATACTGTAACCTACACCGACCCGACTGCCGACCCCAATACATTTTGCCCAGGTAGTAAATCGGTAACAGTTACAGTAAACCCTAAACCGGTAATGACCAGTCCTACTACAATTGCTATCTGTAGTGGAAACAGTGTTAATCATCCATTAACATCTGATATTCCTGCTACTTATAGTTGGGTGGCAACAGCGAATGGTAATGTTACCGGAGAAAGCACTACGGCACAGACCGGAAGCACCATAAACAATACGCTAGTCAATACCACCGCATCAACTCAAACAGTGGTCTATACGGTCACCCCAACTTCGAGTACAGGCAGTTGTGTGGGCAGCTCACAAACTGTAACGGTTACTCTTTATCCGACCCCAACAGTTAATCCTGTTACAAACCGTGCTGCCGTTTGTAGTGGAACTGCGGCGGCGGCAATAAATTTTGGAAGCAATGTGGGTGGAGCCACATTTGATTGGACAAGTACTGACGATGTAGGTTTCGGAACAAGCGGAACTGGCAATATTCCTGCCTATACAACTAACAATACTACTACTGCACCCATTGTTGCAACGGTGAGCGTTAGTGCCACCAGCAATGGCTGTACGGGTCCAGTAAGAACTTTTACCGTAACGGTTAATCCTGAACCAATTGTAACAATTGATGCTAATTATTGTCCCGCCGCTCCAAATCAGACTAAAATTGAATTAACTGCAGTAACAGGGCCCGGAACTTACACCTATTTGTGGAGTAATGGACAGACCAGCAAAACCATTTACGTTGATATTGCCGATAGCTATAGCGTAAATGTTACCAATTCCTATGGTTGTACATCAACTGCATTTTTACCAGTTTCAAATGAAATGGTAGTTAACGGAGATTTCACCGCCGGCAATACAAGTTTTTACAGTGGTTATACCTATTATGCTGATGGTCCAGGGAATACTGAACTTGTACCGGATAACCTAACAAATGGATATGGTGTAGGTGTCAGTGGACAAAATTATCACAGCAACTTTTGGGGTTTTGACCACACCAATAATACCATAGGATCTAGAAATTTCATGCTGGTGAATGGTCATGGTAACACAATTGTAATTTGGAGGCAAGGACCACTAACCGTAGTTCCTGGTAGAAAGTATTATTTTTCGGCTTATGCCATCAGCCTAAATAGTGTAGGACCATTTGCAAACTTGCAGTTCAGTATAAATGGATCTACTGCAGGCATGACCCAAACCTCAACAGGAGTATTGCCGGCAAGACCACAAAATAATAATCCTCCTTTTACCTGGGTACGATTTTATGGGAATTGGGTAGCCCCAGCAGGAGTAACCACCGCAACAATTCAAATTGTAGATTTGGAAAGCTCTGCCCCTGGTAACGACTTCGGAATAGATGACGTTTCTTTTGGAACTCTTGATCCAGTTCCCGGAACGATCACTCCAACGGTTAATGGCTTGGTTTGTCAATTTGGCAACTTGAATTTGTTAGCAAATCGTACTTCAGTAAAGCCACCTTTCACCTATGCATGGACTGGTCCAAACGGATTTACATCGACCGATGAAAACCCGGTTATTACAAATATAACTTCGGCCAATAACGGAACTTATAATCTAACCTTTACTGATGGATACGGCTGTACCACCCTTACCGGAAGCGTAAATGTAACGGTTAATGCTGTTCCAGTTTGTTCCATCACTGGTGTTTCGGCAACATATCCAAATGCCACAGATACCTACACTGCTCCGGCAGGTATGACTACCTATGCCTGGTCGGTCACAGGAAGTGGAACAATAGTTGGAGCAGCCAACCAAGCCACCGTGAACATTCAGGCAGGTGCATTGTGTACCGGTTCTTATACCATTACCCTCACCATAACAAACGCCAGTGGATGTACCAGTACTTGTACCCAGACAGTCAACCTGAATGACACTTCAGCGCCAGTTGTAACGGGCACTCTTTCCATTCAAACAATTGAGGGCTGTTCGATTGCTGCTGCGCCTGCCGTAACCACCGTTGCGCAGATCGAAGCTCTTCCTGGGGGAGTCACGATTAATGATGCGTTTACACCTAAAAGCGTATTGACGGTAACGTCAACCGATGTTGTAACAGGAACTTGTCCGATTACAATTACCCGAACCTATAAAGTAACTGATGCCTGTAATAACTTTGTCAACCTAGTTCAGACCATCAACATACAGGATACCACACCACCGGTAGTTACCGGTACTCTTACCCCCACAACGGTTCAAGGTTGTGCTGGTGCTTCTGCACCAGCTGCTGCTACAACGGTTGCAGCAATTGAAGCTTTAGGCGGCGTTACCATTACGGATGCCTGTACAGCCAAAGGTTCGCTGACCGTTACCAGCTCTGATGCTTCTGCAGGAACTTGTCCGACAGTAGTTACCCGAACATATACCATTACGGATGCCTGTAACAATGCGGTAACACTTACGCAAACAATAAATGTACAAGATACCACCGCACCCACATGGACCACATTGCCCAATGGAATCAATCAGACGGTACAATGTGGTGATGCGGCAGCATTGGCAACAGCTCAGGCCTTGGTTCCGGTTGCATCCGATTTATGCGACACCGATGTTTCGAACGTAGTAAAAGTTTCAGGAAGTATGGTTGCAGGTACATGTCCAATTACAGGAACCTACACCAATACCTTTACAGTTACCGACAATTGCGGAAACGTAAGTGCTGTATTTACACAGGTAATTACCATTCAGGACACTACCCCACCCGACTGGACAACGCCAGGCATTGCCTTGAATGTATTTCTGGAATGTAACGATGCCGCCGGTATTGCCGCAGCTCAAGCCATGAGGCCGTTAGCTGCCGACAATTGCAGCGCAACAAATCCTCCGGTAAAAGTTTCAGGAACATTGGTTCCATCTTTAACCTGTCCTCAGGCCGGAACCTACACCAACACCTTTACTGTAACCGATAATTGCGGAAACATAAGCGCCCCGTTTACCCAGATTATTACCTTGGAAGACAATACTGCTCCTGATATTATTGCCCCCGGAGTAGCTGTTATTTCGTGTATGGACGATCCGAATAACTTAGCTTTAACAGGTTCGCCTACAACAACCGACAATTGCGATGCAGCTCCGGTGATTACGCATACTGATGTTACTATTTTGAGCACTTGTGGCGGCGATTACAAAATCGTTCGCACCTGGAAAGCTACCGACCATTGTGGAAATTTCAGTACTGCAAATCAGGATATTTTTATTCAGGACATTGCCGGACCTGTTATCTCGGCACTGCCTGCTCCGTTTACCATTGACTGTCAGGACACTCCTGCATTTACTACCCCAACTGCAGTGGATGCCTGTGCCAGTAGCTTTACTCTGACTTCGGCAGATGTAACCACACCAGGCACTTGTGCCAACACCTACAGCATTACCCGAACCTGGACTGCAACAGATGCCTGCGGAAATAAATCAACTGCCAGTCAAACCATAAACTTAAGAGACATTCTTGCACCGGTGATTACCTGTCCGGCCGCAGCTTCGGGCTTTGCAGATACTGCTGAATGTTTTGCTACGGGAGTAAGCCTCGGAACAGCAACGGCTACCGACAATTGTGCTACAGGAGCACAACTGGTTATTACCAACAATGCTCCGGCTCAATTCCCCGTTGGTGTAACTACCGTAATTTGGACGGCAACTGATGCCTGCGGAAATTCATCGACCTGCAATCAAACAGTGACCATTATTGACAACAACCAACCCCCAACAATTACCTGTCCGGCCAATGTTTCGCAGACTGCTCTGCCCGGCAATTGTTTGTTGAGTAATGTAGTTATACCAAACCCAACTTATGCCGACAACTGCGCCGTGACCAAACTGACCTGGGCAATGACCGGAGTTACCACAACAATTTCACCGGCAACAGGAATCAATTTTGTTGGCGGAGAAACTTTCAATGTTGGCGTTACAACAGTGACCTATACCGCTGCCGATGCAGCCGGAAATACAGCTACCTGTTCATTTACAGTGACTATTCTGGATGTGACTCCTCCAAACTTAACCATAGCTGGATGTGCGAATGTTTCGGAGTCGGCTGCAGCAAACAACTGTTCGAAAATACCAACAACAATTAACAACCCAACTTATACTGACAATTGCTGGCCGGTTGCTCAACTTACCCTCACCTGGACAATGACTGGTGCAACAACAGGAACAGGAACCGGTTCGGTTGTTGGGCAAACCTTTAATGTTGGCGTTACCACAGTTACCTACACCGTAACCGACCCTAACGGAAATACAGCTACCTGTTCGTTTACAGTGACTATTGTGGATGTGACTCCCCCAAACTTAACGATTGGTGGTTGTGCCAATGTTTCTGAGACGGCTGCAGCAAACAATTGTTCGAAAATACCTGCTACAATTGCAAACCCAACTTATACTGACAATTGCTGGCCATTGGCTCAGCTTACACTTACCTGGACCATGACCGGCGCTACAACAGGAACAGGAACAGGTTCGGTTGTTGGGCAAACCTTCAATGTGGGCATTACCACGGTTACATACACCGTTACTGACCCTGACGGAAACGTTGCTACCTGTTCGTTTACTGTGACTATTGTGGATGTCACCTCGCCAAACTTAACCATTGGTGGTTGTGCCAATGTTTCGGAAACGGCAGCAGCAAACAACTGCTCGAAAATACCTGCTACAATTGCAAACCCAACCTATACTGACAATTGCTGGCCATTGGCTCAACTTACGCTTACCTGGGCCATGACCGGTGCAACAACAGGGACAGGAACAGGTTCGGTTGTTGGGCAAACCTTCAATGTTGGCATTACTACAGTTACCTACACAGTTACTGACCCTGATGGAAATACAGCGACCTGCTCGTTTACAGTGACTATTGTGGATGTGACTCCGCCAAACTTAACAATTGGCGGTTGTGCCAACGTTTCTGAGACTACCCTGGCAAGCAACTGTTCGAAAATACCTGCTACAATTGTCAACCCAACTTATACTGACAATTGCTGGCCTTTGGCTCAGCTGACACTCTCCTGGGTTCTGACTGGTGCAACAACAGGAACCGGCACGGGCTCGGTTGTTGGTCAAACCTTTAATGCTGGTGTAACTACAGTAACGTACACGGTTACCGACCCCGATGGAAATACGGCTTCCTGTTCGTTTACAGTGACGATCATCCCCTTAAACCCACCGGCATTTACGGTAGGCTGTCCGCCTAACCCGGCACCAGTTACTGTAACTCCCGGAAATTGCAGCGCCTATGTAACCATTCCGGTACCCGCAATAAGCGACCCATGTAGCGTAGGTTATACCTTCACCAACAATTTTAATGGCACCAACGATGCCAGCGGAACCTATCCGATAGGAAGTACGACTGTTGTGTGGACTATTACGCCAACTGTAGGAGCACCAACAACCTGTAACCAGATTGTTGTCGTAAACGATCTCCCACTTGCTTGTCCGGCTGACATCGTCAGACCTGCCGATCCAGGGCAAAACTACGCCTCGAATGTAGTGGTTCCGCCTCCGACGTACAGCAGCGGCTGTTCGGGACTAACCCTCATTTGGACCATGGTTTTACCTGATGCAACAACTTCAGCTTCGCCACTAACAGGAGTGAATGTTGTGCCTTCGCCCGGCACATTTAATGTAGGGGTAACTACTGTTACGTATACCTTGACCCATGCAAATGGTACAACAGAAACCTGTTCATTTACAATCACGGTTACAGCCAAACCAGAGATCAACTGTCCTGCTGATATTACACGAAATACTGATCCGGGAGTTTGTACGGCGACACTCGATCCGGGTTTCCCAACCAAAGTTGCAGGTGCCGAACCAATAACTTATACCTGGGTAATGACCGGAGCTACTTTAGGTTCAGGAACTGGCCCGATCGCCCCAAACCCGCATGCATTCAACATCGGAGTAACAACGATTACCTGGACTGCAACTAACGTTTCAGGAACCGATGTATGTACCCAAACAATTACGGTAACCGATAACGAAAAGCCGACACTGGTTTTGCCAACGCCATTAAGCGAGTGCGTTTCGAGTATTATCACCGCTATTTACGATCCGGCAACGATGGACATTACTCCGGCACGACCCGATTATTATTCATTTATAACCGGCAATACCCTTCTTGATCTGGACCCAAGCAAATTTGCCGATAACTGCGCATTGAATTGCCCACCAATAGGCATCAGGTGGCAAATCGACTTTTTCGGCGGAACTCCGGCAAGTATTTCAGGAACCGGACAACCATCGACACACCCTAATTTCCAGATACCCGGCGACGGAGTGACTTTTAATGATATGATCCATACCATCACCTACTGGATTACCGATTGCAATGGCAACGAATCGTTACCAGTAACACAAAATATAACAATCAAGCCACGACCAAATGTGATTAAAATGCCATAATATGAAGATAAGAGAAAAGAAATATGAGACTCACCCCCTCCGCACCTAAAGGTGCTCCTCCCCCTCTCTACGTGTAGAGAGGGGGGACGGCTGCCAGCAGACGTCGGGGTGAGTCAACTAACAAAAAGAATAAAATAGTAAAACGTAACTAAATGAGCGACAGTCCAACACCGGTAAAGAGAGCAAGAACACTGCGTCAGAATGCAACCAGTTCTGAGAAACTCTTGTGGTTAAATCTTAGAGACCGAAGACTGCTCAATCTTAAGTTTCTCAGACAGCATCCGATTATTTATGAGGTGTTTAAAAATAAGCCCTTGTATTTTATCGCAGATTTTTACTGTAATGAAAAAAAACTGGTGATAGAAGTTGATGGTAAGATCCACGATTTTCAGATGGAAGACGACCTGCATCGCGAGAACATTTTAAAAAGTTTAAATCTAAATGTGCTTAGAATTAAAAATGAAGAAGTTGAAGATATACCAAAGGTTATGAGAAAAATTAAAGAATACATTTTAAGCTTGGAGGAAATAAACGAGACTCACCCCCTCCACACCTAAAGGTGCTCCTCCCCCTCTCTACGTGTAGAGAGGGGGGACGGCTGCCAGCAGACGTCGGGGTGAGTCAACAAACAAAAAGAAAATGAATGCACATATAAAAATTAACACAAATGAAACGAACTCGAGACAGTAAAGAAACGGCGAAAAGCCAAAACGGGAAAGGCATCAGCGATATTCCAACTCCCTTGTACCAAATGCAATTAACCAGGCAGACCAAACATAAACTGCCCAATATCTTCCTGATTCAGAACAAAGGGAAAGGACCGCCAGGCCGACAACGCAGCCCGGGAGCGGTTATTTGCCGCAACCCGGAGCATCCTCCGGATGTACCAACGAGGCCCCGACTTTTGAACAACAAAAAGAGTGGCTACCTTTCGGTCCTAAAAAGACTAAACCCTGAAGACCTGCAAGTGCAGGGCCGAATCCGTCGAAAAACGGAATTGTATGTTGATTATCAACCCAGTTTTAAAAATTATGAATTAATACAAATACCAAATTTTATAACAATTAAATTTTTACTATCATGAAAAAGCAAATTTTAATTATCGTGTTTTTTGTTCTGGCTATTTTAGCTGGTACTAAGTCCTATGCGCAAGATGCAAATAACCTTCCTGCTACGAACTGTGCTCCTGTTACACTGCTACCCTGCGCCACGGATGATGCATTGCATCCAATCCCGGGAAAAGTTTACAACTACAATGTGACAGTTAATCCTGGGGTTACTACGGGTTATGTGCAGTGGTTTGTTTACAACGCCACAACCAATGGTACGATTATTACCGGGGGTTCAATTGCTGCCGCTTTGACCGCTGCTGAAGCTAATGGTGGAACAAGTCAATTCCTTTTAAATGCTGAAGCTGCAAAATACAAATCAATTACAAACACTTCAGGTACAATTGATGTTTCATGGCAATCTTTTGATGGTACTGCCAACAGAATCTTATTGGTAGCCTATGTTGAGGGAAACGGTGGTTGTGCTGACAATATTGAAGTATTTCGTATTGAGCCTATTTTCGCCTTTACTCTTGATATCGCTGGTTTATTACCAACTGGAGCTCTACCTGCAGTAGGAAACAATGCACTAGAGTGTCTTACTGATGTTCAATCAGCTGTATATAGTGTTAATAACCTGACCATGGATTATGGCGATAACTATGTATTCTTCTCAGTTACTGCTGCAAACTTTGTTCATTCATGGCAGCCAACTTTCACTTTAACTAACAACACACAATCAACCATAACTGACGCAACTGATATTACATGGGCTTACCCGGATCAGGCCATTTTAGCCGCAGGAACATGGAATCCTGTAACAGCACCTGTATTGGCTAAAGCAGCAACTGGAGCTGTTGGTGCTGGTGGTGAATGTATTATTGTTAGAGTACATATTGACCACAACAACATTGGTGAAAATGATGCTGCTGCTGCAAGAAATGTTATTCTTGGAGTTGATGGTAAAATGTACAATGTTGCTGCTACCAATTACACAACAGCAAGTTTACAAGACTTAGATCCTAGTGCAGTTGCACCTTGTACAAACACTGTAACAGATCAGGCTCAGTACGACCTGACTCCAAGACCACAGCTTACAACAACTGTTACACCTGCTCCTGGATTCGTTCCTAAGAACTAATGTTTGATATTGCTTTTTCGTGAAACCCTATACTTTTTCCGGTCGGCCGTTTTTGGTAACTGAGTTTTGTAAACAGAGCTTGTCGAAGTTATCAAAGTTGGCTGGCCGGAGAAAGGCCCGGGAAACTTACTTCTCAGGAAGGATAGCGTAACCGGTGCAATGGAAATCATGAAAGGGAAAGGGAATGAATACTGATACTGAGCTTCGGCTCCTGCTGTAAAGTTTAACGCATTGCACTTCATTTTGATGGCTATTTAAGCTTTCCGAATCGTTGCTCAATGTTTCCGAATGGATAAAAAACTGTGTGGCCTTTGTGCCTGTGTAGTTCAATACTTTTTAAAAACTGTAATGCTTATGAATAAAGGACAGAAGCCGGGAATTCAACCTTTTTGCAAATCCATTGAATGCGCCGGAAGAAAGCCAATCGACACGATACATGATGATTTAGAAATCGGCAATGTAATTCAGGAAAGTACCGCCATGTGCGGTTGAAAAGATCCATTTTCTCTGCAATCTCTGCGCATAAGCCAGCGGACTCTGCGGTATAATAACTAACCGCGAAGCACGCAAAGTAAACGCAGTGCGAGCAAGTAGAAAGAAATAAGCAAATTGAGAGTGATGATTAATCAACGGCGAAAAAAACATTGGCCTCTGTGGTATATTTTGTCTACCGCAGAGTGGAGCAATGAATACCGCCTTGAGGGAGTGAGCCTATAAATTCTAATACACATTGGCCTCGTAAGGTCAGGTCATTTAAAATCATCAATGAATGTAAAACAAACATGAAAAGTAACCAAAGTAGCCCCCATAAGGGGCGGGGCGATCCACGATGGATATCCGGTTTGAGGGGAAACCCGCCGGGTATCTGCGGTGGTCGTGGTGATCCGCCACGGCTGTTCGCTTCACGCGGTGATCCTCCTGAAGAGCGATGGAGAATAACCGGATGTGTTAAACCTGAGCACTCTGCGAATATGTCAGTTCTCTCTGGATTATAAATAAAACCAGAGTTTTGCTGATGTAAACGCATAGTGCGCCGGGTTGGCGCAAATAAAAAATTGGAACCGGTTTGGCCATTGGGAAGGCCAACGGGAAACAACTTTCGAGGTTAATAACCATCGAAAGTGTGAAGAATGAAGGTTTGACAATGAAAAAGTATCGGAACTATCGGCTGGTGTTCTTTCATTAGCAACGGCATTTATGCCGTTGGTTAAATTGATGTTTGTTATTGGCTTTAGCCATAAAAAATTATCAATTGGGGCTAAAGCCCTTGTTATACATACATTTCTACCGTAGCCTGAAGGCTACGGCTATTGAGGCTAAATCAATAACCCGATAAATCCGGAAAAATTGAAAGATGGCTTGAATTATGAAACGAGGAAGTTGGTAAATTGAATAGTAAAAATTAAACAGTTTTGAAGAAACTCTTGTACATAGCACGTTATCCGGCACTGGCAGTATTACTGCTTCTGCTCTTGGCTTTGGCTCCTGCCATGGCCCAGAACGTCGTGTACCAGGGCGTAACAACCCAGCTCCAGATTGATCCTAAACCCGGAGATACCTATGTCTGGGAATTGTACCGCGACTCCACCAAAAATTTCGTCACTGCAATTCCGGATTGCCCAACGAGCGATGCTGAATTTGTTGGCGGAAAAACAGGTACGCCGGTTACTGTATTGTGGAAAGAACCCGGCATCTATTTCTTTAAAGTAACAGCTACTGATATAACAGGCTGTACAAACAATATTGCAATTGGAAAGATGAAAGTGCTTAATGCCATTCCAACTGCCAAACTTGAAGCTTCTCCGGCAGTTTGTGCGGGAGAAAAAATCACACTCACAGCGACCTTAACCGGAACCGCACCGTGGGAATTAATATATACAGATGGAACGAACTCGTGGACGGTGACCAATATCCTAAGCGATACACACATCATAACCATTGATCCGGGTCCAGCGGTAACCACTGACTACTGGGTAACCAGTGTCAAAGACAAATACGGAATTAATTTAGTGCCAAGCGATAAAACAACACAACTGATCAACCCATTGCCGGCACCATCAAGCATATATCACAGATAAAAACATAAACTTATGAATACCAATAAACGAATTTCGAATCACATAGCAGATAGGTCAGGCATACAGTCACGATGGCTCTTTTGGCTTACTCACCTGAAAAGCCCGGGCGGGAATGTGACCGAACACGATATTGGGCACGTGTTGCCCGCAATTAGGTTGAACGATTCGTTGGAAAAGGGAAAGAAATTGAATTGTAAACAGATTGAAAAAAAGGATATGAAAGCAAAAAATCAAATTTTGAAGGGACTGGCAATGCTACTGCTGCTTTTCGTCAGTACACTGGGGGTGATGGCACAAACAAGCACTACTCCTACTCAATCAGTATGTCCGGGGACTGAGCCCTATAAAATTATTCCTGACAATGCAGGGAATACATTTCTGTGGAGTATTTCGCCCGGAACCTCCGGAACGGAATGGACGATTTCGGCACCAACAGCCGCAGTTACAGATATCATCTGGGCAAATCCGGCAACACCACAGGTGTACACCGTTACCTTTAAAGAGTTAGCGGCAACCGGTTGTTTCGACGAAGTAACTTTGGTTGTGACCGTCAATCCACAACCAACTTTAACAATAACTGATCCGGGTGCAGTATGTTCTCCTTCAACTGTTGACCTTACTATTGCTGCAATTACAGCAGGGTCAACCGCAGGTTTGACATTTACCTACTTTACAGATGCTGCTGCAACCCTACCTTATGCTACACCTGCAACAGCAGGGGCAGGAACTTATTACATAAAGGGAACCACCGCCGCTGGCTGTAGTGTTATTAAACCAGTTACTGTAACCGTAAATCCAACGCCAACACTTGTGATCTCCGATCCATTGGCAGTGTGTTCTCCATCAACAGTTGACCTGACGGCTGCTGCAATTACAGCAGGTTCAACGGCAGGACTTACTTATACCTACTTTACTGATGCGGCAGGAACACTAACTTATGCTACTCCCACAACAGCAGCGGCAGGAACTTATTATATAAAAGGAAGTACTGCCGCAGGTTGTAGCGATATTAAGCCTGTTACAGTAACAGTAAATCCAACGCCAACAGTCGTTATAACCGATCCATTAGCAGTATGTTCTCCGTTAACAATCGATCTAACGGTAGCTGCAATAACAGCAGGTTCAACTGCAGGCCTAACGTTTACCTACTTTACCGATGCCGCAGGTACACTAGCTTATGCTACTCCCACTACGGCAACAACAGGCACCTATTATATAAAAGGAACTACAGCCGCAGGTTGTAGCGATATTAAACCTGTTACTGTAACTGTAAATCCAACACCAACTGTTGTAATTACCGATCCACTGGCTGTTTGCTCACCAGCAACTGTTGACCTCACGGCAGCAGCTGTAACAGTAGGATCGACTGCAGGACTTACATTTACCTACTTTACTGATGCTGCGGGAACACTAACTTTTGCTACGCCTACAACAGCATCAACAGGAACTTATTACATTAAAGGAACTACCGCTGCGGGTTGTAGCGATATTAAACCTGTTGTTGTAACAGTTAATCCAGCTCCTATACTGGCAATTACCAATCCGGCTCCGGTGTGTTCTCCAACTACAGTTGATTTGACAGCAGCAGCTGTTACAGCAGGAAGTACCTTGCCAACAGGAACAGTTTTAACCTATTGGACCGACGCTGCCGCAACCCTTGCATTGAGTTCATCCAATGCTGTGGCAACATCTGGCAAATATTATATTAAAGCTGAATCAGGAGCAGGATGTATAGACATAGAGGCTGTTGATGTAGTTGTAAACCCAACACCAGTTCTGGTTTTAACAAATCCAGGGCCAGTGTGTTCTCCAGCTACAGTTGATCTGACAGCTGCAGCTGTAACCACAGGAAGTACCTTACCAACAGGAACAGTATTGACCTATTGGACTGATGCCACAGCAACCACACTACTGGCCACACCAACAGCAGTTGCAGCATCAGGAACATATTACATAAAGGCTGAAACAGCCGCAGGATGTTCTGACATTAAGCCAGTAATTGTAACAGTCAATCCGGTTCCGGTGTTGACAATTACCAATCCGGCACCAGTATGTTCGCCTGCATCTATTAATCTGATGGCAGCAGCAGTTACCACAGGAAGCACTTTACCAACAGGAACAGTATTGACCTATTGGACTGATGCAGGAGCAACCTTAGCACTTGCCACGCCAGCAGCAGTTGTTACATCAGGAACCTATTATATTAAGGCTGAAAGTGCAGCTGGATGTATTGATATTAAACCTGTTGTTGTAACAGTTAACCCAACTCCGGTTTTAGTTATTCACGATCCTGCTCCAATTTGTAACCCAAACACTATCGATTTACAACTTGCCGCGATTACATTGGGTAGCACTTTGCCTTCAGGAACCGTGTTGACTTATTGGACCGATCTGGCTGCAACTTCACCATTAGCTACACCAAATGCCGTTGCCAGTTCAGGAACCTATTACATCATGGCAAAAACAGCAGAAGGATGTTCTGATATAAAAGCGGTTATTGTTACTATAAATCCAACACCAGTCACATCACCAATCTATCACAATTAACTGCAATGATGAAACATGACATTATTAATATGGAATCAAATTGCTGCCCGCTGCCCGAAAAGCAGTTGGGCGGCAGATGGTTTGAACGTATTGAGAATGTTGTTCTGAATACGAAGTTTAATTTATAGGTTATATATCTTTGATACCATTCTGACAATGCTGAAAAGGGTTCGACATATTTTATTGCTGATCATTCTGATTTCAGGAGCCATGCAGGCTCTTGCCCAGATTGCTATGCCCGATAAGGTATGTATCGGTGCCAACAAACGCTATTGGGTATTAGGCTTGCCGGGTTCGGTTTACACCTGGAAAATTGATGGAGTGGTGCAAAGTTCGACTGCCGATTTTATTGAAATTACCTGGACTACAGCAGGAACATTTAATCTGGACGTACAGGAACATCAGGCCAATTGCGATGGGGATATTCAATCGGGACTGGTAGATATTTTTGAACTTGAAGCCGAAGTTAGCAGCAGCAACATTACCTGTTATGGTGCGAATGACGGAATCATAAGCATAGCAAATCCCAAAGGAGGTTCAGGTACTTACGAATACAACATCGGTAAGGGTTGGAGCACTCTAGCTGAGTTCAAGAATCTCCTGCCCGGCATCTATACTGTTGAAATGCGCGATGCTCTTCCTCCGGCCTGCGTGGTTACACTTAACACAATTGAGATTGTTGAACCGAAACCGCTTAGCGCAACATTGGAATCAACCAATGCAACCTGTTTAGGTAACGATGGAACTATATTAGTTGTTAAACCTGAAGGAGGTTCAGGTAGTTTTGAGTTTTCACTTAATGGAGGGATTTGGACTACTGGCTATTTCACTGGACTTGTTCCGGGAGTTTATCTGGTAGAAATGCGGGATCAAAATGTACCTACCTGTAAAAAGTCATTAGGAAGTATTACCATTACCAAACCCATACCCATTACCGCAACTCTGACCAAAATTGATGTAAGCTGCTTTGCAGGGAGCGATGGGAAAATCACCATTTCAAATGCAAAAAATGGTTCAGGAATATATGAATACAGAATAAACGGAGGAAGCTGGGGTATCGGATTGGAATTTAGCAATCTTACTGCCGGATCATATACGATTGAAATGCGAGATTTTGTTGCCCAAGCCTGTATCGTAAGTCTACCGGTTGTTAATATTACCGAGCCTAACCAGTTGACAGCGAATGTTACCTCAGCGAATGTTAGTTGTTTTGGTAGTAAAGACGGTACAATTACCATACAGAATTCGAATGGAGGATCAGGAACTTTTGAATACACTATTGATGGAACATCATGGGCAACAAAAACTTCATACACGAACCTGGCACCTGGCACCTATTATGTCCTCATGCGTGATGCCAATGCTTTGAAATGCGTCGTTTCGGTCAAAGAAGTAGTCATTACAGAACCCCTTCAACTTGTAGCAAAAGTCACATCGACTGATATTAGTTGTTATGGGGCAAAAGACGGAACAATAACCATTTCAGAAGCTAATAATGGCACCCCGGCCTATGAATACAGCATTGACGGAATCATCTGGCAGGCAGGCTCTAGCTTCGCGGCACTGGGTCCAAATACCTATACCGTGCAGATACGTGATTCGAAAGGATGTAAGGAAACGATTGGTACTGTAACCATTATTGAGCCTAAACCACTGACTGCCATTGTTGATTTTACCAATGCGACCTGTTTAGGGAACGACGGAACAATCACAATTACCAATCCTGAAAACAGCGTTTCGGGTTTATATGAATACACCATTGACGGTATAAATTGGTTTACAAGTGGTCAGTTTACTGGTTTAGCTGCAAAAGTTTATTCGGTTCGTATACGCGATGCCAATCTGAAAACTTGCGAACAACCGTTGAAAGACATAACGATTACAGAGCCAGAACCTATGCTTGCCAATGCTATAAAAGCTGATGCGACTTGTTTTGCTGCCAACGACGGAAAAATAACAGTTTCGGGTCAGACTAATGGATCGGGCGTTTATGAATATTCGGTTGATGGAATTAGCTGGACTGGAATCCCTATTCTGACAGGACTTGCGCCAAATACATACACCGTCCAGATGCGTGATGCCAAAGCAACAAGCTGTCTGATTACAATTGGTACACTTACTATTACAGAACCAAATAAACTTAATGCAACTGCCACTCCCAAACATGTTACCTGCTTTGAAGGAAGTGATGGACAAATCATAATGAGCGATCAGGTTGGTGGATCAGGAACTTTTGAGTATTCGGTTGATGGAATTAATTGGTCTGCAGGCAAAGTTGACAACCTGACAGCAAAAACCTATTCGGTTCAAATGCGCGATGCTGCTGTTACCAGTTGTATTGTTTCGTTAGGCGATGTTGAAGTTAAGCAACCTGAAAAATTGAGAGCTACACTTATACCTACGCACGTAACCTGTTTTGATGGGAATAACGGAGCCATAACTATCACAAATCCGGTAAATGGAGTCGGCCCTTACCAGTTCAGTCTCGATGGTGGTATAACATGGCAGTCGAACGTAAATTTTACCGGACTGAAAGCTAAAGTCTACACTTTATTGGTTATTCAGGATGCCAACAATTGTGTTGTTGCACTTGATCCCGTTACCATTAATCAGCCAGATAAACTTGAAGCTACTACCGTTCATACGAACGAAACCCTCCCTGGTATAAATGATGGCTCAATTACAATTAATGATCAGAAAGGTGGATCGGGCGCCTATGAATACAGCATTGACGGAACAAGCTGGCAAACGAATACAGTCTTCACCAGTTTATCGCCAGCAACATATATGGTTCGCATGCGCGATGCTGCAGTACCTGACTGTATTATCAACATTCCGGTCATTATTCTTCCGGCCGGTTCAATCACCGCAGAATTTGACCATACCGATGTTTCCTGTTTTGGTGGGTTCGACGGTACTATTACATTTAAAAATGCTACGGGCACAATCAATTTCCAATACAGTGTTAATAATGGTGTTAACTGGCAGTCAAGCGTATTTTTCTCCGGACTAGTAGCTCAGCAATATACCCTTATGGTTCGCGATGCCAATAATATTCTGAATCAATCAATTATTGGCACCATTGAGATCAATGAACCAAACCAGATTGAAGCGGTGGCTACAGTCACCCCCGAAAGTTTTGTCGGAGCTAATGATGGCGCTCTGACCATCAGCGGGCAAAAAGGTGGATCAGGGGTCTATCAATACAGCATTGACGGAACAAGTTGGAAAAACACTCCTCTGTTTTCCGGTTTAGCTTCCGGCACTTACACTGTGCAGATTCGCGACCTGAATGCAACAAACTGTTTTATAAGCATCCCCAAAATTATTCAGCCGGCAGGAGCACTTTCTGCTGACGTATCACATTCGAATGTCAATTGTTTTAATGGGAATACCGGCAGCATAACCATAACCAATGCCACCGGTGCCAGTAATTTTGGGTACAGCATCGACGGGGGAATCTCGTGGAAACCTGTTGGTGTCTTTAACGGGCTTATCGCAGGAGCTTATGATGTGCAAATCCGCGATGCCGGAAACATAGCCAATGTGGTACCTCTTAGTAAAATCACAATCACACAGCCAACGAAACTTTCAGTATCCTTCACCAACTATACAGCTCCCTTGTGCTATGGACAAAGTGGATCGTTTACAATTTCCGGATTTGGAGGAACTCCGCCTTACATCGGAATTGGTGATTTTGTTCTTCCTTCAGGAGCCTCAAAAGTTTATATAATAAGCGACAAAAACGGATGTATTGCCTCACTACCTGTTAATATGCCTGATCCGGCAAAAATTATAGCAACCAGTGTTATAACTTCGCCAAAATGTTTTGGGGAAAACGGGACGGTAACCATTTCTGCGACGGGCGGCACCGGCGATCTGTCAATAAACGGGACGAATCTTCCTGTGGGTGGAAGTTTAACGTTTAATGTTCAGGCTGGGAAAAGCTATAGCTTTAAAGCAATTGACGCCAATGGATGTTCATCGAATAGTATTAGCGGGGTAATGCAGCCATCTGAGATTTTGAAAGTTAATATTACTCCGGTAACTTCGCTTTGTGTTGGCGGCAGCCAAACAGTAACTATTTCTGCAACAGGTGGGGTTGCCCCATATGTTTCAGGAACAGGAAGTTTTACTGTAGGAATAGGAAAACATACCTTTACCGTTACTGATACTCAGGGTTGCGTAGCCAGTGCTGATATAACAATTTCGGTAAAAGATCCTCCGGCCGATCCGGTTTTAAGTGTAAGTGTTAAACCAAACTGTTTGATTGCAACAGGAACAATAAAGGTTGATTCTCCAACAGGTGTAAACTACCAATATAGTTTAGATGGTGGCGTATACACCACCGCAACAGCATTTGCAAACCTTGCACCGGGTAGTACCCATACCGTAAAAGTTAAAGACACCTCAACCGGGTGCGAATCAATGGCAAGCTCAATAACCATTGACAAAATACCTGCTGCACCATTAGCTCCTGTCGCAAGTATAATTCAACCGGGCTGTATTGTGCCCAAAGGTACAATTGAAGTGACAGAGCCCAAGGCAGGTACCGGATTCGAATATAGCTTTGACGGCGGAGTCTTTAGTTCGGTAACCACCTTTGCAAATCTGGATCCCGGAAGTAGTCACAACATTAAAGTACGTGAAGTCTTAACCGGATGCCAGTCAGCAACAACAACAGTTAAAATTGATCTGCTGCCGTTAAGTCCTGCAACTCCTGTGGCTAAAATTACAGTTAGTCCAACGTGTAACAATCTGGATGGAGCTGTTGAAGTAACCAGTCCTCTTGGTGCAGATCTCGTTTATAGCCTGAATGGTGGTCCTTACCAGGCATCAACAAAATTCGACAAATTACTTACTGGCACTTATACCATTAAAGTAAAGAATGTAAAAACAGAATGCGAATCGGCGCTTGGAACAGTCGTGGTTCCGGCTATTCCTCCATCTCCGGTATTAGCCAGCGTCGCCCAGGAAAATCCGAAATGTTATGGTGATCCAGGAAGCATCAGCTTTTCAATTTCAAATGCACCAGACGGAAATAACTATGTAATAAAATACCAGGGCGGCCAGTTTACCAATGTTAAAATCACTGGAGGAAAAGCAACTGTTGTAGCCTATGCCGGAGATTACAACATTATAACCATTGAAGCCAATGGTTGTATTTCTGAAGAGAAAGTGAATGTTACAATTACTCAACCTTCTGTAATTGCAATTACCGAAAAAATTACAGAGATCGATCTGAAATCGAAAAAGAAGGGTGAAATAAGCATTACAATATCAGGAGGTACTCAGTTCGCTGGCATAAATCCATACCAAATACAATGGAGCACAGGTCAAACAACGACTGCAATTAAAGATTTAAATCAGGGTGCTTATACCGTTACAGTTACCGATAAAAATGGATGTACTGCAAGTAAAGTAATACAGATACCTGCACCTAATTATCCACCCGAAGCCCGCGACGATAATTTAATTGCCGGCTGTTATGGAGCTGCCGGAAACTTATACAGCGACAATGGATATGGGATTGATTCAGACCCTGAAGACGATCCGTTCTTTATTGATGTGAAATTAATCGAGAATCCGAAGAACGGAACTGTTGTAATAAATCCGGATTTATTGGGATCATTTACTTACAAGCCAAATCCTGGTTATACCGGAATTGACAAATTCCGCTATGCTATCTACGACAAAAATCATTACCAAGGAGATACTGCAACAGTTACCATTGGTATCGCTGCCGATTTTGATGGTGATGGAATTGCTGACGCAACAGACCCTGATGCGGATGCAGATGGAATTCTGAATTTAACAGAAGGTGGCTACACGTTGGACTCCGATGGAGATGGTCATCCAAACTGGCTGGATATTGACGATGACAATGATGGTATTGTAGACAACATTGAAGGGCAGCCTTATGCAACTGGATACGTAGCTCCTTCAGGAAGAGACGACAATAACAATGGATTGGATGATATTTATGACACCACTCAGGGAGGTACGAACATTGTACCTGTTGATACGGATTTAGATGGAACTCCGGATTTCCTGGATACTGACTCTGACGATGATTTGGTTCCTGATTACATTGAGGGACATGATGGTATAAATGCCGATGGCCGGCCAACAAACGTGCTGAGTGGAAAGGATACCGATGGTGATGGATTGGATAATGCATTCGACACTGTTGTGAATGGATGTAACAACGGCAATGCAATCGGCAGCAACGCACCATTACAGGATTTCGATCTTGACGGTAAGCATGACTGGCGTGATGAGAACGATGATGATGACGAATACCTGACCCGCTTTGAAGACTTAAACGTAGATGGCGATTACAGCAACGACGATATTGATTTTGACGGACATCCGGAATACTTGGATTACGGACGTGAGTGCGATTTATTTATCCCCGATGCATTCTCACCAAATGATGATAATGTGCACGATTATTTCCAGATCTACTGTATGATTCAATTTCCAAATGCCAAAATGTATATTTTTGACCAATTGGGAAACAAGTTATACGAAAAAGAGAACTATGGAAACATGGACTTCTGGAAAACTCCTGATCAGGCCTGGTGGGATGGAACAACAAACAATCGCTCGGCAGCTGTAAATGGAAGAAAGGTAATTCCGGGGACGTATTACTATGTGCTGCGCCTGGGTAATGGAGAGGTGAAGAAGAGTTCTGTATTTGTGTCCTATTAATAAATATTGATGAACCGAAGATTACTATATAGTATTGTACTGCTACTTTTTATCTTGCCGTTTACGCAAAAGCAAGCTAAAGGGCAGGAATTCCCATCGGTTTTGCAATATCAATCAAACCTGCATACCATAAATCCGGCATTTGTAGGTATCTATGATATGGCTGGGTTCATGCTCACCACCCGAAAAGACTATACATCTATTCAGGGAGCCACATTAAATCAGCAATTAAGTTACCGCACACCCATTAAAAACCACAACAGCGGAATCGGTTTTAATCTGACATTGCGTAACGTTTACAAGGAAAAGCAATTGTTCTTCACCTTTGACTATTCGTACCAACTCCGGCTCGACATGTACAATTACTTACGCTTTGGATTACGCGCCGGAGTGGTTAATTATGGCAATAACTTATCTGACTACAATCTGTATCCCGATAACATATCCGATTCTCAGTTCATGAACTATGTGCGAATGCATTTTATGACTGTATTTGGACTTGGGGCTACAATATTTAATGATAACTATTACCTGAGTTTATCAATCCCCAGCGTCATTAACAACACGTTTAAAGTCAACAGAGAGGGTTATTCCTCCATGTACAAGTACCAAACCGCATACCTTGCAGGTGGGTATAATTTTAAACTGTCGAACGGATTTTTATTAAGACCAAATTTACTGGTAGTTGGAACTGTAGGTAAACCAGTGTATTTTGATGTGGCTACCACTTTATTTCTACCGGCAAATCTGCAAATTGGGCTAAATCTCAGAAGCAACGGATCAGCCTGTTTTTCCGGCCAGTTTGCTTTTCCGAACAATATAAAAATAGGATTTGCTGCTGATTATGCCCTGATACAGGACATTAAAAAATACCAACTCGGTACATACGAAGTAATGGTAGCTTATGAATTTAATCTGTACCGAAAAGTAACAAGACCAACCTATTTCTAAAGCAAGCTTTCAACAGGCAATTCTGAATGATAGAGGTGAAATGGGGTAAATTAGTTCCCCATTTCAGACAAGAAGCGGATTCGCATCAAACGAATGTCATCTTCCGAATAGTCATCTTCTCCAAGTTCTTTAAGTGCACCATCAATACTATCATCTTCTGCTTCGCGGAAGTACTCGAATATTTCCTCCTGATGGTCTTCGTCAAGAGTTTCGTCGATGTAGTAATCAATATTTATTTTTGTGCCTGAATTTACAATAGCTTCGAGTTCCGAAATCAATTCTTTTAAGTCAATTCCTTTCGAATCGGCAATATCGTCAAGCGAAATTTTTCGGTCAATACTTTGAATGATACCAACCTTCAATTTCGACTTGTTAGCCACACTTTTCACCACCATATCCTGAGGGCGGTCTATCTCGTTTTCTTCCACGTAGGCTTTAATCAGCTCAACGAATTCTTTACCGTAACGTTTAGCCTTACCCTCGCCAACTCCCTGAATATATTTCAGCTCATCGAGTGTAATCGGATACTGAAGAGCCATATCGGCCAGAGAAGGATCCTGAAAAATAACAAAAGGAGGCAGATTCAGCTTTTTCGAAATCTTTTTCCGGAGGTCTTTCAACATACCGAACAATTCCGGATCACCAGCTCCACTCGCCTGAGCAGCAGCTGCATTGGCTTCTTCTTCAATGGCATCATAGTCGTGGTTGCGCACCAATAAGAAGTCAACCGGATTTTCCAGAAAGTCGTATCCTTTCTGAGTCATTTTAAGCAAGCCATAATTTTCAATGTCTTTACTGATAAATCCGGCAATCATGCTCTGCCTGAATACGGCATTCCAAAATTTTTCGCCATGATCGTTTCCTGAGCCGAAAGCTTCAAGTTCGTAATGACGGAAAGATTTTACCGCAGCGGTTTTTTTACCAGTTAATATATCCGACAAATGTTCGGCTTTGTATTTCTCTTTAACTTCAATGATGGCCTGTAAAGCGCGGCAGATTTCATCTTTAGCTTCGATCTGTTCTTTTGGATTGATACAGTTATCGCAATTGCCACACGGCTCTTCCAGTTTCTCTCCAAAATAATTCAGGAGTATAATACGGCGACAAATTGCAGATTCGGCATACGAAGCGGTATCAAGCAACAACTGACGCCCAATTTCCTGTTCAGCAACCGGCTTCCCCTGCATAAACTTTTCAAGCTTCTGAATATCTTTGGCTGAATATAGCGTAATACACTTTCCTTCTCCGCCATCGCGACCTGCACGACCGGTTTCCTGGTAATATCCTTCCAGACTTTTAGGAATATCGTAATGAATAACAAAACGTACATCGGGTTTATCAATCCCCATTCCGAAAGCTATAGTGGCAACAATCACATCTACTTCTTCCATCAGGAATTTATCCTGATTTCCTGAACGCGTTGCAGAATCCATGCCAGCGTGGTAAGCCAAAGCTTTAATGTTATTTACAACAAGTGTTTCAGCCAGTTCTTCCACTTTTTTCCGGCTCAAACAGTATATAATTCCCGATTTACCTTCATTTTCCTTGATAAACTTAATGATCTGAGATTCGGGTTTCGACTTGGGTTTTACCTCGTAATACAGATTCGGACGGTTGAAAGAGGCTTTAAATACATTGGCATTCAACATCCCCAAGGTCTTTTGTATATCGTGCTGCACTTTAGCAGTAGCCGTTGCGGTAAGTGCAATAAGTGGGGCATTTCCGATTTCCGAAACAATAGGTTTTATGCGCCTGTATTCAGGCCTGAAATCATGTCCCCATTCTGATATACAGTGAGCTTCATCAATGGCATAAAACGAAATTTTGACATTCTTTAAAAAGTCAATGTTATCATCCTTGGTCAGGCTCTCTGGAGCAACATATAGTAATTTAGTCTTACCACTCATTACATCATCGCGTACCTTTTGGGCCGCTGCCTTGGTAAGTGACGAATTTAAAAAATGGGCAATACCATCTTCGGTGCCAAAACTCCGGATAGAATCGACCTGATTCTTCATTAAAGCAATCAAGGGGGAAATAATAATAGCAGTCCCTTCCATTATCAGTGCCGGTAATTGGTAGCACAATGATTTTCCTCCTCCGGTGGGCATTAATACAAATGTATCATTGCCGCTCAAAACACTCTTGATTACGTCTTCCTGTTGGCCTTTAAATCTATCAAATCCAAAGTGCCTTTGGAGATGTTCAGTTAATGTATTCTCTTTTCCCATAAAAAAAGACCTTTTTACAGATCAAAAAATTAAATCGCAATTTGTATATGTATCCCGAAGGTATATAAAATATCCATCAAAATACAATCCTTTTCATTGTATTTAAATACTTTTGGCCCGCCTTTAAGTAAATTTAAGATATAGCCTAACTTATGAATTAGGATTATAAGCTATATTTGTGCGCATATATTTAAACCAATTAGCCCAATTATTTCCTGAAATATGTCTGAAGAAACCACCAGAGAAGAACAATCAACTAAAAAGGAGAAGACGAAGGGACCCAAAGCAGAAATGTCATTTCTCGATCATTTGGAAGCCCTAAGATGGCACATCATCCGATCTGCAATTTCAATTATAGCTTTTGCTGTTCTTGCCTTCATTTACAGTGATTTTATTTGGGATTCGATCATTTTTGCCCCCAAAAGTCCAGATTTCTGGACAAGCCGGATGATTATTCAAGTCAGCAATTTCATTGGAATAGAATCCAAAGGATTGAACAGCCAACCACTTCAACTTATTAGCTATAATATGTCAGGCCAGTTTATGGTCTCCATCTGGACTGCGATTATTGTCGGGTTTATTGTTGCGTTTCCATATGTAGTATTTCAATTCTGGAGTTTCATTAAGCCCGCACTTTATGAAAACGAACGTAAACATGCCCGGGGTGCCGTTGCGATCATGTCGGGATTATTTTTATTGGGTATTTTATTTGGTTATTATCTAATCGTTCCGTTCTCAATAGATTTTCTGGGATCATACAGTATCAGTAAGGAGGTAGTCAACCAGATCAATATTCTTTCATACATAAGTTCCGTAGTATCCATTGTTATTGCTGGAGGAGTATCTTTTGAACTACCCGTTATAGCTTATTTTCTCAGCAGAGTAGGACTTCTGACCCCTAAATTCTTAAAAAAATACAGGAAGCATTCTTATGTTGTTTTACTGATAGTTGCGGCCATTATTACACCCCCGGATGTACTCAGCCAAATTCTGGTAGCTATTCCACTCGTTATACTTTACGAGATAAGTATTGTGATTTCGGCACGTGTTGAAAAAGCGAAGCTTCGTAAACTTGAAGAAATTTAATCAATTGGTCGTAAAATTTCGCAAATGAAACTAAGAGCAGAAAACATTGTAAAGAAATACCGGAAACGCACCGTTGTTAAAGGGGTTTCGTTCGAAGTGAACCAGGGCGAAATAGTAGGACTTTTGGGGCCAAATGGTGCCGGAAAGACGACTTCATTTTACATGATTGTGGGTTTGATTAAGCCGCTTTCAGGAAGAATATTTATTGACGATGAAGAAATAACAATGATTCCTGTGTACAAAAGAGCACAAAAAGGAATTGGCTATTTGGCTCAGGAAGCCTCTGTTTTCAGGCAAATGAGTGTGGAGGACAATATCCTTTCGGTACTTGAAATGACCAAATTACCTAAGGATTATCAGCATCAAAAAGTTGAGACTTTGCTGACTGAATTTGGATTGCAACATATCCGCAAAAGTAAAGGTTATCAACTCTCGGGAGGAGAACGCCGGCGTACCGAAATTGCCCGCGCTCTAGCCATTGATCCCAAATTTATATTGCTTGATGAGCCTTTTGCCGGAGTTGACCCTATTGCTGTAGAAGACATTCAACACATCGTTAAAACCCTCCGAGATAAGAATATTGGCGTTTTAATTACCGACCACAATGTCCACGAAACACTTACCATTACCGATCGTTCCTACCTATTATATGAAGGTTCGATTATGAAAGCCGGAACTGCTGAAGAACTGGCTTCAGATGAGGAAGTTCGCCGTGTTTACCTGGGACAGAATTTTGAACTACGTTAAAACAACTTTTCACTTCGCAAACAATTAAAAAAGATTTTGCTATCGTATTGTAGGTTTAAAAAAATCACATACATTTGCACCGCATTTAGCGGGCGTGGCGGAATTGGTAGACGTGCCAGACTTAGGATCTGGTGCCTTACGGCGTGGGGGTTCGAGTCCCTTCGCCCGCACAACAAAGATTAACCGCCTTGCTTTACCTTGAAAAAGGATAAGCAAGCGGTTTTTATTAATTTAAAGCAATAGGTTTCGGATTCGGAACTTTTAAAAAGTTCTTCTTCCTTCCTCATTCCCAATAACTTTAAGAATTGAATTATGAATATTACCAGAGAAAACATCGACGAACTGAATGCAATTCTCACTGTTTCGATTGAGAAGAATGATTATGAAGCCACAGTAAACGACGTTCTGAAGAACTATCGTAAAAAAGCTAATATGCCGGGATTTCGTCCTGGAATGGTTCCTGCTGGTTTAATCAAAAAAATGTATGGAAAAGCAATCCTTGCTGAAGAAGTAAATAAAATACTGTCGAAGAGTCTGACCGACTTCATTCATGAAGAAAAAATGAATGTGCTCGGCGAGCCACTTCCAAACGAAGAAAAACAACCTTTAATTGACTGGGAAAACCAAACCGAATACAGTTTTGTATTTGATGTAGCTATGGCTCCGGCTTTTGAAGTAAAACTTGACAACGAAACAACTGTACCTTTCTACAGTATTTCGGCTAACGAAGAAATGGTAAACAAGCAGTTTGATGCTTACTCAAGTCGCCTTGGAGAAAATAAAGTTGTTGAAAGCGTTGAGGAAAAAGACACTGTACGTGGAAACTTTGTTCAGTTAAACGAAGAAGGTAACGAACTCGAAGGCGGAATTAATGCTGAAAAGGTTGTCATTGCTATTGACCTGATGAAAGATGAAGAAACAAAAGCTTCGTTTATCGGCAAAAAAGCTGGCGATGTACTTGTTTTTGACCCTATCAAAACCTACGAAAACAGACATGAAGTTAGCCACATGCTAAACATTTCGCACGAAGAAGCTGAAACCCTTTCAGGCAACTTTAATTTTACCATTGTTGAAGTTCTCCGTTTCGAAAAAGCTGAGCCTACTCAGGAATTATACAACCAGATTTACGGTGAAGATTCAGGCATTACTTCCGAAGAAGAATTTAAAGCCAAAATTAAGGCTGAACTAGAAGATAACTTCATCTATTCAAGCAATTATAAATTTGCACTCGATAGCCGCGACACCTTATTGAAATCCATTCAGTTTGACTTACCTGAAGCCTTCCTGAAACGCTGGATTTTAGCTACCAACGAAAAGATGACTCAGGAACAAATTGATGCTGACTTCAACAATTTCATGGTTGACCTGAAATGGCAGTTAATTAAAGATAAAATTGTGAAAGACAACGATCTGAAAATAACTGAAGAGGATGTGCGCGCGATGGCTAAAGAAATGGCGATGGTACAGTTCCGTCAATACGGACTGAACAATGTGGGTGAAGAACACCTCGAAAATTACGCCAACCACATGTTGAAAAACGAAGAAGAACGTCGGAAACTGGTTTCGCGCAAACAGGAAGACGTAATAATATCGACAATAAAAGACAAAGTGACGCTCGATATGCAGGAAGTAAGCTATGACGAGTTTAACAAAATGCTTGAAAATTAATTGAATGGCTGTATAGCCAAAAGCATATTTTCTTAACTTTGTGAAAATCTGATTCTGCCTTTCTTTGGAAAGAACAGACTAATTTTCACAAAGTTTTTTTTTAATAGGAGACCACAATTATGAACGACGGAAGAGAATTTCAAAAATACGCTACCAAACACCTGGGTATTAGTAGCCTGAACCTAAATCGTTTCGATTCTATTTTTACCAACAGCTTAACGCCATATATTATCGAAGAACGTCAGCTAAACGTTGCTTCCATGGACGTGTTTTCAAGGCTGATGATGGATCGTATTATATTTCTGGGCACCCCCATCGACGATTATATTGCCAATATCGTGCAGGCACAGCTGCTGTTTCTTGAATCGGCTGACCCAAGTAAAGATATTCAGATTTATTTCAATACCCCCGGAGGTTCTGTACATGCCGGACTTGGTATTTACGACACCATGCAATATATTTCATCTGAGATTGCAACCATCTGCACCGGAATGGCTGCTTCGATGGGTGCCGTTTTACTCACTGCAGGTGAAAAAGGGAAACGTTCTGCGCTGAAACATTCACGCGTTATGATTCACCAGCCCATGGGTGGCGCATCAGGACAGGCTTCCGACATTGAAATCACTGCACGCGAAATCATGAAACTGAAAAAAGAACTGTACGACATCATCGCTATTCACAGCGGCAAATCCTATAAAGAAGTTGAAAAAGACGCCGACCGCGATTACTGGATGACATCAACAGAAGCTAAGGAATACGGAATGATTGACGAAGTGTTGATCAGGCATAAATAGTACTTTGAAATAAAAAGATACACATTGAAAATGAAAATGGATAAATGTTCCTTTTGTGGGCGCGAAAAGAAAGAAGTAAACTTGCTGATTGCCGGCATGGAAGGACATATTTGTGACAATTGTGTGGAGCAGGCTCATGCCATTGTTGAAGAAGAACTAAAAAAAGACGAAGGGTTCGATACCAAAAGTATTAACCTGATGAAACCAAAGGAAATTAAAAGTTTCCTCGATCAATATGTAATCGGTCAGGATCAGGCCAAGAAAATACTTTCAGTAGCTGTTTACAACCATTACAAAAGGCTCAACCAACCGGTTTCGAATGACGAAACGGAAATCGAAAAATCGAACATCATTATGGTTGGCGAAACCGGAACCGGAAAAACGCTTTTAGCGAGGACTATCGCCAAAATGCTGCATGTTCCGTTCACTATTGTTGATGCTACTGTTTTGACCGAAGCTGGTTATGTTGGTGAAGATATTGAAAGTCTGCTCACCCGTTTGTTGCAGGTGGCCGATTACAATGTTGAAGCAGCTGAGCGCGGAATTGTATTTATCGACGAGATAGATAAAATTGCACGTAAAGGTGACAATCCATCCATCACCCGCGATGTTTCAGGCGAAGGAGTTCAGCAGGGGCTTCTGAAATTACTGGAAGGCTCAATCGTGAACGTACCGCCACAAGGTGGACGGAAACATCCGGAGCAGAAAATGATTGCAGTCAACACAAAAAACATCCTTTTCGTTTGCGGCGGAGCTTTCGATGGTATCGAGAAAAAAATAGCCCAACGACTGAATACAAAAATAGTAGGTTACGGAGCCCAGAAAAAGGCTGATCACCTCGATCGCGATAATATGTTGCAATATATTGCACCTCAGGATTTGAAGTCATTCGGTTTAATTCCTGAAATAATTGGGCGCATTCCGGTACTGACTTATCTGGAACCACTCGACCGGAAAGCTTTAAGAAGCATCCTCACCGAGCCAAAGAATTCGCTGATTAAGCAATATGTGAAATTATTCCAGCTTGATGACATTGAACTGAGTTTTGAAGAAGAAGCTCTTGAGTTCATTGTTGACAAGGCTGTTGAATTTAAGCTTGGCGCCCGCGGACTTCGTTCGATTTGCGAAAACATCATGGTTGATGCCATGTTCGACACCCCATCAGAGAATGTGTCTAATATGAAAATTAGTCTGGATTATGCACAGGAAAAAATTGACGGAGCGAGCGCAGTACGTTTAAAAGCAAGCTAAGCACGAACACATTAAAATACGATAGGATGCAGTCAGCAATGATTGCATCTTTTTTTTACCATCAATTAATCAAAGCCCAATCTTGATATGGAAGAACAAGAACTGATTTTTTCAAAAGGCGATTTTGTCCGTATCGACGGAATTAATGCTGTAGTTGTTGGAACCGAAGAAGACGAAGATATCCCACATGACCATATTGCCATATTTTTTGGTTCAGAAATGGCCAGACGCGAATCGGAAGGCGGAGAAGGTAATGGCAGACCACTAGTTTGGATTGTACCTATCGACGTTTGTGAAGATGGCTTAGAACCTGAATACAAGGAAGAGTAACAATTCTATCCTTGACTCTTTGATATCAGGAATTACTCTGAAATCACATTGATGTAGTTTTCTAAAGTGCAAGTGAATAATGAGCGGGCTGTTCAAAATAACCCGCTCATTATTTAGGCAAGTTTATTCCAAAACAAATTCTCCTTTTTCAATTGCTGGAACAGTCACTGAAATTCCCTTCCCCGCTTTAACAGGTTTAAGTTCTTTTCGAATAGAACCTTGCTTCAGCCAGACTTTTTTTGCCGTTAGAGGCAATCCAACTTCAGTTTCCTGATTGCACGAAACGACCAAACTCTTGCCGTTTATCGTCAGGTTGGCCGATCCATCCGGATTTTTTGATCTTAAGGAATAACCCGAAAGTAAAATTTCGGTTCCTTTTCCCAGGTAAATCGAGGTGAGTTTTTCACCTTCAAAACTGGCAATTCCATAATATCCGCTGAAATTCCCTGTTCCTGAAGTGAATTTTTTATTCGGGTCAACCGACTGGAAGATTTGCTGTTTCAAGCCGCTTTTACAATAAACGGTGAGCGCAGTAAAAACATCACCATCAGTTCGTTTTTCAACCGAAATGCGTTCCACCGAGTTCCCTTTTTCTCCCTGATATGGCTCAAAAACCACAACGAATGGGATGGATTTTGCTTCTTTTTCAGTACGAATAGTAAAAACAGGAAGTGGTTTGCCATTGTATTGTTTCCCGGCAGTTTTGGTTTTGAGCGACATGGCCTCGTAATAATCGCGGTTTTCATTTCCGGCAATCAAAGCCTGCATAAACAGTTTGTTCGAGTTTTCATCCTGAATATCAAACCGGGCAATCAGGTTTTCCTGATAATTTGCCAGTTTCTTAGTATCGATATAAAAACGAAATCCCGGGTAATCTTTCTCCGTAACCGGATACTTCGCCTCAACTGTTTTAAGCGGCTCGTGTTTTTCATTCAGGAAAGTTACCTCGCCGCCAATGTTGTGATACACGTAATCGTTGCTGATCGTATTGTCTGACCGATAAATATCGACATAATAGCCAGTAGTTTCGGATGTGCGGACAATGCCCAGCGTGCGTGACTGATTTGTATTGGTCGATTGATCGAGATAGCGTGTGTCGGTGAACGAATAATTGGGGGAAACAGCAGTTTCATCGGACATGGGCTCCATGGCTGCCAATTCAATCTGGCCAATTTGCTTCGTCCCGGCCGATCCGCTGAAAGGCACCGAACTCGACATTCCAGCGGCAACTACGGTATTGTGTGCAGCCCACTGACTGTAATAATTGCGATGCAGCGGATGTTCGTAGTTGGGTCCGGTTCCGGCATCAACGCCCCAAACTTCGCCAATCCCGTACAATTCCATCGCCATTCCGTTGCAATGGTTATGGTTGTAAGTGGCGCCCTGCACGCCAACCATCAATCCCGTTTTCGGGTCTGTTCCATTACGCTGAATAAATAATTTGGCAAAATCGAGTGTTCCCGTGCGTGGCCATTGGTAATCGGTTTTCGCCTCCTGAATTTCAGGAAGGAAACACAACAAACCAAGAAATCCTGATTTTTCACGGTTGTAGATTCCGCCATCAATCAGTTTTTTCATCGAAGCCAGCATTTCAGGCAATACCGGTTGATCGTATTTGACCGCTCCAATCAGTCCGATTTCGAGCGACTCGGCACTTTGCGAAGCCCGTCCTGTATCACCAAAAGCACCAACAGTCAGGTTGGGGAACGAATATTTGAGCATGGCATACGAAGCCCGGAACATGGCCGGAAACTTTTTGAAAATATCATACCCGTTATTTTCGAGCGCAAGCGCAGAAAGGAGCAGATTCCCCACCGGGAAATTGTGGTACCCGCCGGGTTCTTTCCAATGGCCATCGTGTGTCAGCCATTTTTCAACGGTTGAGGGGAAAGCAAGTTGTCCGCAAGCCCCGTTTATCGTATCTTTTTCGAGTACAAACTGGAGGTAATAATCGCGCTTCTGCTTATTTTCGAGGCTCAGCGCAGCAAATGTCAGGGTCGAACTTTCCGCAGCATACCAGTTATTGTTCCAGAAACCGCGAAATGCCAGCGTGGAGGCAAATTTTTCAAACACCGTTTCATACCAGTGCAGATCATATTTTTGCTGCTGCATGTGTGGTTTCAGAAAATCATATGCCAAAATGAGTGGCAGATACGTGCGGTCTCCCAGCGTTTGCATATCCAGGAAACCAGTGCGGCAAGGTCCGATGATCGGTTCCTGGTAAAAAGCTCCTTTAGCCCACTGGTCGAGAATATCGGCTGCAAATTTCGCATATTTTTCGTCACCGGTCAGCCAGAAAAGAATAGCTGCATCGAGTGCCAGATCATTAATTTCGCCATTAATACTGGTAATATAAGCCTGCGGATCGGTCCATTCCTTTTGATTGGTTTCCGGATTAAACAGGTTCATCAGTTTTGTGGTATCGTTCGGAATCAGTTCTTCGATGGTTGGTTTCCGGTACGAAGTTCCTTTTTCGGTGATGGGCGAACGCAGATAAGTATTTACCCGAACCGTTGGCACAGGTGCATCGCCTTCCCATTTGACCAATCGTTGGCCTCCATCATCAGAATAAACCCTGGTGAATCGTTTTCCCGGAACGCGGTTCATCAGGTAGCGGCTTAAAATCCATTGCGGATCGGTTTTGTGCCGATCTGCATACGGTGTAACTTCCTTCTGCATTTCAGAATAAATGGATTTAGCCCAGGCTTGATTTTCTATCTTTTTCAGAACAGCCTGCTTGTCGGATGAATCCACCAGAATGTGCGGATTCTGTGCCAGCGATGAGGCCATCCAGCCAGTCAATATCAGGCATACTAATAAAATTTTCTTCATGGTTGATTAGGTTGTAGGTTATTTTTTGATTTTAGGTTTCTGTTTTTTTGAAGTAACATTCTCTGCTTCATGGTAATCGGCCAATTCAGTAAATTGTGTACAACTCCTGAATTCGCTTTTCATACAATCAGTAAACATGTTTTTAAGACGGAGTTTATCCTGCAGATATTTGGGATTTTCCGCCAGATTATCGGTTTCAAGCGGATCGTTTTGATAGTCGTACAATTCACTGGCAATAACCAGATTTGGATCATACTTTTTATTCGTCAGGAAACCTCCGGAAAACCATTCTGTGTAACGGAATCGATCGGTGCGGATAGAATACCCCATTTTGTCCTTTCCTCTTGGATACTGACTGAAAGCGTATTCGCGCAATCCGGTTGCAGGATTATTGATGGCCGGAACCAGACTTATTCCATCGAGGTATTTGGGAATTGGGAGGTTATTTAAATCACAAAGTGTCGGAAAAATGTCTACAAACTCGCAGGTTCCGGTTGCTTTAACTCCTGCCTTTTTCCCCGGAACACTCATCAGCAAAGGAACACGTGTGGCCTGTTCAAAATTAGTATGTTTATTCCAAAGTCCGTGATCGCCCAAATGCCAGCCATGGTCGCCCCACAAAACAATGATCGTATTTTTTCTGATTTTCAGCCTATCGAGCTCGTTCAGCAACTGAACCACCTGGGCATCCATATACGAAATGGCAGCATAGTAACCATGAATAAGTTCCCGTTGCTTCTCTGCTGAGAGATGATTCAGCTCATTTTCCGAATAATTGTCGAATTGTGGAATGTCGCTGTAGTTCTTTAGTTCTCCCGAAACATGATAAGCTACATCTGGACTATTCAAAGCCTTTTTCTGAAAGGGTGCCAGTTCAAATTGGTCACACTGGTACATATCCCAATATTTTTTAGGAGCAACAAACGGCAAGTGAGGTTTCAGATAGCCCACAGCCAAAAAGAACGGTTTTTTGTTCCGGCTCAAACTGTCAAGTAATTGAATGGCCATTCCTGTTAGTTTTCCATCGTGATAAGTGTCGTCCGAAACGTCAGCGCATTCAATGGATGGGCCTCTGCCATTTGCTTTCGGAACAAAGGGAAGCGCATATTGTGGACTTTTGGCATCGCGGTAGGGTACACTCCATGAAAGAGCATCATGACCTGGTCCGGCACTTTCCTTATGAAAAATTTTCCCCATTCCCGCAGTTTCGTAACCCATAAGCTTAAAATACTGTGGAAGGGTCACGCTGTTCGGGTTCACCTGTCGGAAATCGGTAACCAAATCCCAAACGCGGGTTTTGTCTGGCCTCATTCCGGTGAGCAAACTGGCTCGTGTAGCCGCACAAATAGCTTGCTGGCAATAGCAATTCTGAAAAACAATTCCTTCACGTGCCAGTCGATCCATTCCGGGAGTTTTGGCGTGCTTGTCACCATACGCACCAATCAGGGGTTTTAGATCGTCAACTGCAATAAACAGCACATTTTTTTGTTGTGCCTGAATACTTCCCGAGAGAAGAATTGCCGCGAGACCGGAAAATGTTGAGAGCGTATTTTTTGAAAGCATAATTTTCAGGTTTAGTTAAGTTTATGTTGAGCTATTTGCTGCCAGTTGCCAGCCGCCAATTTATTTCACCAGCCAAATTACCGGGTGTCTAACCGGAACATTACGAATTACTTCAGGATGCGTTGGATTGGCCGGCAAACGCAAAAAGGTGCTGATGTATTCTTCATTTTGCCAAGCCAATCCGGCAAATAAAAGCGACGACTGGCGCACCGGCCATTCCTCCCAAATGTAAATATCTTTGGCAAATGGCCATTTCGATTTGTCGGCGATGTACGGATAAATGTATTCCATTCCTTTTTTCAGACTTTTGCCATCGGGAGTTTTAAATTCCCATAAATTATCTTCAGGAGTGGATAAAATTTGCGCCAGATTGCAGATGGCATCGATGTTGAACAGTGAATAGCCGTAAGGTTTGGTTCGTTTCAGTTCGAGCGGGAAACTGCCATCGTCGGCCATTTGAGTTGGAAGGAACACTGTTTTGAACCGATCGGTACACATATTCAGGACTTCTTTATTTCCGGTCAGATCGGCCATTGCGGCAGCAGTAACTGCCCAACAGGTTCCGTGGTTGTTTTTGGCATTCATCTCGTCAATTCCGTATTGATGGGTGGTCATCCAGTTTAGGAAATCACCAAACCACATCTTTACTGGTTGTATTTGTTCGGCGGTAAGGCCGCCATGAACTTCGAGCATTTTGACAGAACGAACCACCTCCACAAAATGATAGGCATCAATCAAACCAATTCCGCGACCAGTGAAACGCCCCCAAATGGCCTGAGCATAAAGCATGTTTGGATTCATGCGCGTTTCGGGATTGACAAACCAGGCATTCAGGTGCTTCAAAACCTGATCGGAATATCTCTGCTTGCCGGTCAGAATCCAGGCCGAAGTCAGCATGGCAGAAATTTCGCTCAGGTGAATCATTGCCAGCCGATGATCAACAAAATTATCGGGATTGGTTTGTCCATCTTTCTGAATATAGGAGCCTGTTGGATTGGCCGGATCGGGCCACCAGTAGTCGCCTTCGGAGTAAAAATCATTCTTGCCGCCCGCGCTGCGTTTGCAAGACGAATCGGTTACCGTAACTGGTATTTCCTTCATCAATTGCTCTGCTTTGGCGATAGTTTCTTTACGGATATTTTCGACGATCTGTAATGCCAAACCGATGTTGCTGCGCAGGTAATCAGGACCAGTATTATGTACCGTGGCATGTGGTTTTACCGGGTTCGCTTTTCCGGAAGGTTCGAAACATCCGGCAGATTTACTTTTTGCAGACCGTTTGTTCCCGGCAATATCGAGGGCAATTTGTGGATCGTCATTCAATTCAGGAATATCCAGAATTTGTATTAGAGAGATTTCTTTTACCACTGAAATTTTCTTTTTTGACTGAAAGAATCCTTCCGAATTCTTCACCATTTCAGCATTGCTTACCAAAAATCCGGACTGATTTGGGTTCTCTGATTCCTGAAAAGCATTTCCATGAAAAGTTTCTTTTCCGGTCAGATCGTCACTTATTGGAGCCGTTGACTTATAAAAGAAGTTGTTGGCCAGTGTAACCTCTGCTGGTGGGAACTCGCCTTTTCCACCCAGTTTCATCGATCCTGAATTGACAAACGTATTGTGTGCAATTACAATGTTTTTTAGGGGATCAACCTTGTAGTTTTCAAGTTTAATCGTCCAAAAATCTCCCGTTTCGAAGTAATTGTTGTACACCATCTGGTTCTGACCTTCCTTTATTCGAAGTCCGGCACCTTTCAGAAAAAAATTGCCATACACCACATTGTCGCTGCCATGCCGAAGCGTGAAATGCGATTCGCCATTGTCGTCGAAGGTATTGTAACGGTAAATATTTTCGCGTGCTTTCGACGAAATTACCTCTCCATCGCCGTTGCAGCGATAGAAATAGCAATACTCCACGATACTGCGGCTGATGAATTTCGCCTGGTAGCTGTAGCCGATACGCAATGCTTCGATGCCGTAATCGCCACCGGCATTGGGTGGCGCTGTGTGGTTTTTGAACGAACAATGCGAAACCACATTGTAGCCTGGCTCTTTCTCGTCCACCTGAATCTGCAACACCGAAGTCTGTTTGTCTTCGGGTTTGCGTTCAAAATTGCAGTAGCGTATTGTGTTGTGTCGTCCGGTTGTCGTAATATTGAGGTAATAATTGGAATGATATCCCGAAAAATTGAGCTGTTCAATCAGGTTGTGGCTTCCTGAAATTTTGCAAACATCTCCATCGGCTTTTCCACCGATGTACTGAAATCCGCTGAAAGTTGTTCCACTGGCTTTTACTTCCACTTTGCTATTTCCGGAGAAAATGGTCGCCCCCGGCCGTTCGGATTTAATATTGATCCCGTCTTTGCCAATTACCCAAATTACGTCCTGAAAAGTTCCGGCCTCCCATGAAATGGTATCTCCCGGTATCGCCTTCGATTCAGCAGCAAGGTATTCGGTTAGTGAGTTCACCGAATAGACGGATGTTTTTGCCATACCCGGAACAGAAATCAGAAACAAAAATACAATCAGAAAAACAGGTTTCATTTTGGTCATATGATTGGTTTTAGCATGCATTAATCCAATTCACCGGTTTTCATTGTCCTTTTCGCACCGGCGGCAGAACTACTTATTTTGCCCTTCATACTTACTTTTACTACTGTGGCAATTTTATCAGGTGCCTGAACTGGCAAACTGATGGAAAGTCCTTCATTTTCTGAAATAATCTTCAGCTTTTCTCCTGAAGCTAGCAATTCAGCCTTGATCACTTTGCCTTTAAGTCCGGGAATCAGCAACTTTCCGTTTACCGGCCAGTTGAAAATTGAAAAGTAAAGAATTGTATTTCCCTTTTCTTCTTTTTGGGTGCAACGCCCCCAGTCAAAAGCGCCGATTGGACTGGCTTTGGTAGCGTAGATCGCTTCACTGTTGGTTTTCATCCACGCACCGATTGCTTTTAAGGCATCAACACTTTGCTCCGGAACCTCCCCAAATGCATCTGGTCCAATATTCAGCAGGTAATTTCCACCTTTCGAAGCGATGTCGCACAGGTTTTGGATCAGCGTTTCCGAGGTTTTCCATTTGCTGTCCCAGCTTTTGTAGCCCCACGAAGTTCCCATTGTCATGCAGGTTTCCCAGTCTTTTCCGTCGAGTTCATCCTGTCCGGGAATTTTTTGCTCCGGAGTTCCGGTATCGCCCGGGAAATTGGGTCTTTTTAACCGGTCGTTGGTAATGATGTTGGGCAGAAGTTTCAGCAAAGCCTGCAATTTCAGGGCATATTCGTCGGTCATGTTGGTTGGTGTATCCCACCACAAAACGGCCACATCGCCGTAATTGGTCATTAATTCTTTCACTTGCGGAACGGCTACTTTCTCGATGTATTCGTCCATCGTGGCGGTCATTTGTGCCGGGTCCCAATGACCTTTGTTGGCCGCAGTAAACGCATCGATCCTTGTAGAATCTGGATTAGCCCAACCTTCCGACATCACTTTGCGAGCTACCGATCCGCCCGGATTGTTCCAGTCCTGCGCCTGCGAATAATAAAACCCGAGTTTCATGTTGTGTTTGCGGCAGGCATTGGCCAGCGCATCGAGTACATCTTTTTTGTAGGGAGTAAAATCGACAATATTGAATTTGCTGGCGTTCGACTTGAACATGGCAAACCCATCGTGATGCTTGGCCGTGATAATGATGTATTTCATTCCGGCCTCTTTGGCCATCAACACAACAGCTTCAGCATCGAATTTTACCGGGTTGAATGTGGCAGCATATTTCTGATATTCGGCCACAGGAATTTTACAGCGGTTCATAATCCATTCAGCCCCACCCCGCTTTTGCTGATGTCCATTATAGACTCCACCCAAAACCGAATATGGTCCCCAGTGAATGAACATTCCGAAGCGGGCTTCGCGCCACCATTTCATGTGGGCATCTCTTTCTGGTTGAGCCTGAATCATCTGGGAAATCAGAAGGAAAAAGGTCAGGAAAAGTAAGATTCGTTTCATATCATTTATCTTTAAGTATGATGTTTAGCCTTGTTTGCTTCAATTGTCATCTTTAAAAATGATTTGTGCCTGATCCGTTTGGATATTTGCTTCTTCCGGTGAATTTACACGTTTCCCGGAAATTTTAAGATTGTCAATAGTCATGCGGATTCCAATTCCATCGCCTTCATACTTTACCAACGATTTTTTGGGCCAGGCAGTTTCAAATGTACAATCCTGAATTAACAAACCGTTGATTTCACCCAGTTTGCTGTCCTCATTTCGTTTGCTGACCACCACATGAATGGCTTTTTTCTGTTGGTCGGGATGGTTTCGTTCAAAGCGATTATCCCGGTAGGTGATGTTGCTCAAAGTTGCGCCATCCGAGACATACAAGGCAATTCCCCTGTCTGATTCAATCACATCGTTGTTCTCGAAAAGTATGTTTTTCATTTCCTGACCGCGGGTTTCGGTTCCTACTTTTAACGCCGATTTTTTGGTCAGAAAAACACAATTCCGAACGGTAATTTGATCCACATTGCCCACCAATCCTGAATTAGCTGTGGTTTTAATGGCCACATTATCGTCGCCACAGTAGGCAAAGCAGTTTTCAATCAGCATCCGCCGGGAGGCGTCAGGATCAAAACCATCCGTATTGCTCAGTTCAATGTCATTTAAAAGCTTCACATTCCGGATAGTCACATCTTCGCACAGCAAAACCTGTGTATTCCATGAGCCGGGGTCTTTAAATTGTAAACCTTCAATCCGTATGTTTTTGGATTTGATCGCCATGAGCAGCCTCATCCGGGCATCGTCGCCGAATTTAGTGCGCAAAAGACGTCCGTTCCCGTCGATGGCTCCATATCCTGAAAGTTTCACATTTTCAACTCCGTACATCGAAATAAACCGTTTGTTGCTCACCTCATCCGTCGATTGGAAAGGTTTGATTGAGCTGGTATCGGTTTTCAGAACTGCTCCGCGCGCCAGATAAATGTTGCTGTTGCTTCGGATTTGAAGCTGTCCGCTTTGGTAGGTTCCTTTTGGAAAATACAAGGTTTTTCCGGTTCCTGAAATTTCATTGATGGCACGTTGAATCTTTTCGGTTTCAGTGGTTTTGCCCGTATTGTTAACCGAATATTTTTCTACAATATCCACAACGGTTTCTTTGGCAGGCAACACTTCCGGTTTTTCAGCAAACAGAAATACCTTCTCCGTTTCGTTGATCCGAACCATGATGTAGCCCGGGTTTTCCATCCTGAACCTGATTTGATTTCCATCTTTTTGAAAGTCAATTCCATAGCTTTTCGGGCTGATTTCAACGCTGTTTAGGGGTTTTTCTGAAATCAGTGTCAACCATTCGGACTTCGCCAGATCAAACGACGCAAAATAATAGGTTTTGAATTTGGTTACTTCAATAGTACCCGATGTGGTCTGAAGCACAAAACGGTCAGCCTTTTGTCCGGTACTTGCCAGAGAAATTGCCAGAATACAAATGAACAGGATTAATTTTGTCATTGGTGTTTTCAGTTAAAGTTTGATGTCAGGAAATTTGGTTTTCAACAATTTGTTCTCTTCATTTTTCATTTGGTATCCAAACCCCTTTGTTTCCTTGCCAAACCCATTTTCGGTGGATACCCGACATTTCCTGTTCTGGGGCATTTTTTCGGTGAGCTTTCCACATGGCAGTTACAAACGGATCGAAAGTTTTGGTTTCGCCGCCTGGCCTCTTGCGATTTCCGCGCGCTTCCTGGTACGGATCGTCTTCGCGCATCCATCGTTCAATGTAATCGAAGTGTGCATCGTGCCCCCAAAGCTTGATGGCTTTCATATAACGGGCAGCCAGTGCGGTTCCGGTCCACGCAACCGCATTGCAACACACCCGGTAGCTTTCCGAAGTTTTGTCCCATTTTTCCCATTGGTCGGGCGATTTTTCCTCATAGGTGTCGCGTTTGCCGTGATGCATAATCATTTGCCACAGCACAGTTTGTCCGAACCAGCCTTTCCCGTAGTAAGTTTGAGTGTCTTCCTGAAAAAAAGCGGTCTCCGGAAGTTCGGCCAGGGTTGGATTTCCGAGCATGATGCTGGCAAAAAGGATGGGCCATTTTCGTCCGCTCGAATGTCCGCCACCTTCGTTCCAGTATCCGCCATTCATGGCTATTCCGTACAAATCAATTCCTCTCTGAATCAGTTCGATGGTTAGTTTTTCCTTTTGCTTTTGAGGAACATCGAGGCAAAGCATTAAACTTGCGATGGAAACCAGTCGGGCATGTTCACGGCCGTAGTTGGGTCCGTTTTCATTCGGAACCAGCTCTTGTTGCGACCAGCTCATCAGATGGTCGATCCACGGACGCTGAAAATAGCGTTCAAATTCTTCCCACGATGGAATTTCGCCTGCCGGTTGAAGTTGAGGCAGATAATCCCAGTGAATATCGCGGGCAAAAAAAATAGGTTTACTGTTGCCAACGAATGGCGGACGAAATGCATCAGCCGGAGGAACTGTTTCAAGACAAGTCAGCACTGCCGCGGTTTTCATTACCGTCTGGCATTGGTATTCACCTTCCCATAGGATGTTTTTGCAGAAATTATCGACCGGAAGCGATGTATTGCTGATAGATGAAATGAGAGAACGATTTGGTTCCAGTTTCAATGGAAGCTTAACACATCCGGAAAGATCAAAAGCTCCGGCGCGTGAGTCATAGCTCTGTTTGTAGCCAGCTTTTAGCACAATAGCGGAGCCGTTGCGCATGGTAGTGTCGGTTTTCAGGCTGGTGTCGTTCCAGCGATTTATCCTGATGGTGGTTTGATCAACTGAAATTGGTCCTGGCCCGGGTGTAATTTTTACGATTGTTGCCGGTCCAACCACCCACCAGTCGCCAGTAACAAACTGCCCGGTTTGCATGGGTTTTTCGAACTCCCAGGTAATTCCATATTGGCTGATTGATTTACGGAGTTCTACCGGAACTGGCTGGCTGATTGCAGTAAAGGCTATCAAGAAAAAGGAAAATGAAACTATGAAAAGTTTTATTTGGTATTTTGCCATTTCTGCTTCTTGTTTATTGATGCCACAGGCATCGGATGTTTATAGAAATCAACGTTCATTTTTCAGGACTGAAAGACCGGTATATCATAGCCCAGGGTAGAGTTTCGGGAGGAACGATCCGAAACGCCGCCCTGGGTATGTATTGCGGTGGAAAAACCGTCCGCGAGAATTCGATTATCAAAGCAAATATTCCCTTTCGGACGGATTTGGGATTTATGCCTTTTCGTCCGACACAAGGTAACTATTTCAACAAACGTTATCGTACGGACGATTTTAAAACCCGTTTCTGAACCCAGGGCGACACTCCTCCGTCGTTTGCCCTGGGCTAGTATATGCCGTCCCTTCAGGACTATAAAACCAAATTTATTCATTACTTCTTTACCAATTCTATAGAAACTGTCTTTCCGGCTTCATCGCCTTTGGACAAACTTACTGTCAGAATCGAATTGCCTTGCGACGAAGATACACTGCAAGCCGGATTCGTTGATTGGTAGTTTCCTTTCAAAGTTACCTGAATCTGACCACGTTTCTGCGTTGGATCAGATATAGAGACCGACAGCCCATTCTTCTCTTTTTTGACCATTAGCACACAAGGCTGATTGGTCTCGATTCCACCAAACAATTCTGTTTTTCCGGCCTGATAAAATACCATTCCGCCCCATTTTTGGTCGGATGAAATTACGGCCTGTATGTTGTGTTCGTTTTTCACAATCCGGAAAGATGGTTTGGTTTCCATTTGTTGCATTTTGGCTTTGGTCGCCTTCGGAACCACGCAATAGGCGTAGGATTGATCATTCGGATTGGAGCCATGCTCGAACCACAATTTGAAGATTCCTGATTTGATTGGTTCATCTTTGTACATGGCTGCCACTGCGTGCCATGAGCCGGTCACTGTTTTGGTTTCCAGTTTCAGGTTTCCGCCTTCAGGGAAATAATAACCCGCATGATCGTGCAGAATCCATTTCGGAACGATTGTTTCAGACGATTCTGCAGGAAGTGTTTTTTCTGTTTGTGTTTTCACAATTACCTCCCCGTTCAGGAACGATTGGTTGACCGAAGTCGTAACCGGAATACCTGATTCAGCAGTGATCCCGGCACCAAGACATACGATATGGTCGTTGAAAATGAACCATGCTTTTTTTGCAGAAAGTCCGTTGCGATTGTAATCCATCACGGTAACGCCGTTTTTGCCATCGGAAACTCCACCCACAAAATCGCTCTTGATGCGATATCCTGAAGCAGTTAAAACCGGTAATTCCTTGTCGTCTTGTTGCGTAGTTGTTCCCGGAATTTTCTTCCAGTCCCAATACGGAAATATATTTTCGTACTCTTTACCCGACTGATAAAGGTATGTAGCCCCGTCGCCCATGTAAAAACCCTGAAGATTTTCGGAGTTGCATGATTCGGCTCCAATTACTCGTTCCGAACACATTTTTACCGAAAAATAATAGTCGGGAGTGCGCTTAACCTGAAAATCGGAACGCCAAAAATGTTTGCTTCCGATCAGGTTTTCGTATTGATTTGCCCTTTTGTAGGCATTACCATTGTCAGGATCGAGCGTTTCCATCTGACTGAAATTTCGTGCGAGACTGCGTGCTTTTCCGGTTTGCGCATTCAGAAATAACTGCCGTCCGCAGGCGCTGATGTCCATCTGGTTTTTCCAGGTAATCCATTGCTGACCATCGATCAGGTAATTGCGCAGAATGCTCATTTTTGACTCATCGAAATAAAACGGGGTATTCCTCAGGAGCCGAATCCATTTAATCATATCGCCCACATAGGCCAGTCCATAGTTCCCAAACTGAATTTGCGGACCATGCTGGTGAAACGATCCGTCGGGCTGAATGCCTTCGCCCAGGCTCACTTTCATTTCCTCCTGAATGGCATTTGCTGCTTTCCTGATCATATCCGAATTTCGCTGAATCACTGATTTCATCAACACATTGCCCGATTGCCATACTTTATTTTGTCCGGTCATTCCAATTTTGGATCGGTCGAGAATTTTGATGCCTTTGGCCATTTGTTCCGGAGAAAGTTCACTTTCCATAAGAATCAGGGTTGGGGCGAGCTGCATCGGAACGCCGATTTCGGGATACCACCAGTTGGGGCACTGAAAATCGTTGCCTAGCCAGTAATTGAGCGCAAAATGGATTTTTGCCAGCAAGATCGGATTATTATAAAAATTGGAACCTGGTTTTTTCCAGGCTTTCGCCATCGTTTGCACATAACTGAGGTGAAGTGTAGGTTCCCAGCTTCCCCGCTGCTTACTTTGGTAAGGAATGTGTGGCCAGGCGCCCTGTTCATTCATGCGGTCAACCAATGCCTGTAGCGTGTCGGTACCCAACGGTCCACCCAGCAATTCGTTCAGAATATTCTGGTGCAGTTGAGCCAGATCGGCCGGGTAATCAGTTTTTGACTGAGCAAACCCAAAACTTACAAGAGTGCTGAAAAACAAAAGCAAAAAGAACTGTTTCTTGAAATATTGCATATCGTATTTTTTGAAATTTATTTTAAACTATTACTCCGCTTTTTTCTTTTCCTTAAAAACGGGCAACTGACTGTGAAGCAATGTTCCGAATGAACTATGATCCCAATGAAAACCTTCAGGCCGTATTTTATCCAGTACTAATTTGGTATATTTCATTTCAAGACCCATCCGGTCGTGATAATGATGGTAAATAATTTCGTAAACAGGTCTGAAATTTCCACGGCCTTTTTCTGAAATTACAGGATGCAGATTTTTGCCAAACAGATCGGCTACCGGTTGATACTCCACTTCTTCTCCAAGATTATATTTAGCCGTGTATTCAAAACCTAGCGCCACGCGGTTATCGAACGCTCTGTAAAGGTCATCGCCCTGTTTCCATGCAATCTCGCACAAATCAGCAAGGTACCCAAGTCCAAGTTGCGTGTGTTGCTGGTCGCGCCCACTTTCCTGACATTGACCCGACTTGCCGATGTAATTCGGAATGGCTCCGTTTGAATGTCCGTTTTTGGCATACTCCACCGCACCATTATACATCGCTGCATCATCCAGAAAAATGCCGATACACATGGTTGTCGCAATCATAGAAGCATCCCAGTTTCCGTTGGCTTGTGGTTTGTAATTCCTGACCAACGGGTAGTAAACCGTTTTCAGCATTTGCTCAAACTGAAGCTGATCTTTTTCGTTCCATAGTTTTGAAGTATGCCTGATAATTTCAGCCGCATTGCAAAATTTGTAACCGGTGATGCCGGCCAGCAATTGCATATCCGATCCTGAAATGGATTTCAGGGTATAGGTCCAGGCATTCAGGATTTCAATTGCTTTCTCTGCATATTGCTTTTTCCCGGTGAGTGCCCATTCAAGTGCCTGAATGTAGGCAGCCTGCGAGTCGTTTCCCAAATCTCCGGCGCCAATATTGGGATTGTTGTATGATCCACGAATGACGTCGGCCATTGGTTTTGGCTGCCAATCCGATTTGGCGTGAGCGTCAGATTGCATCAGCTTGAACGATGAGGTCCAGAATTCTTCTCCTTTTTTGATCTTCTTTTTGATGAAGTCAAGTTCTGACTTTGAATTCAGCATACCCGGATGAACCAGTTGTGCCTGAACGTTATATCCTGCCCCCAGAATAAGAAATACGATGATGAATGTAGCTAATTTCTTCATTTCGGTATTCTCTTTTAGTTGTTCGGTAAGATCATTACCTGTGTCGACTTGCTATTCAGGAATGGCACAAGAATTTCCCACGACCCTTTTCCTTGCTCGGTAACTCGAACTTTAACAGACTGTGCATCTTTTGATAAAATCCGAGTCTGAATTTCCGGAGTTTTACCTTCGGAGGGCCATAAAATCCAGACAAAGGTATCGTCCGATTTTAATTGTCTGGAAAAAATACTGGTTGGATTTGGTTCGTAGGTGTTGTATTCTTTGCTGTACCATCCCTGAATGGTTGGGGTTTCCTGTCCTTTTACTTCGGAGACTTTCCAGTCGGATGCATCTACCGGAATAATTTGTAAGTTTCCACGCTCATTTGCCGTTGCTACAATTCCTGACTTTTGAACCTGAACCTGATTGGCAGGGTGCCAGTGCCAAACCGCCTCAATTTTCCGCGGACGGTCGGTTTTGAGATGATCGGCTACCACCCAGAATTTACCACGCACATAAACCACCGATCGGGTATGACTGAACTTGCCTTCCGTTCCAGCGAATTTCTCAAAAATGCCCGATCCGTAATCGTATTCCGGAGTAATGGCGTACAGGTTTTTGGCTAATGGCGCCTCTGCAACTTTGGGCCCGTCGGCCTGACCGTTGTCATCCACCAAAATAACATTGTGGCTGGCACTGCCAACGGCATATTTCCTGAATTTGTTGGCTACCTCACCACGGTAGGCAAAACGTCCGCCATCGACCAGCAAATCGCGGCCATAAGCGGTAACCGACAAATGAAGTTTATCGTTGTGTTGGTGCCCGCTTCCCCAGGGACCAATGTCGAAAAACGAATAGTGGGCATCTGCGTCAAATCCGCTTCTGGAAATCAATTGTCCTGCAAAAGGAAAAACATACGATGGACCGGAATTCGGTTTTACTCCGGATTTCCCATTGCTGACAATGTATTCCCAATCTTTCCGCTTGTATTCCGACGCTGCGTCCAACAATTTCTCGCGGTTATTCATTAGATCGGCATCGTTGTTCAGCAGACCAAAACCATCGGGGCGCATCGTCAATGCCAGATAATTATACATGTCTTCCAGCGTTTTGGTGTAATATTCAGGAAGAGGTACATTGTTTTTCCGGCAGATATCGGCAAACAGTTTGAAATTGGAAAGGGCAACAAAATGGTAGCTCGAAGTCAGCTCGGTTTGCACACCATCCGGATAAATCTGGTCTTTCATGCTGGCCACCATTGTTGCAATGGAATAATCCATCCATGCTTTCGATTCCTTCAGTTCGGGCCACGATGAAGCAACGGTGGCCAACCCGGAGATTTCCATGGTCAACCAGTTTCCCTGCGCATGAAAATTTCGCGCGTAATGGGCATGATCGGGCAAACTGCTTAAAATTAAAAGCTTTGTTGCCGGAGAAATCAGCCGGGTATTCCAGAGGTCAAAGAAAACGTGAGACCACATTTTTACCCTGAAACTCACTTCCAGTCCGCGCCACATGGCGGTGCTGCTCTTTTTGGCCGGATAAGGCCAACTGCTGATAATCCAGTCTTTGGTAAACTGATTGATGTATTCAGCGCATTTCGGATTACCTGTTTCGGCATAAACATCAAGCAAGTCGCGCGTTGGATAGTGCCGGTTGAGCGCCCAAGCCCATTCAATATCATTTTCAGGGCCGTTGTGCGCCCATTTCAAATGGCCGTCGGCCAGGCGCGGAACTTGCCCTGAAACATTCTGGAAAGTGTAAATATCCTGAAGAATTGAATCGGCTGCGGTGGTCGATTTCTGCGAAACCGGTGGTAAGTCTTTCAGAATCCGATTCGAGTTGCCGTAGTAATTTAGCAAGTTTTTGCAGGCCTGTGGAATGTTGTTGCTTTCGTAAGCCTTTTTCACTTCCTGTAAACCCGGATAATCGAGATTCAGGTTTAGAAAAATATACTGTATTTTTTCAGGATAAGCCTTGCAAACATCATCAACCGATTGCATTTGCTGCCAGTTGGTCTGTGCAAAAACAGCAATTTGTGCCCCAAAAACAGCAGCCCAAACCATCAAAATGACAACGGCAACTTTTGAAAAATGAGATTTCATAACTGAAAAATTAAATCATTACGATTTCTACAATTTGGTAATCACCAGCTCGTTGCTCCCTTTGGTTTTCTGATTTTTGATTGCAAATACAATCCGTGTAATTCCTTCGGGCCAGTATCTTTTTAAACCGCTGTCGGTTACTTCGTTGAATTCAATTTTTGGCGAAACCGATTTTGGATTGTATTTCAGCAAAAGGGTGAAGCCATCGCCTTTGAGTTGCAGCGTACCAGGTGCGATTTCCGAAACTTTGCTGTAGGTAACCAAATTAAGGGTGGTGGGCTGGCCGGTCAACTTGTTCAGTTCGTAATTATCCTGAATAACAAATTTTTTGCCGCGTTCGAATTGATAAGTCCGCACCCATTTTTTAACTTCTGCTTCTTTCGGATAGGCGCCTGAAATGTCAGTGGTGAAAACAGCAGTCTTGGCATCGGCTGTGAAATTCGTGTTCTTAGCTTTAAATTCCCGACCGTCTTTCTGATCGATTCCGTTGATTTTTGGCAGGTTATGGTACTGCGACTGCATAGTCCAGATTTCGTAGCGGCGACTGCTGAATGTTTTGGCGGTGTAGGTTTCGCGGCCAATATCAATCAAACACGGTTTTCCGTTAAAATACATCACACAGGTTCCCAGATCGTTGTGGTTATGGCTTTCTGCATTGTGACCGCCTTTGGCTGCAAAGAAAAATCCATCGGTCGAGCCTTTTTTATCGCGGGCACCGGCAGCTTCGAGTTGAGGCAGCCAAAAATCGCTGATTAGTGCATCTTCTGCCGGAGCACCTTCAATTTCCTTTAAGTGCATCAACTGCATAATCTGTTCGTCAATTTTGCCACCGGGCGCTTTTTGTCCCCAATTATCTTTTCGGGCCAGGAAAGCCCCGAATTTTTGCATGGTCGGGTCGTTGATGTCTTTTCCGTAGCTATAAATGATTTGCGGACGTCCGCCAGTTGTGGCATCGGCATCGGCAAAATTGATGAAATACGGATAATTGATGTAAGCCTTGTAAATGTAGCTTCCCATATTCTGAACCAAGGGATTGTCATATACATCAAACTTATTGTTGGACGCGCGTTTCAGAAGGTCGAGGCACTGGTACAACGATGCCCCGGCTCTGCCCCAATAGGATGGTCCTTCGTCGCAACCACCATCAGCCGGATATTCATTGATAAATGTATCCAGCGAACGAACTACCTTTTGAACACCTTTTATTTTTTTATCCTGATCGTCTTCCAGAATCAAAATGGCGGTTAGCATATTATGGTTGGTCCACGGGTTCCAGTTGTTCACCGAACGACTGCCATCGAGTCCCTGCCACCAGAAATCGTTGCGTTCGTAATAGGGAATTACTGCCTTTTCCATGATTTCATTTTTCAACCTTTTGGCAATCAGCGGGTGGATTTTGTTGAATTCATCTTTAAACAACAACCAGGTCCACGAAAGAACATTGGCCACTTCGCCAACTCCCAGATCAATTGTAGGCTCGTCGGCATCGGGCAACCCATTTGGAGCTTTTTGTGCAGTTAAGTGAGCCGACCAGCCCCACCATGTTTGTTCGCTGTAAAACCAGACTCCATTCACGATCTGATCGGTAAACCGACCTTTGCCTTCAGCCAGTTCGCCCATTACCAAATTCACAAGTGCTTCTCGGGGAGCTCCGTAAGCGCCTTGCCTCCGGTCGCCCGAACGGATAATTTCGATGTAGTCGGTAGCTTTAACCGATGGCCATGTGTATTCCAGCGATTTCTCTGCTTCCTCAATGTATTGGGCTTTTAGCTGGGCTGGTAAATTATTCCAGAAAGTACGGTTGTTGTAGGTCGGAAAATCAAGTTCCGAAAAGTTTTTGACCAGCACCTTTTCGAGACCTATTGTTTTTGCCTCGGTTTGCAAAACATCGCGTTTTTCGACCGAAAAACCACTGAATGCAACTACGCACAGCAAAAATAATACAGCAATTTTTTTCATGATTTATTGGTTTAGTTGGTTATTTTCTAAGCTTATACAGGTATAACTGGCTGGCTTCAGGCCAGGGTTCGGGCCAGGGTTGGTCACGATTGGCTGGCTGGGTTTCCCATTTCAGCAGATAACGTGTTTTATCATTTTCACTTTTACCCAAGTCTCCTGAAGTGCGGACCTGCAATCCTTTGAAAGTTCCTTCAAGCTTTGAAATTTGAGCTGGCGATGCCGGTTTGCGCACCTGACCACAGATTTCCATTTTCTCATTCAGGAGAAAAGTACCATTGCCATATTTGATATGGCCATATCCCAATTCATAAAAACCATCACCGCGATTTTTGAAAGGGCCGACACGAACCTCGGTGTTGATGCTTCCGTTTCCGGAAAACTCCCAGCGGTAATCCCAGTTTGTCAACCGTTTAATTTCCCATTTCTTGCCTGATATACGGGCGGTATAAAATTGCAGATTCCCCGAAGCATCGTATTTGTGGTAGGCAAAAAGTGGTTTGTCCTCGTTGTCGAAACACAGGCTGGCCGCCAGATTGATGATGCCACCTTTAACCGGAATCGGGTCAACAATCACCGATCTGTTATCGAGCGTAGCCGGAAGTTTTACCGGTTCGCCGAAAGCATTAAACCAGTTTTTCAGGTCGGGACTTTTGATGTACGAAAGATCGTGATTGGTAGCGCAGTCGGGCGTATCGCGCCACACCCAGTACACATGGTACCAGTTGTCGGCCAGCAGGGTGGGCTGGGTTTGGTAGGCGTTCATCAGGCCTTGCCCGTCGGTAAGCGGAGTATCGAGCAGGCGCTGCCATTTAAGTGTTTTCGAATTAAACAGGTTGTAAATCTCGTTGCCACTTCCGCTTGAACCATCGCGATAATGAAAAATTAGTTCGCCCTCGCGGGTAGTCATAAAATGCGGATAAGTGCAGCGGTTTTCGTTGGTGCCAACCATGCTCATTTCTTGTTTTAGTGTCGAAATATCGTTCGGCTTGGTACTCCTGAAATAGGTAATCGGATGAACATGCATGTTTCCGGAGAGATGAATATACCCATCGGGATCGACACCCAAAGTGACACTGTTGTGGCTGTCCCAGCCCAATACCGTACTTGTTCCTCCGGAAGTTTCGCGCGAAGTGGCAGCCAAAATCGTCAATTCGAATTTGGCATCGTTCAAATTTCGCTGACCCACCACCATGTTGCGGTTGGCATTGTAATACGCGATGTACTGCCGGTTTTGGTGCGTCAACAAACTAAAACCAACCGGATGGCCAGCCCATACTTTGTCGATGGCGATCACCTGTTCGACAGACTCTGTATTTTTGGTTTCATCGATGATCTTATTCAGATCGCCGGAATCGGTTTGTGCACATGCCGTAACGGCGATGAATAGAATGAAGGTGAGCAGAAGTGTGGTTTTCATGTAGGTAATTAATTTGTTTACCAGTTAGTTAGCGCTTTTTCAAACTTTACATTTTTTGCATCAACCGAACCTGGAATCAACAATACCTGAATGGCTTGTTTCTGTCCGGGTTTTAGTTGCATCTCAAATCCTACCAAAGTAGTGCCCGGATTTGGCGCATCATAAGTGGTGGTTGGCGCAGTAGGCCATGTTTTCATGATCACTTTCGATTCGGTGTTCACTTTTATGTGAAGGGTTTTGCCGTCTTTGGTCAGGGTGATGCTGTTTTTACCGAGTTTGGGAGTAGCTGATGTCAACATGGTCCACCGAACAGTTACAGGTTTATTTGGAGCTGTCAGCTCATCATGAACTGCCACAAATTTTTGATTTACAATGGCTATACCGCGTTTGGCGGCGGCTAGTTGGTTTTCATATACCGACGAAATATCTGAAATAGCATACATAAAATCAGGCTGATCGGAGAATTGGTCGATTTTGGCATAACCTTTAACTTGCTGCAATTGGTCATCGATGGTAAGTGTATTGTGTACCCGGTTGGTCAGGCGGAAAACCGTCCAGCGTTGCGCATCCTGGGTGCGGCCAAAAAGCGCGATTCCCTTCGATTCGAGGGACTCGTAATCCTGCATCCCGAAATCAGAGGCCCAGCGAATACCGTCAGCTTCCATAAGGAACGATCCAACATCCATGTGTCCGTGATTGACCGAAGACGAACCAGCTTTAAACCCGACGTAAATGGCATTTGGGTCGGTCCATGAAGTGCGTAGCATGGCAACAGGATTTGCACCTTGACCTTTCCATGCTTTCACTTTGGGTTCAGAAACTTTTTCGAGCGGAAGATTTTTGCCCCAAATCATGATGGCAGGCAACAGACGGTCGCGTGTAAAACGAGAAAAGTCGTCACGTTGCAGGTAGGTTTTTTCGACCCACAATTGCGAAGGATCGTTGTTCTTTTGAGCCAGCCAGAACATCGCGGGATTCAGTCCACCACCCAAGCCTGCATCGCCCCAGTTGAAACATGGTCCGGTAACTCCGGTCATATTTTGCAGAAATCCTGTCGTTTGGAGAAATCCAGGTGCTTTATTCAGTCCAAAGTCGGATTTAAATGCGGTTTCAACAGCGCTTAGAAACATGACATTAAACGAAGTTCCGTAGCCCCAATAGCCATAGCCTTCCGGGTAAGCACCATCCGGTTTGTATTCGTCCATCGAAAGCGGGATGGATACGATTGCACGTTCAATAATGTTTTGCGCCAATCCCGGATGATCTTCCGCAACAGCCAATGCTCCAAAAGTCATTCCGGCGTTGCAAACCTGGTTCCAATTATTGGTTACCCGCAACCAGCTATTGTACTTGGGGTCGAGCGATGGGTAGATTCCCTTGTAAACGATGGCTTCACGAATTACTTTTTTCGATTCTTCAGATAATTTCGGGTAAAGCCAGTCGTAACCAATGGCCATAGCCATCGTCATTTCGCCCACATCGAGAAAATGCGAAGGGTTCCATTCAGAGAATTTTGAAATGGCCAGCATCTCTTTTTCGCATCGGTCGAAGTATTTCTGTTCGCCGGTCATTCGCCAGGCATACGACAAGTGAAAAATGCGGCGCAGTGCCTCGCGAGATTTATCGAGCAGACGGCGGCCAATCTGGATACGTTCAACTGGAGGCAAGGCGATAATGTTGTCGCTTTCTTTCAGGATAGCTTCATGTATTTTCTTCCAGGTTGCGCTACTGGCAATCGATTGCTCAATCTGGCGTTCTTCACCTTTTAAAAGCAGGATGCGCGGATGCTCAACATTTTTTAACGACTCTGTTGTGATTTTGTCTTGCGACTTACCTGGTGCCACAAAGCAAATTAATAGGATTACTGTGGACAGAAATTTTAAATGTTTCATTGTATTTAGTGGTTTAGGTTGTCAATTATTCTATAAAGATATTTAAATCTATCGCATAACTTTAATTGATTTTGCAGTTCCATTTCCGCTTAAAACCTGAATGATGTAAACCGAGTTTGAATTATTTCCGGCTTCAATCAAAGCATAGTCTCCAAAGACAAGAACTTCTTGGTGGAGGCGTCCCATGATATCAAACAGTCTGACTTTCCGGGTATTTTCCGGAAGATTTCTGACACAGATGCGATTACTTTGCCGATCGTAAAAAGCTGAAAAAGATTGATCTGTTTTCATGGTTTCTATAGCAGTAGGTAAAAGTGGTAGCATTTTCACATCATCAACATACAAAGTCAATTCTTTTTCCTGATAAGTTTCAGTACTGTTTCGCTCCGGTGAAATCAGCAAATAGCCCGAGGCGGTGTAGCTGAACTTTGACAAATCCAGACTCCCAACGGCAAATTGGGCAGTACGCCATTGCGCCGTTGAGTAATTGGCTGTTTGCTCGTAGGGATCAGTAAAATCAACTATCAACACATTTCCGTTTCCGTCGTAGATGCGCACACCAATCTTTCCCGGCGCATTTTTATAGTATTTAAATTCGATCACCGAATTGGTGTTTACCCGCAAATCGTAACCATAGGCCTGAGCGCCCCGGTAAGTAATTAGCCCTGCATTGGCCGGAGTTACATATTCGCTGTCGTCCTGCCGTTTTACACGCAAAACTTTGTTGCTGGTGTTGATTCCACTTTTGGAAGGGTTGGATATCACTTCTCCTAAAATTGCTTTTGCGGTTCCATTGGAAGGCGGGTTCATCTTCCAGCTTACAAAACCACTTGAAAGCGAGCCAATATTGAATGATTCAAAATCTTCATTCAGTGCATTTCCCGCGGTATTTAAGTCTAGTCCACTCAGAATCGGATCACCTGCCGGAACCATTTTTACGGTAACTGTTTGTGTAGCGCCTGCAGCAACCGAAAATTCGAAGCCGGTAAAATAGAAGTCGGAATTTTGTTCTTCGTAAGTGGTGGATGGTTTGGTACTCCACGCTTTCGCTTCCACCTGATCAGTTCCTTCGAAAATCAGGTAAAGTGATTTGGTTGATTGGGTCAGTTTAATAATTTTATTACTGACTTTCTGCGGAACCGCTTGTGTCCCCAAATTCCAACGTACAGTCAATGGATTCGTTTTGGCCTTGATTTCATCTTTGATTTCGACATATCGGTTGGATACAATAGTTCCGGTTCGGCGACAGTTCGTTACATCGTTCTGGTAAAGCGAAGTCAGATTCAGTTCTACTGATTTTAATGCCGAAGTATTGACCAGATTCTCCATAAGCGAATTGCCAGTTACCAATTGCTTTTTCCCATTAATTGTTAGTGTGTTATGTGCCATATTGTTGTATCGAAATACATCCCAGCGTTCTGATGTCTGGCTCATATTCCACAAATCTACCCCATTGGTTTCGAGCGCATTATAATCACTCATACCCAGATCGGCAGCCCAGCGAATATCGTTGGCCTCCATCACAAACGAACCAATGTCCATGTGTGCGTGGTTTGATGAAGGTGTTCCTCCTTTCATGGCCAGATAAATATCGTTGGTGCCCCAGCCCGAGCGCATGGCAGTGACAGCACTTTTGCCCTGAGCCAGATATGTTGTTTCAACCGGTGCAGGCAAATCGGTGATAGATAAATTCATACTCCAGATAAGCAGGAAGGGCAAAAGCCGGTTTCCGGTGAGACCGGTAGGACTGTTATCCAAAGTAAAAACCAGTTTCTGCAATTCGTTATAAATACAGGTTTGATCGCTGGAGCGTGCAGCCAGCCAAAACATTCCAGGCAAAACACCTATTCCATTGCCACAGTCGGCAAAATTGAAAGGAAGTGGATTGATAGATTTTAAAGCTCCCCCACTCAATTGTTTCGTGGCATTTCCCTGCATGTGCGTGACAAAATTTACAGTGCTCAAGAAACCTTCCACCTCCAGAAGCTGCCTGTCGGTGCTCCACATACGTTGCAGCAGATCGATAAATAGGACGTTGAACGTGGTTCCGTAATCCCAATATCCCATTCCTTCCGGATAAGCGCCATTATACTTGTAAACGCCCATCGGAATTTTTATAGAAGTAACTGCACGATCAATCAATGTTTGGTAATAAGTCGGATTTTCATCGAAAACAGCCGCGACTCCGGCCGAAATTCCAGCGTTGCAAACCTGGTTCCAGTTATTGTCGCTGGTAAGCCATGACTGATTAGCTGATTTCTCGATACCCTTTGATTTGATGGCAGAGGCAATCGTTGTTCGTGAGGACACGCTTAGGTAGCTGTAAAGCCAGTCGTAGCCAATAGCCATAGCCAAGGTCATTTCTCCCACATCCAGAAAATGCGTAGGATTCCAGTCAACAAAAGCAGCCATGCCAAGCATCTCTGTTTCGGCGCGGGCTGCATAACGGGCATCGCCGGTCATTCGGTAGGCGTAGCTCAAAAAACTGATTCGGCGGATAGCTTCGCGCGATACTGAAAGCAATCGTTTCCCGGTTAAAACCCTTTGCTGAACAGCTAAAGTGAGCATCTTATCACTTTCTGAGATCATCAGATCGTGCACACGTTTTAAAACCGGCGTTGAATTAAGTTTGGCCTTCAATGTGGCTTCATCAGCCGAAAGGAAAAACAAACGTGGGTGCCCGGTTAAAGGATAGGTTTGACTCTTTAAGGAAGTTGCACAAACCAGAAAAACACAAGCAAAACAGAGTATTGGTATTATTCGTTTCATTCGTATATAATTTGTTTTTTAATTGTCGAATGGAATTCGCATGATAGAAAGATATTCATCCCGATTGGTGTTTTCTCTAATCATGCTCATTTCATCTTTAATTTATTAACTGAAAATAGGGAATCCTGTTGATTGTAACATCCATACTATATGTTTTTCCACCTTTATAAACCGTTCCATCGTCAGCCATCCATTTGCCTTTTGGAAGGATTACCTCGCGGATATTTGCTTTTGTTGTGATCGGAGCTACTAGAATAGTTTGGCCCAGCATAAACTGATCGGTTACTTTTTCGAAGCCCTGATTTGGAAACGAATATTCCATCGAACTCACAATAGGATCGCCTGTCTTTGCTGATTTTTTGGCAAGTTCCAAAATAAGAGGAGTATATTTCTCGCGGATTTTTGTTGCCGCTTTTACAGCATCCAGATGTTCTGCATCCAGAATACGCCAGGGGGCAACCGAAAACTGCATCATTGGCATCAGGGCATGAATCTGCGCAGAGCGAACCACCATGTCCTGATCAAAAGTTTTCAGGTCGAGAAAACTGATGTAATTTCCACCACCAATCAGGTCGGGACATGAAAAGGTATATCCGGCCAATCCTTCGGTAAGCATGTGCGGAATGAGTTTCTGTACATCTTCCCAGTTATGGTTTTTATCGTGAAGGCGTTGGGCCAATGGTTGTCCGGCCATTTTCCAGCAGGCACGGTACTCGTTTAAAGGGAAACGCAGACCAAACTGAGCATACAATTCGCACTGACGGTTAGGCGACGATGGAATCATCGGCAATGCATCGGCTGGATAAAAATTCATATCGCCGGCATCGAGTTTAAAACCATCCACACCAAACTCACTGACCAGTCCATCAAGCATAGCATTGAACCATTTTACTGCTTCCGGATTGGTAAAATCGAGTAAAGCCGAATAACCATTCCACCATTTAATCATGGCCGGATCGGTTGCTTTTTCCCAGGTTGGCTTATCCTTTTTCTGCTGCATCAGGAATGCCTTATTTTTCATCAGTTTCTGAAAAATCATGGTTTGGTCGGCACTTACAAAGGGGCAAACCCAAAGCATCACTTTGAAGCCCATTTGGTGCAGTTTGTCCATCATTACTTTTGGATTTGGGAAGCGTCCGGGGTGGAAATTCCACTTGCCGTAATCTTCCTGCCAGGTATCGTCGATCATCAACACGCCCGGTTCAAAACCATTGTCCAGAATGGCCTGTGCATATTTCAGCACATCTGTCTGGTTTTGGTTATAGGTCAGCTCAATCCAGGTGTTGTACTGTGGTTTGGAGAATAGCAACTCATCGGGCATTTTTCCTGAAGCCGGGAAAAAGGAAGCAGCAGCAAAGTTTCGTGCTTCAGCCAGAGTGGTTCCCGAATGACCCGATTTTACCACCCCTTTAGCATTGGTAATCAAAATCGAATTCTCCTGAATCTCAAAGGCAAACGGCTCTTCGCTCCAAACCCATAATCCTTTGTTGCCAAGCAACAGCGGCTGAATCTGGTTTTCCTGATTGTTGGCCCAGAAGTCGTATTTATAGCCGTTGGCATAAGGCATCTTCTGCCCGTCTTTAATTATTCCTGACCAAATTCTTTCACCGGGTAAGATTGAAATCGTTTTAATTTGCTCCCCTACCTGTCCGAAAGCTGAAAGGATTATTACAAAAAGACAAACCGATGAAATTAAATTTTTAAGCATACTACTCGTTTATAAATGCAATCTACAATTCGATGGTCACACTCTGTCCGGCATAAACAGTTTGTGGCAAATCGATGGATATTTCCGAAACTCTTTTCTTTTCGTTCCAAAATGAGCGGAAATTATCCCCGCTTTTCTCCATTTTTTGGCTAACAGTGATATGGATTTTACCCAGTTTACGGGAAGGATCGGCAACCGAAATTTGTTTTACCGCAGCACCAACTGTTTTCAACATTACTGTTCCCGGACCATCCATTCCGATCGTCTGATTTTCCGAAACTTTTATTTCGCCTGAAGTATAGAATACAATTTGGCAGATGCCTAATCCTGAATGATTGACTGCCTGAATTTCAGAAGTGTTTGAAAGGATCGCGATTTGCTGTCCGGCTTTGTCCATTTCCTGCTCGGCGGTTGCCGGAACAACGATGTATTGGTAGCTTGCGTCCGATGGCTGTTTCCCATGGTCAATCCACAATTTGAACATATCGAGATTTACCATTTCTTTCGGTGTATCTGTTTGTTTGTTGATATCCCACCAGCTTCCGGTTTGTGTTTGGTTCGATATATTTATTTTTGCTGGCTTTGGAAACAGATAACCCACACCATCGTGAAAAACCCAGTTTACATTTTCGAGTTGGGTTTCGCCCTTTTTTAATGTCGATTGCTGATTGTTGGCACCTACCAAAACATCACCCTTCAACAAACACTGGTTGAGCGTTGTGGCAACTGGTAATTCAGCTCGCGATTTTATTCCGGCACCCAGGCAAACAAATTCCTTATCGAAAAAGAACCAGGCTTTCTTTGCTGAAACAGGGTCATGTGGACTTTTAAAATCGTAACTAACAGCACCATACATTCCATCGGTAACAGCGCCCACGAAATCTGTTAAACCAGGTTTCTGAATTTCATCGGGCGAAGGCATTGCCGGTTTTTGCAGAATTGTGGACCCCGGAATTTTCTGCCAGTCGTAAACCGGTGCTGTATTCAGATATTCATCGCCCCTGACCGTGATATAATTGGTTCCGTCGCCACGGTGATGGTTTTTCAGGCCTTCGCTGTTGTAGGGTACTTCCATGTTGTGGTTACGGGTAGAGTGCATCCGAACCGATGTAAAATATTTAGGGCGCTGGTGTACATAGTATTCGGTTTGCCAGAAAAATTTGTCGAATGAAAATTTTGGTTTAACCTCCCCTTTTCTAATTTTAATAATTTCATCCAGCTCTTGCTTACGGTAATCAGAAGCTGTCTGTAGTTTTTCAGGAGTTCCTGTTCCCATGGCATTTTTGTCATCAGCCCTTGAAATGTCGCGGTTTTTGGTGCCGGTGTCTTCAAATTTTCCATAAACCATCTGTTTACAAATTCCATCGAGGTAATAATCAATAAGCTGGTCAATTTTTTCTTCAGAAAAAGCGTATTCGGTTCCGGCAACGTAAGCAGCCCATTCGGCAAAAGCATCGGCGTAACCTGTACCGTACGAAAGCGTATTATTTACCCGGTCTTCGCGGTGATGAAAGCCGTAATCGTGCTGTATTCCACGCTTACCTGTATTGAATTTTATTTCACCTTCAATTACTTTTATTACCTCATCGAACTGCTTTTTATCGTTCAGAAACAAAATATTTTTTGCAAGGATTCCTGCAATTTTAATGCGATCGCCGCTTGGACGAGCACCGGAAGCGTTGAGGTTCGCCCTTCCAATTATTGGTTGTGCCTTGTCAACAAGTTCTTTGGGCAGTCCGTCGCCCATAAGCAGCATCAGATAAACAAGGTTGGTTGGGGTACCAATTTGGTTCGGGTGCCAGTTTTCGCAGAAATAATCTTTTTCCACCCAATGCTTCAACGCAAGTTCGATTGCACTTTTCACTTTTTTGTCTTTATAAAACTTCGATGTTTTTGTTTTATAGGCCCGTGCCATCTGAACTAGGTTTTCGTGGTGACGCCGGTTTTCAAAACCTTCGCGCGACACATCCTGATAATTGATATCGGGCCAGGTACCATCTTTGCTTAAGGTATTGACAAGATAAGCCACACGATTGTCATCCACATCGTGATTCATTATGGCTTCAATCACCCGTTTTTTAATTGTGTCGAAACCGGAAGGTGCGGCAAATGCGGTCTGCAAAAGGCATAGCAGTAAAATAGCTGCTGTCAGCATTATTGGTTTTTTCATAGCATTCTTTTAATTTTCTTTTATTTAAAATTTTAAAGCCTGAAGCCTTATTCTTCAATATTCCTGTATCACCTGGCTAAAGCCAAGGTGCAAAAATTCTATTCTCCTGACAACCTGACTTTCAAATTCATTTTGCCATTTTCCACCGTCCATGTCGGAATGCGGATTTCGATGCGTTTCAGATTTTCTATGGTTTTGTCGAAATACAGCGGAGGCGGGTCGAGCGAAATAACCGAAACCATGATTTCGGGGTGCGAAAGGTTTTCAAGTTTCAGGGTTTGCCCGTCCTGTCGTAATACTGCGCCACCTTTTGTGGGCTGAACATCGGCCTGTGTCAGCATTTGCCACGTAATCCATTTTGTTTCAGCTGAAATCTCAATTTTATCTTCGACAATCAGCGATGCCGCATCCTCTTTTATAAATGTGCGTTGGGCACTTTTTAACTGACCTCTAAATGCCGGTGTTAAATCGATGGTTGCCGTGGGTTGCGCACCATCTTTGAAATCAATGATTTCGGCTTTCCCATCAACCACATGCAACTGGTTATTAATCGAAAGAGTGCTATGCCCGAAATTGTTTTTGGTGAGTAGTTTCCAGCGGTCGCAATCCTGACAACTTGCCCACAAATTAAAGCCGGCACGTTCCAGCAACCCGTAACTTTGGTTACCGGGGTCGATTGACCAGCGCACGCCATTCAATTCAAAAATAAACGAACCGCCATCCATGTTGCCGTGGTTAACGGTTCCGCGACCCCCTTTACCACCAAAATAAAAACCATTTAAATTATTTCCTCCACCGGTAAAAATCACCACAGGATTTGCTCCTCCGCCCTTCCATGCCGTGGGAAGCGGAGTTGTCACCTTTTCTGAAAACTGAGCTGTCCAAACCAAACCGGCGCCTGCCAGCCTCGAAAAGTTTTTTATTTCTTCAGGCGAAGTCAAAAAGTATTTTTCATCCAGAAAAGTTTTGTTCCCTGTTTTGGCTGCAAACCAGCTTAATGTAAAAGTTCCGTAAGCTTCAGCCTCTTCGTTGCAGTCGGCATAGCTGTACAATTTATTTGAAGGCGAAATGGTGAGCATGGCATAAACTGCACTTTCCAGAAATCCCGGAAATTTAGAAAGGCCAAAATCGGTACCAAAAGCACTTTCAAACATAGCAGCAGTAACCACCGAAAACTGGGTTCCATAACCCCAGTAAATTGGTCCTTCGGGGTAAGCGCCGTCAGGTGTATATTCGCGAAGTGCGTTATTCATTCCATTGATTGACCGCGAAATGGTTTTGGCAGCCAGTTCAGGCTCCAGTTCAGCAACAGCAATTGAGGCGGCAATCATTCCGGCATTGCACACCTGGTTCCAGTTGTTGGTATTGTTTACCCACGAAGGCGTGCTGCCGTTTTCGGGCCAACTTGTTTTTATTCCTTTTTCGATTAATGATTTTTTAGCCAAAGTGATTGTTGATTTTGGAAGGTCTCCTGCAGTCCAGTCAAGCGCGAGTGCAATTGCAAGTGACATTTCGCCCACATCGAGAAAATGCTTTGGATTCCACGAAGGGAAATTGCAGGCAGCAATCACTTCGTCGTTCAGCCGGTTCAACATCCGATGGTCTTTTTCGATACGATAAACCATGGCAATCATGTTTACCCGAAATAAAAAATCGCGCGAAATACCCAACTGATTTTTTTGAGATTCAGGGTTTTCAGGAATATCGAGCGTGATTAATTCCCTTGTCAAAACTTCTTCAGCATTGTATTTTATGGTTTTGTAGATGTTTTGCAACAACGGCTCGGTCTTTAAATTCGCCTTGAGATTTTTTTCAATCTCTTTATTCAAAACCAGGCGGGGCGACTGTTTTTTCAGGTTCTTTTTAAGGTAAGAAACCGTAATGGGATTTTGCAACTCGTATTCGGTTTTATCCTGACTTTGTAAAGAGCAAGTAAGAAATAAAGCGAAAATCGTTGTTAAAATCGTTGTTCTGATAAAATTCCTATTTAGTAAATTCATTTTAATCATCTTTTCAATTTGCGGCTCAGACAAGTTTCTCTCTTTTTCGAGAAGGCGTGGATGAGCCTTTTCGTTTCTTCCCATTCTGAACCCCGGGATTAATCCCGGGGTTATTCAAATTAAACTCCTTCGGAGTTAATCGTTGAATCATCTTTACCTTAATGATTATCAACAGTGTAACGAAATAAGGGCTTCAACCCTTGATTAGTTAAATCACAATTCAATTTCCTGACAACCTGAATTTAATATTTGTTTTCCCACCCTGAATCGTCCAGGCCGGAATGCGGATTTCGATGCGTTTCAAGCCTTCTATTTGTCTGTCGAGTTTAAGTGGCGCCGGGTAAAGAGAAACTACCGACAACTGTAATTCTGGATGAGAAAGGTTTTTCAATTTCAATGTTTTGCCGTCCTGTTTCAGGATTGCACCGCCTTTCACAAATTCAACATCGGCCTGCGTAAGCATTTGCCAGGTAATTGATTGTGTTTTTTCGTTGGTTTCGATATTGTCTTCGATGATAACAGAAAGTGGACTGTCTTTCAGGAAAGTGCGTTTTGCACTTTTTAATTTATCGCCGAACACTGCTGTTAAATCGAATGTTGCTGAAGGCGTTTTTCCATCCTGAAAGTTAACCAAAGTTGCCTGGCCGTTGTTGACGAACAACGAATCGTTTACGGTTACAGTGCTGTGCCCGTAATTGTTTTTGGTGAGTAAAGTCCAACGCTGGCCAGTTTGGGTGCTGTTCCACAAATCGAAACCTGCTTGCTCAAGCGTATTGTAATTCTGGTTACCCGGGTCGATGCTCCATCGCACGCCGTTCAACTCGAAAATAAATGAACCGGCATCCATGTTTCCATGACTTGTGGTTCCACGTCCTCCTTTTCCGCCAAAATAGTAATTGTGCGGGTCGTTTTCGGCACCGGTAAAAATCACAATCGGGTTGCTTCCGTCGCCTTTCCAGTTTTGCGGAACTTTTACCCCTTCCTTTTCAACGTATTGCGACATCCAAACCAATGCAGCGCCTGATATGCGCGAAAGTTCGCCCAATTCTTCAGTAGGTTTCAGAAATCGTTCTTTTTCGAAAAACGCTTTGTTTCCGGTTTTATAGGCAAACCAGGCAAGTGCCACATCACCTCCATCGCCACGTTTGTCGCCGCAATCGGCAAAATTGTAGTACCAGCCCGAAGGTGTATTCATCAACACGCGGTAAACAGCACTTTCTTTCAGCCCGGGATAATCGGCAATTCCGAAGTCGGTGCCAAACGCACTTTCGAGCATGGCAGCAGTCATAATCGTGAAACTTGTTCCGTAAGCCCAGTAGGTTGAGCCTTCAGGATAAACGCCATCGGGTTGGTACTGAACCAGCGCATTTACCATCCCGTCGAGTGCCCGTGCAATGGTTTTGGCAGCCAGTTCGGGGTCTTTTTCGGCAATGGCGATTGCAGCAGCAATCATCCCGCCATTGCAAACCTGGTTCCAGTTGTTGTGACCGAATGCCCAGCCGGGTTGGTTACCGCTGGCAGGCCAACTGGGTTTGATGCCCTTTTCTATCAGTGCATTTTTTGCCATTTCGATGGTTGCTTTTGGCAACTTTCCGGCTGTCCAATCTAATGCAATTGCAACCGCCATGCTCATTTCGCCCACATCGAGGTAATGGGAAGGATTCCAGTCTTTGAAGTTGCAAACAGCAATTACTTCCTCGTTGATGCGTGCCAGCACTTTCGGGTCTTTTTCGATTCGGTAAACCATACCAAGCATATTGATTCGGCGAAGCATTTCGCGGCTCACACCCAGCAACCGACGGCCTTCGAGTTTACGTTCCAGCAAAGGCAGTTTTTGAATTTCGTCGGCATTTGCCTGCACAGCTTTGTACATGTTCTGGATAACCGCGTCGGTTTTCAGTTTGCTTTTTACCAGTTTTTCGAGGTCGGAATTAATCACCAAACGGGGTTGCGATTTTCGCAGGTTACTTTTAAGGTATGTTACCGATATTGGATTTTCAAGCTTTGGAATTTGTTTTTCGTCGGGCAATAAATTATTACCACAGGCTTGCGTTGCTGCTGATAATAAAATAGTCAGGCACAACATGCAAATTAGTAAATGGAATTTAGGTTTCATGTTTATCGATTTAGTTGGTTTTAGTCTTTTATAAGATTGAACCCAATTCGGGGTTCCAAAATTTTATTATCTGGTTATTAAAGTGAGTAGCCGATTTGTTTCTTTTTACCGTTCTCCTGAATTTCAAGTTTCAGTGTGGATGAACCAATTTCCGGATGGTCAACAATCCTGAATTTGATATCGGGAAGTTGTTTATCGTAGGGAGCAACTAAGGTCACAAACCGGACATTTATATCCTCCTGTGTTTTGGCAATCCGGTAACGAAATGCCGGACGTGGTTCTTTTTTCGTATAGAGGAATGAAACCTGTCCTTCTTCTTCGGAGAGCTCAAGGCCGGCTTGGGGAAAGGTTTGCACGAGAACATTCCAGCCTTCCGAAAAATTGGAGTGAACCGAAAAATTATCGTAGTTGGAAACAGCGACTCCGGCACCCGGAGCAAGCTGAAAATGAATATCGACTTCACCGGTGGCCTTTCCGATGGCTTCATCAACAACAATGAAGTATTTTTTATCGATAAAGAAAATAGAACGGCGGTGCTTTAGGTTCTCGTAACTTTGGTTTTCAACTACCAAAATGTCGTTTGTTTTGCCCGGCTTCCAGAGTACTAATTTGGGGGCGTATTTCGAATTTTCGCCGTTCAGGGTAAGCGTTTGGTGTACTTTGGTTTGCCTGAACCATGCCCGGTTTTCGGGATCGCCGCTATAAATGTAGCTACCGGCATCGGGCATCAGATTCCGTCCACCAGCCGAAAGTTCAAAGGTTCCGTTGTCAGGCTGGCTGTGTCCTCCGCCATCGGGACCACATTTCAAAATGAGGCAAATGGCAACTTTGTTCCAAGAACTGCGCATGGAATAAAGTCCACTGTATGGCAGTGCATAAGCTGTTGAATCAGGCTTTTTACCTTCTTTGCCATCGGTTGCGAGGTACAGAAAATCTTGCCGGTTAAAACGTTCAGCCCATTCCTGAAATTTTTTTTGATGTTGATCCGGCTTTCCGGCCCAGGCATCACCAAACTGTTGATTAGTTCCATCCGGATGGCAAAGTTTCATGGGTACTTCGCACATCTTCTGAACTTTTTGCTCGTACGAAGCGGGGAAAGCATTCGTTCGACCATTCATCCGGGCAAGGTCGTAAGTACGAATAAACCATTCGATGCAACCCAGGTGATAACCCATGGCCAGTTCGCGTTGGTGCCCATCGGGATATACCTGTAAATCAATTTCGTTGTTTAGTCTTCGGATGGCTTCAGTGAGCCATTTTTCAGAATCTTTAAATTCGGGAAAAGTCATGGCAATAAAAGCCAAACCTTCGGCTTCCATTAATCCCCAATTACTTTTGCTGCGATAAACGGTCATTAAATAATCGGCATGATCAAAACAACTGTTCAGGAACGCAGTCAGCACTTCAGGCGTAAAATTTGGTGAATCGATGAAATACTGAAAATGCGAAGTCCACGAATGTCCACGGATTCCGGCTTCGATGGATCGCCAGGCGTGTTTGTGCTGCTCGTCGTTCGGGTTTTTGCGCGTCCAGTCAACCAGTTGATAAGCCCATTCTTTGGCGTATTTTTCATCGCCGGTGTGCCAGTAGGCCCGGGCCATCGAACCCCAGAACGACATGCGGTTGAGTTGCCATACCCATTCGTTATCAGGCACGGGGCGTGTTCCCCAGTCAATATCATCGCCGCAAAAGTAAGGTGGGTAGGCCGATTGTCCGACGAATATGTGCTTCAGTGCTTTGTCTGCAGCCTGCATTTCTCCGGCAGAAGCTGATTTTCCCAAACCGTCAGTTTTCAACTTTCGGTCAATCGGATGTTTTACCGAAGTGTGGTTTTGATAGTATTTAAGCAGATTTAGGGTAGCTTGTTCCGGGTTCTTCTGCGACAGATTGACCTGTTCAAGACCATTAGAATTTAAATTAAGCCGTGATAACAATTTTTTGGCTTCCAACTGAGAAGCGTTTAGTTGCGCGAATGTGAAATGAAAGGAAAAGCATATCAGTATGGCAATCAGAGTATATGGTTTTCCGATTGAACATGTGCGTCTCAAACCTGCGTTGCATTTCATTTCAATTGGTTTAGGTTGGTTTCCGGAGGTCATTGAAGAGAAGGGAATTCAAGAATTTTTCTTACCCAACAAACTTCCCTCTGTTGTTTCGGGTATAAAAAAGCAATTTCTGAAAAGTGAATTTGCTACTAAATGGAAATTAATGAAGAAACTATAGCTAAGCCAATAGCTTAGCTATAGTTCATATTATTTATCGGATTACTTAAGAACGGGAAGGTATGTTTCCATAATAACCGCCCGATCTCTTATTACCAATACTTCATCAGCTTCGTATTTGTTCGTTGCATTCGAAACGGTGTATTTCAGCACAATACCATCTCTTTTCTTATTTCCCCACTCATAAGCTTGTTTTTTAAACTCGCCAGTTCCGGTAATGGTATAGGCCGATCCTGCATCCGCAGAAACCGTACAGCTATTGCCGTTAAAGGTCAATAACAAATTATAATTACCAGTCATAATAGTCGAACGGAAATTGGTCGAGAGAGAAACCTGATTCCGACCTGATGTTGTCAGTTTTGCAACAGCATTATTTTCAACATAAGGAGTGCTATAAGTTGTCGATCCAACTTCTTCGTTCGCAGCATTTTTCACCTTGCATGATCCGTAATGGAAATAGTTGCCATGATATTCGTTGATATATTTAACTACAAACATGGTAAAGTTTTTAGGAGCGATATTCCATTGTGAAGCAATTCGTGGATCGGCAGAAGAATTTGAAGATTTACCTACCAAAATGGTATCGACATCAGCAGATTCTTTCAGTTTGAGGGGAACAACATAGGTATTTTTGATTGCCAAAGGGTCAGCAAAAAAAGCATCGGTTAACTGAACTTCAACGCCACCATTCATTTTCCCTTTAGGAATAACAATTTTATTTGATGAGCTTAAAGTGTAATAATTACTCGGAAGAGCTTTTATCTGGTCACCGCCACTTTTAAATAAAATATTATTACACAAATTATTGTCCACTTCAAATACAAATTCCCGGTCTTTTGTGTTTTCATAAACTCCACCCATGGCCACTGAAACAACAAATTTATGCGCATTGTCGTTGGTATTGTCATAAATATAGTCACCTAGCACCAGGGTCCTGACTGGAAACTGGTAAGGGAAGAACCCTGAAGTATAAACGAAATCAGGATGTTCTACGTCGAAATTTTCGCATGAAATCAACCCGATTATCAGTGATAGTATTAATAATAGTTTTTTCATAGTATAACTTTTAAGCTTAAATTTAATTAATTCCAACCTTTATTCTGGATGAAACTGAACTTAATAACTTCTCTGTCAGGAATTGGGCCATAATGCATAAACTCATTGTTATATGCACGCTCTTCAACAGTAAAATAGGTATAAGTAGAGCCATCGATCTTTACACCTTTGGCCGGAATAGTTAAATTTTCCTTCCAACGACGCAGATCCCAGAAACGGAATCCTTCAAAGCACAACTCAAGTCTTCTCTCATTGCGTATCAAGGTGCGCATTTGTTCTTTAGTTGTAACTGTTGCAAGATAAGCGTCAGGTTGAGTAATACCAGCACGTTTGCGAATAGCTGCAATGACATCTTTTGCCGAATATGCATTTGTTCCTTTTCCGTCAGGGCCCCAAGCTTCATTTGCGGCTTCGGCATAATTCAAATAGAGCTCTGTATTCCGGATGTGCGTTTGAAAATGCTGCTGAGTTGACAGAGATGCTGGATTGGCATTTACTTCTTCACGCAATAATTTTCGCAAATAATATCCTGTACGAGTAGAAGTTGGTATAGCATCTACTGCATTATTACCACCACCGACTCCGGTTTGAATAGTTGTACTCTTCATACTGCTGCCATTAAATACAATGTAGAGTGCCAAACGAGGGTCTCTGCCTGTATAGGGCTTGGTAGGATCATATTTCGAGTTTGCATCTGTAATCGGATAACCATTAGCCATCGGGAATGCATCAACCAAATTCTGGGTCGGGTTAACTCTTCCATTACCAAAAAGTGATGGTGGAAAATTAGCGACTTCGCGAACGTTGTCAGAATAAACCGGTCTTCTCCAAAGAATTTCTTTCAGATCTTTTAAATCGCCACTTGTAAGGTTTGCCTCTGTGACCTGCGCAGCAAGATAGAAGATGTGTCCTTTGGCATCCAAACCACTAACACCACCTAAATCGTTTAGTAACTCTGCTGAAAAGTTAGCAGCACTCTGCCATAAATTTTGATCATCGCTTGCATTAAAAGCAGGACTGGCGGCCAACAATGCCAAACGCGACCTGAGAGCCTTGGTAATGCGGGCACTTACTCTTTGCCGAGAAAAATCGCCATACACGGTATTGTAATTATTGACATCAGTTACTTCTCCAAATCCGGCGGGTAAAGCAGCTAAATTAGCCACATTCCCATAGTCCATCGGAAGATATTTAAGTGCTTCGGTAAAATCGGCATAAGTGCTGTTCACACATTCTGTAAAAGTTGCTCTGGGTTTCGAAAAATCTGATGCCGTTTTCAAGAATTCGTTGTATATGGGTGTACCCAACAACTCTCCACTTGGACCAAATCCTCCATGATTACGCAAAAGAAAATATTTAAACAGACCTCTTAGCGCATAAGATTCGCCTTTCAAACGTCTGATAAACAAGTCATTTTGTTCTTTACTAGTCGACTTCCAGGTGACATCGTTAACAACAGACAAGAATTCATTGATGTACAAAATTGCCCTGTTACTGTTATCCCATACATTTTGAGGGTCGTTCAATGCAGACCATTCACCTTTAGCCATTCTTGTAAAGGTGTTTAGCTTGTCGTTAGATACTGCATCGTCGGTTGCCACTTCATCCCAACGGTAATCATTAGTAGGAATATAGGTAAATGCCCTGATCAATAAGCCTTCTGCATAAGCTGGATCATTGTAAACCCTATCGATGGTACTGTGGTTATCGTCTTTGGGATCTAACAGTTCACATGCAGTGAAGAGAAAGATTGAAACCAACAGAAATGAAAATATTTTATATAATCTCATAATTTTATTTTTTAAAGTTAATTAAAAATTAGCTTTAATACCTATTGAAAAGGTACGGTAATAAGGCTCGCCTCCAGTATTAAGATCTCTGATTTTCCGATTCTTTGCGAATTGAAAAACATCTGAAGCATCCACAAATAAGTCTAAATTTTTCATTAAAACTGATTTGGCAATAGATTCCGGAGTGTTCCAGGTCAATTGAATTTTCTGGATTTGGAAGTAGTCGTTGTTATACAACCAATAAGTCGATCGGCGATTGTTATTATTGTTTGTTTGTGAACTTAACCTCGGATAAGTTGCTGTGGTTTTTGTTTCAGGAGTCCATGCACCAAGCACCAATTCCGAATATTTTTTATTTCCGTCAATCCAATAGTAGGCACTTTCCTTAAACGTATCTGCCCCTGTACGACCTTCACCCAATACAAACAAAGTGAGGTTTTTATAAGTTACCTTTACTTGCAAACCGCCAGAAAATGGATTCTGATACCGACGAATATAAACCTCATCATTGGCATCAACATATCCATCGCCATTTTGGTCTTTGTATTTTATATCACCGGGTTTTACCGTTCCAAATAATTGAACAGGACTGTTATTAATTTCTGTTTGATCCTGGAAAAGACCCAAAGCTTCCAGACCGAAAGTAGCATCTGCCGGAAGTCCCTGCCTGTATTGATATGCATTGTTGTAAACTTCATCAACTTTTGTCCGTTCAGAAGTGACATAAAGTGCATTGGCTCCAATGAAAACGGTCCAGTCTCCAAAAGACTTATTAAAATTCAGACCAAACTCTACTCCCTGATATTTTTCGGAACCGAAATTCTGGTATGGAATAAAATCGGTATAAAAACTAGGATATGTAGTGCTCGGACGAACAATTAAATCGTTGTAAACATCGTAAAACAAGTTTACTTCAGCACCCAGAGTCTTCTTGAAAAACAAACCTTCGATGCCCAAATTTAGCTCATTACGTTTAGCAAAACCTAAATTGGGATTGTCGCTCCAGCTTGAAGCAACTCCACTACGGCTTCTTAAACTCTCGTTCCAGGCATAACTTCCTGAAGTAGTGTAGCGGTTGTCATAGTAGTAAAAACCACCAATAGGCAAATCTGAATTTAACATACCAGCTGAGAATCTGATTTTTAATAAATCAACATTGCTGACTGAGGACATAAAATCTTCAGAATTAATAATCCAGGCCAGACCTACTGTTGGAGAGAATCCACCTTTATTTCCTTCTGGTAATTTCACTGAATTAATATAGGCACCACTAAAATCGACCATGTATTTTTTGTCGAAAGTATAGGCCAGTTGAAGTCCGACATGAGCATGGCGTCCGCCCTGAAAATCGCCCTGTTCTTTGAAACTACTGCCATAACCAAGTAAAGAGCCGGTTACGTGGTGAACTTCTTTGAAGGTGCGATCGTAACTAAACAGTCCATAAAAACCAAATCTTCTGTTGAAAGTTGTTCCTCCAACAATCTGCGTACCGGGACGAGCATCTTTACCACGCTGAACAAGGCTGGTGATTTTATCTTCAGTGGCACTCCAAACTGGTTCGTATACTGAATATTCATTTGCGATGGTTTGGGTGTACCTGGTATAATAATCGAAACTAATGTTTGTGTGGAAGGATAATCCCTCGGTCACCTTATTCAGGTCAAAATCGACCCGGTTATTAAATGAAAATTTACGCCCAATGGTTTCAACTTTACCGGCAGCATAACTGTCAGCTATTGGATTAGTAAGGAAACTGGCGTTTCCACCCAGCAGATAACGACCGTCAACATCATTCTTCCGGCCAACCAGTAATGAGTTGGTTGGATCGATCAGGTCAAAAGGAAGAAGGGGTGTCAATTCGTAAGGCCGGGTTGTTGTTGCGGCATTCCAAAATGAACCACGCTGACTTCTGTTGTTGGCAAAAATGGATGAGCCATCAATCGATGTTTTAATCCAGTTGTTAATCTTTAAGTCAACATTACCACGAACATTAAAAACGTTGTTTCGTGCATTGGCAGCCTCGCCAAAATCGAGAATACCTCCTGCAGAATACCAGCCAACATTGGAGTAATATTTGGCAATTTCGTTACCTCCAGAGAATTGGCCTGTCAAATCGAAATAACTTTTAAATGATTTCATGTACTCGCGTGAGTAGTAATCATTGTTTGGATAACGATATTTATTTCCTGAACGGAAGTTTTCGATGGTAGCATCTGCAAACTGAGCAGATAAACCATCGTTTGCACGAGCCTGGTTATAATAGGTCATGTAATCAGCCGAATTCAGGTAGTTTGGCAGAGATCTCGGAGTGGATATACCATAATTAAATGTGAAGTCAGTTTTCTTTTTAAATGCTTCTCCGCGTTTAGTGGTAATCAAAATAACCCCGTTTACAGCAGCACTGCCATATAGCACCGCAGCATTTACATCTTTAAGTACGGTTATACTTTCAATCTCAGTCAGTCGCAGCGATTCAATATCACGAGGCAAACCATCAACAATAAATAAAGCATTCCCGGCATTTAACCCGCTGCCTGTAATATCGGCAACATTAATTCCAATGCCAAGTCCGCGTATATTGTTGCTGCCTAACATCCCCAAGGTACGACCAGTTAAAACATCATTGGCCCAATTCGAATTGTCGTAGCCAATAATATCATTCGTTTTAACTGTACTTGTGAAACTAACAACATCGCCTGCATATGCTTTGCGAAAGGCCAAATCAACTTTTGGCTCACTTCCATACATGAATATGCTTTTTTTCAGTACAACCTTGGTCAGGTTGTTCACTTCGTCAATGGTAAGGGTAATACTTTGAAATCCTATTGCTTCAAATATAACTTTTGAATCAGCTTCCATCAAAATAGAAAACCGCCCTTGAGCATCGGTTTTAGCAAAACCGCTTCCACCAAATACTTCAGCATTTACAACGGGGTTCCCTTCTTCGTCATTTACCACAGACTCGACGGTTATCAGCTTTTCCTTTTGAGCCCAAACATTATTTGTTCCAAATAATATTGCTATACTCAGAAAGGCTAATACGATATAATATTTTATCTTCATTTCTTAGAGTTTTAAATTTTTAAATTCGAAGACTACCATCCTGGATTTTGTGGAAAACCCTCGTATTGTTTCGTAAATTTAACCTGAATAGGCAGCCAGTTGTGCTTCTTTTCGGCTATTCGCTTTACAATAAGCCTTTCTTTAATGTTAATAGGTTTCCCGTTAGTTCCTCTGTCGAAATCAATTGCGGTTTTATCTAAATATCGAGGATCCCAATTTCTATTCCATCTGCGCAAATCGCAAAAGCGGGCACCTTCAAAAGCAAGTTCAACAGCCCTTTCTCTGACGATTTCCTCAAAAAATACGTCTTTACTTGCAGTATATTTTGGAAGAAGATTTGGCAGTTGAGCGCGGGTTCTAACCACATTTACTGCTTGTTCGGCAGTTAAAGTATAGTTGCCCGACGTTGCCTGAGGATTTCCTCCTGTACTGAAATTTACAGCTTCGGCATACATCAGGTAGATATCAGCCATGCGCAAGTAAGGAATATAAGCCATAAGCGAACCAGCCACTGATAACGAATAGGTGGGACTTAGCCCACTAAACCTCTTTTGATAATATCCGGTGACGCTGGGCGGGTTAATTTGTGACCGGTGACGTCCACCTGTGTATAATTGTGCAAACTGATCGGCACCGGCAGTTGACCACCATTTCTCTCCATCAATAGCAATATCTTTATAAAAACGAGGTTCGCGGCCAGTCCATGGATCGTTGGCATTGTAGCCTGATGCAGGATCATCAATAGGTAACCCATTGGCCATCGCATAGTTTTTAGTAAAGTTGTGAGCAGGAACGTCTGCATTATTTCCGCTATTCAAACCGAATGAAGAAGGACTGATTGCTCCAAGTGTTGAGTTTCTTACCCTGCTGCGGTCATAGACTGTTGGCATCATAATACATTCTGTTCCACCTGGGCGAAGGTTGTTTAATTTGATAAAATTATCGGTCCATGTTGCCCATGTTTGCAACTTATAAATACTGGTTTCGTCAGCTAGTTTCAACAATTCGCCAAAAGCTTCGGCCGCTTGTTTCGCAAGTGCCTGATCGTATGTGTTGGTGCCTTTTGCTTCTTCATTCATCATTGGGCTGGCAGCGTAAAGCAATACTTTTCCTAAATAACCCAATGCATGAAATTTGTTGATTCGGTCACGGTTATGGCCTAATGTTTTTTGTCCGGGAACAGATTTATCCCAATGATTTGGCAAAAGATTGGCTGCTGCACGAAAGTCTTCAGCCATTTTTTTAGCTGTTTCCTGAAACGTAAGCCGTTTAAATTCTGCAGAAACCATATCCTCATTAGGATCTAATACTTTAGTTATATATGGCATACCGCCCCAATACCGGCATATTTCGAAATAAAACCATCCGCGGAAGAACAAGGCTTGTCCTTTGATATGGTCTTTCTCTTCCGGTGTTCCTTCAAATAAGCCCTCTTCGTCGATCTTTGCCAAAGCCATATTGGCTTTTCGGATACCATACCAGGCCCATTCCCAAACTCTTCTGTCGCGGGTTGTGTTGCTGGCCAATTTTGCCGGTGTAACATCGCTACCAAAAAAGTAGGCTTCATTTCCCCAATAATTACCTAAGTCAAAGTTGTACTGATAATTATTCAGAGTCTCGTCGGCAAATAAATATTTGTTCCAGGCTCCCCCTTTATCAGGGTCCATAATGCAGTTATACATTTCTTCTACAAAGCCCTGAAAACTTTGAAAGTTTCCATAAACATCTTTCTCGGTAATATCGGCTCCGGGCGCTTTATCCAAATAGTCTTCACACGATGTTGAACCCAAAACCAACATCAGAAACAGGAGACCAGATTTTATATACTGATTTATCTTTTTCATTTCTGTAAATCTTAAAAAGTTAATTCAATTCCCAGGTTAATCCTCTTTACAGTTGGATAAGCTCCTTCTGTTGCACTTCCACCCGTGTAGGTCTGTTCCCTGTCATCGGGCAATTTAGACCAGAAAAAGATGTTGTTTCCATTCAGGAAAAGCCTTAGATTCGAAAATCCTGCTTGTTTCACCCAATAAAGCTGATTGAATGAATAGGCCATCTCAATAGTTCTTAAACGAAGATAGGAGGCATCGTACTGGAAGTAGTCGCCTATGTTTTCTGCCTGTGTTTTCCATCTTGGCAAGAATGAAGTTGCATTTGGATTATCTTTTGACCAATAGTCACTTACATGTCCATATAAAATGTCCATATCGCTATTATAGTTATCGAATGTAACAAAGCGATTTGCATTATTTACACCGTAAAACTGCACCATCAGACTTAGTCCTTTATAGTTTGCGCCTAAAGAGAGGCTTGCCGTATTTTGCGGAATTTCAGAATAACCAACTGGCGGAGTGTCTTCGCTGGTTTTAATAATTCCATCCGCATTAAAGTCGATTAAATCGTAATAACCGGGAAGTTTTTGAAGGTCGTTGTTTTCGGTCGGAATACTTGCATAGACTTCATCCCAATTGTCGTAAAATTCTGTCTTCAAAACACTTCTTTGCTGTCCAATCGGGAAGCCTTTTGCCTTCAAATAGTCAGGCTGAAGAGGTGCATCATCACGCTCTATAATCTTGTTTTCGTTATGCGAGACAGATAAGTCGGCCCAAACCTTAACATTTTTGTTGATCTCTTTATTGTACCCAAGTTGTATTTCAAAACCTTTTGATTTAACTCGCCCTAAGTTGGCACTTGGTGGTGTTGCCCCAAAAAATGCAGGTATATTTCTCTGGCTTCCCGTCAGAAAAATATCGGTACGGTCTTCAGTAAAATAATCAGCATTTAAAGTGACTAAGTTTCTCAATATGCTCATCTCAAATCCGGCATTGGTTTTCAAGGCATTTTCCCAATGGATGCTCGGGTTGCCTACCACCGATTCGCGATAGAAATTATAAGGACTCAATCCAGTAGCGGAACTAGTGGTTAATTCATTTAAATTGGCACTGCCGCCATAAGCAAACTGCGAATCATACAGCCAACGACTACCGCTTACTTTATCATCACCCACTTTACCCATACTGTATCTCAGTTTCAATTTATCAACCCATTTTACTTTAAAGAATTCTTCGTTGGAAATGAGCCAGCCTAATGCCACTGATGGGAAGAAGTCGAAGCGATATCCAGGTCCAAATTGCTCTGATCCGTTATATGCCCCATTCACTTCTAATAAATATTTTGAGTTGTAGTCATACGTTGCCCGGAAAACCCAATCTTCACGGTAGCTCTTGAAAGCGCTTCCAAAGGCCGATTCTTCACGTTTAAATACACCCATTGCAGAAACATTGTGTGAACCAAAATTACGGGCATAATTTAATTGCATCTGGTACATTAATCTGCGGTCAACCGGAATGCCGCTGGTAAAGTTTGCGCCATCACCTACGGTTTCTTCATTGATAGTCCAAGGGCGAATAATCCAGCTATACTCTTCGTTACTTACAGGCAGATAAGCCGTGTATTCGCTAGGATCCTGATCAGGACCTTTATACAGCATAGGGTAAATCTGGGTAAACTTAATGTTAGTTGCTGCTTCATTGGCACGTCCATGGTTATTCACATCGTAAATACCACCTTCCGAACGAATACTATTATCAAAATACAATGAAGCTTTGGCATTTAAACCCTTGGTAATAAAGCTAAGATCTTGTTCCAGGTTAAAATCGGAATTTAACTGTGTGGTACGCGTTTGCCTGATCCCAATGTTGTAAACAATGGCCAAGGGGTTAACGGTATTATTTCCGCCTTCCTGATAAGCACCCCAGCGCCCATCTTCATACATGGGCAAAAACAGGTTTGGTGCCAGCCTATATGTTGCTGACCACATCCACGAGTCTGCTCTACTTGTACTACCCTGATTGTTATAATTGGTATTTTTCAGACTGTAATAGCCTGATAAATTCAGTTTAAATTTGGTGGTATTGGTCAGTTTTATATCAATGTTACTCCTGAAGTTAAAACGGTCGTAGTTGTAATTCGGATCGTAACCTTTACCATTATTGTAGTCGGTAAACATATCACCTTCGTGCAAATAGGCCAATGATCCAAAATACTGAACAGCTTTACTTCCTCCCTGAGCACTAAGTGTCATTCGGTGCGATAATGCCATGGTTTTAAACATTTCATCTTCCCAGTCGACATTGGGGTAAATGTAGGCATACTCTGCAGTTTGAGGCAACCGGTATCGGGTTACAATATCATAAGGAACGTAAGCGCCCCATGATGGCTGGTTTAGTACACCTTCCCGTTCAATGATTTCATTTTTCGCCATCATTGCTGCATAAGAGTCCAGTTTATCCGGCTGTTTTGATAACATTGATCCGGTTGTAGTGTAATTAAAATTCAGGGTTGTTTTACCTTCCGAACCTCGTTTGGTAGTAATAAGGATAACACCATTTGCTCCTTTAACCCCAAAAACGGCAGTAGCCGAAGCATCTTTCAGTACTGAAATGCTGGCAACTTCGTTTACATCGATATTGTTCATACTACGTTCAACACCATCAACCAAGATTAGTGGTTGCCCACCGTTCCATGTATTTTGGCCACGAATAAAAATATTGGTAGCACTTTCTCCGGTCAAAACACCTCCGGGCTCGCCAGACGTGGTAAGTGCCACAACTCCGGGCAATTGGCCGGTCAAAGCCTGCCGGAGGTCGGATACACTGCCTGTACGTTTGAGTTCTTCGTTAGATACTTGTGCTATTGAACCCACCACGGTTTCTTTCTTTTGGGTTCCGTAACCTACCGCAACAACTTCTTCCAGACCTATGGTTTCATCCTTGAGAACAATGTCAAACGTAGTTTTATTACCAACCGCAACTTCCTGTGATTTCATTCCCACAAATGAAAAAACAACCACCTTGGCTTCTGCCGGAAGGTTTAAGTTGAAAACACCGTCGTTGTTGGTAATTGTTCCGGTTGATGTTCCTTTTACAGACACTGAAACCCCGGGAATTGGGGTGCCGGTTTCATCTAAAACTTTACCTTTAATGGATTTTTGTTGTTGCACCACTGCTGTTGCATCTGCAGCAGATACAGTAGGAAGCAAAACAGAAAAGGTAAAGAGATAAAGTACTAAAAGCCCCATGGCTTTCTTTAATCCATGTTTCTCTTTCATAAGTTTTTGGTTTAGATTAGATATGATTTTTTTTGAAAAAATCTTCGTCATTCAAAATTAGGATTTAATTACAATCGATTGCATTAATTCGAAAAGTTAAAAAATGTTATAAAACAATGTCGTTTGTGATTTATCTCAGGGTCGTTTGTCTTTCCAAAGTTTAAAATCGTCCCAATATATTTGCAGGGTTTTTCCCTGACTTTTCATATAATTGATCAACTGCTTGGAGGTGTACAACTTGATCGGGTTAAAATCAGTTACTCCATCAGGATTTGGATCTTTTGTGTTGTGCGTAATTTTGGTCAGGTTATAAATTACTTCCTTACTCCCTCCGTCTTGCTGAATTGTCATATAAAATTTACCATTGTTGGCATCGCCTTCTTTGTAGTAATATTCAAGCGTAAACCATTTCCCGATGGGAACTTTTACTTTCTGATTGGTCTCTGACCAAAGGGTGGTATATTTCTGACTGCCATCGGCAAACAGCTGGCAATCCTGTCCATCTAATATAAAATACAAATCGCTTTCGGTGGTAACTGGTTTCCCGATTCCAAGAGTGATCCGAAAACCATACGGCACGGTCTGACTCCAGGTAATGTTATTCCAAAATTCGGCAATGGTAAGCCAACTAATTTTATCAGGAAAAGTGCGAACTGTATTGAAATCGTTGGGCAGAAAAATCCGCTCCGACTGGTAGAACTCTTTCATGCCTTTATTCCCATACAGATTGCCCTGAATACGACCTTTTGAACCTTCCACATTCGGTTCGTTCAACCAGAAATGGAGCACATGATTCGAGGGATTTCCAGGTTCCGAAATGATTTTGGCAAAGCGCATAGTCGAATCTCCTCCCTGATATTGCAAATTAAAATTGCCAATATCCGGATGATTGTCCAATCCATTTACCCAATCGTTGTGATCGGCAAAAGAACGGTCAACACCAATAATATCGGCATCCGATCCTTTGGCAACAACTTTCGAATCTGGCTCAAATCCAGATTGAAAAATTAAAGTTCCGGTAGAAACTTCAGGGGTCTTTTCCTGAGAACAGGCAGAAAAACCCAGAATGAGGAGTGTAATAATTAGGTTTAAAATTTTCATAGTTTTCTTGTACATGACCCCGCAGGCACTAAAACCCGGCAGTTCTGATATATTCTTTAGTTCATTATTATATATTTTTCGGCACTAATTTTCTCATTCGATTTCTGGTCGGTGCCATTTCCGGCAAAGGCATTATTAGCCGACCTGATATTTTTTCCGGCATAAGCTTCAACGCCAAACCCGTTGTTGTAGTGAATCATGTTGTTGCTGACGGTCACATTTTCCGAACCACCATATAGGAATTGAATCATGATACCACTTCGGTCATTGGCTTCAATCAAGTTGCCTGTGATGGAAATATTTTTGCTTTCGGTTATCAGAATTCCAAACCATCCATTTCGGGCAAGTTCGCAATTCGTGACAGAGGCATCCAAACAATTCGTTAGTGAAATTCCGCAGCCATGTGGTGAGGTATCCAGCCGGCTATCTTTTATACTTATGTTTGAGCAATGAGTAAGCAATAAATTGTGCTGCAACTTTGGTCCCGGAACCACACTGGCGCCATTCTCGTTAAAATCACAACAAATCACATTCAGGTTTTCAGCACCACTAATAAAAACTCCATTGTAAGTGCAATTTCTGACAGTCACATTCCGGAGCGTAATATTTTTTAGCTGCCCTTCATGCTGCCCCAAAAAGATAATCCCTCCCCGGTTGGCCGTGCTTCGGTAAGATCGTCGGCTGTTCGGATCACTTCCCGGATCAGGATCATTTGCGCCTTCAACCACCAAATCGCAGATTGTAATATCATGCATATCATCGGTCGCATTCACAATTGCATCGCGGACACCCGCAGTCGGATCAAGAAATAAGACGGTTGCCAATCCTTCACCGGCAAGCGTAACTCCTGAAGGAATTTTTAAAGTAGTAGGTAATTTATGCAGACCGGCAGTAGCCACAACCCAGGCATTTTCCTGAGCAGCTTTGTCCAAAGCTTCCTGAATTGACTGTCCGGGACTTACCCGAATTGCCTTGCTTTCAGCTTTTGCAACAGCTTGTTCCAATGCACCGGCAGGATAGGCAATTAATGAAATAGTTGGGTTCCCTTGTTTAACTACCGGTTTTCCGGAAGGTGACCTGAATGCAGTGAGGACGCTTCTGTGAGCTTTCGGACGGATTGAGTCTGCAGCCTGTTTCGTGAATGGCATATCAATACCCATTGCGGTATAGTGACGGTAAACGTATTCGTAATCATCACGTAAATTTTTGGCCCTCTCAGAGATTGTACCATAGCAATGCGGGGTCTTTCCCAACAGGAATTGAGCGGTGTATTCATAGCCCAATGCCAAACGGTTGTTGGCGATCGAGAACAGATCGACTCCCTGCGTAAATGCAATCTGGGCAGCACCAGCAAATTCGCCTAGTCCGAGTTGAACATGTGCCTGATCGCGCATTGATTCCTGACATTGTCCGCTTGGATAAATGTATTTGAATATGCTGCCATTAACCGGAGCATGTAAAAAATGATTGATCGCATTATCCCACATTTCGCGGTTGTCGGTAAAAATGGCAATTGCCAGTATAGAATGGATTATAGACCCATCCCAGTTTCCGTTAGCTTGCGGATAATAAAAGCGCATCAGTGGGTAATAAACCGTCATCAGCATTTCAGTAAAACGGGCAATGTCTTTCTGCTGCCAGCCTGAATTGGTATATCTCAAAATTTCAGCGGCGTTGCAAAGTTTATAGCCAGTCCAACCTGCCAGAAGTTTGGCATCGTTGTAATCGAAATCCCACAAAACAGGTGCCCAAGCGTTAAGTATTTCAATGGACTTGAGGGCATAAGCCTTTTCGTTGGTAATGTACCACATCAGTGCACAGTTGTAGGCCATGTCGGAGCCTTTGGAAAGGTCGTCACCGCCAATATTCGGTTTTCCGTAAGGGCCACGGAGAACATGTGCAAAAGGTTTTACTTCAAACTGAAGATTAGTTGCCGATTTCAGATTGTCGAAGGCAGTTTCCCAGGGTTGCTCTCTGGCGAGTACCTGACTTTTCATGTATTCCAGATCGGCTGAAGTCTGGTCAATTCCGGGATGGATAAATTTTTGAGCGTTTGCGTTATTCAGAAATGAAAAATGAAAGGCAAACACCAATAAAATGATTGAAAAGACTTTTCCATCCATAGTTTATCAGTTTAGTTGGTTTAGGTTTTTAAAGAAAAAGAGTTATCGTGTCCCCTTTGGGAAACACAATAACTCTTTGTAAATGGCTATTTCATCTGATAACGTTTAATGCTGATCGTCATTTCTTTTTTTGTATTGTCAATTTTGTTGATATAAATGTAAGCACGGTATTTACCGTCAGCTGTTTCAACCCATGTTCCGGCTTCAGCTCTTAGATTAATGGCATAATCAGGGGCTCCCGAAAAATCGAGTTCTTGAAAATCGATATCGTCGATATAAATGCCATATTGTAACCTTGCCAAATGTTGGTCGCGCAAAGCCCAAACTTTCCAGATTTTTGCACTATTACCAACTCCTGCTGGCAATGTAATGCCCGGTTTGTAATCGGGATTAGCTGCCGGAGCAACCAATGCATGGTTGAATGTTGCTGTAGTATATGTCCGGTAAAGATAAACCAGATCGATGTTGGCCGCCTTGGTTGCTGCTGTTGCTGCATTATAAACCGCCATATCAGCAATCGAAATGTAGCTGTTGTTGTTGTCGCTCACAACCAGATCTAACTTCATGTCCATTTTTGCAACAGTGTATGGACCCATTTCGTAGGTTACCGTTTGTCCGTTGCTGGCTTTTGCCGAAAAGGTAAACTTAACCGTTTTGCCACGGGCTTCTTCCGGAATAATGTAGAAGTAGCGCAAAGTTGCAGCACAGGTATCTTTTGTAAAAATGACTTCTGTTTTAGTTGCCGAAGTTACTGAAGGGGAACCAATAGTAACGGGAACATCAACACCACTCGAATTCGTTGAGAAAGAACGGTATTCCATGTAAGTGGCAGCTCCTCCGGCAATGGAAGCCTCAACCTGTGCTGAAACGATTTTGCCTTCAGCTTTTGGAAGTGCCATCGCATAGGCAAATTCAAGATTTAAACCTACCACATTGGGTCCCAGGGTGCGTTTGATGCAATCGTTGTGGAGCCCTCCTTCTAAAGTTGGCAGGCTATATTCTTCGTCCTGGCAGGCAGTGAAAAAGATAACCGCAAACGTCAGGAGTAATAAACTATAATATTTCAGTTGCATAATCTGTTCTTTTAAGGTTTGGGTTGAACGGTAATGTAAACGGTGTATGGTTTCTTAACCAGTCGGTTTCCCGAAATAACCGTATATACTTTCGGGTTTGCCAGATCAGAGAAATCTACCTTACCTGTAATCTTCGGATCAAGTTTGGCATCAGTTACCAAACTAAACTGAGGATAGACGTTCTTGAGATCGGTTCCGTAAAACACTTCCACATTAATGGTTTGTGCGGTAGTGTCAATAACCGGAGCTTTTGTTCTGACGGTTTGAAAATCAGAGCCAAGCAATTCAAAATTGCCTACATAGCATTGACCCCTCTCGGTAATCAGCAAACCGTCTTCATCAACAGGAAAATCGGTGCAACTTACCCAGGCAAAAGCTGCCAATGTGATAACTATGAATGTGATAAAATATTTTTTCATTGTGTAATGTATTTAAGTTTCACAATTTGATGTCTGATTATTATAACCAGGGTTTGTTCTGGGTTAGGTTCGGATTACGGTCGCGTTCTCCCGGAGGAATACGGAAAATGTAATTTTGCTGATAAGTCAGCTCCGAAGTATTCTGGAAATAACGGTCGCGCTGAGCACCGTGCGTATCCAGTTTCCATACGCCTAATCCATAAGGAGGATTCCAAACACGTTCGATGGCTCTCCACCGACGGATATCAAAGCTGCGTTGTCCTTCACCGAGTAGTTCAATAATACGTTCCTGCTCAATGGCTTTAAAGAATTCTTCTTTGCTGGCAGTTTTTTCAGGTTTTAAAGCCGGAAGGTTTCCTCTTCTGCGGATTTGGTTAACCAAGGAAATGGCATCAGCCTGAGGTCCGGTCAGCTCATTAGTTGCTTCAGCATACATCAGGAAAACATCTGCTAAACGCATTACCGGATAAGCATAATCACCTTCACTACGACCAAGACCACCGTAGTTACGGAGGAATTTACGGAATACATACCCGTAAACTGCGGCATCGGTGTTGTATGATGTATATTTAACTCCATTAATCGTAACCACTGAATTCCATGTTTTATAAATAAATGGAGTATAGCCAGTTGATTTAAGCGAAGTTAATCCAATACTCATTTCGTTATCCCACATGATGGATGACTTCATCCGATAGTCACGGTCGGCATAGCTTGCTGGATTAATAGCTGAATTTGGTTTGGTTCTGGCACCTGCAGTACTTGGATTTGTTGGGATAAGCTTTTCTGCAAAGTCACCTGTTGTAGTCAACTGATAACGGTCAGCAATTTCATAGTACGGGAAAACCCAACATTGTGAACCTTCATGTGTACGGCCGGCAACATCGCGCATCAACTCTTCACCTTGTCCTGTACCGGTTCCACCGTGTGTGAAAGCCATAATTTGTTCTCCATCGCCATTGGCAACTGGCATGAAAAGATAAAAATAGTTGGGAAGTATGTCAGCATTGCCCATGGTTCCCCATTCACCAGGTTCTCCATTGCGGAATAATTTTAAGCCATAATTGTCAATTACTGCTTTAAAGTCGGCTGCAGCGGCGGTATATGATGCTGTTGCTTCCGTAACATTCGGGGCAAAATTATCTAATTCGGGCCATCCGAATTTATTCCATGAAGCCCAGAAAAGGTGCATTTTACCACGGAAGGCAAGTGCTGCAGGCTTGGCTGCGCGGCCTAGTGCTGAGGGTTTAAGCGGAAGTTTATCAAAAGCATAAGTAAAATCGGCCATGATGGAGTCTTTTACCTGAGCAATAGGAGTACGGGCCAAATTGGCTACTTCATCATTTGAATAAATAATGTTTCCCATATACGGAACATCTCCCCACATCGAAATCAAACGAAAATAAACCATCCCACGAAGTAAACGGGCTTCTCCAATTACAGCTTCGAGTCCGGGTTTTGAAGCGGCACTTGCTGTTGGGAGCATTTTCTTTACATTTTCAATTACATAGTTGGTGCGGTTTACTCCTCCGTATAAATAACGGTAGTATTTGTCAAAACTGGCACCATAACCTGTTGGATTATAGTTTCCACCGTTGTATGCATCGCCTAAACGAAGGTTACCGCTGGTAGTGCTTGTTCCACGGGTGCGAACATACTCGCCTTGCCCGTCGAAATAATAATCGCGATCGAATAATGGCCTCACGGCTGAATAGGCACCCATTAATGCAGTTGTTGCATCTGCTTCGGTTTGCCAGAATTGAGCTGCACCCAAATCAGTTGTTGGTATCTGATCGAGCAGGTCTTTGGTACACGCGCTGTTGAAAAGGGTCAATCCTGCAATTAGCGAGAAGACCAGTATTTTTGAAGATATATTTTTCATAGTGGTCATTTTTAGATTCCAATATTAATACCAAGTGAGAAGGATTTATTCAACGGATAAGCATCACTGGCGTTTGCAATCTTTTCAGGATCCAATCCACGGAATTTGGTAAAGGTTGACAGGTTCTCGCCTGATCCGTAAATGCGGACACTTTCGATACCTATGCGGGCTAACCATGTTTTAGGCAGAGTATAACCTAGCTGCACGTTTTTCAAACGAAGGTAGCTTAGGTCGTCGAGCCAGAATGTGGTTTCTTCACGGTTGGCGCTTCCACCCAAACGAGGCCATTCGCCATCACGGTTTTCAACACTCCAAGGATTATTCCAGTGGTCGTATGTTGAAGCATAACGCTGTGCTCCAAAGTTGACATTGTTGTAAATATTAATCCAGTAATCTTTACGTCCGGCAGCACCCTGAAAAAGAACATTTAGATCAAATCCTTTCCATGCAACATTTGCGTTGAAAGCAAAGTTGGTGGTTGGACGGTCACGTTGAATGTTGGTATAAGCTTTCTTGTCGTTACCATCAATTCTTCCGTCGCCATTTAGGTCTTTCCGGAGAATATCGCCAGGTGATGCTCCTTGAGGTGTTGCATTATAAACATCATCCCAGGTTTGAGCTATACCTATATCTTCATATGTATACAGGAAATGGTATGGCATATCCAGAAAAGTGTAACCCCTACCCAAGAATTCATTCCATTTTTCAAGAACTGTGGCATTGTATGATGCATTCAGGTTGAAACTATAATTGAAATCACGGATTTTATCTTTCCATGTAAAGTTGCCTTCAATACCCCGGTTACGCAGGTCACCTATATTTTTTCGTGGAGCATCATAAGCACCTGTCAGAAGAATAGACATTTCTGATGGCCGGTTCATGCCTGAAGTTAAGCGGTCGTAATAATCAATTTCTGTAGTTAAACGGTTATTGAGAAATGCCAAATCCATACCAATGTTCAATACACTTGTTGTTTCCCATGAGAGTTCGGGATTAACCATTTTGCTGTTTACCAAACCTAAAGCGATGGTTCCGTTGATCATATAATGGTTAGCTGCCAAAGTTTCCTGTTGTTCGTAACGATCAACACCGCTGTTGTTACCCAAACCTCCGTATGATAAACGAAGCTTTCCATTAGAAAGCCAGCCATCCAGGTAAGGGCGGAGGAATTTTTCTTCAGTAAAGCGCCAGCCCAAAGCTGCTGATGGGAAGAACCCATATTGGCTGCCAGGAAGAAATTTAGACGAACCGTCGTACCGGAAGTTAACTTCAAGTAAATATTTATCGAATGCAGCGTAATTCAATCGGCCGATGTATGAGCGAAGTCCTTCAGCACTTGAGTTTCCACCAGCTCCTTGCGTTATCCCGGATAAAGCAGCATCAATTTCGTGAAGCGAAGGATGATACCTGTCAGTACGTGAACTTGTTTGAGAGCGTCCATACCAGTATTCTTCACCATAAACAAACAATGCACTGATGTCATGATTTTTTGCAATGGTAGTATTGTAAGTTAATCTACCATTTAATTGTGTTTTATACCCTGTATTGGTATAGTTGGCCACACCTGCATTGGTACCCACATAAGTACGCGAGCCAAAAGCATTGGTCTGGAAGTTGAACGAACGGTTCGGAATAGCTGCAGTATAGCGGAACTGATTGTAATAATTCAGGGCATAATCGATACGTGCTGTTAATCCTTTAATCGGAGTCCAGTCCCAGTACATGCTTGTATTTGCTTCCTGGCGATTTTGATAGTTAAGACTGTTGACATATTGAGTGTAAGGATTGTATGCCTGAGGGTCTTCGTTGTAGGCCATTACTCCACCATAGTTTCCGGAAACCGGATCATAAGGAGTCATACCCGAAATTGCATATTGAAGGTCGAAGCCGGCAGTATTTGTTGAAGCATCGTCAGTAAAACCATCTTCGAGTGCATAAGTGTATTTTGACCAGTTGCCAGCGAATTTAGCTCCAACATTCATATTCTCGCGAACTTTATAGTCGTAATTAAAACGTGCATTGTAACGCGAATAGTCGTTGTTGATTTGAAGTCCTTTTTCGTCCATCATACCAACAGAAATAAAGAAGTTCGACTTTTCGTTTCCTCCTGAAGCAGATAGATTATGGTTTTGTACCTGTCCGTCGCGCATCAGTACATCCCACCAATCAGTATTTGGATAACGCAAAGGATCTATCATTCCAAGAGCCATCCACTGGTCTATGGTTCCATCTTTAAAGGTGTAATTGGAACGCAGTGTATTTACAGCAGCCAGTCTTTGATGCAGAGTTAATGCACGGGGATAATCGGCCATAAACTCATACGACTTGGTTGGTACTTCTAATGCGAATGTGCTTGAATAGGTAATATTTGTTTTACTCATTCCTTTTCCTGACTTGGTTGTAATCAGGATTACACCGTTTGCAGCACGCGAACCATAAACAGCAGATGAAGTAGCATCTTTAAGAATAGAAATGCTTTCAATATCGTTCATGTTCAAACGGTTGATATCAACATCGGGCATACCGTCAACTACAACCAATGGGTTTGCATTGTTTACGGTACCTAAACCACGGATAAGCATAGAAACGTCGTTTTTACCAGCCATCCCTGTGTTCTGACTTACTGCCAGTCCGGGAACAAGACCTGATAAACCTGAAGATACATTAGATAAAGTACGGCTTGTAATTTTATCATCGATTTTAACCGAAGAAACAGCACCAGTAAGGTTAACTTTCTTTTGGGTACCATAACCTACTACAACTACTTCTTCCACTCCGACTGTTTCATCCTGGAGCACAACATCGAAAGTTGTCTTTCCGGCAACATCTACGTCTTGAGATGTCATCCCAACAAATGAAAAAGTCAAAGTCTTGGTTTCAGCCGGAATATTCAGTCGAAAACCACCATCCGAATCGGTAATGGTTCCTACGGTTGTTCCTTTTGCAACAATAGAAACTCCCGGGATAGCGTTGCCATCCTTATCTTTTACCGTTCCCGAAACTCCTTTTTGTTCCACAGGAACAGGAGAGCCTTGTTCTGCAGCCTTTTTAATAACTACGACCCTGTCCTCAATTTCATACGAGAATCCGTTCGGAACCAGAATTTTGTCAAGAATATCTTCCAGCTTAGCATCGTTCACCTGAATCGATACCGGAGGAACCTCTTTCAAAAGGTCGGAACGGTAGAGAAAGTAGAATTTACTTTGCTGTTCAATTTTCTTCAGAACCTGCTCAACATTGGTGTTTTCCAATTTGAGTACCAGATTCGTTTGCTGCGAGTACACACTTGCCGAGACTTGCAAAAGCCCAAGCAATACAAAAAATGTGGTCATCCTTATCATAAGGAAAAGTTTTTTCCACCCGTGCCAACGGATAGAGGTACATCGATTTTTTTTCATAGATTTGTGCTGTGAGTTAATACGTTGTAATTTACTTCACTTTGTTTCGGGCGGGAAATGGTGCAAACATTTTCCGCCCAATTTTTATTCTATTTTATCGTTATTAATTTGTTTGTTATTTCAAATTCAACTTCGTTCGTTCGTTCAATTTTTCCTAAAATATTACTGAAATCGGCATACCGTTCGAGGTTGCCTGTAAACCGTAATTTCTTATCATCTTCATTGGCAAAAACTACCTGTACATCGTACCACTTGGAAAGTGTTTTCATGATATCCTCAAGCATCTGATCCTGAAAAACAAAACGTCCGTCTTTCCAGGCAATGTATTGAGCTACATCTACAGTTCTTTTTAATATGTTGGCCTCTTCTTTAGAAAAACAGCTTTGTTCATTGGGCTTCAGAACAAGTTTCGATTCAGGATTTGTATTGAGCGAAACCTCAACTTTCCCTTCAACCAGGGTAGTGTAAACCGATTGGTTGTCAGCATACGAAGAGAGATTAAATTGCGTACCCAGAACTTTTACCTGCTGATTTCCTGAAGTTACAATAAACGGAACCTTTTCATTTTTGGATACCTCAAAATAAGCTTCCCCGTTTAATTCCACATTACGAACATCGGCAGCAAACTGAACCGGAAAACGAAGTGTCGTTTCAGAATTCAACCAGACTTTGGTGCTATCGGCCAAAATCAGAAAATACTCACCTCCCCGCGGTATTTTCAGCGTGTTGTATTTCATTTCTGTAGGCTGACTATTTGTACTGATGTATTCCAGCTTATTACCTGTATTTTTTATTTCGGTTCCGTCAGCGGCAATAATAGAGTTATCTCCTGAAGAAAGATCGTGCTCCGACCCGTCAGCAAGAATAAGTACAGCTTTATTACTACCTGGCACAATCGATTGCGCTTTTTGCTCTGTTAAAATGGGATTGGGGTTAATTTCTGGCTTAAAAAATTGAAAATAAATAAAGAAAAGTATGCTGGCTGCAACGCTGACGATAGCAATTATTTGAGTATTTCGGTATGGATTGTGAATACCCGCCTTATGGTTTATTTTTTTTAAAGCCTTTTTTAATTCAGCGGCGGAATTGGTGAATTGAGTACCACTACTATAGTAGCGGATGGCATTCTCGTAATATTTACGATGGGATGTACTTTTGTTTAACCATTGACTCAGAAGTATTTCTTCGTCGTCGGTAATTTGTCCATGAATCTTTTTCCAGATAATCTCAAAATCGATATCCTGATACATTTCTTCCATGCTAGTTTAGTCAAGTCATGAGCAAGACACGCGACACCTGAAAAAGGGTGACAACGATTCGAAAAAAAATAAAGAGGTTAAAGAAAGAATTTCAAGGTGGTGCTATCCAACAGTAGCTTTCGCATTTTTTCCTTGGCGCGTTTTAGCTGGGTTTTTACTGTGTTTTCTGAGATATTATTGATTTCGGCAATATCATGCAATTTACGGCCAAAAAGGTATTTCTGCTTAAACAGTTCTCCCATTTGCGGAGGAAGTTGGGCAATGGCTTCCTGTACTTTTTTCGTAATTTCCAAGTCGACCCATCCCGGGGAATCGTCTTCGTTAAGCAAGGCCTCCAGATACAAGATTTTATGTTTGTCCTGAACATGAACATCACGAAGGTAATTCAGACATCTGTTTTTTACTGACTGGTAGAAATAAGATTTAAGTGATAACTGAATGTCGATACGATGCGTATTTTCCCAAAAGTAGATAAAGAGATTTTGAACGATATCTTCACAGGCTTGTTTATCAAACAAGAATCCTTCAGCATAGCGAGTCAGATGTGGATAATATTCATAGAACAATGCTTCGAAAACCTTTCGGTTCCGATTCCGGATTTCACCCAATAATATCTTGTCCTCAACTTTCATTTCTGTTTCTAAACCTTACAATGTTGTAAAATTAATACGATTTTGCAATTGGAATGCCAGTTAAGACAATTGTTTGTGCTTAATTCAATTTAATGTTGAAGTATTAATCTTGAATGTAATTTTAATAAATCGCATTAAACTTGTTCTTCACAATCTCCTTCACTTCCAGCATATCAACTTTACGACCAAGTTCACGTTCAATTGATGTTACACCGTAACTAATAAATCCGCACGGATTGATGTAATTGAAATAGCGCATGTCGGTATTCACATTCAATGCAAAGCCATGCATAGAAACATAACGACTAACCCGAACACCAATGGCACTGATTTTCCTTGCCTTCGCCGGAATAGCAGAATCGAGCCATACGCCGGTAGCTCCTTCTTTCAGTGCTCCTTCTAATCTGTATTCTCCAATGGTCTGTATTATGGCCTGCTCCATTTTATAAATGAAGTCCTTAACTCCGATTTTGTAGTTTTCCAGATCAATAATCGGATAACCAACCAATTGGCCCGGGCCATGATATGTAATGTCCCCTCCCCGATTGATTTTGTAATAAACGGCATCAATCTTTTTCAGGAAATCACCATTAATTAACAAGTTGTGTTCATCGCCACTTTTGCCCAGCGTATAAACATGCGGATGCTCAACCAACAGAAAACGATTAATATCACTGCTTCTTTTCTGAGCTAATTTGTCGGCTATAATTTCCGCATGAATGGTTTCCTGGTAATCCCAACATTCTTTATAGTCTTTTAGTCCAAGGTCTTCGTAAGTAAATTCAGCCATTGATAGTCAATTTTAATAGTCATTCAGTGTAAAGGTATTCGCAACTTATTCGGTAATTATTCAGACAATTACGCTATCAGTTACATCGCTCCTGCATGCAATTCAGCCCGATACGATGACCGAACCAAGGGACTGCTTTCAACAAAAGAAAAACCCTTTTCAAGCCCGATTGTTCGATACCGCTCAAACTGTTCAGGAGAAACGTACTCAACCACCTGAATGTGATGAAGCGTAGGCGCCAAGTACTGCCCGATGGTCATCACTTTGCAGCCAGCTTCGAGCAAATCGTCCATCACCTGTAAAACTTCGGTTTCGGTTTCGCCCAACCCGAGCATGATACCCGATTTAGCTACAATTCCTGATGAGGCAATACAACGAATTACCTCAAGGCTTGTCCGGTATTTGGCTGCAGAGCGAATTTGGGGAGTCAGTCGCTCCACAGTTTCCATGTTGTGTGAGATGACTTCAGGAGCTGCATCAATTACTTTCTGAATCAAGTCCGTTTTTCCCTGAAAATCGGGAATAAGTACCTCGATTTTGGTTTCCGGGTTGAGCGTTTTCACCTCCCGGATGGTTTCGGCCCAAAAGCCAGCTCCGAGATCGGGTAAATCATCGCGATCAACTGAGGTGATTACCGCGTGTTTCAGCTGCATAATTTGCACCGACTCGGCAATCCGCCGGGGCTCTTCCGGATCGGGGGCAAGTGGTTTACCGGTCGTCACTCCGCAGAATTTACAATTCCGGGTACAAATATCACCCAAAATCATAAAAGTTGCCGTTCCGCGATTCCAACATTCGCCAATGTTAGGGCAGTTACCGCTCGTACAAATGGTATGCAGCTGGTGCTGATTCACAAGATTCTTAACCCTCGAATAGCTTTCGCCTTTGGGCATTTGCATTTTCATCCATCGCGGAAGCCTTTCCCTTCCTTTCATTTCTGTGCTCATTCGGTCAAAATTTCTGCAAAATTAGATTTTATATCTGAAGTTGCCGATTCAATTCGGGCACAATTCTCTGTTTAAGCTACCGGAAACGTTTTGGATTGTTATTTTTGTGGTTCAATAAAAAAACAGTTGATGAAGTCTTTGATCCGAATCATATTTTTGCTGGCTCCTGTTTTCGTTTTCGGACAGGCACAAGATCTTCAAAACATGTCTGTTCTGGCCAGTCAGTATTACCAAAATAAAGAATTTGGTAAAGCTGCTGAATTGTACGAAAAGATATATTCGAGCACCAAAGCTGAAGGCTATTTCAGTATTTACCTCGATTGCTTAATGGGAATTCCGGATTACGACAAAGCTGAAAAGGAAATCAGGAAAGGTTTGCGCGGTAACTCGGCCGATGCCTATTGGTATGTGCAGTTGGGCTTTCTGAAAAAAGCGCAGGGACAAGCATCAGAGGCTATAAAAACTTACGAAAAAGCTATTTCATCACTCTCGAGTAATCCGGCAGATTATGCCAATCTGGCCAACCAGTTTATCAACCGGCGCGAATTCGAATTTGCTGAGAAAGTTTATGTGAAAGCGAAATCAGTGTCAACACCAAGCCAGTATAATTACGAGTTGGCGCGCGTTTATTATTACATGCGCAACTACGAACTGATGCTGAAAGAGTATCTGGAGTGGATGGATCAGAAAGAAAGCAACCTCGAAATTGTAAAAAGCAACCTCAACTCGGTTTTAGTAATGGATAACGATCAGGAAATCAGCAAACAGTTGAAATCCTATTTACTGAAACGCATTCAGGCCGAACCCGAACAAATTTTATACACACGCCTTTTAATCTGGCTCTTTATACAGGATAAAAATTTTACGGCAGCAACACGTCAGGCAATAGCACTCGATAAACGTACCGGAACTGAAGATGGAAATATTTTTGGTCTGGCCAATGTTTCGGCAAGCAACAAAAACTACAACGAAGCGGTTAAAGCCTATGATTACCTGATTGGCAAAGGCAAAAAAGCTGAATATTACAACCTGGCTTTGCTTCAGCGGACACAAATGCACTACGACCGTTTTGTCGATGAATTTTCGATGGACCAGGTTCGTGCCAGCGAGCTCAAAAACCAATTTGCGCAAACATTTACCAATCTGGGCATGACTGCTGAAACATCAGAACTCCTGACTGAATACGCCCATCTGCTGGCTTTTTACCTCAATCAGCCAACCGAAGCTATAAAATTACTAACAGAAGGACTGGCCTTGCCCAAAATCAACCTGAAGCAAATGTCAACGATGAAGGCCGAACTCTCGGATATCTATGTCTTTTCGGGCGATTTGTGGGAAGCGGTGATTACTTATTCGCAGGTGATTGAAAGCAACAAAAGTACTTTATTGGGAGACGATGTGAAGTTTAAGAAAGCCAAACTGGGCTATTACATGGGTAACTTTCAGTGGGCCAAGGCGCAACTCGATGCACTGAGAGCCAGTACCTCAAAACTGATTGCTAACGATGCGATGGACCTCGCTCTTTTCATCAGCGAAAATCTTGAAACAGACAGCACAGCTGTTCCATTGCAAATATTCGCCCGTGCCGATCTGCACCTTTTCCGGAATAATTACCCGGAAGCCCTGATAGCACTCGATTCTATAAGTAAATTGTACGCATTCAATTCGCTAATCGATGATGTTGATTTTCGCAAAGCCGGCATTCTGCAAAAACAAGGGAAATATGCCGAAGCGGCTGTTTTGCTCGAATCGATTGTGAAAGATAATAGTTGGGAAATGCTCGCCGACGATGCCCTTTTTCAATTGGCCGCACTTTATCAAAACAAATTAAACCGAAAAGAGGAGGCAATGGCCCTTTACAAAAAAATGTTGACCGATTACCCCAGAAGTGTTTATGTGGTTGATTCGAGGAGTAAATACCGGGAAATGCAGGATTCGGAGGTCAAGATAGAGAATGCGGTTATTCCGGAGAAAAAATAAAGAGATTCTTAGTCCTGATCCATTTAAAAGTCCCGTGAGGGAAATGATGTAGGTAGCAACAACGATTCGCGTGACATATCGGTGTCCCTCCAAGGACAAAATGTGGATAGAAAAAACGTTCATCGGTTAATTATTCCATCCCATCCGGGACGGAATAACCATCCCCTTTTCCCCTTTCTACACACATTCGATGCCTAATCGCATTGTGCATATTTTTTCCTTTACTCGCTTTTTGTTAACCAAAAACCTTATATTCGTTTTTAATAATCATGTTCATTAACGTACTTGTTAACTTCTTCTGAACCAATGAAAAACGGAATGGGTTGCCGGGCATAGCAGTTGTCCCTGTTCATGCGCTGGAGCCAAGTGAAGAAAAACAGAAGGAAAAGCAGCAGTAAACAGTTTGACGTAGTTTGTTGTAAGAGCGTTTGCAGGGATGCAAGGTAAAGACTCCGGACGAAATCCTGTTTGGACAGACAATTACTCAAAGCTGTGTTTTCCCTTGTTTTTGTTTCTGTTGAGGAACAGACCGATGTTGACCAGTTTTAAAGGCTCTTTGAGCCATTTGCATAACTATGAAGAAAAAGGAACTGAACTGAACGCTTTTTAACATTACCGGCATTGTAAAATCATTACTCAGAACACAATTGTCCTGAGCAGGAATTTGTTTGGCCCAACACTCCGGGTTTAACCAAAACCTCCTCAAGAATTTAACCTGAAAGGCCCTTGTTTCTGCCTTGATTTTATTTGGTGCTAGTAAGATAGAAGCTCAAGTATTAATTTGAACTACTTCTCAGAAACAAGCTATTGAACTTCTCAAATCACAGGGTAAGTTGTTGCCCAACGTTCCTACCGACTTTCAACATTACGGAACAAGAAGACATACAGGAGAATTTAAAGAGTATATATACAACTTCTATCCTTCTGGAGATTGGTGAAAATATGAAGCAAATAATCTTAAAAATGTAAAAACCCTGAATGGAATAAAAAATATAGAAATAGACAATGATGTGGATTCTTGTAATTTTCTCAATGAAACAGTTTACAAGGCAAATCTGGATAAAATAATACCTATAATTATAGATACTCAGATAGATACACTATGAGCTGCTCCTGGTGAATACGAAAGAGTTGATCGAGCAAACAGTCGAAGTTTTATTGATTGATCTCCAAACAAAGAGACACTTACCACGAAAACCTGAACTTGATTTAAGTTTGGTACACACATGAATGCAATGGCTGATGTAATGATTGCAAAAAAAGATAATTATACTGAAGAGAATTATCTTTATAGTTCAGGCATCCCTTGATCTTCTTGAGGAGAACAACAATTTGGAAGACTTGCTGTAGGAGTATGGCCGGGCAAAGCAAGATTGTATGTTATTTCCCTAGCGTGAGGTTGAACAGCTTACAATCATGTAGCACTTGATAATATATACAATGAAGCTAAAATCAACCCAGATAAAAAATATATTATTTCTTGTTCATGGGTATGAGTGTCGGAGGCTACACTTAATGGATTTACTAAACTTTGAGATTTGCCCAATGTAATAATTTTTGTAGGCAGACAATTTTGAGGAATGCAGGAGGATGATACATACGCCCATCATCCAAACACCATCGAAGTATGACTCGTGAATGAACCCGACATGAGTGTAAATAGTCATTTATTTATAAATAATGGAATCGGTACGTTAAATGCGGATGTTAGTTTTACAGGAGACCATCAGGATTGGGTTGTGCCTATGGATAGCCCTCAAACAGGCAAGATGAAGTGAGATGGGTTTTGTATATTAGGACAAAACGCTACATCTCAATCTACAGCCTTTTTATCTGCCATGACGGCCAACATACGAGCACAAAATCCCTCATGGAACAGAAATGAGATTTTAGCAATATTAAAAAGGGATACTTACAAACCACTTCCCGGCAAAATTCCGGTATATCCGGTTATCGGTTATAATGAATATTCTTACCCTATTTATTGAGATAATCCAACTTTTGTTGAAGTACAATATGATTCCCACGACTGGAATGAATGGTTTGGGTACGGTGTAGTACAACCATGAAAGACTATGAAAGAAAATATTTTCCCCGAAATAAAAGAATCATTAACTAAAAATGATGGGAAATACTACCTGACCGTGAACAACTGGCCATCCACCTACCGCATTACCTGAGGCATTGTTGAAAAAGACGAACAAGGTTATTTTATTGATGTACCAAAACAAGCACCTGGAACTTACCGCATTGTATTCGAAGGCGACTGCGATTATGAGGGCAAAACCTATCCATTCCCAATCGACAGGCTTGTTACCATCACCAACCCAACCGGAAGCACAGAGATGGCACAGGCCCAAACGCTTGTTTACCCCAACCCTGCCGGCAACCAGTTGTTTATCCAGGCCGGCGAGCCTGTAAAAACCATCGAACTCCACACTCTTTCGGGGCAGGTAATTAGCCACCAGCCCTGCAACCAGCAAACCAACATCAACTTATCGCTTGCAGGTTTAAATAATGGTGTGTATTTGCTTCGTATTGAAACAAAAAACGGGTTTCAAACCTTTAAAGTAGTGAAACAATAATTATAAAAACACGATGAAAACTTTTCATATCAGTCATCAATTCGCTTTCAAGCTAAAAACGTTAACCTGAAAATCTCTAATAGCCGCTATGATATTGTTTGGTGCAGAAAACGTACAATCACAAGCATTGACTGGTGTATCTTCTCAGAAACAAGCAATAGATATGCTCAAGTCACAATGAAAACTACTTCCAAATGTAGCTACTGACTATAGACATTATGGAAGCTATTATGCCAATACCAAGACTTACTATCGTAATAGATATCCTATTGGTGACGCTCGACAGAGATATGAAGCCAATAATCTGAGTGATATAGATGGTAAAAATATAGAAATAGATAATGACTTAGATTCATGTAATTTTCTCAATGAGACCGTATACAAGGCAAATATGGAAAAGATAATACCCATCATTATAGATTCTCAGATAGATACTACCAAAGTCGCTTCATGATGAAGGACAATTGGTGATGAGTATAGGAAAAATGTAGATTGGGCAAATAGCAAAAGTTTCAATTTCGATAATTTACCTTTGGTGACTCCTTGAATAAGTCATATGAATCATATGGCAAATGTCATGGCAGCGCAAAAAGATAACTATACCGAAAAAGATAAGGATGAAGAATGATTTACTCCTGGTGCATTATCTAGCGTATGAGTATGGCCTGGCAAAACTAGGCTTTATGCTCGATCACCAACTTGATGATGATGACTAAATGAAGAGGCGTTTTTTTCTATTTATGATGAAGCATTAAAAAATCCTGATAAGAAATATATATTATCTTGTTCTCGAACAGGAGGTGTTAATAAATTAAAAGAATTATACGATAAACTTTGAGATATGTCTAATGTTATAATTTTTACTTGAAGAAGTAATCCTCAATCTGTCGATATAACTGACACTTATGCCGTGCATCCAGCCACTGTAGAAGTATGATATGTACAGTCGCCAGGCTTCAATGTGGTAGATACGCAGACTGGTAAACTTAGTTTCTCTGATGAACAAAAGGATTGGGTAGTGACAGAGCCTGGTGGAAATCCATCATTGGGTGGACAAACAGGTAAGATGCATTGAGATGGTTTTTGTACTCTATGAGAGTGGACTGTGTCCGAGGCTACAGCGCTCATGAGTGGTATAGCTGCCAACCTGCGAGCACAAAATCCCAATTGGACCAAGGACGAACTCATATCTATGCTAAAAAGAGATGTATACAAGCCTAACCCTGGCAAAATGAAAGCATTGGATCGAGCTACTCAGACTTATTATGATAGTGAGGTGAAGTATGACGCCAATGGTTGGAATGAACGATTTGGTTATGGTGTAGTACAGCCATGAAAGACTATGAAAGAAAATATTTTCCCTGAAATAAAACAATCATTAACTAAAAATGATGGGAAGTACTATCTGGCTGTAAACAACTGGCCATCTACCTACCGCATCAGTTGATCAATTGTTGAAAAAGATGAAAAAGGGTATTTTGTTGATGTTTCAAAACAAAAACCCGGCAAGTATAAAGTAGTTTTCGAAGGCGACTGCCAGTATCAGGGCAAAACCTACCAGTTCCCAATCGACAGGCTCGTTAATATCACCTACCCAACCGGAAGCAAAGAAATTGCAAAAGCCCAAACGCTTGTTTACCCCAACCCTGCCGGCATCCAACTGTTTATCGAGGCCAGCGAGCCATTAAAAACCATCGAACTCCGCACCCTTTCGGGGCAGGTCGTCAGCCAGCAAACCAGCAACCAGCAAACCAGCATCAGCGTATCGCTTGCCGGTTTGAATAATGGTGTGTATTTGCTGCGTATTGGTTACCAGAATGGCAAAACAAGCCTGTACAAAATTGTTAAAACCGGTTCACCATAATGGTTTCTGGTTACAAAAAAGCAACAAATCCTGTTAGGAGCGTTCCTGACAGGATTTGTTGTTTTATGGGGTATCGTATTATTCAATCCTATCGGGTTGTATACAAAACCATATTGCACACCCAAATCCCGAAGGGATTTCAACAACAATAGCCGTAGATGAAACCTATGGAAACGGAAACCAATGAAATGCGAAACGAACCCCGGAACGGGGTTCAATAATTGAATGTTTCATTTCTTCTTGTCTTCCAAATGCCTTCGCTTGGCGGTACTCAGGGTTAAAATAGAAGATTTCCTGTTTTCAGCGACCTTCTTTCGGGCTTCAATCCGGGCTTTGGCACGGGCTTTTGCCTTTTTTCGTTCAACTTCGCGTTCGGAAGCCAACACTTTGGCTTTTTCCCGTTCATCCCGCCTTAACTTCTGTACCCTTTCCTTTTTTTCAAGATAGGCAGCCAATTTTTCATTTTTCAGTCGCTGGGCTTCATTGATTTCTTTAAGTTGACGTTGTTCTTCACGTTGCTGGTAATCTATATCATAATCCAATTTAACCCTTTCAGGGGCGCTCAAAATTAAAAGCGCATGCTTCAATGCTTTTTTGCGCGAATAGCGGTAACTTTTGCTTTCGGCTTCGCAAATAAGCACATTCCCTGCTGATACCGAACTCCTGAATAAAAATTCATTGATGATTTTAGTAGTAACTATCGCATTTCCGCGACAGGCCAAACGGCAAAAATAGTTGCATTGACTTTGCAGGTCACGGTTTTTAAATTGTGTGGGCATCAGGTGACTGGTTTCGGAAAGGAAATTTCGTATGATGAACTGGCTCAACTTTTCAGGACTCAACCATTGGCAAACAAAACCCAGAAAGCCATAAACCAAAATATGTTTTTGCTTTTCGATGTCGAAAGTGTAACCATATCGACAAAGTTCATCCAAATGATGGGTCTTGTATATTTTTAAAAGTGTTTCGTCTTTAAAAAGATTACCCAGATAATGTTGTAGTTGAGTCCCCGAACCTGGCAGATAATTGAAAAGAGTTTCGGCGACCTTTCCTTTAAACCCGAACATCCCAATAAAAACATACCGACTATTCGATTGTTCCGAATCCTCTTCCTTGAAAAAACTCTTGTGAGTAAGCGCTTTTTTTAGTTCATTATGTTTGTCGGCACATCCTAGTCGGTCGGCCAGCCAGCGGCAACTAATTCCGTTAGGCATGATTCAGGGAATTTTTAGAAATATATCATAAAGATAACCAAAAACCTATCCGGAAAAAAAACTTTTCTATTTTTGCTACTTAAATGAGAAAAGGGTATAGTGTAACGGCAGCAAGCCAGTCTCCGAGGCTGGATTTGGAGCCTCCAATCTCCAGTAATGGGTTCGATTCCCGTTACCCTTGCACATTTAATGAAAAGAAGAATAAATACGGGTATAGTGTAATGGCTATGCACACCGGCTTTCGGGGCCGGGCTGGGGTCTCCAACCCCTCAGAGCCGGTTCGATTCCGGCTGCCCGTGCAAAAAATATTAGCGGGTGTAGTGTAAAGGTAGCACGCAAGACTTCAGATCTTGATTGAAGAATCCAATCTTCGGCGCCGGTTCGATTCCGGTCATCCGCTCTATGCAGATAATATCATGAAACAGGCATCGAAAGCTTATATCTATGCACTTTGCTCCGTCGTGCTATGGTCGACTGTTGCTACTGCATTTAAGCTTGGGCTGAAAGAACTATCGCCGCTCTACCTGATTTTAATGGCATCGACAGTTTCTTTACTCACCTTTTTTATTGTCATACTCGTTCAGGGCAAAACCAAAGAATTGTTTGCAGTCAGCTGGTCGGGCCTGGGGAAATCGGCCTTGCTCGGCGCATTAAATCCGTTTGGCTACTACCTCATCCTTTTTGAAGCCTATAGTCTTTTACCGGCACAGGTCGCCCAACCACTCAATATGGTCTGGCCCATTACACTGGCTTTGCTTTCAGCACCATTGCTGAAACAAAAGATTACTTTCCGGAACATCATCGCCATTCTGATCAGTTTCATCGGGGTTATATTTATTTCGTCGCAGGGAAGTCTCTCCGGAATAGCAAACACAAACCCGACAGGTGCACTTCTGGCCGTTGGAAGCAGCATCATCTGGGCGCTTTTCTGGATATTGAGTGTTCTCGATAAGCGCGACGAGATTTTCAAGCTGTTCTGGAACTTTGCATTCGGACTCATCTATTTGCTGATTGCTGCTTTCTTATTTACCGATTTTGAATTGCCCGGACTCAAAGGACTTCCTGCGGCTATTTATATTGGTCTGTTTGAATTGGGAATTACTTATATCCTCTGGATGAAAGCCATGCAATTGAGCGAGAACAATGCCAAAACCGGAAACCTCATCTTTCTTTCACCCTTTTTGTCGCTGGTATTTATTCATTTCATTCTGGGCGAAAAGATTTTCATTACCACCTTTATCGGACTTGCCTTTATCATTTCAGGTATCTGGGTTCAGCAAAAAAAATAGATCTCCTGAAATGTTTCACTTTGGTGGGATGTCTCTTTTTTCCTATGCAGCTTTCGACTTGCAAAAAGCATTACCTTTGAATTTTCAGGAAACTATTCATGGACAAGAAACCAGTTAAAATACTTGGCATTGACCCGGGAACCAACATAATGGGTTACGGGATGATTGAAGTTTTAGACAACAAACCGCGCATTCTTCAGGTTGGGGTAATTAAAACCACCGGATTCGCTGATCATTACCAAAAACTCAGACATATTTTTGAGCGCTCCAATTCGTTGCTGAATGAGTTGCAACCCGATGAATTAGCCATAGAATCACAATTTTATGGCAAAGACATTCAGGCTATGTTGAAGTTAGGACGCGCACAGGGCGTGGTAATGGGATTGGCGCTGAGCAAGAATATTCCTGTTTTTGAATATGCCCCGCTGAAAGTGAAACAATCGATAACCGGAATGGGTCGTGCAGCCAAAGAACAGGTTGCTTTTTTCCTAAAAAACATGTTCAGCATGAATGAACTACCCAAGGAACTTGACGCTACCGATGCAGTAGCTGTAGCTGTTTGCCACTACCTCCAAATGCGGAATCCGGTTGGCAAATCAGGAATAAAAAGCTGGAGCGATTTTGTGAAAAAGAATCCGGATAAGGTGAAGAAATAGAGAAGTTGGAAGAAAGGAGTCGGGAGTCAGGAGATTACAATAAAGCAAAAAAAATCCCGGTTTCCCGGGATCTGTATTTTCGAATGGATTTTGGCATTAACCCAGCTCTATTTCTTTGGCAATGGCTGCAGTAATTTCGGCCATTTCTTCTTTTGTAAACGACAACTTTTTCGAGAAATGTAGCAAATCGGCCTCCGATTGCATGGGCACCAAATGAATGTGTGCATGCGGAACCTCAAGCCCTAAAACCATGACCCCAACTTTTTTGCAGGGTATAGCTTTTTGGATGCCCAAAGCTACTTTTTTGGCAAACAACTGTAATCCGGCATAGGTTTCATCGTCCAGATCGAACAGGTAATCAACCTCCCTTTTGGGTATGACCAAAGTATGACCTTTCGCTACCGGAAAAATATCCAGGAAGGCAAAGAAATTTTCATCCTCGGCCACTTTCCAGGCGGGTATTTCACCGTTTACTATTTTGGTAAAGATGCTGGCCATTTTTTACCGCTTTTTAAATTGCAATATCAATGATTTCAAACTGCATTGTTCCGGACGGAACCTGAATTTCGACCACATCGCCAAGCTTTTTACCCATTAAACCTTTGGCAATAGGAGTCTGGGCAGAGATTTTTCCCAACTTCAGATCGGCTTCGTGTTCGGATACAATGGTGTATTGCATTGTTGCATTGTTTGTTTTATTCCGGATTGTAACCTTGTTCAGAATCTGAACACATGAGGTATCAATCTTCGATTCATCAATAATCCGGGCTGAAGCAATCTTTGAACCTAAAACAGAAATCTTTGCTTCGAGCATACCTTGTGCATCTTTGGCTGCATCGTATTCTGCATTCTCAGAAATATCACCCTTCTCAATGGCTTCACCAATTGCTTTTGAAATAGCCGGACGTTCAATTTTAGTCATCCGGTCATACTCTTCTTTCATCTTCCGAAGGCCTTCTTCTGTAACGTAAGTAACCTTTCCCATGATTTTCCCCTTTTTATAAAAACTATATTAAAACAAAAAAGAATTCCGGCATTGCGGAACTCTTTTGTGACACAAACTTATATAAAATTTTTAATCTTTACGAATCTGTATGTTTTATAAAACAATTAAGCTGCTGTTTCCTAAATAATTTCAGCCCTATTTCCCAGAATTCCAGACGCTTTACCAAGCATTTCTATGCTAATTCCAGATTGCTTTGCAAACAAGCCAACTAATATTTCCGTTGCAGAATTTCAGAATAAACAAATGCTTTGCGCAGCGAAAAGTCGTCCATGATACCTTCAGATTCGGCAGAGTCAAAATCCTCCTGTTTTTCATCCGGCTCAACCTTTTTGCTCAAGGTCTGATACGGATTTTTCTTTTGTTCGGGCAAAGTACTCTTAAAACCCATGTGGAAAAGTCCGGAGGATGCAGCTGGCCGTGGACTAACAACAGGTTCTTTCCGAATAACTGGTTTTACACGAACCGGAGGTTTTATTTCCTCTTCCGAATCGTCAGGAAAATCTTCACCTAAAATTTGATCCATGAAGAAATTCTTTGGCCGCTGTGCTCGTTCAGGAGCAGGATTCGCTCCTTCAACATTTTTCTTTTTCTTATTTATTGCACCAAAAATGGAAAGCACAATCGCTATGATCAGAAATATATAATCTTCCATTTTGAATGATTTTTTAAGCTGAATGAAATAATTTGTTCCTTACTTTGTTTTATAAAGGATTAAAGATATAAAAAATGAATCAGCTTTCATCGAAAGTGTACAAATCGATAGCACTCCTTTTCTTTCTACTCCTGGGCGTCAATGGCTGCAAAGACGATTATGTGTCGGTTGTTCCGTACGTGTACGTTGACATGAGTATTAATCCGACCAATTTCATCGAATTCAACATACCCGGAGGATCGTATTATTTTGGGAATCACGGCTACGGTGGAATCATTATTTTCCGCGATCTGGCCGACAGTTCCAATCCTTTCCTGGCTTTCGATGCAACCTGCACATACGAAGTTTCGACCACCTGCCGGGTAGTAGCCGATGGAACCGGATTGGCCAAATGCCCTTGCTGTGGCTCTCAATATATCTTGTTCGGAGGAAATGGAAGTCCGACCAAAGGACCCGCAATTGAACCCTTGAAGCAATACCGGACGAATTATTCAACCGGGCGGATTACCGTCAGAAATTAATCAGCAAGCTGCAACTCATAAACTCTCCTGTTCTTTAGTTCGAACAGGAAAATACGTTGAAATTCTGAATAAAAGCGCCAATTTTCGAGTTTGTTGTTCAGGTTAAACGATACCGGACTTTCATCCAGATCTGCAGTTATCAGTAACCAGAGTTCTTTCAGCTTTTTCTGCCGGTAAATGGGCAGCTTCTCGTTCTTGGCCTGAATGGTAAAATCCAGATTTTCGCGGTTAAATTCAGGAGCCTGATAACCTTTGATCTGACGCGGAAAGTGCGTCTTTTCTTTCCTAACCGTTGAACCATGTAGCTTGGTCAACTCAATACCAATAGCCGTTTTTGTATTTATATTCAGAATAAAATCTGGCGATTCCGACTTCTGCAATTTTCCCCATGGAAATTCAGCATATTCAGCTCTGAATTGCGCCATGATCGAAACCTCTTCGAGCGTTTGAGAAAATTGATTGAAACTCATTGCCTGGTTTTAGTACCCGAAAATTAAAACTATTTTGAAAAAAAAAGGAGCCGATTAAAGCTCCTTTTTGTATAAAGTCAGTCGATACAACTAGTATCTGTAATGTTCTGGTTTATATGGCCCTTCCACCGGAACTCCAATGTAATCAGCCTGATCTTTCGATAGAACGGTAAGTTTAACACCGATTTGTTCCAGATGCAAACGGGCAACTTCTTCATCCAGATATTTGGGTAAACGATATACATCAACTGCATAATCGTTTTTCCAAAGTTCTAACTGAGCCAGAGTTTGATTGGTAAATGAATTCGACATTACAAACGACGGATGACCTGTGGCACAACCTAAATTCACCAAACGGCCTTCAGCCAGCAGGAATATAGAATGACCATCGGGATAAGTATATTTATCAACCTGAGGTTTAATGTTTGTTTTGCGAATTCCGGGCCAGTTTTCGAGGCGAACCACCTGAATTTCGTTATCGAAATGCCCGATGTTGCATACAATCGCCTGATCTTTCATAGCGGCCAGATGTTCGGCGGTAATAATGTCCTTATTTCCGGTAGTAGTCACAAAAATATTTCCTTCCGAAATTACATCTTCCATGGTTTTCACTTCAAAACCTTCCATAGCAGCCTGCAAGGCACAAATCGGATCGATTTCGGTTACAATAACGCGGGCTCCGTAACTGCGCATAGAATGTGAACAGCCTTTACCAACATCTCCGTAACCAGCAACAACAACGACTTTACCTGCAATCATTACATCAGTAGCGCGTTTGATTCCATCGGCCAAAGATTCGCGACAACCGTAAAGGTTATCGAACTTCGATTTGGTAACCGAATCGTTCACGTTAAAAGCCGGGAAAAGTAGTTTTCCTTCGTTCATCATCTGGTACAAACGATGCACTCCGGTAGTAGTTTCTTCAGAAACACCTTTAATGTATGGTACCTGGCGGCTCCAGCGTTGCGGATCAAAAGCCAGTACTTCTTTCAATGCATTATTTAGTTCGCGTTCATCTTCAGCATCAACCGGAATGTCCAGAATCGATGGATTTGTTTCGGCTTCGTAACCCCGGTGAATCATCACAGTGGCATCGCCACCATCGTCAACCAGCAAGGTTGGACCAAGGCCATTGCCAAAATCGAGCGCACGTTCAGTACACCACCAGTATTCGGCCAGCGTTTCGCCTTTCCATGCAAAAACCGGGATTCCGGCAGCAGCAATAGCAGCAGCAGCATGATCCTGAGTACTGAAAATATTACAGCTTGCCCAACGAACTTCAGCACCAAGTTCAACCAAAGTTTCGATTAAAACTGCTGTTTGAATAGTCATATGCAACGACCCCATAACACGGGCTCCCTTGAGTGGTTTGGCGGCAGCATATTTTTTCCTGACAGCCATTAATCCGGGCATTTCTTTTTCTGCAATTTCAATTTCTTTTCGCCCGAAGTCGGCTAAAGATATATCGGCAACTTTATATGCCAATTGTTCCAATGTTTTTGTAGTCATTTTTATATTTTAATAATTGGGTGCAAAGATAATGAAATGAACACATTTTACTTGTTAATGTTGATTAACGAACCAAAGAAAACTTGATTGTTAAGACGAAAAAATTAATTTATACGAATATCTGGATTTATGCCAAAATAAATCAAAAAGGGGCATTGCCCCTGTGACCCCAATTCCTTTTTTGTCTTGACACAAAAAAGGAATCAAAAAAAGTCAAGGCTGCGTTCGCTTCGCTCGAAAAACTACCGTTTGACGACTAAAATCTTTTAAACTCGCCTTCGGCTCAAACAGAAAAGATTTTTTTAACGTCGTCTTCACTTGTTTTTCGGCTCACCAAACAAGGCCAATCGGGCAATCGCCAACCGGATTTAAAATTGGGTACACTATCGGATATCCATTTTAATTTATCTCATCCTGAAGTGACTGAAAATAAACAAGTGTATCAGTTTTATCCTGATTAAGCTGTTCTTTCAAAGCATCGATAGAGGGAAATTTTTGCTCTTCCCTGAGTTTGGCATAAAACAGTAGCTCGATAGAAGCACCATAAATATCTGATTCAAAATCGAAAATGTGAACTTCGATGCTGCGATGATCGGCATTGTGATTGATTGTTGGACGGCTTCCAATATTTAGCATTCCTTGGTAAGTTCGATTCTGAACGTTAACTTTTACTGCATAAACTCCATAGCCCGGAATGATTTTTTCCGGATCAGATGCTTCCACATTCGCTGTCGGAAACTGGATTTTTCGCCCAAGTTTTTGTCCCTCCACAACAGTTCCATGAAGTGCGAACTGGTATCCCAAAAAAGCATTGGCTGTTTCAAAATCTCCAAGCTGAATAGCTTCCCGAATCCGGGTAGAACTGATATTGGACTCATTCATCAGCAAAACATCCAGTTTTTCAATCCGAAAGCCCAGCCGATCAGCACAATTTTTCAGGAATTCAAAGTCGCCCTGCCGGTTTTTCCCGAATTTATGGTCGTAACCTACAACCAGGTATTTGGTATGAATCTGGTCAACAAGAATCTGCTCTACAAATTGCTCGTAGCTCAGTTGGGCAAACTTATCAGTAAACGGATAAATAATCAGATGATCGATACCCGACTGTTCAAAGAGTTCAATCTTTTCGTCGAGGGTAGTTAAAATTCGCAGGCTTGATTCACCCGGAGCTACCACTTTGCGCGGATGCGGATCGAATGTAAAGATTACCGATTCCCCATCCATCTCTTTGGCCAGATCGTGCAGCCTGGCAATTATTTTTCGGTGTCCCAAATGGACTCCGTCAAAGGTGCCGATGGTCAGAACCGGGTTTTTTGCATGAAAACTATTCAGATCTCTGTGTATCTTCACTCGAATTGGGTTTTAATTCCGGATGCAAAATTAATCTTTTAGCCGTGCAGCAGTCAATAAAAAAATAACAAATCGACGGGGTATGTTTCAAAACCTGACCGGCTACGCTAGTAATGAAGGCGAAATTATTATTTTTATGCCCGTTATTGACCAATAAAAAACAGATACGTGAAAAAAATACTTTCGATAGTGATTCTGCTTGCAGCTTTTCTTGTTGCCTGCAACAAACCTAATGGATTTGTAATCAGCGGAAAAATTACCAACGCCGGAGAAAAATATCTTTATCTTGATGAATTAAAAGTATCATCCAGCGTTCCGGTTGATTCGATTAAACTGGAAAAAGATGGTTCATTCGAATTTAAAGGTAAGATTGGGTATCCGAATTTTTACCTGCTCCGACTGAACGAAAGGGACAAAAAGAATTTCATCACACTTTTGGTTGATACTACCGAAAAAATCACTGTATATGGTGATGCCGCAAATTTTGCACACGATTACATTGTAGAAGGTTCACCGGGTTCAACGCTCGTTCAGGAACTTAACAACAGACTAGGGGTAACCAAACACAAAATTGATTCCATCCGCAGTCGGATTGATGCTTTTCGGTCGCTTGATGACCAGACTCAAAAGAGCAAGTGGAATGCAGAACTGGCCGAAATCAAACAAAGCCAGATTAAATACTCCATTAATTTTGTACAAAAACATCCATTCTCACTGTCGTCCGTATTGGCGTTGTACCAGAAATTCGACGATGCCAATTACGTGATTCAGGACCTCCAATCGCTTAAAGTTGGCGCATCGGCGCTAAATTCAATATTTCCAAAATCGGAACATGTGAAAGCCTTGTATAACAATACCCAACGGCTAATGGCTCAGGAAAAGAATACCAAATTGCAGCAGTTTATCGCCGAGAATGGTACAAATTCACCTAACATCACTTTACCCAACGCCAATGGGCGCGATATTTCGTTATCGTCGCTTACTGCAAAAGTTGTGCTGATTCAATTCTGGTCGGCCCGCAGCACTGATTCCAGGTATCAAAACGAAGCATTGGTTGAACTCTATGCCAAGTATAAATCCAAGGGGCTTGAAATTTATCAGGTTAGCATCGATACCGACCGGAATGAATGGCTCTCTGCCATTGAAAAGGATGGCCTTAGCTGGATCAACGTTGGCGACATGAAAGGAAGCGTATCAGCTTTGCATATGTACAACATTCAGACCATACCATCCAATTATATTCTTGACGGGGAAAGACGAATTGTGGCCCGAAATGTGATCGGACCTGAATTGGATCAAACCATCGGAAAGCTTACCCGGTAAACAAGTCAAAGCAGCTTCAATCGGGATTTTTAAATGCTTGTTTTGACTGTTGGCGCTATCATTTTAACCCTTATATTTGCGCTCTAATTTTCGAATCAATCTTCCAATGTTTTGAAAAATCAAGGCAAAAAAGCATATTTTGTATCCGACATTCACCTGGGGGCTCCGGCTTTAAAGAACAACAAAGAGCGGGAACTGGCATTTGTCAGCTGGCTAAATGAAATTAAGGAAGATGCCTCTCATCTTTTTCTGATGGGCGATATATTCGATTTTTGGTTCGAATACAAAACCGTCGTTCCTCGCGGATTCACCCGTACTTTAGGTAAAATTGCCGAGATTGCCGATTCAGGCGTTGAAGTGCATTTCTTCACCGGAAACCACGATGTATGGGTTTTTGACTATCTGCCCAACGAATTGGGAATGATTTTGCACCGCGACGAATTCAAAACTGAAATTCTGGGCAAAAAATTCTTCCTGGCCCATGGCGATGGACTCGATTCAACCGACAAAGGTTATTTATTCCTGAAAAAGGTATTTACAAGTAAAACACTCCAATGGATGTTTGCCCGCATTCATCCAAACTTTTCACTTTCGCTTGGGCATCGCTGGTCGAAACACTCACGAATATCAAAAGGTGTGACCGGCGAAGAATTTAAAGGCACAACAAACGAAGGAATGTTTATTTTTGCAGAGTCAATTCTCCGCCAGGAAAAGATTGATTATTTCATCTTCGGCCACCGGCATGTGATGATTGACAGCCCTATCGGAGAAAACAGCCGGTACATCAATCTGGGCGATTGGATTCAGTATTTCTCGTTCGGAGTTTTTGATGGAAACGAATTTAAATTGAAACAATATAATTATCAAGGCCCACGTGGTCACTGAAAATAGAATTATGACAAAACGGGTTTATACGAAAATTGTAGGAACGGGAAGTTATCTTCCTACGCGTACAATTGGGAATGATTATTTCGGTACTTATAATTTTTTTGACAACAGTACGAAAGAACCTTTTGATAAGAGCAACGACGAAATTATTCAGAAGTTTAAAGAAATTACCAACATTAGCGAACGCCGCTGGATAAGCGATGAACTGCACAATTCGGATATGGCAGGTTTGGCCGTAAAAGAAGCACTGGAATCGGCGGATATTGATCCGGAAACGCTCGATTTTATTATCATCGCACACAATTTCGGTGATGTCGACCTTGTTTCAACACGTGTTGATATTTTGCCCAGCCTTGCTAACCGCGTAAAAGCGAAACTGAACATTAAGAATCCGGCCTGTTTCTGCCACGACATCATTTCGGGCTGCCCGGGCTGGACCCAGGGCATGATTACTGCCGATGCTTACATTCGCAGCGGTATTGCCCAAAGGGGTGTTGTAGTTGGCTCTGATGTATTGTCACGCATATCGGATCCACACGACCGCGATACCATGATTTATGCCGATGGTGCCGGAGCTACTATCGTTGAAGCGGTTGAAAGCGATGAACCAACCGGAATACTTTCCCACGCAAGCCGATCTGATTCTGTGAATTATTGGAATTTACTGACTAACGGTAAATCGTTTAATCCGGAATTTGAAGGAAACGACCAATTCATTAAGATGCACGGCCATAAATTGTATGTTTATGCGCTTTCTTTCGTTCCAGGAGTTGTAAAGGAAAGTATTGAAAAAGCCGGACTGCAACTGAGCGACATCAAAAAAGTGCTTATCCATCAGGCGAACGAAAAAATGGACGAAGCTATCCTGAAAAATGTATTCAAGCTGTATCACGAAAAACAGATACCAGCGGGAATTATGCCCATGAGCATCGAAAAACTGGGGAACTCATCAACCGCGACTGTGCCAACCTTGCTTGATTTAATCTTGAAAGGCAAAATGGAAGGGCATGAGATCAACTCTGGCGATTACATTATCCTTTGCTCGGTCGGCGCCGGAATGAACATCAATTCGATAATCTATAAAGTATAAAAGCAATTTCGTCACTGACGAATGCGACAAAGGTGTAGCGATAATTCGTTACACCTTTGTCGTTTGTTACAATATCTTTTCGCATTCTGCAATCCTTGGTAGCAATTGATTATTTCAGGCTACCACCTCACTGGCTCTTTCCCCCACTCCATTAAATATTTGTTCGTAGTTGAAAACTGTTTATTTCCAAAGAATCCCCGGCTGGCTGAAAGCGGCGACGGGTGAACAGATTTTAATATCAGATGCTTTTTGGGGTCAATAAACTCGCCTTTGCTGATGGCATAATTTCCCCAAAGGATAAAAACCACATGTTCCAGTCGGTCAGCCACCAAATGAATAACCGCATCGGTAAATTGCTCCCAGCCTTTTTTCTGGTGAGATCCGGCTAAATGGGCACGAACGGTGAGCGTTGCATTAAGTAGCAATACACCTTGTTTTGCCCAACGCTCCAAATTTCCGCTGCCCGGAATCGGCGCCCCGGTATCTGATTGAATTTCTTTAAAAATATTTTTCAGGCTGGGTGGAAACTCTACCCCATCGTTTACCGAGAAACACAAACCATGCGCCTGCCCTGGTCCGTGATACGGGTCTTGCCCCAGAATCACCACTTTTACCTGATCAAACGGACATTGGTCGAAGGCATTAAAAATCAGTTTGGCAGGCGGATAAATTTTCTGCGTCTGGTATTCCGTCCGAACAAATTCAGTCAGCTGCTGAAAATAGGGTTTTTCAAATTCGGCCTGAAGCTGCGTTTTCCAGCTCTCTTCAATTTTTACGTCCATAAATATCCCTGATTTTGATAAAGCTAAGTAGCCATTCTTTTAATTTTCATGGCCACAAAAGCACGAAGTCACAAAGATTATAAATCTGTGCCTATCTGTGTAACCTGTGGTAAATAAATTTGATATTTTTAATCAAATTTAAAAACATGGAAATCCTTTTTCTTTTGGCAGGTCTTTGCCTCGGTTTTCTTCTTGGCTTTCTTTTCCTGAAAGGCAAACTTCAAAAGCAACACTCAGATTTTGAGCAGGAAAAACGAGCAGATGAGCAAATTCTGGTTCAGCAAAAATTTGAACTTGAAAAAGAAAAGTCGTTGTTCGAGGAACGAACCCGGACTTTACAGAAAGAAAAAGAAGAATTGATTCAGCAAGTTCAGCTACTTCGCACCGACAACTCAATACAAAGTCAGCAACTGGCAAGGGCCGAAGGTGATTTTCTGAACCTTCAGGAAAAACTTGCAAGCCAGAAGAAAGACATGGAAAACCTTCAGCAGAAATTTACCACCGACTTCGAAAATATTGCATCCAAAATTCTGAAACAGAATACGACCGAATTTTCAGCAGTTCATCAAAAAAGCATTACCGAATTACTTTCGCCACTGAAAGAAAAGATTCAGGTTTTCGAGAAAAAAGTGGAAGACACCTACGAAAAAGGATTGAAAGACCAAACCGATCTGAAGGCCGAACTCAAAAAACTGCACGACCTGAACCTAAAAATCAGCGATGAAGCCAATAACCTGACCCGTGCGTTGAAAGGTGATGTTAAGAAACAAGGGAATTGGGGAGAAATGATTCTGGAACGAATACTTGAACGTTCCGGACTGACTGCAGGCCGCGAGTACCACAAGCAGGAAAGCGTGCTCTCCGAGGCCGGACAACGGTTTCAACCCGATGTGGTCATTCATTTACCCGACCAGAAACACATTGTGGTTGACTCCAAAGTTTCGCTGGTTGCCTACGAACGGCTCGTGAATGCCGACAACGAAAAAGACCGGATAACCCATGTGAAAGAGCATTTACTAAGCGTACGGAGCCACATTAAAATACTGAGCGAAAAACATTATCAGCATTCGCCCAGTTTCAACAGTCCCGATTTTGTACTCCTTTTTATTCCCATCGAATCGTCGTTCAGCATTGCGGTTCAAGAAGATCAGGATTTATTTTCATATGCCTGGGACAACAAAGTAGTCATTGTCAGCCCATCCACTTTGCTGGCAACCTTGCGCACCATTGCATCCATCTGGCAACAAGAAAACCAAACCCGCAACGCGCTCGAAATTGCCCGGCAAAGCGGCGCCTTGTATGATAAATTTGTGGCATTCATTGCCGATATGGAATCAATTGGCAAAAGTCTGGAAAGTACACGTAAAACCTATGATCAGGCAGCCAGTAAATTATATTCCGGCAGCGGAAATCTGGTGAGACGTGCAGAAAATATCCGTAAATTGGGAGCCAAAACAAGCAAGGAGCTGCCTCCTGAAAAACTTGCAGAAGAATAAAAACTTATAACCTAAGCCTAAGCCATGAACCTAAGAAATGCTATCCGCATAATTGTTCTCTTTTCCCTGATTTTTATAACTGAAGCAACTCTGGCTCAAAATCCGAAAGCCAACGGATACAAAGGCATTTGGTTTGCCCTCGGACAACCATCAGAATTCGGTGATAAATATTCGGGTGGACTGGGAACCTACACCGCCAATCACATTCCTGTGGCCATTTATGCCCCTGAAGTCAAAAAAAGCTACTTTTTATATGGTGGCACAACTCAGAAAGATGAAAAACATCTGCTCATCATGATTTCGTATTTCGACCACCAAACGGAAATGGTACCAAAGCCCGTGATTGTTTATGACAAAATGGGCGTTGACGATCCGCACGACAATGCCTCACTTTCCATCGACGACAAAGGTTTTCTGTGGGTTTTCGTCAGCGGAAGAAACACATCACGGCCCGGACTAATTTTCAGAAGTAAAAAGCCCTGGCAAATTGACGAATTTGAGAAAATAAAGGAAGGCGAAATGACTTACCCACAACCTTGGTGGATGGAAGGTCATGGATTTTTCTATCTGTTTACTAAATACACCAAGGGTCGCGAATTGTATTGGTCGTCAAGCCCGAATGGGAAATCGTGGGCGACAGACCAAAAGCTCGCTGGCATGGGCGGCCATTACCAGATCAGCAATTTCAGAGGAAATAAAATGGTTTCGGTATTCAATTACCACCCCGGTGGAAATGTGGATAAACGCACCAATATCTATTTACTTCAGACCGAAGATTTTGGACATACCTGGAAAACCATTGATGGAAAAACGGTCACCACTCCGGCAACCGATCCTCATTGCGCTGCCCTTGTAAAAGATTACGAAGCTGAAAAAAAGCTTGTCTACCTGAACGATCTGAGTTTCGACAGCGAAGGAAATCCGGTTATTCTGGCCGTAATCAGCAACGATTTTAAACCTGGTCCACAGGGAAATCCACGCGAATGGACCGTCATTCACTGGGGAAACGGGCAATGGAATTTCAGTAAAGTTTGCGAATCGACGCACAATTACGACATGGGTTCTTTGTACACCAACGGCAAAGTTTGGCAGATTATAGGACCAACTGAAACCGGCCCTCAAAAATACGGCACTGGTGGCGAAATGGCTTTATGGGAAAGTACCAACGAAGGTAAAAACTGGACAAAAAAAAGGAGCATCACCACAAACAGCCCACGAAATCATTCGTACGCCCGACGACCATTGCATGCAAACAAAAACTTTTATGCATTCTGGGCCGATGGAAATGCCGATAAATTCTCCGAATCGCAGCTCTATTTCACCAACCGGAAGGGAAATCAGGTATGGGTTTTACCTTATGAAATGACCAGCGAGTTTGCCAAACCAGAAAAACTGAAGTAATTTTCTTTTATGCACAGGCCAGCGCTTTTGCCTGATAATTTTCTAAATAACCCGCTAGTAATTTAATTATCGGTTTTGTAATAAGCTTTTCCATTAGTTTGTAACTAATGTTACAAACTGACTCGTATGATAGCCATACTTTTATGTTGCAGAATGAAATTCACAAATTCATTTATCTGTACTTAAGAAGTTACAAGCTATGAAATTTATATTGCATTTTCTTCCTCCGAAACAATGGAGATTTCCCGTAATGCTCATTATGGGAATCTTAATCGGACTATTTTGCTTCCTGTTTTATGTGAGCAAAGCCTATTCGTATTTGTCCGACAATCCTGAAACCTGCGTGAATTGCCATATTATGGCGCCGCAATATGCTACCTGGAATCACAGTTCGCACCGGCGATATACCACTTGTAACGAGTGCCATGTACCTCACAATAATGTCTTCAACAAATATTTCTTCAAGGCCAAAGACGGAATGCGCCATGCTTCGATGTTTGCACTTCGGTTGGAACCGCAGGTGATTTTCATTCATGAGGCCGGAAGGGATGTCGTTCACCAGAATTGCATTCGTTGCCATTCGAAACTGCTAGAAGATCCGAAGTTAAGCGCTTCAGTAAAAGATTTGCACGCTCAACGGACCGATCGCGTATGCTGGGAGTGCCACCGCGAAGTTCCTCACGGACGGGTGAATAGTTTAAGCAGCACGCCCAATGCCCGGGTTCCGCTGCCCGAAAGTCCGGTTCCGACCTGGTTAAAAGAAGCAATGTCAGATAAATAATAACAAAAAATAAATACACAACTCATGAAACCTATTACACAAATTATTGAAAAACGCCCATGGATGGCTTGGCTTATTTTCTTCGTTACCATCGTCGTTGTTTTTCTGGTCGGGTTGCTGGCCTCTTCGGTTATCGAGCGTCGTGCCGAAGCCGTTTTCGTGAATGTTCCGAAGACTGTAGTTTCGCAATTTGAACCCCGGAACGAAGTTTGGGGAGAAAACTACCCGCGCGAATTTCAGTCGTATTACCAGACTGCCGATACCTCATTTGCCAGTAAATACGATGGAAGTCGCCCCATCGACATGCTGAAAGTTGATCCGAGGATGGTCGTTTTATGGGCCGGATATGCCTTTTCGAAAGATTACAGCCAGGGACGCGGACATTTTTATGCCATCGAAGATATTCGGAATACTTTGCGTACCGGTGCTCCAACCAATGATACCGATGGCCCTCAGCCTTCGACTTGCTGGACATGTAAAAGCCCGGATGTTCCGCGCCTGATGCAGGAAAAGGGTGTCACTGAATTTTACAAAGGCAAATGGTCGGCTTTAGGTTCCGAAGTAGTGAACCCGATTGGTTGTGCCGATTGCCACGATTCAAAAACAATGAACTTGCACATTTCGCGCCCGGGATTGATTGAAGCTTTCGAACGTCAGGGAAAAGACATTACCAAAGCTACACATCAGGAAATGCGCACACTGGTTTGTGCCCAGTGCCACGTGGAATATTATTTCGACAAGCACAAAGTGGAAGGTGCAGCTTACCTCACTTTCCCATGGGATAAAGGAATGAGCGCCGAAAACATTGAAAAATATTACGACGAAATCGAGTTCTCCGACTGGACACACGGATTGAGCAAAGCGCCCATGCTGAAAGCCCAACACCCGGAGTACGAAACTCATTCGATGGGAATTCATGCCGAACGCGGCGTTTCGTGTGCCGATTGCCACATGCCATATAAAAGCGAGGGTGGACAGAAATTCACCGATCATCACATTCAGTCTCCATTAAATAATGTGGCCAATTCGTGCCAGGTTTGTCACCGCGAAGAAACGGCCAAGCTGGTTCAGAATGTTTATGATCGTCAGGATAAAATTATTGAGAACCGCGACAAGTTGGAAGAATTGCTGGTTCATGCTCATGTGGAAGCTAAAAAAGCATGGGATTTGGGCGCTACCGAAGCTGAGATGAAAGACATTCTGATGGGAATCCGTCATGCACAGTGGCGTTGGGATTTTGCTGCAGCCAGCCACGGCGCTTCGTTCCATGCTCCTGTTGAAATTGGCCGCGTCATTTCAACAGGAATTGCAATTGCCGGTGAAACCCGTGTTAAACTTGCTCGCTTACTGGCCAGCAAAGGATTTAATCAGGAAGTGCCTTATCCGGATATCGCCACTAAAGAAAAAGCACAGGAATTTATTGGGTTGGACATGAAAAAATTACGCGAAGAAAAGCATATCTTTAAGCAAAACCTGTTGCCCAAGTGGATTGAAGCCGCCCAAAAACGCGAAGCTGGATACGGCAAAAAGGTGGAAATGTAAAAATCAAGGCAAAAGTTAAAAGTACAAAGGCAAAAGAAAGACAAATGAAAAAATTACTACTCATAGGGATTTGCAGCCTTTTCATAGGCAGTCAGGTGAAAGCGCAGTTCAGCCTTTCAGGAGAATTACGTCCACGAACCGAATATAGTCATGGCTATGGAGCCCTTGCCGCTGAAGACCAGGATCCGTCGCTGTTTACCTCGCAGCGTACCCGCCTAAACTTCGATTACAAAATGGATTTGCTGAAAGTTGGTCTGGTTTTGCAGGATGTCCGCATTTGGGGAAATCAGGCGCAGCAGGTTGCAAATGAAGAAAAAGCCACTTCGATTCATCAGGCGTGGGCCGAAATGAACCTATCCAAGACCCTGGCATTGAAAGTTGGTCGCCAAGAACTCGCGTACGATGATGCCCGGATATTTGGACATGGAGGATGGAATCAACAAGGTCGTTCGCACGATGTGGCACTGTTTAAATATGCCAAAAAGGTAAATGTTCATTTTGGTATTGCACACCATGAAACAGGCAATCGCAAAAACAATCTTTACGACGGGCCGGATGCCTATAAAGATTTGCAGTTCTTGTGGATCAACCGCAAAACCGACAATTTTAACCTGAGTTTATTGTTCCTGAATAATGGAAAACCAGTGATGGAGGGAACAGAACAGAAATCAAAGTACAGCCAGACTTTCGGAACGCATGTTGAAGTGCCGGTTGATAAGGTAGCATTCTCCGGAAACCTGTATTTTCAGACTGGCGAAGATGGTGCAAATCAATCGCTAAATGCGTATAATTTGATGGCCGAAGCCACTTATCAGGTTTCAGAAGAGAGTCAACTTTTGCTTGGTTACGAAATTCTATCCGGTTCGGATTACAATCAAACAGAGAAAAACAATTCGTTTAATCCTTTGTATGGCACCAACCACAAATTTAACGGGTTCATGGATTATTTTTATGTGGGCAACCACCTGAATAATGTTGGATTGTCGGATGGCTATGTGAAATTCGCAACCAGCAAAAACAAAACAGCTTTCAATGCCGATTTGCATTTCTTTGCCAGCGCTGCCAAAATTTCGGAAACTGCCGACAATTACCTGGGAACCGAACTGGATTTAACCTTGACGCAAACGATCAATCCGGTAACAAAAATTGCATTTGGATATTCGCAGATGTTTGGAACCGAAAGCCTGCAAATCCTGAAAGGTGGTTCGAAAAGCGCTTTCAACAATTGGGCTTATGTAATGATTTCGGTAACTCCGAAGTTTATTCCATAGCTTTCAGGATGAAAGCTCTTTCAGCATTCCGTTGAAAATAAAGCCATGGAATGGCAATACAGAATACCAGTACAAACGACCCCACAATCCGAGCGGACGGAAGGTTGCGGTTTGAATCAGGGTATGATTTTCGATTTTGAATTCGAGCCAGGCTTCTCCGGGAAGCTTCATTTCAGCATAAAGTAACAGCCTCTTTTCTTCCGGGTTGGCATAAATGACGCGCCAAAAGTCGAGCGAGTCACCGGCAAAAATCAGGCTGTTATTTTTTCGCCCCCTGCGTAATCCTACACCACCGAAAAGTTTGTCGATAAAACCACGAACGCCCCAAAGCCAATTGGCATAATACCATCCGGTTTCTCCACCAATCGACCAGATTTTAGTCAACGATTCGTTCACATCTTTTACCTGAGAACTTCTTTTGTCAACGAAACAACCAAAAGTGGGAACTTCGAGTAAATGCGAAATTCCACGATCTAAAATGTGACTCGAAAGCGCATCTTTCCAACTCGAAACTACGGCTTCATTCTGAATTTTTCCGAAGGCCAGTTCAATGGCTTCTTCGAAGGATAAGAGGTTTATTCCGAGCCGATCTTTCAGTTCATTTTCGCGGCATACAACCTCAACACACATACTTTTTGCCAGATTCGAGGCCAGGTGAAACGAAGTTGAAGTAACAAAGTACAACCAGTACGACGATAATTTTGGCGTCATTACCGGAACCGTAACAATAGTTCGTTTCAGTTTGCGGACTTTGGCAAATCGTAACAGGATTTCTTTGTAGGTCAGGATTTCAGAGCCTCCAATATCAAAACTCCGATCAAATGAATATTCAAATAGCAATACCCCTTTGAGATACTCAATCACATTCCGGATAGCTATTGGTTGCGATTTGGTATTCAACCATTTTGGGGCAATCATGAATGGTAATTTCTCAACCAGATCGCGGATAATCTCGAACGAAGCGCTTCCCGAACCTAAAATTATTCCGGCCCGAAGTGTGGTCAAATGATAGCTGCCAGATGCCAGAATTTCTTCGACCAGCTTCCGCGAATTCAGGTGTTTCGATAATTTTTCTTCGTTGACAATTCCACTCAGGTAGATGACCTGCCGGGCACTGGTTTGCTGAACGCGTTCCTTGAAATTCGTAGCCGAAATCTTTTCAAGCTCCTCGAAATCTTCGTTGGCCACCGACATGGAATGAATCAGATAATACGCGGCATCAATGTCTTCAGGAATTTTATCCAGTGTTTTTTTGTCCAGAAAATTTACTTCAATCACTTTTATCCGGTCAGACTTGTATTTCTGAAAATCAAATCGGTTTTTATCCCTGACACAGCAGATTATTTCATGTCCGTCTTCGAGCAAAGTCGGAATTAAGCGTTGACCAATATAGCCGGTTGTGCCGGTGAGTAAAATCTTCATCAGCTAAAGGTATTGATTTAATTGGATGAAGGTGCTTCGGTTTCTTTTAACCAGTGATCCGTCATAGAAAGTTTTCCTAAGCTAAACTTATCCAATCCTTACCGAAGTCATGGTCAAAGAGCCCATCACCGCTTTGTCGTTAAAGAATGAAACCGCTTCGTTCTCTTCTTTCAAAGCCAATGCGTAAAGCAACGGCAAATAATGATCGGGAGTTGGCACTGCCAATTGAACCTCGCGACCTAAGGCAGTGTAGTTTATCAATTCCTTATGGTTTCCGGACTGTATCAAATGTTTAAACTTATTGTTGGCCTGAATCGCCCAATCAAAACCATATTCCGGTTCCTTCATTTTGTCCCAGGCCACCATCCGGAGGTTGTGTACAAGGTTTCCGCTTCCGATGA
>JAFLKN010000016.1 GCA_019163175.1 Prolixibacteraceae bacterium | reverse complement strand
CTGTATCAGCTAAAGTGGAAGACGGTTCGCCTTGCTGCGACTGGGTTGGCGAAGGCGGTGCCGGTCACTTCGTAAAAATGGTTCACAACGGAATTGAGTATGGCGATATGCAGATCATCTGCGAAGCTTACCAGTTGATGAAAGAAATGCTGGGTTTGAGCGCCGACGAAATGCACGAAGTTTTCAAAAAATACAATGAAGGCGATCTGGATTCGTACCTGATTGAAATTACTCGTGATATTTTGGGTTACAAAGACGAAGACGGTGAACCAATGGTTGAAAAAATCCTCGACACTGCCGGACAAAAAGGTACTGGAAAATGGACTGCTGTTTCTGCCCTTGACCTTGGAATTCCATTGACATTGATTGGAGAATCGGTATTTGCACGTTGTTTATCAGCTCAGAAAGATATGCGCGTTGAAGCTTCAAAAGTGATCAGCGGCCCAGTGGTTGACAAAACCATAGACAAAGCACAGATGATTTCTGACCTGAAAGATGCTTTGTTCGGAGCCAAAATTATTTCGTATGCACAAGGTTACAACCTTATGATGGAAGCAGCTAAAGAATACGGATGGAACCTCAACTACGGTGGTATTGCCCTGATGTGGCGCGGTGGTTGCATCATCCGTTCCAGATTCCTGGGCGATATTAAGACTGCGTTTGACAAAAACCCAACATTATCGAACTTGTTGCTCGATCCGCACTTCAAAGAAATCGTTGAAAAAGCCCAGGCCGGATGGCGTCGTGTTTGTGCCACTGCACTGACCAACGGAATCCCGGTTCCTGCATTGACTTCAGCGCTTTGCTATTTCGATGGATTCCGCAGCGAACGTTTGCCAGCCAACCTGTTGCAGGCTCAGCGCGACTATTTCGGCGCTCACACCTACGAACGGACCGACAAACCTCGCGGCGAATTCTTCCACACCAACTGGACCGGAAGAGGTGGAGATACCACTTCAAGAACTTACGTAGTTTAGCCTTCGACAGGCTCAGGCAACATACAAAAGCCGCTTTCCAGAAATGGGGAGCGGCTTTTTGGATTTTGATCCGATGATTGGGATTCATCGGATCAATTATTTGGAACAAAAGGGATCAATGGAACAGATTGACTAAAAGGGACTATCTTCGTTCTCATATCTCCCTTTCCAGATGCCTTAAAATGTCTTGAAATTTCCTGTGTCTTTTCGAAGTAATCATTTTCGGTTTCACTCTTTTGGTAATAGTAGATTTTAATGGCTTTGCAATTATGGTGTTCAAATATGGTATTCAAAAGTATTCGATCTGATAAACCACATGAATGACCCAATATTTTGACTGTAAATTCTTTACCCTCACCATTAATAAAACTATTGACCCTTTGATAATTGCTTGTTCTAAAATAACCAAACGATTTAATGTTTCTTAAAAATTCATTAGTATTCAAATTTTCAATCTTTTCATAATGAGGATCCATTTCATCTCCATATCCAAATATTATTGGATTAGAGTTCCTTTCTAGCTCTCCGTGAATGTATATTAAATTGTTTTCATAGGAACTGTGCTTTAAATAAAGTTCCATAGTATCAGTATAATTAAAACATACAAACAGCTTTTCTTCTTTTATTGGTTCTCCGTTTCCATTGAATGCTCTATCAAAATATTCTTCTTCTCTTGCTTCTGGAATTCCAGTTTCTTCAAACAATATTTCCTCGAACTGCTTATTCACCAAGTTGGAAGATATTTTAATTGAAAGAAGATATTCAACCAATTTTCTCTTTACGAAATCAAGGCAAGAATTCAATTGCATTAACTCTTTTAAAACTGATTTTCTAGTATGTGGATTTAATTCCAAATCTTTATATAACTTAACCAATGCTATATAATACTCATACTCAATATCAACCCATTTATAATCACGATAACTTTCAATTATTTTTTTGAAAAAATCATGTTTATAAACAATTGACGTACTTGCTTGGTTAAAAATATCCAATACTTGCCGGATCGAAGTATGTTCATCACTTAAATGCCAAAATGCATTGCCTTCAATTTTTAATAAATCATCTTCAAAATAATGATGAGAGGGACTTCCAGCAATAGCATTTTTTAAATACCACAACAAAAAATGATTGTAAGAAGTCTTTAATCCATGAGCCAAATCGAATCCATTGCCAATTAAATACAAGTCGTTCATTTCTTAAAAGTTAGTGATTTGTGAATCGAGAACTAAAATTAGGAAATAATTTTGATAAGTCACCCGCTCAATAGCAAAGTGCAGTCCAGTTTTTACTTTAGGATGCTATGCCTTATTCTTTCCTAAAAAAGTTGACAGCTATTCTTCCTGAAAGTTTTGTGACTACCCACAAATAGAGAGCAAATAAGGATCGGATATATTCTTAAACTTATTATTGGCTCATTTTGGCGCTTGTTTTTATCAAGAATAGGTGGTAAATTCGTTCACGACAGATCAAATAAAAACCACAATTATGAAAAAATCAACTTTCCTGCTCGCCATGCTTTTTGCATTCATTACTTCCTTTAGCCAAGTTCAACTTAAGGCTCCCGGAGTTAAATGGGACGAAAGTTACAGTTTTGACCAGTGCAACGTTTTTCAGATTGAGTTTTACGCCAAAAACAACGAACTGATGCGCACCAGACAGTACAAAACGTATTATCAAGCAGATGGCAGTAACTTTGTGGTAAAATTGGTTACTGATGCAAAAGGAAGCGGCATGGAAACTATTTTGGACAAAAAAAACGAAATCGCAATACAGATTTTCGGTTCGGGAGGAGATGCAAAACCTTACTACAATGCCGGTGGTTATAAGTATCCGGAAGAAGCTGACCTGAAGAAATTAGAGATTGTTGCAACTGCGGAAACAAAAGATATTGTGGGTTATTCCTGCAAAAAATACACCTATACCTACAAAAAGATTTTCGGCGAAGTTTGGATTACCGATCAGGTAAGTTTATCCAATGATTTGGGCATTTTCAGGGCAGCAAAAATGGCGGCTTTGCACAACACGCTGTCGATGGGTGGTTTTGTAATGGAAATGACAACTGAAGATGCCAAAGGTGGCAAGACATTGATGAAAACTATGTCACTCAAAAATGCAGAAAAATATACGATTAACCTGAAAGGTGCTGAAATGGGTACAGCGATCAATAAAGTAAACTACTATACTTTTTAATTTTTCTCAGCATTATTTGCTAATCCCGATCAAATCCGTAATCACGATCCACTTTGGCAATGCGCACTTTAAACGAATGATACCATTCCATTCGGCCTTTGTCGCGGGCTATAGAATGTTCAAAATGCATTTTCCATTTTCGGATAGATTCCAGATCGCGCCAGTATGAAACAGTAATCCCAATTTCATTTCTGGCCGACTCTACACCCAAAAATCCGTCCTGTTGACTTGCTAATTCGACCATTCGGTCGGCCATTTCAGCATATCCACGATCGCCTTCGGTGCGAAGGGAAGTAAAAATAACTGCATAATATGGTGGTTCGGGAGTTGAAGCAATCATCTTACCAAAATTAAGTTAATCCAATGGATTTTATAAAAACCAAAACTACTGCTGTCCACAACATGGCATTGTAAATCAACGAAACGCCTATAAACTTAAGTAATACCTTTGACCAGCTTTGACCATAAAATTTTCGCATGGCCAAAATGAAATACACCGGAAATGACAACAACAGCAATAGATTAATCTCGTTGGTTCCGGTTACAAAAATTAGCTTCAGACTGGTTACTAAAATCAGGATAAAGAAGAGAAACGAATGCAAATGAATTGAAAATAGCAGATGTCGGACATAAAGTTGCTTGCGCCGGATATAAAAGATTTTCAGAACAAGCGCAAAAAGTGGCAGTAAAATAAAGAATGACCAAGAGAGGTATTTCATAATATTTGAAATAACCATTTCAGGGGCACGACACATGACAATATATGAACTGTATTCTTTTTGTTTCTCCGGGTCCTTTGTATGCCTCAGTTTTTCTTCAAACATATCTGCCATTTTATTCAGGTTATCACGAATCTTACCAGTTCCAAACATACCCAGATCAAATTTTAAATCATCATCGTCTTTTGCCTGAACTGAATCTTTTGCCTCAATCGGAAACATCGCCAGGGAATCGGGACTCAAATTAGCTGATGAATCTGCTGACAGTTGAAGTTCAGATTTTAAAACCAGACCTGAGTTCAACTTGACCTGAGTTGACGAATCAGTTACTTTAAGTTTTGGGGTAGCGTCCAATCCTCTTTCAGTAAGTGTTTGCAATAAAATAAAGAGTATAAAACTTAAAAACACGAATATCCTGAAAGGTGGCGAGTAGCGCATCCTCCTACCTGCAAAAAACTCGGCTGTGAGAAATCCGGGACGGAAAAGCAAGAACCTAAACGTTTGAAAAAATCGTGTATCGAACGCAAAGAAATTACCTACAAAATCATAAATCACAAACCCAAAAGGCCGGTTGAATTCGGCCACTTCCTGACCACAATTGGGACAAAAATGCCCTTTGAATTCATGTCCGCAGTTTTCGCATTTTACAGGTTCCAGTTCATCTACCGGAATGCGATTTCTCACCTTATAAATGTCTTTCAGGCTGGAATTGGATTTAAATTTCATAGGCTGTAACCAAACTTAGAATTTCAAACTTAATCCTGCGCCAAACAACTGTTTCAATTGAATTCGGCGTCCTTTGCTATCAACAATACCGTCGCCATTCTGATCAAGCGAGACTAAAATATCGTCATCATAGATGAGGTTCGTCAAAAAATTAGCCGACAAAAACTCATTGATCTTCATATTTAATCTGAAATCCCAATTGACGTCAATATTTTGAGGATTCTTTAAGTAGTTGGAAAACAAAGTCAGGTTGGTAACTGCATCAACATTTTTCACAACTTTAAATTTAAGTTCTGATTTTACAGTTCCCCCCATTTCGGCCCTGAACTTTTTACCCGGATCAACACCAAAGGCACCAATAGCCGATAAATCATCGTCAGCAACAAAAGTAAATTTACTACTTATTGGCGATAAAAACATATTGAATTTGTCGGTTGGTTTATAATCGATACCCACCGCGAAAGTCATATAAGCCGGAGCAAACAAGCCGGATATACGTGTTGGATTATTAATATTGGTATAATTGTACCCGTCGGCAAATTGTGTTCTAAAATTGAACAGGCTAGTTAAAAACCATTTGCCCGATTCGGTCATTTTATACCCAACCTTCGAATTTAATTCAAGCTTATCTTCAGATTTAACCAGCGTGCGTTGCTCCTCCTTCAATAAACCATACCCAAGATTTAGTGAGTTATCCCAGCCAATGCGGTCTTTCGAATAGTTGGCAAAATAATTAAACAGGCCAACTCCTGAAATTGAATTCTTTCCGCCTGCAGCCCAGTTTGAGAATGAAACCTGGCTAAAATTAACAGTTAAATCACCTCCTCTTTTCCAATGTTTAATGGTATCAGCGGGTTCCTGAGCAATCAGAACATTGACTGTTAAAACCAATAAAAGTAAGAATACAACTTGTCTCATAGCTTTGTAATTTAATGTTATCATTTGATTTAGAGTTTTATTAACGGCTTTATTTATATCCGACCTTCAACCATTAACAATATATCAGACTCTTTGGTTTTTGCTTTTTCAAGGATGATCTTTGCCTGATTGATCACATCAGTTGCATAGACTTTATCGCTCAGTCCACCGGCGTTAATTAAAACATTAAGATAGGCGCCATAAACAGCAGTGCGGGCGCACAAAGCTCCAACACCGCCATCCGACAATGAATTTGGGTTACCAATGGTAGCCATAGTCTGTATCACTTCAAGCGACTGAAAAGCAGTTTGCATCACTTCAAACGGCACTTCAATAGCATGTTTGGTAGCAGATTGAATTGCAACAGAGCGCAATTTCTTTTCCTGATCGGTATTTTTAGGCAGGCCAAATGCATCCATAATTGCATTAAAAGCAGCTGTATCTTCATCTACAAGTTTCAGCAAACGATCGTGCGCCTGTTTGCCTTTTTCAGCCCAGTCAGAAAATTCTTCCCAACGGTCGTCCCACCCGCGTTTGTGAGCCGAAAGATTAGCTACCATCGAGCCCAATGCTGCGCCCAAAGCACCAACATAAGCAGCTACCGAACCTCCTCCAGGTGCAGGTGATTCCGACAAAGTTTCGTTCGAGAATCCTGACAAACTCAGGTCAACCAATTTGTTTGACTGGTCATCGATCAAATATTCTATGATGCGTTTCTTTGGGTCGAAAGGTGCCAGTTCGTCGAGCCCGAGTGATTTGACTGCTATTTTGATAATCTCTTCATCAGGAATTCCAAGAGATCTTTCCTGTTTCCGGAGAAAATATTTGCCTGCATCCAACATGGCTTGTAATGGAATAACTCCAATCAATTCGGAGCCGGTTACCCGAATTCCGCGGTCACGAGCGCACTCAGCCACTTCATTGAATGCCTGATGCATAGACGTTACTGTGATATCTGTCAGATTCATTGAAATTTGAGCCACACCATATTCTTTGATGAACCAGCCAATAGCGCGAACTTTTTTCAGTTTTCCGGGTATTCGAACCGGTTCGCCATTTTCATCCAGTACCATTTTCCCGGTCAATGGATCACCCTCACGAACAACTCGCCCGGCCTCGCGAACATCAAAAGCAATAGAATTGGCCCGACGCACCGAAGTGGTATTCAGATTCACATTGTAAGCTATCAGGAAATTACGTGCCCCAACAGCAGTTGCTCCGGAACGTTCATTCAGCACATCTGGACCGAAATCAGGTTTCCATTCGGATTTCTGAAATTTTTCTTTCAACCCCTCATACTCACCGGCACGACAATTGGCCAAACTTTGACGCGATTCATTTGCCGCAGCAAATTCGTAGCAATACACCGAAATACCCAGCTCCTCTCCTATTCGTTGCGCCAATTTTCGGGCATATCCGACTGTTTCTTCCATCGTAATGTTGGCGATGGGCACCAACGGACAAACATCAATAGCTCCAAAGCGCGGATGTTCACCTTTGTGCTTGCTCATGTCGATCAGCTGCGCAGCCATTTTTGCTCCCTGAAATGCAGCTTCAACCACCTGTTCGGGTTCACCAACAAAAGTTACCACAGTGCGGTTAGTATCCTTACCCGGGTCAACATTCAGCAATTTAATACCTTCAACAAGTTGAATGGCATCGGTTATCTGTTTGATTATCTTTTCATCTCTCCCTTCCGAAAAATTCGGAACACATTCAATCAGTTGTTTCATTTAATTTCCAATTTTAATATAAATTTCGTTTCCTGAAAGACAGTTAAATACAAGATATTTTCAGCGATTCATTTATAATTAGTGAAGGAGTGCAATTTAAACCAATGAAATAATAATAAACATGATTTTTTGAACCAATTTTTCCTTTGATAACAGTTGAAATTACTTTAATTTTATAATTCAAGCTAAAATCAAGATCGGATAAACTATGTGGCATGTTACTCGCATTAAAACTATAATTCAAAATTTACTGTTAATCAGTTTAATCGTTACTACAAATTTCACTTCAGCACAACCCTTTGAAAAAAAGACGGATTTTGTGCCTGAAAGTACAACGACAATTGCCGCCGAAATGCTGAGTGATTACATTCAAATCCCATCTGAATCGGGCAATGAAAAAGAGGCCGGACAATTTCTTATTGACAAATGCCTTCAAAAAGGCTTAAACATCCAAACGATCTCTGACAGTTCCGGAAGCCTAAATTTTGCCGCATCCATTTATCCTCTTGATTTAAAAAAGCCCAATATCATTTTCCTAAATCATATAGATGCAGTGCAGGCCAAAAATGTATCTGACTGGACTTATCCGCCTTACCAGGGAAAAATTACAGATAACAAGGTTTGGGGAAGAGGCTCATTTGATAACAAGGGATTAGCAATTACCCAATTGTCCGCCATCGAAAAGTTTATTCAGCAGGCTCGCAATTACGATTTACCTTATAACATTACTTTGCTTTGTGTTTCAGACGAAGAAACCGGAGGATTAAATGGCAGTGCAATAGTTGCAAAAAGGTTTAACGAATCATTCACTCCGGCAGTTGTAATTGGCGAGGGAGGTTCGGGTGTTGAAAACATTAAATTTTTTCCAAGCCATAAAACCTTCTTTGGCATTTCAGTAGCCGAAAAAGGTTTTTTATGGTTGAAATTAAGTTGTAGAATCAATACTGATGGTCATGCTTCGGTAGTAGGAAATGACTATGCTATTAAAAGATTGGTAACCGGACTTTATAAACTTTCAAATAAAAGACAACCGATAAGAATGTCAGCAGAAACTCATAAAATGTTTAAGAGTATTGGTGAAAATTTTGGCGGACTAAAAGGCTTTGCCATAAAACACATTAACTGGTATGTATTCAGACCATTTTTAAGACATCAGGTAAAAGAGAATCCAGAACTTGAATCGATTCTGTGCAATAAAATCACTATATCGAATCTCAAAGAGAATAATACCAGCACAAATCAGAATGCACAGGAGGCCATTGCTATGCTCGACTGCCGTTATCTTCCTGAAAGTAGTCCAGATGAAATAGTTGCGACTGTAAAAAAGAGACTCAATGACTCAATCATACATATCAGCATAGTCAGGAAAGGACCTCTTCAGTACAGTACAACTCCTGAATTTTTCTTCGATGAATTGAAGAATGCCATAAAACGAACTTTTAAATCAGCCGAAGTTAGCCCAGTCATGTTTCCGGCATCGAATGACAATTCATATTATAGAGCTGCTGGCTGCCCGGTTTATGGATTAAACCCGATGATTGTTTCTTCCGGACAAATAAAAGCCATACACAATGCCAACGAATATATCGACTTGGATGATATTGAAAACGGGATTAATGTCTTTACAAATTTTCTTCAATCGGTTCAGAAATCATATACACCTACTGATTCGGTGAGTACAATAATTCAGCAATAGTCCGGTCATTAGATAAGTGCTGTACTTTGTTTTGACCTCCCAACATGCCCCTCAATTTCATAAATCCATTGAACGCATCAGGTTTTAGTCTCGTAATTTGCAACTGATCCAATACATGCCCTTCAATCAGATCCCTGTAGTATATATTTTTCTTACACATGGCATCATTTAAGGAGGCCGAAAATTGAACCATCGAATCGGGCTCCTTCTCAAATTCAATCAACCATTCATGTCTGGGTTTTCCGGATTCGGGATTAACCAATGGTGCAACTGTAAATTCTTTTACTCTGGCCGGACAAACTTTAATCGCTTCGGCCAATGCCTGCTCAACCTCCGAGCCAATAACATGCTCACCAAATGTTGACAGATACTGAGTTATCCGGCCTGTAACTTTTATTCGGAACGGATTAATACTGGTAAACCTCACGGTATCGCCTATTGAATAAGCGTACAATCCTGCATTGGTTGTAATTATCATGGCATAATCAATTCCACACTTTACCCCTTCCAAAGGAATCCGCTCAGGATTTGGATCAAAGTAAACCGACAATGGAATAAACTCATAAAATATACCACCATTCACAATCAGGAGCAGATCATCAGAAGGATAAGTGTCCTGGTACGCAAAAAAACCTTCGGAAGCAGGGTAAAGTTCTATGGTGTCAATCTGCCGTCCGATCAACTTATCGAGCATAGTTCGGTAAGGTTCAAAATTTACCCCACCATAAACCAGTAACTGTAAATCAGGAAATATCTCACCCACTGGCTTTCCCTCCCGCTCAACCAGCTTTTCAAAATACATTCTTAACCAGGATGGGATTCCGCTGATAAGCGACATTCGCCGATGAACGGTTTCATCAACAATACGGTCAACTTTGGTTTCCCAGTCATCAATACAATTGACTTCCCAGGAAGGGAGCCTGTTTTTTTGCAAATATCCCGGAACGTAATGTGCCACAATGCCCGAAAGCCTTCCGGTATCTACAACTCCGTGTTTTTCGAGGATTGGTGTACCTTGCAGAAAAATCATTTGATGATCGACAAATTGACTCTTTCCGGTAACATGAATGTAGTTCAGCAGTGCATTCCGTGCGGCGTTTACCTGATTCTGAATGGAATCTTTTGTAATTGGAATGTATTTTACCCCGGAAGTTGTTCCTGATGTTTTTGCAAAATAAAGTGGCAAGCCAGGCCAGAGCACATTTTTTTCACCTTTGCTAACCCGCTCAACCCAAGGCTTTAAGTCTTCATAATCAGCCACCGGAATTGCGGATTGAAAATGGCGATACGAACTCATACTCCCGAATCCATAGTGTTTACCAAACTCGGTGGCTTTTCCCTGACTCAAAATATAGTCAAATACTTTTTTCTGACTGGCTAATGGATTCTGAATATCACGAGCTATCTGGCTGCAAATCCAAGCTGAATAAGGTTTACTCAAGAATGATTTTATTCCCATAGTAATTTGCCATTTTAAATACAGTCATTAAAATAAACGACCCGATACTATATTCGAAGTAGAATATAATTTTCTACTGCATTTCACCATTCAGAATTACCGTTTCAATCAGGTTTGAACCGAATGAATAAGGGATAACGGCATACGACGAAACCTCTTTGGTGATAAATAAATTGGCCACTTTCCCTTTAGCAATACTGCCATAATTTTCGCTGATTCCCATAGCATAGGCCGAGTTAATGGTGGTGGCATGAATAGTTTCTTCCGGAGTCATGCCATACTTAAGGCAACCCAAGGTCTGTATAAAATTCATATTTCCTGAAGGCGACGAACCCGGATTGTAATCTGAAGCCAGAGCAACAGGCAATCCGGCATCTATCATCCGGCGAACAGGTGCCAATTTCAGATTCAGGAAAAAGGCTGCGCCTGGCAACACTGTTGGCATGGTTTCGCTTCCCATTAGCGCCGCAATTTCTTCATCGCCAACAAACTCAAGGTGATCGGCTGACAGCGCATTGTATTTTACTCCAACCTGAACTCCGCCCGAATTCGCCAGTTCGTTGGCGTGCACTTTCCCTTTCATTTCATGCTTCATTCCAGCCATCAAAATGCGGTCGGTTTCTTCCATCGTAAAAAATCCCCAATCGCAAAACACATCCACATAATCGGCCAGCTCATCCAAAGCAATGAGTGGGATCATTTCGTTGATCAGCAAATTCATATATTCTTCACGTTTGCCACGATATTCCAGCGGAAATGCATGAGCCAGAAAAGTAGATTTTATCATTAATGGCGAATGCTGTTTCATACGGCGAATCACTCTGAGCATTTTCAGTTCCGATTCGGTGGTCAAACCATAACCGCTTTTAATTTCAACGGCACCGGTGCCCATCGAAGCTATCTCGTCCAGTCTTAACATTGCCTGAGTATACAGGTCATCTTCCGACATTTCGTGCAATCGTTTGGCTGAATTCAAAATTCCACCTCCGTTTTTTGCAATTTCTTCGTAGGTCAGACCTTTTATCCGGTCAACAAATTCCAATTCACGGGTAGCAGCAAAAACAAGGTGCGTATGCGAATCGCAGTAACTCGGAAATACCATTTTCCCTGAACAATCAATCTCCATAATCAGGTCATCACCCTCAAAATCAGCAAGGCCTAGCTTTTCCATTGGCCCGAAATCCTCAATCAGTTCGTCCTGAACAACCAAAAATGCATTTTTTATCGTCTGAACTTCGGACATCGATTTTCCAGCCACCCAAAGTCTGCTTTTCGGGTCAACCTGAACCAGTTCTTTAATGTTTTCGAGAATTAGTTTCATACTTTCATCTTAATATTTTCGGCACAAAAGAAATTAGCTGAACTAAAATCCATCTTTTCGACCACAATTAAAGAAAGTCATGCCAAGTTTTTTATGTCTTTGGTCATAAATGCAGTCAATTTTCTTCTAAATTCGGGCAGAATTTAATACCAAGTTACGATGATCAAACGAGTTCCGCACACTTTTGTAATAGTTTTTTCGATTATTCTTTTCTCCGCAGTTTTAACATGGATTATACCCGGCGGAACCTTCGACCGCGAAACCGTTACAGTAAATGGTGTGAACCGCGAGATCATCAAAGCTGATTCGTTTCATTATACCGAACAACAGCCCCAGACCTGGCAAGTTTTTTCAGCTTTTTTCGATGGGTTTCGTAATACATCCGAAATTATTGTTTTTATCCTGATGATTGGTGGTGCCTTTTGGATCATGAACGACAGCAAAGCCATAGATGTTGGCATTTTCTCTTTTCTGAAATTCACAAAAAAACTGGAGCACTGGAAATTGGTTGGAAAGCTGGGAGTCGAAAACATTATCATTACCCTAATCATGTTGCTTTTTAGCGTATTTGGGGCCGTATTTGGCATGAGCGAGGAAACCATTGCCTTTACGATTATATTTGTACCACTTGCCATATCGATGGGTTATGACTCAATTGTTGGAGTAAGCCTATGTTTTGTAGCTGCCGCACTAGGTTTTGCAGGAGCAATTCTAAATCCATTTACGATTGGTATTGCGCAAGGCTTGTCAAATTTGCCGCTTTTCTCCGGAATCGAATACCGCTTATTCTGTTGGCTGGTGATAAATCTGGCCGGGTTCAGTTACATACTTTGGTATGCCCGAAAAGTAAAGCGAAATCCGGAGAAATCTCTGGTTTACGAAGACGATGCATATTGGCGCAACCTAAACGCTGAAAAAACCGAAGATGTGTTATTCCACACTCCCCGCCGCGCCTGGATTATTTTTGGATTGACTTCCGCCGCACTAATTGTATATGCGATCCTATTCCCCATTTCAGAACTAAAAGTAGGAAACAGTAGAATCTCGCTGCCCATGATTCCAGTCAGTACAGCCGCCTTTATTTTCTTCGGATTATTGTCGCTGCGGAAAACGGTCCATTACTTCATTCTCACCTTGCTTGCTTTTACCATTGTTTTCCTGATTATTGGTGTAATGGGCTATCAGTGGTATGTTATGGAAATTGCTGCTTTGTTTCTGGCATTAGGCGTACTAGCTGGATTTAGCATGGGAAAAACAGCCAATGAACTAACTAAATTATTCATTGAAGGAGCAAAGGATATTCTCTCAGCAGCAATGGTTGTCGGACTTGCGGGCGGGATAATAGTAATTCTCCGGAACGGACAGATTATCGACACCATTCTTTACAGCATGGCCGAATCGATGCAAGGATTGGGTAAAATTGGCTCGGTCGAAATGATGTACGTCATTCAGAATGGCATCAACCTGATTATTCCTTCAGGTTCAGCAAAAGCTGCCTTAACTATGCCCATTATGTCTCAATTCTCCGACCTGGTTGGCATTTCGAGACAAGCTACGGTCATGGCATTTCAATTGGGTGACGGATTCACAAATATGCTTACACCCACCTCCGGAGTATTGATTGGCGTTATCGGAATCGCTCGCATTCCATACGAGAAATGGTTCAAATGGGTAATGCCACTCATGGTTATCCTCATTGTATTGGGAGCTTTATTACTTATTCCAACTGTAACCATGAACCTCAACGGATTCTAATTTTCGGGTGTTATTCTTGGAAACACATTTCATTCCGTTCTTCTTAAGGTTTTCAATATGCGTTAAAGCGCTGTATATCTTTAATTTTAAGATTGCAAATAATAAAAGACTTTCTTATCCAAATCTTTCGGGCAAAATAAATTAACTTGGCAGAAACAAAATCAAATTTGAATTTCAGTAACCATGAAAAAGAAAATGCTCCAACTTTGGCTTGTTGCAATCTTGTTTGTGCTGAGCCTAAATCCGGTATCGACTGCACAAACTACTGAAAACAGAAGCAAAAACATTGAAGCCACATTTCCCTTAATCGACGAACTGTTTAGTAACTATGCCAAACAGAATCACTTTCCAGGGATGGTTTATGGTCTTGTAGTGGACGGAAAAATCGTTCACAAAGGAAGCATTGGCTATTCCAACCTTTCAGAAAAAATAGTAGCCGATAGCAAAACTGCCTTCCGGATTGCTTCGATGACCAAAAGTTTTACGGCAATGGCTATCCTGAAACTTCGCGATGAAGGAAAATTGAAGCTCGACGATCCGGTTTACCTGTACATCCCGGAAATGAAAGATCAAAAATACCTGACCAAAGATGCTTCACCGGCAACGATCCGAAACCTGCTCACCCATGCAGCCGGATTTCCGGAAGACAATCCCTGGGGTGACCGACAGTTGGCCCGGACAGAAAAAGAACTTGTTGATATGATTAAAAAAGGGATTACACTTTCCAATAATCCATCAACAAAATACGAGTACAGCAATTTGGGTTTTACCATGCTCGGCCTAATCATTCGGAAAGTATCCGGTCAATCGTACGAAAATTACATCAACAAAAACATTCTGGAACCGTTGGAAATGACAAATACTTATTGGGAATATTCCGAAGTTCCGGCAAAAGAACTGGCACACGGATACCGCTGGGTTAATGAAAATTGGGTTGAACAGCCACTGCTTCATGACGGAATTTACGGTGCGATGGGCGGCATGATCACTTCGCTGGACGATTTCAGTAAATATCTGGCGTTGCATTTATCAGCGTGGCCCGCCCGGGATGACGATGACAAAGGTCCTGTCAAAAGAAGTTCAATCCGCGAAATGCACTTCCCCTGGAACCTGAATTATTTAAATTCTCAGGCAAAAAAATTCGACGGCAGCCCTTGTTCCACCATTTCAGCCTATGGTTATGGTTTGAGTTGGACAAAAGATTGCGAAGGCAAAGTATTTATAAGTCATGGCGGGGGATTACCCGGTTTTGGGAGCAATTGGCGAATTATGCCCGACTATGGTATCGGAATCATTTCGCTAAGTAACTTAACTTATGCTTCTGCCGGATACATAAACACTAAAGTTCTGGATACAGTTGTTCGGATGGCTAAATTACAGCCAGGGCGATTGCCGGTTTCACCAATTTTAAATCAACGAAAAAATGAGTTAATAGCTTTGCTTCCGGAATGGAAAAATGCTGAACAATCCGGGCTATTTGCGGAAAATTTTTTCATGGATTATTTTACTGATTCGCTAAAAAAAGAAGCGGCCACCATATATTCCAATGCCGGAAAGATTACTCAAATTCAGGAGCTAATCCCTGAAAATAACCTTCGTGGGTCCTACATTTTGGAAGGTGAAAACAGCAATATCGAGATTAGTTTTACCTTAACTCCTGAAAATCCACCATTAATTCAGGAATACCACATCCGCGAGAGGGCAAAAGGCAAATAAAATGGATGCGAAGGGGAAGTTTTACGTTCATCATTTTTGGATTCACTATCCTGATTATTTTTTCAGTTCGGGCATACGGGCATGAACTGAATTAAGCCAGACACTTAATTTTTGATCGAGCTGTTCTACCCGATTTACCATATGATCAGCCAGATCAGTAGTTTCAGATGGATCGTTTTTCAAATCATACAATTCAAACCGCTTTCCTTCGTAGTTGCGGATCAACTTCCAGTTGCCGTCACGAATAATGCTATAAGGGACGACACCACCCACACGGTAATGAGGGAAATGCCAGTATAGTGGAGCATTTTTCATCTTCTTCCCTTTAATTGCCGGACTAATATCCCGACCATCAATTTCAGTTTCAGGAATCGGAGTTTGGGTCAGTCCACAAAGTGTAGGCATTACATCAATTGTCGAAACAGGCAAATCGATCTGCTGGTCTTCCATTACTTTTCCTTTCCAGGAAACAATCATTGGAATACGAATGCCTCCTTCATACGGAAAACCCTTTCCTGAACGTAAAGGTGAATTATCGGTTGGGCCAAGCAGTCCGCCATTGTCAGAAAGGAAGATGATGATTGTATTTTCCAACAACTCATTTTCTTCGAGCGTCTGCATCATCAAACCAACCGCTTGATCCATACTTTCGATCATAGCTGCATATACCGGATTCTTCTGACCATCGACTGTAGGCTTTTGCTTGTATTTGTTGACCAGGTCAGGCTTTGCCATTAGTGGTGTATGCACGGCATAGTCGCACATGTTAATAAAAAAAGGTTGATTATGGTGGTCTTTTATTACTGTTTTAAGTTCATCGGCTAAACGGTCAACAAGGAATTCTCCCTGTTTTCGCGGCTTAAGGTTGGGGAAACCAACTCCCTTTTCATCACGATAAGGATCAAAATAATTGACGGGCTGCCCCATATCACAACCGGCAATATTCAGATCATAACCTTGTTTCTCAGGATAAAAATCATCGGGTCCCAAATGCCACTTTCCGATATGACCGGTAAAATAACCTGACTTGCGGAAGACTTCCGCCAAAGTAGTCTCACCCAATTCCATCCAGTATGGATTTGAAGGTGTGCGAAGCTTCTGACTTCCATTTTCTTCGAATGGCTGAGGGGCTTTTAATAAAGGTGTATTAACCTGAAACCGGGCACGGATCCAGTCGGTAACTCCTAAACGTGCCGGATAGCGTCCGGTTTGAATGGAAGCCCTGGTTGGCGAACACACGGCACATGCAGCATAGGCATTTGTAAAACGCACGCCAGAACGAGCCAGCCTGTCAATGTTGGGAGTTTCGAAATAGCGACTTCCGGTACACGAAAGATCATGCCAACCCAGATCATCGGCCAAAAAAACAATGACATTGGGCTTTTCTGCAAGTTTTTGAGGTTGACTTACAGAAGTCAAAACGGTCACTACACCAACACTACTGCAAATAATTTTCCTGATCATATCCCATTTTTATAATCAAATTATAACTTTTTCTTACTCACCCGATCAACCAAATAAACAATCGACTGGTGCGAAACTCCCGAGTGCAAACTCAGTCCTATTTCGCAGGTTCGACTAGTGGAATAACCATTTTTTACTTCTGCCGGAAGCTGCATTTTCAGATCACGCAAACCATGCTCATTCAATTCGGGGAATGAGAATCCGCGATCGCCTGCAAAACCGCAGCAATTGGTTGAAGGAACAATCACTTTTGCTGCACACATTTCGGCCAGGTTAACTAACTTTTCTTCCAAACCCATTTTCTTCATGCTGCACACCGGAAACACAGTTATGGTTTCCCCTAGAGGTGTAATTTCCAGATTGGGAAGCAGATGTTCAAGGATAAATTCAACCGGTTCGTACAACTTTAAAACCGACTGCATGTTTTCTTTCATCGTAAACAAGCACGGACTCATGTCGCACAAAACCGGATATTTGCCATTTTCACTGGCTTTGAGCAAAGTCGCCTCCAGTTCGTTCGACTTCTTCTGTCCGGCTTCGGTGTACCCTTTGCTCGAAAAAGCCATGCCGCAGCACAAACTATTCAGATTCTTCGGATAAATTACCTCGAAACCGCCTTTATTCAGCAGTTCAAGCATTTTTTCGGAAAGCTGTTTTTCGTGGCTCCGTTCTTTCGAAACACCCATGGCACGGTTGATGCACGATGGAAAATAAACGACCTTATTTGCTGATTTCAGCCCTTGGGTTGTCTTGATCTTTTTTGCACCCCGTGGCATAAATTCATTCCAGCGTGGAATCCGGTTTCCTGAAAGTTTTCTCATTCCTCCGGAAATACCTTTCATTACTGATGTTCCCAAAATGGAATGAAAGAATCCAACTAAGGAAAGCGCTGTGCGAACTGTAGAAGTGACACCACTCATGCGGTCGCCAACCCAAACTGCTCGTTTCTGTCCGGCACCGATATCTTCAGTCCGTAAATTTTTTATCAGCTTGCCGGTATCTATTTTTACCGGACAGGCGGTGGCACACAAACCGTCAGTGGCACAAGTCTCGTTTCCGGCATATTGATAAGCTTTAGCAAGCGAGGCGGCAATGTGTGGTTCGTGTCCGCTTTTTGCCAAACTTGTCATTTCGCGGTAAACAACAATGCGCTGGCGTGGCGTCAGTGTAAGTTCTGCCGAAACGCATGTAGGTTCACAAAATCCACACTCAATACATTGGTCAATTTTTTCGCTTGCTGCCGGAATCGGTTTCAGGTTTTTCAGGTGCGCCTCCGGATCGGCATTCAGAATTACGCCCGGATTGAGCAGGTCTTTGGGGTCGAAAATTCGTTTAATGCGCTTCATCAGCTCGTAAGCTTCCCTGCCCCACTCCATCTCCACAAAAGGCGCCATATTACGGCCGGTACCGTGTTCTGCCTTCAGCGAACCATCGTATTTGTAGACCACCAGCTCCGAAACTTCGGCCATAAATTGTTTGTATCGCTCAATTTCACTGGCTGTACCAAAATCCTGAGTAAATACAAAATGTAGGTTTCCTTCCAGTGCATGACCAAAAATTACTGCTTCATGATAGCCCCATTTTTCAAACAGTTGATGCAAATCGAGTGTTGCTTCAGCCAAACGCGGAACGGGGAAAGCCACATCTTCAATAATAACTGTCGTTCCGGTTTTACGCATGGCTCCCACCGAGGGAAATAATCCTTTCCTGATTTTCCAGAACAAGGCACATTCAGCAGGTACATCAGTAAACTGAATCGGTAGTTCAGCCGGTATAGGCTGTAGTGTTTGTAAAATCTCAGTAATTTGACGGTTTAGCTGTTCATATTGTATGGCTCGGGTTTCCACCAGAATGGCGCTGGCGGTTGCACTCAGCGTTTTCAGGTAAGCTGGCATCCCGGCCTGATCTTCAACCGATCGCAATCCGGCGCGATCCATCAGCTCAACTGCAGCAACTGGCGCCGATTTCAGCAGCGAAACGGCTTGGCAGGCTTTTTCAATATCTGGGAAAATCATCAACGAACTTGCGCGAAACGGATGCTCAACCACTGTGCGGTATGTAATTTCAGCAATAAACCCAAGCGTGCCTTCAGAACCAATCATCAGGTGCTGAATCACTTCAAACGGATCAACGAAATCAACCAGTGCGTTCAGGCTATAGCCGGTTGTATTTTTCATCTTGAACTTGTGGGCAATTCGGGCCAACAGTTCCGGATTGGCTTTTACTTCCGCCACCATTTTTGTAATCTCCTGAATCAGTTGCGGATGGCTTTTCCGAAATTGTTCTTTACTATCAGAACATGCGGTATCTAACACAGATCCATCGGCTAAAATGATGCGCATCGTATCGAGCGTTTTGTAGGAATTTTCAGCCGTTCCGCAACACATGCCACTGGCATTATTTGCTGCAATTCCGCCAATCATAGCTGCGTTGATCGAGGCCGGATCTGGTCCTATTTTCCGCCCATAAGGAGCCAGTAAATTATTCACCTTTTCGCCGGTCAATCCAGGTTGCAGCTTGATTTTCAAACCATCCGTATCAATGCTAAATTTTTTCCAGTGGTTACCGGCAATGACCAAAACCGAATCGGAAATCGCCTGACCAGAAAGACTTGTTCCGGCCGCACGAAAAGTAACCGGAATTTCCAGTTTTGAACTTTCTTTCAGAATTAGCGACACTTCTTCCTCGTTCCTGGCCTTAATCACCATTTTCGGGATCAGCCGGTAAAAACTGGCATCGGTTCCAAAAGCAAGTGTATAAAGCGGATCGTGAAAGATTCGTTTGGGATCCACAACCTGAATAAGTTGTTGATATAGAAGTGCGTAATTTCCGCTAAGCATGAGACTTTCAGTAATGATTTCGGTCACTAAAAATACAAAATTTAAAGTGGTATGACCAATTCAAAAAAGATAAATCAGATTTTGACAGAAACTTTGATCAATTAACTAAACCCACTTTCCTCTTCTGGTATACTACAAAGTTTACAACTGCTAAGGCGAATTTGCAATTGGCTCTTCTAGCAAATAATTTGGAATCCCACATTGCAAGACAAGAAAAACAACGTTGGCAACTAGTATAAAGAAAGGTTTGTTGCTGGTGACGATTTTATCTTCTGGTATCCAATACGCCATCATATATCTTACAACAAAAAATGCTGCAATCATTAAGATTACAGCATTTTAGTGTTTTTAATACGTGACCCCTATGGTACAAAACTCGAACCACCTTCTTGAGGATTTGAAACTTCTATGGGATATTTATGCCGCTTAGATTAGAGATGAAAATTGAAATAAACAATTTATTATACTTTATCTGTTTCCTATTGCTAATTAAACGAAAAAAGTCACTTCATGTGAGCCATAGTTGTATAATCACGGTATAAAAATAAAAGTTTGATTAATAGTAAGTAAAAATCTTGATTGTATTTGGATTCGATTAACCCGAAAATAAAAGCACGTAATAGAGTTTAATGTATACCATTTTCTGTCCAAATTTACTTTTTCTCCTGATTTTTGGGGTCCACTGAAGTAGTTATTACTTCCTGTTTACCGATGTCCGGCATTTGGGAGGTAAAATTCTGATAGTATCGTCTTAGCTTCTCTATTTCAGCCTTATAACCATCGTTATTGATTTGATTTTTAATCTCGAGGGAATCAGATTTCCGGATAAAAAACTGATCGCCAAACGACCGGTAGTCAAATTTGCGTGCATAATCAGTGGGGTCAAGCATGATTCCCAATTTGTAGTCTTTGGTAATCACCGTTGCCTGCGACCAGCTTTCGGATACAAAATACTCCCTTTTCATCGGCTTCCCTTTGGTGAGCGTTGCAGCAATTGATTGTCCCTGAATCGGATACTTCAATTTTGGCATTTTTAGGCCGAGCAAATCAACCAGCGTTGGATAGATATCCACCAAACTGACAAGCTCTGCAGTTCGCTTGCCCTTTTGTTTATTTCCCGGATAACGGATAATCAAAGGAATATTTAAAATGTCTTCATACACATTTTGCCCGAGTGCAGCTTTTTCAACCATGCCATGATTACCAACAAAATCGCCATGATCGGAAGTGTATATTACGATTGTTTCTTCAGCAATGCCGGCCTCATCAAGCGTCTGGAGTATTTCACCCACACAATGATCGATTTCGGTTACCAGCGCATAATATGCTCCAATGTAATTGCGCCAGATCTGCTCATCAACGAAGGCTTTGTTAATATTCCAAACCATGTTGTCGCCATTTCGGATCGATTGCATCATTGGAGGAATATTCTCCTTCGGTTCGTAAAGACTGGCAGGTTTTCGAATTGAACTTCCATTCTTTCTGCCCTCTCCCCATGAAGAAACATTGTACATATCCATGTACTTTTTCAGTGGAGTATAAGGCTGATGCGGCCGGTAAAAGGTAGTCCAGCAAAAAAATGGCTGATCGCTTTTAGCCTGTTCCTTTATCATCTGAACTGTTAGTTGGGTTGTAAAAGCCTCCATTGTCATATTTTCGGGAAGGACCGAGATGCGTGTTCCCAGATCAGCTGTTGGATATTTTTCATTGGATAGTGATGAGCATGGTGAACCTTTTCCGAATTCGGCGGCCCAGTCCATGGCAAACTCTTTAGCATAACCTTTTTTTTCGACCCATTCGGTATAACTGTTCCCCGGAGTCTCATCGCATAAATGGCTTCGCTGCACATCCCAGCCACCATCAACACCTCCATGTGTATGTCGTTTCCCAAAAGCAAAGGTTCGATAGTTGTTCTGCTGGAAAACAGATGCTAGTGAAACTACTTCCCCCATAACAGTTGTTCTTTCACTATTGGAAAGCAATCCCATCGTTCGGGGATAAATACCCGACATTAATGATGATCTGGAGGGTGCACATATTCCAACCGAACAATAGGCACGGTCGAATACCACCGACTGCTTTGCCAGTTTATTCAGATTGGGTGTCAACACATCCGGATGACCTTCAAATCCCATCACGTCCTTGTTGTGCTGATCGGAAAAAAGGATGATCACGTTCGGTTTTTTCTTCAAACGATTAGTTTGATTTTCGGTGGCTACTGTTGTGCCGGTATTGATTGACAACATTGCTAATCCGGTTGCCAAGTTTCGAATTGTATTCATATACACATTGTTCCTTTTCATTAGACTTAACCTATTTTAGCCTTTTCGCATCCTAAATTTTTCAAGAGTTCGATCCATTTATCTGAAACTTCAGGAGGTACTGTTTTCAGATGAGTAAGTGTTTCTTCTGAACCGATGCTAGTTCTTTTGTTGTTGCCCATCGTATGGTAAGGCAATATTTCGATACCAATTAGATTCGGGTACTCCTCATTAAGAGCATGTATACCCTTAAAATGTAGATCCGTATCATTAATTCCCGGAATAATGGGACAACGAAGTATTATCGGGACTCCATGATGATAGGCGATGTCGAGATTTTCCAGTATAAGTTTGTTTGGTACTCCTGTAAAATTCATATAATCGCTTGTGCCTGTAACTTTGTAATCAAAAAGCAGAAGATCTACATAAGGCAGAATCTGATTAAACTGAATGGTCGATACGAATCCGGAAGTCTCAACGCATGTATTCACACACATCTCTTTGCATTTTTTCAGGAGTTCCAACGAGAAGGAAAAATGCATTAAGGGTTCTCCCCCACTAAGGGTCATTCCACCTCCTGAATTTGTATAAAAATCCACATCGGCCATAATTTCAAGCATAACCTCTTCTATGCTCATTTCTGTACCTGTAATCTTCAAGGCATTGAAATTACAGGCATCAACGCATTTCCCACAAAACTTACATTTATGGTAATCTATCGTATGCTTCCCATCATTAAAATGGGTTACACCTTCCTTGCATACTTTTTCACAATCGCCACATTGCGTGCATTTGTCGAAATGAAAGAACAACTGTCGATGAGCAGAAGTAGCTTCAGGATTGTGGCACCAAAGACAATTCAGCGGACAACCTTTTAAAAAGATTGTTGTCCTAATACCGGGTCCATCGTGCAAGGATGCCCGCTGAATGTCAAAAACTATCGCTTTTTTGCTCATTTAAACCATCTAATAAGTTACACGGCTAAGTATCTCATACTGAACATCGCGCGGCAAATCGATATAGCGGGCACTGAAACCACCAATACGCACAAACAAATCCTGGTGCTTTTCGGGTTCAACCAGTGCATTTTCCAAATCACCCCGGTTAATCACCGTAATCATGGCCTGTGCCCCTCCTTTTTTAAAGTAAGTATGAAGAATGACTTCAAATTTTGTACGGTCATTGGTGAAGAAATCTCGTCCAAACCGCATATTTTGCACTGTTCCGGCATGTATTGCATGACTTGGTTTAACCAATGAATTGATAAGCGCTGTAACCCCTTTTTTGTCGTTTCCTCCGGCCGGAGTATTGGCATTCGCCATTTCGCGCCCAGCTTTTCGTCCGTCAGCAGAAGCGCCCACCCAACGACCCAGAATGGTGTTTTGCTTGTTGTTAATCAACACATTCAGATACCAGTCGAGGTTTGTTCTATCGCGCTGGTCGCGTATAGTGTTGCACATATAGTCATGCAACTCGACCATCATATCATCGGCGTACTTGTCGTCATTTCCATACTTCGGACATTCCTTCAGCAGTTTGTGTTCTTTTTCGAAGCCCACAAAATTGTTGTTGAGCGCTTCTAGTAACCCTTCAGCCGAAATCAGCTTTTCGTCGAAAACCATTTTTTTGATTGCAGTTAAACTATCGGCTGTATTTACACTACCAAACGATTCCAACGAACCACCCAGGTATTTTATTCCTCCGGAGAAAATGGCTTTCCCTCGTGCGATACAATCGTCGTACAATATGCTCAAATAAAGGTAAGGAGCTTGTTTGCCCGACTCTAAATATTCCAATTCTTCGTGATCGGCCAAAATTTCAATAAAGAAAGCCAGTTGTTCTTTGAAGGCATCAAAAAACTCATCAAAGGTTTTAAAATCTTTCAAATGACCGGTTTGAAGTCCGAGTTGCTTGTCTGAAATATGATCCACACCATTGCGCAGGGTCACATCCAGCGCTTTCAATACATTCAGCGAGCCACTTGGTGTTCCAAATCCCATGTGGTCAATTACAATTTCACCGCACCCGAGTGGCATGTATTGCTCTGCATCTTCCACCGGAACATCGTGGGCAGCCGCCACGCCCGAAACAAGCACATCGTCGTTGTATAGCAAAGGGAACGTGTGTCCATCTCCAATGAGCGAGATGGATTTTTCCATCAATTCCGGATTCATCCCTTCGTAAAAGCGCAGCGTTGTTTGTGGCAGAATTGCACGTCCATAGGTACGCATGGTTTCGAGCACCAACAATGCAAACCGGTCAGCATTGGCTTCGTTTCTGCGACCACGACCACCGATAATCACCCGACCGTCGACATCGCGGAACAGTTCGTTAATCAGTCGCCAGTACGAATGCATGAGCGAGAGCGCTTCTTTTTCTGTAATTATGCCGTTATCAATATCATTTACATAAAAATCGCCCAGATAAACATCCACCCGACCCAATTCCAGGGAGCCGCAAATTAAGGTATAAAGCCATGACAATTGAAGGGCTTCGTAGAATGATTCGGGCTTAGATACCGTAATTTTTTTCAAGACTTTCACAAGTTGAAAAAGCTCTTTTGCCCTTTTTGGATCATTAGTTATTTGTGCTTTTTCAAGTGCTTGTTTTTCGTAATGACGACAAGATTCAGTAAATACATCCAGGGCAATCAACATACCTTCATATAATTTGTAATCGCCACCTGATGCTTTCGATTTTTCCATGTATTCCGTAATTTCAGTCTTTAATCCCGGAATACCCAAACGAAGTAGCTTTTCGTAATCAACAAAAACGCCGGCCATACGATAAATAGGATTAGCAATCAGAGGCTTGAAATTGTATGGCAGCGAAACTATTTCATCGCGAAAAAGCACGGGAAGCATTTTTTCGGTAAAAGCTGCTTCCACTTTAGCTTTCGAGGTTTCTTTTTTCCAGAAGTGAAGCAATTCGTGCACCCCATCACGCTGTTCCAAAGGAATATTGCCACGTTCGATGGCTTCGATGATCTTTTGTTCGTGGCAGAAATAACCGTAGGCAGCACCATTGGGTGCATTGTGTGGACTAAAACCGACCCATCCCCAGAATGTACGTCCTGCCAGACGGTCGTTGTCCTGAATTTCGGTAAGAACGGCCGGGAACTGTGCCTGATGGCATCTTGCTTCCCGAATGGCAATGTGCTCATTGATATTTCTCCGGTAGGTTTCGGTGAAGTTTAACTCCATCGAAAAATCATCTATTTTTTGCATATAATTATTTTGTGTTTTGTTGTAACAAGGATTACTTCCAAGCATTCTCTTTCACGTAAGCAATAATCTCATCTATATTGGCATAGGCAATCGCTGTGTAAGTATCAGCGGCACCGTAGTATATAGCTAAGCGACCAGTTGCTCCGTCGGCCACTACACCTGTAGGGAATATCACATTTCCTACGTAACCGGCAGTTTCGTAAATTTTTTCGGGAGTCATAAGCGGGAATTTGCAACGATAAAGCACTTTTGATGGTTCGTTAATGTCCAAAATGGCTGCTCCCATGCTGTAAACAAAGCTGTCGCAGGTATCAGTTACCCCGTGATACAGTAACAACCAACCTTCGGTAGTTTCGATTGGGATGGGTCCCGGGCCAATTTTCACACGTTCCCATTTGCCGGGACCGCGTGTGAAAACAATGCGGTGTTTTCCCCAATAAGTCAAATCGGGACTTTCGCTGTAAAAAATATCACCGTAGTTTACCGCCATTCCCAAGCCCATCGGGCGACTAAGCATGGCATATTTTCCACCGATTTTCTTCGGGAATAACACCCCGTTGCGATTAAATGGCAAAAAGGCATTTTCCATCTGATGAAAAGTTATGAAATCGGTTGTCCATGCCTGACCGATGGTAGCGCCATAATAGGCATTGCACCAGGTGATGTAATACTTGTCTTCAATTTTACACAAACGCGGATCGTAGGCTACTGTTATTTTGCCCAACGCCGGATCGGACGAAATGAAATTGATAGGATCTTCTTCAATGGTCCAGTTAATTCCGTCGGGACTTTTTCCCAAATGCAGATTTGGATCCATTGATAGCGAATCGACCCGAAAAACGCCAATAAAACCATCTTCCCAGGGCATTACGCAGCTATTGAAAACACTGCGAGCCTTTGGCATTGGGTGTAAATCGATTATCGGATTGGTACTGTGTCGCCAGACTACTTCTTTGCAATTGGCCGGTTTTGGTTCCCACGGCATATTGGGAACAGCATCCGCAATTAAAGCTGTTTTTCTTACCACATTATCATCAGTCTTCATCATTTTAAATATTTTTTGAAATTCTTATGTACTTCTAACTTCCTAAACTCACAATCAGAATCAACAAAGCCACAACGCTTACAACTGCGATGCATGATCCGACAACGCCGGTCCAATCTTCGCGGTTCCACCTGCGAAATTCCCAGTTCGAGCCGGGGAAGATCTTCAGGTGATTAAAGCGTGTCGGATTGGCACGGGTCAGCACCATTTCACGATCATCTTCCTCACTGCTTTCGCCAACCACAGGTGTAAGCAACTTTCCGTAGAATTGGTCTAATCGCTCTTTCTCAATTGGGTTAGTGAAAAAAGCCACCAACATCAGTATCATAAATGGGAAAATGATGCGGAAAAGGAAAGTCAGCGTTTCGTTCAGCGAATAAGAGTTTTTGGATAAATCCCATCCCATGCGATCCAGCGCAATTAATTCTACCTTCAAATAACCTTTTCCGACAGCCTGTCCGCTTGAGTAATTTATACCTTCACTCCAGAAAATAGATTTTTGGGGAAGCAGCACCTTTTTTTCAAATTTTTCTCCTGTTTTAAGAACCGAGGGACGTTCTCCTTCGGATTTTCCGATGGCATTCAGTTTATCCCATGTAAGAATGGCTTCATTGCGTTGCTGAACATCCATTTCACGGGCAGTGTAGGCTCTGGTTACCGGAATTGTCTGGGTTGTTTTGCTTAAATACTCCGAAGAATGCATACCCGGAAACCATGGCATACCAAAGGGTAATATCACAGTAGCTATAAACATTACAACCATCGATGCCCATGCCCCTGCGCGGTTGGAACGACGCCAAATCATGCCCAGCCAAAAAGCGGCAGCCAGTATGCAATTGAACATCATGGTCATTTTAAAGAGCTCGAATAACCCTTTTGACTGTGTGGCAATGTATGCCGAAAAAAACATATAAAAAGCACTGAATATTCGCCCGGCCCAAATGTAATGGGTCTCTGAACAGTTCGGACGAAACGGACGGTACAAATTATTAGTAATCAGCGCAGCAGCGGTAAGCATAAAAGCCGATTTTGCAGCCATTAGTGCAGCAATCAGACAGGCAATCATCAACCCAACTAATCCAAGATTTAATGGCCCGAGCAAATCACGGGTGGCATGGCCCCAAACATAGTCGGGGTCGGAAATTGAGCCACCGTACAGCACTACTGTCATTAATGCCACCACTCCCCACATGACGCTTGAATAGCGCTTGAGCAGCATTCCTGAAACAAAACCATAACGGGCGGTATAGTCGTTTTTTGCCGATCCACAGGCTGTCATTTGGTTGGCCTGCACAGCCGTTGTGAAAATTATCATGACCGAAAAGCCAGCAATCCAGAACCAAGAAAACTCAATCAGACTTGGTGAGCCCCAAATCTCCATAAACGAAGCCGGCAAAACCTTGTGCATGGTTTCGAAGGCGCCCAGAAAACCCGTACTGCCAAATTGCAGATTTATCTTAGCCATCGCAAAAGGAATCAGCAAAATGGAAAGCAAAATGATAAACACGCCTTGAATCAGATCAACGATAAATGCTGCCGCAAGTCCTCCAATACTGGCATACAGCAAGGTAATAAGGGCAACAATCATGATCAGCCAGTTTTCGTTAACGTAGGAATATTCTTTTTTAGGATTCAGCAACTGCAATTCAACCAAACGCGATTGCTGATCGGCTGAAAGCAAAGCAAAATCAGCCGCTTCCAGCTTTTCCTTTTCAGCCGCTTTTTCATACTCAAGCCTTTCAACTGCATTTAATTCAGATACAGGTTTTGACGCAATAGCTGATATGGTTTTGGACATGGCAACCAAACCAATCGCGGCAATTAAAACAAAGAAAATAGTCTGACACAGCGCATAAAACGCAGCCATACGTTTTGAGGCATAGCGTTCTTCAAAGAAATCGCCCAGTGTTAGCATTCGAAGGCGGCGGTACCAAATGGATGTCATCCAGAAAACCGGCAGGTTTGCCAACCCACCAGCCAGCATCGCCCAAATTCCTGATGCCCCATTGGAGTTTACCATGGTGGTAGTGGTGGTAACATTTTCAACAGAAGTAGCCTGTCCAAAAGCAGCAAAAGTTTGAATCAACTTACCAAACCGCCTTCCGGCCATAAAATAATCTTCACGGTTATTTACCAATCGGGCTGCGCGAAAGGCAATGATTACAATGGCAATAAAATAGATTACCACTATTGCAATATCGAGAAGGGATAGCCCCCAGAAGGTTAAATTCATCATAAAATTTTAATCTGTGTGGTGCTGTTCGGTTTAAGATCAATCAGTACATCAACCACGTGTACCGAGGCGCCAACAAACGCTTGTTCGACTTTCCCATTCGTAACTTTGTATTTCCTACCCAATGGCATTACAAAACGCACTCTTGCACCTTCAATCGCAAAATCAAAATTGTTGACAATGGTAGCAGAATTGGTTGCAAATGAACCGTCATTGGTTTCAGCATAGGTTAACCTGAGTTTTGGCCGATACAAAGCCGGCGTTTTGCTATCATCAGGGTTTTCGACATACACAACCTGCGCTGTTGGTCCGCTGACAGGAGTAGATTCACCTGTTTTATCATTCACTTTAAACAGGTTGAATTCCATGTGATCCCTAACCGAATTTACAATATATTGAATGGGTTTATTTTTCAGGGGCGTGGGATTTTGATTTGCAATGTTGTGGTTATGACCAATCAACACCAATTCCAGATTGGCGATGCTGTCGAAAGGCAACATTTCTTTGTTCCTGATATGTGCTGCTCCAAGCCTGAAATTACCCGTACCTGCTTCCTGAAGCCAGGATTGTATTTCAGTTATTTGTTGGGCAGGATTAAATCCATTCCATCCGTTATTAATCACCATGAAACGCCCATTTCCGTAGCTAAAATGATAAGCTTGTAATCCCCACCAGTTATTCCACCAATCCGACTTTTCTTTGTAAAATCCTTCTTCTGGTATTTTGTCAAAATCTATATCGTGGTTGCCAGCTACCGAAAATACTGCTGCATTAAGCTGGTTCAAACCTTTGTGCCCTTTGGGGTTGTTACCGGAAAATAGTTGGTTCATTCGTTCTTCCGTGGGCCGATACAAATTATCACCTGTATTGAATACAATTTCAGGATTGATGATATTGGCAATATTAATGATATTTGAAAGCCGGTTCAAAGTGGTTGCATATCCATTCTGAAAAGCATGAATGTCAGAGAAATGAAGAATATAATAATTTGATTTATATTCTTTTATAACTTTCACGCCAGCCTGCGATTCAACCATTCCGGTGGAAGTATTCAGCACAATATCGTAACGGTCGGCTGGCGCCGATTTCGGGACTTTAACCGTAATTTTTGTATTATAAGTGTTTTGAGATGTAACATCGTAAATCCAATTGCCGGTATTAATTTTTATAGGTGCTACGATAGTATTGTATGGACCATTTAATTGTGCTGAACTAACCGTTTGCCCAGGGTCGGCATTGAACCAGACTTCAAAACTCTCGCCACTTTTTACGATGGCAGTTGTAGCCCTCCAGGGATAAATTATTCTCCCGCAAAACGCTGTTATATTGAAACTTATCAGCAAAAACAGTAAGGCAGCAGATTTTTTCATGATCGCATATTTTTTCTATTTATCCTTAACCTCAAATTCAACGTATATCGGTTTGTGATCAGATGGATACACCCCGGTTACATTGAAATCAACATCTTCGTATTTCAAGACTTTTACAGCTCCTTTGTACAAAATCCAGTCGATTTTTCCGGGATCTTCAAATGAGTTTTTAAACAAATCGGGATTTGTCGAATTCTTCTCGCCCACTAACACTTTATAAGGAGCGCTGCCCGGACGGCAGTTGAAATCACCCATCAGAAATACCGGACGTTCGGGTGTCCAGGAGCCAAACCGATTCAGGGCAGTAACTCTTTTCAGGATTAATTTTGAGGCATTCAGCCTGGCCAGCGTATCAATCCGCCCGTTGAAGTAATGGGTATTGAAAACGTAGAATTCCTTTGTGTTTTCCCAATGTCCCCTGTAATCCTGCGGGTGCTGGCTTTTTTCGCCATCAGCTGGACGGTTGATTACAGCCAGACGCATCCAGGTAACCATGCGTGGATTGACTTCGGGTCCGCTACCGATGATTTCAGGCGTTTCGGAAAGCTGAAAACTTTGCATTTCGCGTAGCCGGAATTTATCGCGTTTGAAAAAGATGGCCATGTGTTCATCATCGTCACCGCCTTTGCGGCCTTCACCAATTACCACATATTCAGGAAGATGATCGGCCAGCCAGTCAATTTGTTCCTTCAGCCCTTCTTGTGTCCCGATAATGTCAGGATTGTATTTTCGTATCAATTCCACCTGCATTTCGCGCCGCACTTCCCACGATGGTTTATAATCTGGGCTGGCAAACTTCAGGTTATAGGTCATCATTTTCAGCGTTTTACCTGCGTTTGCCGGTTGTGTATCTGTCTGTCCGGCAACCTGTAGGTTTAAACAAAGTGCGAAAAAGAGAATTAGAAAACTTAAACTCCGACACCTTTTTGGGGATTGATTCTTCAGCATTTTAGTCAGGTATATATGAAATCAATTAAAAGTCTTGTTGTATAAATTCTCATCCTTGTCGAAACAACCTGACAAGTAGATGATTGCCTGTTTATTTTCAACCGTTACCGGCGAATTTGAGACGTAATTTCTCATGCGGCTTCCCCACACCGAAACGGTTAATTTTTTGTCGCCCCGAACCAGCATAAAATCCCACGATTGGTTTTCAGGAACAGTGGTAAGTGCACCGTTTCCGCCTGAAAATGCCTCTACATTGCTTAGCGAAGTGTGGCCTTGTCCTTCAATAATTATTGGATGAATATTTTCTACTTTTTCGCCGGTATTGGCAATAATTGAACCTTGGGCAATTTGCCAGTTACGGTTCTTCGTATTGCTCCCACGTTTCAAAATACCCACAGCAACACAGTCGAAATTAAAGTTGGTGAGCTGACCGTACGATTCGCTATCGAGCAAAATTCCGCCATACGTTCCGAAGGTAAAAAGGTCGATAATCTGCGCATTATCCGTATGGTTGATGGTGTAGGCAAACGTTTTTTTTGCAATCACGGCATCCACAACTGCTCGGCTGTACTGGCCGCCGATGTAGCGTTGTGCGGCAGGATTTACGTGGCAATGCAGAATCCTTGGAACATCGTAGCAATAGTCCATCCGGATAAATTCACCACTTAGCGGATAACCGTAGCAATGCTCAAATGTCATTAATTCGCAGGGATTGTTCCGGGTGGCGTTAAAATCGAATGCCAGGTATTCGCCGTAAAAAGTGAGGCACGAAAGAAACACGCCCTGCGCCCTGCTGGTTTGCGAAACCTGAATGGTTGCCTTGTATGGGATGATGGCAGCCGGATCTTTAATGGTTTGTTCGGGATACCAAAACTGAATGCCTTTAATTTGAGTACCAGTTTCAACAGTAATAAAAGCATTTTCCTTGTCGGTAATGGCAAACACACTCCCAACCGGTTGTTTTTTGGTTGCATGAACGGTCCCACGATGAGTTGGGCCATGCACGCCCACAAGCGAAACATTCTTTTTCAGGACGAGTCCGCCATCCACAAAGTACGGTTCGTCGGAGGGTTCAACAAACAAAGCTGCACCGCTTACCGAAGCCCAGTCGATTGCTTTTTGCAGATTGACTTTGTTCACGGCCGCGCTGTTGCCGGGTTTTACGTCAAAATCCTGAATACTTTTTTCACCAGCGGCTTGCAGCACACTGAAACAAGCAAAAAATAGGAAGCTTAAAAATAAGTTTAGTTTCATAAGTCAGCGTATTAAATTTTTCGGTTCACAATCAATCTATTATTCTACAATTAGTTTAGTGGTAACCACTGATTCTCCGGATTTTACAGTAAACAAACAGATTGATTTTGGTAAAATCCCGGTGTCTATAACAAAATTGTTTTTGCTTTCAATTTTCTTCTGATAGACAATTTGCCCCAATAGGTTCGAAATGGTTATCGTTAAGGAATCTGTATGTTCAAAGCCTTCAAGATTAACAGATAATATGTTACCATTTAACGGGTTCGGGTAAATAACAACTTTTGGGTTCAGAGAAGAACTGTTTTTCAGGAATGGAGAAATTACTGCTGTTTTTTTCTGTATTTGGATGGCATCTATCCTTGTTGAAACCACTGCTGTTTTAGAACTGTACAGGCGAAACCAATTGATGGCATTCAAATCAGGATTACCAATGGCATTTGCATCGCTGATATTGAATTGCAGATAATTCCATCCTGAACTAATATTCGTTAATTTCCAACTAAATTCGTCAATGTCGTTTTTGCCGGCACTCCCTAACTCTACCTGGTTTGAGGTTCCCATTTTCGAGGCATCAGAAATATAATACCAGAACTGAAGCACGCCATTGGCTTTTGTAAGTCCGGAGTTAAAAGGAGTTGAGAATGATTTTTTAAACTCATCGGTACTACTTCCTGAATACTCGATACAAGCTGCTCCTTGTTTTTGGGCTTCAGCGTTTAACGTTAATGGCTGCGACGACAGCCAGCCCGATTTATTGTCACAGTCATCTAGATAGCTGCCCGGATCACCAACAACTACTTTCTCTAATGTTGATTTTTCGCCAAACCATTCTTCGGCTACCTGCATCATTTGCCACTGAAACTGGTAATTGCCATCAAAATTTGGAACGGTAATATCGAAAGTGAATGTTTTTTCAGCGTTTGGCGCAATTTGTTCCCCATCTTTCAAATTTACTTCATTCAGCCCCCATACAAGATTCCTTTCAGGACTTTGACTAATCAATTTAAAATTGCCTTCTTTTGTCCAGGTTGTTGTGCCCGTGTTTTTTACGGTCAGGCTAACGGTATGTTTTTGCCCCGGAACAAACTTCGGCACTTGCTGTGAAACAAAAATCGCGTTATTTCCTGTGGCTTTTCCACCATTCATTAAATCTCTTTTTGACACACTGTAGTAATGAACCGAGTTTTGCTCTGCCAGCCATTCCAACAAACTGGCACGTAATTCTTCTGCTTTTACCTTATAGTTTTCACGTCCAGGATTCGTTCCAAGCAAATTGTTCATTTCATAAGGATCGGTATTTAAATCATATAGGACATTTATTACCGTTGATTGAATCGTGTACGGAATAATAAGTTTCCAGCCATCTTTAACCACCATGTAATTGGGGTTATTTTCCCTTTCCCACTCGGTAACCACATACTTTCCATGTTTTGTATCTGTACCGTCAACTAAGCCGCGTAGACTTTTTCCATCTGATTTTGCTTCAGGCACATTTAAATAATCTAAAATAGTAGGGAATAAATCAACCAAAGAAACATATCCGTTAACGGTTGTTTCAGCCTTAACCTTACCCGGAAAACTGACTAATAAAGGAATGTGTGACGACTCTTCAAGAAATATATTTTTCTCGCGCATGCCGTGTGCACCCAGCATTTCGCCATGGTCGCTTGTGAAAATTATGAGTGTATTATCCGCTAAACCAAGCGCATCAAGCTTATCCAGAATTTTTCCAACCCAATCGTCAATTTCAGTAATAATGCCGTAGTACTCCGAAATCATGTATTTAATTTTCGCAGGATCGGCATATTCTGTTCTGCTTGTTCTACTATTGGAGTTCGCGTAAGGCGAGTTATTCATTGGGTCGTTAATGCTAACCGGAGGAATCATTTGATCTACAGGGTACATTCCGTAATAGGGTTCGGGCACCAACATGGGCGAGTGTGGAAAATGAAAAGAACAGGTCAGGCTAAAGGTTTTATCTTTCAAACGATCAAGCGCTTCAAGTGTTTGTTTGGCCTGAAAAGCCGTCAAGGTATGTTCAACATTCAATAAGAGTTTTCCATGCTGATCGGGTTGTGTATGCACCAAATTTGAAGCTATTAATTCCTGATATGACTTTCCGTAAAAACGATCGAGCGGATTCGCGATATAAGGGTACTTCGACATTCCGTCTTTAAATTGCCCAACGCCCGGTTCCGGTTTCGTTCCAAGGGCATTAAGATACCCTTCCCAAATATGGTTTTGCCCGCCCGAACCAAAGACATATTTCCCATTTTCGGCATATTGAACAGGATTTTTATAAACGCCTGCACGAGACGACAGCGCATGCCATTTGCCATAGTACTCGCAGTGGTAGCCATTTTGAGCCAATATTTCGTCGAAAGTTGGCATTGTCATCACTGCCTTTTCGTTGTAATCGTAGGTCTCGGTATTCGATGTTACACCGTTTGTTTCAATGCGTGTTCCGGTAAGCATTGAAGACCGTGAAGGGCCACAAACAGCGCACGGAGCATAGGCATTTCTGAAAAATGCCCCTTTTTTTGCAAGACGATCGAGATTAGGTGTTTTTATTACCTTATTGCCGGCATAACCCAATGCATCAAAACGTTGCTGGTCGGTAATTATAAACAGCAAATTTGGTTTGCTTCCGCTGCTGCCCGTTTCTCCTGAAATTGATGCAGCCCCTGTGTTTTGAATACCACCCAGAACCAAATTGAAAAACAGGAACGGAATTTTAGCTTTTACAGATATATGGTTTATGTTTTTTGTTAATTGACGCATGAAGCAAAATGTTATGACGATTTTATATATACTTTATTGAATGATTAGCAATTCTGATTCTATCGTATTATTTATCCTTGTATTTACAATGTAGGTTCCGGCATTTAATTGATTTAGCGGCAAATTAATTAAATGAGTTCCGGCATTCATATTTTCCTGATGAGTAAATCCTTTTAATTCTCTGCCTAAAACATCAAACACATTAATAGTTACACTGGCAGCACTTTTGAGTTTTAATTGAAGCTGACAAACCGAACTTGCAGGGTTTGGAAACAGTTTCACCTCATTATCCCCATAAATTGAAGTTTCATTTACTGCGGTAAGTGTTTGCGAAAACCAGATGTAATCAATCCGGAACTCTACATCTGCTCCGCCTGTGTTCTGATAAAAGCGAAAGAAATTTATAGCGTTTAAATTCGGATTACCAATTTTACCTGCTCCTGAAATGGGAAGCTTTAGGTTATTCCATCCATTTACAAGATTTGTATTTGTGGTAGGCCAGCTATATTCATCGGAATCATTTTTACCACTGCTGGTAATTTCTATTTGGCCAGTCCCAACAAATTTACTAACATCTGAAACATAAAGCCATAAATTCAGGTATCCACTTGTTGTACATTTGCTGTTAACCGGCGTTTGAAAAGTTTTTACCAATCTTGGCGTTGCTCCTCCGGTAGATACCAAACAGGCAAATCCTTCTTTCTTTTCGGTTGAATTTAGTTTTAAACTATTCGATGAACTCCAGCCAGTAATGTCATCACAATAATCGAGAACAACTCCTTCTGCTGGTCCATCGGCACTGCCGGTTGTAAATTTCCACAGCGGCCCTTTGGTAATTCCCAGGCCATTCCCCTCGTCGATGCGCCAATAGTAATTCGTATTCGGTTTCAAATCGCCCGGATTAAATGATGTAGATACCTGGTATTTGATGGAATCGGGGTTGCTGCTGGTGCCAAAATAAATGTAGTTCGAAATGGTGTGTTCTCCTTTTGTCCAGCCAAGTGATAGTTTTAAGCGAATATCTGTCGCATTGTTCTCAGGAAAAGGATTGCTGGCTTGTTTTGGAATACTTGCCGTAATGTTGGAGATGTTCACATTGCCCATGTCAACCATAGGTGAAGCGGTGCTGTGCCTGACAAACACTTTGTATTTCCCTTCATTCAAACCTTCAATCTTGTAATTTCCAAGGTTATCCGCAGCTGAATATGGGAAAGTCTGACCTCCGTCGATACTTATTTCAAGCTTCGATTCATTGGGGAAATCAGGAAAAATGAAATTCATACCTCCGTTATTATCGTCGTTCACTTCGTCGATAATATGAATGGTCATTCTTCCTTTGGGTGGTTGGGGCATGCTGGCAAGATTCATTTTGTTGTCGTCGTAACCACGAACCACATTCGATGCCAGACTGGCTAATCGCAGGTAAAAATCACTTGGCACTTTGTAGCCGTCTATATCCAGAGTAACCCAATCGCGTTCACGAGGTGTGTCAGCTTTGGTTTCACTCAACTTAAACATGGCCGTTCCTTCATCAATTTCGTCGAACATAGCGATGTAAACACTTTTGGGATTTACTTTCACTACATCATTTACCTCTGACCACAAGTAGTTCCCATTGTTGCGCGGGTCTTTGTTTAGCTGATCAGAACCCGGTTTAGGTGAATAATCAGTTGCCAGATTATGCCATGAAAAACCAGGGTGTACCACCGGATGGAAATCCACATTGTTTTCGTCGCACCAGGCCTGTCCACGGTTATAATCCGTTGTACCCGAAAACCATGGACTCACGACAGCTACCTTTTTAAATGCATTTAACCAGGCCTGATCGTTGTACCAATTTGCCGAAACACCTATTTTAAGTGTTGCCTTGTATTTGGGATTCGGGTTATTGGTAAAAAACTCTATTAATTCCAGCAATTGGTCAACTGGTGCATCTTCGCGAACGGTGTAGCCCCACAACGAAACAAGCGGTAATCCACGATGATGCAGGTATCGATCGCTTTCGGTTACCTTGATATTGTCGACCAGATGGATCCAATCACTTTTGATTTCATTCACCTTGCCGGCTAATCCATCGTACATCATGGCAAAAACACCTCCGTACTTTTCGCAACCTTTTCTGACGTTTTGAGCCACCACGTCCTTGTGTTTCATTTGGGCCTGATTTCCGGCAGCCGATATAAAACGCTGAATGAAAACTCCATCCAGATTGTAATCCCGAATCCATTTCATGTGCCTTACAACGGTGTTTTCGTTGTATGAAGAGAACACCGAAGCCATGGAACCATTGGGATAAGTAAAATGAGACGGGTATTTTTCATCCTGACCATATTCCCTCATATCGGGGAACATGTCACAACTTAATCTGATGGGTTCGTAAAGACTTCCCCAATGCACCCAGCCTAAACCGGCACCGTCGTCGGGATGATTGAACCAGCCCTGGTAACCAAACATCACTTTCCCATCGAGTGAAGAGTTGTCGACTTTGGGTGTATTTAACACGGGCCAGTTTGGAATACCAGGTGAAGGGGCAAACCTGACAAAATCAATTTTCGCGGTTACCGGACCTGATGAGGTTTGATAAATCCTGAAAAAATTTATGTTTGTCAGATCTGCGCCACCTCCGGTTTGGTTGGCGTCACTTATTTTTAGTTGCATTAGATTCCACCCGGTTGATACATTGTTTTTATCGAAAGCCCAGTTGTATTCCATTTTGTCGGGTTCTCCTGAACTTGAAATTTCAATTTGTCCACCTTCCAATTTGGAGGCATCCGACACATACAACCAAAACAGCAAATAACCCGAAGAAGAAATACCTGTGTGGGTTCTGGAAAACGACTTTCTAAACCAATCGGAAGTTCCGGTTTGTGCGATCATTTTTAATGATCCATCGCCTTCTTTTTTGTCGGTATAGTCAATTGAAAAAGGCCAGTTGCCTTTCCAGCCGGTTGTTACGTCGCAGCGTTGAATTACAACCTGTGCACGAGCAGGCAAAAAAGTGATTATCCCAATCAGGACTAAAAGATATGTTATCGTTTGTTTTATCATGTAGGTTTGTAGTTATGGTAGAATTTAAATTTATTTAGAATTTATAGGAATGGTAGCATTCTTTCCCCAGGCTTTATTTGGTAATTCATCCAGAATAAGTTCCAGAATTCCTCCATCCATAATTTGCCGATGGGTAATAAATGGTGAAAAAATTTCTTCTCCGTTTAGATAGGCTTTTTGAATGTATTTTTTGCTTCGGCTGGCACCTTTGGCCAGTACGGTAAATTTCTTCCCGCTGGTTAGGTTAATGGTTGTTTTTTCGAAAACTGGACTGGTGATATCGTAAAATGGCAATCCCGGAGTTACAGGGTAAAGCCCCATCGATGAGAAAACTACAAAGGCAGACATTCCGCCTCCATCCTCATCGCCCGGAATCCCGAAAATATTGTCTTTGAACCATACATCGAGCAGAAACCGGGTACGTTTCTGGGTTTTCCAGGGAGCACCCAAATAGTTGTACAAATACGGAATATGAAACGATGGTTCGTTGCCCATGGAAAACTGCCCGATCATTCCTGTTGAATTTGAACCATCCACATAAAACTCACTTTTACGCATTCCCAATGGCTCTCTGAATAGCTGGTCGAGACGCGCTTCAGCAGCAGGTTTTCCACCCAAAAGTTCAGTTAAGCCAGCAATATCGTGTGGAACATCCCAGGCATAAGTCCAGCCGTTGTTTTCGTCGTAATACTCGCGGTAGCCTTTGCCTCCAGCCAATTTGGGGTCAATGTCCAGCCAGTTACCCTCTTCGTCTTTGGGTATAAACAAACGATGTTTGGAGTGCCAAAGGTTCCTGTAATCCTTGCCCTTGGGTGCGTACTTTTGGTACTCTTCGGTTTTTCCCAATTCTTTTGCCAATTCAGCCAACGACCAGAAATCGTAACTAATTCCAAGCGTTACCGCAACCGGCTGGCGTTTCTCAAAACCATCCATTTGTGGTTCGGTTTCTGCCTGCCCAATTTTCAGAGATGGGAAATATCCTTTTTGGTGATAAAAATCGTCGATTGGCCGACGCGAAGTTCCCTGACGCCAGGGAATAAAAGTTCCTTCCATCAGATTTTTTTCAATGCCTTCGAAAGCTTTTTCAATATCGTAATCGCGTAATCCTTTTCGGTAGCCATCGATAAAAATTGAAGCCGAATGATAAGCGTTCATGCACATGTGATTTCCGTGTACCTGTGGAAAAGTAGGCATCCAACCAATTTGTTCGTACATTAACGTGTAGGAATTGAGCATGTCGTTTTGAAGTTCAGGATTTAAAATGGTGCGCAAAGGATGCGTGGCGCGATAGGTATCCCAAATCCAATCGTCAACAAAAAACGGGCGGGTGCTTTCGTGTACTTTTCCATCGTAACCGCTGAAATATTTGCCATACTCGTTTACATCGAGCATTCGCTCGTAAGTGCGGTATAAGGAAGTGTAGAAGGTTCTTTTTTGCGCTTCCGTTCCACCTTCAACTTCAATTTGGTTGGTCACTTTTTCCCAGGCTTTTTTACCCGAAGCAATTAACGCTTCAAATGAAATACGGCTTAGTTCTTTTTCGAAATTAATTTTTGCCTGTTCATAACTGATGTAGGAAACGGCATATTTCAGAAATACAGTTGAATTTGTAGCCGGAGGCAAAACAACAGCGAATTTTTGTTCTTCCAATTTCATTTCTACCCCAGGAACGGGTTGATTTTTTTCATCGGTAACAACTGCATAAACAAAGGCATACATGGTCCGCGTTTCGGGAAAAATTCCACGGGTTTTGTAATCGATTTTTTCTTTTAGGTTGAATGATTGATCGGCGTTGATTGTGCCGGTCATTTCTCCATTTCCACGAATCAGGATGTTCTTCTTTTTCCCTTTGGGGAAGTCAATTTTATAGACTGCCGTTTTTTTCGCGGGAGCAAAACTTATCCGGATGTCGTCATCAATTAAATAAGTAGAATAAAACCAGGGATGAACCACTTCCAAATCATGGTCGATATTCATTTTTTGTTTCCACGATTCAGGGGTGATATCGCCAAGTGTTACTTTCATTTGCATAATCCCGGCCGTACGATGCGTTACCACCTGCAGCGGAAAAGCCTCAACCTGATCGGCGATATAATCCTGTTTGACCGGAAACATGCGTAACATTTGATTGGGCAGTTGCATGGTAGGATAAGTAGGAACCAGAAATTGAGCCACATTGCCAATCGTAGGGTCGATGTATTTGGTGAAATCGTCCTGGGACAGCGATGGACTGGCTAAACATCCTACCCAAAGCATTATTCCAATTATTTTTTTTATTCGGTTCATTTTATTTTTTCTTTTTTTCCCAGTGAAAGGAGTCCCCTTCAATTACCAGTTTCAAATCATTTTTGGGTGTTACTGCAGGAGCAAATACTTTTGGGGCCGATTTTTTCATGTTGTCCATCACCGTCCGGTATTTTTTATCTCCAGCCAAATTGTTCCATTCGTTCGGATCTTCCTTTACATTGTACAATTCTTCACCTCCATCGAAATAGGAAATGTACCTCCAATTGGTATTGATCACTGCATAGCTTCCTTTATCATTACTTGGAAGAAAGACATTCCTGTCTTTTGATTGGGATGGCTTTTTCAAGTTGGAGACCAGCGATACACCTTCAATGCCTTTTACTTTCGGAAGATGGCAGAGTTCAATAAAAGTCGGGTACATATCAATCAGGCTAACAGAAGTTTCAATCTTTTCATTTTGGGGAATCCCCTTACCGGCCCAGATAAATGGAACATGAGAAGTACGTTGCCAAAGCGTATGTTTTCCCCAGTGCATTTTTTCTCCATGATGAAATCCCTGATCGCTCCAAAAAACAATGATCGTATTATTTTTTTCTGGACTTGCCTCCAAAGCATCCAGAACACGTCCGAGCATCGCATCGGCGAACGAGACGGAAGCAAGATAACCGCGTACTGCATCTTTTAAGGCACCCAATTCTTCCAGTTCCTTGTGTTGTTTTGCCCGGTTTGTCATATTTTTTCGGATACCTTCCGGAAGATCATCCAAATCATCGGCCTTCATTGGAGGAAGCTGAATTGAATCGCGGTTGTACATATCGAAATACTTCCGCGGAGCATAATTCGGATAATGAGGAGAATACAAACCCAGAGCGAGAAAGAAAGGTTTGTCGTGCTTTTTCTGAAGAACACTGCAAGCCCAATTCGTACGAATCGCATCTACCATATCGTCTTCTTTTTCATTGGCAATTGGCCCCCATTCAAGGTGTAATGCGGAACCATCTCCTTTGTTGTTTTTTGCAGCATAAGGACTATAAGGAAATGGAGTCGGACGTGGTGCATCGGTCATGTAGTAACTATTCATTTCCCAACCCATATCTTTTTCTTCCTGACTTCGTGAGAAATATTCGTCCCAACCACGCTGATCAACAAATCCTCCCCGGTGATGATAGATCTTACCTGCGCCATACGTATGGTATCCCCCTTGTTTAAAAGCCATTTGCATGGTAACCAGGTTGGGATGATCGTATTGAAACGGATCCTCACCATAACATCCGGTAGTTGATGCATTTAATCCAGTCATAATTGCTGTTCGTGATGGGGCACAAAAAACACCCGGCGCATGGGCTGATGTAAAAACCACCCCCTGTTTGGCCAAACGGTCTAAATTTGGTGTTTTAGCCTGGCTGTAGCCCAACGGAGAAACCCAGTCGCAAAGATCGTCTGTCGAAAAAAAGATCACATTGGGTTGTTTGACAGATTGTTTGCCTTTATCTCCCGCGCTGTTCCCGGCCAGCAAGGTATTTCCTGTTTGTCCGGTCATGAAAATCATGCCTGGGATCAGCAATAATTGATGGATTTGTTTCATCTGTTTTTTTTAAATCTTAGGTTCCCAGCCTTTTTCATAGGTTCTACTACATAATTTTTGTGCATCCTTATCGCCTATGATGTGCCCGTTTTTGGGATCAATATTCAGGTCGCGGCCAACACGCCACGAAATATTCCCCAATTGCATGGCTAGTACACTTTTATATCCGGTTTCCACGTCGCAGTTCGGGCGGAGGTTGTTTTTTATCGCATCTAAAAAGTCGGCAACATGCTGGCTGTCCATTACCAGGTTGGGACTGGCTAAATTTCTCCCTTGTAATGCATTCGTATCTGGCTCAGCTGATTTTACTTCTTTTAACAGCTTGCCATTCAGATCGTATATTTTATAGCTGTCGTCGCCTGTATCCAAGCTTCCGTTTTCGCCATAAAAAATAATTCCGCGGTCGGCACCTTCAATTTTTCTGCCGTTTGAGTTCCGGCTTTCCCAAACCAGAGAAACCCCACCGGGATACTCCATCGCAACGGTTTGTGTATCGGGAGTTTCCCAATCGTCTTTATAATGATAACGCCCGCCAACCGAAGTAACGCGAGTCGGGAAATCAACACCTAGCCCCCACCTAGCCACATCAACTTCATGAGTTCCGTTATTCAGTGCTTCGCCAGTTCCCCAATGCCAATACCAATGCCAGTTGTAGTGAATCAGCCCCTCTTTGTAGGGCATGCGTGGAGCAGGACCTTGCCAGAGTTCGTAATCGAGCCACGACGGAACATTTCCGGGAGTCAGGGAACTTGACTTGCGCGCGTTGGTGTACCAGGTTTTTGCGGTATAAACACGGCCAATAATTCCTTTGTGCAGTTCTTCAATTCCCTGTGTAAGAATTGGAGCCGAACGACGCTGAGCACCCATTTGAACCACACAGTTGTATTTGCGTGCTGCTTCGATAGCCAGTTCTCCTTCGTGCGGATTGTGGCTTAACGGTTTTTCAACATAAACATGCTTTCCGGCCTGGCAACCCATAATCGTAAGCGGGGCATGCCAATGGTCGGGTGTGGCAATGTAAATGGCATCAATCGTTTTGTCTTCCATAACTTTGCGACAGTCTTTTTCGGTCTTTGGTGTAAAGGCAGGGTTGACATCCATCGCCGCTTTAACAGCTTTAGGAATCGCTCTTTCGTCTACATCGCAAATACAACTGACACTGGCATTTTTTTGGCCGGCAAATGTTCCTGACATACTTTTACCCCGGCTGTTTACTCCAATCATAGCTACATTAATGCGCTCGTTTGCCCCTATTATGTTGCGATAACTTTTTGCCGACATTCCTGTGACCAGGCCCCCAATGGCCAGAGCTGCTGAACTTGCAGCTACGTTTTTAATGAATATTCTTCTTGAAGTCATGGTTTTAGTATTATTGGTTTATCGTTATTTTTTAGTTATCGTGTTTTTTCTTTCCGGCATTTTTTCTGAAAATGGTATTTCTCCACGCAGCATTTTACCTGCCATACCAGTAAGCCATAAATAATGGTCGGATGGAACTTCTTTTTCGATCGGAACAAAAACACTTTTTCCAACCGGAACATTTTGTGCACATTTCATGATAGCCGTACCTTCATCAATTTCGTCGAACATGGCCACATAAAGCATTTCGGCGCCACTTTCAATTGCTCCTGAAATCTGTTTCCAGTAAAACTCACCTTTATTACGCGGGATTTTATCGGACTGATCGCCTTTCATGTTGTGCCAGGAGAAACCAGGGTAAACAGTGGGGGAATACGACTTTCCATTTTCTTTACACCATTTTACATCGTCAATAATATTCTCCTGACGGTAAGCTTCGTAAGTTGCCTCATTGTATCGTCCAACCAGCCACGGATGAACAACATCGGCCTGTTTAATAACTTCGTGCAATCTCGGGTCGCCTTTTGTATCCGATCCAAGGGTTCTCCAGCGCGATGGAATTCCCAAATGAATGGAACAACCGCCATAAACCGGATCGTTTTTAAAGAAGTCGATAATATCAAAAATTTCGGGAATGTGTCCTGATTCGCGGGTGCCGGCGCTGATTCCCCAAAATGCCACCAAAGGTCGGTTGTTGTGAAAAAGATAGTTTGTTTCCCTGCCCTGATTGGTAAGTTTCAGGTCGTCGACCAAATGCTTCCAATCCTCCATCACCAATTGGTATTTGCTGTCGTCCATGCTCCCAATATCGTACATCAGGCAAATGGCAACTCCATACTTTTTGGAAGCTTTAATTGCCGAAGCCACCACTTTATCGTTGTGGTTTAACCTTTCCTTACTTGTAAGCACCGAAAAAAAACGTTGCATAAACACTCCATCAATTCCATATTCCTTCATCCATTTAAAATGCAAATCCACAGTACTTTCATCAAAAGAACTGAAAACATAAGCCGGCGAACCATCGGCAAATTTAAAGGGAGTTTTGTATTTCACCTTGTATTCATCCATTTCGGGCCAGTTGTCGAATTTACAGCTTCCGTCTTCAAATTTGTTATTCAAAGCGTAATGAGTCCAACCCCTGTCGGCTCCATCGCCCTCGCAGTTAAACCAGCCCTGATAACCAGCCATTACAAGCCCTTTATAACTCATGTGCCTGCTTTTTTCAGCATGTTTGGGTTGCGCCGAAATTTGGATAGAGATGAATAATATGAATAGAACTGTCAAAACTGGGTTGTTCTTCATTTTTTCTGTTTTTAAAATAAAAGTAAATGAGCAAGCATAATTTTAGATTAATAAATAATTAACTGGATTAACAGATTTTAAAAGATTAGGATTTTAAACCTGTATTGCAATCTTTTCTCAAGTAATCGAAGCTTTTTATCAGCTCTGCGCGTTGAAGCCCGATATCAAAATCTTTCTGAGTAATTTCCACTGGCGGTGTGCTAATTTCAAGAGGTTTTCCCTTTTTTGCCAGGTTTAAAAAATCAACAATATCTGTAGCTTTCAGCCTGGGGAAACCTTTCCAGAATTCAGGTTTAAAAAAAGGTATCGGTCGGGCCGAATTTGAAATTGTTTCCACATGCAGCGGAACTCCCGGACATAATTCAACCATTGTTTTTGCATAGCTCTGGAAATCCAGCATTCCTTCGCCAATTGCCATTCCCTGAAACATGGCTCCTTCGTTTGTTTCCCACACTGCAAGGTCGCGCACGCTGGTGCAAACAATGGTTGAACCTAAGGTTTCTAATGCTTTCATGGGGTCTTCCATGGCCCAAACTGCATTTGCCGGGTCGAACAGCGCTCCGCAAATATCAGTTCCGGTTTCATTGATTAGTGCCAGAAGCTCTTCGGAACGAAGGTCGCCGGCATGATTCTCGAATGCAAATTTTATCCCGGCATCCAAAACTTGTGAACGAACCGATTTCATCAGGTTCATAACCGATTCGATGTGTACTTCAATTCCACCATCCACATACCGGTCTTCTATTGAGCCAATGCGTACTCCAACGATTGGCGAACCAACAGTCTTTGCAACACGGATTCCTTCTTTCAGTAAAGTCGCAGCATTTCCGTACTTACCAGAAAAGCTTTTCGATTTTTCGCTGATGCTTCCGGCTCCAATATAAATACTCACATTGTTACTTTTTGCCAATCTACTTAATCCGGCAAGGTATTCGGAATCAAGAAGATCAAAGGGTTGGAAGGTATTTAGCAAAACAGAATCGAGTTTCTTCTCAATGGCATATTCGATTAATTGTTGGGCATTGAGATTTAAACTCCTTAATGAATGGTTGCACAAACCCAATGGAATTCTGGTAGAACCGGAAGTCGCTTTTTTCAAAACCTCATTGAGAGCAATAGCCGGAAATGATTGCATGGCTAACAAACCCATCCCCGCTGATTTTGTAAAATCCCGTCGTTTCATTTCAAAAATTATTACAGCATTAAAACAAAATTCTTTTCTCTATCCCTTTGACAAGCGGGTAGTTAAGCTCATTCAAGTATTCCACCAATTTCGAACGCAAATCTTCGGCCGTTTTTTGGTATTTGAATCGTTCAGGATTTGTTCCCAAAAGGTTATTTATTTCAAACGGGTCGTTTTTCAAATCGAAAAGCGCCTCCACATTTTTGCCTCCGGTTCGGTGCGTGGTCATCAATTTCCAATGCTCTGTACGGATCATTATTGACGGGACATTTTCATTGTGCCAGTCCCATTCCGATATCGCAAAATCATATTTGGGCAATGCGGTTCCTTCCATTACCCCTTTTAGCGAATAACCATCCGAAGCAATATTTTTTAAACCTGCATATTCGAGAATTGTCGGGAAAATATTGAGAACTGAAACCGGAGTTGAAACGATTTGACCTGCTTTAATCTTCCCAGGATAACGAAATAAAAAAGGCACCCTTACCGACTCTTCGTAGAAATTGAATTTACCACGCATCCCATGTGCACCAAGCATTTCGCCATGGTCGGAAACAAAGATTACCAGCGTGTTGTCGGTTAATTTCAAATCATCCAGTTTTTTCAGAATTTTTCCAACCCATTCATCGATTTCGGTAACAAATGCATAGTAGTTGGCAGTCATGTACTGCACTTTGTCTTTTTCGTTGTACGGAACCTCAATTTTACCCGGATTGTAAGGCGAGTTTTTCCTGCTGTCTTCGATCGAAAGGGGTGTCAGCATTTCGGATGCTTTGTACATCGAAGCGAAGGGTTCTGAAGGAGTTATTGGCACATGCGGACAGTGAAAAGAGCAGGTCAGCATAAACTGTTCATTTTTCAATCGTTCCAAAGCATCAATTGTTTGCTTGCCCTGTACAGCAGTAATGGTATAATCAGCAGGCAAATCGAGCACTCCATAAATATCAGCCTGACTCAATTTCCGTTTTAGTTCATCTTCAGGGATTATTCCTGAAGGCAGATATTTATAGTACCGGTCGGTTGGATCGAGTCGGTAAGGAACCGTGCCTCCGTAGAAAGTAGTTTCGTATAGTTCGCCTGGTTTCAAAGGCCTTTTGGGAAATTTCGCTCTGATGTATTTTACGTAAATGGGTTCCCAGTGTACAATAGGGTCAGTGCCATTCATTCCTTCTACCGGAGGATTCATGTACACTCTTGCCATGTGTTCGGGCGAATGGAATTTGCCATAAACTTCGGTGGCATATCCTCTTTTCGTAAGAATTTCATCGAACGTGGGATAATAACAATCGCCTGTTTTGGCATCATTGTTATTTCGGATGGTGGTCGTTTCGGTTAATCGACCGGTTAAGATAGAAGTACGGGCAGGTGTGCAAACAGGGCACGGTGTCACAGCATGACTAAAATTTATACCCTCACTTGCCAACCTGTCTAAATTCGGCGTTTTAATCTTTTTATTTCCTGAATAGCCCACTGCATCCCAGGCTTGCTGGTCGGTCATTATCAGGAGGATATTAGGCTTTGCTTTCTCTTGAGAAAAAGACAGAAAGCTTGAACTTACAACCAAACCTCCAAGTAGTACGACAGATTTTCTTAGCTCTTTCATAATTTTCTTTTCGAAACTTTGACGACTAATTAGAAACAAACGACGGTGGTGCATTTTCGGGCTTCGCGCCCCATGTTTTGTTGGCTTTTGGCCCCATTATAAGTTGTAACTCACCGCCATTTTTTAGGTCATCATGACTAAACCAGGGTTTGTCCCAGTTCTTTCCATTCAGTTTTGCCGATTGTATGTATTTATTTTGAGGACCGGCATTCTCTGCAACGATTTTAAATTTCTTGCCATTGCCCAATTGAACCACCGATTCGCTGAAAACAGGACTTCCGATGTTGTAGATTGGTAATCCGGGAGTTACAGGATAAAAGCCCATTTGAGAAAAAACAACAAATGCCGACATTCCACCTCCATCTTCATCGCCGGGAACACCCATCAAATCGTTTCGGAACCACTGATCGAGCAATGTGCGGATGCGTTTCTGGGTTTTCCAGGGCTGACCGGCATAATTGTACAGGTATGGAATGTGCAGCGACGGCTCGTTGGCCATCGAAAATTGCCCAACGTTGCCTGTATGGTCGGGCAATTGTGCATAGAAATCGAATTTGCCCTTGCCCAATGGCTGTGCAAACATATCGTCGAGGTTTTTTATGAAATTCTGATTGCCGTTCATCAATTTGATCAGATCGGCAATGTTGTGTTGCACGTCCCAACGGTAGATCCACGCGTTGTTCTCGCCGTAAAATCCACGGGCTCCCTGTCCTCCTGAAAATACATAATCAAAAGGCTGAATAAACTTTCCGCCTTTGTCTTTCGGATGGAAAAAATGAGTTTCAGGATGAAACAGGTTGCGGTAATTCAACGATCGCTTCTGAAAATATTCAAAATCGTTGGTATTGCCGAGCTCTTTGGCAATTTGAGCAAGGCACCACTCATCGTAGGCCGTTCCCAATGTTACAGCAACAGGCTGCCTTCTTTCAAAATGGTGCACTTCGGCAATCGTTTCGGATTCGCCTTCTTTTAATGCCGGAATGTAGCCATGTTCTTTGTAAAACTTATCCAGTTCGCCGGCAGGTTTACCCGACCAGGGAGCCAGCGTTTTTTCGGTGATGCCCATTTTACAGGCTTCGTAAACTTTTGCCAGATCGAAGCCTTTAATCCCTTTCTTATAAGCATCGATAACTGTTGCAACTCCGTGGTTCGAATTCATTCGGCGACTGTCGCCAGTAATTTCAGGGAAAGTTGGCCACCAAAAGTTTTCCATTTGTTCCGACATCCGGAGAAACGAGTAGATGATATTCTGCTCCATTTCAGGCTCAGTAATTACGCGAAGCGGATGGGTGGCCCGATAAGTATCCCAAATCCAGTCGTCGGTGAAAAATGGTTTGCCTTCGTCGTTGTGTATTTTATGGTCGAACGCGCTGAAGTATTTTCCATCTTCAGAAATGCAGACCGGACGTTCGTAAGTGCGGTAAACCGAGGTGTAAAAAACGGATAGTTCATCTGGAGTTCCCCCGCTCACACTCGTTTTCTGCAAAGCTTTGTTCCAAATCTCACGGCCTTTTTGGGCTACTTTTTTCAGGTCGAAATTTGAAATTTCGCGGCTAAGGTTTTTTGCTGCCTGCTCTTCGCTGATGAACGAAATTCCGTAGCGAATTTTTACTGAACCTGTATTTTCAGGATATTTTAAGACCAAACAGGCATTCCTCCCTTTTGCGGTGCTTTGTTCTTCTTTGATCTGATTATTAACCAATGCAACTTGCTTCGCTGGCTTTGTTTCGGGTTCAAGATAAATAAAAACCCGTGTGTTGTTTTCCAGTTGTTGATAACCTGATATTGCTGTTCCATTCCATTTTAATTCGCCATCTTTTGAGTTTACGATGAGCGACACCGGTTCTGTTTTTGCAAACTCCATGCTATAAATAGCTGCCTGATGCGAAACGGCGTATTCAATGGTGGTTTGCTGATCGTCGAGGTAAACCGAATAGGAATACGGCCTGATTTTTTCAAGATCGTAGCTGTAATTTAATACTGGTTGCAATGCTTTATCGCTTCCCTGAAACGGACTAAGATTGAAGGCCGATTTACCCCTGTGACTAGTAACTACCAGTGGTAGGCCTTTTAATAAGTCGCCCGTAAAATCGCCCCTTTCAGGATAAACCCGTAACATGCTGTTGGGCAAATGGACGGTTGGAAAGGTGGGTACCAGCAAATGACTAATGTTGCCCATGTAGGGATTTACATGGTCGACAGGATCTTTGCCTGTTTGTGATTTTCCGGCCAGAGGCAACAGAAAGAACAAAATAAGTAAGGTTGCAAATAATGGTTTCATTAGGTTTATCTTTTGTAAGTATTGGTTCGTAATTTTTCTTAATGATACATTAACTTCTTCATTTCCTGAATAGTTTCTGCGTATTCCGGAAGGTTGGCTAGATTATTATATTCAACCGGATCATTCAGCTGATCGTACAATTCAATGCCTTTCTGGCCTTTGTCCCATTCGATGTATCGCCATTTCTCATTTTTAACCATCCGGCCAAGCATATCTCCACGAGAGACAACCGCCTGAACTGAACTACGGAATGGTTTTGAAGGATTTTTCACCACTTTGGCAAAGCTCTTTCCTTCGAGATATTCAGGAGTATTTTTGAGTTTCAGCAATTCGGCCAGTGTAGGGTAAATATCGATGTATTCGAACATCGCATTCGATACAACTCCCTTTTTACCAACCGATTGACCGGCCATGAAAAATGGCGCCCTTGTGCCTTTTTCGAAAATGGTCACTTTGTTCCACCAGTTGTGTTCGCCCAAATGGTAGCCATGATCGCCAAAAAATACGATCAATGTGTTTTCGAGCTGATTGGTTTCTTCCAGGACTTTCAGGAGTTTACCCACCTGTGCATCTAAAAAGCTGGTGCAGGCATAATACGATCGCAGAAATTCGCGCTTGTCCTTATCGGTAAACTTATTGAAAACATCCGATTCGCCTGGCAAAGTGTGCTTGTAAGGAGGCTTCCATCCTTCAGGCAAAACCGGCGGATTGCACACTTCGAGCGGATACATGTCGAAGTATTTTTTTGGCGCAAAAAACGGGTCGTGCGGTTTGTGAAATCCCACTGCCAGAAAGAAAGGCTTTTCTTTCTTTGCTGAAATAAATTCAACTGCTTTCCGGGCAATTTGTCCGTCGGGCTGGTCTTCGTCGTCGCCTTCGGCAGACATCCATTCGCACCATTTTAGTACACCATCGGTCATATTGCGTTTTTCGCCGGTTTTACCAATCGGAGTTGGACTATATCCGTAAATTTCGTCCCATGCTTTTGGGTCGTTGTGATCTTTGTCGCCGTGAAAAACTTTTCCCAGACTCATGGTGTAAAAACCATTCTGCTTAAACAAATAGGGCAAAGTAACCCGGTCACCAAGCACCGACTGAAGGGTTTTCCGATTGTCGAGAATCGTGGTTGTTTCGGGCTTTAATCCGGTGAGGAACGACGAACGGCTTGGTCCGCAAACAGCATAATTGCAATAAGCATGATTATACCGGACACCCATTTTGGCCAACCGATCGATGTTGGGGGTTTTAACTGTTGGATGACCATAACAACCCAAGGTGGTTGTCAGATCATCGACAACTATAAACAGTACATTTTTATCGGATTTTTGCCGGTTTGTCTTTGCCGCCGAAGCTTCGTGAGCAACTAGCGATCCGGCTACGGCAGCCATGAGCAATATCGAATTTTTCATATCTATCTTGTTTTCATTGTTTAGTTAATGTCCTCCAAACCTTCATGGAGGCATCGAGATAAGTTTCCGGATCTTCTTCAATCTTGAAGTTGATAAACCCTACAACACCTTTGTATCCTGAATTCCGGAGTGGTTCAAGGAAACGGTTAAGGTCGTAGTTTCCTCGTCCCAGAGGCATAATGGTACTGCTATCCATCAGTTTTGGAGCCGAAAAATCGGCCACAGAATCGGTTCCGGCGAGCGTAACAGCGCCAATGTGGTCTTTAACCCGGTCAAACACCTGATCTATACGCGATCCGTTTCCTGCACGAATTTCATGGCAAAGGTGCACTGCCAGTTTCAGGTTGGGATGGCCAATCTTTTCAATAAAAGGTAACGCTGTTTCAGCCGAGGCAATGTAACATTTGCTGTGCGGGTAAAGTATCACTTCAACTTTTTTACTCGCTGAATAGCTGACCATTTCACTCAATTTCGCTTCAATAAAACCATCGGTAATTCCTTCCGCCTTTTTCCCGAAAATGATCCACAGTTTGGCGCCGGTACCTGAAATCTTATCAACTACCTTTCTCCATCGTTCTTTTCTGGATGTTGAATCGGTGAAGTTGTACCGTTCGAAAACCGCTTCAATTTTAAAATCTTTGATCTTCCCGGCCTTTTCAAAGTACCTGTCCAGATTTTGAAAGTCTTCTTTTGTTTCGCAACTTAAAATGATCCCTTTGTAACCTGTTTTTTTCAGAAGGTCAATTTGTGCTTCAGGCGAAAGTTTACCAAGACTTCCGAAATTGTAAGCAGCCAAAGACCAACCCGATTTTGAGGCATTTTTCTTATCAATACCCGCTGCCTCAACAGAAACGCATATTGTAAAAGAAATCAGGAGAATTAAGAATGAAATGAATAATCGGTCTTTTAAATATTTCCTGTGCCCCATAATCTTCGTTTTTTCAACTATTTTTTCACCCGTTCAGGTAACCCCAAATTCACCGGAATTTCTTTTCGTAACATTTTTGCTGCTTCTCCGGTCAACCATAAATAATGGTCGGAAGGTTTCCCATCGATTCCCACAAATTTTGCCACATCGCTCACTGGCGGGTTGTCGGAGCATTTAAAAATAGCAGTTCCCTCGTTCACTTCGTCAAACATGGCCACATAAAGCATGGTTGCTCCGGCATTGATGGCCGTAGATAATTGTTGCCAGTAAAAACGTCCGCCCTGGCGGGGAATCGAGCCAGATGGTTTCACATTGTCGGGAAACTCAAAACGACTTAGGTTATGCCAGCTAAATCCCGGATAAACGCAGGGTACATAGTCGATATGATTTTCGCGACACCATTTGATGTCGGCAAGAATTACATCGCGATAACGGTCCATGTCGTTGTGTAGCAAGGGAGAAAAGCGCTGAACCATCCAGGGAAGCACAATGTCGGCCTGTTTAATTAGCTCGTGTAAATACGGGTCGGGATTGCAATCAGCGTTCAGATCGCGCCAGAATGTGGGAACGCCCAGCATCACCGAACAGCCACCATATTTCGGATCATTTTTCAGAAAATCGATTAAACGGTCGAGTCCGATTTTGCGAATGTTATAAGATCGGTCGGGGAAACCTATGCCCCAAATGGTTACCAGCGGTTTGCCGTTGTGCTGCAAGTAGGTTTTAGCACCTTCCTGATTGGTCACTTTAAGCGAATCAACCAGGTATTTCCAGTCTTCAATAATCGAAGAACAATCTTCTCCTGTGGCTTTTAAGCCCGATAAATCATACATTATAGCAATGGCACGTTCGTATTTCGAAGCGGCCTCGAACGCATTTTTAAGGACGACGGTAGTTCTGTTACGCGGACCATTGGGCTTGGTCATGTTAAAAAAGCGCTGCATAAAAACGCCATCTATCCCATATTGCTTCATCCATTTAAAATGCAGATCGACCGTACTTTTATCGGTTGAACTGAAAAAGCGGGCAGTACTTCCATCGGCCAGCTTCAATCCAGTCGGATACGTTTTCTCGTATTCGCTCACATCGGGCCACATATCAATCCGTACCTGTTTTTCGTCAGGATAAAGTAATCCGTCCTTGGGTGCCCGAAACCAGCCTTGATAACCAGCCATTACAAGCCCTTTATAGCTCATATATTTGCTACTTTTTGCATGCTTATTCTGTGCATTCAAATTTAAAGCCGGGAGTATGACAATGATTAAAAGTATTGCAATTCGGTTCATAGCGTTTTTGTTTTAGTTGAACAATTTGGTATTCGGTACCTCTCCCATTTCAAATTCCAGAGCTCCGCCCATTAAAATATCTTCATGGCTAAAAAATGGTTTTTCCAATGCAATTCCATTCAGTTTTACCGACTGTACATAACAGTTTTCAGGAGTATTATTTTTTGCAGTAATAGTAAATGTCTTACCTGAAGGCAAATTAATATTCACTTTGCCGAAAACCGGACGACCAATGGAATACACAGGTTTGCCGGGGCAAAATGAATAGAAGCCCATGGCATTCAAGACGTACCAGGCAGACATTTGACCACAATCTTCATTTCCGGCCAGCCCATTGGGATTGTTGAAATACAGCTCATGCATAATTTGGTTGGTGAGCTTTTGGGTTTTCCATGCCTGACCTGCAAAATTGTACAGGTGCGTAATGTGGTGACTTGGCTCATTGCCATGCGCATACTGGCCTATCAAGCCGGTAATATCGCTCGATATATCTTCTCCTTTCAATTCAGAACTTGTTGAAAAAAGCGTATCCAGCTTTTCTGCGAACTTATCTTTTCCGCCAACCAGTTCAGCCAGCCCGTTTACATCATGAGGCACGAACCACGACCATTGAAAAGCGTTTCCTTCGGTGTAATTACTTATTTTGTGTGGCGAATTTCGAGGATCAAAGGGTTCAGTCCATGAACCATCCTGATTTTTTCCGCGCATAAAACCAGTTTCCTTGTCGTAATACTGCATATATCTTTTCGACCGTTCCATAAATCGCGAATAATCCTCTGTTTTACCTAATTCCTTGGCCATCTGTGCAATACACCAGTCATTGTAGGCATACTCCAATGCTTTCGAAACCGATTTTGATTCGAGATCGCAAGGAATGAAACCCATGGTTTCGTTGTATAATTTAGCTTTTGGCATTAATTTTTCCTGTACACCTTTCGAAGGGAAAAGAATTCCGGTAGTGTCATAATTTGCAGTTTCAACCATTGCTTTGTAGGCTTTTTCAAAGTCGAAATCACGGATTCCTTTAAAATAAGCATCAACAATTACAGGAACCGAATGATAACCAATCATACATCCGGTATAGTTTCCAATCAACTCCCACATGGGTAAAGTTCCGCCCTGATCGTATTTGGTGAGTAATGTTTCAATAAATTCATTGTCGCGCTTCGGATCGAGAATGGTTTTCAGCGGATGAGCTGCACGGAAAGTATCCCACAAAGAGAACACTGTATAGATTGTTTTACCGTTCGCCTGATGAATTTTCTGGTCCATTCCGCGGTAGCGGCCATCCACATCGCTAAACGTATTCGGACAAATGGCTGTATGATACAACGAACTGTAAAAAATGGTTTTTTCATCCTCAGTTCCACCTTCAAGCTGGATTTGGTTGAGTTCTTTTGCCCAAAGTTCCCGGGCAGCTTTTCTTGTCGCATCAAAATCCCAACCTTTAATCTCAGATTCAAGATTGCTTTTGGCTCCTTGGTAATCGACATGCGAAATACCCACTTTTGCCAAAACTTTCTGATCGTTCTTCGTACCAAAAGTCAATACTGCCAGTAGTTTTTTCGATTTTACCGATTTCGCATCTGGCACGATTTTTCCATTGTCGTAAAAAACACATTGAAATGGTTGGTCGAATTTGGCATGAAACCAGGTATGCTGTTCTTTTGCCCAACCGCCAGACCCTTTGTAGCCGGCAATTTCAGTATTGCTGATGATCTGAAACTCGTGCGATGGATTATGGTCGGGATAAATGGTGTGCGACAGATCGATGATAATACCTTTTACTTTGTCCTGATGAAAGGTATAACGGTGAAATCCGGCACGGACGTTGGATGTCAGTTCTGCCTGAATGTTATCATCGTCGAGCAAAACCGAATAATAGCCGGGTTCTGCTTTTTCGCTTTCGTGTTTAAAACGTGAGCGATAACCTACGTCGGGATTTTCAGGAGTACCGGGAACCACTTGGGCTTGCCCGGAAAAAGGCATAAACAGAAAATCGCCCAAATCGCTGATCCCTGTTCCACTTAAATGCGTGTGGCTAAAACCAATAATCGAACTGTCGGAATAGTGATAACCACCACAGGCATCCCACCCAAAAGTGCGGGTATCGGGGCTTAATTGTACCATTCCGTAGGGAACAGTTGCCCCGGGGAAGGTGTGTCCATGTCCGCCGGTGCCAATGAATGTGTTCACATAGTTGGTATTATCGTGCTGTGCCTGCTTTTCGGTTTTACCTGAACAGGCAAACAGCATTAACAGACACGAAAGGATGTATGTGATATTTTTCATTAGAGTCATTATTTAATCAGTTTATTGGTATATTTTTTCTCTGTGAACCTCGGTGCCTCCTCTGTAAACCTCTGTGAAACTATTCTTCTAACACAGAGAAAAACAGAGTATTCACAGAGTTACACTGAGGATACATATTCAGTTATTTGTTAGTTTCTCTATTATAAATTGAGCGGCTATTTTGTTAATTTCTTCAATCGAAGGCACAGGATTTTCGCCATTAAAACTATGATCGGCATTTTTAACCCGGAGAAGCTGAATGTCGGCTCCCCTGGCCTTTCCAACTTCTTCGAGAAAAATGGATTGCTGAATAGGCAAAACCTTGTCCTGTTCTCCATGCAAAAGCAGAACGGGCGGTGAGTTTTTACCGATCCATTCCGCAGGACTTAGCAATTTCGCCATATCTTGTTTTTCAGATACGAGTCCTCCCAGCAACGGTATGAATCTTTCAGGCTTTTCAAAGTTTGATCCTTTCAGAAATTCAGGATTAACGAACGATGTTAAAGGGTAATATGATGCAATGCATTGAAATCTGGGTTTGTATTTTTTTAGAGATTCATCGCCTGTAAAACTGTTGTTGTCGGCAAGGGCAGTCATTAAGCAAAGGTGACCTCCTGCCGAATCGCCCCAAACACCCATCCGGTTGACATCCAAAGAATATTCATCAGCATTTTTCATTAAAAAGCGAACTGCATCTTTGCAATCCACCACACAATCGTAGGCCGTCGATTTTCCCAGCCGGGTTAAGCGATATTCAATGGTTGCGCAGGCAATTCCATTGTTCAGGAGTGATTCTAAAGTTCCGAAAAAAGGAGCACCCAGAATTTTATATTTATTTCCACCGCCCCAACCTCCTCCATGAATAAAGATCATTACCGGCATTTTTGTCGCAATCTCTACTTCAGGAAAAAACAATAGCATATCCAAAGTGTCGCCATCAACAGTTTTGTAGATAACTGTTTTGCAGTTGAATTGCTTCAGTTTCTCAATTTCTTTTGGTGATTGTGCATTTGCAAAAGATGCAACCAAAAGAAAAGTAAAAAATATCGATAATGGCCAGATATTCATTTTGTTAGTTATTATCGAGCGATAATTTAAATTTTTGAAGCTCATGAAGCAATTCTTCGACTTTATCTTTTTCTTTTCCTGAAAGGTCGTTCGATTCTGTGCGATCGGTTTTCAGGTTATACAGTTGAATTTCGTTTTCGGTTTTTGTCGGAATAATTCCTGGATAATGGCCCGGATTTGATTGTTCTGCAGGCGCAATAATCGTTGTACCGTCGGGGCCCCGTGGATCGCGCCAGATGCTTAAATCAACAGGCTTAAAATACCCCGGATTGTGTACAAAGAGTTTCCAGTCGCCTTTACGAACCGACATGATCTGGCTGTTGTGCATACTGAAAACCGGTTTATGGGTAGTCTGCTTACCTTTTATGATTTCAGTAATATCGTCTCCATCAAGTATATTCTTGGAATTGGAGGTGACATTTGTCAGCGATAGCAGGGTTGGAAAAATATCAGGAGACCAGCATGGGATTTCTACTTTTGAGTTTACGGGAAATACTTTAGGATACGAAATGATGAATGGTACCCGGATTCCGCCTTCCCAGGTGGTTGCCTTCATGCCTTTTAAACCGCCGGTACTTCCGCCATACCACGGCCCATTGTCCGACATAAAAATGACAATAGTATTGTCCAATATCTTCAGTTTTTTTAATGTTTTTACGACTTCACCCACCGACCAGTCGAGCTCGCGGATGACATCGGCATACAAATCATTGGGAGTTTCAGGAGTATAAAATCTTGATGATGCCGCCAGTGGCTTATGCGGCATGGCATGGCAAAGGTGAAGGTAAAATGGTTTGTCTTTGTTTGTTGTGACAAAATCGATGGCCTTGTTCGTATATTTTTGAGTTAATAAACTCTGATCAACCGGATACTCAACGGTATCCATATTTTCGATGATCTGAACCGGTCGCATGTCGTTGGAATAAAGAATACCAAAATATTCGTCGAAGCCATGTTTTACCGGGAAAAATTCAGGTTTATGTCCAAGGTGCCATTTACCTATGAGTTTGGTTTTGTAGCCAGCATCCTGAAATACATTTCCAAGGGTAATTTCATTCGCATTAATTCCGGCATCATTGATTCCTGCATCGGGTGCCGGGTTTTGCACTAGTCCGTGGCGAAGCGGGAAACGCCCTGTCAATAAAGTAGCTCTTGAAGGGGCACAATAAGGGGTGGGTACGTAAAAATTGGTAAAACGTACGCCCTTTTTTGCCAGCTTGTCAATGTTGGGTGTTTTTACAGAATTGGAGTTGTAACAGGAAATATCTCCGTAACCCATATCGTCAGTCAGGATGATGACCACGTTGGGCTTTTTCTGTTCTATTGGCGAACCGATACCGATTAACGGAAAACCAATGCCAGAAAGTGATGCCGCAATAGCTATGTGAGAGGGTATGAATTTCATTATTCAAAGGGGGTTAAAGTTCTTTACCTTACCGGTTTTGTTGCATTATAATTTCCTGCTCCATGAAACCATTCGGTAGCTTTTCCGGCAAGCCACAAATAATAATCCGTACCTAAATCCTGTTCAATTCCAACAAATTTGCCAGCGCCGTTCAATGGAAGAAACCCTTCCTTTGCACATTTAAATATGGCTGTTCCTTCATCTATTTCGTCAAACATGGCAATATAGAGCGATGTTGCACCACTCATTTTGGCGCCGGCCACTTGTTTCCAAAAGAAATCACCCTTGTTTCGGGGAATTTGATTGTAAATGGTCACATCGTTTTTGAGATTTCCCCAGCTAAATCCGGGAAAAACCAGCGGTATGTATGTAATGTTGTTTGTTTTACACCATTCAATATCGGGGACAAGGGTTACCGCATTGCTTTCATAGCTTGAACTATTGTAACGCCCAACAGCCCAGGGCATAATAATTTCGCATTGTTTGATTAAGGTATGTAGTAGTGGATTGTTTTCGGTGTCGCGATTTAAAGTACGCCAGCCATAAGGAACACCCAGCATGATGGAGACTTTCTTTTCGGGCCCTTTTAATTGTGAAACCATTGTCTGAACATCGCTGATTGAGTATTTACGGCCATCGTTAAAACCAACTCCCCAAATTACCAATAATGGTTTTTTATTGTGTCGAAGGTAGGTTGGGTTTTTTACATTATCAAAAAGCGAAAAGGTATTCTGAAGTTCATTCCAATCGTTGATCAGATTTTGCATATCGGCAGGTGAACTGCCGCTCAAGTCGTACATTACGCATATTGCTCTTTGGTATTTATTCGCAGCTTTCAGTGCATTTTCAAGTACTTTATTGAAGTGTCTTTTCCCTTTTTCACTTTTGATCTCGCTTAAAAAACGCTGCATAAAAACTCCATCCAGGCCATAATCTTTCATCCATTTGAAATGTAGATCAACGCTTTCGGCATCATAAGGGCTATATACATAAGCATCACTTCCATCGGCATATTTAAAAGCTGTTTTGTAAGTTTTAGCGTATTCAGTAACATCTGGCCAAAAATCTATCGTATTCATTCCCGGTTCAAATTTTCCACTTTTTTCGTAATGGTGCCAGCCTCTTTCGGCGCCATCACCTTCAGCAGTAAACCATCCCTGATATCCGGCCATCACCAGACCTTTATAAGAAGTATAAAGGCAACCTGTTTCATCGTAAATTTTTTCCGACGGTTTTTCAACAGGCTTATCCACCGGTTTGTCCTCTTGTTTTTGTTCCACATCATTCGAGCAGTTAATACTCATTATTAGTGCTGAAATAATAATAAACATAAGGCTTGTATATATCTTCATTACCAGATTTTAAACTATTTAATAAAAACTAATATTAAATTCGATAATCCATTTTTCATTAACATCGGGGCTCTCACGCCAAGCATTATTGCCCCCATCAAAGCAGACGAAAGAATAAAATATCCCGCTGAAGGTTTAGCGGGATATTTTAATTACTTAATCTATAGCCGATTACGGCACAACTACTTTCAAAATTTCACTATAATTATACCTACGACTTAATGCATTTACATTGGCACCAATCCTTACATAGTAGGTATAGCCTGATTTTACCAGGAATGGGCCTAAAGTGTAGTCCTTATTATCGGCAACACCAACCTCAGCAGCCCAGGTTTTGTTTATATTCTTCCTTAGGTTATTATACTCAGCAATGTTGATATAATTTGAGTTTCCACAGAAAGTGGTAAGGCTTAAGAAACCTTTTACTTCATACAGGTTTGGAAGCCCGGCAACAACAGGGGCTTTCACGTTACATGAAAGTGTCAGGTTTGTTCCATTCAGGGTTGCTTTAAAATTTGACAACTGAAGATACGGTGTAACCGTAAAATCTTGTTGAGTCTCTTTGTCTAAAATCACACCTTTAACAGTGTCAACAGGCCAGAATGGTCCATCATAAGGAATCATGTCGTAGGTTCCTGAAAAGAGTTTTGTATTATTATAAACTCCATCTTTCATTACAGCCAAAGATTGGAACTGAGCAACAGCTCCTTTTGATTGCTCCCAAGTTCTGTCAATTATTCTAATTTGCCAGTCGTTTTGATCCATCAAAAGATTTGCCCCGGTATATTTATCGATCACATTGCCATACAACCTGGCAGTTGGTTCTTCCCAGTTATCGATTTTCTGACATGCAGTGAACGATAACAGTAAAGCCACAATTAGTAAATACAATATATTTTTCATATTCATATATTTCAATGGTTTGTTATTAATAAAGTGGGTTTTGTGGCAACAATTTTGGATTCTTGTTGATTTCTCCCTGTGGAATTTTCTCATAAGCAGCTCGTTTTGAAGCTGTTTTGGTACGGTTGTCCCTGTTGATCTCGTCAAGGTAAATGTACTTGCCTTCATCAAAAACGTAATAGCAAGTCAGTGCCCTTAAATAGCGGTTGTTTAACACCTGATCGGTAATTCTCCAGGTTTTGAGATCCCACCAGTAATGGTTTTCGCAATAGAGTTCGCGGGCACGTTCGTCGCGTATAAACTGTAGTCCTGCTTCAATTGGGTAACCATAGGGAGAATTTGTAGTTTGATCGATGGTCGGGCGTGTTACCTTGCTGCCTGCACGTTCGCGGATTGCCTGAACATAATCGAATGCTTCAGTTCTTTTTCCAAGTTCGTAAGCTGCTTCAGCCGTGTTAAGATAAATTTCGGCTAATCGGAATACAATCCATGATTGATTCGATTTATTCACGTTAACCAGATTTGTAGGCCTGTTTACATCAATGTATTTACGAATAAAGGCTCCCATAAAGGCATTGTTTTCGCCTCCCCTGCCACTGAACATCCCATGATCACCAGTGATAAGAACATTATTATATTTTTCGCCTTTGTTACCTAACTTCCGGTTTGATGTGGCATTGATTGGAGCAGCATTACTTCCATTTTGTGCATCAGCAGTCGTTCCGGTATATTTCACATAAATACCTCTTTGAATACTAAACGTTTTCCCGCGAAGCACATCACCATCGAAATAGCAAGTCCCCTGCAAACGAGGTTCCATCGCATTTTTGATGTCGCTGCGTTTGTCGAAACGTACAGGTTTACCTTGAGCATCGGTTAGAGCAGGGAAATCGTACATTTGCATAAACTGCAAAACCGGGCCACCTTCAGCCCCAACAAACGATGAGAAGTCTGGATTTGGAGACATCAATGCATCGTAGCAATGCCCAAAAGTTAAGCCATCATATCCTTTAACAAATATGTTTTCCGAAGAAGTTTTGTCTAAAAACAGGTTGGCAAAATTTGTTGCTTTATCAGGATAATTCTTTGTGTATAATGCATAAGGTCCGTTTTTAATCAACAATCCGGCATCATAAGCATACTGAAAAAATTCTTCGGCTTTCGAAGGATCCATACCGATAAAACCACCCTGCATGGCAGCTTCTGTTTCAAAACCCAAATACCGGGTATATTTAGCAACCCTTCCGGCATAAAGCATCGAGCGCGACATTAAGGCGGCAGCAACGTATTTGTTGGCACGACCCGAAACGCTGGTTGGATTCATATTTTCCATCGCGAACTTCAGGTCTTCATAGATAAATTTCCAGGTATCATACTCGGTTGAACGTGGTACCTGCAATTCTTCGGCTGGTGTATTTATCGGATCCTGAACTTCAGAAATAATTGGCACACCTCCGTAACGCTTGGCCATTCCCTGGTAAAAGAAAGCACGCAGAAAACGGGCTTCGGCCATTAATGAATTATAAATAGCCTCGTCGTACTTGCTTTTGTAATTGGGAAAACTATTAATGAAAACATTTACAATACGAATACGGTCATAAGGCCAGTAACCTACTCCGCCTTCATTTAGGTCAACATTCCACCCATAAATTTCACCTCCCATGGTAGCAAGGCTGTTTTTGTATGCCTGCCAGTAATTATTATTGCCTGGCATGTAGCCATTAAAACCCGAATTGTTGCTTGGAGAATTGTTTGCGTAATAAATGAAATCTTCAATCGGGAGATTCATGTATAGTTGAACGAAGTATTTCTGTACACCGTACGCGGTGCCAAATAATTCTGGCTCGCCTAAGATACCCTTGGGTTTTAGCTCCAGCTCCTCGCAAGAGGAAACAGCAAACCCAAATATTAATGTAAATAGAATAAGTTTTATTTTCATGATTCTCATTTTTTAGAATTTAATGCTTGCACCAAATGTGAAGGTTTTATTGACCGGGTAATTATAGACATCGACAGTATTGGTTGAAGCACCACCTGCTGCTCCCGGACGTTCCGGGTCAACATCCTTCAATCCGGTAAATGTCAATAAGTTATAACCGCTAAAATAAACCCTAAAATCTTTTATTCCGGCTTTTGAAAATAAATTCTTTGGTAAAGTGTAACCCACCTCCAAAGTCTTCAATCGCATGTACGAAGCGTTTTGAACGAGATTTGTTCCTGTTCGGCGGCCATCATGGCCAGTTACCGGATAATAACCTGGTATCCAATCGGTTGCACTGCTAAAAAAGTCGGCATTTGGGTCTGCAGGACGCCACCTGTCCATAAAATATGACAAGGAGTTATTTCCACCAAAAGACAATGGAGAAATAAGAACTTCACCGTACTCGACAAATACGCCATAAGATCCCTGGAAATTCGCGGCCAGGTCAAAATTCTTCCACGAGCAACCCATGTTTATACCATAGTTGAAGAGTGGCAAACCGGTAGTCGCAATCGGATGCTCATCTCCTGCATTAACTACCCCATCTTCGTTCCAGTCATTAAGAATCCAGTCGCCAGGAGTAGTGCCTTGTCCCATAGGAAGTTTATAATTCCTGATTTCTTCCAGGCTTGTAAACATATGTTCTGATTCGTTTCCCCACCAGATGTTATTGTACCGGCCACTGGTACGGTTGCGCCAGTAGTCAAATTGGTTATTTGCTGTTGTTTCAAGCCATTCGGTACGCATACTCCGTGTTGAAGAAATAAGTGGATTGATATAGTAATTAACCCCTCTAAACTTGTTGCGGTATGTCATAGTTAATTCCCATCCGAAATTGCGGTCGGAGTTCAGGTTTTCTTGTGGGAGATTAGCACCAACTGTACCAGGAACAACCGAACTACTGGTTGCAAGTAATCCTGATCTGTCGCGTTTAAAGAGTTCAAAAGAACCAGATAGTTTATTGTCGAATGCACCAAAGTCCAAACCTAAGTTGTACATCTTAATCTCGTACCAGGTAAGGTTTGGGTTAGGAATTGCCTGTGGCTGAAGACCGCCATTCAATGCATCACCAAACATCCATCCAATGCTATTGGTTAAGCCGTAGCCCAAAACCGGAGGATAGTTGCTTGCCGAACCGTCGTCGCCCATTTCACCATAAGAAGCCCTTAGTTTCAGATTGCTGATAAATGAAAGATTGTCCTTAATGAAACTTTCTTCGCTTATACGCCATCCGGCTGAAACCGATGGGAAGAATCCCCAGCGTTTATCTTTCGGAAACCTTGACGATCCATCGTAACGGAACCTAAAATCGACCATGTATTTTTCGCTGAATGCGTAAGTTAACGAACCAATTAAAGACTGGCTGGTGCGGTCGCCGGGGGTGCCGCCGGTACCTTCCTGGTTCAGCGCTTCTCCGGCAAACAGGTATTCCGAGTCAATCAATAACTCGCGGTAAGCCCTGAAATAGTCCCATTTACTGTAAGCTTCTTCGAAAATTAAAAAGCTCTTTATATCATGTCCTTTAAATTTGGTGTCGTAATGTATGCCAAATTGCAAATCAGTATCAAAATTGAAATCAGCATTTCGTTCAATACTTGATGGAGAGTTTACTACAACGGGGGTATATTTTTCTGTGCCGGCATTGTAAACAAACAGACTGTAACTTTTTTTAAAGCGGGTTTCGTCTGGAAGTTCCATGGCATAGTCGTATGAACCTTTTAAATATAATCCTTTAATAGTTGGGATATCGTATTTTAACTGAAGCGTACCGTTAAGTCTTCGGTTATTTGTTTTATTGGTACCACTTATTGCCGGATCGATTTCTGCCAGAATATTTCGTCCGACATACAAGGTCGATGCATCACCATTCAGATAATCGGGATTGTCGTTGGCATAAAATGGAGCATCTGGGCGCATAAGCCATGCTGTTTTCATGGTTGACCAACTGGTTGAATTAGGCCGGTTCGTTTCATCTATTATTGCACCAATTATAACCTTTGCACTCAAATCTTTGGTAAGCTGTGCATCCACAGTAGAGCGGAAGTTCCAGCGATCGGAGTTATAACCTCCACCTTTGTAATTACCTTCCTGATTCGCATAACCAAGACTCATGAAATAGCTCAATTTATCAGAACCGCCGTCAATAGAGAAGTTGTGTTGTTGCTGCGGGGTGTTTTTTTCAAACGCAACATCCATCCAATCGTATGATGGTTTTCCATCGATGTAAGGCTGCATATCCGCCTGCGTGAAAACCGGGTTTTGGCGAACCAGATAGTTTGTTGCGAAGTTTTGGAAAGTATTCTCATTACGCAAGGTCATGTGATCAACTGCACCTACGCCTTCGGGCACATACAGGGCCTGTTGTATCGAATAGTTACCGGTATAGGTAAATTCTACTTTCCCGGCTCGTGAAGTTCCGCTTTTCGTAGTAATCAGAATTACACCATTGGCAGCGCGCAAACCGTAAATCGCGGCCGAACCGTCCTTTAGCACTGAAATACTTTCGATTTCCTGTGGGTCCATACGGGCAAAATAAGCCTGGTCGCGGGTAATACCATCAATTACAAACAGCGGGCTACCCATACCACGGATATCAATCGTTGAATCATAAGCTCCTGGAGCACTGCTCTTTTGCACAACACGCACCCCCGGCAATTTACCTGTTAGCATGTTGACAACATTTTCGGACTTGGTTTTAATAAGCTCTTCGTTTCTGATTGAAGCAACAGATCCAGTAATTGTTGCCCTTTTTTGAGTACCATAACCTACCGCTACAACTTCCTCAAGACCAATATTGTCGGAGAATAAATAAACATTAATGGTGCTTTTACTACCAACTTCTATTTCCTGGGTTATTAACCCAATAAAACTGAAGACCAAAGTTGAGGCTTTTCCTTCGGGAACATTTAAGCGATAATCGCCATTAGCATCCGAAATTGACCCAATGGTTGTCCCTTTCACAGTTACAGAAGCACCGGGGAGCCCTTCTCCTAAAGAATCTGTTATCTTTCCGGACACTGCCCTATTCTGAGAATAGAGAAATATCGGAAACAAAAGCAGAAAAAGAAAAAGTTTCGTTTTTTTCATAGTTAGACTTTTTAGAATTTAATACATAAGTTTTTGATCGATTTTTTGACTAATGGTACTGTTTGATGATTATAAATCGAGCTCAATATTATTCTGAAGCCTATAATAATGTCTTAATATTACATTAACAGGATTAATATTGAAGAAAATCAAAATCTTAAACAAACACAAACAACTGACAACTAGCTATTTAGAATATTCACCTAATGCTAAAAAACATCAAAATAATCTGTTTGATGTTTCTGATCAAAAAGCCCTGTTAATGATGGAAACAGAATTTCGTTAATCCTTTATTAATATTAAATTAATGGGTAGTCTTTTATTTGCATCATTCTTAATCATCCTAATACAAATCAACTTTCATGCGACATTTTGCTTTTGCTTAAAGTATTTTATTCCTGACATCGTTTTTATCAGACAGTATTCCAGAAGCTACGTTTGTATTTTCAAATCTGTAGGAAGGGTATGGTATTTCATTCATATTAAATAGCAGCATTGCTGCAGAAGTCAATCCAAATTAACGAACAGGGGCAAACGGATTGCCTCTAAATTCCATTTGGGAAATATCGCAATTTCAAGGATGATGATGTGTTGATTTTGCCCAATGATTCAAATCTGATTTTTGATATCACGTATTTTTAATATGGTAACGATAATTTTTTCTTTCAGCATAATGCAACATCCAACAAATATAAACCAACTTCGATTTTTAAAACAAACTCGAATACATGGAATGCCATCAGGACCACACTTACATAAGCTGCGTTTTTGCCAATTTGCAGAGTAATCAAGCTGAGTTTAGATTTTCAAGCGAATCAAAATCTGGATAGATACAATGGTCTGGCAATACCATGCAGAATGTGGATAATTATGTCAATTGTCAAATCAAAAAATCTGCTACCAATTTTTAATCTTATCTCATTAAATTCAATTGTAAAGATATATGACCTTTCACAAAATTCGTTTTAAAATATACTGAAATGCCAACAAATTTAAGGGATGGGATAAATCCTATTCTGGTGATAAATAAACAAGGAATAGACTGTCGAAAAATAATACTTTAAATAACTAGGACCGGCGGACAAATTAGGGAATCATCAAAATACTAGTCTTACCAATTCATTAAACGATCTTTTATATTCCTCATTGTACAAAAGTTGGTACTCCCTAATGAACTTCTCATATGTTAATTTTGCCAGACTATGCTTGCCTAAGCAATATTCAGCCTTACATTTTAAAATCATTGCTTCTTCATTACTTCGATCGAAATTAAAAATACAATCTGCCAATTGAACTATGAACTCGGCATCTGATTTTAAGTCGCACCTTTCAGCAAAAGCAACGAAAGTATCAACAATTTTGTCAGATATATCTGATTTAAAATCATCGAGCCATTCGTAGTTCACATTCTGCAGGAATGCACCCTTTTGAGTAATATCAACTAATCTGCTCACATTTTTTTTTGTAAGATTTGATTTGGAACTTGTAATTTGCAAACATTCAGCATAGTCACATTTTATATCCTTATTACTGTAAATAATCTTCCAATACCCTGTTTTTTTTGTCAATTCAATTTCACCAATTTCGCTTAGAATTGTTTTCAATTTAGCAATATTTACAGCCCTATTGTTTCTGGCGCTTATTTCTGATTTATCATACCACAGATATTCGGTTAGTTTCTCTGATGAGATTCCCTTGTTATTCTTATGAGTGTGTAACAATATAAGCAGAAAAAGTTCTTTCAATAATGGTGAGAATTTATTTGTAATATCTTCCTTATTCAAACTAAACACTTGAAATCCACCAAATAGAACCATTTGATATTTTGGTTTCTCTTTTTGAAAAATTGAAACAGATTCTTCAAATTCTTTCTCTATCGCAAGTTCATTTGCATCCGGCAAATCGGAGGTAATTCTTTTTGTCCTTCTTTTTCGAATAAAAAACCACAAGAAAAATCCTGACAATAAAACAAATGACATTGCAAAATATATGAATGCAAAATTATTCTTGGTTTTATCAATCAATGAATTACTATCGGAATTGTTGGGCGGGTAATTAATCGAATAGATACCAACCTCTGTTGACGAGGAATCTTTCGCAAAGGTTGTAAAAGCAAAAAGTTTGTTTTGCACCGGAAAATAATAAAGTCCTGCATTTGATTTTATATCTTGAAACTTAAAGGGAATTGTATTCCCAACCATATCCACTTTAGGATTGTCAATATTCCCTCTAATCAGTTGTAAAGTTCCTTCAAACTTGATTTTTTCAAATACCAATGCGTAAAAATTCCTATTTTTCTTATCAATCCAGATGTTGTTAACAACACACATATCATCGATCAAGCGAGGTATTTCAAATTTTTTAAATAAAGACTGACTCTTTATAGAGTATCCTACTAAGTCAAAACAGCTCTGTGGGTTAACCATTTGACTTCCAGTCACACTTCCATAACCGCCCAAAATATAAACTGTATCATTCAAAGAACCAAGGCCTGCCAAATACCTGGGGGGATAAATATTTTTGTTTGTCGGCAAAACCTGCCATTCATTATTAGTTAAATCAATCTTCCTTATTTGATTATTATAGGTATGCATGCCATAACCACCAAATAGGTATATTGAATTCTCCGCAGGATAAAAATAACTGTTATGATGCCTGGATTTCGTTTCTGAATTAGTTGGGATACCAATTTCATCCCATTCACCTGTTAAGATATTCAGGCTATGCAGCAGTTTACCATCTATCTCGTAACAGTATATTTTTTTATCTAGACTATTGTAAATTGCTTTTAATTCGGAACTTAAAAATTGAGGTTTTTGCTGGTATTTTATCGTTTGAATAGAATTTCCATGTGCCGAATAAACATACATTTCCCCTTCTCCAATAAGAAATAATCTTCCGTTGTCTGCATCCGAGGCAACCAATATATTCCCATTAATATCAGTCTGATAAATCGACTCCCATGCCTGATGCTTGTTCTTGAGCCACAAAGGATTTTTTACAAACGCATTTTTTTTGCTAAATCTGTTTTGAGCAATACCACCCTCCTCTTCGTCTAATGGCCAATGGTATCCCAGTTTTCCTTTTTCAAAAATCCGGACGTCTTTTATGCACATGGAAGGAACATCCGATGTCTTGAAATTTTGATAATCATTTGCCCCAAAAACTATTTTAAAAGAATCATCATTTTTGAATCCAATATTATTCTGAACATAGAAGGTATCCGGCGTATAAAAAATCAAACGGTCTTCTTTCAATAAGAATTTTATCCGCAAATTGGTCCAATTATCGATCGCATTTTGGGGAGAACCCACCTGAACAATCGAGTTATTTTTCCCAATAATAAGATTCAAATGTATTTCAGGAGTAGGCGTTATCAGAAGGTCAACATTATTATTCTCTTGGGAAATAACTCTAAAAACATAACCAAATAACCCTGAGAAATCGTTTGGTTTTAAAAGATCAATTCTATAGTCGAATGAAATTTCGAATTCATTTTGCAAACTTAAAAATTTGTTTGGAGATAAATCAAATTCTGTCCGTTGGTCTAAAACAACATCATGGTTCTTAAATTTTAGTCCATAGGTTTGCGCAAATGCAAAATCATTTATCCCGAATAAAGCTAAAAGTAGGGCAAACTGAAGAATGGAAACAATGCAGTTTTTATTCGATTTAGCGATCATCTAGTATCCAATCTGGTTAATTAGTTTTTGAAAAGAGAATGTAAATATAGTCCTTAAAATCTAATTTAATTTTCTATGAATTAAAAACATTTAAGTTTTTAAACAACAACCCACTAGGTGACTTGTGTATCCTATCACTGCTCTACTGTACAACATATAAATAAATATTTTGGTGTTTATCTACCCCTTCCTCACCACCAAATGGCTCTTTCACGGATCATTCGGCAATCGTTCCATTTCCGAATAAATAATGTCCTGAACATCCTGTTTTATATGGAGATAATTGCGTTGCACCATCGTATTGTCCAGCTTCCGGATGACCTGGATATCCTTGTAACTATCCTGTTCCTTCTTCAAAGCTTCGTGATCATTCAGTATCTCGCAGTGAAAAGTTTTCAGATCAATTTTGCAATCCGGATCATCAGCCACCATACCCACAAATTCGCCGGAACTTAGTCCGGAAATTTTAGAAAGTGGCAAGTCAGATTCCAATTATTTGGAGCGGCTAATAGAAGTATCTGAAGCTTTAATGGAAAGGCTTTCAACGCTGATTACAGAAATGAAAACTGGAAATAAATTGGAAAAATAAGTTACTTTGCTACCCTGATTGTACTCGAACCACGGATACCGATATATATCAATCAATTACGAAATAAAACAGTAAATTTTCTGGATTTATAGAACACAAAAAATCCTTCAAAATCAACGACTTTGAAGGATTTTTAAAATTTACGTGACCCAGCTGGGATTCGAATTATTCACCTATGATATACACTTAAATCATCTATAATCCTTATATATAAAGTGTTTAAGCAATAACTTCATTTAGCATTTCCTATATATTTTGGACATTTTTTGAGCAATGTGGTATGAAAATGGTATGAATATTTTATCTTTGTTCCTATCAAAAAACACCAAATGGCTATCAACTTCTTCGTCAACAGAGATTCAATTTACGCCTTATATAGAAAGCAAAAAAACGGTCGGCGTATCAACCTTACCTATTTCCCGGGCATACAAATCAATGATGAATGGAATCCCGACCGCCAGCGTTTTAGTCCCAAAACAAACGAGCTGGAGGCCTTCAATAAAACATTATTAGAAGTCGAAGTTGCTTTTAATAAAGTTCTGGATACACATGATCCCTTCAAACTTGAGAACGAAAAACTTGCTGAACTTATCGAGCAAAATATGCAAAACAAGCCTCGATATACCCCATTTTTTGACTATTGCGACATCTATTTTGAACATGCCAGTAAACGCTTTACAAGAAGAAGATCCCAGCAGATATTAACTACAATTAATAAGATAAAAGACTTTAGTCCAAACCTTACTTTTGAACAGATTGACAAAAGGTTTTACCGTGATTTTACGCAATACCTGATGGATAAAGAATATTCTTCGAATTACGTTGGATCAATCATTAAAAACCTGAAACGCATTTTAAATTATGCAACCGAAAACGATGACAATAAAAATCTCGAATACAAAAACTTTAAAAAGCCGTCTGAAGAAGTCTACAACATTTATTTAACTGAAGAAGAAATTGAAACAATTTACAATCTGGTCATTGATAAAAAAATGATTCGTGAGTTCCATAAGGACAAAGAACAATTCCTTTCTGAACGAAGCATTAACCTTCAGATTAAAGCACTTGACCAGGCAAGAAAACTATTCGTAATCGGATGCTGGACTGGTCTTAGGGTTGAAAACTACCTAAACATTGATCCGGAAATTCATATTGATATTGAAAAGGGATTCATTCATGCCATTGCAAATAAAAACGGTCCCAAACTTCGTATCCCGATACACAAACTGGTCCGTCAAATCATCGAACAGGATGGATTCCCTAAGTCCGTAACCCAACAAAGACTCAATGAGCACATCAAGGTATTAGGTGAAATGGCCAAAATTAAAGATGTGATCATTTATACCAGAACCGAAGGCAACAAACGAATTGAGCATACAAAAAACAAATACGAATTGATCACCACCCATACTGCCAGAAGAAGTTTTGCGAGTAATTTATTAAGTCGTGGTATTCCAAAACAGTTTATTATGGCTGTTACAGGCCACAAGACCGAATCAAATTTCAACAAATACACCGCTGCTGTCCAGAAAGATATTATGACGGAGCAATTAGCCGACTATGATGTATGGGATGGTGAAGCAAAAAGTAAAAAGAAACCTAAAAAACAGAAAAAGAAGGAAATCAAATAGTACTTCTTTCGATGCTGCCTTTTACCATATATAGTTTTAATATCTCATCCTTTCGGATTTCAAAGGCTTGATAAAACTTATTTTCACTTTCACAGGTAATTGTTTCTGGCGAACTGCCAGGCTTTATATATTTGATCATCCGGTGATTTTCTTTGGTGATGATCAGATAGATATAACCGTACTCGATAAAACTTTGCTTCCACTCTTTACAAATAGCGATTGACCCATTATGAAGGCTGGGAATCATGCTATCTCCCCAAACATTCAAGGCAAAATCACAATCACTAAAACCTGGCACATTTATTTCTTTGTATAAAGAATCATTACCGTCCTCATACATGGAGGTATTGCCCGCTGATGCTTCCAGATCGAAATATTTCATTGTTTTCGTTTGACCGGAAATCGCATTGTTTACAGATTGGATCGCATTACCCGAATTACCTACAATTTCGTCAATAGATACACCAAATAATTTTGATAAATGTACAAGCTTCTCAATATTCGGTTGCGAATTATTTACCTCGTAACTGGAAATTGTAGCGACTGCCAAACCCATTTTTTCGGCTAAATCTTTCTGAGACATCCTTTTTTCGATCCTTAATTCCCTGATTTTCTCACCTATATCCATGTTGAATAATTTTTCTAAAAAATTCTAATTTTCTTGTTTTAAATATCAATGATACTTATACTTTTATCAAAGAAGTAATAAAGCAAATCTAACAATCTTATTTGATAAATAAATAAATAAAGGTATGAAAAACGAAAAAAAAGCAAAAAAATCAACCCGAAAAGCACCAATTTCTCCTGTATTAAAGAGCCTTGAGTTATTCAATACTGTGGCCTTCCCACTTTCAAGAATGTCATCAGTCCGCACAACAGTCCAAATTATCCAGTGTGAACAGGGGATGTCATTCTCGACAAGAAAAAACAAGGAAACAAAACAACTGGAAGTTACCCGCATAAAATAGTGGTATGGATAAAACGATCATACTGGAAGGTCTTTCCTTGGAAGATTTCCTGAATAACCTGAGAAAAATAGTTCGTGAAGAAATTACCGCCAATGACAATAAGAAAGTTGCTCCATTGTCAAAAACTGAAGCCTGCCGTCAATTGGGAATTACAGACAAAACTTTGCGGAAGGTTATGGCGGATATGAACTTGAATGAGGTTTTCCCGGCTGATATTACCAGGATTCTGTTCAAATATCCAAAATACATTCGAAAAGCAACAATCAATTATGGATTGAATGGACTCCGTACAGACAAAATATTAGATGAAATTGATCTATCCCTGGATCAGGAGTTGGTGGATTAATTTATGCCAATGAAATCTCCTTTCTATTTCAAAATGGGTTAAAAATCCATATTCCAAAAACAGTTCAATAATTATAAATCAAGGAGTTATGAATAAAAAGATAGAAAAATTCCTGCAATTTAAAGGCAAACGCATCGTTTTGCTGGCCAAAGAAGGCACTTGGTGGATTGCATTAAAGCCTATCTGTGAGGTACTTGAAGTGAATTACAACCGACAATTCCAGAACTTAAAGAACAACCGGATTTTAAGTCAACTGTTTGCTGAACAGCAAATGGTTGCTGCTGACGGAAAATTGAGAAAAATGATATGTCTTCCTGAATCTGCCATCTATGGATGGATTTTCCAGATCGAATCCAACGCACCGGGACTGGAAGAGTTTCAGTGGGAATGTTACCATGTACTTTATGCGCATTTTCACGGATCGATCACCGGACGCAAAGAATTGTTAGGCGAAAAAGCAAAAGCCCAGTTGGAAATTAACAGGTGTATGAATACGCTCAATCCGGAAGTTGCTTATACCCATAAACAGGCCGTAATTAAGGTTAATCATATCAACGCCCTTCTGCGCAAACTGGATGCAGAGGTACTTGCTGAAGAGAAAACACTATTTAATTATTAAAAAAACAATCTCCATCATTTAAAATAAAACAGAGAAAAAAACTCCGGACAGCTGTGGGGGTAGAATCCTGATCGGTGCCCCCATACTAGTTTATTAATTGTATCAAATAAATTATTTACCAACCAAAAAATTCAAAAAATGCCAACACTTTCAATCATAAAATCAGGAAGTAAATGTGCGGTTACCTATATGGGGTTAGAAGAAGATATCACTGGAATGCTGACCCAGTGCGCACTTAGGGATGAACTTCTTGCGGAGGCTATTCTTCAAGCAGCTCTGCGAATCAACAGTCAACGGGCGGTGAGCTCCGATAACCAGAATTTAAGTCTTCAATCCGAAATCTCAAAACAATGAGTATTCTTAATCTATCACTAGAAACGGGAATTATCCAGACCCTTTCAGGAAAACAATTTAGCTTGTTTGAGCCCAGGCCTGAGATGGTGGACATTAAAGATATTGCTGCAGGACTAGCCAATAAAGGGCATTTCTCAGGACTAACCCCGTCTTTCTTTTCCATTGCACAGCACTCTGTCATGGTATGTGACGAATTCGCAGCTTTCGAACCTCAGGTTGATCCCGGATTAAAGCTTCTGGCTCTTTTACACGATGCTGCTGAAGCATATGTTGGCGATATGATCAAACCTTTAAAAGTTCGTATTCCGCAGTTTGCTGAAATTGAGGAAAACATACTAAAAGTCATTTGTGCAAAATATGGATTGGATTATTCCAGTCTGCACCTGATCAAATCGACCGACCTTTTTATCCAGGAAGTGGAATACAATGCCTTTTACCGGGGCGGCCACATCAGATACATGAACCCGGAACAGGCAAAACATGAATTCCTTGACCGCTTCACTATGTATTACGGCCAGTAAAAGCCATTTCTTAATTCATTGGGAACGAAGATGTAATTGCAAAAAAAAGAATCTATGATCTCCGAATACGTCAAAGCAGTTGGCCAGCTCCAGGAACTTTTTCAGGTGCTCGCTGATGAAGGAAAAATAACAGAAAGTCAGGCCAACAGCTACAATCAATACCAAAAAGTACTGATCAACTTTCACAGCTGGGTTCGAAACCAAACAGAAGGTGACCTCAAGGTGGAATTGCCGTGGAATGAGCCGCAGTTTAGCCAATGCTGGAAGCTCTGGATGGATTACAAAAAGCAGCAGTTTCAATTCACGTATAAACTGATTGGAGAACAGGGAGCCCTAAAAGATCTAGTGGAACTTTCAGGTGGCAATATGGAAAAAGCTATTGCAATCGTTCACCAGTCAATCCGGAAAGGATGGAAAAGCTTCTATGAACTTCAGGAGCAAAACAGTATAACTAAGAATTTAGTTGACAAGCGGCAAGTCGACTATAAAAATCATTTAATGAATCGATTAGGCTTTTAATATCAATGGGAGAAATAATAAAACACCAATCCACCGCTAAGTTGCCGGCAACAAAGCAATGTTTCCTTGCTGAATACTCACCTGCCAAATGTGTTCGGGTATTTCAGCAGGAGAACACCCCGGCCAGAACCTTGAAAAGCGCGGCTCCAACACTGGGAAGTATTCGCAGGGAATATTCGGAAGACTTCCAGATTGCTTATATCTCTGTTTGGATTGTGAACCTGAATGATTTTGTTAATGCTTTGAGAAAGATGTCTCCGGATCAAATTGAAGAAACAGCCACAATCATTGTTCAGGAATATCCTTACCTAAATCTTGCTGATATCAACCTGGTATTCCGACGGATTAAAAAAGGTGAATTCGGCCAACTGTTTGCTGAAATTGATGGGATGAAGGTGCTCTCCTGGTTCGAACAGTACGCTTGTGAACGGGCACGAGCTGCTTCCGAAATCTCCATGAGCCATGCCGACCAATTTAAACAGGATCTACCCCGGATAAGCAATGCTAAAGCGGAAAACAAAATCAAAAATCTGCAGGCTATTGGTCTGCACATTCAGGAACAAGCCAAACATGCCAACGAATGACAACTTTTACTGAACTTACTTTTAAATCGCTAAACCCGGCCAACCAGCCAGCTGGCGATCAAACAATCTATATTCCAAAAACTGCAAGCGATCAAAAAAGGATCGCTTCTCTTTTTGTTACGGATCTTCCATTTACTGCTGAGTCTGCTCAAAAGGCAAGTGTTCCAATAATAGCCTACAAGGGAATCACTCAGCAGAACTCGGAAAACCTTCAGGTTCTGCATCCCGAATTAACCCAACTGCTTCAGGTTAAAAAAGTAAATACCCTCGTATTGGTTTACAACTCGAATGTGCTCGATCCGGGTTATTCCTATGGCAGTGAGAAAGATTTATCCGGACCGCTTTTCAATGTGTATTATGCAGTTAAAAAGTTCAAGGATTTATTAAATGCTTTCGATCGGAATATCACCCTGATCTGGGCAAACATCAAACACCAGTTTCAATTTGAGGGTGTGATAACCCTGGATGAACTGGAAATTAAACACCCGGATAGGACTTATAAAAATCTCCAAAACTATAAATCTCAGGAGAACCCATTTTTTGATTGCATTAACCTGACTGAACTGAGCATGAACAGGCTGTATGCTCACCTGAGGCTAAAGGATGCTATTACCTTTTACAGTTACCATGCCGACCGCCTGAAACAAAACGAGTTTGTTTACAAATCGGTATGTTATTGCCATGACGGGGATAAGCTGGAGAAAATACAATACACGGATGCCAAACTTTATCTGCGCGTGGGTCCTTATTATTATAAGCGGATCATGGTCACCAATGCCCATGACGAATATGAGGAAGTCTTAAAACCGTGGGCGATCGGTGAAATTGGCAGGGACTATGGAAAGGATTTTATCAAACAGATTCCACGTTACGATTCGTTTGTAAACAAACCCAATAACTCGGGAGAGTACCAGCGGGTTATCACCTCCAATCACAATGGCATTGTAAGCAACCTGTTCAACATCTACCATCCGGTAGATTGGGAACCTGTGGCCGGAGAGTGGCCAACAATTGAGAAATTTCTGAAACACATCTTCACGGTCTGCAACATTGAAGGTGAAGTGCTTTTTGAATTTGGGCTGGACTACATTCAACTTTCCTATCAAAATCCACGGCAACGTCTTCCTATCCTGGCGCTGGTCAGCTCAGAACGAAATACGGGTAAAAGTACATTTCTGGATTTTTTGAAGCTCATTTACGGGGCGAACATGGCCATTCTGGACAATCAGCGATTCAATCCCAAGTTTACAAGTCATTTTGCTGGAAAACTATTTGTGGCTATTGATGAAGGGCACATCCCGCTACACGATAAAACAACCAAGGAAATGATCAAAAATATGGCAACCGGAAAGGTGATGTGGCTGGAGGGGAAAGGAGCCAATGCCGAAGTGGTCGAGAATTTTACCCACTTGCTGTTTTGTTCCAACAACGAACGCAACTTCATGCAGATCGATCCGGGGGAAAACCGTTTTGCCGTATTGAAAGTTCCCAGTTTCCGCAAGCAGGGATTTAAGGATGATCCGGATATGCTGGAGAAAATGCGCAAGGAAATCCCGGCTTTTCTGAACTTCCTGCAAAATCGCCGCTTGCATTATCCGGTTAAAACAACACGGTTCTGGTTTCCGGATGAAGTGTACATTACTGAAGCGTTGCAGCTTGTTATGGACAAGACCAAATCTATCCTTGAAAAAGAATTGGAGGATTGGCTAAATGATTGTTTTGTAACTTTCAGTGAGCTTGAACTGAATTACACCCTTGCCGATATTGTTATGGAATTGAACAAGTACTCGGAGTTCCGGTTCCCAAAATCAAAAATTAAAGATTTGTTGGTTGATAATTTCAATATCTGCCCCGGGCCTTCGCAACGGTATGTGTATCGATTTGAAGATTCAAAAGGAGAAGCGGTAGCTGAGAATAAAAAAGGCAGGTTTTGCACCTTTTACCGAAAGGACTGGGTAAAAATCTGACAAGAAACTTGCTCCGATTGATAAAATCAAAAAAATGCGTTCCAAAAGTTCCGTTTGTTCCAAAGGCATGAAATTATTTGGTTTGCAATACATTAGACTTTAATATTTTTTTTTAGGAATAAAGTTCTGAAAGTTCCAAATGTTCCATTTCTCTTAAAACCGGAACAAATGGAACAAACCGGAACAAATCACAAATAAAAAGTTCCGCCTTTTATTTGTCTGGGCTACTGCTATTTATAAACAAAAATAATGGGTGGAACAAATGGAACAAAAAAAATGCAATCGTTGCAAAAAATGGAGTATGATAGGATATAATCCGGATTGTTGAATCGATAGCCAGGAGAATCAACCAGGTTAAAAAAACAAAAGGTAGAACCTCTGTCCTACCTTTCCTCTCTTAAACTAACTAACCTAACTAAACCTAAACTTATGAAAAAAAATGTATTACAAATGTAGGGTCTGGAATCCTAAAGTTTATAAAATTAGTGTGAAATAATCTTAAAGTTATTGGTCTGAAACCACCAACCGAAACCGTAACCGCGGGCTTATTTTTTGTATATTTGCATCAGCTGTCCGGGGAAATGTGTCAAATCATTTTACCCGATTTTTTATGCCCGAAAAGTTTATTGTTTCTATTCCTGTAAAGCCTTACGTTAAAAGGTTTCTTTCAATCAATTTTGGCGATCCGGCCGATTTCACGACAGATCCGGATACCAACCGCTTTTTTCTCAACCTGCTGAAAAAGCCGAATACTTCGCGTGACAAACAATACCCGGAACAAATCTGCACTTATACTGAAACCGCAGAAGTTTTTATCTCTCAGCATGACTTTTACCGTTATGGATGGGAACTGACACGCACCGACATTGTAGCTTTCGGAAAGCGTTTTGAAGATAGGGCCAAATGTCTGATGCGATCATTCGTAGGGGTGTATGTCGCCATGGGGATGCCTCCTTTCATCAGTATAGCCCGGTTTCAGGAAAAATTTCAATTTGATGAGAATTCCTGGCAGTACGAAACCATCAAAAAGGACTTTTATCGCAACGGCATGAAGGAACCGCTCGATTTCAACGGTGAAATTTTTAATAAAATTGAAAAAATAGTTTTGCACAATCTGTATGAATTAGGGACAATTAGTAAAAGGGCAAAAAAAGAGTATGAAGCAACTGAATAAACCAACCGACAACCTTGGAGGACTCTTATCTATTTGGGCAATACCTCCAGCTGAGCTTACAATAAACCTCAATACAATTTCATTTTTATCAACTGCCAATATCATTCAATTGTATTGTTCCTCCGGAAGCCTTTCATTTTCTGAAAAAGAAACAAAAGAAAATTTAGGAACGGTTTACCAAACTGAAATCAACGCCTTTATTCCCAAGGATTCGTTGGAGGCCCAGGAAATCATCAATGGTATGAGCCGGAGAAAGTGGGTAGTCATCATCCTGGATCAGAACGAACAATTCAAAGTGGCAGGGACTCCACAAATCCCATTGAGGGTATCTTTCAACCTTGAGACTGGTTCTGATATCCCGGATAGAAACGGACATACCGTATCATTTTACGGGAAACAGATCAGCAAGGCCCAGTTTATTCAGGATCCATTTTCCAATTAATTCAACTGAAATTCTGCTTTTCATGGTGGTCAATGTCCTTTTGACCACCTTTTTTATGCTCTAAACTTGCCGGAAATAAAGCATTTATGACGACCAAAACGATAATTATTGACGGGTATATAGGTCCTTATGCCTACTCGAAACAGTTTATCCGAAATGAACTGGCCAGCCAATCCAAAAATCAGGTGCTGGTTAAAATCTCAAGTCTGGGTGGATCTGTCGATGATGCCCTTAACATTTACGACCAGTTCGTGGAACATGGCAATGTTACTGCCGAACTTTCAGCTTTTGTGGCCAGTTCTGCCACCTTGATTTCTTTGGGTGCCAAAACAGTCCGGATGAATGAAAACTCATTTTACCTGATCCATAAAGCTATGAACTGGGTCGACGAATGGGGAACGATGAACGAGGATGAAATTGATACCCTGATTGCAAAACTGGAAGCTCAAAAACAACAGCTGGCCAAAATCACCCTGCAGCTGGCTAAAATGTATGTAAAAAGAACTGGTAAAACATTGGATGAAATAATCCATCTGATGAAGCAGCAAACCTGGCTTACAGCAGAAGAGGCTTTGGATTGGGGATTCGTGGATGAAGTGTTTAGTCCCGAGGTAGCCGTCAATTTTCTGGATAACATGCAAATGGTGGCAATGATTACCGGCAATGGACTTCCGGATCCCCCGCGCAAATCATTGAAAACAAATGCCCAGGTAACAGTTGACGAAGAGTCTCTTTTTAACAGGATGTGGAACCGAATCACCAAAAAGCAAAAAGAAGATGAAAAAGAAGTTAAACCAAAAAATACTGTGGAAATGAAAAACCAATTTTTGAATGTAAATAAGGTGTTGAATGTTGACAAACTGGAATCCAGCGATGAAGGTGTTTTTCTCAATCAACAGCAGCTGGAATCTATTGAAGATAGACTAAGTCAGGATCAGCAAATAGTTGCTCAACGCGATGCTGCAATTACTGAGCGTGATTCTGCGAGAACTGAACTTAGTAATGCCTACAATCCCTTTGATTCGATTGATCCTAGCATATCCAGTGCACAGACTCCTGAAGCGAAAGCTCAGGCAATCCGAACGCTACTGGCTAAAAAGCCATCTGTCCAGCCTGCCGGAAATCAGGATAAATCGGATCCAGTATCTGATGAAGTTCAATGGGATGTAATCAATAGTCTGCCTCACAATAAACACGTCGACCAAAATTCTTAATTCCAAATAGCCATGTCAATAACTACTACAGCAATTGTTCAGGAGTACGGTGCGTACTACCAGGATGCCGGACAAAACAAGAAACGCATACTTTCTTTACTCTCCCAAGGTCGCCAAATCACCAATCTGGCAACTCCTATCAAAACGGATGATACAATCTTCCGTTTAGCAAATGCCACGTTCAGAACCTTGGTCCAACCTTTCCAGAAAGCATTCACCCAAAAAGGTGGGGTGGAAATTGTTCCCAACGAAATTCGTCAGTTCCGGTTCAAGATTGACGATGAGTTTATGCCCGATGAGCTCTATGCAACCTGGCTCGGGTTCTTAACTGCCAAACAGACTGACCGCAAAGAGTGGCCGTTCGTGAAATGGCTGATCGAGGTTTATTATGCCCGGCAAATCGATCAGGATATGGAACTGAACGAATATTACAAGGGAGTTTATGCCGCACCTGCCGCCGGAACTGCCGGTGCTGATGGTACCGGTATGGACGGGCTGAAGAAACTGCTTCAGGATGGTGTAGATGCAGGAACGATAAATACGATCAACATTGGCCCATTGGATAAAGACCAGATTTTTGATCAGGTGGAAGAGTTCACCGACAAAATTGCTGAAGTGTACCAGGGCATTTCTATGGACATCTGCATGAGCCAGTACTGGTGTAAAAAATACCTTCAGGATAAACGGGCACAGGGATATTATCAGAACAAATCAGATCAGGACATCAATACCGGCATCGACTTTACACCATTAAAGATCAAAGGTCTGGCTTCCATGGTGGAAACGAATGATATTTTCTGCACTCCATCGGAGAATTTCCTGCATATTTCACCTGCAACCATAACTAAAAACACGTTCAAAATGGAAGAATCAAAACGTTCAGTAGCTGTTTTAGGTGACTGGTCTGAAGGCCTTGGATTCGGAATAAATCAAGCTGTATGGACGAATATACAGCCAACTCCTTAATCTTAACCAACTATGATTGAATTTACTGACATCAATAAAAATCTGCCCGATGGTCAAAACATGGGCGGGTTGATCCAGGAGGTGTACTTCGGCTTTCATGCCGATGTACTCAACTGGCCAACCAAACCATTAAACCCGACAACACTGGAGGCGAATGCTGCCCTCACCGGGGAATTGGTCATGAAAGCGGGAAAACGCCTGTTCAGTCTTTATATCACCGATGATACCGGGGAATTTTCTATCGAACCGGTTGGAGAAATAGATGGGAAATCGTTCGTGGAACATCTGACCCTCTTTTCTCCTGGATTGCAGAAAAAGCTTCTGGGGTTCATGAATGCGGCCAAGAATGAAAACCTGGTTTTCATCGTCAAAGACAGCGATGGACAAACCTATATTATGGGTGACAGCCTTCGCCCCGCTGTTTATGCTGGAGCTCCGGACGGTTTTGGTACCGGAAAGGAAACAGCAGCGAGAAAGGGAATTTCTATGGAATTTACCTACAAAACGGCTAATGTTTACGTTTATACAGGTACAATTCCATTAACTGAAGCATTGGGTCAATAAGCCATGTGGACTGATTATTTTAGATTCATAAAACTTCGCCGTGGGAGGGTTATCACACCCTCTCACGGCGAAATTGATTTTAGCAGGGATGATATCCCAATTGAAACCTGCAAGGAATTGTTTGATAGGGGTTTTCCATATTTTGAATTGACTGAGGTGGGGAAAAAGGAATTGTATGGAATTGTAGAAGAAGAACAACCTATTTCTGTTTTGGGACAGAAAGATAGAAGGAAAAAGCTTTGAGAAATCAAGGCTTTTTCTGTGAAAAAATATTATTAGTTCATAATTTAAAATAGCCTAAAAAAAACAGGTCAACTAAGCTTTTCATGCTTTATCAAAATAGCGAAGCAAAGGTGTCCGTGTATCTAAAACATATAGATTGGGAAAAAGAGGAGTTGCTTAATTATTTTTAGCGAAAAAAAATAATCTTTTGCGGTACCAGGATGTTGAATTGGAAAGATATCTCGGCAAATGAAGTAAATTTTAGATGGAAATTTAGTAAACAGAATAACATTAAAAAAAACATCTTAATCAGTTTATTAGTTCTAAAAAGGGTTTCATACTAAAAAATGGTGGGTTCGTTAAATAAGTCAATATTAAACTCACAATCTTCAAAAAAAATTGTAACTTATAAGCAATTAAAGAGCTTTCTGCAAATGAACTAATAGTTTGTTTCCATATAATAATTTTCCAGTTTGTCACATCCAGTATCGAAAAGGTACTATGATTAAAAACCTCTAAAACCCAAAATAATGAAAACAAAAGCCATTCTAACCTTAGTCCTTTTCATGATGGGAATTACATCATGTAACTTTATCGATGACATCTTCAATAAAAAAGAGGAAAACCCCAGTTTTGTCGCCGACATTAGTTCTGAAACCGATTATGATTTCTTAGTCTATTCAGGAATAGATGATTCATACATTGCAGTAAGGCAAAACAATGGAAAGCCAGTTGAAGCATTGGTAAAACCCAATAAGGGCGGGGATCCTTATCCAGTATGGTTTAACAGTGATGGTTTAGTAGAGAAAATTGTCATTAACAGTCACATTTTACTTTTTAGCAATTACAATGCCGGCAAGTTTGATTTGGCTGTAATTAGTCCTGTTGGAGAATTAACTACAGTACGTGAAATTCTTATCCCAGAGAAGGACAGTCAGTACCTACAGCTTAAAAGTGCGAGTACGGGTGATATATTAATTTGGACAGGTCATGCAATCGGAATAGCAACTTGCGTATCATCTCTTATTACTGGTGTAGCAGCTACTGCAACAACATTGGGTATTGGAACTCCTGCCGCCGCCGCATTAATTGCTTTAGGGTGTGGTTCAACTGCAATTGGTTTAGCTACTGAAATTATTGGTAATGAAAAGATAGCTGATTTTCTTAACCTTCCATTAAAGACAGTTAAAGGATTTACTACCACTGTAAATTGTGTTTTAGGTAAACCTTTATCCTGTTTCGCCAGTGTTTCCGGATTATCGTTAAGTGTTGCTGGTGGCGTTTTGAGAGAACACGAAAAAGAAGTACAATTGGCCGAAGGTGTTTTGGAAGGTGGTTATGGCGATATTCAAGTCACACTTACCTGGGATTCTTCAGCTGATATTGATTTATATGTACAAGACCCAGCCAAAGAATGGATATGGTATGAACATAACACTTCTGTTTCAGGTGGATGGCTCGATGTAGATGATGTAAACGGATACGGACCAGAAAATATCAGGTGGGGAAAAGGAGTTGCAACATCCGGAACATACAATGTTCATGTGAAACATTATGAAGGAGGTAGTGCCAATTATATAGTTTACGTAAACGCTTTTGGTCGACAGAAACAATATAAAGGAAGTATTAATCCAGGACAGGAAATATATATTACCGATTTCTCAAAGACATACCTAAAGAATGCATTTTTACCAAAATCGGACGTTGTTCTTCCTTGGGCAGCAAAGTAAAATAAATGAATGTATTAGATAACTTAGAAGATCAATATCCTAGCGGTACCTGAAATTTTATAAATTTGACGTATATTAAAGATTGCTCGAATATATATTTACCAATTCAGTTTCTATCAGTTAGGACTTTAGCTCGCATGAAATCCTGAACAATTAATAATATTTTCGTTTTGTTGTCACATTTTGCAACCGAATGGTACTATGAGGTATATAAATTAAAAAATCACATAAAAACTTAAAATCTTTATCATGAAAAAATCAACCATTACCTTATCGACCCTTCTTTTAGTCATGTTATTCATCAATTCAGCAAATGCCCAGGTATCAAACAAAGAAATGCGTTCGAAATTAAAATTCAAACCTGTTAGCGAAGTAAAAAAGGATGCCAAAGACTACGCAAAACAAGGTTATTATGTGGCAGTTGGCGCACCTTCCATCGAACGTCAATTAACCAACGGCTTGCTGAAAGAACAGGAAACCGACGAACAAGGATTTTCTAAATACATTGTTGCAACTGGTAGGGCAGTTGGTGAAACCCAGATTGCAGCCAAATTACAAGCGACTGAGTCTGCCAAACTTGAGCTGGCTGGAACTATGGCATCCAATATTGCTGCTTTAATGGAAGGAAACTACGCCAATGCCCAGTTGAATCAGGAAGAGGCAGCATCGGTAACCAAAATTGTAGCAGCATCCAAGAACGTCATTGCCCAGGAAATTGGAAGGATTATCACGCTGGTTGAAATGTATAAAGACATTAATAAAAACATTGAAGCCAACGTTCGCATTGCCTACAACAGCGATATGGCAATGGAAGCAGCAAAAAAAGTTATACGCACCAAATTAGAAGATGAATCAAAAGGACTTCAGGATAAACTGGATAAACTAATGAAATTTTAAGGATTGACAGAGAGCTCATCCGATGACTTCAAGTTTTTGGATGAGTTCTCCGAATGCTAAATTATCTATATTTGATCAGCCAAAAGTCAATTATCCCAAATTGCAACCTTTAATGACCTAACCATGAAGAATCTATACCTTACCCTGTTTTTGCTAGTCATTCTGTTCAATCCAACTTTTGGGCAAAAGACCGGCAAATCCTCCAATCTCAGCAATAAGATTTACATTTCTATCAAACCGGAAACTTCACCAGTTTCAGTTCGTGAGACCACAAAACCGCCTTACCTTGAAATATCCAATGCCTTTTTCTCGGATGGTGCAGAGGGGAACCGAAAAATTGATGCTGAAGAAACCACTGAGATTCGGTTTGAATTAAAAAACTCGGGCATGGGTGATGGCAAAGGTTTGGTTTTAACAGCTAAAGAAACCAATGGTTTAAGTGGTCTGGCTTATGAAAGCTCAAAAAAAATTGATGACGTAAAGGTTGGACAAAACACACAAATTGTATTGCCCATAAAAGGTTTGAAAAATTTACAGGAAGGATCTGCGGCTTTTGAAATTACCATCATTGAGCCCAAAGGTTTTGGTACCGATCCTTTTCATATTGAAGTCGCCACCCAGGCATTTCGCAGTCCCGACCTAAAAATTGTGGATTACCAGGTTAGCAGCCAAAATTCGAGCACATTGGCTAAGCGTAAACCTTTTGATCTGGATGTTTTGGTTCAGAACCTAGGGCAGGGAATGGCCAGCGACGTAAAGCTTAACATGATAATTCCACAGAATATTTTTTGTCTTTCGGCCAATCCAGTCATTGAAATTGGGACCTTAAATCCCGGTGAAAAGAAACTGATCAATTATTCCCTGGTTGCCAACAACGATTACAATCAGCCAACGATTCAATTTCTGTATGAATTTGAAGAAAAATACAAGCAGTATTTCGAAAACAAAACTATTGAATTGACCATGAACCAGCAGGTTGCAGGCGAAAAACTAATAGTTGAAGGCATTGACGAAAGTGAAGTACAGATTGAAATTGCTTCTTTATCGTCTGATGTAGATAAAAATATTCCGTTTACCAATCAGAAATACCCGAACAAACTGGCGCTGATTATTGGAAATGAAGATTATTCAGGCAATTTAAATGCCGACATCAACGTGAATTATGCCCGGCGCGACGCTGAGGTTTTCAGGAACTATGTATTAAACACACTGGGTGTTGAAGAACGAAACATTCACTTTCTGACCGATGCAACTGCCGGTACTTTAAACCGGGAAATTGACTTAGTTTCAGCCTTGATGAAACGAATGGGACCGGAAACTGAATTGATTTTCTATTATGCCGGACATGGATTGCCAGACGAAAATACGAAAATACCTTATCTCATTCCGGTAGATGTGAATGCTTCAAATCTTTCCTCTGCAATTTCATTGAATAGTATTTACAGGAAATTTTCGGAACTTGGGGCAAAAAAAATAACGGTTTTTCTGGATGCCTGTTTCTCGGGTGGAGCCAGGGCTCAAAGTTTACTTGCTGCACGCAGCGTGCGCATCAAGCCAAAAGAAGAAGGCATTTCGGGGAATATAATTGTTTTTTCCGCTTCGTCAGGAGAACAATCTGCTTTACCTTTTGATGCTCAGAAACATGGCTTATTTACCTATTTCCTGCTCAAAAAATTGAAAGAAACGAACGGAACTGTTACATACAGCGAGCTAGCCAAATACCTGAAAACGAATGTTGGTGTGGAAGCCCTTCGTGTAAACGGGAAATCGCAGGATCCTGACATCCAGGTTAGCCCAACCTATTCTGAAAACTGGGAAAAACAATCCTTCTAACCATTCAGCAATTCAACCATTTAACTATTTACCATTTAATATTTTGATATGGCAAAGTTCAAATATCTCATTTTTCTGATTTCTTATTTCTTTAGTGTGAATTCATTTGCTCAGGATATTAAGAATGTCAGGATAACCCAGGAAGGGAAAACCATTGTCGTTTTGTATGATATCGCTGGTAAATCAGGAACTTACAACGTGAACCTTTTTTATACGCTCGACGATTGGAAAACCTGGCAGGGACCATTAAAAAATGTATCGGGTGATGTAACTGGGCAAATGCCAGGCAACGATAAGAAGGTAATCTGGAATGTAGCTGCTGAAAAAGTGCAACTGGAAGGAAACATTCAATTTAAATTAAATGCCGAAATGATTAGCCAGCCGGTACAATCGTTTAGTAAACCGATTGAACAATCCAAAACAAAAACAGAATATTCACCCAAATATTACAAGTACAAAAAAAGTAAAAACATCTGGCTAAGCGGTGCATTGGTTAGCGGTGCAGTTGGTGCATTCACTATGTTGCAGTCAAATAATTTATACAGCCAATACCAATCTGCAACTAATGATGCTGAAAGCCTCCACCAAAAAGTGAAGCTTTACGACCAGATTAGCCCGATAGCTTTTGGCGTGGCCGGAATTTGTACGCTTGAGATTATTCTGAAAGCAGGTAAGCAAAGCAATGTGAAAAATCAAACACTTGGTTTTTATCCACAGCCAATTCATCAGGGAGTCGGTCTGGGTTTAGTTTGTAAATTTTGATTCTTTGTTTTAAAATAACCATGAATAAAAATCCTCTCCTATTTTTATTTTTCTTGATGATCGTCTTTTCATGCAAAAAACACGATTGGAACAACTTTAATAACTTTAATGATACGGATAATAATTTCAATTCGAGTATTAGATATGGCAAAGTTACTGACATTGATGGAAATATATACAGAACGGTAATAATTGGAAACCAAACCTGGATGGCCGAAAACCTGAAGACGACCAGATATAATGACGGTACTCCAATCGCCAACGTCACTGATAATGCCGCTTGGGCAGCTTTAAGAACAGGAGCATATTGCTGGTACAATAAAGATGCTACAACTCTTAATGAAACTTATGGTGCACTTTATAACTGGTATGCTGTTAGCACAAACAAAATAGCCCCAACAGGTTGGCATGTAGCAACAGATACAAAGTGGATAACTTTGATAGATTATTTAGGTGGAAATATTGTTGCTGGCGGCAAATTGAATGAAGTGGGAACAATTCATTGGATAGCTCCGAATACAGGAGCCACTAATGACGTTGGGTTTACAGCTCTACCGGCTAGCATTCGTTTCGATTATGGAATCTTCAGTGGTATTGGCGAATTTGCTTACTGGTGGAGTTCTACCGAACGAGATATAATAAGTGCCTTTTCCAAGGCTCTGGGCTACTACGGCATTGGTGCAGGTAGACCTTTTAGCGACAATGAGTCTGGTTTGTCTGTCCGGTGCATAAAAAATTAGATAAAAAATGAATGCATGTTTTAAAATATTTATTTTGATTATTATCCTCTCCTCTTGCCAGAAGCGGGAGTGGAGCAATCCGTTTGATCCGGAATACTCAAAAGAACTTTGGACTCCAACAAACTTTAGAGCAATTCAGGAAGGAAGTTCAATTATATTAACATGGAGCCAACCCAATAAGACTATTTCAGAATTTAAAATTCAAAAAACCATTGATAATGGGTCTCGCATAGAAGTAAAAAATCAGTATAAAGCTGATGGTCAATTGTTTGATCCTGTATTGGAATATAACAAAACACATACTTACTATTTAACAGCTATTGCCGGAAATAATACGAGTAATCCTGTAGCAATTTCAATAACTCCTTTGGTAATCAGCAGTATAACCTATAATACAAACCTTTCTTATGGAACAATAAGTGACATAGATGGCAACGTTTATAAAACAATTAAAATAGGAGCACAAACCTGGATGGCCGAAAACTTGAAAACGACCAGGTATAATGATGGTACTTCAATTGCCAAAGTCACTTACAGCACAGTTTGGGCGGGATTAACTAGTGGTGCTTATTGCTGGTACAATGCCGAAGAAACAATCTATAAAACTTATGGAGCTTTATATAATTGGTATGCAGTTAATACTGGAAAACTCGCTCCGACTGGCTGGCATGTTCCTACCGATTCAGAATGGGCCACATTGACATCGTATTTAGGAGGCGAAAGTGTGGCCGGAGGAAAATTAAAAGAAATGGGTACAAGCCATTGGGTATATCCTAACAATGGTGCATCCAATGAATCGGGCTTTACAGGACTTCCATCTGCTTCTCGTGATGCCAATGGGACAACATCTGGTAAAATTGGCTTTTACAATTTATGGTGGAGTTCTTCAATGGATAACACAGCAAAAGTATGGAGCCGATTATTTTTTTTAGATGGTAATGAGCTAATAAGGGTCTCAAGCGACAAAGCAGAAGGGCTTTCTATACGTTGTATTAAAGACTAAATCTGATGAAGCAATATTTTGCAATTATAACTTTTATTCTGGTTTTCTTCTCCTGCCAAAATCGTGAGTGGAACAACCCATTTGACCCTGAATGCCCGAAAGTGATGTGGACTCCAACCGATTTCGTTGCCAAACAACAAGGAAACTCGATTAATCTGACTTGGGTACAAGGGGTAAAAAACATTACCGGGTTCCGTATTGATCGAAAAATTGAAGGAGAAACTGATTGGAAAGAAGTTGTTTCGCCAGCCAAGACCGCAAATACATGGACGGATGCTGGAATCACCGGAGGCAAATTGTACGAATACCATATTGTAGCCATAGTCGGCAGCAACGAAAGCAACTATGCTTGGACCCAAATTAAACCGTTATTGACAGCAACACTAACAACTGCAAATCCTTCATCTATTAAATCGACTTCAGCCTTATTGGGCGGTACAATTACAAACGATGGTGGCGCAACAATTACCGAACGTGGAGTTTGTTGGGCAACCACAGCCAATCCAACTACCAGCAATAATAAGTTGGCTATTGGTAGCGGAACTGGGAGTTTCAACAATACCATTACTGGCTTAACTGCCAACACTACTTATTACATTAGAGCGTATGCAATTAATAGCCAGGGAACTGCTTATGGTAACGAGCTTAATTTCAAATGCAGCCTGCCACTTTCGTTGTCAACAAGTAATACATACAACATTACCTCCAATAGTGCAACTTTGGGGGGAAACATAATCAGTGATGGTAACGAAACAGTTACCGAGCGAGGAGTATGTTACAGTACATACATAAATCCAACTACCAGTAACACAAAATTAGCAATTGGGTCAGGAATAGGAAGTTTTAGCAATATTATTACCGGTCTCACAGCCAACACCACTTACTTTATTCGTGCATATGCCATTAACAGCCAGGGAACGGCTTATGGTAATGAATTAAGCTTTAAAACCTTTTATGGTGAAGTTACTGATGCAGATGGAAATGTTTACCCAACGATTAAAATCGGCAACCAGATATGGATGGCAGAAAATCTAAAAACAACCAAATACAATGATGGCACAACAATTCCAAATGTGACAGATAATACAACCTGGGCGGCCCTTAAAACTGGGGCATATTGTTATTATAACAATGATGCCATAAACTACAAAGCAACTTATGGCACTTTATACAACTGGTACGCAGTTAACACCAATAGGCTTTGTCCGGCAGGGTGGCACGTACCAACTGATAGTGAGTGGACAACTTTAACAACATATATAGGAGGGGAAAGTGTTGCGGGTGGAAAACTTAAAGGAACAGGCACAACACATTGGTTAACCCCAAATACGGGAGCCACCAATGAGGTTGGTTTTACGGCTCTTCCGGCTGGCTACCGTGGCAGCAATGGTACATTCTACTACATTGGCTACGGCGGGTACTGGTGGAGTTCTACCGAGTACCTTACAAATTATGTCTGGCACTGGTACGTGTTCTACAGCGATAGTGGTGTAAGACGGTACGGCTACACCAAGGAGCATGGTTTTTCTGTTCGTTGCGTAAGGGATTATTGATTATTTGGCTATTTGATTTATTTGATTTATTTCCGCGAAGTGGTCATTTTTTTTTATCAAACAACATGAAAATAAATTTGTCTTTCTTTCTGATACTAATTTTAGTTTTCTCTTCTTGCCAAAAGCGTGAATGGACAAACCCTTTCGACCCCGATTGCCCCAAAACGGTTTTTACTCCCTCTGATTTTAGAGCAGTTCAGGTAGGTAACACCATTAAATTAAGCTGGGTTCAATCGGAGAAAAATATTTCAGGCTTTAAGTTGACCAGAAAAATTGACCCCGGTACAACAACCGAGCTGCCTGACCAAACCAAAGTTGCAGCACAATATATTGATGGCAGTGTAATAGGAGGAAAAGTCCATACCTATACCATTATCGCATACGCTGGTGCCTATCAAAGCAATGTTCTTACAACCCAAATTACGCCAATCTTAACAGCAAATGTCACAACATCTGAAATCTCTGTTTTTGATTACAACGCGGCTAATCTAGGAGGAAATATTACAGCAGACGGTGGTTCTCCGATCACACAGCGGGGTGTTTGTTATAGTACTTCGCAAAATCCAACAACGAGTAATTCATTTATTTCAAATGGGAATGGAACTGGTAGTTTTTCCAATATTGTAACTGGTTTTTTGCCTAATACAATCTATTATTTGCGTGCTTATGCAATTAATAGCCAGGGTACTTCCTATGGGCAACAGGTAAGTTTTAAAACTGCAGTCGCTCCGGCAGCACCTGGAACAGTAACTGATTCGGATGCAAATACCTACAATACCATTACAATTGGGACCCAGATTTGGATGGCCGAAAACTTAAAAACGACGAAATTCAATGATGGTAAACCGATTCCGAATGTAACAAGCAATACAAGCTGGATTGCTCAAACAAATCCCGTTTATTGCTGGTACAATAACGATATCTCAGCCTACAAAAACAAGTATGGTGCATTATACAATTGGTATGCTGTAAATACAGGCAAACTTGCTCCAACTGGATTTCATGTGGCTACTCCCTACGAATGGTCGATTTTAGCCAATTATTTAGGAGGCACTAATGTTGCCGGAGCAAAAATTAAGTTGAAGTTTGGTTGGGATCAAAATCTTGGAACAAATACCAGTGGTTTTTCTCTTCTACCGGCAGGGTTTCGAGCCTCTGATAACGGATCGTTCCAACACGAAGGCTATGCTTATAATTATTGGCTTATTTCGGAAGACCTGAGTGCTAACAGCGTATTAACAGCTTACATTTTAATGGATTGGGTCGGTATGGGTATTCCGACTCCCACACCAGTTGATGCTGGAGTTAAAAACGGGAAATCGGTTCGTTGTCTTAAAGATGCAGCGCCTTCTTTAACAACAAACATTATCTCATCAATTTCATTATCCACAGCAGCTTGTGGCGGCGTTATTAATTGTAGTGGCGGTCAACCCATAACATCCCGGGGTGTTTGTTGGAGTACTTCGCCAAATCCTACTATCACAAATTCAAAAACAACTGATGGTGCGGGGTTAGGCACTTTCTCAAGTAATTTAACAGGTCTTGTACAAGGAACAACCTATTATGTCCGGGCCTATGCAACCAATAGTATTGGAACAGCTTATGGAAACGAGGTAAGTTTTAAAACCAACCCCGCGCTTTCATTAGCAAGCCTGACAACAAGTACTCCAAGCAATATGACCAGTACCAGTGCAACTTTAGGCGGCAATGTTTCGAGTGATGGAAATGCTACTGTTACTGAGCGTGGTGTTTGTTATAGTACAAGTACTAACCCAACTACCAGCAATAGCAAACTGGCAATTGGTGCAGGAACTGGTAGTTTTAGCAACCCTATTGCTGGACTCATACCCAACACCACTTATTACGTTAAGGCTTATGCCATAAATAGCCAAGGAACAGCTTATGGAAATGAAGTAAGTTTTAAAACCAGCCCCGCGCTTTCATTAGCAAGCCTGACAACAAGTACTCCAAGCAATATGACCAGTACCAGTGCAATTTTAGGCGGCATTGTTTCGAGTGATGGAAATGCTACTGTCACCGAACGGGGCATTTGTTATAGCACCAGCCAAAGTCCTACGACAAGCAATAGCAAAGTGCCCAATGGAAGTGGTCCTGGAAGTTTCAGTGGAACTATTACTGGATTAACAGCTAATACAACTTACTACGTCCGCGCATATGCTATCAATAGCCAGGGAACAGCTTATGGGAATGTAGAAAGTTTTATACCTTTCTTTGTCATAGGTGATGTCTATAAAGGTGGAATCATAGCATATATCTTTCAATCTACCGATCCGGGTTATGTTGTGGGACAAAATCATGGCTTAATTGCTGCACCAAGCGATCAAGGCCAAGCACAATGGTATAATGGCACTTATAAAACAATTGGGACTTCAACAGGATTGGGAGAAGGACTTAATAACACATATGCTATTCTTAATCAGCAAGGCACAGGAAGTTATGCGGCTAGGATTTGTAACGATTTAGTTCTTGGTGGTTATAGTGATTGGTACTTACCAAGCAGGGAAGAATTAAATAAACTTTACATAAATAGTGGCAACGTTGGTGGTTTCTCCAATTCGGACTATTGGAGTTCAAGTCAAAGTCAAAGTCTCTACGGTGCGTTTATCCAGAATTTCGGTTCTGGGACACAAACTTCAAGCGATAAGAAAAATACCCTATTGATTCGTGCCATTAGATTATTTTAAGAACAATCTCCTGCTCTTTTGAATTTGCATATAGAAGGCAATTGCTATTGCCGATCTGTATGGGTACATTTTTGCTTAAAATTGCAATCCTTTCCATCCCATTTTACAAACTATCTCCACTCCTTCATTCTTCCCTCATCAGTAATTATCTTATGTTTTGCCAATTAGTTAGATTTTACGTATGTTTGTTTTTATTGGTTAGGCAATTAGCCTAACCAATTCAGGATAAAAAATATATTTTATTTTCTCTGTCACATTTTGTGTAACGAAGGTACTATGAGGTATATAAATTAAAAAATCACATAAAAACTTAAAATCTTTATCATGAAAAAATCAACCATTACCTTATCGACCCTTCTTTTAGTCATGTTATTCATCAATTCAGCAAATGCCCAGGTATCAAACAAAGAAATGCGTTCGAAATTAAAATTCAAACCTGTTAGCGAAGTAAAAAAGGATGCCAAAGACTACGCAAAACAAGGTTATTATGTGGCAGTTGGCGCACCTTCCATCGAACGTCAATTAACCAACGGCTTGCTGAAAGAACAGGAAACCGACGAACAAGGATTTTCTAAATACATTGTTGCAACTGGTAGGGCAGTTGGTGAAACCCAGATTGCAGCCAAATTACAAGCGACTGAGTCTGCCAAACTTGAGCTGGCTGGAACTATGGCATCCAATATTGCTGCTTTAATGGAAGGAAACTACGCCAATGCCCAGTTGAATCAGGAAGAGGCAGCATCGGTAACCAAAATTGTAGCAGCATCCAAGAACGTCATTGCCCAGGAAATTGGAAGGATTATCACGCTGGTTGAAATGTATAAAGACATTAATAAAAACATTGAAGCCAACGTTCGCATTGCCTACAACAGCGATATGGCAATGGAAGCAGCAAAAAAAGTTATACGCACCAAATTAGAAGATGAATCAAAAGGACTTCAGGATAAACTGGATAAACTAATGAAATTTTAAGGATTAAATATTTTAAAGCTGCTCTAAATTTTATGAGGCAGCTTTAAAATAAATTGCTAAGAAATACCTTGAACCTAACCCCTTGATTAAGATGAATCTTTCTAAACCATTTAGGTTATTCTTGTTTTCCATTTTTTTATTACCTTTTTGCTCTGGATTATCTGCACAAGAGGTGACCAACATTCGTATCGGTCAGCAAGATGACAAAGTCGTTATTAATTATGACATTACAAATGCCAGAGCCAGCCAAACATTTGATGTTAAGGTTATCTGCTCACCAAATGGAGGTAATAACTATTCAATATATCCTAAATTACTGACTGGTGATTTAAATATGATAAGTGCAGGGAAAGATAAAAGTATAGTTTGGGATGTAATAAATGACGGGCATGAGCTTAGTGGAAATAATTATGTGTTTCTTTTAGAGTTAAAAGTATACGAAAAATCAGTCGAGCGAAACTACACTGCTCAGAAGATTACAACTGATAATATTTATGAAAAACCTGTTGAGAATAGTTATACAAGAAAAAAAGTAAAATCTGACTATTTCGGCGATTACCTTGTTGGGGGAGGTGGAATATATAGTGAAGGATCAACTGGAGGTGAATTTTTTCTTCTTAATGGAAGAAAAGAATTGGTTTTAGGGTTTGCAGATTTGACTCCATTCAGAGACATTGGATACGCGAACTATTCATCAATAAGTTGTTCAATTACTTTGGGATATTCATTTCCAAAAATATTGTGGGTTACTCCGCATGCGGGATGGGGAGTCAGAATGTTTACTGATAAAAACAATACCGACAATACACAAAACTTTAATTGTGCTGTTTTGGGTGCCACTATTCCCATTAAATTGGGTAGTGGCTGGGGAATTTATGCTAAAGCGGACTATTGGACAAGCAGCGAACTTGATCCATTTTTCCAATATGGAGTTGGTCTTTTCTTTTATTGATTTTTTATGTTTTTGAGATTTAAGTCTAAAGACTTCTAATTTCGAAAAATAAAAGATAGGTGTGTTTTCTTAAAAGATACAACGGTAAGGTATGAAAAGGGTGAGAAGAAAATAATTAAATCTGAATTCATATTTAGTTGGGGAAAAAGTATAAAAAAGTTGTAATTCTAACAAATAAAACTGCAAAAAATAAAACTATTAAAACCAAGCTTTATGAAACGAATATTTACCCTAATATTACTTGCAATCATTCTTATTCCTGAGTTTCTGACAGCCCAATCTCAGATCTCAGGGAAATCTGCACCAGTTTCATTGAATATTCGAAAAAAGAAACTTCCGCCTATTCTTGAAATTTCTAACATCCTATTTACCGATGTCAATAGTAACAATTGCATCGATGGACTGGAAAAGTGTAGCATCAGCTTTACCATCTCTAATTCTGGAACCGGACCGGCAGTCAATATGCAATTGAAGGTTGAAAATATACCCATGATTCAAGGATTAATATTCAATAAGCAAACAACCCTTAGCACGATCAGTCCTGGAGCAAAACTCGATGTAAAAGTACCTGTGGAAGGAGCAATCGGACTGATTAGTGGCACGGCATCAATTCGGATTAGTTTCGATGAACAGCTTGGGTTTCCCCCCGACCCCATCGATTTGAAAATAGAAACACGCGAGTTTCAACGGCCTGAAGTAAAGGTCGTCGATTCGCAGATACTGACGGATAATGGTACAGTAACACTCGGCAGACAGGTTCAATTGCAGGTATTGGTGCAAAATACAGGTCAGGGTGTGGCTGAAAATGTGGAAGTCAGGTTTGTTTTGCCTCCTCAGAACGTATTCCCGAATGGCGATGAACGGTTCCCAATCGGAACGCTCAACCCAGGTGAAAGTAAGAACATTAGTTTCGAGTTCCTGCCCAACAAAATTTACAGTGGTTCAACGATTCCCATCAAAATACAAGTGAGTGAAAAGTGGGGAACCTATTCACAAAATAAAGAAGTTACAGCAAGTGTAGGGTCACGCACTTCAGGTTCGGCAATTGTGATATCAGGCAATAATCAGGTATCGAATGTGGCCATTACCGAAGGTTCACTCAGTTCGGAGGTCGATAAAAATGTCCCGCTAAATTCGAACAAAAACACACATCGTTATGCTTTGATTATTGGCAATGAAGATTATACCACGTATCAATCGGGTATAGGAACCGAGTCAAACGTTGCTTTCGCCGTGGCTGATGCCCGTTCGTTTGCCCGATATGCTGAGAATACTCTTGGCATTCCAAAGGAAAATATAGTCATGATCGAAAATGCCCTGAGTTCAGTAATGAGGCGTGAAATAGAAAAGCTTTGGAAAATGATTCAATACGAAAATGGACAAGCCGAAGCATTTGTTTTTTATGCCGGGCACGGCTTTCCCGATGAAGCGAATAACCAAAGTTATTTAGTGCCGGTTGATATAACCGGAACAAATGTCACCGATGGAATTAGTCTGACCCGTTTGTATGCCGACCTTACCAGATTTCCGTCGAAACGGGTTACCGTTTTTCTGGATGCCTGTTTCAGTGGTGGCGGACGCGATGCTGGTTTGCTGGCTGCAAGGGCTGTTCGAATAAAACCCAAAACCGAACCGGTTACCGGAAACCTGGTCGTATTTTCAGCAAGTACTGGCGAACAGTCAGCTTTGCCTTACCGTGATAAAAAACATGGGATGTTTACCTATTTCCTGCTGAAAGCCATTCAGGACAGCAAAGGAAACATTAACTACCGTCAGCTTTATGATCAGGTAAAACGTGAAGTAGAGTTAAGCGCGATAAAAATAAACGGTAAGGACCAGAATCCTGACCTGATTTACAGCAACGATGTAAATGGTATTTGGGAAGGCTGGAAACTAATTATTGAATAAAGCACAATCTATGTCGAGATATTTGTTTTTTATAGCTGCCTTATTCCTTACCACAGAAATAATAGCACAGCAAATTACCAATATACAGGTAACCCAGGAAGGCGACAATGTGGTAATCACTTATGATCTAACTGCCAGCCAGACCGGGCAGACTTTTGATGTGGAGGTGAAATGTTCTGCTGATAATGGAAAGACTTTTTCAATAACTCTACAATCTCTCACTGGTGACCTCAAGGAAATTACAGCAGGAACAGCAAAACGCATTGTTTGGGATGTATTAAGTGAAAGGCAGGAACTGGTGGGTGCTCAATTTGTGTTTCAGTTGGTAGCAACACCAAATAAACCAAAAGACTCCTTTGGAGGTAATTCCGGTACCTTCGTAGATTCAAGAGATGGACATGTTTACAAATGGGTAAAAATTGGTACTCAAATTTGGATGGCCGAAAATTTAGCATACTTGCCTTCGGTTTATCTTCCTTCTGATCGTTCTCAAACAAGCCCCAGATACTATGTTTATGATTATGACGGTACAAATACAGAAATTGCTATAAATATGCCCGGTTACAAAACTTATGGAGTGCTCTATAACTGGGCCGCAGTAAAAGTGGCTTGTCCAAAAGGATGGCATATACCCAATGACTATGAATGGGATGCAATTTTGAATTTCTTGGGTGGGGCTATAACGGCAGGATGCAAACTTAAGGAAGCTGGAACATCTCATTGGTTAAGCCCCAATAAAAATTCTACTAATGAAACGGGTTTCATGGCTTTACCTGGGGGCTTCTGTAAATTTGATGGGACTTTCCATTACCAAGAAAGTGAGGGATATTGGTGGAGTTTTACTGAGAAAAATGAAGATTTCGTATGGGGTCGAAAGATGTACTCCAACTATAGCAGTGTTAGTAGGTTTGATTATGGCAAGATAAATGGCCTTTCAGTTCGATGTCTCAAGGATTAATATAATAATTGTTTTATAATCGTGATAATCCTAATTTTATGCAAAAGTTTCTTTCTTTTCTAATTGCTTCCTTCCCTATTTTAACCATTTCGGCTCAGCAAGTCACCAATATTAAAGTTACACAAGAAAGCGATAAAGTTGTTCTCACTTATGATATTGCCAGCGACAAAGCCGGGCAGACTTTTGATATCAAAGTAGAATGTTCCGCAGATGGTGGAAAAACCTATTCAATTGTTCCGCAAACCATCACTGGCGACCTTAAGGGAATTACAGCAGGAAAAACAAAACGTATTGTTTGGGATGTGTTAAGTGAAAGGCAGGAATTGGCAGGAGATCAGTTTGTATTTCAGTTGGTAGCAAAAATAAAATATGAACACTCTATGCCTGTTGAATATGGCATGGTGTTGGTTGAAGGCGGCACTTATCAAATGGGCAGCACAAGCGGCGAAACCGATGAACGTCCACACCAAGTAGCTTTAAGCAGTTTTTACCTATGCAAAACAGAAGTAACTCAGGCACAATGGGTGGCCATAATGGGCAGCAACCCTTCGTATTTTAAGGGCGACAACCTGCCTGTGGAACAGGTAAGCTGGAACGATGTGCAAACCTTTATTCAGAAACTTAACCAGCAAACTGGGATGAACTACCGTTTGCCCACCGAAGGCGAATGGGAATTTGCCGCCCATCCCCCCACTTTGACTGGCTCAGCAACTGAATACTCTGGCAGAAACAATATTGGAAATGTGGCTTGGTATATTGATAATAGCGACAAAAAAACCCACCCCGTAGGGCAAAAAATGCCCAATAAACTTGGTTTGTATGACATGAGCGGCAATGTTTGGGAATGGTGCTCCGACTGGTATGGTGCTTATATCAGTGAGCCTCAGACCAATCCAACCGGCCCTAAAACAGGCACTTACCGCGTGATTCGTGGTGGCGGTTGGTACGACAGTGCCGACCACTGCAGTCCGGCTAACCGAGGCGGCGATAGACCGGGTGGCGGGGGTAACGTCATAGGTTTTCGCCTCGCATGTAGTTTATAAAAGGCAATTCGCTCATACAGCTATGCCATAAAAAACACCGGAAGCTGTTGCCAATTTGCAAAAATCACTTTTTGTGTAATGGTGCCAGAAATAGTTGATGCCTATTGTCACATTCTTAACTCATAAGGTACAATAGTTAGAATTTAAAAACATTAAAACATTTAAAATATACTATTATGACACCTAATAAATTATTTTTCTGAATCCTTTGTATATTTTTTATTCTATGCGTTATCGGAATTAGAAACTGTAATGTGGTTAATTTGCTTTAATCGTTATTAACTGTTGAAACTCTGATGCGAAACAGCTTTTCTGTTCATCATTTAATTTGCATGAAAGGTATCAATTAATATCATCTCAAAAAGCTCAAAGAATCTTTTCGATTCATCTATTTCAGACATGAAATTTCAATTCTTATGTTTCTCCAAATATTCACTTTTATAGTACATTTGTTTCGATCACCTTGATGTAGGGTAAAACGAAATTTTTGTCTATGAAAAATATTTCCATTCCTCTGTCACATTCTTACTCAAAAAAGTACCATAAGAAAGATTATTCAGACAACGAGATCCTTGCGGGAATTATAAGTAATGAAAATGTAATATTCAGTCATATTTATAAAATGTACTTCATTAAAATCAAACCGATGGTTTTTTCTTTCAGACATACAGCATTAGATCCGGAGGATATTTTTCAGGAAGGATTAACTCGTGCCGTAATGAATATTCGTGAAGGCCGCTTTCGGGGTGAAAGTTCGTTTTTTACTTATCTCAATAGCATTTGCCGTAATATTTGCCTGAAAGAGCTGAATAAAATGAAAGGTAAGAATGTGGAAATTACTGATAGAGTACAGGAAGAAAATTCACTCGACTTTGAACTGTTAAGTCATTTGCTGCAAGTAAGGAAACAACTGAATGAACCTTGCCTCGAAATTGTTGATCTACGCTTTGATTTAGTTGAACCAAAAGCAGATGAAAAGATGACCCCAACAACTTGCCGTTCGTTTGAAGAAATTGCTGAACTGCTAGACCTGACTGCCGCAAATGCCAGACAACGCTTTAAACGATGCTTCGATAAATTGCGCGAATTTGTTTTAAACGAACCAGAACTAAAAGAATATTTTAGGTCATGAACATACATAAAACGGATTACCACGACTTAATAGAACAATATCTGGATGGAAAGCTTACCGAAGAAGAAAACAGCAATTTCCAGCATTCACTTTCAACAAATGCTGAATTGTCAGAGCAATTTCAGGTCAGAATTAAACTGGCTGAAAATTGGACCAGAGCAAAAGAATATGGGAATATCAGGCAATTAATTTCTGAAAGTATCAGGGAAGCCAAATTGGAGAAGAAAAACAGATTGTTTGTTTGGTCAATTGCTGCATCATTTTTGGTTTTGCTTTCAGCATCAGGAATTTTGATGCTTACAGATCGAGATAACAAGCAGGTTCCAATGGCAAAAAATGATAAAAAAATTGAATCGCAATATGTTCCAAAATTGAAACAAGCTGAAGAAAAAGCATCTGTTCATTTCATGGGTGAATTAAAATTGATTTCACCTGTTCAGGGCAAAATCTGCAACAGAAATGACTCTATCGTATTTCTTTGGATTTCTGATATAGATGCAACAACCAATCTGACTATCGAAAATCAGAAAAACGGAAAGACTATTTATCGCAAAAAAATAAGTATTGTAGCAAAAAGGTTTGTTTTGGAAAAGGATTTCCTTCCTGAAGGTGAATATTCATGGTACATTGAAGGATTTCAGATGAAGGAGAAATTCAAAGTCATTTCCAGTGAAGTAAAAAATAAGGATTAAAACTTTGTCACATTTTCAGCTTATTGGGTACTGAATGCTAAATTGAAATAACATGAGGACTAAAACGATATACTTCATTATTCTTTGTTGCATAATTCCTTTTGCCAGTGTGGCTCAAACCGATTCAATTGCTAAAAGATTCAAAAAAGAATTCAACACATTCAATCAATCAATTCAACAGAAGCACCAGTTATTTCGCGAGAAAAACGATTCGTTGTTTTCAAATTTTCTCATAGATTCCTGGGCTTCTTTTGAGGTGTTGTATAGAGCAAAACCAATAGAATCCAAACCCTTGGTTCAACCAGTGATAGAGCAACCTACCAAAGAAATAGTAGTTCCTACAGTAGAAATATCCGCAGATAGCTCCAAAACCAACGGTATTCCTGAACCAATAAAATCTGAAACTGAGGTAAAAAAAAGCGAACTGCCAAAACCAGTAGAAAGTGGAGGAACAGCAACTCTGGATATTGATTTTTATGGAAGTGAATCAAAACTGACACAGGCCTCAGGGATACCGCAAATTTCAGGTATTTCAGCTGAAAGTATTTCCGCATATTTTAATAAAACAAGTAGTTCTCCCTCAGTCGCCCTGATGGTCTCTGAACTTTTGGCTCTGAAACAAAAGCTCAGTCTAAATGACTGGGGATACTATAAACTGATAGAAAATTACACTGGTAAGTTAGAATTGAATCCAACCGATAAAACCATGTTGGCATGGGTGATTTTAATTAAAAGTAGGTACAATACTAAAATAGGCTTCACACAAAAAACTGTATATTTATTACTCCCATTTTTCGAAGAGCTATATAATAACTACTTTATCGAAATCAATGGCCAAGAATACTATATTCCTTCTGATCATGTAAAAGATGTCGAAATACGACAACTGACCGTTCACAAAGCAGACTATCCAGGCAACAGTTTATTCACGCTCAAATTAGTTCAGTTACCCGATTTAGGAGATCATATTATTCAGAGAGATCTTGTTTTTCGGGGAACAATACTCCCGGTAAATGCAAACGAGCGTTTAATTAATTTCGATAAGGATTATCCAATCTGCGAAATGGAAGTCTATTTTTCAAGCCCTTTATCTGATATTGTTATGGGTTCGCTAGAAAAATATTTTAATCCTATATTTTCAGGAATGACCGATAAAGAGAAGGTTGCTGTACTTCTTGAATTCACACAAAAAGCTTTTCCATATCAATCAGATAAAGATCAATTTGATCGTGAAAAGTATTTCTTTCCCGATGAGCTTTTTTTTTATCCCTACTCTGATTGTGAAGACAGGGCCATTTTATTTTCCAGGCTTGTCAGGCATTTTACACATTTGAATTGTATTGCTTTAGACTACCCGGGACATGTCAACACTGCAGTGAATTTTCAGGAAGAAACCAGAGGTTCATTTATTACAGTAAAAGGCATAAAATATATCGTATGTGATCCGACTTATATCAATGCCCCAATCGGCTATTTGCCAGATGAATTTAGAGGAATGACACCAAAAGTTATTACATTTGATTAATTGTTAAATCGTCTTTAACCATGCAAAACGGGGTCGAAATATTGGGGATTATTATTGTTTTTTTCGGTTGCACTATTTCCGGATTTTCTCAGAAAATAAAAACTGAAACCGGCACAGCTCAGGTAAAGCTGGAGAAAAACATGACTAAAGAACAAACTTACAAAAAGGTAGAAGAGTTGGCTAAAATTAATGCCATTGAAAATGCTTTTAATTCCTATGTAAGTCAGGAATCCAATATTACAGTAAATTCAGGGAAGTCAGATTTTCGCATTATCGGTACAACCAAAGTAAAAGGCGAGTGGATAGAAACATTAGATAAAAAACTGACTGAAGATACCCGGGACGAAATTGGCCAATTTGGAAAGGAAAAATCGATTTGGATAACCTGTACCATCAAAGGACGGATTAAAGAAGCTACACCAAAGTCAAACATTGAGTTTGCAGCACTTTCGTGCCCAAAATTGAATTGCAGGTCTACAACTTTTACTTCGGGAGAACAACTCTATTTGTATTTTAAAAGTCCTTTGGATGGATACCTGAGTGTTTATCTGGATGATGGAAATACTGTTAACCGGCTTTTACCTTATAACTCTGTAGAAAACTCAAATTCCGTTAGGGTGAAGGCTGACCAAGAGTATTTCTTTTTTGTAAAAGGTAATAGTAATCCAGAATTTGGGAAACCTGACGAATTCATATTATATACCTCAAAAGAGAAGGAATATAACTCCTTATATATTGTTTTTTCGGAGATAAACTATTATAAACCAATGTTAAATCAAGCGAGAACTTCTGATAAGGGATATTTGCTGCCAAAATCTTTGAGTATAGCCAAATTTGAAGAATGGCTTTCAAATAACAGGGCAACTCTCGATGATTTTATTGATAGGACAGTGGATATTGAGATCATATCTTCAAATTAGACTCTTGTTTTTCATTTTAGTAACGGTATTAATTTTGTGACGAAGTTGAATCATTTCTATTAAAACATAAAATAAGTTTTGTAGCATTATATTCTTGATCTTTTTCTGTCCTTTCTGCCCTTTTTTCTACGTTCTTTCTTTGCAGAAAAAGATAACCTATGAAAAAGGAAGAAAAACAACATGCAGTTCTAGAATGGATTGAATCGGGCTGCAACTATGATCAAGGTGTGGTTCTCTATGAACAGTTCGGAAAGAATAGTTTTATGAGGAAGGACTTTCCAAATAAACAGCACAAACACGCTACCAAAATCATTTACGAACTATGCAAATCCGTTGGATTGAATTACAACCAGATAATTCAAGAAAAACTGATTCCTTCAGCTCAGAACAAGCAGCAAGAAGAACACAACCCAATAACTTCAGATCAATTACCTAATCATTCCCTTCAAACTCCAACAAACAAGGAACTTCCTGAAATTATGGAAGTTCAGGAAATCGCAGAATACCCTGTTCAGCTTCGCCGGATAATTGCAGAATATGCCGAACTATTCCAGGAACGCAGTAAAATGCACCGCATCTTGACTGAAATGCCCGAAGGAAATAGTCAGGCCCTAAAAACCAAACGTGCTGAAATTTTTGATCTGATCAAATCACTTTCTGCCCGTCTGGAATTCCTGTATGCCATCCGGCAACACTTTGATGTTAATGCTGAAATCCCATCAGAAGATGAGATATGGCCTGCACCCAAAGAGGATGTCAAAACGGAATTACCAGATGATCCGGAACAATTGAGGAAAATGAAAAAGAACCAACAATCGGCCAATACCAAAGATCAAAACATGCTGGACTATCAAAATGAAAAGAAAGGTGATGCAGAAAAACCAATGCCTGCCGGTCCCAAACGCATGAAACTGGAAAACCGGATCAAAGCACGACTCAAATTCATTCAGAAAATTGACTTAAAACTGGTACAATCTGATGTTGTTTAGATCATCCGACATTAAAGCAGTGCCCATTTCTACCGGCTCATTGGCCGGAGGACTGAACAGCAATCAAGAACCAGCCAGCCTGATTCTGGAAAACGCTGAAGATTCCTACTTTGTGGCTGATTCAGATCAAAGCCTGACCAGGGTTATCGGACAACTAAAAAATGGTTTTACCACCCATTTTTATAGCTGGGGTAATTTTAACCTGGTTCGTCTCATGCTATATATCCTAAAACAAACGGGGCCGGCTCATGCTTTTATGACTTCGTATTCGTTCAGCCAGAAAAGTATCGAGCAGTTAAAGCACCGGCTGGAAAAACAGGATCTGCTTTCCTTCCGGGTAATTATCGACAACCGGGTAAAAAGTATGAGCCCCCTACCCTTTCAAATGCTGATGAACTGCTTTGATTACCGCTGTACGTCTATTCATGCCAAAGTTGCCCTGATCTGGAATGAATCCTGGAAGATTACCATACTGACCAGTCAGAACGCAACAGATAACCCAAAGTTGGAAAGAGGAACCATTTTTACTGACCCTTCGGTTTTTAATTTTGATTTAAACATACTTGAACATGAGTTTCAGCGAGGAACAACTTAAGGAGGTGGAAGAAATGGCTGAACTGTTTTTCGCTCCGGAAGATATTGCAGTCAACCTGGAATTTAATGAAGATAAAACTGAGGGCTTTGTGGCTGCGGTCATTTTCAAAGATACTGCCAATCCACTGGTATCGGCTTATTTACGTGGATGGATGACTGCTGAAGTTGCTTTGCGGAAAGCCATCAAACAATCTGCTCTGAATGGCAGCAGCCCATCGCAGCAAGCGATGTTAAATTATCAGAAGGAGGCCCGAAAATGAGCCGGATTGCCTTGGAGGACACCCGTCACGAATTGATCAAAGCACATATCATTGATCCGGAGCATTCACCACTTCCGGAGGAGCTGCAGGAGCTGCTCAACCGCATTGTTTCAGTATCAAAAGTGCTGGATAAAAATCCTGTCATGAGAAATGCTGTAGCTATTCATCAGGTAAAATACCCTGAAATTTCCAAATCGACAGCTTATTCGGATGTGCGGATGGCTATCCGCCTATTCAATACCATTCATTCATTCGATTTCGATTTCTACCAAACCTGGCTGATCAATGATATTGTGGTCAACATTCAAAAATGCCGGGCGACAGGAAGCGAAAAAGACCGTCGCATCATTGCTATGGAACATGCCAATCTGCTTAAAGCCATCGGTGAAAAGCCAGAGAACCTGCCTGATCCACTGCGCAACGAAAAGCACCAGTTTTATGTCCTGATCCAGAATAATAATCAGCAAATTAAAGTTGAACTGAATAACCTAAAAGACTTACCCACTGCTGCTCTTCAGGAATTGAACCGACTGATTTACGGTGGAAATGAGATTACAGAAGGAGACGCAGAACAGTTGATGAAAACCTAAACCTATGATCACCGAACTGATAGACCTGAATCCGCCACAGCAGTTGTCGGTAATCAACAATGCCAAAAGCGAAGTGGATATTCACGGGCGGGGAACCGGTAAATCCTACATTATGGGCTGGGAGATGCATTCCATCGTCCGGAACATGCCTCGTTCCGTTTCCTCGATTACGGGTTGCACATACGGGCAAATTTATACCCGGACATTGCCTTCAACCTTAAAGTTTCTGGCTAAGCTGGGGTACAAAAAGGATGAAGATTTTAAGATCGGAGGTAAACCACCCAAAGCTTTTCTGGAACCTTACGAGCAGGTAACAAAATTTGAGAACTTCATTTCGTTTGCCAATGGAACTGGCTTCCTAATGCTCTCTCAAGAACGCGAAGGCTCCAGTCGTGGTCCGAACCTTGACCGGGAAATCGTGGATGAAGCATTAACCCTGAATAAGGAGCGTTACGATGCGGAAGTTTCTCCGGCCAACCGGGGTAACGAGGACAGGTTTGGATTCCTTTCACCAAAACCTGTAAAGCAACATCATGGATTCCGGTATGTTTCTTCCATGCCTTATACGAAAGAGCAGATGTGGCTGCTCCGCTATGGGGATTATTACCAACAAGAAGCGGGGATTCCCATCTTTGACATATGGAACAGGATTGTAAAGCTGCAAATCCAATTACTCGAAGCGCATAAAGATGATGACAAACGATTATTCAAAGACATCTGGAACGAAACTGTACGATTGAAGAAACAGATTGCCCCGTTTGTTTCCAAAGAGGGAGTGCTATTTACCCTGGCCAATGCCTTTGACAACATTCAAAACCTGGGCATGTCTTACCTTGTTCGTGAATACGACAAGCAAAACCTGCTAACTTTCATGATTGAAATTCTGAACTGGATCATAGATAAGGTGGAGGACTGTTATTATCCTTTAGATAGTCAGCGGCACATTTATTACGATGCTTACAATGATGATTTTATCCGGGGTATTGCCGAAAATACCAACTGGGATGCTGATCATCTATCAACGCCTGATAGTCGTTTTGACCTGGATTGTGATCCGAACCGCCCTTTGGAGATTGTTCCGGACTGGGGAGCCAAAATCAACCTGTTTTCTGTAGGACAGGAGCGCAATTTTAACTTCGTGACAAAAGTGATCGAACCAGTCGATTGCGTGATCAACGAGTTCTTCATTAAACCGCAGGACTCTAAAAATGTACCTGTAGATGATTTGGTTGATTTGTTCTGCGATTATTACCGGCATCATCCCTGCAGGGAGCTGTTTTTCTTTCGCGACCGGTATGGTGATCATCGGCAACCTAATGTGAAGAACTCCAAGCCTTACAATGAGCAGGCCATTGAACGGCTCCAGAAACGGGGTTGGCGGGTGACGGCCAAGGTTCACAAGGGCATGGAGCCTCCACAGCATGACAAGTACCTGCTTTGGCTGAACATCATGAAAGGGAATGATCTGCGTTATCCGAAGATGATCATCAACGGGAAGAACTGTAAGTACACGATCATTTCGATGAACAACACCCGGGTAATCGAAAAGAACGGGAAGTTCGAGAAGGATAAGTCTTCTGAACGGAAGAAATCTGTTCTTCCTGAAGAAGCAACACATTTTGGAGATGCGGTAGACAAGCGCTTCTGGACCAAATATGGTGATATTCTATTTCGAGCAGGTAGTTCAACGTTTGTGAGCCCGAGGATATAACAAACTCCAATTTGAAACAACCAAGCAGTGACATTTTCCTCACCCGATTCGTCCATCCCTTCATTACTTTCCCTCCACCTTCGTTCCGGTCAGTTCATTCAGGATCAGGACTAATTTGTTCGTTAATGCCAAAGGTAAAACATCAGGACTGCCCAACAAATGCAGAACAATCGAACTAATCCATCAGCAATTACTTTGTAAACGCTGATGGATTTTGGATATAGTATCAACCCATGCGCCATAATGCGCAAAAGTTGATGAATTCAGGACTGCCCACAACTCCTTATCAAGTTAGTTTAGGTATTTGCTGTTATACAAAGGACTCAACCTGAGATTCACTATAAAGCATACTATCTGCATCTATTCGGGCTACTGGTATGTCTAGTGGAGAATGTCATATTTCCGCATTTTCTGCTCTTTTTTCTGCTCCTTTCGATAGGGCGAGCTCGGATGATACCACACAAAACAAAAACATTTTAAAGTTTTTGTTTTGTAGCGGTTTGTTTTTCTGATGATTAGTTGATAATAATCTGCAAAGCGATTTTTATTCCTCTACGCTTTTTCTTGTAAGAAAAAGCGACCAAAAAGAACCTTGCGATATCCGTTCTGCTAACGTCTGAATTTTCAGGTACCTCCTGCGGCCTAAAAATTTTCCGCAGTTCTTTTCTCTGAATCAGATATAGAGCATCAGAGAAAAGAACCAAAAGAGAATGCTGATTAAACAACAAATTGTTGATAAGTACTAGTCTCATCTAATTATTCCCATAAGTTATCTCTGCAACTCAAAAAAGTAAAGATTACGTTTATCATCACATTGTAATACACATAAGATAATTCGATTGACACTTGATAACGTATTCTTTTGTGGTTGAATTACAAAAAGAATGCCGATTAACTCTACCTTATGGAGTCATAATCTAAACTGGTTTTCTTTGTTTACAGATACTGATTGTCATTATTGCGAACTAAAAATTAAAAAATGTTCTTTGAAATTCTTTATTGATCCCATATGTAGCATTTTTTTGTGGCGTGACGATTTGAATTAAAAATTGGATTTTAGCTTTATCGAAAGTGTTAATCTCATGAATCAAGGCAAATACATCTTCACACAACTCACAGATTTTTACCTCTCAAGATTTTGATCGAATAGTTGAAAACCGTCAAGTTAACGAGGAGGTCAGGTAATTTAGTTGCTAGAACCAAATGACATGGATGATTTTCGGTCAACTCACTTGCAGAGACAGTGTGCGCGGTTTAATGTTAAGCCATGAAGCTCATCAATCCAAATACCTCAAAACAAAAACAATTTACAAAGACTAATCTGATACTGCATTTTTGGGGAAAATCAAAGTATATAATTATAGTTTAATGAATATTATTAATTTAGAATAATTCTAAATTAATAATATTCATTAAACTCATTGAACAATCCTATTAAAATTTAACCTAAATTGTAACCAATAAAAAATATATTATTTATGACTATTTTTCTTTTCAAAAGAGGACTTTCCTTTAATAGCATTCTTAATTTGTTTTTCGGCCTTACCTTCATTTTATTATTGATTGGTTGTTCAGTGTTTTATACAAAAAACAATTACATCCATGATTTTAATTCATTTATTAAAGATGTCAAAGAAAATTATGCCAATTATTCTGAATCTGACTGGATTCGAGTTGACAAACAATATACTAAATATACTGGTGAACTATATGAGAAATTTAAACCTGAATTGACAACAGAAGAAATGCTAACAATCGGCAAACTTAAGGGAACATATACTGCACTTAAAGTAAAAAAAGGTGCTAATGAGTTATTCGATCAGGCAAAAGAAATGATTAATCAGGCAAAAGAGGTTCTTGATAGTACCGTTGAAACCATAAACAAATAACACAACAATATGAAAAAACATTCTACTTTCTTAAATCTTTTTGTTTTTGTACTAATCTCATCTTTATTAGGAAGCTGTAGCACTAATAGTGGGGATCCTTTTGATCAGGCAGGCTTTAATGCTTTTGATAACAACTTAAATAAAAGAGTTGAAGCATATTTTGATGGTGGTCAACCTCAAGCCGGAAATTTACCCGCACAAGCACCAAAAGTTTATATTGACTTTTCAAATGGATTGGTGCAGGCATATGCTGGAGGGAATGGAAATGCTGCCATGTTAGAAAAAATAACTCAAAAATTGACGGGTCCTGATATTGAATGGTTTGGTTTAGGCCGAGATATGATTTATCCACTCGATTTTCCTACCACCCAGTTATTCAATAAAGTTACCGATCCTCAGTCTTATGCTTCGCAGATGATTGCTCCTATTGAAGATGCCGTTAAACTAATTACAAGTTCGAATAGCGATGCCTTGCTAGTAACAGACTTTGAAGAATACACAGAAGACAAGAAAGAACAATTTGAAAATTTCGCCAAGGGATATTTTATTGACTGGTTATCCAAGGGAAACTCGATTAATTTTTTCATAACAAATTATAACGAGAAAACTACGTATGGACCAGATGTTGAGAAACGTCTTTATTTCATCGTTTTTAACTATGGAGTAGAAAAAAAACTACTAGGCGATATAAATTATGCACTCAAAGACAGAGGATATAAATACGAAACCTTTTCTCTATCAACTAATTTTTACACTATAACTAATGATTATAGATCAGAAAAAGAAGGAGGAAATTATTATGACGATCAAGGAGAAGATATACTTTGTGTTCTAGATGGAAATCAATATATTAATGGGTTGAAAAAAAACAATAAAAATTTTGAGTTTTATGCTTTTCTGCAGCCTTGGGGTGATATTTCTAAAGATTCAAAATCATTGATGGAATCTGGAGTTCCCAAACCTTTTACTGATTTCTTTAGAAAACTATATATTAATGCTAGTAATGATGATGTTTTTCAGCTTAAAGGTTTAGAAGTTAAAGTTTCGAACGTTACCGATGATTTTCTGTTTTTTGCTAAAGCACAAGAAGCAAAGAGCCATAAGCCAACCTTGGCAAAAGATTCCAATGGGAATTCAATTTTTGCAGAGACAGAGGATGATCCAATTGCATTGAGTTGTTATGATGCAAAAGGCAATTTATTGACTGCATGGGAATATAAACCTTTAGCTTCAACTCCTTTAAACGAGGTTTTTGAGTTGAATTCTGAATTGTACAAAAATGGTTTTAAAGAGTCAAAAAATAATATTGAAATAGGAACAAAGTATCATCCTAATTTTGATGGATCCCAAATCACAAACCCGGGTGGACTTCTTAGAGTCGATATTGTTATTTCTGAATGCAATCCCAATTTTGAAAAACTGAATGATCTTTTTAGTTGGGAATCCACAACTGTTAGAGATAAAAGAAATGAATCTTTATCAGAAGCAATTAGAAATACCCTTAAAGAAATTAATCCACAGGGGAAAGCTATATATAGCTATTTTATCAAAACTGCAGACCAATAAATATAAAAATAAACTCTAACTTTTAAACTTATACAAAATGAATCAATCCATTTCTGCCTACATTATGGCAATCGTGATAGCTTTAGTATTTCTGCTTATAGCTGCAGTTATTTCAAATCTCATTAAGTTCGAAGGAGGTAGTTATCCAAAAGATCCAGGCAAACGTAAAATGTGGTTTTGGATTTTTGCTGTGATATGTCCTATTGTTATTTTCTTAATTGGATTTCTTGTCGTCAGACCCGGCATTAAAGTTCCAAGCGTACGTGAAAATTACACAACTGCACTTAGCATCGGAACCGGAGTTGCTTTTGTATTATATATTGTTTTAGGATTCCTACTGAGCAAGGTTTTTAAAAATGGCAAATTGGGGAATTGGTTTTAAACCTTGGTGTTTTTTATTTAATAATAATACATGAATTATGAGCGATAAACTATTTATAATAGCCATTGGTGGTACAGGCATGCGCTGCCTTGAGTCTTTTACGCACTTATGTGGTATTGGTATGTTTGATAATCAGGAAATTGAAATTCTAACTTTAGATACTGACCAAACCAATGGTAATAAAGCAAAAGTTGAAGAATTGATCAGGTTGTATAATAGGATCAAAACTTATGGCACAACAGAAGGGGGTACACCAAACACCAATACTTTCTTTTCTGCCAAACTTAACTTGCATAGATACTGGACCAATTATTCAGGCGCAGGGAGAGAAAATTATAAAAATTTATCGCAAATTACTAAGGGAACCCCTGAACAACAGATGAAAAATAAATTGGTATCTGATTTATTTTTGGATACAAATTCTGTTCAGGAGTTTAATTTAGCTCATGGATATAGAGCCCAGACCCATTTGGGATCTATGCTTATGTATCATGGAATAATTGAAGCTGCTCGTAACATTGTAAAGGGCTTAAATATTCAACCTGAAGAAAAAGAGCTTGCAGCTTTTATAGCAAAATTGGTGCAGGCAGGCGGAGATGCCAGAATTTTTATTTTGGGATCCGTATTTGGAGGAACAGGCGCTTCGTCTATCCCCGTTATTCCTAAAGCCCTTCAAGACTTTGTTAAAATTAGATCAGGCAATAAGGAGGATATTGATTTTACAAGAGCAAAATTTGGAGCTACCTTATTAACTGAGTATTTTACTTTTAAAAAGCCAAACAATAGAGATACTTCTTCAAGGCATGATAGTATAATTGCCGACCCTTCTTTCTTTCCAATAAATAGTCAGGCGGCCCTACAGTTTTATCAGGGCGATTCTACAGTAAAAAGGTTTTACAAAACGCTTTATCATGTTGGTTGGCCAATTACCAGTAAGAAAATAGATGATGAAGGAAAAGAAAAAGTAGATACTGGAGGTGCAAATCAAAAAAATCCATGTCATATTACTGAGCTTTTATGTGCCTGCGCTGCTTATGACTTTTTTACACGAAAAAAAGGAATGGATAATTCATTAGGTGATGCGGAATATTTATATAAGGCTGTAGAGTTTAAGGATAATTCTTTTAACTTTTCATTTAATGATTTTGTGGGCAATGAGAATAAAGCTGGTGAATCCTTTGCAAATAGGCTAGGCGCATTTTTTTCATTAGCCCATATTGCATTAACCACAAATGGTGCAGCTTCAGGAGACACTGGTATTAAAGGATTTATCAAAAGATGTGAGCTTCAAAAGATATATCAGTATAGTGAGATTACAGATGAAGAATGCAATGACATAAACAAATATTTTATGGAATTCGCATACACATTTGACAAAGGTAAATTTGTACCGGGATGGTTGTATCAAATAAGAAATACTGTTTCCCCTGGAACATTCATGTTTGACAGCAAAGCCTTCCCTGATACTCAGGCAGAATTAAAAAAACTTGATGTTGGTGCATTATTTTTGGATAAAAAGTACCATTGGCCATCGGGAGGATATGATAAATTTGTAAAAAGGCTTATAGAATCTAGTCCAAATAATGAACAGAAGGTTAATACAACCAAAGAAAAATTCATGGCTCATATCTATAATGCAATTACCAATTCTCAAAATTTTTAATAACCATAAAGATGCCAGAAATAATTAAAGCACTTGCAATTAAAGTTCAATCAAAAGATGAACCTAGTGGAGTCAAATTCGAGTGGGATAAAATTCCTCAACTTGAGGTTTTTACTAAAAATATTATTATTCCGGAAATTTCAATTGATAAGGATGGTCAAACGTCAGTTGATATTGGTTCAATCGTATCGGGTATGCCTACTGTTTTTGCCAGGGCTGATATGTTTAAGAATGCACTTGATAATGTTACAGATCTTAAAGCGGAAGCAACAGGACTCATGCTTTTCTATAAAGCTTTAATCAATGAATGGAAGGGTTTAATCAGTTGTATAGCATTAAATTATGCGAATCTGGAGATTGTTCCAGTACAACTAACATATTCTGATGGTTTGAATGTTTTTGAAACTTCAAATATTTATGAACCAATAGGTGCTTTTGGTAATGTATTATTTGAACGGAAAAAACTATGGTGCAATCTCACCTTACCTGAAGGAGAACAAATTCCTGCAATTAATGTCATTAAATTTAATAATGAAGTTATTGGTGGGACATCACCTGATAGTTTCCTATTCACATCAGTATCTTATTGTATCAAAGAGAAACTTCCTTTTGTTAATAATGGCAAATTTATTGATCCATTTATAGATATAAATGCTGATCTAAAGCCTGACGACGTTGCAAAGATTTATGGCTATGCAAAACATATTCTTAATAATATAAATAAGTTTGAACAACAGTTTGAGGGATTAAGTGATTCTCTAAGACCTAAAAACTATGGTAATATTTCTAGCTGTATTCAAAATTGGATGGCTGAGATGGTTAATTATCAAGAGGCAAAAAGATATCCAAGATTAGAAAATCAAACCCCACCTGAAGTAGGTTCATTATTTCAATATCCATATAGCTTATTATTCAATTACTCTACGGAATTATATGGGGTGGATGGTCAAATATCTAGTGATTCAAGTCTTGAAGGTAGTATCCGATTCGATCCAAAAGACCTATTATTACCTGTTACCACTGAAGTTGCACAAATTAGGTTTGCTAATGCTGAAAAAAGGGAATTTTTAAGATCAAAGCCAATTCTATTATTAGAAGCCGAAACGGTTGGTCAACCTAATAGCTATACTTATTTTACACTTCCACTGACTCCCATAGCTTTAAATATATTTGGGTCACAACTTGATGCTTTGGTTGGATTGAATGATAATTCAAACGTAAGATCGAGACTTTCTGCTATTTATGATCCAAATAATAAAGATGGAGAAAAGTTAATAGTTACATTAAATTTATATACTCTACATGGGAGCCTTCCTATAACGAAACAACTAATTTATAATATCAATTCTGATTCAATTAAAGGGAAAGATATTTTATTATGGCCTAATTTTATTTCAAAACAATGGAACCGTTATTTCATGTATTCTGAAATTCCTCATAACGATGTAAAATTTCAGGCAACTCCATTTATTGGTGATGTAAATGATGAATTTTTCCGCATTATTTTAGATGAATCGGGTATTCCAATATATCTGGCTGAAAAGGGAAAAGCAATTACAATTTCTGATAAGCATAATAATATAAAAGTGCAATTACATATAAATTCTAACTCCGCAGTCGCAGATAATGCATATAAATATGAAATATACGAAAGCAATCAGCCATTTAAAGGAATTAAGTTTGCATATAATGGCATAAATTGTGGTTTTGGAATTATTAGATATGATGGTTCGTGTCATAGCCAAACATTACCTCATAATATGCTTTCAGTTACAATTCCTCTTATCGATGCAAAGCTAGGCTTTGATTTTGGAAGTACAAATTCATCTATTGCATATTATTCAGATGGTAATAATGCTATTAGTGATAAAATAGTACTTGAGAATAGAAGAGTTTCATTGTTTTCAGATGATAAAAAGAATAACGATGAAAGACCCGCCGTTGAGGATGAGATTTTCTTTTTTCAAAATGACAAAATAATTTCCAATTCAATTAAGTCGGTATTAACAATACACGATTCAAGAAGGATGGTTAATGAAAATAACATTTCACCTGATTCCTTAGCAGCACAAGCTGTTAAGGGTGGTTTCCCTTGTTTTGAAAAAAACTTGCCTATCGAAAATGCCCTAAACAATCGCTATACATTAGGCTATACAAGAGTTGGGAAAGCTGAATTGGTGTACAATATGAAATGGTCTAATCAACTAATTGATAAAAGCCACAAGGCAGCATATCTCAGTTCATTGCTTTTGCATGTATATGCTCAACTATTCATTGAGAATCACGTTCCTAAATCACTAAAATGGTCTTATCCCTCTTCCATGAGTAAAGATCTATTAACCTCTTATCAAGGCATTTGGGACTCTCTTAAAGATGTTTCGCCAATTGTAAGTCAAAAAACGATAATAATATACCCACCTTCAGATCTAAATGATATTGGTGATATTTCTTCAGGTAACTCTTGGGTCAATGATAACAATTCTTTTCCAGATTCTGATTCAGGTTGGGGAAGTAGTAGTAACGAAGTAAGCACTTGGGGTACGACACAGGAACTTCCCAAGGAATCCGAAACTCCCGGCTGGGGGGATTCTAATCCATCTAAAAACAAAAAACTAGCAATTGAAATAGAGACTGAAACAGGACCTATTCGCTTCGATTTTAAACAATTAGCTGACGATGAGTCCTTAACAGAAGCCTGTGCTATAGCAAATTATTTGACCAGGCCTAATGGAGGTTACACTATTAATCCTGGTGAATTAATATTATGTTTTGATATTGGAGGGAGTACTACCGACATTACTGCATTATGCCAAATGGCAGATGCTGAAGGAAATATAGGAAAAGCCATGATCAAGCAAAACTCAATCCGTTTTGCTGCACAGCGTGTTGCAGAAGCCACAAAATTTTCGCCATATTTCAAATCAGTCCTATTGAAAATGTGCGAAAAGAAAAAATTTAAAATACAAGGTCTAAATACAGGCAACAATAAATATAATGAAAATACGGCACCATATTTCTTCGAACAAGTTGTTGATAGATTAGATGCTGCCGATTTTGATGAGTTTTACAAATTAATTGCTGCTGATTGTAAGGAAATGATGAGTGTTAACTTATATGTAACCGGTATGATTATGTATTATGCCGGTCAGTTAACCCATAAGCTCAGATCGGAAATCATAAGATCGGAAGATGCTCCGCCTGCTGTTAAAGCTCTTGCTCCAAAAATTAAAATTGCGTTTGCGGGTAAAGGAGCAAGGATATTTGATTGGTTTAATGCGGTCAATTCTAAAGCAGCGAATGATTACTATACACAGATGTTTTTAAGAGGGATTGGCGGGGAATCTGTTGCTAGAGCTACAATTTCGCCAATTTCTATAAATCCACTAAAAATCATTGATATTAATAGTCAAAAGGCAGAAAATAATGCTGATGTAAAATATGAGGTTTCTAAAGGTTTGGCCATTCCAACGAATCAAACAAAAATATTGGTACCGAAAAACAAAAATGCTATTGAAGTTTTAGGTGAAGAGCATTTTTGTGTCGTAACAAAAGCCGGAGAATTCAAATATTTAGAATCGGTAAATTCGATCACACCTGAAATGATGGAGTGTTTAGGAGACCAATTTATTTGTTTACCTCCTCCAGGGAAGGCTCCTTGTCCCAAATTTATGGACTTTGCTGATTTGTTTTATAAAGTGTCTTCATCAATGTTTGGTTTAAAAATGAGTCAAACTGATTTCATGACAGGTTTTCAAGATATGAATATCGAAAATTTTATCAAAGGAGATATAGAATATGCTGAAGCTAGAAAAAGAAAGAATGAACAAAAGAAATTTGATTATGTGGCCCCAATAATAATTTTAGAAGGCATGAAGTTTTTTGAAAAACACTTAATGAAAGCCATAAAAAATTCATAAATATATATGAACTACTGTGTATTAGTCAAAATTTCAAAACAGAAGGCTTCATTCTGGTATCAATCAGAAGGAAGCTCTTATGCTCCATTGATTATAAATGAATCAAATGAGGTTCCATTATACTTTTACGTTTTTGGAAATGTTTATATTTTTGGTAATAGTGCAAGGGAGAAATATTTTTCAAATGACCCAAATGCATTTGGAAATTACTTTGAAAACATAAAAGATCCAAGTAAACATTTCATTATTTCTGGCATCTCTAAGCCATTCAAGCAATTACTCTATTATGGTATTGAACAATACCTTTCTCACTTCATTAATACCATTTTATATAAAAGCGATTCTATAGAATCTTTTAGAAATGATTTTCCTCTTCGTTTTTTATTTGAATCCGATATAGAGGACAAGGAAAAAGCATTGATTGAAAGGATCTTTACAGAAGCTGGCTATGATAATATTGCAAGAATTGATTTTAATCAGGCTTTATTTGAAGTTCTGTGCGTTAAAGGAATCTTGACTAAAAATAAGTCAATTCTAATGTTAAATGGGATTGACGATACATTGTATCTTGAGCTATATGAAAATTTAAATGGCTTACGAATTGGGTATTCAAAATTAGAAGGTCAAGGTGCTGATCCAAGAGTAAAAATCTTAGCAGAACTGATTGTTGAAGATGTTCTTGCAATTAACTCATATCTTTCAATAAATAAAGAAGCGGAAATTGCGTCTCTTCTTTCATATTCATCTGAATTATTAGCCAATAATACCCCTATTATCAAAGGAAATGTGACTCTTACCGATGGGAAAGTGTACAATTTTGAAGTTAAAAGAAGAAATATTGATGATCGATTAATGTTTGTTCCGAATGAGAGTATTATAAATCATGAAATTAATGCCATACTAGATACAAATGGCATTCGGGTTGAAAATGTTACTATTATTCTTGGCAGCAGCCAAATAAATACTTCTTATTTATTAAGAAAGTTGCGAAGTATTTATTCTGATGTAATCGGTGTTGAGATTGAACACTTTAATGACTCAATGAAATTAATTTTTTCAAAAATAATTCAATCGCACAAATTACCTTTAAAAATTATTATAAAGCAAACCGTTCAAGACCCGACTTCAAAACCAGAAAATATTTCTCCATTAACTAATTATGAAAGAGATCCAAATAGATTGCTTATTGGAATAGATTTAGGTACAACGTTTTCTTGTGTAGCATATACTAATAATGGTGTGCCACAAGTTGTTCCAGATAATAGAGGTCGAGAAATTACACCTTCAGTAATTTGGTATGATGGAAAAACATGTTATGTTGGAGAAGCGGCTAACAATAAAAAAATAACAGCATTAGATCCAATCTTCGAGTTCTTTAAACTGGACATGGGTAGACCAATTGAAGGGGTTGTTGGCAAGCCAATAAAAGCAGCACCTTATAATATCTCCGGAATAAAATTTGGAGCTATAGGTCTATCTGCCATTTTGTTGAGAAAACTAAAAAGAGATGCCTGGCAATATTTTAAAAAGAATAAAATAATTGAAGAATCAATTAAAGAAATTGATTTTATAATTGATGCTATTATTACCGTTCCTGCAAATTTTGGCGATGATCAGAAAAAAGCCACTATATATGCTGGTGAGTTGGCTGGATTAAATGTAGTTAATATTATAAATGAACCCACTGCTGCATCATTAACATACGGAATTTCTTTGTCTGAGAATAAAAAATTCCTTGTCTTTGATCTTGGTGGAGGAACTTTGGATGTTACTATCCTTGAGATCGTTGATGGAGGCTTATTTAAAGTAATTGCTTCTGATGGGATAGGTAATCTCGGAGGCAAGAATTGGGATAATGTAATAATAGACTATTTAAAAGAGAAATTTAAGATAGAAACTGGAACTGAAATACCTGAAGAACAAATATTTGATCTACAGAAATCAGCAATTCAAGCTAAGAAAGAATTATCAGTTGCAGAAGAAACCGTTGTTTACATCTCTGCTAATGGATTTGACATCGATATAAAATTGTTTCGCTCAGCACCAATAAATCGGGATAATTCTGATTTGAATAAACCTTTTTACTTTGATGAAAGATGTGAAAAATTACTTGAAAAATGTATTTCAAAATGTAATGATGTTTTGAATATGTGTAAAATGTCATGGCAGGATCTTGACGAAATAGTTTTAGCAGGGGGATCATGCAGGATGCCCATGATACCTGAAATGCTGGAGAAATTATCAAATAAGAAAATTAAAACACATCGGGATAGTTTTAACTATGATACAGCTATTGCATTTGGTGCAGCAATTTATGGGCAAAAAAAGGAACATGTTGAAGATGTAGTATCTAAAAGTATTGGGATTAAATTAGAAAATAATCAAGGACTAAAATATATCGATCATTTAATTTACAAAAATTCAGTATTGCCTGCCAGAGCTCAAAAAAGATATAAAACTGATCCCTTTGCTAATCTTGAAATTTATGAAGGGGAATCAAAAGAACTAATTGGATGTGATAAATTAGGAAAGCTTGAGTTAGAAAATACCGGAGAATATGCTACCATTATTTTAGAAATTAATAAAAATGGTGTCCTTCGGGTTCTTGCTGATTATCAACCCGAAGGAATAAAAGAAACAAACATCAAAGGGAGTAGTGACTTCCCAGATTACCTAAAAGATATTATTCAAAATATTACCATTTTAAGCTAAGAATATGGCCGAAGAAATTGAAGACGAAACGGGAAAAATAGCTGGGAATACAAACAGCAATTTAGGCTCAGAGGGTAAAATAGCTGGAATCACTGCAAACAATGATGGTCAACACGGAAAAATATCCGGTAACCATTATATTAGTGGAAATACAGAAGGGAAAATACCAGGGGATGGAAATAATAAAAAACCTACAATTTCAGAAAGTAAGGAACAACCCCAGCTAGCAAAAACAACCAGAAAAGAACGAATTCTAAAATCGACAAAAGAAAAAGGATTAAAATTGCTTCCCATTAATTTTGGGGATAGCGATGGAGATTGGCAAATTATTGAATCGGAGAATTTATTTGAAATACTTTATCTTGATCCGATAGAAATAAAATTAATTACTCCTGAGGTTATCCAGAACAATTACAGCTTAATCTGTGAATTTTGGAAGGGACGCATAGCTTTATGGGAGTCTGGTAGCGGACAAGTAAGTGAGTCAATCGAAAATAGATTCACAAAAAAAAATCTTGAAAATTGCATTACTAAACTTAACAATGCCTATAAAGAGCTTTCTTCCTTTGAAAATATAGACGAATATTATAAGAAATTAGAAAGGAAGAGATTAGATTCTGCAAAGAAAACTCTTTTAAAGATATTTGAAAATCAGACACGTGATGAGGATTTGTCAGATACTGATTTTGAAATTCTTTTTGAAATGAAAAATGAAATTGATATTTCTGAAGAAGAAATTGTAAATTTTATTTTTGTTTTTTTAACACAAAGTAAATTAGTACCTGTAAAAAGAGAGAAAGGCAAAGGTTGGGTTCGTGTAAATGAGAATTTTAGTGAAAGTAACATTGAAAAAATAACATCTTTCACATGGATGACCGAAAATAAAATCAAAAATCAACCACCTCCAATCGCAATCGAAATATTTTCTGACATATTTGCGGAGAGTATTGAGGAAATAGGAGCGATTCTTTTTGATAACGAAGAACAAGCAAGAATCTTAATAAAAAAGGGATTGTTACCTAATCCAGTTGGAGTTTTCAGTCAACCCAAAGCTCTAAAAATTAGTGATATTTGCGAATCTAAGGAGCCCGAATATCTAAAATATCTTCGTACAATTTATCTGCTTAACCCAAAACTCCCTTATCGGTTTGAAAAAGAGAAATATTCTGATTTAAAATCTCTCACTTCAGCTTTCTTTAACGAATTGAAACTTGGCAAAGAACATTTCAAACAAGGTAACATTGAGATATGGTTGCAGGAAACACAAAAAGAAAATTACCAAAAACTTATAAGGATAAAAGATACTGCAGAAAATCCTGATTTAGCCTTTCTTGAACTGTTATACACCTTTAATCCAGAACTACCATTTCGTTTTTCTGGGAACATCCTAGTTAAATCACCCATCGAATTATGTAATGAGATTGAAAAAAATAAAGATTGCTGGAATACAGGGAAAGATGAACTTTATAATTCTTCTATTCTTATTTGGCTTAGAACCACTGGGAACATATCCATTGTGGGAAAATGGGATAAAGTCAAAGATGAGTATTCAGAAAAAAAGGACCTTGGGCTAGAGTATTTTTTACATTTACTCAATGAAAAGCTTCCAGATCCTTCCCTTGAATTAAATGTGAAAGCTTTTTCATACCCACAAATTCAAAGTGGTGAAAGCGTAGTTTCTGAATTAGTTCTAAGTAATAAAACACGAGGATTTATCAGTGGAAATTTGACCTTATCGAAGCCGATAGAAGGAGTTGCTTTATCCTCAAAAAATTTCAGTTTGAACGTGGCTGAGAAGAGATCAAATATTAAAGTTGATCTTAAAATAGAGTCAAAAGAATTACTGAAAGGCGTAGATTACAGCACTGATATTCTCATTACTACTACAAACAAGCAAGAAATTGTTATCCCTATTTCGTTTAGAATAGTTTTTCCCAAAAAAGCATTTATAAACGAGTTAGTTAAATATTCAATACTATTTGGTTTGTTTGGATTGATATTGAGAGGAATTATATATGCTTTTGGATTTCATAATTGGTTAAATACAAAATATAACTATTACTTGCATCCCGCAGATATATTCTGGCAAGAAAAACCAACTTTTTATTATTTCCCAATTATCTTACTAATATTTATTCTATTAATGTTAATCATTTCTATTTTTTGGAAACCGATCAAACGAACATTAACTCTCAAATAAAGAAAATGAAAAAAGAATATCTAGGTTATTTTGCATTTTTTGTAATTGTTTTAGCAATACTTTGTGCTGCTTTCCCTATGGTTGCGGAAGTATGTATCTTTATAGGTTTCAATTCACTTTTCTTCATTGATAATTCATTTTCTATTTCAGAAGGGATACATCCTTTATTAGCGTGGTCATTAATATTTGCATTATTGGGATTATTTATTGGTTTAGCTAAGTCCGTAACAATTTTTAAACTTCATAAAAAGTTTTATTTATATAGTTTTTTAGGAATATTTTTATTTCTATTTCTTATTAACAAATGTTCAAATCCCTTAAAATATAGTGGTACCAGAGAAATTCGTGAAGAAATGCTTTGGAATAATTTAAGCAAAAAGAATTCGTATTTTATATGTTCTGCATATATATCCGAATTTCCAAATGGTAAACACATTACAGAGATTGAAATTTTACAGGAGAAGGCTTTATGGGATTCTGCATCTGTAGTTAAATCTTCAAAAATTTGGAATCTTTATTGTGAAAAATTCAAGAATAGCGCGCGATACGCTCAAGCGATGCGTAATTATGATAAAATATTATGGGGAGAGATTTCAAGGGTATATAATAAAGAAGCTTTCGCAAATTACTTGAAACAATTTCCTAATGGTGTTGGATCGAAAAGTGCAAAATATAGATTAAAAAATGATATAAATTCAAATACACAAGTAATATTACCTGATAACAATTCAATCGAGACTCAAAATCAACCCGATTTACAAGTTGATAGTGCCAAATTTGACGATAATCCTGTAACTATATTAGGTGATGATGTACCAGATAATAATGTTCCTATTAAAAATGATAATGTGAGCTCTGCAATTGATGTAAAAGGTGAAGGAGCCAAAGATTTAGTTGATGGTTATGGAAAACTCCACTTAGCTGGAGGTATTGAATATGAAGGTTATATTCAAAATGGGAAGCCAAATGGGCTTGGAAAGGAAATTTTCCAGGACAATTCTGTTTATTCAGGTTTTTACATAAATGGAAAAAGAGATGGAGAATTTGTATTTACAAGTTCTGATGGAATAAAAGAGTCACGAATTTTTAAGTTTGGACAGAGAATCGGAACTTCTAACCCTTCTACAACAAATAACCCAAATTCGGTTAATAATAATAATGGCTCAATTAAAAATGGGTATGGAACTCAAACATTTCCTGATGGAACTTCATTAAGTGGTAATTATATAGATGGTAAAAGGGAGGGAGAATTCATTTATACAGGAAAAGATGGAAAGAGAGAGAGTCAAGTATTTAAAAATGGTAATAGGATTAAATAACTTAACATAATTTATTATGAAAAAAATTTCAATATTTTTTATCTTCTGTTTTTGCTTGTCATCAACCTATGCTCAACAGCCACTCAAAAGAGTAGTCGTTTATGATTGGAAAAAAACAACCGATGATAAAATTGTCGTAAGTTATTCTATCTCCGATGCAAAAAGTGATGAAGTATATGAAATTGACGCTTTTTTTTATGACAAGCAAAATGTTAAAATTCCAGCCTTTTCATTATTTGAAAAGAGGAATATTTCAACAATTAAAATGCAATTCTTATACTGGGATTTCTATAAAGACCGACAGGATATTCCGGATATTTCAAAAGTAGAAGTAATTGTAACAAAGATCGAAAGGCTCTATAATCAAAATAACAATAATCTTATCGACAGTATTTATGATCAAAAAACTCCACCAAAAGAAGAAAAGATTGCCAGTAATTCAAATACAAAGTCAATCACAAAAAAGGAAAATAATTTTTCAATTGGATTACAGGGGAATTTAGGATATCCTGCAACCTCCGACTTTCTTACACCATCCTTTGAAAGTTTTGATGAATTCTCTCAGGATCTGGGATTTTATATGGCATATAATCATATCGGAATTGAAGGTACATATTTCACTCATTCATACAATTCATTGCTGAATCCTAATGCTGAACCGTATTCAGAAATTGAATCCTATTTAGCCTATCTGGATATAATTTTAGGCAAACGGGGATTTCATAAACGGGGATTGGCTCTCGTTCTTAGCGCAGGAGGAGGACAATATAATAAAAGGATTTCTGGTGATATGACGAATTGGACTCTCATTCAGGAAAATGAATTGGGATTTTCTGCAAAAGTGGGGATTGTTGCATCACTTGGGAAAAGTTTAAAATTTAAATTCACCTATTCGTATCATTCTATTTTGGATCCCAATCAATATTTGCACCTGGGAATAATGATTGGATTGTGAATTTATTCTTTATCCAATCGATTACAATGTGGTAATTCGGATAATTGGACATAGAATTATTGTGTAATCAGTTTAAGAATCTATTCATTATGGCATCATCAATAATTATGATAATCGTTGGTTTATTAATCTGGAAAATAGTTCCAGGTTGGATTCAAAATGGATCTCGGAAGAATAAAAACCGCACGAAACTAGGCTTAAATATTTTAGGCATTTTAATAGTTGTTTTGGGAATAGTTTCTCTTTTTAAAACATTAATCTCGATATTTTTTTGATATACATACAAATTGGAATCTTAATCTCATCTCCTAGAATTGTCAAAAAAAACATTTTACTGATATATCTTTGCTCAATAAAAGAAATTACCAAAGGTCTCAGAATATAGATGCACTGCTTGATGTATATCTCTCAGTTCAAGAGTTAATACCGAATTGGTGCTCGATCAATAGTATCTGCATTTATACCGTTGTGAAGATTAGTGTCTGACATGTGTTGACTTTCAAAATGAAAAATAGATTGGGCTTAAGTCAATAAGTCCTTGTTGCCTTAGCTAGAAAGTTATGTCGATTGAAGATGTACAATAACGCATTAAATTATAATTGAAACGCCTTTTACATTTTAAGAATTCTACTAACCAACATTTTCAATTAATTTCTTTGTGTACTGTTCACTTGATTGTACATATCTAACTGCTTCTTTATATAATTCCCTAATTTCAATTAAATCAGAATAGGGTTCCAAAATTAAATTTAAATCATTGACTGCTAATTTTCGCACTAATTCATACTTCAGAATAAGTTCATAAGCAGCAATAGTATCTCTACCCTTTTGTTCAATTAGAGTAACAAAATCATTCAAAAGGCTAAACTCTGCGGATCGTAGTTTTTTGATTGTTATAAAACAAATTTCTCTTTCAAATTTTTGAGCTCCGTTTCTTTTTACTTCTTGCTCCGAATACCTAGTAAAAAGGCGCAAAACATTATATATCTTAGTTCCGATTTCTACCCATTCCCGAATATAAGTTGCAAAAAATTGGATGTTTTCATCAAAGTATCTTATTATTTTATATGCCTGATAATTGAAGTCAAACTCACCTAAAATTTTGACACCAGTTTTCTTTTCAACTTCTTTTACCTGACCGACATATGAATTTCCTATCTGTACTCTTAATTCTTTGCAGATAGATGAGATTTCATAAACATATCCGTTTGATTCCAAAAAAAATAAAGAATGTTTCAATTCCTCTAAATTCATTAGAGGATCTAATAATATCAATCCAAATTCACATTCAATATTACTTTTCTTTAAAAGATCGTATGCTCTAATGAATTCATCCAACGTAAAACCTTTTCTGTAACGCTTAAGTTGAGTTTCGTTCCCTGACTCCAATCCAACAAAAATCTTAACCAACCCAGCTTTTCTCAATAGTTTAAAAGTTTCTTGCTTTTCCAAAGTAATTTGAGCGGAGTCAGTTTTACTATATAACGTTTTTACTCGGGCACTCATTCTAAAATTGATATCGAGGTTGTTTGAAATAAGATTCTCAGCCAAATGTTTAACTCGTGACATATCCAAATTATCGAACCCAAAGCAATCCTCATCGGCAAATGTTACATTTTCAATTCCCATATTCTTAAGGATTCTCATGTCTTCAACAATTAGATTGACTGGCCTTGGCCGCCATTTTTTTGTTTTGATCCTTGAACCCAGGAATTCGTTACAGGCACAAATCGTACAATTGCAATGTGCACAACCACGAGAGCCTTCTATGTAGACTTCGGCTCCTAAATTAAAGAATGTCTTAGAATTAGAACGGTCAGGAAGTTTAATATCAATTCCTTCAAGATATTCTTGTTTGGAATATTTTATTTCCCCATTATTCCAATAATGGATATTCCTGACCTTTTCGAGTGGAATTTCACCTTGAACATACCGGAACATGTCACCCATTACCAATTCCCCTTCACCAATTCCAACAATTACATCAGATAAATATTTCTCCAGAATTAATTGCCCGTTGAAATTTGGAACTGAATTACCAACAATGATTATCGGACGTTGATCAATTTGGATATCTCTTTTCAGTTGTCTGTACATTATTCGTAAATGATCAAAAGTCAGAAGTTTAACTGAGATACCTAAAAGTGCAGGTTTTTCCTGTCTTATGAAATCTATGATTTCCGAAAAACTATTAAGTTGTAAATCGAATGTCTTTACCTGAACATTAGGAAACGTAGCTCTTAAATATCCGGAAATAGCGCATATTCCATGCGATTCGCCAAAAAACGGAAATTTTTCAGCATTTAAAGCGACCAGTACAACTTTGTTTTTGTCGGCTAGTTTTGGTATTTCAAAATAGGCATTGTGATCAATCATTCCCATTTGTCAGTTATTAATTAAGTTAGGAACCTTGCGGCTCACTTTTTACTTATCAAAGAATTTCTATAAGCTGTTTCAGATGGAAAATGATTCTGGTGCTACTTTTCTTGTCAAAATGGCATCCAGTATTAGTTTCAAACGAGCCAAAAGACATACCTGGCTGAAATTCAATAATCTTCGATTCAGAGAACTCTCCTTGCAACGTGGGTTTATAAAAAATCTGATCTATTCCCATTTTCATGGCACCTTTCACATCGGTCTCCCAGGAGTCGCCAATCATCAAGATTGAATCTTCCGAAGCATTTATGGATTGGATTGCATGTTCAAAAATGAGTGAATCAGGTTTTTGAGTACCAATAGATTCTGAAATAAATACTTTTTCAAAATACTTCTTTAACCCTGATTCTTCAATTTTTCCACTCTGTAATTCGATAAAACCATTGGTTATAATTGCCATACAATACTTACCTTGAAGATAGTCCAGAACTTCTCTTGCTCCATCGACTAACTTCGATTGCAAAGGCATCTCTTTTAAATAAGCTTCATTCATCGCCTCTCCTATACCCTTCATTGGTGTTCCGTTTGCTTCAAGCAACATTTCAAAGCGACCAACTCTCATCTCTTCCTTAGTTATCTTATTTTCTCTGTATTGAATCCATAATTGCTCATTCATAGAATGATAAACAGAATATAACTGAGAATAATTCCCAACATATTTTATGATGTCGAGTTTTTCAAGAACTTTTTTAAGTGCTTCATATGAATTTGCATCATAGTCCCAAAGGGTATTGTCAAGGTCAAAGAAAAGGTATGAGTACTTTTTTTTCATTTGACTAAGGGCATAGTTAAAGATAACATTATGATTCTCTAGTAAATCTTAAACGACGAGGTGAACCTAAACTTTGTCTGATTTCACCTGTTCTTTTTTGAGCTACATGCTGGCTTGCGTAAAGATCAAGGTCAAATAATAACTCATCATAATTCCATTCCATCAATTCATTCATTTTTAAAACAGTAGATGCTGAAACGTCAAATGTGAATCCAGAAAAGCGAGTTAACTTATTAAAAAAGGTTCTCAATTTATTTAAATATGAGTCAATGGCTTCATTGGTTGTTTCCGGTTTCTGAAAAAACACAAACCATAAAATTGATTCTGGACATTTCCTAATATTAAACAACACAACAAAGTTTATAATATGAACGAATTCATAATCAGAATCTGCATCAATAGGTACAATACAAATATCTGAATCAATGCAATGTTCGATTATTCCCGTTAGGTAATCAAACCCTAAAATTGCTGTAGACTCATGAATAAACTTAGCTGAAGGAGTTCGAATAAAATCAAAGAAAATGGGTTCGAAATATTCTTGTGAGCTTATTGGTGTTCTGCGTTCATTAAACTTTGAGCTATATCGAATATGTTCGGGGTCATTCTCCCATATGCTCAATAATTTCATTACAATACAATTATATTCATTAAGCAAGTCTTTTGCCGGATGATAGCGATCATTAGAATAATCCATCAGGTCAAAAAATTGCCCTCTTAACATCCATGTATTAACGATTTTTATTTTTAGCAGCTTTGCAACTAATAACTCAATGTTTTTTAATTCATTTATGATCAAATTGAGCTTTTCAACTATATACTCAACATTATTTTCTTTTCTGTATTCAATTATACGCTTCTGAATCTCCAAATATGCAAGTTCTTTTGATTGGATGATTTCCATTCCGTTATATCTGATTTCCCCCAGGTATATTTGAATTATTTGGTTGAATTCCAACTTTTCCATATTATCCTAATAATTTAAATATGCTTGTATATTGTATTGTCATTGTATTAACTCATAATAAAATATTAATTCGCTAGTAATCATGTCAGGCAAGAAAGATACTCCTGAATTGTGTTTTTTAAACCCAGATACAGGGCATCAGCAATTAGGGCATGACCGATGGAAACTTCTTCAAGAAAAGGCACATTCTCCTTAAAAAAACGAAGATTTTTCAGGCTTAAATCGTGACCGGCATTGATACAAATTCCAAATTGATGTGCCAGTACTGCTGCCTCTTTGAATGGTGCAACAGCTTTAATTGGGTCGAATGGATAATGTTTCGCAAATTGTTCTGTGTACAACTCAATCCTATTTGTTCCTGTTTCTTTAGCTCCTTCAATCATTGCCGAAACCGGATCAACAAAAATAGATGTTCGGATACCTTCAGCCTTAAAACGGGCAACTAATTCTTTCAAAAATGACTGGTGTTTCACTGTATCATAGCCATGATCGGATGTTAGCTGATTGGGTTCGTCGGGACACAAGGTAACCTGATTTGGTTTTACAGCTATCACAAGCCGAATGAAATCTTCACTCGGATACCCTTCGATATTTAGCTCAGTTGTAATGAATGGTTTTATATCAAAAACATCTTGTTTGCGAATATGACGCTCATCCGGTCTCGGATGAACGCAAATTCCCTGTGCTCCAAATGTTTGGCAGTTAATAGCTGCTTCCAAAACGCTTGGCGTATCAGCTCCCCTTGAATTTCTTAAGGTGGCTATTTTGTTTATATTCACACAAAGTCTGGTCATAGTCAAAGTTTTAGAAGAACAGGTTATTAGTATTTGAGGTATTATTGGAAATTAAGTGAGTGATAGGGACTCGGTTTCAGCACCATTAGATTTTATGTTAGCCAGTTTTACAATTTCCAGTTCAGAAAGCTGAAAAATGGGTTCCAGAAAAATTTCCTTAAAGTGCTGAACAGTAATTTGGTTTTGAATTTGAATGATCGATTCGATTTTAGAATAATCTTCTTTATTTACAATGGAAGACTGCTCACTCACTAAAATCTTTTTTGCTTGTAAAAAAGAGCAAGCTAAGGCTCTGGCCTTGTTGAAATTACAGTGTTGTAAATTTCTGTTCGCAATACTGTTAGATTCCTTATAGTTAGATGCATAGCAAGTAGGACAAAAGTTATATAATAGACAATCCTTGCATTTCAAATCCAATAAATTTTCGTTTAAATTAAAATTAAATGTACGCGAATTTTCAGCTTTTTCCTTTCCGATAGAAGTAGGTAAAAATCCATGACACGGATAATTCTTACCGTCCACATCAAATACTACCATGTGAGTTCCTACCCTACACCACTTTTTCTCAGAATATCCTCGATCTTCGATTTTTAAATCCATTAAACTACAAGGTTTTACTTCTGGATGTTCCAAATAATAGTCGATCATTTTATTTAATTCCTGAGATAAAATTTGGATGTTTTCTGGTTCAAACCAATCAATACCATAAGCAAGGTTGTTGCGAATTTTAAAACCAAATGAATGCAGATAGATGACACCTTCAGCCAGACTTGGTAAAGTTTCTTTGGATATCGTCATCTTCACCTCTAGATCTTCCCATGTTTCTTTAAAGAAGTGCAAATCTATTTTCGAAAATGATTTCGACCTGTTAATGTCTTGCATTTCTTTATTACCATCAATGCTTAACGCAACATGAAATTTTTCTTTATTGGTTAATAGCCAATCGCGGATTTCTCCATGAATTAAAGTTCCATTTGTTGTGGCAAAAAACAAATAGGATTTTATCCATTTTTTTGACCAAACATATTCACATATCTTTTTCATTAATGGAAAATTCAAGAAAGGCTCACCACCATAAAAATCTATTAGGCATTCGTCATAATCATTACTTGGGTCAGAAAGCGAACTTTCAACAATATTAATGGCAGTTTCGAATGACATTTCACGCTTTGATTTATGGTATTCATAACAATATGTGCAGGATAGATTACAGTTTTGAGTTAAGATCAGGGAAATGGTTTTTACTATTTGGTCCATATTGTTAGGCTTCTATATTGATAAGTCAGATTTTTCCTTAAAGTTAGAAGATACTTCGTTAGATTTAAATTTATAGTTAAAAAAAATTTTAAGCCTTCTTGCTTTCACAATCCATAAATTTCAATACACCAGGCACCAGTAGTAATCTTTGAACCGGTATCTCCTGATAACAATGTGTACAACTACCATAATTTCCTAAATTAATAAGCTCCAAAGCTTGAAGTAAATATTTACTGACAGTAATTATTACATAACTTTGATAAGAAGTTAAATCACACCTTTTCGGCCAATTGTATTTTTATGGTTTCCTTATTGTTGAACTGCTGTATTCGTTCATGGATTCGTTCTTTTTCAAACTAACAAATTGAACACATTCTGTTGTCGGTTTATATTCATTTTTGCAAGTCCATAAACCCTCCAAGGTTTCAACTTCATTTTTTTTTTGCAAACTCAACCACACCACTTAGAAGGTTCTCTCTCCTCCAATTTTGCCCCGAAGTTATCTCCGCATCCCGGATAGGTCAAGGGTGGCATCGATGATAGCACCGGAGGCTGAGCGTGCCGAAGCCTTGCTTCGCACTCGGTCACCTTTAACTTGCGGATCCGGTCTTCCAACTCCGATCTTCGTTAAACCTGACATTCGCCCTTGACTAGAATCCGGGCTGCTCGATTGGGTTTTGGCTCAAAATTAACTGGAGAGCCAGCCAAGATAAATCCGCAGGGCAGCGGTAAATCACATGAAATTTTTCGAGGGTATAAAAACGTTGGATGAATTACGCAAGGAATACCGCCGTCTTGCCATGATCTATCATCCGGATAAAGGCGGTGATACGGTCTTGATGCAGATGCTCAATGACCAGTATGAACGGCTTTCTAAAAAGCTGATCAACGGCAATGCTGATTTTTCAGAAGCCCGGAAAGAATATGAGCAGCAAGTTTCTGAAGAAATGCGGGAACGATTAGACCGGATCATGTTTCTGAAAGGCATCGTTATCGAATTGATTGGTTCCTGGATATGGATTACAGGAAACACTTTTGCGGTAAGAGAAACACTCAAATCGGAGGGTTATAAATTCTCACATCCAAAAGCGGCCTGGTATTGGCACAAAGGTGAATACTACAAAAAATCCGGGAAACTCATGTCCATGGACGAAATGCGCGATACCTGGGGCTCCGAAAAAGTAGAATCCAAATTTACCAATCAAAACAATTTCATTCACTAAAACTTTACACCATGACCTACAAAAACGATCCCAGAAGGATAACTGCAAAGTTTACTTCCATCTGCTCTAAATGCAGTTGCACCATCAAAAAAGGAACTCAAATCTATTACTGGCCATCCGACAGAAAAGCGTATTGCCTGAATTGCGGCGAAGTTCCTTATCTGCAATTTCGATCAGCAGCTGCTGATGAAGATGTTTATGCCGGAACCGGTAATCCGTATTGCGGATAATTCTAAAAGTGGCACTGCCACTTTTTTGGTCGCCAGTCCCCTTCACACACCCGCTCCCCAATTAGCCATGTGGCATTTATTAAAGGAGGCCCAATGATCCTCTTACAGCTTTTTCTCCTGAATTGTCATCCCCATTCAGGAATATGTCGGCCTGTCCGCACATTTGCCTTGTACTGGAGTGGTGCATCAGGTCGGTTATTTTAGCAGACAGTCAACCTTTACCTTATTACCATCCTCAGCCCCGAAATTGCCAAATCATTCACCTCTTTTCACCAATACACAGTCGTACTTACCTTCATAATCCTTTACCGTTACATGTTCAAAGCAGGCCATAACTGGTTTTGTTTGCTAAATGATCTGCTAAGGTGGCTTCCTTGCCCTCGGAGAAGTTATACCTGTCAAGGATTTTCCCGGCATATACTCCTTCATCCAATCTATTTCAGTCGGTGACTGAGCTTGTCGAAGTCCGTTATTCCAGTTCCTCCTTGCCAGCACCGGTACAAGTAGCCTGTTACCTGCATATAATTTTTTAACTTAAACTTTTTAGTTATGGCAACTTTTGAAAAACATTACATCGGTAAGGGAACTCAGGTAGAAAATTACGACATCGTAAAAGTGGTAATCCCGGTAGAATTCATTGAAGAAGCAATTTTCGAAAACAAAAAAGATGGTAAAAGATACCTAAGTTTCGAAATCGCTAAAATGAAAAACCCCGACAAATTCGATCGCACACACACTTGTTACTACCAAACCAAGGTACAGAGCGAACAGCCAGCCGACAAAGTTCCTGAAAAGCAAAAGAAGGCTGACAAGAAAAAGAAGAAGAAATCGGAACCCGCTGAAGACGATCTTCCATTCTAATAAAAAAAAGCCGAAAGGCTTTTTTTATGTCGCTCCATAGAATTACTGAACACAAATTCTCACCTATTTCATTAAGAATTGTATTAAATAACATAAGTGTATTCTCGATTTATTGTTTTATATTTGATTATAATGGAAATTTTAATACTTATTACAATGTTCCATAAATACAAAGTACCGTAATTATGATGATAATATCTATCTGTAGATAACTTTAATGAACGAGATAAATAAAATTGAAAGATTATTATAAAATTTTAAATCTGACTTTTGGGGCTTCGGAAACAGAAATTAAAAGGAGTTTTCGGAAACTTGCGACAATATATCATCCTGACAAAAATGGTGGTTCTAAAATATCAGAAGAAGCTTTTAAAGAAATATTAAACGCTTATGAAATATTGTCAAATAGTCAAAGCCGAGCAACTTATGATTTAATTTATAAACAGCATTTTCAACAATCAAAAAGAGAAACGACATATCAAAATAGGACAAATTCGAATAAAAATAACGAACAAACATATCAATCAACAGAAAGCAATAGTAAGCATCAAAGGAAAGTCTATTCACAACCAAAAGTGAACTATAGTTTTTGGATCATATTGATTTTTCTAGCACTTCTCTACTTTTTTAATACTAACAAAAAAACTTCAACAGGAAATTCGAAAGCAGATCAACAGCTTGAGGAACAAAAATCTGAAAATAGACCACAATCGGGGGAACTTGATTTTAAAAAATAAAGCGAAATAATAATGAAAAAAACATTTTTAACATTGCTATTCTGTGTTACAATATTATTTGCAATCGGACAAACAAGTGAGCAATATATTGTTACTTCTCAAACACTTAATGTGAGAAATGGTGCAGGTAAACAGTATGAGATAATTGCAACACTTTCACAGGGTGATATTGTGTCGGTAATTGAAAAAACTACTAATGATTGGTGGAATGTTGACTTTAATGGCGATAAGGGATTTGTATTTTCTTCGCTTCTTAAGCCTGACCCATATAGTGGTTGGGAGGTAAAAAATTATGAATCAGGAGTGACACCTGAATGTGAAAATGTTACTCCTCAATATGATATTAATTTGGATAACTTTTTAAGGATAAATGTGGGTTCAGGAACTGATGTCGTTGTTAAATTGATGAAAAAGGGACTTTATGATGATGAGTGTATAAGAATTGTTTATATCAGAAGTACTGACACATTTGAAATAAAGAACATACCAGAGGGACGTTATTATTTGAAGATTGCTTATGGAAGTGATTATAGGCAAAAAATAGTTGACAACCAATGCTATGTAAAGTTTATGAATAACGCACAGTATGAGAAAGGTAGTGAAATTCTCGATTTTAATAAAGTAAAACAACCAAATCAGAGAATCGGAAATGAAATTTATGAGAATTGGAGTGTTCCATCTTTTGAACTTCTTTTGGATGTAATTGTAAATAAAGGAAATAATTCAACTTTCAAAACAAATGATATTTCAGAAGCGGAATTTAACAAATGATTGCAAACCTTCCATATCGGAACCGATTCACTAATTAAATCCGGAACGCAACATTCGTAAAAGACGAATTCACCTACGTCTCGTTTGATGTGGCTCCCATGAAAAGCCCCGACTAATTCAACCGCACTTACACCTGTTATTACCAGACCAAAACACAAACTGAGGCACCAAAGGATAAAGATCCTCAGCAAGCAAAGAAAACTGGCAAAAAGAACTCCAAAAAACAGAACGAGCCTGCAGAAGATGACCTTCCGTTTTAACTGAAGCCAAAAGAAAGCCGAAAGGCTTTTTTTTGTGTCGCTACCAATGCAATCACAAAGCCAGCTTTGTCATCGACTAATATCGAGATCTAACTTTATTTAAGTTGTAGCTTGCCAACTGAAACTAGACACTAATCACTCCAGTTTAACCAGCTCCTGCCCTCTCCAGCCTCCCTTCTCCCGATTCCAAAACGCAGTATCCCATATTCATATTACTCCATGACCCGCAGCCTGCTTTTAGCACGTTTTCCTCCTTGTTTTTATGAAATTATACGCAAAGTTGGTGGCTCAATCCGGAACTGATAGCTCAGATTTACCCAAGGATTTTCCCGGCATATCCTCTCAGTTGCCTGAGCCTGTCGAAGGCCGGTATTCCAGTTCCTCTTTGTGTATTCCATATTGCCCCTCCTGAAAATGCCTATAATTTTTAAAAACTATCGTATGAAAACTTACTCTTTAAAATCGGCCGCTCAGAATCAGGAAAACACTTCAACAGTATGGGAAGACTTCGTCAGTTATTTGGAATCGGTTTACTTCGAAGGAGCAGTTGAAACTCTGGAACCAGAACTGGTAAACTTTGAATATGAAGCTTACAAAAGTTGCTACGGGGAATAGCCGTAGCAACTAGAATTTATAAAATAGTGAAATCATTTTTAAAATTATTATTAAAATACAAAACAAAAATATATTCGCAACACATAAATAATCAATAGACAATCTCCATATCAGATTTTTTGTAGAAAATATACTTTGATTTTTTATTTATAATTTCCTTGTTTTTCTGGAATATTTTGTTTATTTTTGTAGAGTCATTACTTAATCTATAATTTGAAAACAACATTAGAACATATTGCAAGTATATCTACAGGAGTTTTTGCAAAGCCAGTTGCAGAAGGTGAGATAGTTTATCTGCAAGCCAGGCACTTTGATGAAAATGGATTACTCATTTCTGAACTTCATCCGGATTTAATGGCTGATGAAATAAGTGAAAAACATTTTCTGAAATCGGGTGATGTACTATTTGCTGCTAAAGGTAATAAAAACTTCGCAACAGTATTTGAAGACCAGTATCCCAGATCTGTAGCCTCTACCTCTTTTTTTGTTATTCGTTTACGCAATAGCAAGATCTTACCAGATTATTTTGCCTTGTTCATGAATAGCCCAAAAACTCAACTATTCCTGAAATCTACTGCACTCGGATCTTCCATCGCTTCAATTTCGAAAGCAGTGCTGGAGAAACTTGAAATCAGTATTCCGAATATTCAAACTCAACGAGTCATTCTGGAAATTTCACGACTTAGAAGCCAGGAAAAAGAAATTAGGCAGAAAATTGAATCACTTCAGGAAATCATTATTCAGCAAAAAATTAATAACGCAATAAAATAAAACCATGATTAAAAAAATCACTCAGGACGACATTAACAATACGGTTTGGAAAGCATGCGACACCTTTCGTGGTAGTATTGACCCAAGTATCTATAAGGATTATGTGCTGACCATGCTTTTCGTCAAATACCTAAGCGATGTACATGACGATAAGTATGAAACACATTTGAAAAAGTATAATGGAGACAAAGACCGGGCAGAACGTGCAATGAAACATGAGCGATTTGTAGTCCCGAAACAAAGTCATTTCAAATATTTGTATGATCATCGGAATGAACTCAATATCGGCGAGTTGATTGATATTGGATTGGAAGATTTGGTGGAAGCCAACCGTGAAAAACTCTACAGTGAAGATGGTGCCGGAATTTTTCAAAATATCAATTTCAATAGCAGTGTATTGGGTGATATAAAAGATAAAAACACACGTTTAAAAAACCTGTTGCTTGATTTTAATAATGAAATGTTAGACCTGCGCCCGTCTCATTTGGAAGGTACGGATATTATTGGTGGAGCTTATATGTTTTTGATAGAACGTTTTGCAAGTGATGCAGGGAAAAAAGCTGGAGAATTTTTCACCCCAAAAGAAGTATCCACACTCATTGCCAAACTCACCAAATCGCAACCCGGATCGCGTATTTGTGACCCAACTTGTGGTTCAGCATCCTTGCTGATTAAGGCTGGAGAAGAAGTGGGTTCAGACAATTTCTCACTTTACGGACAGGAAGCCAACGGAAGCACCTGGGCATTGGCCATAATGAATATGTTTTTACATGGTTTTGATAAAGCAACCATCCGTTGGGGAGACACTATTCGCAATCCTAAATTGAAAGAAGGCGATGCCCTGATGAAATTTGATACAGTTGTTGCGAATCCGCCTTTTTCTCTTGACAAATGGGGAAAGGTTGATGACAAGGAAGAAAACAAAGCCACAGATAGTTTTGACCCCGAAACCGACAAATACCAACGCTTTTGGAGAGGTACACCGCCAAAAAGTAAAGGCGATTGGGCATTTATTAGCCACATGATTGAAACCGCATACGAAGGGAAAGGGAAAGTGGGCGTGGTGGTACCTCATGGAGTGTTGTTCCGTGGAGCTAGCGAAGGAAAAATAAGGCAGAAAACGATTGAAGAAAATATTCTGGAAGCCGTAATTGGCTTACCTGCCAACCTGTTTTTCGGAACCGGTATTCCTGCGGCTATTTTGATTTTCAATAGAGGTAAAGCAAACAACAATAATGTATTGTTTATCGATTCAAGCAATTACTACGAATCGGCGAAGAACCAGAACAAGCTTCGACCTGCTGATATAGAACACATCGTTAATACTTACCGGAATTTTAATGAAGGCAAATTGTCAGTAGGAATTGTGGAAGATAAATTCAGCTATGTAGCCACCTTTGAAGAAATTCAGGAAAACGATTTTAACCTGAATATTCCACGATATGTAGACACATTTGAAGAAGAAGCTGAAGTGGATATTGCAGCCGTACAAAAGGAAATCGAAAAGTTAGAAGGCGAATTAAAAATTGTACAGGCAGAAATGGATAATTATTTAAAAGAATTAGGAGCCTAAATATGATTGTACAATACGCCTCCGATTTACACCTGGAATTTCCCGAAAACAAGCAGTTTCTCAAAATGAACCCATTGAAACCGATGGGTGATGTTTTAGTGCTTGCCGGCGATATTGTGCCTTTTAAGGTTATGTCCCAACACGCAGACTTTTTCACGTATGTTTCCGAGAATTTCAAGACTACCTACTGGATCCCCGGAAATCACGAATATTACTATTCTGATGTGACCGAAAAATCGGGAACTTTCATGGAAAAAATAAAAGAGAATGTTTTTTTGGTAAATAATAAAGCCGTCATTCTCGACGATGTAAAGTTTATCTTTTCAACCTTGTGGTCGAAGATCAGACCTGAAAACGAATGGTACATTGAGCGGGGCATGAGCGATTTCAAGGTGATTAGGAACGGGCAATTCCACTTTTCTTCCTCAAAGTTCAACGAACTTCATGAGGCTTGTATTGATTTTCTAAAACAGGAATTGGCAGGGAATCACACAAATAAAACAGTGGTGGTTAGCCATCATGTGCCTACCTTGATGAATTATCCGGAAATCTATAAAAACAGCGTGTTGAACAATGCTTTTACAGTAGAGCTATTCGATTTGATTGAAGCATCTGGTCCAGATGCATGGATATATGGTCATAGCCATGTAAATACTCCTGATTTTAGTATTGGTAGTACAAGACTTCTTACGAATCAATTGGGATATGTTAGAAACAATGAACATGCTTCTTTTGGTAATGGTACAAATTATAATTTAGATAATACTATTGATTCACATGATAATAAACCTATATTTGTATAATAAACATGATAGGTTTACAACTACTAAATACGTTTACGATGAAGGACATGATGATGAAGCTACAGAAATACATTGAAGATATCCTCGGATATGTGATGGTAATAATACCGATACCTAAACAAGAGCTAGGGAAACTACCCATGTATGTAAATGAAATATACAAACTCTACCTGGTAACATTGGGCGACATCCATTTTGTTCTAATCGAGTATAAAGATGCAGATGCCTTTAGTATTTCGCAATTGGAGAAACATAGAGAATTAATTCATATCAATCTTAATCAAAAGGTTGCATTACTTGCCGAAGATATTTCTGCCATATATAGGAAAAGGCTGATAGAAAAAGGCATAAACTTTATTGTGCCGGACAAACAACTGTTTTTGCCTGATTTCCTAATAGATTTAAGAGAAGGAAATCAAAATGCTGGAAGAAAAAAGAAAACAGAAAAGCTACTACCATCTGCTCAGTTTATTCTTTTATACTACCTACTTCATAAACCAACCGAGTATATAGAAAATGACAGCTTCACGCAATTAGCGTTAAGATTCGGTTATACCAAAATGGCCATCACAAAAGCAGTCGACAATCTGGCTTATAATGGACTATGCACCGTTGAAGGCACTAAAGAAAAATACATCCGGTTTATTAGCGAACGATCTGAACTCTGGAATTCTGCATTACCTCTATTTGTTAACCCGGTGTTTAAGAAGGTATATGTTGATGATAAGCCTGATGGTCTATTTCTATTCCGTTCCAATGAGTCTGCCTTGAATGAATACAGTGATATGAATCCAAGCCGACAACTGTATTATGCAATCGAAAGATCAAAATTCTACGATTTGCAAAAAGAAGGACAATTAAAAAACCCTAATGAACATGAAGGGGCTGTTTGCCTGGAATTATGGAAATACAATCCCGAAATGCTTGCCAATGGAATCACTAAAGCAGATAATGTTGACCCTCTGTCACTTTATTTGAGCCTGCGGGATAATCGTGACGAACGGGTTGAAGATGCATTAGAAATGATAATAACAAAGTATATATGGTAGTTGGGTTAAAGAAATTTAAGGAATACTTTCAGGAATACACCGAAAACTACCTGATTATTGGAGGTACAGCCTGTGATATTATCATTGAAAGTGGGGGATTTGTACCTCGTGCAACAGATGACATCGACATTGTATTGATCATTGAGGTATTATCACCGGAATTTGGAAAACGCTTCTGGGACTTCATAGCCGATGGTAATTACACACTAAGACAAAAAGATTCAGAAAGACGCAACTGTTATCGTTTTTGCAATCCACAAACTGCAGACTTTCCTGTTCAGATTGAACTCTTTTGTAAAACACCCGATGCAATTGAACTATTTGAGGATGCACATTTAACTCCGATTCCTACAGGAGAAGGATTATCCAATCTTTCGGCAATTTTGCTGGATGAAGATTATTATCATTTTACTATTGAACACAGCACAGTTACTGACAATGTCCATTTTGCCAACATCGAGGCGCTCATTTGTTTAAAAGCCTTCGCTTATCTCGACAATAAAAAGAGACGTGAAGCAGGTGAAGAAATTAAAACCAGAGATATTATTAAGCATAAATATGATGTTTTTAGGATGGTTTTTATGCTCACGCCTGATGACCGTTTTCTTTTGGATAACAAGTTGAAAGCTGACTTACAGTTTTTTGCCGAAACGGTGAAGTATGATTTGCCCGATCCAGGTATCTTTAAAGCCAATAGATTTGGGGAACAAGACATGCAATTAATTTACGAACGCTTTTTACAAATTTTTGATCTGAAACCATGATGAAATCAACAAATAACACCACAAAACCATTTTACAACACAACAATACCAAGCGATTGGGAGGCAAAAAAAGGTGTGGAAATTTCCGATAAAATTACAAAAGGGTCTTCACCTAATTGGCAAGGTTTTCAATATCAGAATGATGGAGTATTATTTGTTACAAGTGAGAATGTTCGAGATGGATTATTAGACATTTCTGAACCTAAATATTTGCCATTTACTTTTAATGATAAACTTAAGAATAGCATACTTCAAAAGGGCGATATTTTAATTAATATCGTTGGAGCATCAATAGGCAGGTCATGCATTTACAATATAGAAACTGTTGCAAATATCAATCAAGCAGTTTGTATCTTGAGGTTAAAAGATACAATACTAAGAGAATACATCTCGTATTATTTGCAACTCCCTAAAAGCATTGATAAATTACTCAATACTCAATCTGATTCTGCCAGACCAAATCTTACGTTAGAGGATATAAGAAATTTTCAGTTTTTGCTACCTCCCCTTTCCGAGCAACACGCCATTGCCCATGTCCTTGGTTTAATGGACGCTGCCATCAACAAGAACAACCAACTTATTGCCCAAAAAGAGCTGCAGAAAAAATGGCTGATGCAGAATTTGTTGACAGGAAAGAAACGGTTAAAGGGGTTTGGTGGAGAGTGGAAAAAGGAAAGGCTTGAAAAATATCTTGTAAAACATGATGAAAAATCAACATCAAGTAATCAATTTCCTGTTTTGACTTCTTCCAGGAGAGGAATTTTCCTTCAATCTGACTATTACACAAGAGATGTTGCAAGTGAAGATAATACAGGCTATAATGTTGTGCCTCGTGGTTATTTTACCTACAGACATATGAGTGATGATTTAATTTTCAAGTTTAACGTCAATGATATTGTTGATAAAGGAATTGTCAGCACTCTCTATCCAGTCTTTACTGTTAAAAATATTGACCAACATTTCCTTTTAAGTAAACTAAATGAAGGAAATGAGTTCAAAATTCATGCGCAGGAACAAAAGCAAGGTGGCTCAAGAACATATGTTTACTTTAAAACACTTTGTCAATTAAAATTATACATTCCATCACTCGAAGAACAAGCAGCCATTGCGCAGGTGCGGCAAGCAGCCGATAAAGAAATACAACTGCTCAAAGCCAAAACGGATAAACTGCGCGAACAGAAAAAGGGGATGATGCAGGTGTTGTTGACGGGAAAAAAAAGATTAAAAATTAAAGAATAAATTATGAAAGCAATAGGAATAGATATTTCAGGTCGAGATGTTAGAATAGTTGCATTGGACAATAGTAGTGGTGAGGTTGTGAACTATACCGGCAAGTATAAACCAATTAAACTAGATGACGATGAAAAGTCTGAGAATGTTGTTTTATTTAAAAATACCTTATTTGCAACAATTGAAAGTTTTTCGCCCGATGCTATAATTATAAACTATAGAGACCCAAACGCAAGTGGTAAATATGCTCCATCATCAATTTCATTTAAAATTGAAGGTCTTATTCAATTGTACGAAAATGCTCCAGTCCTTTTCACAAAATCTCAAACCTTAGCGGCTTTTTTTAAGAAGAATACCCTTGGCATCTCAACTGACTACAATTATCAAATTGATGCTTTGAAACTTGCATATCATTATTTAAAATCAAATTAATGGATTTATCAAATTTGGGTCTTGACGATGAAGTAAAGGCATTTTTAAAAACGCAAAATGACTTTATAATAGATAGGGTCTCACAAGAAGGTGGAAATTGCGATATGTTTTTTGGATATCACAAGATATTCGAAAGGCGCATCGCATTAAAAATCTATTATGGAAATGGCAAACGCAATTCTCATCTTGAGCCAAGAATACTTTCAAATATTAATCATCCAAATATTTTAAAAGTTCGTGATGCAAAACGAATAGGTGACTATTATAGTTACTTCATGACAGATGAAATTAGCGGAGGAGATCTGGAAAAATGTTTTTTGAACGATGAGCTAGATTTAAAGGAGAAACTTAATATTATTCATGGAGTTCTTAACGGTTTAACAGAACTTCATAGAGATAACATATCAATTGTTCATAGAGATATCAAACCTAAGAATATTCTCATTTATAATGATACGAAGCAGCCTCTTATCGCTGATTTTGGGTCAGTAAAGCAATTTGATTCCAATATCGGTTCAGTTTCATGTTCAAAAACAACATTAGTCTATACTCCAAAAGAAGTGTTTGAAGAAAACAAATACACGACACAATCAGATTTATATCAAGTTGGTGTGTGTATGTTCCAGATTTTGGGGGGATATTTCCCTGGAGCATATTATGACTGGTTAAATGAAAAGGAGAGAAATAAATTTAACTCAATAATTGGTTCCTATGAACAAACTGTTTTTATTGAAAAAGTAATTCACAGGTTAGTTTCAAAAAATAATTTATTGCAAATGGATTCTTTGCCCAAATTCATTGAAAGTAAAATTATTAAAGTCATTCAAAAAGCCACTCATCCGAAATTAAATATACGATATTCAAATACAGGGGAATTTATGAGTGAGTTATTTAAAGTCCAAAAAAGATTAACTAATTGGAATAAAGTGGATGATTTATATATGGCAACAAAACCTTCTGGAGAGCAATTAAGGATAACTAACAGTAGAAATGGATTTTCAATTGAGAAATTAGGCAGTTGTGGCTGGCGGAGGAGCGGTAATTTTTCTCATAATTTAGAAGAACTTTTTTTTTATATTAATAGCAATTGAATTTATGGAAACTCCTTCCTTCAAAGAAGATCACATTAGTCAAATACCAGCATTGCAGTTGTTGCAAAAGTTAGGTTATGTCTATCTCAGTCCAGCAGAAGCAGAAAATCTTAGAGGTGGAAAAACCAGTAATATCTTATTGGAGGATATTCTGCGTAAACAATTGAAAGAAATCAATTCAGAAAAGCGAATTAGCTCAACAAAGACCACCTACATAAGCGATGCTAATATTGAAAATGGGATCCGGGCATTGAAGGAATTGCCTATGAACGAAGGATACATTACAGCCTGCGAAACTGCTTACAACCTGATTACCTTGGGAAAAACATTTGACCAGAGCTTTGACGGAGATAAAAAAAGCATCACGCTACAATACGTTGACTGGAAAAATCTGGAGAACAATGTATTTCATGTAACAGAAGAGTATAGTGTCATGCGCAGCACAAGCAAAGAGCATTACCGGCCCGATTTGGTTTTGTTTGTTAATGGCATACCACTTTGCGTGATCGAGTGCAAGCGACCGGATATGAAAGAGCCATTAAAACAGGCGATCAGCCAACATTTGCGCAGTCAGCAGGAAGACGGGATCCGGGCCTTGTATGTCTATTCTCAACTGACATTGAGTATAGCTACACAAGAAGCATCATACGCCACTAATGCCACTCCTGAAAAGTTCTGGGCAAAGTGGGAAGAAAAATTCACTAGCGAAGATGAAGAAAAGGTATACAGAACCGATTTGCTGGAATTAAAAAACGAGTCCTTAAATCCGGAGCAGAAAAACAAATTATTTGCAGACCGATTTAAATATGTCAGGCGGTATTTTGATGATTTAGAGATCGAAATTATTTTGCCAACTATTCAGGATGAGTATTTATTCGGTTTATGCCGACCGGAGCGTTTGATGGATATTATTTTCAATTTCGTTTTATTCGATAATGGAGAAAAAAAGATTGCCCGATATCAGCAGTATTTTGCCGTTAAAAAATCCATGAAGCGCATCCTTCAAATTGATGGAGGAAGGCGCAACGGTGGAGTGATTTGGCACACACAGGGAAGCGGTAAATCTTTAACCATGGTTATGCTTGCCCAGGCCATTGCTATGGAAAAATCAATTCGAAATCCGAAGATAGTATTGGTAACCGACCGTACCGATTTGGATACTCAGATTACCGGTACATTTCGAAAATGTGGGATGTTTGTAGAAAATGCCACCACAGGGCAACGATTGGTTGAGTTGCTTGAAAGTAAAAGCGATTCAGTTGTCACTACCATCATCAACAAGTTTGTTGCAGCTATCAAGAAAATCGGGAAGCCTTTGCATAGTCACGACATTTTTGTTCTGGTTGATGAAGGTCACCGTACCCAGCATGGAACTTTCAATATTGAAATGCAAAAGACCATGCCCAATGCCTGTTTCATTGCTATGACAGGCACACCACTTTTTAAAAAGGATAAAAGTACGGCTGCGAAATTTGGAGGTATCATTGATGCGTATACTGTTGATCAGGCCGTAAAAGACAAGGCCGTCGTTCCGCTTCTGTACGAGGGAAGATTGGCAAGACAAACTGTAAATGCAAGTCCTTTGGATACATTTTTCGAAATGGTTTCTGAGCCATTGACAGAATATCAAAAAGCCGACTTTAAAAAGAAATTTAGCAGAGCAGACCAATTGAACAGTGCAGAACAAAAAATATATACGATTGCCTGGAATATCAGTATGCATTTTCGCGACAATTGGCAAGGCACATCCTTCAAAGCCCAATTGGTTTGCGACAAAAAAATAAATGCCATTCGCTATAAAGAATTTCTGGATGAAATTGGATTGGTGAGTAGTGAAGTTCTGATTTCATCTATTGATGAACGGGAAGGTGAAGACAGTGCTTATGAAAAATCCACGGAGAAGGAAAATTGCTTTTGGAAAAAGATGATGGATGAACATGGCAATCAAAAAAAGTATGAGAAGAACCTGATAAGCCGATTCAAAAATCAAAAAAATCCTGAAATAATTATTGTAGTAGATAAACTGCTTACCGGATTTGATGAGCCAAAGAACACGGTTCTTTATCTTACCAGGAACCTACAGGGACATAAATTGCTACAAGCCATCGCGCGAGTAAACCGAATTTATCCTGACAAAGAATTTGGCTATATTATTGACTATTATGGAGTTATCGAGAATTTGGATGATGCCTTGCAATTGTATTCCTCGTTCGAGGAATTTGATTCAGATGACCTGGAAGGCACATTGGTTAACATCTACGAAGAAATCAAAAAGCTTCCACAGAAGTATTCAGAACTATGGGATATTTTCAAAACCATCACCAATAAACGTGACGCTGAAGCTTATCAATTGTTACTGAAAGATGAAGCGATACGAGCTTTGTTCTACGATAAACTGGCCTCATTTGCAAAAGGGTTGAAATTAGCGCTTTCGTCCATCCAGTTTTATAACCAGGTAGATGAAAAAACGATCAATCGTTATAGATCAGATTTGATCATGTTCGTAAAACTGCGATTAGCCGTAATTGAAAGATATTCAGATACGATTGATTACAAACAATATGAAAGTCAGATTCAAAAATTGATTGACACACACATTACCACCGAGAAAGTTGAAATTATCACTGAACTGGTTGATATTTTTGATAAAGAAAAATTTCAACAAGAAGTAGAAAACACAACAGGAAAAGCAGCCAAAGCCGATAAGATTGCAAGCAGAACTTCGAAACACATTTCGGAGAAAATGGAGGAAGACCCGGCATTCTACAAGAAATTTTCGCAAATGCTGAAAGAAACCATAGCTGATTACGAGGCCAAACGGATAAATGAAGTTCAGTATCTGAATAGGGTACAGGAAATTATGGACAATGTATTGTCTCATACCGACAGTGATATTCCTGAAGCTTTGAAAGAGAATGATGTTGCAAAGGCATTTTATGGATTGAATGTTGAATCATTGAGAGAAAAGATACAGGATCCAATAGTCAGGAGAGAGATTTCAACACAGGCAGCTTTGAACATAGATGAAATGATTCAGAAAGCAGTTTTGGATAACGGTAAATCAATAATTGACTGGCAATATAAAACCAATATTACCGGAAAGTTGCAAATTGATATTGGTGATTATTTGATCGATGAAGTGCGGGATAAATACAATATCAGTCTATCTTTCGGAGAGTTGGACGATATTGCAAATAAATGCCTTGAAGTAGCTAAAATTCGCTATAAGTAATGACAGAAAGTATTGAATTTGGCTCGAAACGAATTGATTTTCATTTGGATTATTCCAACCGAAAATCTCTTGGAATAACTATAACACCCAACTTGGAGGTTTTGGTAAAAGCGCCTATCGATACAACAATCGAAAAGATCAAGGAAAAGCTTAGAAAAAAGGCGCCATGGATAATAAGGCAACAAAGCTTTTTCCTAACCTTTCATCCAAAATTGACCGATCGGAAATTTGTCGGTGGTGAAACACATCTTTATTTTGGCCGTCAATACCATTTAAAAATTATATCCGAATTGGTTGAAAGTGTAAAACTTAAAGGCAAGTTCCTAGAGGTCACAACCCTTGACAAAGCAAGAGTTGAAGAATTGGTCAGCAATTGGTATTTACAAAATGCAAAAAAGAAGCTTCGCGCCATTGCACTGGAACTAATTGAAAATTTCAAAAAGCACAAAGTTGAACCCACTTCAATTGTACTGAGAGAAATGCCTACCCGATGGGGAAGTTGCACTGCCAAAGGAAAAATCATTCTGAATCCGGAATTAATAAAAGCACCCAAAGGCTGTATCGAATATGTGATCATTCACGAACTATGTCATTTAATCCATCACGATCACACCCAAAAATTTCTCGACCTTCAGACCAGGGAAATGCCAAACTGGGAAAAATGGAAAATGAAACTGGAAAAATTACTCGCATAATAAAAGACTAAAAAGCGAATATCAATCTACCTTCCAAAATCATTGGGTAGGTTATGGGTTTTCTTTATTTCAAAAGATTAACTGAAGTATAGAGGTACTACTCTCACTCAATTTTTGTCGCAAATTTATTGATCGCATCCCGGAAAAGTCAAGGGTTGCATGCACGTCTTCAATAATATACTTCGGTGGCTGAGCTTGTCGAAGCCGCCCTTGACTGGAATCCGGTCTGCTCAATGTGCAATTGGCTCAAAATTAATTGGAGAGCCAGCCACAAAAAATCCTCAGGGCAGAGGTGACTTAAAATGCAAAAGAATTTATTTACTCCGGTGCCAATGTACAATTCAACTTTGGCAGAAATTGAAATCAGTTACAAACCCAGGTACAGGGCTTCTGAACTGCCAAAGGTGGTAACATCAGCAGATGCTTATGGCTGTTTGAAAGATATTTTTCCAAGCCTGGATTACAGGGAATACTTCTACATCCTGTGTCTGAACCGGAACAACAAAGTACTAGGATACTGCCAGATTTCAGCTGGAGGATTGAATGGTACTGTGGCAGATGTGCGCATTATCATGCAAACGGCCTTGAAATCAAACGCCTGCAGCATCATTCTTTCACACAATCATCCATCAGGCAATCTGGCTCCCAGTGAAGCGGATAAGGATCTAACCAAGAAGATCAGGGAAGCTGGTAAGTTTCTCGACATTCCGGCATTGGATCACCTGATTATTACTTCAGAATCTTACTTCTCCTTTGCCGATGAAGGTTTGATGTAAAAAAGGCTTCGGCCTTTTTTTTTACTCATTCAAATTCAGATCAAGATGGAAAAGTTAAAAAGTTTCTCACAGTATATGCAGCAGCTGGCAAGGCGCAATAGCATATCCAATGTTTTTATAGATTTTCTCGAAATGTCGGTTTGTGCCTTGTCTCTCGGTGCAATGGAAACCCGATACCTCGAAATAGTAGGCCGGTACGATAAACAGGAAGTCAATTCGATGGCTGATGCATTTGCGGCACTGGTAATGGAAATGGACAATCACGGCGAAGGATTACGCGACATTCTCGGTGATTTCTTTATGGAACACATTAGCCACGGACACAACGGTCAGTTCTTCACGCCTGAACCAATATGCGAAATGATGGCACGTATGACCAATCCAATCGAACCTGGTTCACGGGTTCTGGATTGTGCCTGCGGATCGGGCCGAACATTACTGGCAGCCGCAGAGATCAACCGAAATGCATCATTCTACGGCGCCGATGTCGACCGTAACTGTGCAATGATGTGCCTGATCAACTTTTGTCTGAACGGAATGTTGGGTGAAGTGGCATGGATGAATTCTTTATCAAATGAGTTTTTTGGAGCATGGCAGATTAGGCTTCATCCAACCGGAGGAGTCCCCTACATTGTGCCAATTACAGAAGCCGAAAGCGTGATAGTACTGAAACTGCCAGTGCATAATAAGAAAATTATAAATGTACCGATGCCTGAGCAGCGAAGCGTGTCGAAGGCAGATGTTCTTGCTGAACTTATCGAATCTGTTCCGGTTAAAGCTCAGCAGCTTTTATTTAATTTCTGAGCCCTTCGGGGCTTTTTTTTGTTTGTATAATAAACACTTCATATCTTCTTGTTGGGGTTCAACAGGTGACATAGAAATTCTTGTTACACTCAAATTAGGGATAAAGGTATTAATCGCCTTCCGGAAAAGTCAAGGATGACTTCGTTAAATACGACGGTGGCTGAGCTTGTCGAAGTCATACTTCGTACTCGGTCAGCTTTTTGCCCAGTCATCCCGAACTTGTTTCGGGATCTGCCAATACAAATACTTTATCTAAGCAAAAACCAGACATTCGCCCATTGACTAGAATCCGCACGGCTCAATGGTGATTATCCATAATTTAATTTTAACCGGCTGTGCCAGATGCCAAAATAAGACCTCAGGGCAGGGGCAAACTATTATGGGTAAATCAAATGTTGCAGAAAAAGCAAATGTTGCTGAAATTGAATTAGTAGAAGCTAATCAGGTTGCTACAACGCTAACGGTTGTTAAGGAAGAGAAAATTGAAGAAGCTGCCAGAAAGCTGACACTTGAAGAACGTATCCAACGGGTTGAAGACTTATCAATGCTGATTGACCGGTGGAAAACGCTGAATGATTCACGCCGGAAGTTGCAAACCTTCCAGATCGGGGCTGACTCTTTAAGCTCAGTCATCAGTCTGAAAGATGCAAACGGAAACGAGTTCAAAACTTCCAATTCCGCAGTGATCAGCTCAGTAATCGACGAGATGAAACGTACGCTGGATGCTAAAGTACGCGACGTTGAAGAGCAAATCAACCTTTAACCAGATGGGGCTTACGCCCCATTTTTTTGTTCGCTAAGGTTTGACAGATATATACGAGCTTTTTAAAACTGTCCTTTCCATCCAATCCCACTAAATCGATATTTGAATCACAAACAATCGCAGCCATTCTTTAGCCATCTCTTATGGGGAGGGTTTGGGTGAAGCCTCTTATTTTTATCTATGAAAATCGAAACAATACGCCGCAATCTGGTTCTTAAAGAACTTGAAGCGAAGGAAATTCCTGAGGGTAAACAAACCGTGTTCTCTGTAAAGTTTGTAAAGAAAGATGGTGAACTGGTGTTTATGCCAAGAGCAGTCGCAGCTGGTCTAAAATTCAGCATGAAGGATAACCGGATGCGCGGAGTTCTTCCTGTAGATATTTATGGAAACGCAAGCAGCCATGTCACCCCGGTTCATATCGATGCCCTGATCGAATTCAATGGAAAAAAGGTCAGAATGTAATTCAATGATCCATCGGGATTGATTTCTTGCAAATTTATTCATCATTCATAATTCATCATTCGCAATTGCCATATGGCGGATATTCTTTTTAATCAAAATGGTGTGCCTTTATTGGCTTCCGGCCGAAGTTACCTGGGCGCTACTACAGGGGTTCCGGCTGACAGACCCAAATCAACGGTATCACCCAAACCTTCCGGTTCCGATTTGGATAAAACCACTGTTGGCAACTACGAAATTGCCAGCTGGGGACCAAACAATGACTGGCCGAAACGAGCCGATGAAATCATCAACAAGGTCGGAACACTTAACACAGGATTGCGGTTCACCCGAAATTTCACACTCGGTCAGGGAATTTTTCCCTGCATTATTTCGGGCTACGATGAAAAGGGCAATGAACTAATGACTGCTCCAAAAGATCAATCATTGGCCATATTTGCAAATAGCCGTATTGTTCGCCGGTATATGGAAAAGGCTATCCGCGACTTTTTAAAACTCGGCATTGGATTCGTCCAGTTTCTGTTTAATGAGGATGGAAGCCAGATTGTTGGTGTAAACACAATAAACGCCAAATATTGCCGGTTGACGGTTGCTGACAAAGACGGACTGATAGAAAAGTGTATTGTTTCCGGTCGCTGGCCTGACAATCCTGCTGAGGGGGAATATACGGTTTATGACGTGCTTGACGAATACGATCCTTTTGCCGATTTGCAACGCCGCCGTTGGGCAAATCAAACCAAAGGCAAGTCCTATGTACTGTGTATACGCGATTCTTGGAGCAACAATGAATATTACTCCTCCCCTCTTTGGTATGCTGCTTATTTAGCCGGATGGGTAGATATTGCCAACATGGTGCCTGCCTTTTTGAAAAAGGCATATACCAATCAGATCACCTGGAAATGGCACATCCAGATTCCTTATGCTTTCTGGGATAAACAATTTCCTGTCAATCAGTATACAACTGTCGACCTTCGAAAAGCGGCAATCGAACAATACATGGACGATGTGGAAAACAACCTTTGCGGGGTCGATAACGCTGACAAACCCATTTTTACTTTTTTTGAAATCAACCCTATGAATGGTAAGGCTGAAGAAAAGTGGATTATAGAACCGCTAAACAACAAACTTAACAACGAACAAAACCTGATTACTTCAGCTGCTGCAAATTCCGAGATCATGTTTGCCATCATGGTCAATCCAAATGTGATGGGTGCAGGAATGCCTGGGGGTGCTTACGCCGGGAACCAGGGAGGAAGCAACATCCGGGAAGCTTATCTGGTCAATGTGGCCAATGCCTGGCTGGATCGTCAGACCATCCTTGATCCCATCGAAATTTATCATCGCTTCAATGGTGGTGATGAATCCGTGGAATGGCGTTTCCGAAACACCGTTTTGACCACGCTCGATTCAGGATCCGGAACCTCCAAAACCCTTTCCTGAAGATTGTAATTCCTAAATATTCAAATTGTAAATTTCTCATTCATGCTTTTAAAATCCATACCCGAAATTCAAGTACACATTGCTGTTGGCAATGGCACCGAATTCAACCGCCTAAAACCTCATATCCAGAATGCTGAAACAGCCTATATTCGCCCTTTACTTGGACCGGAAACCTTTTCCAAACTTCAGGAGTTTTATGACAAAACGGTAATAGTCACAGAGCATGAAACACCAGTGGCGGAACCTGTAGAAACCGAACTGCTATTCAAGACGCAAAAATCATTGATTCATCTGGCCTATTGGTTGGGTTTTCAGGTGTTGAATGCCACCATTTCCGACGGTGGTTTTAAACGCAGCGAAAACGAAAAGATTAAAAGTTTATTCAAATACCAGGAGGATGAATTAAAGGAGTATTTCCGCAATGCAGGCTTCAATGCCCTGGATGAAGTACTCGAATATATTGAATCTAACATTGACCAGTTCAGCGAGTTTAAATCCTCCCCGAACTGGACAGTTCTTAAATCTGCTTTCATTCCGGATACCAGAACTTTTGACTCCATCATTTTTATCAACTCCAGCCGACTGACTTTTCTTCGCCTGAAATCCTTTTCAGGCTTGGTTGAAGACATGTCTATACGCCCGATTCTGGGTGAAGCTATTTTTAACGAGATCAAAAATGAAATGGTAAAAGTAGATCCAATAGCCAAAGTCCGGGACATTCTACCCTATATCCGAAAAGCCATTGCCTATCTTGCTGCCTCCCGGCTGATGGAAGAATCAGGAGCCGACCTGACCGAAAAAGGATTGTATTTTGAAAGTACTTCGGCAGGCTACAGGAATGACCGGAACAAACAGCCCTCCAATCCGGAGCAGGTTGTAGCTCTTACTGCACGATACCGGACCATTGGAGAAAGTTACCTGGAGCAACTGAAAAGCTACCTGATTGTCCATGTTCTTGATTGGCCAACGTATTCCGGACAGACAGGAAAGGCTTTCCGACGGAACAATAACGGTAAAAGAACATTTTGGGCATGAAAAGCATAAAGATCAACTACCGTCCAATATCATGGATTCCGGTTTACCGCACTGTAAGCGCAAACTTTCCACAAAATTGGGGTGAAATCTGTGTTGATCAGTTACTGGCTATTGTATCATTGAGTTCCGGCAAGATCTCGGAACTTAAATTTCTGAGCAAATTTTCTGGTATGAAGACACATAATCTGAAACGTTTTGATGACTACCAGATTTTTAAATTATCTGAGCTGCTGGAATTTATTAATGACCGGAACCCACACCATGAATTTATAATCCGGAAGCTTTCAATCCGCCATAATCAAACACTCTATGCACCAAACCCAAAGCTGAAAGGTGTCACGTTTGGCCAGTTCATTTTTACAGACAGCTATTTTTCCAACTTTCAGGAATCGCGCAACGAAGTTGATCTGAATAAATTCATCGCTTCGCTGTATTTAGGTAAGAATGAAAAGTTTGAAGAACGATTGATTCAGGAAAGATTTGAATGTATAGGAATGCTAAACAAGAGTATTCGGCAAGCGATAGTCCTGAATTACCAACTCATTCACGAGTGGCTGACGCTGGCCTATCCACTGATTTTTCAGAAACAAGAGGAAAAAGCTTCGTCAGGAGCTGAACAGATCGAAACAAACGGCTCTAATAGAGATCCGAATCAATGGATCAAAATTTTCCAGAATTTCGTTGGTGACGATATCCTGCACGATGATGAATGGGCATCCAAACCGGTGAATACCATTTTTGCCTACATGACAAGAAAGTACAAGGAAAATGCGCGAACACGCAACAAGTAATACATCCAAACTCATGGCAAAATTATCTCAACTCGTTTCCTATTTTGAAAATCTTGCTCGATCGCACAAAGACATTGGCCATTCGGACTTGGAAAAACATTTCTTTAGGATGGAAGTGGATGAAGTTCTGGCTGGTTTAAACAGGACAGATGTTCAGTATCCTTTTCTTATTCTGGAAGGTTACAGTTATGATTTCACCGATAACAAAAGCGACAACCTGCTGAAAAATCGCAGGGGTGCCTTTATCCTGATGGATCATGTTTCTGATCCATCAGACTATCAGTCTATACAGCAGGTATGGGAAAATATGGAGGAAATTGGTGATCAACTGCTAATCCGGATTAAAGCCGATAAACGAAATCCACGCATAGCTGCAGTGCGTGATTTTGATTTTTCCAGTGTTGAAGCCTTGCTTGTTGCCAACGAAATTGATGGCAATTATGGCATTCGTTTCACCTACACACTGACCTCGCCACATTTCAATGAAATTGATCCAACCAAATGGCTCTCCGAAGGCTGAAGCTAATTCATCATTCAAAATTCAAAATTTATAATTCCAATGGGCTACGATCTAAACCACGAAAACGATGGTATCAGCCAACTGTCCGGCCGAAATACAAAACGTTCGGCTCAATCTACGGTTGCTGGCTTGACCGTTCAAACTGATCAGCAGATAATCCGTCGGCAAAATGAATTGATTCAGAAATGGACGCCCAAAGTGCGTAGTGCCCTGCGCAGCAGCGCCCGTTGGTTTTCCGATGGTAAATTTGAATCTGCTGTACTAAGGCATGGTGGGAAACAGCTTGAAAAAAAACTAGCCTCAAGTATTAACAGTAAAGTGGGAAAAGACCTTGGCCTGGCCAACTATGTGGGCTTTCAGTTCGAACGGCACGGCGTTTTCGTTCATAAAGGAGTTGGCCGCGGTTACCAATCTAATGGATTAGGCTTTGTTCGCCGGACGGCCATCAATCCACCCAGAGGTCAGCAGCGAATTGCTGTGGAATGGTTCAACCCTGTTCTGGATAAATACCTTCCTGAACTGGCTGATGGGATTGCTGAAATAAATGCCGATGCTGCGGTAAATACAATAAAAATGCGAATTGTGTAATTTCAGTACTGGTTAATCCATGTTCTAAAATAATTCATTGATGGGGTAAACATACACGAGATACAAATAAAAGAATGCCAGTGAAATAATCAGAATGATGACACCCAAAACAGGCGAACTTACTTTTATCTCTTTTGAGGACATGTTTAATTCTGTAGTTAGATTTTCGGAGCCAGTCCCGTCACCATTCTCTTTTACCTTCATAGCCAGCTTAAATTGTAACCAAGCAAAGTAAATTCCAGAAAGTACCAGAAAAATAACCATACAAAATATGATTACGGACGAAAGGAGCTGCCACGTAAATACATTTGACCGATGACGGTACCCATGGGTCATATAATTATAATAACTTTTCCAAGCATCCAGTTTAACTGAATCCAATCTGCTATCCTTTAAACCTTCGTTTAGTGAGCCTGAGACAGAGTTGCTTTTTGTGTTCTGTTCCTTTTCCAGTTGTTCAAATCCGTTAACCAGGTCATCCGGAGTCTTAATACCAGCTTTATTTTTTACATCATCCTGACTTATAGAACTTTTTACAGTATCTGAACTGGATTGCCCAAAAGTTATATTTGAAAATAGGCAACTAAGAAAAACAAGCAAAAACAGACTCCTGTGAAAGATTGTTAGTGATTTCATTTTTGTTGATTGATGTAATTTAGAAATTCAATTCGTCTGTTGATCACCTGATAAATATTCAAACCAGCTTCGCCCTTTTTAAAGTTTGTTATGCTGACACTGTCATTGTTCAGGAATTCTGACAGCAGACTCAACAGTGCATCGCTGACATTTTGAAGATACCTGGTCTGATTTTCATCGTCAGGTGTTGTCGGCGGAATAAATGGAGAAACAGTCATATAACTGGCTCGCATCTGCCTGCCATCCGGAAAAATCATGGTGTAACCACTTTTATACTGAATTTTTTTGCTTCCATCTGCATATTCTGTTTCAAATCCGCCGTCTTCCAAAATGTGCTGGGCAATTACAATTGGTTGTTCTACAGGTGATGTACTAAGGTCAGAGGATGGAGTAGGTTTAATGTCCAACAAAATAAGGTCATTATAATTTTCTAGCAGTTCAGAAGCTTTAAGGCTAAGATCAATCTTATTTTGCCTGAAATAATCCAGTTTACTGCGTGTTAAATGGATTGTGATGTTCGTATCCCGTTTGGCAAGAATGAATAAGTTTTGTTTCGGAATGACCTTCATGGGGGGAAGAGCCACTTCTGTTTTCGGTGTTTTAACTGACTTCTCTTTTGTTATTTTGTTTACCTGAGCCGGCACCATAATGTCGGAAAAGAGAATAATAGTAATAATAAGTAAAGACTTTTTCATGACCAACGATTTTAGGTTTTGAAGAAAAATCCAATTCCGGTTTATGATTGGTGCACAAAACTTCATACACCATCATGTATACCGTAACAATGAAAAACAGGGGTTGATTGTGGTTTTTTAGGAAAGTATTTGTTGCTTGAACTTCAGATCCAGTATTAAAAAGACAATGGTGTAAAACCTACATTTTTAAATTTATTGTCTTATTAGGTGATCAAATTTAAGGAATCTAATTCAAATTTTAAAGTGTTCGAATTTATTTTTAATTAAAAATCAATAAATTACAGTTCTCACCATAATCACACAGGCCTTCTTGTGACTAATTTATTGTCCTTTCCTGCCCTCCGGCCTGAAATGATCTTTGAATTCCAAATCAGAGATCGCTTTTTATGGCAAGTACATACACCCGACGAATAAACCTTTACATCAATGGCAAAGAAGTCACTAACGACATTGCCAGCATACGTGCCGAGATGAACCGACTGGTCAATGCCCAGTCACGTATGGAAATCGGTTCCCAGGAATATATTGCCCAGATGCAAAAGATCCGGTCCTTAAAAGGTATTCTCGATCAGCACCGTCAGGACCTAGCCGGAGTTGAGAAAGGCTGGTCGATGGCAAAAATAGGTGATGCTTTTAACCGGTATCAGGCTTTGGCAATGGGCGTAATCGCAACCCTGACAGGACTTGTACTAATCATCCGGAAGGTGGTTCAATCCTACAACGATTTTGAGGAGCGCCTGGATAACCTATCAGCACTGACAGGCCTGACCGGTGATGACCTGGATTGGCTGAGCCAAAAAGCAAAAGATCTTTCCACATCAACGCTTGAAAGTGGGATACGGGTAACACAAAGCGCCCAGGAAATTGTAGATGCCTTCACCAAAACCGGATCGGCTCGTCCGGAATTGCTTAAAAACAAAGAATCGCTGTTGTCGGTAACCAAGGAAGCCATTATTCTTTCCGATGCTGCTAAAATTAAATTGCAGCCTGCAATCGAAGCGCTTACCATGGTAATGAACCAATACAATGTGTCTGCAGACCAGGCGCGTCGGATCATTAACGTATTGGGTGCTGGTTCAAAGGAAGGTGCTGGTGAAATCCCCTATCTAACCGTTGGTTTCGAAAAAGCCGGGACCGTCGCATCGCAGGCAGGATTGTCAATTGAAACCCTGGCCGCCGCTTTAGAAACTCTGGCTCCCCGAATGACTTCCCCGGAGATTGCCGGTCGCGGACTTCGGGGAATGTTGCTCCGTCTGCAAACCGGTGCCGATGATACCAATCCAAAAATTGTGGGTTTTTCTACTGCCATTGAGAACCTGGCCAAAAAGCAACTGACTGCTTCCGAAATGATGAACTTGTTTGGACTGGAAAACATCACTGTAGCACAAACCCTGATAACCAATGTCGCAGAGCTTAAAAAATATGAAAAAGCCGTTACAGGAACCAATGTAGCCATCGAACAGGCAGCCATCAACACCGACAACAACAACTCCAAGCTTGCTCAGGCAAAGAACAGACTGAACGTCATGAGTATTGAACTGGGTGAAAAGCTGGCGCCAGCCCTAAAAATAAGCACCAACGCCCTATCCTATTTTGTGAAAGGTACAACGATCACCCTTGATTTTATTGGCAAACACAAAACGCTGATCCTTACCCTTATTTATTCGCTTACAGCCTACACCCTGGCAACCAAACTAGCCTCACTATGGGAGGCCAGACTGAATAAAGAAAAGCTAATCAACATCATCACTGGTAAACTACAGGCACTTGCCTACAATGTGCAATTCGCAGCCATATCCCTGTACAACGCAGCAGTAGCCTTGCTCTCCGGAAACCTGGCGGCGGCTTCTATCCAATTTCGGGCATTTTCTGCCGCTTTAGCAGCCAACCCAATTGGGTTGATCGTGGGTCTTATGGTAGCCGCCGGAACAGCCTTGTATTTTTATTCGGGCCAAATGAACGCCGCTCAAAAGGCGCAGAAAATGATGAATGATGTGAATTTGCAGGCACAAAAAAGCATCGTGGAAGAAAAAATCAAGCTGGGAAGTTTACTGGATATCGCACGCAATGAAAAATTGGCCAAAGAGGAAAGACTCAATGCTATTCAGCAACTTGTAGCTATCTCCCCCCAATACCTTGGGAATCTTTCTCTGGAAACTATCCAGACTGAAGGGGCACAAAAAGCGGTGGATGCTTACATCGCTTCGATCCTTCAAAAAGCTAAAGTACAGGCTGCTTCTGAAAAACTGATCGAAGTTGAAAAAGAATTGCTGGATCTTTCTTCAGGAAAAAGAACTGAAGCCTCCTTCTGGCAGGGCCTTGGAAACACCATGCTTTCTTTCGGAAATTCCGCTGTACTTGCCGGACGAAATGCTGCAACATCGGCATCAAACCTGATTGACAAGCAGAAGGAACTCAACCTTCAGAAAGAAAAACTGACAGCAATAACCACCAAACAACTGGAACTGGATTTACAAAACCCGGGTGCTGGCCCCGATGGAGCAGGACCCAATGCAGACTTGGTGCGTGCCAAAGAACTGGAACTGGAGCTGGCCAACAAAATGCCACGTTCGACCGAAGCTGAGATTGCTGCACGAAACAGAGCCATCGAATCCATTCAGAAGGAAATAGACAGGCTCAATGCATTGGGAACGACAAAAAATGAAAGCAGTAACAGCGATTTCGTGAAAGATCGGTTGAACGCTGCCGAGGCAGCCAATCAGGCTGAGATGGCTCTGATCAATCAAAACCATCTGGAAGGAAAAACTTCAGATGACCAGTATAAAGCTGAGCTACTGGCGCAGGAACTAAAGTTTCTGGATGCCAAAATGAAGATCTACAAAAAGGGAAGCAAAGAGTATCAGCAGGCTTACAATGACTCATTGTCCAAACAGGTAGAAGCCGAAAATCTTGTTAAAGATCTTCTGGATAAGGCTCAAAAAGAACTATCTGATGCCAGAATTGAGAACCTGAAAGATGGAATTGACAAACAAAAGGTAATTGAACAGCAACGCTGGAAAGAGGAACTGGAAGGTTTAAAAAAGCAGTTGCTGGATAAAAAAGAGCTGTCACAGCAGGAAGTAGCACTTAATGATTCAATCAATCAAACCATTGAAGAAAAGAAGGCCACCCACCTGAAAAATATGGCTGACTTAAATGCTGCTGCAGCTGTTAAGGCACAACTTGATGCAGCGCTGATCCGTCAGGCCAAAGCAACTACAGACGAGGAAGATTTTGCTGCACAACGTGAAATGGCAAGGGCGAATTATGGACAGGAGCTCTTGGATGCACAAGGAAATGCAGCCAAAATAGCTCAGGCAGAACGCAGTCTCGCCGACAGACTCATTCAGATCAAGTTGGATGAACTGGCCAAAAAGCAGGAAATTAACGATGCCGTTTTCTCCGCCGCAAATTCATTATTTAGTGGTCTGGCTGATCTGGCCGGAAAGGAAACTGCACTGGGTAAGGCATTGTTTTTATTTCAGCAGGCTGCAGCCATAGGTCAGGTGGTATTCAATACAGCCATAGCAAATGCCAAAGCAGTTGCCCAGTTTCCCTTAACCCTTGGAATGCCGTGGGTGGCTATAAACACAGCAAGTGCAGTTGGAAGTATTGCATCAATCGTAGCCCAATCAATTGCCAGCTTTTCACAACCCCAAGGGTACTATGATGGAGGGTTTACCGGGAATGGGGGTAAATACGAACCTGCCGGAATTGTCCACAAAGGGGAATATGTCGTTCCGGCTGATATGCTCCGAAATCCGCAGATAGCCCTTATGGTGGCAGGCTTGGAAAACTTCCGTAAAACACGCTATCTGGTAAGTCAGGGGGCAGTAAAAACAAGCAAATCCATGGGTTATGTATTAGGTGGCTATACCGGAAACACCGGGAAAGGAGGTGCAACCAATCACCTGAACATACAGGAAGAATTTACGAGGGATAAATCCGCAAACCAGCAACAAAATCAGTTACTAAGCTTATTGGCTGCTGCGGTTTCTGATTTGACCAAATGGAATCCCAGCATTTCGCTTGAAATGCTGGAGCGTAAACAGGAGCAATACCAAAGGCTTAAAAACTCAGGCCTCAAATAGTGCAAATGTGTCCTTTCCAGACCTTCTAATGCTCCATACTTTTAATCCATCATTTATACCAAATCTTTTACAATGAATGTTTCACACACCATAACAGGTGGATTGGTCCATCTTTCAGATAACCCTATTCAAGTTGTTTTAAGCTGCGCCAGTTCAAAGCCAAATCACCGGCTGGCCTTAAAAATAAGTTGTCCGGAACTGGTTGGCTCTCCGTTCATCGAGGAAATTGCACCCCGGAATGGAGTTTCTGTTTTCGAAATCCAGGGTTATTTTGGTCAGCCCATGAAACCGGAATTTCATTTCCCGGTGACAGGCGTTGCATCTGCTCACGGAAGCCTGGTATTTAATGCTACGATTGATACGGGTGAAGTTTTTACAGATGAGAATGGAGATCGCGTAGAAAGCTGGAACAACATTAGCGCGAACCATCAAATCAGAGTTATCAAAGGTAAACTCAGGCCAAACATGCTGGGGATATTGAACGACCAGGGGAAGAGTTTTGCATCGGAATATATTGAAGGGGGAAAGTTTTTGACCAACGTCCGGAGCAATTCGGTAGTGTCGCCCAACCAGATTGTTAAACTTTGGTACCTGAGCCGGTGGAACCAGACTCATGCCGCAGTACTGAGAATTGAGGTGGAAAACACTTCTGGCTTTCTTCCCATCTTCTCCTACAGCCAGGATGTAGTTTTATACACTGAGACAGGATTGCTCGAATTGTCAATCAATCATCGTCTTCTGGGGTTTAATATTCCTCCGACTTTGCCACCGGGAACGCTGGCCACAGCATTTACGGTCTGGCTGGAAGATTCTGTTGGGGATATTTCTGAACGCCTGCGTTTTGTGATCGACAACAAGTATTACGAAAATGAATTCTTCCTGTTTTATCAAAACCCTTTTCATGTCATTGAATCTTATTGGCTGACCGGAGAGCATGCTGAGAATCTCAAAACTGAAAATGAGATTGCAATCCGGGAACTTCCGGCATTAACCGGATCCAAAACTGCCGGGATTATCGTTTTGTCGGCATCAGGGACACGTTCATGGTCAATCAATACGGGATATAAATCGCAGGAGGAAATTACCATGATCCGCGATATCCTTGAATCGAGGAACACCTGGCTGATTGATCAGGAAGATCACAGCCGTTTGCTGCCTGTCGTTGTTGAAGCTGGGGAGTTTGAACTCTACAAAAGCGATTGGGATATTCCCAACCTGAGTCTAACGATCCGGGAGGCCTGCCTATGACACCCTCACAACTAAAAAAGATGCTCAATGACCGGAGGTTATCTGCACTCATTGATGCGCTATGGAGAGAGTACCCGGGCCTTATCAATGAGAAATATGATCGTGACCCCGATAAATGGCTGCTCAATTGTTTTAACTCGCTTATTGATTTTGGCGTGGCTATTGGAATTGAAAATTCCATAAACGGTAACCAATCAACGGATGTGGGAACGGGCCTGATCTCTCAGGCCTTCCGGGAACTGGTGCTGGGCAGCTACAATGATCTGGCCACTCATGACGATCCTGAAAAATGGATACTGACTGACAGGCTTCTTACCATTGGTAACGGGCCGGATAAGTATTCCCGAAGGGATGCCTTGCTCTTGTTCAAATCAGGATTTCTAAAGCTGTTCAATGCAGTACGCCTGTCTGCTTATCAGCATGGCACGGAAATTCCGGAAAATGGAATATTGCAATACCTGGAGAAAAGGGTTGAAATCAGTTTCGACGGCGCATGGCACGAACTGGCGTTGAAAAAGGATTGTACCCATACCGAGAGAATTATAATCCAAAATGATCATGGCTTTTGCGTTGGGACTCCCATTAAACCGGCCTTATCCGTTTGGATTAAAACCAAAGCAGACCAGGTTTCAAACGCAGGTACAGTTGCTTTTGTCAGCGAAATCATAGATGCGGATACCTTCAGGTATATCGAACATGGGCCTTTGCCGGGTATGTATATTCCTGATGAAGTGTATTTTTTATCCACCACTGTGGCCGGAGAACTGATGACCCAGTCTGATCCGGAAGTGTGGCGTGTTGGTCAGGTGCGCGAAGTGCTTGGTACAGCCAATCCTGAAGGAACTGCCTTGGTGGTTAAAATTGAGGAAGGCGAGGAAATTGTTGAAAATGTTTTTGATGACAAATATGTAACTCAACTACTTTACAATCTGGAAACCAGGACACTCACCCTGAAACGTTCTGCCGGACTTCCTGACCTGAGTATTGCAATTCCACTGGGCATTTCTCTTTCACAGGTAGCCTTCACTGGTGAATACAACCACCTGATTAATAAGCCTACACTCACCACATCATTTTTACAACTCATTGATGTTTTAGAGGATACTTATGCTGGCAAATCCAAAGCTGTCCCAATGGTCACCGAGGAGGAAGACGGATTGGAATTGATGGAGTCGGAAGAACTACTGACCGAAATTGCCAGAACAACACTTTTGGCTGATATGCCGCAAAGTCTGGCTGGTTTTGCCGGGTATTCGCTTCGCGTAAAACAGGATGAATCGGGTTTTGAATTCTATATGCAATAAACCATGAAAGTACTCAGATCAACCGATAAAGTTTTAAGAGGTACATCCGGCAAGGTGCTCAAGGTAAGGCCGGATGCTTACATTGAACCCAAACCCAATGTTTTTATGATCGAAATAGAGGTGGAAGCTGGTCAAGTGTTTCAACTACCAACCCCTGCAAGCTATTATTACTACCAGGGAGCAAACTACCTGCTCCATACCCACACCTACAACTATAGCGTCAACTGGGGGGATGGATCTCCTGAATCTGAGAAAATATATTTGTACAACAGCCCCCTCTCCTCACATACCTACACAAAAAAAGGCACTTACCTGATTGAAATTACCGGGACGATGCAGGGTTTTGCCGTTAGTCAATACCAACATATCAGGCTGCTGATTACCCGGGTTATAAGCTGGGGCAATTGCGACTTCCGGCAGTTAAACTTTTCAGGATGTTCCGCCCTGGTCACTTTCCCTGACCAGCGAAGCAAACTCCCGGCAGTAAAATCGTTCACGGGTTTTGCAAATGGCTGTACATCCCTGGTTTATATTCCCTACGGTATCTTCTTTGGGAACACAATTGCGACTCATTTTGATTCCTGTTTCTATGGTTGTCAGAACCTGCTTTCTGTGAATGGGGATACTTTTCGCGATAATGTAAATGCCTATTCGTTTGGATCGACATTTTATAACTGCTCTAAACTGGAAACTGCACCGGCAAACTTGTTCTCCACAAAGGTCAATGTACACTCTTTCAACAATACTTTCGGCTATTGTCAAAAGCTAAACAATATTCCAGCTACGCTATTTGGGACCCAGTCCTTTTTAGGCATTGACTTCTCGTATGTTTTCCAAAATTGTACTGCATTATCGATGGTGCCTCAGGGAATCTTTACACAGATAAAAGCTGGTTCCTTTTATTCTGCATTTTATAATTGCACAAACTTGCTGAGTATTCCATCAGAACTGTTTAAAGATCAAACGCTGTGCACCAGCTTTGGACAAACATTTTATCTGTGCTCCAAATTGAATAACATTTCTTCAGTTCTTTTTCAGGGATGCACAGCCAATACAACAGCATACTATCTTTTTGCTTCATGCTCCTCCCTGACTTCTATTCCGGCCGGACTGTTTGATCCGTTCATCAAAGTGGTTTCTTTTCAATCTACTTTTTCAAGTTGCCCGATCTCAGTAATACCCTCTGGCCTATTCGATTATTGCCTTGAAGTAAATACATTCTATGGATGTTTTACGGCTTGCAGGCTGACGTCAATTCCCGAATTCATCTTTGTCAATTGCACCAAAGTGGTAAACTTTCAATATACGTTCAGTAACAATGGCGTATATCTCACTGCTGTGCCAGAGCGCTTATTTGAAACCAATACCAAAGTTGAAAGTTTTGACGGATGCTTTTATTACAATACGGAACTGCGCACAGTGCCGGCTTCACTTTTTTCGACCAACATTTCTGTCCGCGGGTTTTCTTACCTGTTCAACAGCTGCTCAAAATTTAACGAAATACCCAATGGCCTGTTCCAGCTTAACACCCTGGCTTTGGATTTTAGCTATTCGTTTTCAGGAACAAAAATTTCATCTATTCCTTCGGATTTATTTAAGTACAATACCGCGGTAACAACTTTCGCCGGTACATTTTCAGCCACTTTAGCAGCTGCCATTCCTCAGGATCTTTTTATCAGCAATACAGCTGTGACAAATTTTTCGTCCACATTTATGAACTGTTTGAACCTGACAGCTATTCCGGAAACCTTATTTATAAACTGCACTATAGTTTCAACACTGGCCTCCTGCTTCAGCGGATGCACCGGTATCACGTCGATTCCACAGTCGCTTTTCAGTACTAACCTGATCATTAATTCATTCTACCAGACTTTTTACAACTTATACGCATTGACAGCTATACCCGCAGGTCTATTTTCCAGCTGTAACATTGTAACAACCTTTTATTACACGTTTGGCAACTGCAAAAATCTACAGGAAATACCCTCCTCACTATTCGATAATAAACCCCTGGTCAGCACCTATGAGGGCTGCTTTTATACGGGTTATGTTGCTGCAGATTGGAATAAAATGACAGGACCGGCACCAGCGCTCTGGATAAAATCAGGAAGCCCGGCCGGGACCCAGTGCTTCCGAAACAGAACTCTGTTGAGCAACTATGCCACAATACCACTAAACTGGAAATAAAATGACGGCAAATAGAGCATCAAACAAAAAAATTATAGTCCTGTCCAACTCCATTGCAGGGGAAATTGCAGATAGGGATAAGAAGGACGGCGATGTTCCGGTATGGGATGAAGTCCGGAATAAATATATCCACAAGGCTGCAAACGATCATGACCACGAGATTGGTAACGTGGCCCTGTTTTTTGAAAATCAATTAATCTAAACACAAATATCATGAGTTTAAAAACACGCATTGAAGAACTTGCAACCCGCATCGCAACAGAATTGAAGTCGGTTAAAAGTAAAGTCTCCGGAAATAATTCAGGAGACTTGAGCGGCTTAAATACCGCTGTTAAAACCAGCATACTCGCTGCCATAAATGAATTGGTGGGCGCCATTGCCGGAAAACAAAGCAGCCTGGGATTTACCCCGGAGAACTTGGCCAATAAAGGGGCTGCCAATGGTTATGCCAGTCTGGATGGTACAGGAAAAGTTCCTGCCAACCAACTCCCGGCATTCGTGGACGATATCCTGGAATTTAGCAACCTTGCTGCTTTCCCTGCCAGCGGAACAAGTGGAATTCTTTATGTGGCCATAGACGAAAACAAGACCTACCGCTGGTCTGGAACAGGTTATGTGGCTACCAATGGGGCGCTGGCTTTAGGGGAAACGTCAGCAACAGCTCACCGGGGTGATCATGGCAAAACGGCCTTTGACCATAGCCAGGAAACAGGTAATCCACATGGAGTGTCTTTCGCTAGTTTGGGGGGCAAACCTACTACCATCGAGGGTTTTGGAATCTCCGATGCCTATACCAAAACGGAGATCGGTAACCCGGAAACCAATTTTGTTGCTGTTTTTGAATCGGCCTTGCTTTAATTGTACACAATGAACCTCATTGAACGTCTGGAAAACCTGGCATCAAGGATTGCCCAGGAAATTAAATCGGTCAAATCAAATTATTTGCTGGCTCAAGTTTATTCGGCAGATGATGTATTGACTAAAGTTAAAAGCGTTGACGGTCCAAACAGTGGCCTGGATGCCGATTTACTAGATGGAAAACATGCCTCGGAACTCCTGATTTGTGGTGTTAACAGCACCTCTCTGTATTCTGACAATGTTGTTACAGATGCCAATAATGCAACCAAATCAGGATTTTATTATTTTACCGGAGCAACTAACGGACCTGTCGCCAAATATGGGCATCTCCATGTCACAACCTCTTGGCCAAATACCTGGATTAACCAACTTTTGTTTATTCAGGAAGATGGACAGTATGGTAAAACATACATCAGAAAAAAAATAAATGGAACTTGGGGAGCCTGGTTTAGAATCCTTGATGGATTTAATGATAGTCCTCTGACTGATGGCTCAGTATCCTATGCCAGAGTATCCTCAGCCTTAAAACAGAAAGGCACAATCTCTGCCTCCGTGGATCTTTCCGCCAGCGGGATTGGAGAAATGACACTGTCAGCAAATACAGCTTTTACATTTACAGGATTTGAAGTGAATAAATCATTCCTGCTAATAATTGTTGCAAATGGATTTACACCAAGCTGGGCAGCTGCAGTAAAACACATCGCCGTGGAAGGGAATGCATCTTTTGCAAATTCAGGGACATTCTATGTTTCCCTGACCTGCATTGACGCAACTTCTGGCAGCGAAAAGCTGCTGACCGTAATAATGAAAGGAGTCTAAATGATACCGGGAATTGGAATTCATGGAATAAAACCCGGAGTGGCAGCTGTAGCTGATGGGAAATACATGGTTGCGGTGGCTGATAACGATTACATCTGGATATCCTCAGACTTTGGCCAGAACTGGTCATCCCGGGGATCAACAGGTGCATGGAAAAGCTGTTCAATAAGTGGTGACGGGAAGTATATCCTTGTTTCAAATGCGACTATAACCTATTTGTCCAGGGACTCCGGAGCGACTTTTAATGCCATTGGAACATGTAGCTCCAACACATACGGACATTCTGCAACGATGTCAGCTGACGGAAAATATATCTATGCCCGTAGTTCTTATTACCTAAAGAAAAGCACGGATTATGGGGCAACATTTACAACACTGACACAAAACCTGGGGAACCACAACCTTCTTAAGTGCTCGCACGACGGGAAGTATGTTCTGGCTTACCAGACTTCTTATACAGCCCAGTATTTTATGCTTTCATCGGACTACGGAGCTACATTCAGTGCAGTAAGTTTTACCATAGCCACGTATGCCGCAATTTACGGGATGGATATTTCAAAAGACGGAAAATACATCGTAGCAGCCGTTTACCAGGGATACAGCGCAATATCAGGTAATTATGGAGCGAGTTGGACCGTCGGTTCAATTTATGGCGCATCCTCCGCTTGTGTAAACGGAACTGGACAGTATATGGCTATTCAGTATTATTATTCGACAGATTATGGCGTAAACTGGTCATCAAGGACTATTGGTTATGGTCCTCATGTGGATTGCTCATTCTCCGGTCAGTACTTTGCCTATCACACGGCGAGTGCCGGATACCTGAAAGTGTCCGCGAACTATGGAAACACATACTCCAGTGTTGCTGGCTCTAAAACATGGAGGTGTATCAGTATTGGTAAAATAATAAGCTAAGGATATGAAGCATTTAGTAAAAAATGACCAGATTGTAATGTCTGGAATACCGGGTACTTTTACTCGCGAAAACGGTGAAGGTTTTTGGGGTGGTTATGAAAACAGAACTGATCTGCATGACATGGACGGTTGGGTCGATGAGATTATTCCGGAATATGACCCAAAATTTGAACGTTTGGGTGACCCATTTTACAGTGTCCAACAGGGAGCTGTTTTGTATGAGATCTTACCCTTAGTAATGAATCTGGAGGATCGTAAATCAGGGTTATACGTAGAGCTTGCTCACCTTCGGGAGGAAATGGCCAACATCATTGTTCAGATCAAACTTAACTACGAAGTGGAACCTGAAGGTTTGATCAGGCTGATGCCGGTCATCCGCGCCATGTATGGCTCTGCCAAACAGGAAATTGAATCATTGAACGAAGAATCGGCAGTGAGTTACATTTTACGTTCTCCCAAATATGAACAGCTTTTGAGCCTGTTAAAAACGTTCCTCTAAATCGTCCTTTCCGGGAGAGAAGAAAGTGGGGAGTTTTGAAAAAAAAGAACATTTGATCTCCTTACCATGCTTACACTTTCCCTGAATGCAAACCAGATTCCGCTTGCACCGGATTTTACCATGGACCTGGTATGGAAAAACCCAGCCTGCTTTTTTGATAAGATTCCCGGTGCATATGGAATTAGTATTTCGTTCCCAATCAACGACTTTACGCGATCCCTGTTCGGGAACCCGCAACGATTTGCTAAATACCGGGCTGAAAAAGATCAGCAGTTTCCGGGTTTTGAAGTTCGCTTTGGTGGGGTTCTGCTGATGGCAGGAACCCTTTCAATTGTAAACGCAACGAATGGAACTTATGAGGCGTCCCTGATCGATCAGCTGGGTGTGCTGGGTGAAGAGGAAACGGAACGCGACATTCTGGATTTTCCGGTATTCAGTCAGCAAATACCCTGGATAAACTGCAACAACTATGCACCGGAAACGCATAAATATTGCTGTTTCCCTATCCAGAATGCTGAATTCTTCAAGGATAAAGGGGTTAGGGTTAAGCGAACGGTGATTGTCCCGGATACAGATCGGAACTGGTGGGAAGAATTTTGGGGAACAGGAAAAACAAGGGAAATTGATTATGAAACTGAGGCCATTAATTTTCTTTACAATAAATCGGTTAATGCACGGGTTAATGCTCTTCGGCCTGATCTATCGATCAAACAACTGGATTCGGTTATTGATTTGAAAATTCTGCGACAGAAAAACAATAGCTATGAATCCGGACAGGTATCTGTCATTACACCTTTCTTTTACCTAAACTGGGTTATTACTGAGGCTCTAAAAACTTCGGGGTTTCATATAACTGAAAGTATTCTGAAGAATGACAGCTCCTTTAAAAGACTTGTCATTTACAACAATTTCGACATCATGGATCTGGAGTTTGAAATGGAAGAATTTTTCCTGATGATAACTACTCCGATTGGTCCGGTAGCGGAATTTAATCAGATCGACTACACCAAAAGCCTGGGAAAAGAATTGATTGCCTACATCAGAAATTCTCCCACTTCGGTCAAACCTAAAAACCATCTGCCTAAAATTAAGCTGGGATCAATGCTCCTTTCTACCCAGAATCTGCTAAATATCTGTTTTCACTTTTTGCCCAATAAAACTGTTAAGGTTTATTCACGCGAAAAACTGATAACAGATCTGGCTTTCGACCTGAATTCATTCTTTACTGGAGCCTGGGATATCGGTTCCAAAGAATCTATTGCCCTGAACTTTATCAGGGAACCTGACAAAAACGATCTCATTTTTTCGGAAAGGTTTGTTGATCTGGACGAAAGACGTGCAGACATCAAAGAACCTCTTTCCAACTGGGCAAACCTCCAGCTTGACCTCGACCAAAGTACCATTCAGGTAGGTGACATCCATTACCTCACTGTTCCCGGTGTTTTTGTGGAATACAAATGGCTGACGGAAACCAAAGTCGATCCGCAGACCAAAGAGGAAACAACCCGTGACTTCCTGGGCTGGACTGAATTATCTATTGGCCTTCAGAATGGCTGGTACCAATACGGCAAAGAAAAAGTGGAGGAAATAAAAACGGCTTGGGCTCCTGTATTTGGGATGTCCGATACTCCAGCTTCTTTTGCCATAGTGCGCCAAAAAGGAAATACGGATGCCTGGAAAGATGCTAAAATTGAATTTGCACCCCGATTACTCATTCAGAACTTTGGCACTTCTGGTGCTCATGAATTGGTTGATTTTTCTTTCGAATATGAAAAACCACTGATCGGTATCTTGCCTAAATACTGGAAAAACTGGAATAGATTCTGGGCTGACCGTCTTCCGGTATCTGCTGAATTTGACCTGCCGGTTAATGTGCTGCGCTATGTGATTGAAAACATCTGCCAAAAGTACCGAACCCGGGAGGGAGAGTTTATCATCGAAGAAATGCGAACTTCAATCTCGGTAAATGCAATCAAAGCAACTCAAATTAAAGGGTTTAAAGTATAGTTTTCATGATTCCAAATTGTACTGCTTTTTCCCTTAGAATTGAAAAAACTGATAACTTCAATGGCTATACCTGTCCTTTCCCGCTGCAATCGTATGGTCTAGCTTTGAAATAAAAACGCTATGAAAGATTCTCCCAAAGTGGGTGCATTGGGGACGATTATAACCTTTTTATTTGGATCCATGCTTCACTTCGACAAAGCAACACAGGACGAAATCACCTTCTGGTTACAAACCGCTGCGTTTATCGTCTCGCTCATTGTTGGTATTCTGACTATCTGTATTTCAATCCGTAAAATCAGGCAGAAAAATGGCAAAGTTTGATATGGCTTTTGAACTTATACTGGCCCATGAAGGCGGATATGTGAATGATCCGGATGATCCGGGAGGTGAAACATACAAGGGAATTGCCCGGAAAATGAATCCGGACTGGATCGGTTGGGATATCATTGATTTACTAAAAACGAAGTCTGGCTTCCCTGATTCGCTTATTGAAAAGCATGAAGTTGAAATAAACACGCAGCTTCAGTACGAAGTAAAATCTTTTTATCATTCGAATTTCTGGATGAAAATTTCCGGCGATAAAATTAATAATCAACAGGTAGCTGAATCAATCTTCGATTTTGCAGTAAATGGGGGTACAGGTGTGAGCATTACATTGGCTCAGGAGGTAGTTGGGGTGAAATCGGATGGTGTATGTGGCCCAAAAACCTGTGAGGCAATTAACCTTTTCAACGCTCAGCATTTCCTGGCAGCTTATGCCATCGCTAAAATAATCCGGTACATTTCCATTTGCAACAAACGTCCGACAAGCAAAAAATATTTCTTTGGCTGGATTAACCGTACTCTAAATCACTGGCAATGAAAAACTTTTTTTCAACGATATGGAAATACATCGCTTTCCTTTTTGGGGGAATAGTTCTTGGAATGGTTGCTGCCATTAAATTAATCGCAAAACCTTCAGTTTTAAATGTGATGTCGGACACTTTTATTGCTGCTCAAACCCAACGAATCGGTAAACTCAAACAAAAGGGCGAAGGAAATTTGCTGGATACTTCTGCAAGTCCAAAGGCCCCAAACCGCAAAGAAAGACGAATTGCCCGCAGAACTGAAAGGCGTGAACGTCGTCATATGAAGGCAAGCGAGCCGGAAGAACCAGGGCATCGTATTAGTTAGCTTACTACTGCTTGATTGTTGATTTTAACCCGATTGCTACCTGTAGTTTTCGGGTTTATCTTTTTTCCCTTTTATGTTTGTGCCTATGCCTGACAAAGTTCAGAGAGAGTTTTTTCTTCTATCAATTTAGTCGCGAAGTTATTGATCGCATCCCGGAAATGTCAAGGGTATACAAGCTCCCTTCGATTGGTCACTGAGCAGCGTAGCGTGTCGAAGTGGCCCTTGACAAGAATCCGCGCTGCTCAATGCTTTTGGCTCAAAATTAATCGGCGAGCCAGAAGCCAAAATAAATCCGGAAGGCACCGGTGACAAAAAATGATGGATTATACAGAATGGGAAGTAATCGACACCTACAGTACCAAACAGGCTGTGGCAGATGGGTTCTTAATCCTTGTCGATCAAAAGATTTCAAAAGAAGCCGGAATAAAATACCCGGTTTACCTTACCCGTGCAGTTTGGGATAAATATGTGGAATTACCCGAAGGATTTGAAAAGGTTCAGGATTTGGATGGACGGCTGTGGGATGTGATTTTCATGTTCGCCATGGCTGCCCGAAACTGCAACCAGTCCCTGTTGTCATTTAAGCTGAATGTGGTGCTTGCTGATAAAGGTGATTGGGAAGCCAACGAAAAATTGGATCCTGAATGCCTGGATAACCGAACCATCCGACTGGTTACGCTCAAATCAGTCATTCAACCTCAGGATTTTGACGACCCTTCACCTGCCATTTTTATCATGAAACCATCGGAGGATTGATCATGGATGCAGTAGAATTGACAATGCCGGAATACCAAAGGTTAATGGATGCCTTGCTTTGGGTTTTAGGTCCCTACCTGGAATCTGATGATCCTCTGAGTGAACATCCGCACCTGTTCGAACTGGGCGAATGTTACAACGAGTTGTATCATAAAATGCCCAAAGGTCAGGAACACAATTATCCTGAATTAGTAATCTATTAGTCAACCGGGTGTGCCAGGTACCCTTATAAGTCCGAAAGGCATCGGCATTTTAAATGGATATAACATTAAACGAAAGCTGGCTGAATGGGAAATATGCCTGCGGTGAAATAAATACTTCGCTTGGAACAGTTGAAATCTTTGATGATGAAGGTGGCTTCTTTGCACAAGGTTGTCATGCCTGGGAGATCATTACTGAAATCCACCAGATATGGATAAATGGAGATCTAACTACAGAAAAGGCATTTCTTCAGTGGATTTCAACAAATATGTAATTTTTCGATTAATCAAATTAAACCCTTTTACAATGGATTATTTAGTCATAGGCTCAAATGGATTCGCCCAAATGGGCGATTCAGCATTTTATAAGAAACTGAAAGTTGAAATGAAGGTGCTACTGGATTTCTTTCACCACAATTATCCAATACCACGGAAATTCAAAACATGGACATATTACTCAGTCAGAACATTTAATCATGAATTTGGTGACTATCAGGAAATCGTTTTGTGGTATGATTGTGACCACATCGAGGCATTGGAAGCATCAGAAATTGAATCTGAACATGAAGTTTTTGATTTGTTCTGGACTTGGGTTCGGGTTATTGAAGGTGTTGATCTTGAAGATGAGCAGTTGACAAATCAGATCAAAGATGCGTACATCCAATCGGTGGATATTTCTAAAGGTGAACATCTTTCAATTTTAATTGCTTCGTAAGAAAAGGGGATTAATTCCCCCTTTTTGGTCGGAATACTCTCGTCTCACCTTGTCCTTTCTCCCCGAATTTCTATTTCTCAATTTTGATCGTCATTCATTTAATAACCAAAAATTTATTTCTATGAAAACATGTATTTCGTTTATGATCCTGATGATCGGTTTACTCGCTGCATTACCCTTCAACAATCTGGTTCAGGCAGAAAATCCAGCCGGTCAAAGTAATTTCATTGCAGGTAGTCAAAGTACTGAACCCCTTGCCAGTGTGCAGCAGGAAGGAGGGATTCCGGAGGTTCCTGAACAGCCCGGTATTGAACAGATAGGTTCGGGAAACTTTCTTCTGGATAATTGGGGCGCTTTACTTATTGGACTGTTAGGATTCATTGATCTGATTGCCCGGCTGACACCTTCCGAAAAGGATAATTCAATTGTCAACTTTCTAATGTCCATATTTAATACCATAGTCCCCAACCTGAAGAAAGGAGGTGGCAGTTTCAAACTGCTGTCTAAATAATTTGGCCTTTTTGTGATTTTTTAAATAAATATCGGCATTTTAATGACCCATAATTGACAATCAATTGTGGGTTTTTTATTTACCAAATAAAGTAACAAAGAAACAAATGTGGTATGAATAGTGGTATGAATAAAAGAAAATAGCCTTGTAATCTTTTGATTTACAAGGCTATTAAATTTCTAATACGTGACCCAGCTGGGATTCGAACCCAGGACCCCATCCTTAAAAGGGATGTGCTCTACCTGCTGAGCTACTGAGTCATCCTCATTTGCTTTTGTTTTTCAAAAGCGGATGCAAAAATATGCTTTTAAAATTAAACTATCAATATAATCTGGAATAAATTCAAATAAAAATTATAAAATTCTAGTTATCAGCGAATAAAAAGCCTGAAACTTACATTAATAATAGCGTTAAAACCTAATTTGATCCTTAATAATTCAAATGATCTACGTAAAGGCTGCTTCAAATTAAACAAATCCCTATTTTCGCCTGCTCAAGTTCTTTCCGAAATTGAGAATTAGTAACTTTATACGAAATTAATAAATGCCCCGTTTTACTACAAAACACCAACTATGAAAATACAAATGGTTGATCTGTATAGTCAGTACCATAAAATACAGAAAGAAATAGATCAGGCAATGCACGACGTTATCCGTTCATCGGTATTTGTAAAAGGAGGAAAAGTCCTTGATTTTGAAGAAAATCTGAAAGAATACCTGAATGTTGAACATGTGATTTCATGCGGAAACGGAACAGATGCTCTTCAGATTGCCATGATGGCTTTGGATTTAAAAGAAGGGGATGAAGTGATTACTACGCCTTTTACATTTGTTTCGACGCTTGAAGTTCTGGCTTTGCTAAAGTTAAAGCCTGTACTGGTTGATGTTGACCCCAATACCTTTAATATCAGAGCCGAGTTGATAAATAGTCATATCAATCACACAACTAAAGCTATTGTTCCAGTGCACCTATACGGACAATGTGCGGATATGGAATCATTGAACGAAATAGCCCGGGAAAATAATCTCTTCGTTATTGAAGATGCTTGTCAAGCATTGGGAACCGAATATATTTTCGGAAATGGAATGACAGCAAAAGCCGGAACAATTGGAGACATTGCCTGCAATTCGTTTTTTCCAACCAAAAATCTGGGTGCTTTTGGAGACGGTGGCGCGTTATTTACCAACAACGACGAACTGGCACAAGCCATGCGGTCCATTGCCAATCACGGTATGAGCAAACGCTATTATTATCAGCAGATTGGGATGAATTCGAGATTAGATGCACTTCAGGCCGCAATTCTGGATGTAAAACTAAAGTACCTCGATCAATACGTTATGGCTCGACAATCAGCTGCAGAATTTTACGACAGAGAATTATCCGGAATTTCAGGAATTTCTATACCAGCAAGAGTTTCCTACAGTTCGCACAGCTTTCATCAATACACCATAAAAGTGCCAGGTAAACGCGACGAACTTCAACGATTTCTGAATTCTAAAAACATTCCCTGCATGGTTTATTATCCTGTTCCACTTCATATGCAGGAAGCATACCAATATTTGGGATACCGGAAGGGTGATTTTCCGGTTGCAGAAGAACTTTCGGAACAAGTATTATCTTTGCCCATGCACACCGAACTGACCCATGAAGAATTGAATTACATCGTATTGGCAATTCGGGAATTTTTTAGCTAATGGAAACACACTTTTTTGCACACGAAACTGCGGTAATTGACTCAAGTTGCGAGGTCGGCGAAGAAACCAAAATATGGCATTTCTCGCATATCATGACCAATTGCATCATTGGCAAACGATGTTCAATCGGTCAAAATGTGGTAATTTCTCCTGAAGTGCGAATTGGGGATAGGGTGAAAATCCAAAATAATGTCTCCGTTTACACTGGTGTAATTTGCGAAGATGATGTTTTTTTGGGCCCTTCAGCTGTATTCACCAACGTTATTAATCCCCGCAGCGCAATCGTCAGGAAAAACGAATACAAGCCTACTTTGGTGCAGAAAGGCGCAACAATTGGAGCCAACGCCACCATCGTTTGCGGAATAACCATCGGAAAATATGCATTTGTTGGTGCAGGTGCAGTAGTTACGAAAAATATTGCCGATTACGCCCTTGTTTTAGGAAATCCGGCGCGCCAAACAGGTTGGATGAGCGAATACGGGCATAAATTAAAATTCAATACCGAAGGAATGGCTATTTGCCCTGAAAGTAAGGATAGCTACAGACTTGAAAATGGTAAAGTATCAAAAATCTAAGATCAAAATCTGCTATGTTATCCGAAAAAAAAATACGCTTTGCGGTTGCCGGACAAGGTCATATTGGTAAACGACATGCTGAAATGATTCTTCGCAACCCGAATTCAGAGTTGGTTGCTGTTTGTGATATCCGTACTCCGGAAGAATGTAAAGCTTCGTATGAAGGCATTCCATTCTATTCTTCTCTAGATGAATTACTGGAAAAAGAAACTACAGTTGACGTCTTAAACATCTGTACACCAAATGGGTTACATGCAGAAATGGCTATTAAGGCACTCGACAAAAACTTTCATGTAGTTGTTGAAAAGCCAATGGCATTAACCAAAGCTGATGCAGAAAAGATAGTTTTCAAATCTTTGGAAAGAAGCCGAAATGTATTTTGTGTGATGCAAAACCGATACTCACCACCATCCGTTTGGCTAAAAAGTATAATGGATCAGACCCTGCTTGGTAAACTTTTCCATGTGCAAATCAATTGTTACTGGAACCGCGATGAACGGTATTACACCCGAAAAAACTGGCATGGAGATGAACAATTAGACGGTGGAACCTTGTTCACACAATTTTCACACTTCATCGATATCATGTATTGGCTGTTTGGCGATATCAAAAACATTAGTGGACAATTCAAAGACTTTAATCATCAGTCATTAACCGATTTTGAAGATACAGGTATCGTTAATTTTGAGTTCGTTAACGAGGGAATTGGCACCTTAAACTATTCAACAGCCATTTACCACGAAAATCTGGAAAGCAGCCTGACTATTATTGGAGAAAAAGGTACTATAAAAGTTGCCGGCCAATACATGAACGAGGTAGTTTACTGCAATATAAAGGATTACCAAATGCCTGAACTTGAAGCCAGCGCTCCGCCAAACGACTATGGATTATATAAAGGATCGGCACAAAATCACCACATGGTTATTCAAAACGTGGCAGACACACTGAGTGGTCATACACCAATCAGCACCAATGCATTGGAAGGTTTAAAAGTGGTCGATATAATCGAACGGATTTATGCTGTGCGCGATAAGGTATGGAAAAAGTAAACCAGGCCCATCTATATCATTGGTACGCTGTTTACATTAAATCCAGGGCTGAAAAAAAAACACAAACAGAACTTCAGCATAAAGGAATTGAAAGCTTTTTGCCCTTGCAGCGCAGATTAAGACAATGGAGCGACCGCAAAAAGTGGGTTGAAATGCCACTTATTCCAGGTTATTTATTCGTTAAAATCAGCCGACTGGAGTATGATTTAGTTCTGCAATCTAATTTCATTGTCAGTTTCGTCAGATTTCAGGGAACCGCTGCAGTTATTCCTGACCATCAGATCGACTATCTGAAGTTAATGCTAAAACAAGACAATCTGAATATTGAAATTACTCCTGAAACTCTTGAGCCGGGACAAACAATTGAAGTTATTGCCGGTCCGCTGATCGGACTTCAAGCAAAACTCGTTCATATAAAAGGGAAAGACAAAGCAGCTGTAGAATTTGAACAGCTGGGTTATTCGGCCATAATTGAGATTTCAGTGGAAGACATTAAAATTTATACTCCATAATTATTTCACAAATCAGCTCTGATCATATCCGGTTTTATCCTACCACAATAAGTATAAAAGCCTAAAAGCGAATCAGCATTCTTATCTACTTTTGAATCGACTTTAAAAATTAGTCCTTTTCACAATCGACAAGTATAAAAAACTGATACAGCGATTTCACGGATGGAAGTAATTCAACTCATTAACAAAGCAATAAATGCGGCTTTATTTGCAGGAATCAAAATCAGGGATGTGTATTCATCACCAGATTTTGATGTGCAGATAAAAGATGACCAAACCCCCGTAACTATTGCTGACCATCAGGCACATGAAGAAATACTTAAGCAACTCGAAGACACCAAATTGCCAATTTTGAGTGAGGAAGGAGTCCATTTAAGGTATTCAGAAAGAAAAAATTGGAATTTATTTTGGATGGTCGATCCGTTAGATGGAACAAAAGAATTCATTAAACGAAACGATGAGTTTACCGTAAACATTGCACTAATCCAAGATTGCCATCCTATAGCAGGTGTAATTTATGCGCCAGTTACAGGCGAACTTTATGTCGGAATTCCTGGTACCGGAGCTTTCAAACTTTTAAACCCTACCAAGGATTGCACCTTTCAAACCATGCAGCTTTCAGGAATAAAACTTCCGGAGAAATCAAAAACAGAAGAACTTATTGTTGTAGTTAGTCGCTCGCACATGAATAAGGAAACCAATATTTATATTGAAGACCTCGAAAAGAGACACGAATCAATACGGATAATCAACAAAGGTAGCTCGCTAAAAATGTGCATGGTAGCCGAAGGAACAGCACATATTTATCCGAAATTAGGAAAAACGATGGAATGGGATACTGCTGCCGGACATGCCATTTTAAAAGCCGCTGGCCGAAATATTTTTCAGCCTGACTTAAAAACAGAATTGACTTACAATAAAGAAGATTTACAAAATCCACACTTTATAGCATTATGACAGCACAGGGATTTATTGTATTAGCTATTGTTATTATCATGATTGCAGCTTTGGCCAAAGAAGTTATGCGGCCAGGCCTAATCTTATTTTCAGCACTGATATTCCTGATGATATTCGGAACCATTAATGCCAACGAAGTACTTGCGGGCTTTTCAAACAAAGGAATGGTTACCGTTGCTATACTGTTTGTTGTAAGTGAGGGAATTACCCAATCAGGAGCATTAACCAAGCTGGCTACCTTCTTTTTGCCCCGACGGAGAGGAAATATTAGATCATTATTTCTTCGGGTTATGTTTCCGATTTCATTCATGTCAGCATTTCTGAACAATACTCCAATCGTAATCATTTTTGCCCCAATTGTAAAGAAATGGGCAGAAAACCTGAACCTTTCCTCACAGAAATTTCTTATTCCGCTTTCGTATGCTACCATTCTAGGAGGTGTTTGTACACTCATTGGCACCTCAACAAACCTGGTTGTTCATGGTCTAATGCTCGACAACGGATTCTCCGGATTTTCGATGTTTGAATTAGGAATGGTTGGTGTGCCGCTAGCTTTAGCCGGATACATTTACATGAGCTACATCGGTGTACATTTACTACCCGGCGAGAAAAATTTCATTCGCCAACCTATTTCCGATCAGAAAGATTACTATTTTGAATTGATCGTTCCTGCTGAAAGTATTTTGATTGGACAACAGCTTAAAAACGGACGCTCCAAAGATCTCAAAGGATTTGACATCATTGAAATTGAGCGTGCTGGTGCCAAATTCGAGGGGAAATCTCCTGGATTGACAATTGAAGCAAACGATCACCTTTTGGTTGCCGGAAAATCAAGTGGACTGGAAGCTATTAAAGACCTAAGCTGTGTTCGTTTGAAAGGACTCGACCTGATTAAAGATCACATAAAGACAAGCGACCTGAAACAATACGAAGCCGTTTTAGCTCCACGTTTCCCGGGTATTGGGAAAACAATTTTTGAATTCAACTTTTTCGACCATTACCAGGCGGCAATTGTAGCAGTACACCGAAATGGGGAAAGAATTACTTCGAATTTACGGAGTCTGAAACTTAAAGAAGGTGATAATCTGGTGCTTTTAACTACAGACCGGTTCATTAAAAACTGGGGAAATTCAAAAATTTTCTACCTTACCACCTACATCGGAGATCACGATCAAAGCACAACGAAATCTAAAAAATGGCTGGCATTAAGCATTTTGGCATTAATGATTGCAGGAGCCACAGCGACCGATTATTTGCCAAAATTTGAAAATGTTCAGGCCGACATGTTCTTTTTCTCTGCCGTAGCAGCGATGTTAATGATTTGGCTAAAAATTGTTCCTCACCAGAAATATACCAAAGCCATAAGTTGGGATTTACTCATTACCATTGCCTGCTCGTTTGGGATTAGCAAAGCCATGCAAAACTCTGGTCTTGCCGATGGAATTGCCCATACTGCCATCGATTTTGCAAAAAACTGGGGCCCGGTTGGGGTTTTAGCCTGCGTATATTTAATCACCAATATTTTTACTGAAGTAATTACCAACAATGCAGCAGCAGCGATCTCCTTCCCTATTGCGATGGCCGCCGCCAGCCAATTGGGAGTCGATCCTAAACCTTTTTTTGTGGCTATTTGCATTGCAGCCTCAATGAGCTTCTCAACACCAATTGGATATCAAACAAATCTGATTGTTCAAGGTATAGGAAATTACAGGTTCAAGGATTTTGTAAAGGTTGGTCTTCCCTTTAATCTTATTGCATTTATCATTTGCATCACTCTCATTCCTCTATTCTGGAAATTTTAATCTTCTATAAAAAATAAAGTTTAAATCTTACTCCTTTTCTTGTAGTCAGTATTAATACCGAGCAATAAAAGAGTGGAAAGTATTATTTTAGGCGCTTCAAAAACAACCCGAATATAAAACGTATGACAGAATACAGTCTTTCGCACCTCAAGGAATTGGAAGCAGAAGCGATCCACATTATCCGCGAAGTTGCTGCAGAATTTGAAAATCCGGTGATGCTTTATTCCATCGGAAAAGATTCATCGGTGATGGTTCGTTTGGCCGAAAAGGCCTTTTACCCCGGAAAAGTTCCATTCCCCCTGATGCACATCGATTCGAAATGGAAGTTTAAGGAAATGGTTGAATTTCGCGACAATTATGCACGAGAAAACGGTTGGAACCTGATTGTACATTACAACAAAGCTGCATACGAAGCTGGCGTTGGTCCGTTTACCCACGGAAGTAAAGTGCATACCGATGTAATGAAAACCCAGGCTTTGCTCGAAGGACTGAACAAATACAAGTTTGACGCCGCTTTCGGTGGTGCCCGCCGCGACGAAGAGAAATCTCGGGCCAAAGAACGTATCTTCTCGTTCCGCGATAAGTTTCACCAGTGGGACCCCAAAAATCAGCGTCCCGAATTGTGGGATATTTACAATGCCCGTGTCCACAAAGGCGAATCCATTCGCGTTTTCCCGATTTCGAACTGGACTGAATTAGATATTTGGCAATACATTCGTCTGGAAAAAATTCCGATTGTGCCGCTTTATTTTGCCAAAGAACGTCCATGCGTTAATGTTGATGGTAACCTCATAATGGTTGACGACGAGCGAATGCCCAAAGAAATTGCTGAAAAAGCTGAAATGAAAATGGTCCGTTTCCGCACATTGGGTTGTTACCCATTGACCGGAGCTGTGGAATCGGAAGCCGACACCATTGAAAAGATCGTGGAAGAAATGATGACCGTAACGGTTTCGGAACGCACCACCCGCGTGATCGATTTCGACCAGGATGGATCAATGGAACAGAAAAAGAGGGAAGGGTATTTTTAGTAAAAGATATAACTTTCGGGTACAGTTGAACCCACTTCGGGGTTCGAAAAGTTATTACGTTCTTTTGCCTCCGGCTTCACCGGAGGTTATTCAGATTGAAGTCCTTCGGACTTTGTGCATTGAAAACCCGGAACGGGTTAAATTTGAATAACCGTGGGTAAAACCCACGGAAAACAAGAAAAGGAAGACATCAACCCTGAAGGGGTTGAATATTAGTATAAAAGATTTTATTTCCGCATAGAATATGACAGAAAATAATCAAAGTAGATCCACGGTAAATTCTCCAAACGGAGACACACGCGGAACGCTCGACATCAACACGTATTTGGATCAGGACGAGAAGAAAGATTTACTGCGCTTATTGACCGCTGGCTCGGTTGACGATGGCAAATCGACATTGATTGGCCGTTTGCTGTTCGACAGCAAGAAAATTTATGAAGATCAACTTTCGGCATTGGAACGCGACAGCAAACGCGTTGGACATGCCGGTGAGGAAATCGACTACGCGCTCCTGCTCGACGGTTTAAAGGCTGAACGCGAGCAGGGAATCACCATCGACGTTGCTTACCGCTATTTCTCGACCAACAAACGGAAATTCATTATTGCCGATACGCCCGGACACACCCAATATACCCGGAATATGGTTACCGGCGCATCAACCGCCAACCTGGCCATTATCCTGATTGATGCTACCAAAGGAGTGATTACACAAACCCGTCGTCACACGTTTCTGGTTTCACTGCTGGGAATCAAACACGTGGTATTGGCCGTTAACAAAATGGATTTGGTGAATTACGACCAGAAAGTGTTCGATGAAATTGTAGCCGAATACAAATCGTTCATCACTCAATTGGATGTTCCGGATGTAAATTTTATTCCGCTTTCGGCACTGAAAGGCGAAAATGTGGTGGAACCCACTACGCTGATGCCTTGGTATCACGGCCCGAGTATGCTGGAATTCCTCGAATCGGTACACATCAGCAGCGACCGCAATTTCGACGACATGCGTTTCCCGGTTCAGTACGTGCTTCGCCCCGACCTCGATTTCCGCGGTTTCTCTGCTCGTGTAGCTTCAGGAATTATCCGGAAAGGCGAAGAAATTATGGTATTGCCATCGCGCAAAACCTCGAAAATAAAAGAGATTATTACTTACGATGGAAATCTGGACGAGGCTTTTCCACCACAATCGGTTACCATTACGCTCGAAGATGAAATTGATATTTCCCGTGGCGACATGATCGTTTATCCTGATAATCTGCCGCGTGTGGAGCGTCATTTAGAATCGATGCTGGTTTGGATGGACGAAAAGCCGATGGACCCGAATATGCAGCTTTTCATCAAGCATGCCAACAATACCACCCGTGTCAAATTCGATCAGATAAAATACAAAATTGATGTCAACACGTTACAGAAATCGTCGATCGATCATTTTGAACTGAACGAAATTGGCCGCGTAGTAATGACTACCAACAAGGCTATTTTCTTCGATCCGTACAAGAAAAATCGCAGCACCGGCTCGTTCATTTTGATTGACCCGATGACGCACAATACCGTGGCTGTTGGCATGATCATCGATAAGCTGAATGCAGAAGATCTTCCATCGAAAATAGTAGACGAAAAAACGCTGGAAACCAACAAAAGCCGCATCCACCGGGGAGAATGCCTGATTCCGGATGCACAGCGCGAAAAACGGTACAACCAAAAAGGCACCACGCTTTGGATTTCCGGATTGCATGGTTCTGGCAAAAATGAACTGGCCTTTACACTTGAAAAAGAATTGTTCGAAGCTGGAGCAACCGTGGTTTTACTTGATGGAAGTTCGATCCGTTCAGGATTATCGAATGAGCTCGACTTTTCGCCGGCCGATCGCGCCGAACATTTGCGCCGTGTGGCTCACATCAGCAAATTGCTGAACGACCAGGGAATCATTACCATTTGCTCGTTCATTTCGCCTGACGAAAACATTCGCAAACAGGTAGTTCAGATTATTGGTGAAGATCGCTTTAAGCTAATTCACATGGATGCCAGCATCGAATTCTGCAAAAAGAACAAACCCGAGCTGTACCAACGATTCGAAGAAGGATTGGTTGCGAATCTACCGGGTGCCGACTTACAATTCACCACTCCTGAAAATCCAACCTTGGTGCTAAAACCTGAAAACAGGGCTACCAATACCAAATCCATTATGGAATACATGGCCGATCATAAGATTTTCCCAATCATTTAAAAAGAAGATTTCAGATTATAGACAAAAGACTCAGCAATGGGTCTTTTGTTGTTTCCGGAAGATCCACTTACAAAATAAAGTAAAGAGTCAGCTTTAAGATTTTTTTTCAGCCACTTTTTATTCTTCCTGAAAAAATTAATTTTGGTGCCCATAACCTTATAAAAACAACACGGAACAGGTTATTTGAACAAAAAAGCAGATTCAAACCTTAAAAAATATAGCATACATGAGCAATTTGATCGAAAAAACTAAATCAGCCTATGAGTACCCCCTACTCATTAAACAACTGTTTTTGGCACCATTAAGCAACAAGCCCAATCAGCAAATCGTCTATCGTGATCAACTTACTTTAACCTATAAAGACTGGAAAGAAAGGGTTCACAGACTGGCAAATGCATTAACTTCCATAGGAGTTACACAGGGAAGTACTGTAGCAGTTATGGATTGGGATTCGCACCGATATCTGGAGGCCTATTATGCCGTTCCGATGATGGGTGCTGTGCTTCACACCATAAATGTTCGTTTGTCGCCCGAACAAATGGTTTATACCATCGATCATGCCGAAGATGATGTAATAATTTGCCACATTGACTTTTTGCCTCAGCTGGAAGCAATTAAAGGCCGCATTCTGGAAGGAAGAAAATTTATTTTAATCGATGAAGGCGGAGAAGTTTTCAAACATCATTTTCAGTTTGAAGGCGAATACGAAAAAATGCTGGCTGACGCATCTCCTGAATTTGATTTTCCTGAATTTGACGAAAATACCCGTGCAACCACATTTTATACTACCGGAACTACGGGACTTCCAAAGGGAGTATACTTTTCACACCGACAATTGGTGCTGCATACGCTATCAACAACAGCAGCGCTGGCTTCCAACTCTGTTCAGGGCCGGTTTCATCAGGAATCGGTTTACATGCCAATTACCCCGATGTTTCATGTTCATGCATGGGGCATTCCTTACATAGCAACCTTCTTGGGAACGAAACAAGTATATCCCGGAAAATATGTCCCAGCCATGCTTTTAAAGCTTCTGGTCAGTCACAAAGTAACTTTCAGCCATTGTGTGCCGACCATTTTAAACATGCTTTTAAAAGAACCTGGAACCGCGCAATACGATCTTTCCAATTGGACTTGTATAATTGGTGGAGCAGCTCTTCCTAAAAGTATTGCTCTGGAAGCGCTGAAACGGGGAATTGATGTTTTCGCGGGTTATGGAATGTCAGAAACCTGTCCTGTTTTATCTCTTGCACAATTAACAGAAAAGGATCTGGATCTTTCGATCGAGGAACAGACGGAATTACGCAGTCGTACAGGTCGTCCGATTGGATTAGCACAAATTCGGGTTGTTAATCCTGAAGGGAAAGATGTCCCCTGCGACGATAAAACTGTGGGTGAAATTATTGTTCGTTCTCCATATTTAACTCAAGGTTACCTGAAAGATCATGTCCATTCAGAAAAGCTTTGGGAAGGCGGCTGGATGCACACCAATGATGTGGCGTGTGTGAATGAATCAGGTAGTATCCGTATAACCGACCGAACCAAAGATGTGATTAAAGTGGGCGGTGAATGGCTCAGTTCGCTGGAAATCGAAGATGTAATCGCCAAACATGAAGGTGTTTCTGAAGTTGCAGTAATCGGATTTCCAGATATCAATTGGGGCGAAGTTCCATTGGCCATTGTGGTTCCAAAACCAGATGCTATTTTCGAAGACCGGGAAATCATTCAAACGGTGAAAGCCAGTGTTGACAATGGGGTTTTACCGCGAGAAGCCATAACAATGAAGGTTCAGAGAGCCGAAGTCATTGATAAAACCAGTGTCGGAAAAATTAACAAAGTTGCGCTTCGCGCGAAATTTGCTCAGGAATAACTGAGTTGAAAAGAATAGAAATGGCCTGTATCGGGAGACAAACAAACTCCAGATACAGGCCATTGAATCAATAATAATTTATCCTGTATATTATTTTGTAGTGAGGTTTTCAGCAATCGCCTTCTGAAGCCTTTTTTGGTAATCGGCACTGTATTCCCAAAACATTACCCCACCAAGTCCTTTTTGCTTCAGAAATTCCATTTTTAAACGAATAGATTCTTCATCTTCGTACGAAATAAAAGTTTTCTTTTCCGGATTCCAGAGGTAAGGAGCTTTGGCTGAATCGTCCCAGTAACGCGTAAAACCATCTTTATTAATCTTTTCTGCAAAAGTTACAAAGTCAATTCCTGAGCCCACCGTTTCAGCTTCCTGAAACAAACCGTTTCTTTCCGCAGATTTTACTCCTTCCCAAATCCTTCCATAGAAAGGAATCCCGAGATTAATTTTATGTGCCGGAACTCCCGCATTCAAATGTAAATCAACAGCATCGGTAATCGAATTTTTATCAAGCTCGAGGGTTGCTGAATGATTTAAATTACTGTGGTGACCAGTAGTTTTGTGTAAGCCGTTGTAAAAGTCGTGGTCATGATGTTGATGAAATCAACGTACTGCTGCAATTCGCCCAGTTCTGTATTTTTGACGTAATCCTGATCAGCTCCTGTAGCAATCGTCAACAAATAATGTACTCCTGACTTTCCGGCTACCTGTTGGTCGAGCGCTTCGCGAACGGCTTTCAGTATAAGCGTGAAATTGTGAACATCTTCAGGACGAAACGTATTGCCAGCGCCGGTTTGATTGGGGTACTCCCAGTCAAGATCGATTCCGTCCAATTGATAGTCGGCAACAAAGCGAGCGCACGAAGCAGCAAATTTACTGCGCGATTCCGGACTCAATGCAGCATCCGAAAAACCTTTTGACCAACTCCATCCGCCAACCGATGCCAATACTTTTAATTCGGGATTCGTTTTTTTAAGACTGTTCAATGCTTCAATATCCTTTGGAGTTAGCGCTTTCCCATCAATCTTAGTCGTATCAAAAACCACTTCACCCTTGTTGATATTGACAAAAGCGAAATTAATATGGGTAAGATTGCTCACATCAATTGTCGTAAAATCGAAACTACGGTATCCTGCCACATAGGCCACAACGTTTGGCTTCGGCTGTTTCAAATCTTTTGGTTTTTCTTTTTTTCTGCCTCCGGAAGAACAGTTAAAGAAAATTAGGCTCGACAATACATATATGCCTGATAAAAGGAGTTTTTTTCGGTTCATTGCATGTGGAATTTTATGTTTTTAAGTGCTGAAAGAAATGAGACTGCAAAAATATCTTTTTAAAAAATTTATCAAAGTCCATATCTCATTGTAAAAATATAAAAAATCCGTTTATTTGCTTTTGTTTTCAAAGCAGAGTACAAATTTCGTTTATTCGGAACGGAAAGTCGGATTTCGAGGGCTTACCGGAGCGTTTCGAAAAGTGCTTCAGACTTTAAACCTCAGGAATTATCCTGATAAGATTGTCAACTAGACAACAAAATACAACATGTCGACAACAAAGACCAATCATCCTGCCACTTGGGTACCTACAGCTTACTTTGCCATGGGCCTGCCATTTGTAGCCATTGCTCAGGCTTCGGCGCTGATGTACAAAAATTTGGGGATTTCGGATACGCAAATTGCATTCTGGACTTCGCTAATCATGATTCCATGGACAATAAAACCGCTTTGGAGTCCGCTTCTCGAAATGTACAAATCGAAGAAACATTTTGTGGTGGCTTCGCAGTTTATCACCGGAATTACTTTTGCATTGGTGGCACTTGCCTTACCCATGAATCATTTTTTCAGTTATACCATTGCTCTGCTTGCCATTGTTGCTTTTAGCGGGGCCACCAACGACATTGCCACCGACGGTGTTTACCTCAACGTACTGAGTCCAAAACTTCAGGCTGAATATATTGGTTGGCAGGGCGCTTCGTACAATGTAGCCAAAATTCTGACGGCTGGTGCTTTCGTATATCTGGCAGGGCAACTGGAAGAAAGTATTGGGGTGATAAATGCCTGGGTAACTGTGATGCTTATTTTTGGCGGAATCATGGCTGCACTGGGTTTGTACCATTTACGCATGTTGCCCAAAGGAACTAATCCGGAAGCTGAAGTTGGCGCTCCGGCACAGGGACTCGACACTTTATGGGATGTGCTTAAAACATTCTTCCAGAAAAAACATATCTACTGGTACATCGCTTTCATCATCTTGTATCGATTTGCTGAAGGTTTTGCAATTAAAATTGCCCCATTGTTCTTCAAAGCGGCAACCGATCAGGGAGGATTGGGACTTTCAACATCACAAATCGGACTAATCTATGGAATTTTTGGAGCTGCAGCTTTCGTCTTTGGATCTATTCTGGCAGGTTATTTTATTGCCAAACGAGGACTAAAAAGATCGCTCCTAATTTTGTGCGCCAGTTTTAACTTACCATTTGCTGTGTATGCCGTGTTGGCTCTAACTCAACCATCAAACTTGTATATAATTGGTTCGGCTGTGGTTATTGAATATTTCGGCTACGGATTTGGGTTTGTTGGATTGATGTTGTTTATGATGCAGCAGGTTGCTCCTGGAAAATACAAAATGGCACATTACGCTTTTGCAACAGGTATTATGAATCTCGGATTCATGATTCCTTCAATGATTAGCGGTTTGCTTAGTGATTTTCTGGGGTACAAAATCTTTTTTATCTGGGTTTTACTGGCCACTATCCCATCATTTTTGGCCACTTGGTTTGTGCCGTTCGGACATCCGGATCATCATGAACTAAAAGAAACAGAACAAGTTTAAATTCAAAATCATATAGCTATGACAAGTAAAATTAACATGCCATGGGAAGACCGGGCGCAGGGAACGACAGATGTGATGTGGAGATATTCTCAAAACCCTGTAATCGGACGCTACCATATTCCTACATCAAACAGTATTTTTAACAGCGCAGTTGTGCCTTTTGGCGATGGCTTTGCCGGTGTATTCCGCTGCGACAATAAGGCTGTACAGATGAATATTTTTGCAGGATTCAGCAAAGACGGAATGAACTGGGTTATTAATCATGAACCCATTGTTATGGTTCCCGGAAATACCGAAATGATTGACTCTGCCTACAAATATGATCCCCGGGTTACATTTATCGAAGACCGTTACTGGGTAACCTGGTGCAATGGATACCATGGACCAACCATAGGAATCGCTTACACCTTCGACTTCATAACCTTTCACCAGTGCGAGAATGCTTTTTTGCCATTCAATCGCAACGGCGTACTTTTTCCTGAAAAAATTAATGGAAAGTATGCCATGCTTAGCCGTCCGAGTGACAATGGACATACACCTTTTGGCGACATTTACATCAGCTATAGTCCGGACATGAAATACTGGGGAGAGCACCGCTGCGTGATGAAAGTGACTCCATTCGAGTTGAGTGCCTGGCAGTGTACCAAGATTGGCGCAGGTTCGGTGCCAATCCGTACCGATGCCGGCTGGCTGATGTTCTATCACGGAGTTATAAATACATGCAATGGGTTCCGTTATTCGATGGGCGCTGCTCTGCTCGATCTGGAACAACCTGAAAAAGTACTTTTCCGCACTCAACCCTATTTGCTGGCTCCAGCTGCTCCATACGAACTGGCAGGTGATGTACCAAACGTGGTTTTCCCTTGTGCAGCATTAAGCGATGGAGAAAAAATTGCTGTGTATTACGGAGCTGCCGATACAGTAGTGGGAATGGCCTTTGGCTACCAACAGGAAATTATCGATTTTATCCGTAAAAACTCAATCTGATTATATCGGATTTTGAATAAAAAGAGCGACTATCTTTTCAGGTAGTCGCTCTTTTTGCAAAGCACAAAATTTATTTAATTCCAACAATCGTCTATCCCTTCAAAATTACCTTCAAGGCTTCTTTGGCATGTTGATTGGGAGACAATTGCGATTTAAAAACTTCGATTAACTTACCTTCAGGATTAAAAATATAGGTAACCCGTCCTGGTATCAAACCAAAAAGATCGGAAGGAACTCCAAGCAAATTGCGTAACTCGCCGGCAGTATCAGACAAAAGTGAAAAGGGCAACCGATATTTCGCTTTAAACTGGGCATGAGTATCAGGTTTATCGCTGCTTACGCCATAAACTACAGCACCGGCATCAACCAAATCCTGAAATGCATCGCGAAAACTGCAGGCTTCTCTCACACAGCCCGGTGTGTCATCTTTAGGATAAAAATAGATTATCAGATACTTTCCGGTTAGAACAGAAATATCAATAGGTTGGTGCTTTTCGTCATTCAGAATAAAATGGGGAAGCTTATCTCCAACGACTAATTTTTTCTTCGTCATTTTTGTTAGGTCTGGTAAAATTGACTGGAACTTATTTTTGAAAAGAATATTAAAGGATTTCCCGCAGAGCAATCGAAATGTCGTCAACAGCCTGAACACCCGTCCCACTCCATTGGATTTTTCCTGACTGAAACACAACAACTGCCGGGATATTATTGACTTTACACGATGAAGCAATATCCGGGAAATGATCAACATTTACCTTTAAGATACGGACGTGCTCTTTATATTGGGTTTTAATTTCTTTTAAAACCGGCGGCATCAAACGACATGGAACACACCAATCTGCGTAAAAATCGACCAATACAGGTCGTGTAGAATTTACGATACGATTAAATCGTCTAATCATTTTTAGTCTCCTTTTTCAAGATAAAGCTTAAAAGCAAATCACCAACCAAATAGCCCATAGCCATGCCCCACAAAGTTGAATAGTACCAAACCGACTTAATCGGGCAGGTACCGCTCGTACATCCAACAAATTTCCAATACAGGAAACCTCCCAGAGCACCAAGAAGCGCAAATCCAACTTTAATCCATGCAATTTTATTTTTAGCCATTCCGGATGATTTTCGAATTGAAACAACAGCATAGTCGATAAGTTCAAACCATCGGAATAGATAATAAAAAAACATCATAGATATTTTTGATACCCTGAGAATAAAACGATCTGTTGCCCGCCACAACAAACCTTGATTGTATAAATAAATGCTATTTTATGAATTCGTTCCTGATGGGATTAAAACTATCGATCAGGCGCGCTTCGGGTGAAAGAAGCCGAATGGTATGCTTCTGATTTGAAGCTGCAGAGAACATGTCGCCAGCTTTAAGATGCTGCTCTTGCTCACCTTCGCAGTAAAAAATAATCTCGCCAGAAGCAACATAGCTTGTTTGCTCGTGAGTGTGCGAATGAAAAGGTTCAGCTTCAGCCCATGGACCATCAGAAAAATCAACAATGACGGTCATTAAGTTGGGAGTATAAATAATGCGTCGTTCCAAGCCTTGGCGAACGACTTCAGGCGTATTTTCGTTAAATTTTCTGACTGCCATTTTTTGAATTTATTATTTATGAATGATTGTTATTTCACGGCCTTTTCAATCTGCTTTTCAGTCAAATCTCCCTGAAAAACAAGCAGAGAATATCTCAGCACCAAAGGCTGGTCAAACGAAATTGCAACAGGCAATCGTCCGGGAAAAGCAGCATTTTGCATACTAGCTTTTTTGCGTAAAATCCAACTGGTTGCTGGAGCCGGATTTCGCGGATCACTCCACATTACAACCCCGCCTTTATTTCCCTGATTCAGGAATGAACCGCTAATTTTCATCGCGTTCCCGGCTTCCACTGCTTTATTCACGGGCTCAATCAAACCGGCACGACTGGTAAAACGAACATCTTCAGGCAATTTCAACCGAACAGAAAAACCACTGTATCCTTTTTCATCGTTTGATCCACCCATGCTGAAATGGTCAGCCAAGGGTTTCAGTCTGATTTCGAAATCTAAACGACGGTAATTTCCATTTTTCGGAAATATCGTTATTTGAGTTTCTTCTTTCAGGTAGGGTTCCGAACCATTTTCCCACAAAGGCGACTTCCAATCTACCGAAGTGCTAATCTGTCCGCAGCCCTTTTGAAGTTTAAATTCAAAATTGGTCACCTTTTGTTGAAAATTCTTTAATTCCCATCCATCAGAAACCGAATTTCCATCGATCAAAATCTGGTGCCAGGCCCAAAATACGCCCCGATGATGCAGGTGATCGGCAGGGAAATCTTCGGTTAATCGAATTCCATCGAGGCCATAAAGCGGATGAATGTAATTGCACCGACTATACTCTCCTCCCCTGTCCTTCGGGCTTTTCTGATAAAAGCAGATGCTGTCATTCCCTTCCATAAAAAGGAAGCCACCGTCTTTAACAACCATATTAATTTGGGTTTTTCCTACAAGCGACAGGCAAACCAGAAGAACGACCGAAATCAGTTTAAGCATTTTGTTCGTTTTAGTTCAGAGACACGAAAATAACCAGAAGGATCGATAAATTGCTAAAAACCGGAAATTAGTTCGTGAAAAACAGCGAACAAAAACAAGATTGGCGTATGACTGGATTGGAAAATACACTCAAATAATTGAGATCAGAAACCGTCTGATACTGTAATTAATTGTGTCCAAGATTAACTAATTGACAAAATGAATTTGTTAAAAAAGTTTTGTAGTCAAACCTTTGTGAAAAATTCAGTTTGTTTTCATAATTTTAGATGAAAATCAGGTATAATAATCAAAAGTATATTTAACCCTTAAAACCCAAGTGTATGTTTATCATTATTCTCGGTATTATAATTATTGTCGTTGGTTTTACTATTTCAAAATCAGAATCGGCTGCCAGCCCTTATGGAAAAACGATCAGCTTAGTCGGAATTTTAGTTATTCTGGTTGGTGGCGCAGTGTCTTCAGTTAAGCAAATTGAACCCGGTGATGTTGGAGTACAGAAACTCTTCGGAAAAGTGAACAACAACATTCTTCAAAGTGGGCTAAATGTTATTAACCCATTGGTCGAGGTCGAAACTTTTGATGTCCGCACGCAAAACTATACGATGTCGGCCGTACACGACGAAGGCGATAAAAACGGTGACGATGCCATTCGGGTTTTATCTGCCGATGGTCTTGAAGTTATTATTGATCTAACCGTACTCTACAAAGTAGTTCCGACCGAAGCACCACGAATTTTAAAGGAAATTGGTACTGACTACCGAAATACCATTGTGCGCCCGATCTGCCGGACAAAGATCAGAGACAATGCTGTTTACTACGATGCTGTTGCCTTGTATTCAACCAAACGTGACGAATTTCAGGCACGGATTTTCAAAACCATTGAAACTGATTTTAAAGACAGAGGCTTAATTCTTGAACAGCTTTTGGTGCGAAACATTACCTTACCCGAATCGGTTAAGGCGGCAATCGAATCGAAAATTAATGCTGAACAGGATGCTCAAAAGATGACTTTCGTGTTACAGAAGGCCAAACAGGAAGCTGAACGAATGAGAGTAGAGGCGCAAGGTATTGCCGATTACCAGAAGATATTAAGCACAGGATTAAGCGATAGACAATTGCAATACGAAATGATTAAAGCCATTGCTACTTCGCCAAATGCCAAGCTAATCATTATGGACAGTAAAAAAGGTGCCCCGATTATTGTTGACGGAAAATAAATCGCACCCAATTTTAAACGCAAAAGGCTGTCCGAATCGAATCAGGCAGCCTTTTGTAGTTTCAGTATATGCAATCAAAACGCGCTATTTAATGTCCTTTTCGGAGGAAAATATCGCCACTGATTGTTTTCAAAGCAACAGCTACATTTCCACCATTCAGAGTCAGATTCCGTTTTGTACCCACCCATGAAATGTCTTTGGTAGCCTTTTCGTCAAATTTAAGATCGGAGTACACATTGCCTGAAATTGTTGACAAATCGATCCGTGCCTGATGTGTAGGTGGCACAGCGTAGTCAATAAAACCACTGATCGAATTAACCGTCATTTTTCCCAGTGAACCTTTCAGTACAATCATTCCGGAGATGGTATTCAGGTTAAATTCCAGTTTTGAAGGTACTTTCAACTTGTAAATAATATCGGTATTAAAATTGCATTTGTCGCCCTTCTTCTTTTGAATTTCCTTGAAATTAACGTCTTCAATGAGCTGGCAAAGATTGCTTTCTTCTTTAACTTTCAGGTCGTAGTATTCGTTGTAGCGGTTTTCATCAATGTTTACAGTAACCTGCAATTCAATGGTGTTTTTGTCCCAGGCTTCGATGGAAATAGTATCAGCAAAATTGAATTTCATTTCCACTTTTTTTCCCTGAACATTCAGACTTTTCTGAACCTGCTTCTGCGCATGGGCATAGAAAGTCAGCCCCAGCAGAAATGGGATTAAAATAATCAATCGTTTCATGGCTTCGAAGATTATCGTTTGCGCAGGTAAATGTTTCCGGAGACTGATTTCAGGTATACTTTCTGGCCGCCGCCATTCAGGGTAAATTCGCCCATGTCGCGACGCATAGCTTTCATTCCCTCAGCACGTTTATCAGGTTCAGCATCTTTATTGCTTTTCAAATCGAGATTATTGTACACATTTCCCTGAATAGTGTTGATTCCGAAAGAAGCCTTTTCGCCGGAAGGGACTGTGATATCAACCAGACCGCTTACTGATGCCAGCGAAGTTGGAGCATCCTGATTGATGCTGCTGAAGATAACCTCTACATCGCCGCTAATTGTATTCACGGCAAACGGACCTGTAGAATTCGTAATCTTAACATTGGCATTCAGCGTATGAATTTCGAGGCTTCCTTTGAAGGAATCGATGACCAGCTGTTCTTTAGCAAACGGACTGTTGTAATCCAGATTGACAGCCATTCCTGTGGGTACAGAAATTTTGTACTTGTGATCGCGCACTTGCTTAACGGCACCCTGAATGGAAACCATGCCGTTTTCTTCGCTCAGATTGATACCGATGTCGGTATTATCTTCCATCGATCCCAACAATTTGAGTCCTGCAGCCCTGTCGGGGACTTCCATTTTAAAGTCTGACTCTATCACGATGGCATTGCCGGAAGAGTTTTGCAGCGATATTTCGCCCAAAAGGTTCCTGATTTCAACTTTGTTCTTCACTTTCGGGGTGTACTCGTATTTTTTTGTTTGCCCCAATCCAATCAATGGAAAAACAAAAGCAGCTATAATTATTACTAATCGTTTCATTTTGTTGTTTTTTAAATTGGTTGTTAACTGTTTCCAGAGTCGATTGAGCCGGCGTTCAATCACATCCGGTTTTATATGATAATTTTGACCATATCCTTGGCAAAAGCCTTTACATTCTCGTCAGTTTTTTCACTTCGGGCCATCGATTCAATTTCTTCTTTGGCTTCTGTGACACCCGATTCGGTTAAAACCTGGATCAACGAAATCTGAAGCAAGGGATTTTCCTGAAGGGTAAGCGAACGTATCAGCTCGCTTTTAACCCGTGAATTTTTATCGAGCATACCCGATAATGCGTTGATTGCCGCCAACCTCACATTGACATTTTTATCGCTGTTCATCGTGGCAACCAGTGCATCAATTAGTGCATCGCCTGTTTGGCCCGACTGGCTTATGGTGTAAACAGCTTCGATTTTTTGTGGCCCGGTATATTCCTGCAAACTGGCAAGCAGAACCTGTTGTTTGGTTTGTCCCAAGGCTGTTTCAAGCTGAACGACCTGTAGCCTGCCTTTTTCTGAACCAAAATAGTACCCACCGGAATAAGTGATTAGCGCGATGGCAATTACAGCGGCAACTTTCAACCAGACAGGTATCAGTAGTATTTGCTTTGGGTTCCGGGGCATTTCGGCTTCTGCCATTTTCATAAATTCGGCTTTCATTCCCAGTGGTGGCTCAATATCAGGAAACGAATCGGTGAAACTTAAAAACGAATTCATTTCAGTATAAAGCTCGTTGCACGCCACACAGTTTTGCAAATGCTTACGAACAGCGTCAGTGGTTTGCTCATCCAATTTCCCATCGATGTATTCGGGAAGATTTATTTTTAGTTCTTCGCATTTCATGATTATTCCACTATTATCCGTTCGTAAATCTCTTTCAGTTTCTGTATTGCCCTGAAGGTTTTCACTTTCACAGCATTTTCGGTTGAATCAATCGTAACAGCAATTTCTTTGTAGGAGAAACCCTGAAACCGGTTCATTTCAATAAGCTCGCGGTAACCCGGCGGAAGTTTCGCCATCGCATCCAACAGTAAATCGTACGATTCGCGCGCCTCGCTGCTTCGGATTGCCTGTTCCTGCTCCCTTCTGGCAATTTCTGGCTCTTCATCCAGATCGTAAAACCGTTTGGCTCCGCGATGATAATCAACCAGAATATTGCGGGCAATCCGGAACAACCAATAGGCAAAAACTTTATCCTCCTTCCAACTGTGGCTGTACCGTATTACTTTCAGAAATACATTTTGCGTAAGATCACGACTCGCTTCCCGATCACTGGTCATCCGGACAAAGTAGCCAAATACCTTGGCATGATACCTGTCGTAAAGTACCCCGGCAGCTTTTTGGTCGCATTCCGCCAGATGCTTCATGAGTTGCTCGTCGCTCAAATGATTCGCCATACAATTCCGTTCAAAGGATCTTTAATTTGTACTTCTGAAAACAATACCTGAAAAGTAGGCAATTCGTTACTCCGGATCGAAAATATTTTTGAAAAATTATAACCCATACTGAAATTCAATCCGTTTTGGCAACCCATGTAGTAACTGAGAGTCACCCCGTGAGTAATCAAAAACAAGCTGAAAGGTGCGGCAGGAAAGTAAACATCTTTGCAGGACGGTTAATTCTATCTGCAGGACTTGCCTCCCAATCAGCAGTGCGGTCATTTCTTCCTACGGGACTTGCGTCCGCTTCAGCAGGACAGACATTTCTTTATGCTGGGAGGCAATCCCTCCGACAGGGCGACGAAAATATTCAGCAGGGTGAGTGATAGCGAGCATTTGAGCGATTTGGGGTGGTTTAATACTGACAGGTTTTGAAAACCTGTCAGTATCGGATTGTCCTGGATTTAAATACACTGACACCCAACCAAAGAACTAAAATAAAGCTGCTTACTATAAGCGAAAGCTCAAAAAAGTACGGTATATTTGGTAATAGTTAGTAGTTATAGGCAAGGTTAAAAACAACTCAACATGGGAGTAAGAATACCACATACCAGTTCAATCGACAGATTCTTAAACATTCCAAGATTAATTGTTAGTTTCTGTTATGTAGCCACTTTTGTTGGTGGAATTGTATACATTTTCGATGAATCAAATATCATTGAGAATCTAAAGCTAAATAAGACAGTTGAAGGAATTATTTTTATTGCATTAATGATTGGTAGCTATTTTCTAGCTGTCAAATTTTATTCCAAGACAGCAGGTAGATTTTTTAATACTCTTTCAGCGTTTCTTTATGTAAGAGATGAATTAAAAACGAAAATAAGTTGGAAAGAAGCTGGCTTTGTTTCTTTTTTATTTACCCACAATGGTACTGGGAAATGGTTTCCAATGTATAATGTATTAAAATTACCTGAGAAAGAAAGAGTAAATTTTATAATTGATTATGCAAAAAATTACATAACAGTTCAAAACGAAAAACAAAATGGTTAAAGACGTATTTCCAAGGGAATGGTTTAATAATTATGAGAAAATAAAAGTCAAGTTTCATTCTGGTTATAATTACCCAGAGTTTGACACAATTAGAGATGAAATATGTAAATGTCTTATTTGCGATTTGAATTTAGCAGCAATAACTTTAACAAATCATCTCCTTGAAGATTTTCTAAAAAAAATGCTCATATATAAAAAGGTTAAAAAGGAAAATGAATCAATATTTGGGGCTTTTGATGAATCAACTAAAGAATATGATGGAATTACTCTTTTCAACTCTATTGAGAAAGCATTCGTTGAGAATATAATATCTGAGGAGCAAAAAGATTTACTACATCAATTTAGAAATCAATTTCGCAATCCATATTCGCATGCGGAATCGAAGAAAATATTCAGCGGATTGACAGTTGGAGTCCAAGAAGTAAAACTGGAAAATAACAAGTTTAATGTTTCTGAATATAAACAAGAAGAAATAATAGGACTTCCATTTGTACATGGATTGGTGAAAATAGAAATTGCAAAACAGATCGCAGTTCAATATTTTGACCTAGTAGATGAAATAATTAGAGACATATTGAAAAATAAAAAAACCAGCACTTAATCGAGCTCACGGCTCCGCAAGTAATTAGTTGGCGGAGCCGTATGCATCGGCACATCGATGTGGAGCAATTTTCACAGCAGTTAAACTAACTCTGATTTTCCTGTTTCCTTATTCCTTATTTCTTCCGAATATCGTAAACCATCAGGGCATTGTTATGCCTGATGTACAGTTTGCCATCAGCAATGACTGGATGCGCCCAATGCTGGTCTTTTCCGAGCGGAACCTTGAATTTACTGATGATGCGGAATTGTTCAGGAGTTCCATCGGCCAAAGCCATTTCGCCATCTTTTTCGGCATAGCAGTAGAAAAGTCCATCGGCATAAATCACCGGACCGCCGCCCAATTCCTTAGCAATGTATTTGGTTAGCCCGGTTTTGGCATCGAAACAAAACCATTTGGGTTGCAGATAAGCCCCACCATAAATAAAGTCGTCTTTCAGAACAAAGCCCCCTGAAAGGTTGATGAATTCCTTGTTGCGCCAGGCGATTTCGGCCTTTTTACCATCGGGCGAAAGCTTTAGCGACACCAGCCCAGAGCTGTCTTTCCGCGAAGCGCTCGATACGATCAGGCTTCCGTCGCAATAAACCGGAGTGTTGGCGTGGATTTTATTGTCCTGAAACTGGTGAACCCGCCAGTACATTTCGCCGGTATTGGCATCGAGTCCAACAATCGAAGTTGCTGTGAGGTTAGCAAATATCTTGTGTCCGTTGTGGGTAAAGATAATAGGCGACGAATACGTAGCTTTTTCCTTGAAACCAACGCTTCCCCATATTTTTGCTCCGGTAAAACGATTTAGCGCCACCACATTATTTTCCTTTCCGCCGGGTGTACAATACAATTTATCGCCGTCAACAAGAACCGATTCGGAAAAGCCAAACTGCACCGAATCAGCTTTCAGGTCTTTGAAGAAATCGACAGTCCAAACGGTTTCGCCTGTTTGTGTTTTCAGGCAATGAACGCTTCCGTTGCCATTTTCAATGTAAATCAAATCGCCTGCTACAGTTGGTGTAGAGCGTGCTCCGGGGAAAATACCTACCCAATCTTTACCGTAATTCCTTTTCCAGAGCAACTTCCCCCTGGTATCAAAAGCAAACAAATAGCCTTCCGAGTTTAGGGTGTCAGGAATTCCGGTAACGAACACTTTTTCGTTGGCAACCACAACACTTCCCTGACCGATTCCCAGGCCTTCGAACGACCAAAGCATCTTCGGACCTTCGGCAGGCCATTGTTTCAACAGATTGTTTTCAGGATAAATTCCATCGCGGTTGGGGCCACGCCATTGTAACTGGGCAGTTGCTAATCCTGAAAGTAGAATCAGTAAACCAAGTGTGCAAATCAAATTCTTTACGTTCATTTTCTTCGGGTTAATGATTTTTATACATGCGTAACAACAAGCGGCCAATCATTACGGATGAAAAGCAATTTGTCGCATTTTTTTCAGCAAACGACAGCTTACTTGTCGAATTCGTGCGATATTTCAACCGCCTGTTCCGTTTAAATCATCAGGCAGGAATGCATTTGCGAAATAAGTACTAAATTGACCTGCTGATTTGTTTGTTGCCCACTATTACCAACCCATTCAAAGGCCAAATAAAAATGAACACTCAACTGGAAGACTATTATCTCAAGCAAGCCGAGCCTTACCAAAGCTGCCTGTTGGCGATAAAATTCATCATCCTGAATGTTGATGAGCAAATTATTCATGAAAGGAAATTCCAGATTCCGAACTTCAGCTACAAAGGCAAAAAACTTGCTTTTTTGTGGATGAATCGCAAAAAACTGATATTGGGATTTATTACCGACAAAAGCGTTCTGCCCCGGATTGCAGGACTGAAAACAAAAGATCAGCTGGATATGATCCAGATTGATCCAACAAAGGATTTGCCCAAGGAATTTATTGAGACAAAAATTAAAGAGTTGATCGAATTGTACTCGGCTAAATAAGAATTAACAGGCTATTTATTCACCAGTCTGGCCATACTTTCAGCATACCTGGCTCCAATATCCGGAAAGCGTTTCAACAGGTTTTCTATATCCTGAATGTCGGAGATGGAGAGCTTAATATCAACAGCACCAGCATTGTCGAGTAAATATTTTCTTCGTTTAGTCCCCGGAATAGGAATAATGTTATCGCCCTGAGCCATTACCCAGGCAAGAGCAAGTTGCGCGGGCGTGCAATTCAAACCAAAAGCCATTTCAGCAAAAGCCTTGGCCAACTTGCTGTTGTTTTCCCAATAGGTTTCGGTAAAACGCGGCAGGTTCTTTCTGAAATCACCTTCTCCCAAGTCTTTTAAATCAAGTGTATTGGTTACCAAACCACGCGCAAGCGGACTAAATGGGACAAAAGTAATGTTCAGCTCCGTGCAAACCGGTAAGATTTCAGTTTCCACATCACGGGTTAAAAGTGAGTATTCGCTTTGAAGCGCCGAAATCGGATGCACGGCATGTGCTTTCCTGATCGATTCAGCAGATGCTTCGGATAAACCTAGATAACGCACTTTCCCTTCCATTACCAGTTTACTCATAGCGCCAACTGTTTCTTCGACCGGAACTTTCGGATCGATGCGGTGCGCGTAAATGAGGTCGATTGTTTCAATCTTTAATCTTCGCAAACTGGCCTCAACGGCGGCTTTCAGATAAGCTGGGGAGCAGTCGAGTTCAAATACATTTGAGGCATTAGGCTTGAATCCGAACTTGGTGGCAATAAAAATCTTGTTGCGGTAGGGTGCCAACACTTTCGAGATCAATTCCTCATTCACGCCATTTCCGTAAAAATCAGCAGTGTCCCAGAAATTAATCCCCAAATCAAGAGCCAGATGCAAAGTTTCAATCGATTCAATGTCATTCTTTTCACCATAGGCATGGCTCATTCCCATACATCCCAGACCAATTGCCGAAAGTTGTTCTCCGGTATTCCCAAAATTTCTGTATTTCATCACGCTTTGTTTTAACTGGTTGAATCAAAGCTAAACCAGAATTACGATTTTCAATTCTTTATCCCGGAATTTTCTCCGTCAACATTTCATTTCCAGCACTGTCGTAATAGGTGCAAGTCTTTTTTTGGTGATCAACAGTCCAGCGTTCAACACCGGTTTCGGCGGCATGTTCGCAAAACGTAAAATAATCGGTTTGACCCTGCTGATGAATTTTCAGGTAATGCTTAAATTTCTCTGTATCAATTTCATTAGCAACTTGCTGGCTGGCATAGTTAGCTTCCGATTTGATCTCGTAGTCATCCTTTCCGCGGTATTCGGCATGGCCATCACTTACTACGAGATCGTAGCTCAAAATCCCTAATTCAATTAAATCCTGAACATACTTCGGAAAGTCGGCTCCACTTTTTACACGTGCGTGGGCTTCTTTAATCTGTGCAATTGTAAACATGTTCGTTCGTTTTTATTTTTTACCAAAACACGCGGGGAAAGATTAATGTTCAAGGATAAAAACATTGCGAAAAAGCAAACCCGGCCAATTCAGCCGGGCTTGTTCGTAATTTAAATGTTCCTTCTTTATTTCGTTCCAAGCAACTTTCCGACCAGCCAGTTGCGAAGTTTTTCGTTTTGTTCCGGATAGGTCCAGTGACCGGTTTCTTCGTAAATGGTTAATTCTTTAGGCGCCTGAATAACATTGTAAGCCGAATACATCGACGTTGGCGGACAAGTCACATCGTTGTAACCCCAGGTGTAATAGCCGGGTGCTTTCACCTGACGGGCAAAATTTACGACATCGTAATATTTCGAGGTTTCGATTTTATCAGGTTTTGCATTGAATGCTTTATTCCAGTCGTTAAACATGTGTGGCCAGCCACCTGCCCGACCGTTCAGATAGCCGGTTACATCGCAAAGAGCCGGATACAAAGCAGCCAGATATTTGATGCGCGAATCCAGTCCGGCAGTAACAATTGACAAAGCTCCACCCTGACTTCCACCAGTAACGGCCAAAGTTGATCCGTCGAACTCGGGAAGCGAATAGATGAAGTCGATAGCGCGGACGCAGCCCAGATAAACCCGTTTGTAGTAATAGCGGTCGCGGTCATCGAGGTTAAAGTACGGGTAGCCATCGAGTGTAGTTTTGCCCAAATCGAGGTAAACCGACGGATCCATAATAACCGAAATGCCGTGAATGCCAATTTCGAACGTGATGATCCCATTTTCTGCTAAGGCAATATCGCCACCGTAAGCACGCACTCCGGCACCCGGAACTTTCAACACTGCCGGATATTTGCCAGCCTTTTTCGGCACACATAAAATTCCGTACATGCGCGATCCAACCCGGTAATTCTGAATATTGGCATGATACACATTTACTTTTTCTGTGCAGCGATCGGGCAGCAAAGTCAGCTTTACGTCCATCGGAACTTTGGCGGCATCGGCTTTGGCTTTGTCCCAAAACTGCACAAAATCGGCTGGCAAGGTGGTGGTTGGCTTAATCAGATCTGGCGCATAAGCTGCCGTAGCCAAGTTTTCGTACCGGACACCATCGACCACCGCCGAAACTTTGCAGCGAAGGAAACCGGCATCTTTCAGTGTTCCGGCTTCGATCTTCAACTGACCATCTTTCAACACTGCCGAATCGCGTTTGTTCGGTGTCATCTGCTCTGGGCCGAATTCGTATTTGATTTTTACATTCGGGATTAGTTCACTGTTTTTCATCACAGCCACCTGGAAACTGGCCTTTTCGCCGGGTTTATATACCCAGTTTGCATGATCGGGAGTGACCACAATTTTGACCAGCCGTTCGATGGGCTGTGCTGACAAAAGAAAAGAGCTCAGCACAAAGCCCAGCAACAGTGAAGTTCGTAAGTTTTTAAGTCTCATGATTTAGTGATTAAGTTTGTTCAAAAATAAGTTTTTTATAGATACATTAGGTTTTGAAACCACGAAGAACACGAAGGTTTCACCAAGTTACACAAAGAATTAACAAGGATACTTCGTGTTTTCAATTTGAGCTCCTTGTGGTTAATATTATCCACAAAATCAGTTAAATAAAGTTTGTAATTATCAATAATGTTTCAAAAAGGTAGCATATATTTAGTGAGGTTAGTAGTTATGGCCAATTTTAAAAGACACCTAGACGCTTTACAAATAACTCAAAAAATCATAGTAAATTTGAAAAATGAACGTATTTGAAAAAACTGTAAAAATAAAGGACTTAGGCTTTCAAGTTTCTATTAGCAAAGTTTTTTCTGTAAGCACAGAAACGATGTGGGAATTTCTATTGTCGGAAAAAGGTATTGCTGTTTGGTTGGGTACAATGTCGATAGACGACTTTGAAATTCAAAAACCATTTACAACTGACGAAGGAATTGAAGGAAAATTAACGGTGTTTATACCAAATTGCCATTTACGGCTGAAATGGAAGCCAAAACATTGGGAGAAATTATCAACTATTGAACTTCGTGTTACCAATCGCAAAGGCAGAGCATCTGTAGTTTTTCATCAAACAGGTTTTTTTGAAATTGAAAAACAGGAAGAGATGAGAACTTATTGGAAAAGTATTATTTTAAAAATGAATGACGAACTTATAGCTTAAAAATGTTTGATAACGATACTAAAAGAATTACCCAAATAACAGCAATTTTGACATAATTACAGTCAAAACCCTGCTTTTCCGGATATGTCCAAAAGTTGGCAGTCGCTAGTGCTGATTTGTAATCAGCACTTTTTAGTAAGGGATTTGTAATCCTGGCAAGCTGTGGTTTTCAGTATGTATCTTTCCGCTCAGGCTGCATATCAACTAGTCTGTTTAAACTCCTGAAACCAATAAAACCCGGTCGGATTGACCGGGTTTTATTGGTTTCAGGAGAAACTGTTTTACTTAGCTATTTTCCACACTTCGCTACCGGCCAGCAGGAAACAGCCAAGGCCGTAATCTTCAAAGTCGGGTTTGCTGTCATAGGTTACTGGCTGCCCATCCGAAGGTTGTTTTCCGGTTCCCTGTGTAAAACCTAAAAAGCCATCGGCGTGAACAGCTTCGTTGGCCATGGCGTTCCAGCCTTTGGTAATTGCGGGTAAATATTTTTTTGCGCTCAGCAAGCCGTTGTTTACGCCCCAGGCCATTCCATAAACGAATAAACCTGTACCCGAGGTTTCCTTACCGCCAAAGTTGGTTGGGTCGTGCAAACTGGCGTTCCAGAAACCATCAGCCCGCTGAATTGGCAACAAAGCTTTCATCATAGCCATATAAGTCTTTTTGTATTCCTTATAGTGCGGGTCTTTCGGCGCAATTTCCATCACCCGCACAAGCGCAGCCACTACCCAACCATTTCCGCGCGACCAGTAGCAATCTTCGCCATTGGGCTCTTTGTACGGAGGGCGAAAATCCTTGTCGCGCCACCACAAACCATCTGCCGGATTGTAAAAACCCTGACGAACCTTCGAATCCATGTACATTTGGTACATCCGTTCCGAATATTTCTTGTCACCGGTAATCTGCCCCAATTTGGCATACACAGGCATCGCCATTTGCAGGGCATCAATCCAGGTCCAGTCATCAATTTTGTCCGAAGCAATCATCAGGTCAATCGATTCCTTCAGGTCTTTAATAATTTCCGGTTTCTTTTCCTTTTCGTACAAATCGAGGTAAGTCTGGCCGCAACACTGATTGTCGGCATTGCGGGTTTTCACGCCGCCATTCAATCCCCATTTGTGAGCTTCGCCCCACGACATCGCATAGTCGTAATAGGTTTTATCCGGATTGACTGAGTACAGTGCCATCAGTCCTTCGTAATAAACGGCGCGAGTCCAGATGTTGCTTGGGCGCTCCTTGTTGGTGATAATTGTTTTACCGGTGTCGGGCCATTTCTTCATGAAATAGGCATTGGTGAGCACCATTTTTTCCATGATTTCCTTTTTTGCCGGAAGCTGCTGTGCGCTGGAAAGCCCTGTCGAGATAATCAGCAGAGCCATGATTAGTGTTACTTTTTTCATTGAATTTGAGTTTATATGTGATTTGTAATTTCTTTTCCGCCATTTTTAGATTCACTCTATTCCGTCCAAAAGAACTTCAACTCTTTTTTGAACACTTTCCAGTGGACGGCATTGGCTCTAATTCTTATACCCCCGGTTAAAACCGGGGGCTATTAACATTTAACCCCGCTAGGGTAATAACACAGTTTCTCACAAGGCAAAATTCTAAATTCCTATGTGGCCTATGTGGTTCATATTAATTTCCTTCAGGTTTTATCAAATTCACCGACGGGCTTTCGTACCAGTGGAACTCCGAAACCGGATCAGGTTTTCCCGGATTGAAACCTCGCCAATCTGCGCGGATGTATCCGGCCAGATCAGGAATGGCGATACGGATAGCCATAGTCACACATTTGGCCAGTTCGTAGGCTCCATACGGATTAAAATGTGTATCGTCGGCCAGCGGTTTGTCTTGCCCCTGATAGCTGTTGGCCGGATAGTGTACAAACGCTTTTTTCGAAAGTTCGGGTCCCAAAGCTTCGTAAAAGGCTTTGCTCATCGCATTCAGATCGATTAGCGGAACGTTGAGTTCTTTGGTCAGTTGCCGCATAGCCTCCGGAAATTCTTCCAGTGTATTGATGATTTTTCCGTTTTCATCGAAACGCCGCCGGTTTGTGGAGCTTACCAGCACCGGATTTCCGCCTTTTTTCCTAGCTTCCGACATGTAATATTTCAGTTCGTTTTTGTAAGTTGTCATGGCATCCAGATGATTTCCACCGGGTTTCTGGTCGTTGTGCGCAAATTCCATAAACAGGTAATCGCCAGGCTTCATTTGGCTCAAAATCTTTTGCAGTCTATTTTCACGTTTGAATGCCAGCAGCGTTTCGCCCGATTCTGCATAATTGGCTACTACAATTTCAGGTTTCAGAAAATTCGGAAACATTTGTCCCCACGAAGCCCATGGCTCGTTTTCCTGATCAGTCACCGTGGAGTTTCCGGCCAGAAAAATCGTTGGCAGTTCATCGGCTTTCTGAATTTCAATCGCTGCCACACACGGATGTTCACCATTGAATTCGAGGGTCAGTTTGTCGTCCCAGTTCAGGTAATTCAGCTCGCGCTCCTTCAGTTTAATTTGTTCCTGATCGTTGATTTTTGGAGTACGGACATCCACCACGATTGTTTTTTGAACGGTTTTTCCGGAAGCTGTCTTCACGTTTTCGAGCATCAACCGGCGCGACTCAGCTTTGACTGTGGTTGACGAACCTTCAGCAGAACCTCCCAGCGTTAAAATTACCCGGTAATGCCCTTCCGGAAGGTTAACCACAAAATAAAAAGGTTTTTTACTGCACAAAAAATCAGCAGTTTTTCCAGCCTCAAATTCTCCGGAAGGGAACAGTCCAAAGCCTTTTTCAGCCGAATAAACCGATGATGGAGTTATCTGTGTCCAGCCTTTTTTTACCTTTCCTGAACCAAACTCGAACTGGTAAATGGTTGATTTTTGTTTGGAAAAGCCGACAAGAGCGGTGCAAATAAAGAATAATAAAAAGTATTTTCTCATGTTATTGAATATTTACCAAAGAGATCACCAAATTTCACAGAGGGATTAACGACTATGTGTTCTACCGTGCCTATGTGGTTCATTTAATTCACTTTACTTCAAATACAAAAGCTGACGAAGTCATGTATTTTCCGCCTTGCGTCGCCACAAATAAATGCGTTGGATGCCCGTTTTGCATCAATATCTGCGGACGCTCGAACCGACCGTATTTCTTCAGATGCGACGGTGCAGGCGGCTGTTGCAGATAACGACTGTAGCCAAAATAACTGATCTTCGGTTCCGACCATTGAATGCCGTCTTTCGATTCGAGAATAATCCCAAGCTCATGATCGAAACGTCCCATGTCGCGCGCCAGCATGAAATACCGACCGTTCTCCATAAATACATTGCCATCTTCCAGTTGTCGGTTATTTCCGAATTTCGAATAATCCAAAATCGGGTTTCCGGAGTATTTAATGTATGGTCCTTCCAGTTTATCCGAAATGGCTAGTCCATATTTGCGATTTCCACGAATAGCCGGGTCAACCGGATGCTCATATTCCTCGGTATTCCACGATTTGTAGTACAGCCAGTATTGCCCGTTGGGATGTTTCAGAAATGCGGGGTTCGAAGTACAATGGTCATCCCACGAACCGGTTGAACTCACTTCCAGCAAAGGTTTGTCGGGGCGCTTCCATGGACCGGAAAGCGAATCAGCAGTTGCCATACCGATTCGTTTGGTATCGGTCTTTTTGTTCGAATTTCCGATGTAAAACAGACAATACTTCCCATCAACAAACTGAATGTGCGGATTGTGGCAGGTGGTCCCGTCAAAAAACCCATCGCCACGAGGTGCAAGAATTGTTTCAATGTTAGAATACGGTCCTTCTGGTTTATCGGCAACAGCATGAGCAATTTCCGAAGCGTTGATCCAGCCACCCATTCCCTTTTTGGCATCCCAGCGCGAAAAAAACACGTGAATTTTTCCGTCGGGCGCCACAATCGGACTGGTTCCCCAAACGTAATATCCTTCCAGTTCAAGGATTCGGCCAAGTGGTTTCAGGCGTTTGGCAAATCGGGAAATATCTTTTTTGCTGTAGTTTTTTTCAGGAGCAGCTGCAAAACCAACCATTCCGGAAGCTAATAAAGCGCCTCCGGCAAATAAACTATTCTGAATAAATTTTCGTCTCGATGTCATTGCATTTTCGTTGCGGCGCATACAGCATTTAGTTTCAAACATCAATTGCAGATGCGCCTTGTTTTTTTTTACATGTCCGTTGCCTAAAGGCAACGGCAAAGGATATTGTACAACTAATCTTCAGAGCGATATTCTTTGCCGTCTGCTTTAGCGTTCGACTGAGCTCACGCCGAAGTCTGACGGTATGGTATCAATTCAATAGTCCAAAATAAAAATACAGCGTCCTTTTTACGGGTTTGTCCATTTTATTGAGTTCGCCCATTGGGCCCAGGTTCCAGGTATCGTTGCTGATGCCCATTGCCAACTTAGTCCCAACGGGAGGAATAGCATCCAGAAACGAAATGTCGCCAACAGGCAATTCCGGATAATTCTTCGGGCCTGAAATACCATAAAAATTGAACAGACGCACAAACAGATCGTCTTCCTGTGCAACCACAGTAAATTTGCCATCAACGGTATTGAATTCCATCCACGAAACTTCGGGAAAATAGCCTTTGAACTGAGGCAGTCCCCAACTGTTATCAGCAGGCAGACGATTGTTGTACATGCGCTGATACACATCGAGCAAACCACCTGCTGTGCGGTTTTTCCACACATGCGACGGCCCCTTACCCAACCATTTGGCGCCAATCACATCCGACTCAGGAAAATCGAAGCTGATACCCGTAAATTTCTGCTCGCCTGCTACCTGATATTCGTAATCCATCGCCAGCCAGCCACTGCTAAACATGGTCCAGATTACCTTTTTCATATCACCGGAATAACTCATTTCCAACGTATAGCTTTTATCTGCTTTTACTGGCTTAATACTTTCCAATTTGGCATTTCCACTCACCAAAACTGGCCCGTTACTGAACGGAAGCGGCAAGCCCAAATCATTGGCAACCTTACGGATTTTGCCGTCTTTTTTACTGAAGGTCACTGCAATTCCGGATGCTTTTAAGGTGTAAAGACTATCATTTTCAGTCAGCTCAGTCACTCCCTTTTCTTTTGAAAGATCGG
>JAFLKN010000022.1:231760-233339 GCA_019163175.1 Prolixibacteraceae bacterium | reverse complement strand
TTTCGGTAGATTTCGACAGATGATCATACACATGCAAAACGCTGAAAATAAAGAACAACTGAGCGCTCCAGTAATGAAGGTTCCGCAACAGCGATGCGGCTGGATTGAAAAGCAGCATCTCAGAAACCGACTGATGTGCCCGGGTAAAATCGTATGGAATGGCCAGTAAAACACCACTAACGGCGCAGATCAACAGCGAGGCGCTGGCAATCCATCCGGCAGTATCAAATTGGAGAAACTTTTTTACTTTTTGTAGGTGCATTCTATACTTGTTGTTGTTTTATACTTCACAGGGTTTCATTTCATTCCACCCAGTGCTTTTACAGAACGTCCCTTCAGGACTATTATTAATCGTTCAAACAATCGCATACCCAAAGGGGCAAAGCCCCGACCTATATCAGCATAGGATGCAGTAAAACGGAATCCTATGATTGCGATAAAGTTGCAATAAGCATCATCCTCACCACCCATTGCCCGTTTTTCTCATCAAACCGGCATTCAAATTCCTGTAAAGGTTTGATGGCCGGTCCCTTCAGCGGCTTGCCAGTTTCAGCCTCAAATCGGGAACCATGACAACTGCACTGAAGTGAGTTTTCATTATTTTTTCCAATCCTGCATCCGGCATGGGTGCAAGTTGTTGAGAATGCACGGAACGAATTTTCTGTCCGGATGATATAATACTTTTCAAAATAGCTGATGCCCAACGGAATGTCATTCCCATGCCTGAACTCCATCCTGCTTTCCTGTTCTGTTTGAAAACTGCTTATCCGATACCAGATCCAGGTTATAAAACCGAAACTGAGAACAGCCAATGAACGGATAAATATTTTACGTGATATGTTTTTCTGTTTTTGCATCAATCGATTACTTCGGGCATCCAAATCTACAACTTTTATACCTGAACCGACCCGCTCAATTTTGTTTTCAGAAACTGCGTTAGATCAGTTTTTTTTACGTCTCAAGTCATTAAGTTAGTTGAGAATATCCAGCAATACATATCTAATTGATTTTCTGACATTTAATTAATCATCTACAATTATCTATATATTTAGAGGAAAACTCATTTGCTTAACTCATCGAATCATGTACTTTTGCTCAAACTTGTTATAAAGATCAAACCACTTTAATTTCGATTACCAAATAGAACTCTAAATATCAATACAATGCATACGAGGAGGAAATTTATTAAAATAAGTTCACTTGGATTGGGTGCAACAGCCCTGGCCGGAGGAATGACCAAATGGGTGATTGGAGCTTCTGCGCCAAAAGCACTATCAATTGGGGCAAAATCGGATGCCAGTTTTCGGATAGTCCCAACCTATTGTGAAGTTTGCTTTTGGAAATGTGCCGGATGGTCGTACGTTACAGAAGAAGGACAGATTCAGAAAATTATTGGCAATAACGACGACCCTCAGTGTAATGGCCGGCTTTGTCCGCGAGGAACTGGCGGAGTCGGCATGTTTTCCGATCCCGATCGCCTGAAAACACCGCTCATGCGGGTAACTGTAAATGGAGAACAAACCTACCGGGAAGCCAGTTGGGACGAAGCGCTTGATTTCATTGCCAAAAAGATGAAGGA
>JAFLKN010000022.1:118600-231660 GCA_019163175.1 Prolixibacteraceae bacterium | reverse complement strand
ACCGGGAAGCCAGTTGGGACGAAGCGCTTGATTTCATTGCCAAAAAGATGAAGGAAATTGCTGAAAAGAATGGACCGGAAAGTATGGCCTTATTTAATCATGGCAGTTCAGGCAGGTATTTCACGCAATTGCTAAATGCTTTCGGTTCAACCAATATTACCGCACCTTCGTTTGCCCAATGTCGCGGCCCGCGCGACACGGGTTTCGAACTCACTTTCGGCGAATCGGTTAGCAGTCCTGAAGTAACTGATATCCGCGATACGCGCTGCCTGGTTCTGATTGGTTCACACATCGGCGAGAACATGCACAATGGTCAGGTACAGGAAATGTCGGAAGCTATCGACAAAGGAGCAACCATCATTACTGTAGATCCACGATTGTCAACAGCCGCAAGTAAATCGAAATACTGGCTGCCCATTAAACCGTCAACCGACATGGCTCTCTTATTGTCGTGGATTCATGTGCTGATTTATGATGACCTTTACAATAAGGAATATATAGCCAAATATGCTGAAGGACTCGATGAATTGAAAGAACACATACGGAGTTTTACTCCTGAATGGGCTTACGGAATAACTACTATAAAACCCGAATTGATCAGGAACACAGCACGGGAAATGGCCAATGCTGCACCTGCAACGATCATCCATCCCGGACGGCACACTACCTGGTACGGCGACGATGTTCAGCGTTCACGGGCAATTGCCATATTAAACGCTTTGTTGGGTTCATGGGGAAACCGGGGCGGTATTTTCCTGAAAGAAGGAATTAAAGTTCCTGAATTTCCTAGGCCAGAATATCCAAAACCGAAATGGTCGTGGCAGGATACGCTCAACGGAAGGTATCCGTTGGCAAAAGAATCAATTACCAATACCATTATTGAAGCTTCAATTCCGGCTGAAGGAAATACACACCAGATAAAAGGCTGGATTGTTTCGGGCTCAAATCTCGTGGTTGCAATCCCGATGAAAGAGCAGTTGATGAAAGCCATGCAATCGCTCGATTTACTGGTTGTTGTCGACACCATGCCGATGGAAATCACTGGCTTTGCCGATGTAGTTTTGCCTGAATGTACTTATCTGGAAAGATATGACGATTTGCGGGCGACGGCTCACCGCGAACCAACACTTGCTTTGCGTATGCCTGCAGTTGAACCGATGTACGAAACTAAACCAGCCTGGTGGATTGCCAAACAAATCGGCGAGCGTTTGGGTCTGGGTGCCTATTTTAACTTCACTGATTTCAAGGAAGTACTTGATTGGCAACTAAAACAATTGGGTTTGTCGCTCAACGAGATGGAGCGTATCGGCGTCAAAAAGTATGCCCGTAAAACTTCAGCCTATATTTTACCCGATTCTGATCATCATTTCAAAACCGCTTCAGGAAAAATACAATTGAGCTCTAAGGAATTAGAAGAATTTGGATTTGATGCGATGCCTAAATACACAGCCCATGCACAACCCGAAGAGGGTTTTTACCGGCTTATTTACGGACGTGCACCGATGCACACGTTCAGCCGCACTGCCAATAACCGTAACCTGGTGGCGCTGATGCCTGAAAATGCAGTCTGGGTTAATCCACAGGTTGCAGAATTATGGGGTCTGAAAAAAGACCAATATGTATGGCTTAAGAATCAGGATGGCGTGGTTTCGAATTTTTCGGTTAAAGTGCGTGTTACAGAGCGTATCCGCTGGGACTCGGTGTATATTGTTCATGGATTTGGACACCACCATAAACCGCTGACTTACGCTTTTGGACGTGGTGTAAACGATACTGAATTAATAACCAACGTGATGACAGATCCAATCATGGGAGGAACCGGAATGCGCGGAAACTTCGTCACCTTTCTTACTGACGAACCAAAAAAGGAGGCTAAACTATGAGATATGCAATGGCTATTGATACCCGGAAATGCGTTGGCTGCAGCGATTGTGTGGTAGCCTGCCAGACCGAAAACAATGTTCCGGTAGGTTTCTGCCGCGATTGGGTAGTTGAAGTTGTTGACGGAACTTATCCGAATGTCAGCATCGAACTTCGCACTGAACGCTGCAATCATTGTGACAATTCCCCTTGTGTTCGTTGTTGCCCGACCGGAGCAAGTCATTTCGAAGATGGCGGAATTGTGCTGGTTGATCACAACAAATGCATCGGCTGCGGAGCCTGTATTCAGTCGTGTCCTTACGACGCGCGCTATTCGCATCCCGATGGATATGTCGACAAGTGCACGTTCTGCATTCATCGCGTTCGCGAAGGCAAAAACCCCGCTTGTGTAAGCGTTTGCCCAACCAGTTGCATGCATTTTGGCGATCTCGACGATCCGAATTCCGAAATTGTAAATGTGCTGAAGAATCGGAAATTTAAATCTCTGGCTCCGGAAGCAGGAACTAAACCACAGATATTTTACCTTGTTTAAACCGCGAAAAGATACAACCTATGAAAGAAGAATTATTCGCAAGCGGACGTAACATCCCGAATATAGACCCCTATTTAAACATCTGGCACTGGCAAATTCCGGGATATCTTTTCCTTGGTGGTTTGGCGGCCGGAATCCTCCTTTTTGCCAGTTTTTTTACCATCATGGGCAAAGAAAACAAAATGGAAGCCACAGTAAAAAAAGCACCAATGATTGTGCCTTTTGCCTTGATCCTAGGTCTTTTCTTCCTGTTTCTCGATCTTAAACACAAACTCTATTTCTGGCAATTGTATACCACAGTAAGGTATGAATCGCCCATGAGTTGGGGCGCCTGGGTGCTGATGGGTATTACACCGTTATCGATCCTTTGGGCTGCCAGTTATGTGCGCGAACTTTTCCCCAAATGGGACTGGAAATACGACATCCTGAAAAAATCTGAAAAATGGCTGATTGCCAACCGCATTTTAATGGCTTGGCCGATGGGTGCCCTTGCTGTAATTCTTGGAATTTATACCGGAATTTTACTTTCGGCATTCAATGCCCGTCCATTGTGGAATACATCGATTTTGGGGCCGTTGTTTTTGGTCTCCGGAATGTCAACCGGAGCGGCTGTTATCATGTTGATGAGTAAAGACCATAAAGAAAAAAAGATAATCGGGAGGATTGATATTCTTCTCATTGTCGTCGAACTGTTCTTTATCATCCATTTATTCATGGGCTTTCTGGCCGGATCAGAAGTACAGATTAATGCCGCAAACCTTTTCCTCGGCGGAAAATTCACCGCTCCGTTTTTTGCTTTTGTAGTCATTCTCGGTCTGATTTTCCCAGCTGTACTCGAAATTTTTGAACTGAAAGGCTATAAAGTGCCGATCGTTGTTCCTGCCGTATTAATACTTTTAGGAGGACTAATTTTCAGGTTCCTGATGGTTGAAGCCGGCCAAATCACACGATATTTATATTGATGATTTTGTTATCCGGCGACTAGACTTGGAACTTGAAATTTGGAACTTGAAATTCAAATATAAACACATCAAAAATGAAAAAATCTAAATACGACGGATCGTTCTACCTCAACCCTTATTTGGGAGGGGTGATACTCGGAACTGTCCTTTTGCTTTCGTTTTACATTTCGGGCCGCGGACTTGGCGCCAGCGGTGCCGTTAAAAATACGGTAGCTGCAACTGTAAATGTTGTCGCACCCCAGCACGTTGAGCAATCGGCCTACTATTGTCAATTTGCCGGTGGCGACAAAGAACCTATGAGCAATTGGCTTATTTACGAAGTACTCGGGGTTCTGGCCGGAGCATTTATCTCAGGAATTATTTTTAACCGACTGAAACTGAAAGTTGAACATTCGCCAAAAATTACTTCGCGTCGCCGATTGATTTTCGCTTTAGGTGGCGGAGTATTGTTTGGTTTTGGAACTCAGCTCGCCCGGGGTTGTACCAGTGGCGCAGCTTTAAGCGGGATGGCCGTTTTATCATTTGGAGGTTACATTACGATGATCGCCATTTTCGGAACAGCCTTTATTGCGGCATGGGTACTCCGCAAAAACTGGATTTAAACATTTAAGCTTAAAATTATGATCGGACCAATCATTTCATCAGGAATAGTTTCCCCGGCGTGGGACAATATATTTGCCGTAATTCTGGGTATGGGTTTTGGCTTTGCGCTTGAATCTTCAGGATTTTCCTCTTCACGCAAAATTATCGGTACTTTTTTCGGGTATGACTTTGTGGTGGTTAAAGTATTCTTCACGGCTGCCATTGTCGCTTCAGTAGGTTTACTTTACCTCAGTTACTTCGGACTTGTAGATTACTCCCAACTTTATATTCAACCAACATTCCTGACTTCGGCCATTGTGGGCGGAATCATCATGGGAATTGGATTCGCAATGGGTGGTTTTTGTCCCGGAACCAGTTTGGCTGCCATAGGGGTTGGCCGAATGGACGGGCTCGTTTTCTTCGGAGGAATGTTTATCGGTGTATTTGCATTTTCCGAGTCATTTTCGTTATTCGAAAACATGTTTTACAGTGGTTCACAGGGACCAAAAATGATTAACGATGTCTTCGGTATTTCTCCCGAACTGTTTACATTCTTCCTCGTTTTAGCCGCTGTTGGAATGTTTTTCGGCGCTGCATGGGTTCAGAAAAAAGTAAAGAAAGTTGAATACTAAGCATCTGAAAATTATGGAAAGAAAATATACAATACTTGCAATTTTAATGATCGTGCTGGCTTTGGGACTGGTTGTGCTTCCGAAGAAAAAAGAAATGAAGGAAACCGATCCAAAAGCACTACTATCGGCTGTTGTAGAGAAATCCCGTTATTTATCAGTCGATCTGGTCACACACCGAATCATCGAAAATGATCCAACCCTCTTGCTCATCGATTTGCGACCAGTTGATCAGTTTAAGCTATTTGCGCTACCGAGAGCAGTCAATATTCAACCCGATTCGCTACTCACGGCAACGACACTTGCACTCATGAACCAAGCCGGAAAAGACAAGGTTTTGTTATCCAATTCGGATTTAACGTCAGAAAAAGCATGGTTAATTGCCACACGTAGTTCTGTAACCCGAATTTATGTTATGAAAGGCGGAATAAATGAATGGTTTAACACCATTATCAAGGAAAAACCAGCAAATAGCGCGGCTTCATCAACTGAACTAGACCTGATAAGCTTTAGAAAAGCGGCCCGCCAATTTTTTATTGGTGCGGGAGAAACAGCCAGTGTCCCTGAAAAACCAAAAGTAAAAGAAAAAGTACAAGTAATCCGTAAAGCCCCTGAAGCGTCATCAGGTGGCGGATGCTGAGAACAAGGCAGAAGGAAATAGTAAAAAGTAAAAAATAAAGTTATGAATACATTCATAAAATCGAATAAAATATGGCTGAGTTTACTTGGCTTGGCTGTAATCATTGTATTGCTGGCTTTTATCTTCAGACCAGAAATAATTCACTATCAGATTAGTGCTAACGAATCTGTGAAACTAGTGAATGACCAGTCGATACAAGTTAACATAAAAGACATTTCTGGAAAACAAATTATTGACATCCGGTCAACAGAATTGTTTGCGCAAGGGCACGCAGCGAATGCGATTAATATCCCAATCAGAAAATTGCTCGAAGAAGAATCGATTGAATTCTTCGAGCAACTTTTGGAAGAGGGCAAAGAAGTCGTATTGTATGGCAGTGATGAACTGGAAGCTGTGGCACCCAGTCTGTTGCTTCAGCAATTAGGCTATAAAAATGTGAAACAATTAAGTGGCAAAATAACTGAAACAAGAGAATTTAAAGTTTCGGAACTTGCCTCCACTGAAGTATCTGTAATTGATACAGCAGCCATGCGCGTAAAGACAGAAATTAAAAAAGCTGCTGAGATTAACCCAATTAAAAAGAAACCAGAAGCGGTAATTCCTGTTCGGCAAGAAGTAACTTCAGGGGGCGGTTGCTAAAAGAGAACCCATAAAAAAACCAATTTAGATAAAGGTGAAGCAGGGGGATGCTGACACCTGGAAAAGCCACTCGAACAGGGTGGCTTTTTTTGTCTTTTCTTGCAGATATAGAGAATCACGTATCACGAATAATACAAGCAACATAATTCACACGACATAAATACCAATTCTAGTCACTGATTATAAACATCTTACAGTACTACTATTGCATTTTTCAACACTGATTAATAAATATACAATTCGGTTAATCACCATTATATCAACAACATAAACTACACGTCAAAATTTAATGTATATTTTTTCAACACTTTCGCGTATCTAATTTTTAAACAAAACAAACTCATATATCTGACTAACAATGATTTAAAATTCAATAAATTTCATGGCATTGTAATTGGAAAGGCTGTATCCGGATTGTAGGATTATACATCAAACCTACGAATCCGATGAATACAAAAAACCAATTTAAATATCAATATCATGAAAACCTTTTCATTTTTCATCATCGGGTTGTTTCTTTTATTCTTTTGCAATAAAGGACTGTGCAATGCAAACGCCGACGGCCAAACAGGTAGCCCAAACAATACCTCGGGCACCAATACATTAAATATCTTGATTTCACCGGAACTGAACAACCTCGCAACCAATTGGGCAGACGAATTTGTCAAGGTGAACCCAAATCTAAAAGTCACCATCAAAGAACTGCCAGAAGATCAAGTTCCGGAAGGCAGCTTTCTAAGCTTCATTTCAGATGAAAATCAAGAATTAATTAATGACGAGACTAAGTGGAAAATGGTCATTGGCCGTGATGCAATAGTTCCGATCATTAATTCAAAAAATTCATTGTTGAAGGAGATTTATCAACAGGGAATTACTACTGAAAAACTGACTCAACTTTTAGCTAATCCGGAAAAACAAAACTGGAAATCACTTCTTCCAAACGATCAGAATTTACCTATTCATTTCTACATCGTTGATAATAAAGCAGTCAGAAGTGCTGTGAGTAATTTCACCAATAATTCAGCAACCATAAGCGCAACAATTGTTGCAACAGCAGATGAACTCCTATCCACGATTCAAAAAGATATTTACGCCATCGGTTTTTGTAAATTGACTGACGTACGTGATGCAAACACCGAGGATTTTCAAGCAAACATCAAAGTTCTTCCGTTTGACAAAAACAAAAATGGCCGTCTGGACAGTTTTGAAAATATTTATACAAATATGGATGCATTTACCCGCGGAGTTTGGATTGGAAAACATCCAAAAGCTTTATGCGGAAATATTTACGCCGTAGCGGCTTCAAAACCCACCGATAAAAATACTCTGGATTTCTTAAGCTGGATCAATGCCGACGGACAAAAATACCTGAACACCAATGGATACACCAACCTTGCAAGCATCGAGAAACGGGCCAATCTTGATGCATTGGTGAATCCTGAAATGTTAGTTGATCGTGCAGAAAAACCATTGATGTCGCGCACCTGGCTAATGGTTATCATTGCTTTTGCGGCAGTAGCAATTATTTTAGTAGGAGCCATGAGGTATGCAAAACACATAAAAGAAAATGTTATCGACGAGGATATTGAAATAACTCCAGCTTTTGATGAAAATTCGATACTTGCACCCAAAGGCATCTACTTCGACAAATCGCACACCTGGGCATTTATGCAACAAGATGGAAATGTGAAAGTTGGACTGGACGATTTTCTGCAACACGTTACCGGCTCAATCACCCGGATAAAAATGAAAGAAGCCGGAGAAAAGATCAGAAAGGGCGAAAAAATCCTGACGATCATTCAAAATGGCAAACAACTGAACATCTCCTCTCCTATTTCAGGAATAATCAGAGAGCAAAATCAAAACCTGGCCACCAACTCATCCATTTTAAATGCTGCTCCATATGCTGAAGGTTGGGTGTACCTCATCGAACCAAAAAATTGGTTGCGCGAAATTCAGTTTCTGTTTATGGCCGAAAAATATAAAGAATGGCTTCAGGATGAGTTCATTCGGCTCAAAGACTTTTTTGCTGCATCAATACGGTCGAATACCAATGTATATGCGCATGTTATTCTTCAGGATGGCGGCGAGTTAGCCGACAATGTACTGGCCGATCTCGGACCTGAAGTTTGGGAAGATTTTCAAAACAAATTCATCGACATCTCTAAATAGCTGAAACCATATATTTCTACTAAAACCTTAAAAACCTGAACAATGAGTATCGATAGACGCAATTTTTTCAAAACTTTGGGAGTGGCTGGGATTGCTATTGCAGGAATCCAAAGTACAAGAGCTTCCTCTTCGGATGAAAGTAAAATTGAATTTCGGGCCATATTATACGACGCAAGCCGCTGTGTAGGCTGTCAGGAATGTGAAAAAGCCTGTGCAAAAGCCCACGATCTCCCTGAACCGCAGGATGAGGTAAAAGTTGGTGTAGTGCGAAAAACAAGCGAAGTGCAACGCTGTACGGTAAATTTACACAACACATCGAAAGGTGAAGTTTTCGTGCGCAACCAGTGTATGCATTGTAACGAACCTGCTTGCGCTGCTGCCTGTCTGACTCAGGCCATGTACAAAACCAAGGAAGGTCCGGTGATCTGGCGCGGCGACAAATGTATGGGGTGCCGGTATTGCATGGTTTCGTGTCCGTTTGATGTTCCTAAATTTGAATACCTCAGCGCCAATCCAAAAATTGAGAAATGCGACATGTGTTACGACCGGTTCATGAAAGGCGAATTGCCATCGTGTGTGGAAGCCTGCCCCGGAGAGGCCATCGTGGTTGGAACACGCAGGGAATTAATAGCTGAAGCACGCAAAAGAATTGCTGAAAATCCGGAAGCATATATTGACCAGATTTACGGTGAAAATGTGGCTGGCGGAACTGGATATTTGTACCTGTCGCCTGCACCGTTCAACGAAGTCGGTTTTAATCCGAAGATTCAGAATTCCTCGTATCCGGCTTTGTCCAAGGGATTTTTGTACAGCGTTCCAGCGGTATTTGTCCTTTTGCCGACACTTTTATTAGGAATCCATGAAGCAACTAAAAATAACCAATCTAAAGACGAAGAAAATGACTAGTCAAGCCTTTCCAATAGCTAAAGATAACGATGGACGCTCCATCTGGCGATTTATAATCAGCGAATTACGTCCAAAAGGGAAATGGTTAACTCCGTTCAACATCATCTCCATCCCGATTATACTTCTGGGTTTGGGTTTGATTGTTTACCGGTTTGTGAATGGAATAGGCTCAGTAACCAACCTGACTCAGGAAACTCCGTGGGGAATATGGATTGGCTTTGATGTGGTTACAGGCGTTGCCTTTGCCGGTGGAGCTTACGTACTTACTTTTATGGTATATATCCTGAAAATGAATAAGTACCATTCCATCGTCAGGATAACCGTATTGAATGGCTTTCTGGCTTATGTATTTTATGCCGGAGCGCTGCTTCTCGACCTTGGACGACCCTGGAACGTGATTAATCCGATTATTGGCAACAGTTTTGGAACCAGCTCAGTGCTGTTTTTGGTTGCATGGCACTTTATGCTGTATATGCTTGCCGAACTGATTGAATTCTCGCCAGCCATTGCTGAATGGCTTGGTGCCCGGCGGGCTCATAAAATCCTTTCAGGAATGACCATTGCAGCTGTAATTTTCGGTATTACCCTGTCAACACTGCACCAATCTGGATTGGGAGCGCTTTACCTGATGGCTAAAGACAAAATTCACCCACTTTGGTATTCCGAATTTATTCCGGTTCTGTTCCTTGTTTCGAGCATTTTCGCCGGACTTTCGATGGTCATATTTGAAGGCACAATCAGTCACAAAGTATTTGGAAATCAAATCAGCGAAAAAAATCATAAAGCTGAACACGGAATTCTTCACGGATTATCAAAAATCTGTGCAGGCGCCATGTTTGCCTATTTCTTTTTGCAATTGCTGGTCTTTATTCACAATAAAAATTGGGATTTACTGAATACGCCAATGGGCTACTGGTTTCTTTTCGAAATGATTGGTTTTGTGCTTGTTCCGATGATGATGTTCTATTATAGTTACCGCGCCAATAACATTTTCATGATCAGGATTGCGGCAATTTTAACGATGCTGGGAATTATCCTGAACCGGCTGAATGTTACAGTCATAGGTTTCCGATGGGATGCCCCGGTTCACTATATTCCATCGTGGATGGAGATTGTAGTTACTCTAGCTGTAATTTTTACTGAAATATGGATTTTCAGATGGGTTATCAACAGAATGCCGGTACTGCGTGAATCACCCAAATGGGCACAAGAAGCAAATCATTAACCGCTGTGCAAAACAGCATAAAAAAAATAAAACAATGGACGGATTTTCTTATCACAACATTTTCGAAACAAAAGGAATCGAATACCTGGCAATTCTTGGATTTTTTGCCATCCTGATTCCTTTTTGGCTCGTGCTGAACAGGCAGATTAAAACTAAAAAACAAAGTCAAAAATCTGCCGGAATACTAAACATCAACACTTTAAAAATCCCTCAGGGACTGTTTTTCAGCAAGTTTCATACCTGGGCTCATTTAGGAGTTTCAGGAGTTGCCCGGGTTGGGCTCGATGATCTGTTGCTGCATATGATTGGTGAAGTAAAATTTGATCAGCTTATAAGTCCGGGTGAAAAGATTAAAAAAGGTGACTTACTGGCTAAGATTGAGCAAAAAGGGAATATTCTTAAAGTGTACTCCCCTATTTCCGGTGAAATTATGGAAGCAAACCCTGTTTTAGAAAGCAATCCGGAATTGCTAAACGAAGATCCCTATGTAAAAGGCTGGATGTATAAAATAAAACCTTTCAGCTGGACAGCAGATACATATTCCTATTATCTGGCCGAAGATGCTACACTTTTCTCGAGGCAAGAATTGGATAAATTTAAAGAATTCATTTCTGCTTCGCTAGGCAAATATTCGCCGCAACCGTCGATGCTCATTTTACAAGATGGAGGTGAACTGCTCGACCAGCCTCTTTCTGAGCTTCCGTCAGAAGCCTGGCAAGATTTTCAGGAAGACTTTCTGGGTAAAAAAACCTATTCACGCAATAAAGGGTGTTTACGAAATCACCAATCGCAAACGGAAATCTAATGTATTACCAAGGATAAAAAAACTTCGGATCATCCCCCAATCTCAATTTGATCCGACTAAACAGTAAAAGCGATGTGCAATGCACCTCGCTTTTACTGTTTAACGATGATTCAAAAGCGCGGAATGTAATTTTCAACAGGATTTCGAAAACAAAACAGGATAGTTGAAGCTGTTTTAAAATTTTGCAACTAACTTAGCATTTACTAACTAAATAGGCCAAAAACATGATTTGGTTCAAAAAACTTAAAGAAAAAAATAGCATTAGCAGCCCGATATTTAACGGGTATGTCAAATTTCGTTCGTCAATCTATGGCCGGGTGGTTTTGATCATCACCATTTCATCTTTCTTTCTGTTCCTGTCCTTTGGCGTCATTTTCCGATCGGTCAATGAAGAGTACATGAAATCGGTAATCAGCGAAAACGGAAATAATATCGGTTTCCTGGTAGAAGGCGCACTGTATAAATCCATGCTCGAAAACGACCGAACATCACTACAAAGCACACTCGATCAAATCAATAGCATGTCGGGCATCGATGATGTAAACATGTATGACAATCAAAACAATCTGGTTTATACTTCCATTTCAAAAGAGCCAAATAATCATGTCGATCCGGATTGCAAAAGCTGCCACGAAGATTTCGACACCATGTTTTCGGTCAAAGAAAAGTCGCACCGGATTATTGATATCGACAGTGAGTGTATTATGAATCCCGGCAATAACAGCAGCCGGCATTTGATGATTAAATCGCCCATCTTAAACAACAAAACATGTTCAACAAGCGAGTGTCACGCACACAGCCCCGAAGAAGAAGTTTTAGGATCACTTATCATTCAAATGCCGTTGGAAGGTCTGGATACTGCACTTGAAAAATCGACGGCCGATTATTTTTTGCTGGCTTCACTCATGACTTTTGTACTCATCCTGTTCTTAATATTCTTCACCAACAAAAAGATCAAAAAACCACTCAATGAGATCATTAAGGCCAGCGAAGCCGTTGCCAAAGGAGATAAAAGTACCCGGTTGGAAATAAAACCTCATCAGCTTTCGGATATGCGAATGGTTTCTTATGCCTTTAATGAAATGCTCGATAATCTGCAAACGGCAACCAACGAACTGCAAAACTGGTCGCAACAACTCGAATATAAAGTCCAGAAAAAGTCGGAAGAATTAGGTCAGGCACAAAATGAACTTATCAACATTGAGCGGATCGCCTCATTGGGTAAATTATCATTGTCGGTGGCACACGAAATTAACAATCCTCTTTCAGGAATACTGATTTACACCAAATTGATATATAAGCAACTCAACAATCAGGATTTAGATCCGGCAAAGAAAGAGCCGATGCTGAAGCATTTGAAACTGATTGAGAATGAAACGAAACGTTGCGGAGATATTGTAAAAGGACTACTCGACTTTTCGAAAAAAGATCAAAACGGATTTGAGCCCAGGCATTTGCACGAAATCCTGATGGATACCTACGAATTGATGTCGCACCCGATGAAAGTTGCCAACGTTGACTTTTTATCTGATTTCTCGGCAAAATCCGATTTGATTTATTGTAGTCCCAACCAAATTAAGCAGGTTTGTGTGGCAATTTTGGTCAATGCTTCCGAAGCTGTTTCAGAGAATGGCGAAGTGTTGTTCAGAACGCTGAATCCGGATGAAGAACACGTTTGCATCGAAATAACTGATAATGGCGTAGGAATTTCGCCGGAAGATATTCCTCATATTTTTGAACCATTCTTTTCGACCAAGGAAAATGCCAGCGGAATTGGCCTCGGTTTAGCCATTGTTCACGGCATTGTGCAAAGTCACAAAGGAAAAACAGGCGTAAAATCAATACGAGGAAAAGAAACCACCATATCAATAACTTTACCATTGCTTAAGACCTAAGAAAATCGATTATGGCAAAAAAGATTTCCATATTAATTGTTGACGACGAAGAATCGGTACGAGATTCATTGTACAACTGGTTTATCGAAGACGGTTACCGCGTTGAATGCTCCGAAAATGCTACAAAAGCACTATCGATGCTCGAATCCGACAGTTATGATATTGTACTGGCAGACATCAAAATGCCGGGCATGGATGGTTTGGAAATGCTGAAACGAATTAAATCCCTCCGGAAAGATTCTATTGTTATTATCATGACTGCATTCGCCACTGTTGATACGGCTGTTCAGGCATTGAAAGACGGCGCTTTCGACTATGTAACCAAACCTTTCGATCCGGATGACCTTTCACACCTGATCCGCAACGCGTCGAAACAAATTTCGTTGCTTGAAGAAAATGAAACCCTGAAAGAAAAAATGGTTTCGCTCGAAAATGTTGAAGACCTTATTGGGACTAGTGAAGCCATGCAACAAGTACTTCGCGAAATTGAAAGTGTCGCCCAGTCGAACGCTTCGGTAATTATTACCGGCGAGAGCGGAACAGGCAAAGAACTGGTTGCAAGGGCAATACATGCCAATTCGCCCCGAAAATTTTTCCCAATGGTGAGTGTGCATTGTGGTGCTTTGAGCGAAAGTTTATTGGAAAGCGAATTGTTTGGGCACGAAAAAGGAGCTTTTACCGGAGCTGTTTACAATCGCAAAGGCCGTTTCGAAATGGCCGACAGCGGCACCATTTTTCTGGACGAAATAGCCACCATTTCGCCCAAAATGCAGGTTGAATTGTTGCGTGTACTCGAATCCAAAAGCTTTGTTCGTGTAGGCGGTAACAAGGAAATCACTTCCGATTTCAGGGTTATTTGCGCCACTAACCGCGACCTTAAAACAATGGTTGAAAAAGGACTTTTCCGCGAAGATCTTTTTTACCGCCTGAACGTGGTAAACATTAATGTTCCGCCATTACGCGAGCGGATTGAAGATATTCCGCAACTGGTTGAGTATTTCATTAAGAAATATTGCATCAGCATGAACAAGCCAGCCATGACGATTGAAACAGCAGCTCTGAAACGATTGGAAGAATTCCCTTTCCCTGGAAATATCCGCGAACTCGAAAACATGATTGAGCGGGCAATAGTAGTTGGAAATGGAAAAAAGATTAGCCTCAAAGACCTTCCGCTGGGAAAAACAATTGTAAACACTACTGTTGAAAGTCTGGACGATCTGGAAAAAAACCACATTTTTCAAATCCTCAGCAAATACAACTGGAACATATCTGTTTCGGCCAAAGCCCTGAAAGTTGACCGGGTAACACTCTATAACAAGATTAAAAAGTACGATTTAAAACCGGCGAAATAGTCAAGATCTGATATCGGTTCTATTAAACTGATTGTGAATGAATCTGGAAAACATCACCTTAATTTCATTTGGGTATTTCGAGAAAGGACTTCTTGAACTGATCGTTGATGATGTTGAGCGTGAATTTTCTGTTCCGGTAAAAACCCGTGAAGGTTACCTGGATTTGAGCGAGTACTATGATCCGGCCCGAAAACAATACAACGGGAACGAACTCCTGAAAGAAATTGAAACACAATTCGCAACAGAAACGAGCAAAACACTTGGAATTTTTAATGTTGATCTATACATCCCCATTTTAACCTACATTTTTGGACAGGCTTTTTTAAATGGACGTAGCGGCATTGCGTCTATTTACAGGCTAAGCAACGAGCGGTACGGTATAAAGAAAGACCAAACCACCTTTGTTGATCGCATTCGCAAAGAAGTTATTCATGAACTAGGCCACACCTTCGGTCTGTTCCATTGCTCCAACCCCACTTGTGTGATGCGATCAAGCACGTATGTTGAAGACATCGACCAGAAGGAGCATTCACTTTGCCATAAATGCAAATCCGACATGGGAGTACACACTCTTTAAGCACATGTTACCCGAACTTCTTTCATAAATTCTCGAACCAATAATTTTTGCTGAATTGGTGGAGGTAGAATTTTCCCGATTATCAGGACTAGCCAATTTATTCTGCCAGGAATAATAACAAATTTTCGCTTTAGCATTCCATCAACTCCGGCGCGCGCAACTCTTTCAGCACTTAGCTCTGTTAATCGTCCAACTTTGCCATGTGAGTTTATTCTTACATTGGTTGCACCATTCGTCCGCACCCCATTAGGGCACAATACGGTTACACTAACTCCTGTACCTTTTAATTCGCTTCGTAATGATTTGCTGAAATACAATACGAAAGCTTTACTTGATGAGTATAAACTTTTGTAAGGAATTGGCCAAAAAGCTGCCATACTGCCAACATTCAGAATGTATGACTTTTCATGCAAACGTAAAATGGGTAAATACAACCTCGATAGCACAACAAGCGCTCTAATGTTCAATAAGATACGGTCATCGATATATTTAATATCTGAACTTTCGAAAACCGAAGCACCCGCTACTCCGGCATTATTTATTAAGGAATTTACATTAAAGTGGTTCTGCTGAGTCCAATCGAACAAAGCTTGTGGTGACGCGAGTACAGATAAATCGGTTTCATAGAAAGCCGTTTTTACCTTGTATTTTTCTTCAATTTCTTGAGCCACTTGTCCCAATCCCTCTTCAGGCAACGAAACCAAAATAAGATTCATACCCAGACTTCCGCAATACCAGGCCATTGATTTACCTATACCAGAACTGGCACCGGTAATTAGAGTGTAAAATGGTTCTTTCATAACGAATTCAGCTTTTTAAGCCAATTAATTGTAAAGTTTACACCTGTCTTAAAATCAACAGGTTTATAATCCAATTCATGTTCTGCTTTTGAACTAGATATATTCCAGTTGTGATTGTATTTTCGGATCAAAGCAGGAGTAATGAGCGGAGTGCCACATGAAACCTGTGCAATAAAAAGCATAAGCCCGGAGATCATTTGGCAAATAGACAAAGGGACATGTATCATGTGATATTTTTTACCAGTCAATTCGGCTAGTACTGCAAACAATTGGTTGTAGGTCATATTCGTTCCTCCCAAAATATAGCGCTCTCCAGACCTCCCCTTCTCCATTGCCTGAATATGACCGGACACCACATCATCAACGAAGACATAATTTCCAATACTCTTACCATTTCCTGGAATTATTCTCCATTTTCCGCGGATATACCGTTGTATAATCCGGGTAATTCCGTTGCTGTCGCTCAACACGCCAGGTCCGTATACACGACTTGGATTGACGACCACAATTTCAATTCCTGTCAGCGAAAAAGTACTCAAAACTTCTTCCATGATCTTCTTGGAACATTCGTAATCGATAAAATATTGAGATGGACGAGGGGTATTTTCATCGACAACTTGACCGGGTAAAGATGGCCCAAGTACACCAGCAGTAGATGTACAAACGAACTTTTTCACACCGGAATGAATACCAGCTTTAACCACATTCATTGTTCCTTCAATATTTAGCCGGTAAATAGAGGAATAATCTTTATCCCAAACCCGGGCAAATGCGGCTGCGTTATAAATCTGCTCACACCCCTCCATCGCTTGAATCAGGCTTTTATAATCAAGAATATCACCTTTAAAAAGTTGGATATTTGGATGCTGAATCGAGGTTTTTTTTGATTCATCGCGATAAAGGGCATGAACCTGATGTCCTTCGTTCGCCAGCCTTAAAGCCAATCGGCTTCCGATAAAACCAGTTGCTCCACTTATAAATATCTTCATTTTTAAATCCGCTTTACTAACATTTGAGGATGGGCACGAATTGAAAACCACTCACTGGACAAAGCCATAATTATGTGCGCAAAAACTGCAACCCATATGCTATTGGTTTTGTAGGTGAGATAACAAAGTAGAATTCCAAAAGGTATAGCTCCCAAAGTCTCCTTATATCCTTTGGGTATATGTACTAAAGCATAAATTAATGTATTCAGTAAAATTGAGGGCCATAATCCCATTAGCGGGATAGAGGAAAAGAAGAGAAACCCACGAAACAGAAATTCATAAGCTAAAAGGTATCCCATCCAGCTGGCAGCACTCATAGTTAACAAAGAAAAAGACCAGTATGTCGTCCGAATTTGAGGATAAATTTTCTGATTATCTGTCCTTAACGAGTTATAATAGTTAAGTGGTAAAATAATAATGGAGAGCAATAGGGTCCAAAGGTAAGTTTCAGGTCTTGGTGCATTAAAACCATAGATGGCCAAGTCATTTGTTCTGAAAAGTAAAAGAATACTTAAAGGCAAACAACCGTAGAGTAAAACTCCTAACAAACGCCGGAACAAAACATCAAAAACTTCGCCCTTGCGAGAGTTGAGCCATTTTTCGATTATTCCACTTTCAGAAAGGAAATAATAAAACAGGAAACCAAATAAAGAGACAGTGATGGCTACAGTAAAATTGAATAATTCTGAATGATTAGAGAAACTATTCATACTAGACATTAAGAACTTTAGCTAAAACCTGATATCTATTAAAGTTACGAATTATTTTTAAATATATTTTCTTAGCTATTCACTTTCATTCAGGAGTAGTTGAGAAGCTTTCCTCTGGCTTGGTGTTTCAAGCTTAATTTTCATAAAAAAGGGATCGCCAGATTAACTGACGATCCCAAAAATTATCTCGTAAATTTCAATTTATACAATTTCTGGCAACAAATAAGGTGCACGGTATTCGCGGGTAAGCATAGCATTCGCATCATCAATATCACTGCCAATAAAACGTTCAGCAACCGGATCGAAATCGAGCTGTTTTCCCAAACGATAGGATATATTTCCAAGGTGAGCCAACGATGATGACAAGGCACCTGTTTGAACCGGACCATTCTGAATACTCATGTCGCGGGCACGAATAGCATCAAACCAGTTCTGGAAATGAAGGGTCAATTCTCCTTTCTCAGAACGTGCTGGTCCTTTTTCACGCTTTTCGCCGAGATAAGTTGCGTAAGTTCCATAGCCATTAATCACCATGTATCCTTTTTCTCCATAGAAAATATTTCCTACTCCTGCACCATCTTCTTCGTTAGTACACCAGTTGCGAACTTCAAACTGTATAATCTTTTTTTGTTTCGGATAATGATAGATGGAAGTCTGAATTTCAGGAACTTCTTTACAGTCGTCCCACAAGAATTTACCTCCCATTGAAGTAATTCGCTCAGGTAAGCTGTTCACGCCAAGACCCCACATACAAAGGTCGGTTTCATGAATTCCCTGGTTACCTACATCGCCATTGCCATAATTCCAATGCCAGTGCCAGTTGTAATGAACCAGATTTTTAGTAAACGGACGCATTGGAGCCGGGCCACACCACAAATCGTAGTCAAGACCTGCCGGAGTTTGTGAAATACCTTTATTGCCGATATCCGGACGCCAGCGATAAACCAATCCGCGCGACATATATACGCGGCCAATCAAACCTTCTTCGAGGTGCTTAACAGCTTCGCGAATTGCAACAGATGAGCGTAATTGCACACCATGCTGAACAATACGATTGTATTTATATGCGGCTTCAATAATCTTTCTACCTTCAGCAATATTGTGTGTAGCTGGTTTTTCAACATACACATCTTTTCCTGCCTGACAAGCCCAAATTGTTTGCAATGCATGCCAGTGGTTTGGTGTTGCCAACGATACAGCATCAATAGTTTTATCTTCTAAAGTCTTTCTGAAATCTTGCTCGATCATGACTTTTTTGGCATATTTCTTTTCGAAATCATTGGCTCGATCCTGCAAAATATTCATATCAGGGTCGCACAATACGGCAACCTCGACATTTGATTTTTCGGACAAGCCCATAATTTCTTCGATGTGCGATTTTCCTCGCCCGTTAATACCCAAAACTGCCACACGAATACGGTCATTGGCACCTTTGACTCCTGCAGGTATAATCACCGGTTTCTTAACCGGATCTTTCGCCAGTGCAGCGGGTGAAACTGCTGCCAAAACAGCTCCTGTAGCAGCGGTTCGGAGGAAGGATCTTCTCGAATTGTTCTCGTTATTTTCCATTATTTCAGATTTATTGGTTAATAAATTAGTTCTTCAAATTTTAAGATTAAAGTTATAAGTTCCGGCTTTTCAATACCGATGTAATATTGACCGGAATTGACATTAATTTGAAACTGTTTAAAAGAATCAAGCTATTTTTTAGTTGAAATTTTTAGCAATCTCATTGATGTCTGCATCTTTCAAGTCGCCACCAATCACAATTTTGTGCTTAACCACTAAACTTTCTCCAGCTTTAAGTACAATCTTTACAGGCTCAGCATTTTTATCAAATGCACGCCCACCGAAGTTGTTGGTTGCAAATAATCCGTAGCCACGAGCGTGCGACCAAGCCGGATAATTTGGATTTTTAGGATTGTCAAGAATAACGATGGTTAGAATTTCACCTTCCTTGTCGGCCCTGAGTGCCACCCATGGACTTCTTTTCGACCAAACGGCTCCTCCCGAAATACCTTCTGCATTGCGGTAAACTCCGTTAACTCCGGCATTATTCAAAACCGGAACTTCAGTTTCAATACCATTGGCATCCAGAAATTTTTCAGGTTTTGTAGCGGGTTCTTCAAATGCACGATCGAGACGAAGACCAATTAAACCTTCCTTATTTTCAGTAATAGTAACTTCCTGTGCAGCTGTAAGTTTTGAAGCACGTTCGATAGTCCGAAGATTGCCTGATCCGGAAAAAGTAAAAGTTGTTTCTTCATTCAACAGAACTTTGTTATTTACATCAACCCATTCTGAAGCTGTTACCAGTTCACCCTTCTTTGGATTTTCTGATACGATCTTTTTAAACTTTACGGTTCCGTATTTTGGTTTATCGGCGGCTTTAATGGCAAATGAATTGTTCCAGAAATCGAGTCCGTTTACATCACCAAAATTGAACCACAATCCAACATGGTGAGGATGGTCGGTACGCTCAAATGGGCGTGGATTCATAGGATAACCGCGGGTAATGATCTTTCCGGAAGCGCTTACAATCGGATAAAGTGATTGTTTTTCCATGTTATCAGGATAAATGTAGGCCGTAAAAAATTTGCCATCGACAAATACTTCTACTTTTTTATCCTGTTCCTTGTTTTTAAACTCAACTTTTGAAGATTTGGCTGCATGTGATACACCAATGCTGAGAAATAAGGCCAAAACTGCTACAACTGATAGTTTCATAATTGGTTTAGTGATTTGAGATTATACATTTTACAATTCGAAATCAATTATTAATCATTTCATTCTCAATTCAAGACGAAGGAAATAACCTGATAATCGGGTTCGATTTCAAAAGTACCAAAATAATTCAATCGATTGCAATATGAAACACAAAATTGAGTGCGGCAAAATTGACATCTTACTTTCGGTAAATATCTTTTAGATCGTTAAGGAATAAGGTATAGGGATCATTGTAGAATTTCATAAAATCAGAAACACTGGCATGCCCCGGAACAGGCGCATAATAATGGGTTGGACTACGAACATCGTTTCGCCAAACCAACACATAACACAGGTTCATGGGGTGCATTTGCATCACTTTTTGCAGTGTGCCTGTCCACCACTCCGGATTTGGAATAGATTCCAGTCCAGTTTCTGTAAAAGCCGCCAATTTTCCTGATTTAAGTGCAAAATCTGAAATGATTTTCAGTTTTTTAGCTGCCTTTTCCAGATCATATTTATCACGACCCATATCGCCGTAATTATCCATTCCGACCATATCCACCCATTTATTTCCGGGGTAGCGATCCAGGAATTCTACCTCGTTGCTGAATTTATTGTCAGGAGAAAATGCATAAATAAAATTGTGAACCCCCAAAGTATCGCGAAGGTAGGAAACGGTAAATTGCCACAAAGCAACAAACTCCTCTTTGGTACAATGTGATTTTCCCCACCAAAACCAATTCCCATCGAATTCGTGATATGGCCTGAAAATTACTGGCGCCAAAGTACCATCAGTTCCTTTGAGGCTATGTGCCCAATCGGCTATCGTTTTTAAAATCTCTTTGTATTTATCGTGTGCCTCTCCTCCCGGAATCAGGTATTTTACAGCCGGTTTCGATACATCATCTTTCCAGTAGAATCCTCCACCTGAAACAGGATTCGAAAAGTGCCATGCGACGGTAGTTACCCCTCCACGATTGTACACATCAACCACCGTTTTTTGCAATCTTGATTTTCCCTTTTCAATTGCTTCGGCAGAACGACCTGTTAAACCACTAATATCAACACCAATAACTGCCGGATGTGATCCGCAAACCGATTTTACATCAGAACGATCTTCGTCTCCCGACCAGCCGCGACCATACTCGGTAGCATGCTGATGTCCGAACAAGGTATGATTCTGCGCTAATTTCATCAGGTTTAAAAACAAAGCCTTTGTTTCGGCGGTTGCTTTCGAGTCTGTCAGTTTGTTTTTTTTTGCACTCACCGGTGGTGAAAAACAGACACATAAAATAATGATAGCTAAAATAAATTTGCTTGATTTCATTTCTATTACTGGTTTACTTGGGTTAGTTTAAGTTATTTCATGGCATCTTCGGTTGTTGGTCTCAAAACTGCCGCATTCGACGTTATTTTCAGTGTTGCAGGTGCCAATCCTGCGGAAGTTGCAGTCAGTGTAATTTCACCAGATTCTTTTGTTGACTGAATAATTACCTGAGCCAATCCATTGAATGCTTTGCGTTTCCAGGCGTCGGCAGGTGTTACTACCTGAATAATTCCCGGATTGGTATTGGGTTCGTCCCATTCCGATCTTTTCCGGAAACGCTGCCCCACCACCACATATTCATTTTTACCTTTTTGGATCGTAGCCAGATCAAGTTTAAACGATTGTGCATCGTTGCGCCTTAAATTCGATGCCAATAAATGCCCGTTAATGTATATGCTTTGATTACTTACAATGCTTTTTGCAAAGAGGTTAACTATGGTTTTATCAGTCAAATCGGGAAGTTCGAAGGAACCACGTAGAGCAATGAGAGAATCTTTATAAACCCGCCAATCCTGGTTCCGATTTCCTCTGAAAGCTGGCTTCCAATCCGATTCGGCAGCGGTTGCTGAAACAGCAGGCCATGAGTCCAGACTTTTCAAAACCAACTCTTGCATTCGTGAAATCTTGACTGACGAAACCGTCTCCACAAATTTATCGGGTTCGTGGCTGGCCGGATCGCCATTACCCACACCAATAATTTTTCCGGGACCCGACAGGTTGAAAGTTACTTCATCATTTGCGGTTGGCACATTCAAACCTTTTGCATCGTTGATGCGAACGGTAACCACCGAAACATCTTCGCCATCTGCTTTAATTGAAACTCTATCCGGAACAAGCTGGACTGCCTCCGGATTTCCGGTTGTTTCGACTACACTTTTCATGATTTCTTTTCCATTCCTGAAACCTTTGGCAAGCAAAGTTCCAGGCGTATATTTTACCATCCATTCCAGGTGTCCGTTCTTTGGCATAGGCTTCTTGCCCAAACTTTTCTTGTTTAGGAACAATTCCACCTGATCGCAATTGCTATAAGCCCAAACACTGATTTCGTTGCCTTCAATGCCTTTCCAGTTCCAATGTGGTAAAATATGTAGAACCGGCTCGCTGGTCCACCACGATTTTAGGTAGAAATAAGAATCTTTAGGAAAACCGCAGTCATCCAAAATACCGAATTCTGAAATTACAGTAGGCCACGAAAGCGGATTGGGTTCGCCTTTATAATCGAAGCCTGTCCAATAAAACAATCCTGAAAGCCACTGACGTTCATCGTAAAATTTCCATCCGCGCTCGATAGAAACTCCTCCGGTTCGATCAAACTGAGCCATATGCCCGTTGCTTTTATCGTCTTCGTAAATGCCACGGGTACCACAACCGGTCGTTTCTTCGGTTCCAATTCCGGGTTGATGGGGAAATTTAGTATGATATTCGTCGATATTGCACTGTGCCAAATAATTAAACCCCATTAGATCGATTGTTGTGGATGAACCGTTTCCGCAACCTCCGCTAATGGCTACGTTGTATCGGCGAGTAGAATCGATAGTTTGCGCATATCGCTGCATCGTTTCCGTTATGCGTGCGCCTTTAATGTTGCTCTCAATTGCCCATTCTTCATTGCCCAGCGACCATGTAATTATACTGGGATGGTTCCGGTCGCGCATAATCATTCGTTTCAGTAAATCGAAATGCTCCGGATTGATTCCCTGCAAGCGGTTTTCGTCGATCACCAGCATTCCAAGTTTGTCGCAGGCATCCAGCAATTCTGGTGTTGGCGGATTGTGAGAGCAGCGGTAGGCATTACTTCCCATGGATTTTAGTCGGGCAATACGGAATTCCTGCAATGCATCCGGAATGGCGCTTCCAACACCGGCATGATCCTGATGGTTATTAGTTCCTAGTAATTTCAGGTGCTTGCCATTTAGGAAAAATCCTTCATTGGCGGTGAAATGAATGGTGCGGATGCCAATGTTTGTTTCGTACTGATCAACCACATTTCCGCCAGAGAAAACTTTGGTTTTCAGTTTATACAAATAGGGTGAATCGGGCGACCACAAATTCGGATTAGTGAGTTTTATTTTGCAGAAATATTCCTGTGAAACAACTGGTTTTAGATTCAGGTTATCGACAGTTCCGGAGGCAACAATTTTTCCGCTTGCATCAACCAGGCTGTGTTCAATCCTGAAATTTTCAACACTTTTCCCATCGTTTTTGATGGTGGTGCGGGCAGTTACAATGGCATTCGAACCTTCCAATTCGGAGGAAGCAAAAATGCCGTATTGCGCGATGTGCAAAGGATTTGTTTTATTCATCCAAACGTGGCGGTAAATTCCGGCGCCTTCATAAAACCAGCCTTCCTCAATCGAGGCATCTACGCGGACAGTAATCACATTGCTTCCGCCATAATTCAGGTAATCGGTAATGTCGTATTCGAAACCGGCATAACCACTTTGCTCGTGTCCAAGGTAAAAACCGTTGACCCACACAATCGAATTGCGGAAAACCCCATCGAACTGAACGCTGATTTTTCGCCCCAAATCGGAATTTGGAATATCGAATATTTTCCGATACCAGCCCACGCTATTCTCTGGATATTTCCAACCCACAGTTTTGTAACCGTGACTATGGCTTGCCTCACCCGAGAATGGCAATTCAACCGCCCAATCGTGCGGCAAATCGAGTGAACGCCATGCGCGGTCGTCGAAACTTGAAGAAGCGGGACCATCACCGTAACCAGTTTTAGCGAAATAGGTGAAATAGCCGGTTCCGCTCTTAAAATCGTTCTCGAAATTACCCCATTCGCCAAAGTTAAATCTCCAGCCAAAATCCATTAGCAAATGTTCACGATTATTTTCGGAAGGAGTATTCCGGCTTATTTCGTTTTGCGATAATTCAGCAGATAATCCGGCAAAAGCACAGAAGCAAAGCAATAAAGTTAATGTGGTAATTTTCATAAGTTGATGCAGGTATAGGATTTTAGGCAAACTCAATATTAACATCAGTGCAAGTTATTGCACAAGACGTAGTTTTAGAGAGTCAAAATTCTTCATTTAATTTGGAATAAGCGATTAACAAATCACTCCAAAACTAAAACATACTGACCATTTTACTTTGAAAGAGCTTCGTGTACTTCAAAATTTCCGGAAACCTCATCACTGTCTTTATATCCATATCTCACGGCCTTAATCCTGACTATGGTCGTTCCCTTTTTTAATTTTAGCGGACCGCTATAAAGTTTCCATGTCGGTTTATTTCCAGCGTCGGTAGAATATACAATTGAAGCACCGTGTGTTGGGCAATAAAAAGCAAGTGTCATCGGTGCTGAATATATTCCCCCTACTTGATAGTTTTTTGAACCACGGTCCTCATGAGCATTCACGATAAAATAGGGTTTATCTGTTACCGGTTGTTTACCGCCTGGCCACATCATTTCTATCATTTCGGGTTCATTCATTCGGCCCAAATCATTTGTTGTTGTGGCCCAATTATCTTGCTGAAGCCTCATTTCTGCCAGTATGGTTTTGTATTTCGGGTTTTCGGCCAAATTATTTAACTGAAAAGGATCAGCCTTTACATCATACAATTCTTCTGCCGGTCGGGTTTCTGCCATCCATTTTTTCTGATCCGTATTGAGTTTACCTTCAGCATCAAGGCGCATTACTTCCTGCATTATGGGCATTTTATTCAAATATGGAACCCAGATATGGAATGGTTCGTTAGGGTAAAAATTCCGGATATACAAATAATCCCTGGAACGAACAGATCGGATCATATCATAGGATTCGTCCACCCGGTCGCGGGCACCGAAAACATATTGACGTGGTTCAGCCATCTGGTTTCCAAGAAACGGTCGACCTTGCATATGCGCCGGAACTATCACGCCAGCCATCGACAATACAGTAGGCCCAAAATCGATGGAATTTATCAACTGATCATTTACCATTCCTGGTTTTATAGTTCCGGGCCAGCGAATAATCAAGGGTATATTCAGTCCCGAATCATACAGCCAGCGTTTGGCACGTGGAAGTCCGTCGCCATGATCGCCCCAGAAAAAAACAATCGTATTGTCGGCTTCTCCTTCGCGTTCCAGTTCAGCCAAAAGACTGGCAACCACCGAATCGAGCCGAGCAGTGTTATCGTACATTTTAGCTATATTCTTTCGAACAATTTCCGTATCAGGATAATACGGCGGAACATTAACTTTCTTCGGATCGGTTTTCACTTTACTAATGTCCCAATTCTGACTTTCGTGTGTGCCAACGTGATTGAAAACAGCAAAGAATGGCTGGCTTTTATCCGGCCGGTTTTTGTAATGCGCTGTTTTACTGCACTCGTCCCAAATACTAGCCGGAACCGGATCTTTGGCAAACTGGTAATCGGTTTTGTTATTGTTGGTGCAATAGTAACCGGCTACCCGAAGATATTCGGTAAAAGCTTTTACATAGTGCGGCGGAACAGCTGTAAACTCAACCGGATTCTCGACTGAACGACGATAACTGGTAGTACGCATGTGCATACAGCCGATTGAGGTTTGATACATTCCGGTGATGATTCCCGCCCTACATGGAGCACAAATAGCCGCTGTGGTAAACACATTGGTAAACCGAACTCCTTGGGTAGCCAGTTTGTCAATATTCGGTGTCTGAGCCACTTTATCGCCGTAGCATCCCAAATGCGGACTGAAATCTTCGGTAGATATCCAGATGATATTGGGACGTTTATTTGCTATAGTTTGCGCCTCCATATTGACCACAAAGCCAAAACTTAATGCAATTGGAAGCAATCCGGATAATGCGTTTACCTGATTCATTTTAATTGGTTTTATTCTGAAATAAATTGATATTGACCACTATTGACCTGAGCAACCTGATATCCCTCTTCCTCTTTGATGATCTTAATAGCCTTTGACGAAGACATTGGCACTCCGCTTTCCGAAATTCGTTTTCCTTTAAGGAGCGGAACATAGACAGTCGCCCGGCACCCTACCGGAACAGTAATCTGCATAGAGAATTGCTGGTTTTCATATTTCCATTGGATTCCGGCTTCACCGAAAGGAGTATGCTGGAAATACTTCACATAGGAAAGATCAGCAGCAGGTTGAGGTCGGAAAATGATGTGTTTGTAACCAGGCGCTTCGACATCGGTATTCATTCCGGCGAGCTTTCGGTAAAACCATACAATACTACCCCCAAACATGGGGTGATTGCGCGAATTCTCACCATTCCATTGCTCCCAGGTAGTTGTTGCTCCCTGATCAATCCACCAGCCAAAACTGGGCTGAGTCCGTTTGTTCATAGCCTCATAAGCCAAATCGTGCATTCCGTTTTCCGACAAGACTTCGAAAAAGAACTGGGTACCAAAAATACCGGTATCCAAATTTCCGTTGTTCGCTTTAATGTCGTCTTTCAGGCTTTTAATAACCATCGGATATTGATCGGCAGGAACACCCATTTTCAGAGCAAAAATATTTCCACCTGCTTTACCATAGGTTCCATTCTTCTCGTCGTAAAACTTCTTAAAAAAAGCCTGCTTTGTCCGTTCAGCTAGTTCGGCATATCTAATTGCTTCCTCTGATTTATCAAGAGCTTTAGCAGCCTTAGCCGTAAAATCGGCACAACGCCAGAAATAAAAAGTATGCACCATTTCGTTAGGAGGTAAATTGCCGGGTGCAACCCAATCGCCCAGATTGAACCACTGAAGCACCTTTCCGTCTTTTCCGGTTCGCTGCGAGTTCATAACTCCGTCCTTATCAACCCAGGTTTGCATGTAACGCACGTATTCTTTCATGCCCGTATAATTATCTTCCAGCATATCTTTATCGCCATAATGCAGGTAAAACTCCCAGGGCATAATGCACATTGCGGCGCCCCATGCCACTCCCCCGCCACAACCAGGTTGCCAAGGCGCTCCGTTCGGAACATATCCGGTTTCCACATTTTGTGCCCCAAGAATATCCTGAATCCATTTGTGGTAGAAATTCCGGGCATCGTAATTATGCATTACAGTTACACAAGAGACCTGCCCGTCGCCGGTATAGGGAGAACGTTCGCGGTGAGGGCAATCGCTGGCAACTCCACCATGCATATTGTCGGTCTGACTTCTGCGCCATATTTTATTGATGGTATTGAATAGCGGATTGGAAGTTTCGAAAGTGGCCGATTCTTCCACATAAGTATGCACCACTTCGGCTGTAATCTGTTCAGGCTTAAGTTCGCCCGGCCAATTGATAATTTCCACACCATCAAAAATGAACCAGTTGAAACGGGCGGCATACGATTCGGCTCCCTCACCTTTGAAAATATAGGAGTTATCGCCTGAATACGCGGTGCACAAATATTTGATATCAATTTTATGCCCTGCTGGTCCTTTTACCTGATTTAACTTGACCCATCCGGAAACCTCAACACCAAAATCAACTTTGTAATTTCCATTATCCAGCTTTTCAATTTTAACTGGACTTAAACGATCCATTACCTTGTCGGTATAAGCGGTATGAGCAGCCAATTTTCCTTCGGGAGATTTACGAAGCACAACCGGCTGCCATTTCGAATCATCAAAACCAGGCTTATTCCACCCTAGCTGCTCCTTACGTGCATCGTAATGTTCGCCGTAATAAACCATATCCATCAAAATCGGACTTTCAGCAGCTTTCCAACTTTCATCACTTACAATAACTTCCTCTTTTCCATCGGTATAGGTAATGTAAATCTGCGCCAGAAAACGAGGACTGCCATAAGCTCCGGCCCAATGTTTTGCCGGATTGTAAAAACCATTTCCAAGCATGCTGCCTAAAGCATTGCTTCCGTTTTTTAACTGATTTTTAATATCATAAGCCAGATACATCACCTTATATTCCCTGAAATTGTCTTCCAGCGGAATGCCTTCCGTTTTCAGTTCCGGACGTTTTCCGTAGTTGGTTTGGTTAGGAACCAAAACATCGTCACCCACTTTCTGTCCGTTCAGAAAGAGTTCAAAATATCCTAAGCCTGTAACGAAAGCAACAGCTTTTTCAACTTTCTTTTCAACCCTGAATTCTTTGCGAAACATTGGTGCTGGCGGTGGTAATATTTCAGGCAACTTGGTTTGAGGATTTATCTTTTTCGGAAGCGCTTCTTCGCCCTGCCAGGGAGCTCCAATCCATTTGGCAGTCCAATCTGACGGATTTAAAAGCCCCATTCGCCAGAAAGCCGGTTTGCTCCATTCCGAAGCTGTACCATTTTTGTCCCAAACGCGTACTTGCCACCAGCATTCGGTACGCGATTTTAGCTGTTTCCCTGTATAAACAATCCTGTTCGATTGCTCTCCTGAAACCTTCTGACTGTCCCACAAATCAGCTTGTTTCAACTTCTTTTCGGTTGTTGCCACCCTTATTTGCCAGGCCGTTTGCATTTGTCCACGTTCACCTTTTTCGGCAATATTTATCCACGATAAACGAGGCTGAACCACATCAACCACCGACGGATTTTCAAGGTATTCGCAAGTCAATTTTTCCGGAGATATTTTCGCCAGTGCAACAAAGCCTGTAGAAATAAGCAGAATTAAAAAGAGAAATCGTTTCATTGTATTTTGGTTTAGTTCGTTTATCTAATTCTAAAATGACAGGTTAATCTCCTCTGCCGGAGTATAATCCGAAATCAGCTTAGCATTGGTATATTTCTTAATTTGTGCATCACATTTCCGGTGGAGCTCGTCAACTACCTTTTTATGTACCGGATCCTGCGCAAGATTGTTGGTTTCCAGCGGATCGTTTTCCAGATCATACAATTCTTCGGGCGACTGAATAAATCGATACCTGAAATATTTCCATTTTGAGGTTCTGATCCCCTCACTCGACGGAATTTCAGGCAATTTCCAGAGGTGCTCAAAAAGAATTGCATCGCGACTGTTCTTAGGACTTTTTCCATTTATATACGCAAGCAGGCTGTTTCCCTGATATTCTTTAGGGAGTTTAATGCCCGCCAAATCGAGAATAGTTTTTGGAACATCGATATTGAGCACCATGTCGTTGACATCGTGATGCTGTTTTGATCTTGGGTCATAAATAATCAATGGCACATGCAATGAATTGTCATACATAAGCCATTTATCGGCCAACTGACGTTCGCCCAAAGAATAACCGTTGTCGCCAATCAGAATAATGACTGTATTATCGGCAATTCCTTTTTCAACCAACACTTTTCTCAAATCAGCAATTTCATCGTCAATCTCACTGATCATTCGATAATAACCTTTTACACTGTGCTGATATTTTTCAGGAGTATCAAATCGCCAGGTCCAGCGCAGGCGACTAAAACCTTCCTGGACCTCTTTAGGTAGAGCCTTAAAATAGTTGTCGTCGCCCAATAAGGGTGGCGGAATAGTTATTCCGGTATAGCGTTCATCTGATTTTTTCTGCCAGAAGTACTGTTCCTTTGCTTTATCGTGAGCGTGCGGCGCACTGAAGCTCAGCGAAAGACAGAAAGGTTTATTGGTCGAAGCATTCCGGATAAATTGTTGAGCCTGATGCCCGGTATAACGTGTCAGGTGAACTGTGTCGGCGCCAATGGTTTTATAGAAATATCCCCGTCGATCGGCGTATTTTTCGTTCCGGTCGTAAATATCGGCCTCATTAAAAAGTTTGTCTGCGTTTTTATACGTGACCCCCAGCTTTCCGAAAAAGCCGGTATAATAACCCTGCTGTTTCAGAATTACCGGATAACTAAGCTGCATGTAAGGCTCTTTCAGCGGCCCTTGCTGAAATGTGTATCCATGCGTACGTTCATACATGCCGCATAAGATAGATGCACGACTAGCAGCGCAGATTGGAGTGGTAACAAAAGCATTCCTGAAATAAACTCCATTTCCGGCCAGTTTGTCCATTTCCGGAGTCTGAATGATTTTATTGCCTGCACAACCCAAGGCATCCCAACGATGATCGTCAGTCAGAATAAAGATAATATTGGGTTTTTGTTGAGCCCGACCAGTAACTGCCAAACTGGTCAAACCGAGAAAGCATAAAGTTTTTAAATCGTATGTTAACATGATTGGATTTTTTCAAAATCAATTTCAATTGTACCATTAAGTTTTCGTGAAATCTACGATTAATTTAATTCAGTTTTAAAACGCTGCAAGTCAAAGGAAAAATCATTTTTCCTGATTTGGTTTGAAAATAGATTTCCAGCCGATAGTCGCCTGTGTCCAACAAAGCTTCAGAAATAATTATTTCATCCGTATTTCCTTGCGAGTTGGCTGTATATTGGTACGGATACATTTTCAGAAATAAAGTTCCCGGCTCTTTTAACTCCTTGATAAATTTGGCCTTAATGGTATATTTTCCTGAGGTGGTAATCCGCACATCCCAATAGCCAAAAATCTCTTCCTGTTCCCAAATTCCAGGACTCCCTTTGGCATCGTTCCGGTTCAAAACGACCGGATTTTCATGGGTTGTGCCGGCAATGGCCGGGTGAACTCTGCGATTATTCGGGTGAGAAACCGTTTTTAAATACCATTTTTCAAGTTCTGCTTTTATACTTTGAGCTGTTTCCCGGTTTTCAACTAGAATATTCTTCGATTCATCAGGAGTGGCAGTTAAATCGAAAAGTTCAAACCCTTCGAGTCCCGATTGCTTATCGGTATTTCCAACTAATTTGTATCCACCTTTCATGGCCGCAAAGTTGCGGTATGGAATTGGGAAACCCCGTCCCCATTCGAAAAACAGTGTCCGACTCTTAAATTCCTCTTCGTTACCTTCAAGTAATGGAATCAAACTTCGACCATCAATTGCGGAATTTTCAGGAGTACGAATATGGCACAAGTCAAGAATTGTGGGCAAAAGGTCGATGTGGGCCGCAGTTGTCGCGATTTCTTTATTTTCAGGAAGTATTTTGGGATATTGAATGAGGCAAGGTGATTTTATCCCGCCCTGGTAAACCGAACCCTTTAATGCGCGAAGTCCCATTTTGTAGCGGTTTTGCTGAGGCCCATTGTCAGACAGGAAAATGACTATGGTATTATCGATCAAATCCTGATCATGGAGTTCCTTCATTAATCGGCCAATATTATCGTCAACATTGGTCATCATGCCATAAACCTTCCGGGCGGCATCCATGTCTTTTTCAGACATGTTAGTTGGGCTACCCTGCAATTTACTGAAATCACCAGCGTTCAGATTTTTATAGATCGAAGCATATTTTTCGGGAACCAGCAAAGGTGTATGCGGCGCGTTAAAAGCCAGATAGACAAAAAATGAATTGTTCTTTTCGCGTCGGATAAACCTTAGGGCTTCATTGGTAAAAACATCTGAACAGTATCCATCGGTGTGACCTTTTTTCTCATTTAAATACATCACCGGGTTAAAATACGCGCTATCGAACTTAAAATAATTATCGTGATCGCCGGGCTGCCCAAGTCCGCCACCTTTAAAAACAAACGATTCCGAAAATCCCTGATCAACAGGGCGGTAAGGGTAATTATCGCCCAAATGCCATTTGCCAAATACTCCGGTTTGGTAACCGTTGTCGCGCAGGATTTCGGCCAACGTAATTTCTTCGGTCGCCATTACCGCTCCGCCGTTGTACGTGTCGTAAACGCCGGTTGTATGCGAAAATTTTCCAGTAAGCAAACTGGCACGGGTGGGAGCACAAACAGGTGAAACAAAAAAGTTGGTAAATCGCGTGCTCCTTGCAGCCAGCTTATCGAGGTTGGGCGTTTTAATCAGCGGGTTTCCGTTGAATCCGAAGTCGCCAATGCCTGCATCATCGGTCAGGATGATAATAACATTGGGCTGTTTCGTTTTTTCAGCACGAAAGCTAGCCGCTTGTAACGATCCGGAAATCATGAAAAGCGATGCAGTTCCTATCAATGAATATTTTTTCATTTTTCAGGTAATTGATTTATTTTCTCTTTCTCGATATCGGTTGGTTCGATCCATCCGGCTTTCAGCTTTTCGCCAGCCATCACGCGATTGTAATAATTCCGGGTGTCTTCGGAGTATGGATAAGTATCGAAAATATCGCCATTTCCAAACATGCGAGGGTCGCCGTCTTCCTTGAGCTTTTTGGTCATTTGTTTGATTAACTTGCTTTTAACTGTTGTGTAGGCCGGATCTTCGGCCAGGTTTTCCAAACATTCGCGATCATCAGCTACGCGAAACAATTGCTCTACCCCAACCTTTCCAAAATTCAGGTCCCAGTAGTTGCTTTTGCCTTTCATTCGGCGATCGTTCAGGATAAATGATTTGGTTGGAGAACCGTCGCAATCCATGTATCCGGTTTCGGGGTTGCCTGCCGGCCAGCGCTCGGGATGATAATTCCGGAGATAAAGAAATTCGTTGGTTACAATTCCCCGGATCGGATAACCAACGTCGTCGGGCCTTCCTAAGTCGGTGCGCTCTTTACCAATCACCATAAATTCGCGGAACTTGCCTTTTTGTGTACCATCGAAAACCTGCCTCAAACTTTTACCCTCCATTTTTTGCATCCCGCTTTGTTTTTCTGAAACACCTGCCAAATCGAGAAATGTCGGCGCAAAATCAGTAAAACTCACAAAATCGTCAACCGTTCGTCCTGGGTTTTTAATTCCCTTTGGCCACATAATTGCCAGCGGCAAATGGTTCGATAATTCGTAGGCATTGCCCTTCACGCGTGGAAACGGCATTCCGTTATCGGCAGTTACCACGATGATTGTATTATCGAGCAAACCTTTTTCTTCCAGAATCTTAAGCATTTTCCCGAGATGCAAATCGAAGTATTCAATTTCGAAGGCATAGTCGAGCATGTCGTTCCTTACGGTATCATTGTCGGGCCAAAAACCAAAAACTTTATCAATTTCAGAAATGGATTTTCCGCCTTTGGTTGCTCCTGCTTTAAATTCATAAGCGCGGTGTGGTTCGGTGCTTCCATACCAAAAGCAGAATGGTTTTCCATCGGGATTGTCCTTCAGGAAGGCTTCGAAATTGGACGAATAATCGTTATCGGAAATGTATTTTGCAGGAGGTGTGGTTTTGTGTTCGTTCCACGATGGGCCGAGCAATTCGCGTTTTTGGCCGTTCACCATTCCGGGATTTCCGGGCGCCCAGCCTTTTGCAGTATGACCAACATGGTAACCAATCCCAATAAGGGTTTCGGCATAAGTTTTAAACTTCGCCGGAAAATAGGGAACATGATTACCGGCTTCTTCCAACTGCCAGGTATTGCGCCCGGTAAGGATGCTGGAACGCGAAGGCGAACATTTTGCATTGCAGGTATAGGCATTTGTAAATAGTATCCCATCGTGCGCTATACGGTCGAAAGCCGGTGTTTTTACCCACTTGCAGCCGTATGCGCTTGCATGTGGAAACGACTGGTCGTCGGAAATGACAAAAAGGATATTTGGAGACTTATTTGGCTGATCGGTTGCTTTAGTGACAAGTCCGGATGAAACACCTGCCAGAGTCATTAAAAGAATGGATCGCAGCATAGTTCAAGTTGGTTAGCATCGTTTAGTTAGTCGTTAAAGGTAAAAATTATTCTTCTTTTATGTGGTTATTATTTTAAAATCAAATCGATTCGCTTGTATGCAGTCAGATTGGGTTTTTCGTTGTCGGTAACTTTCAGAACCATGTGAAGTTTTTTCCCCTTTTCCAGCCCCGACATTTTTACTGAAGCCTTCCCATTACCTGTTATTGCCATCATTTCTCCTGAAATATTTGAGGTTTCCGGATAGTTTAACCATTCGAAGTGGAGAGAATTTCCATCGGGATCGGTTGAGGCGCTTGCATCAAGTTCAACGGTTTCGTTGGCATTCGCTTTAATAATGAGAAGTTCTTTGCCTGTTGAACCATTCACTGAAACCATCGGGGCATGATTACAATTTTGGTAGTCGCCAACACACCAGTCCATCCGGGCTGCCCAGTCGTTTTGAAAATCTTCGCGCCAACGGTAAACCGTAGCACGAGCTTCAGTTTTGTCCTCAAATGTGTCGGTAGCATCCCGATAAACACCTGCCTCATTTTTCAGAAACCTTCCGCCCCAGCCAACCAATTCGGGTCGTTCGGCAATATTCAATCCATTCTTCAGGAAAAAAAACCAGGAAGGAGTATCGCCTTCTTTCATTACCCCATGCGGGTTGGGAGCAGTCCATGTTTTGGTGGGATACAATTTTCCAAGCGGGCCGTGATTTTCAAGCGCATTTTCTTTCAGCCAGGTCATCGACGTTAGGCTTTCATCGCCACCCAGATAAATTCCACGATAAGCTCCTTCGCGCTTATCGACACCTTCCGGCGCTTTGGCCAAAACATAAAAGGGTAGTTTAAACGCTGCGTACAGTTTCGTGAATATTTTATCCTGATCGTTGATATCGTACACCCTGATCTTTGAAATAAACTGTTGAAATTCCTTTGCTGACCGGCTATTCTTTACATTCCAGAGCGCCTGAGCCAAATCGGTCTGTCCGCCAAAAATACAGATATTTAAAGGTCGCTTGTCTTTCTTATCCACCTGCCGGATAATCCATTCAGAACCCTCCGTGTCTTTGCCATCACACACATTTTCCCAACCACGCAGCGGATTCCCCCTTTTCACAATAGAAAATAAATACTCAGGAGCTGGAAAATCTTTATCGTGTTTCAGTAAATTTGGATAAACAGTCTGGTATCCCCTGATAATTTCCTCCACCAAATCGGGTCTCACCACCGCATCCTTCAATTCTCCGGGTGTTCCGGCTGCCGAACAGATGATGCCTTCAACATCAAACTCGTTGGTATAAACCATCAGCCGAACCAGCGATTGCTGGTCGTCGGGATCGCCGCCAATATCAGTAGTAATCAGCAGCCGGGGCGGCTGGGCGCTTACTGACATTGTAAGAATTAGCACCCACAGAAGCAAGTTGTACCGTTTCATATTTCTAATTGATTTTGTTAATGCCCTCTTTTATCTGTAGCTTAAGTTCTGTATCAATCAGGGGATAAACAAATAAACGCATTTTTTAGGTTAATGCTGATTATACAAAAATCAAAATCGATTCGATGAGAAATAAACCATTCGATCATTTTCAGGTTTAACTAACAGAATTTAAATTCAAGAGATTTATGAACCCAATTCTAATAATTTTTACAATTTTACTGGCAGTCACAATTCAAAATAAGCAGAACAACATGTTGACAACGAACGAAAGATTACTGGAAGATTTTAGTACTGAGCATCATTTGGAATGGCAAATCATTAACGATGGAGTGATGGGCGGAATGTCGGAAGGCCGGTTCAAAATCAATTCCGATCAAACAGCCGACTTTGGGGGTACGGTGTCTCTCGAAAACAACGGTGGATTTGCTTCTGTGAGGGCATTACTCAATAAACCGACAACAGGAAACTTCGGAAAAATTGCACTCCGGGTTAAAGGTGATGGCAAAAGGTACAGTTTCAGAATTCGGACTGATGTTAACTTTGATGGTGTAGCTTATGCCAGCACTTTCGCAACAAAAAAGGACGAATGGACTGAACATGAATTCGTACCAGCTGATTTTACTCCAACATTCAGAGGTCGAATTCTGCAAAATGTTACTCCCCTGAATGAAGCACAAATCAGGCAGATTGGATTTTTGATTTCAGACAAACAAACCGGAAATTTCAGTCTTAAATTAGATTGGATAAAAATTGCGGAAAAATAAAAAGGGATTTCACCCGCATCGATTACAAGAGAAGTCCCTTAAAAATTAAACGGAACTATTTGTTATTTGGAACTCTTTCATTAGCAACGGCATTTATGCCGTTGACTAAATTGATGTATGTCGTTGGCTTTAGCCCTAAATATTTGTCAATTAGGGCTAAAGCCCTTGTTTTACACACATTTCTACCGTAGCCTGAAGGCTACGGCTATTGAGGCTAAACCAATAAATCCGAACCTAAATTGATGATTACTATTTATTCATACCTGAACACAATTTCATCATTTTCCACCTCAACCATTACTTTGGTGCGGCCTTCCATTCTTCCTGAAAGAATTTCCTTCGACAAATCGTTGATCAGGTACTTCTGAAGCATCCGTTTCACTGGCCGGGCTCCATGTGTTGGATCGTAACCCACTGCGGCCAGCCAATCAACAGCTTCTTCAGAAACTTCAATGGTAAACTGATTATCCGGAATACGTTTTAAAATCAGGTCGATTTGCAATTTGACAATCTTACGAACATCCTTCCGTGTCAGCGGGGTGAACATGATCACTTCGTCAATCCGGTTCAGGAATTCGGGCGAAATGGTTTTCCGGAGCATGTCGAACAAATCGGTGCGAGTCTGTTCTTCAATCTGGGCATGATTGTGTTCGTTCATCTGCTCAAAACGATCCTGAATGAGGTGCGAACCAAGGTTCGATGTCATGATGATGATTGTATTCTTGAAATTGGCGATTCGCCCTTTGTTGTCGGTTAAACGACCATCGTCCAAAACCTGAAGCAACACATTGAAAACATCGGGATGCGCCTTTTCAATTTCGTCGAAAAGGATGACGGAATAAGGTTTCCGGCGAACGGCTTCGGTCAACTGACCGCCTTCATCGTATCCAACATATCCGGGAGGCGAACCAATCAATCGGGTTACCGAAAACTTCTCCTGATATTCCGACATATCGATACGGGTCAGCATATTTTCGTCGTCGAACAGGAATTCGGCCAAAGCCTTTGCCAGTTCAGTTTTTCCGACACCGGTAGTTCCCAAAAAGATAAATGAACCAATCGGGCGTTTTTCGTCCTGAAGCCCTGCCCTACTCCGTCGAACAGCATCGGCCACCGCACGAATCGCCTCCTGCTGACCAACTACACGATGGTGCAATTCGTCTTCGAGGTGAAGCAGCTTTTCGCGTTCGCTTTGCAACATCCGCGATACCGGAATGCCCGTCCAACGTGAAACAATTTGCGAAATATCCTCGGCATCAACTTCTTCTTTAATCAAATGCTGATCTTTATTGTTGCTCAATTCAGCCTTTAGCTTTTCGATTTCCTTTTCCGACTCACCAATTTTCCCATACCTGATTTCGGCAACGCGGCCAAAATCGCCTGATCGTTCGGCTTGTTCTGCTTCCAGCTTCAACGATTCAATTTCCTGTTTTTTCTGCTGAATACCGTCAATCAACGATTTTTCGAGCTGCCACTGCGCCCTGAATTTCGATTGCTCCTGTTTCAGGTTAGCAATATCTTCGTTCAGAATAGATAATTTCTTCTCATCTTTTTCGCGCTTAATGGCTTCCCGCTCAATTTCGAGCTGCATAATTTTGCGGTCTATTTCATCCAACTCCTGAGGAACGGAATCCATTTCGAGGCGCAGTCGTGCAGCCGCTTCGTCCATCAGGTCGATGGCTTTATCAGGCAAAAAACGTTCGGTAATATACCGCTGTGAAAGTTCGACTGAAGCAATAATCGCCTCATCTTTGATCCGCACTTTGTGGTGATTTTCATAGCGTTCCTTTAACCCACGCAAAATAGCAATGGCACTCAACGTATCAGGTTCGTCAACCGTCACAATCTGGAAACGGCGTTCCAAAGCTTTATCTTTTTCAAAGTATTTCTGGTACTCATTTAGCGTAGTTGCTCCAATGGCCCGAAGTTCTCCGCGTGCCAGCGCCGGTTTCAGTATATTGGCAGCATCCATGGCACCATCACTCTTCCCTGCCCCAACCAGCGTATGAATTTCATCGATAAACAGAATAATCTCGCCATCGGCATTGATAACTTCATTAACTACTCCCTTCAATCGCTCCTCAAATTCTCCTTTGTATTTGGCGCCTGCAATCAGAGCACCCATATCGAGCGAAAACAACTGCTTCGATTTCAGGTTCTCGGGCACGTCGCCACGAACAATTCGTTGAGCCAAACCTTCGGCAATGGCTGTTTTCCCTGTTCCGGGCTCGCCAATCAGGATCGGGTTATTTTTTGTTCTTCTGGATAATATCTGGAGAATGCGACGAATTTCATCATCGCGGCCGATCACCGGATCTAGTTTTCCATCACGGGCACGCTGATTTAGATTTACGGCAAACCGATTGAGCGAATCAAATTTATCTTCGGCGCTCTGGCTATCTACTTTGGCGCCTTTGCGCAGTTCTTTCACAGCCACTTCAAGTTCTTTCCGGGCCACTCCCGAATCATTCAGCATGCGGCTAATGGTATCGTTGGTTTCCAAAAGTGCAATCAGGATATGTTCCACAGAAACAAACTGATCGTTCATTCCCTGCATAATGGCAATCGACTTTTGCAAAGCCTTATTGGCATCAGACGATAAATAAGGTTCACCGCCCGTCACTTTTGGATACGATTCTACAATTCGATCGAGAGCCTGCTGAATTACAGTTGGATTGGCACCCAATTTTTTCAGCAAAAACCCCACTACATTCTCTGCTTCATGAAAAAGCCCTTTCAGAATGTGCCCTGTTTCGATAGCCTGTTGCTGTTTTCCCTGAGCCACAACAAAAGCATGTTGAATGGCTTCCTGTGATTTGATGGTGAAATTGTTAAAGTTCATTTTGTATGTATTAACTGTTTTCTGTATGGATGTCAATCAAATGCTTTGCCAAAGGACGAAATTTCAGCATTGATTAAATTTTCACGACAAGATGACTGAAAATGAATTTTTATACGGAAAATATGCGATTAAAAAAATTAAAGAATCCACCCTCTAAGAAGGTGGACTTAAAAGAGCTCCTATAAGGAGCGGAACTCGAGACTTTGTTGCTCTTCTAATCGTTCTTGTTCTTCTTGGTATTTTACGTATTTCTTGATTTTTTCTTCATCAAGACCTATCGTGTCAACGCAATATCATCTGGCCCAGAAATGATTACCCCAATAGGGCTTCTTTTTCAATTGAGGATAACTTTTGAAGATCTTGATTGCTGTTTTTCCTTTCAAGATCCCCATTAGATCGGATATCGACATTTTGAGTGGAATACTTACTATCAAGTGAATATGGTCGATCTGAATATTCATTTCTACTAATTCATATGATTTCAAATCCATTAACATTTGAATATCTTTTGACAACTGTTCTTTGACAATACCTTCAAGAATACGAAAACGATACTTCGGTGTCCAAACTATATGGTATGTACATCGATAAATGACGTGACTAAGTTTTTTAAATTTGCTCATGTCACGAAATTAATAATTTTCAGGCGAAGCCTATTTATCCATGACCACCACCAAAGGAGGTGGTTTTAAAGTTTATAATAAATTCTCTATTTCGTCTCATTCGAAAACGAATACGGAAAACTTTCAAGCAAGGTGCCTCGCGACAGGTTTGCCGATGGAGTCATTTCAAATTTCAATTTTCCACCTTTCAGTATATCGATGTGCCTGATGTAGTTTTTATCGTACACTTTACAATTAAGCGTAACTTTATTGACATACACATTTTCGGAACTGTTTGCCGGAGCACTAATTTCGAATTGCTTTCCATTTTCCAGAGTAAGTGTAATTTTCTTAAACAAGGGTGATCCAAATGCATATTCACCAGTTCCGGGTGCCACAGGATAAAAGCCCATAGCCGAAAAAACATACCAAGCCGAAGTTTGCCCGTTGTCTTCATCGCCGCAAAGTCCATCAGGATTGGGTGTATAAAGCTTGTCCATCACCTGCCGGACTTGATATTGTCCTTTCCAGGGCTGTCCCAGATAATCGTAAAAATAGATGCCATGTTGTATGGGTTGATTTCCATGCGCATATTGCCCCATGTTCGAAATCAGCATTTCGGTAATTTCATGAATCTGACGCTTGTAATATGAGTAATCGAAAGTTGGAGCGGTTGTAAACAATTCGTCCAACCGCGCGGCCATTTTTTCGCGCCCTCCCATCAAATTGGCCAATCCCTGCGGATCGTGAAGCACGCACCAGGTCCAGTGCCAGCTTGAACCTTCGGTAAAAGCATCGCCCCATTTATCAGGCCTGAAAGGCGACTGGAAAGTGCCATCTTCATTCCGTCCACGCATAAAATTCACAGAAGGATCGAAAACATTGCTATAGTTCATTGCCCGCTTTTCAAAACGGTTAATCTCTTCCTGCGGGCGACCCAAATCTTTCGCCAATTTCGAGATGCACCAGTCAGCATAAGCGTATTCCAACGTACGGGCAGTGTTTTCTTTAATACCAACGTTGTAAGGAATGTAACCCAATTGGTTGTAGTATTTAACGCCATAGCGGCCAACCGAATGAAGAGGCCCTTCGTTTTCGGTATTTTTCAGGATAGCTTCATACAATTTTCCGATATCAAATCCACGAATTCCTTTCAGGTAAGCATCGGTAATATTCACTGCAGAATTCGACCCAATCATGCAACTGCGATGCCCCGGACTTGCCCATTCGGGCAGCCAACCACTCTCATCGTAGGCATTGGCCAGGCCTTCCATTATTTGAGAACTGAGCGAAGGATGCATCAGCGTAAAAAAGGGAAATACAGCTCGGAAAGTGTCCCAAAAGCCATTGTCGGTAAAAAGGTATCCTGGCAAGACTTTCCCGTTGTATGGACTGTAATGAACGACCTTATTTACCGCATCAATTTCGTAAAATTTGCGTGGAAAGAGCATTGTCCGGTAAAGTGCGGTGTAAAAAGTACGGTTTTGGTCAAACGTTCCGCCTTCTGTTTTCACCCGTTCCAATTCCTTATTCCATGCGGCTTCTGCATTGGCTTTAGTCTGATCAAAGGTATTTTGGCCAATCTCTCTTTCCAGATTGAGTTCAGCCTGTTCAGGACTGATAAACGAGGACGCCACTTTGGCATTTACCACCTCTCCTTTGTTAGTTTTGAAAGAGATAATTGCTACCGTATGATTTCCTTCTGCCAGTGCATTATTTGTTAAAATGCTGTCTTTCCATGTTGCCAATTCCGTAAATTCCTTGTCAAAAACAATTACAAAGTAGTTGTGAAAGTTTTCAGGTACTCCCCCGTCTTTGTTGCGGCAATAGCCTGTAATTTTTCTTTCCTGAGGTGATATTTTCACCATCGATCCCTTGTTAAATGCATCAACCAGAATGTGCGAGGCGCCAGATTCAGGAAAAGTAAACCGGAACTGTGCGGCTCGTTCAGTGGCCGTAATCTCAACCGTCACATCGTAATTCGAAAGGTAAGCCTTGTAATAATGAGGTTTGGCAATTTCGGCTTTATGCGAAAACCAGGAAGCCCGCTTATTCTCATCAACAATGAGTTCACCGGTTTCAGGAAACAACGAAAAAGCCGCATAATCGCCAATCCATGGACTGGGCTGATGGGTTTGCTTGAAACCTCTAAGTTTTACATCGTCGTACATGTAAGTCCAGCTGTTCTCCATTTGGTTGGTCTGCGGTGTCCAAAAATTCATTCCCCAGGGCAGAGCAATCGCCGGGTAGGTATTTCCGTTCGACAATGCACGATCGGAGTCGGTTCCAACCAATGGATTGACTAGTTCAACCAACGAAGTTTTTGCGCTTTTGGCTTTTTGTGCCAAGGTTGTTAAAGGAACCAACGACACAAGTAACACCATAAATAGGATTAACCTTTTCATTTTTACAATTCAATTAAAGTTTAAAACCGGTGCTAAAAATCCACCTCACATTTCATGTCGACAGGTTCCCAATGTATTTGCAGTACAATGATGTTCCGGACACGTATTTTACTACAATATGCCTCGAAACCGACCTTGCAACATTTTTGATTGTCAATCGGATGAGGATCCATAGCTTCGAGCAATAACTTTCCGTCGGCGAGAATGAAATACTTCCAGCCTGAATTTTGTAGATTTTACCCGGCTCAAAATGGAACAATGCAGTACCGCACATGAACTTATAGTCATTCGATTTCTCAATTCCCACTTTACCGGTCCACCATCCCTGCAAACCTGCAACATAGGCCGTTCCCCGCTGGTCGGTTGAGGCAAGCCATTCGCCATTCCACATCACATTGATATCGTGCGATGAAGGCAAAATTGTTTGGGCTTCAAATTCAACCAACACATTTCCAGGGAAGTCCTGTTTGAGAACCGCCATTCCCGGCCAGTTTTTGGGGTTTTCGCCTTCCAGCCAGCCATTCCCCTGACTTGCCATTTACTATGATGGACATCCCATGTGTCTGAAAAATCATCTTCAGTAATTGGTTTAGCATACAATATTTTCGATGAATCCAACAGGATTCTCTTTTTCATTAAGGTAATCGTATTCATTGACTTAAATGTGATGTGACTAAAACAATTTAAGATTTCAACTTTTGATAATAAGCCATCATTTCTTCAATGAGCTTTTTATCTTTTACGGGATCAAATCCGCACAAATGCTCAAGTGTATATGGTATTCCATTGGTCAAAGTTTCGTCAAAACACTCATCTGGTTTGGATTTTGATCCGTTCTCATCGGTTGCCTGAAAAAAGAAAGCATACGAGATGGCTTCCAGAAACTTATCGCATTCCATTCCCTGACTTATAGCCATGCGAATAATGCCGATAAAGCGATCATCAGCCCCCAGCTTTCGGGGTACGTCCTGTCCTACCCTGAAGATGGTGTCCCGCAAAGCCTTGTTCTGAAAGCGGAACAGCAAATCTTCCACATGAGCTTTCAAATCCTCTAATGAATAATCATTGGGGTAAACTGCATTCAGAACCTGGGCAGCCTGAAGCATAACTGATTTGGCAAAATCATGCACTTCGGAATCTTCTAGAACTTCATAAATAAAGGTAGCCTGCAGATGTTTGAATGATCCAAAATAGGCCACCGTGGCGTGCCCCATGTTGTGAATAAATGCTTTCCGGTCAACCCAGGCTTTTATGTTTTCTTTCGGACTTAAACCTTTTACTTCCGGAATATTGCCTTTGAAACCATTTTTGTCGAGAATCAGACTATTGTATGGTTCGGCAAAAACCAGGAGCGGATCTTTTTCAAGATCGCTCTGCTGCATTATGGGAACCATTTTCCCAATACTGGTTTCCACTAAACCAACCAGTTTTTCGATCGGGTATTCTTCGGGAAGGCAAGCCGAAAGTTTTTCGTGAATAAACTCACTGGCCGAACGCATATTTTCGGCGATGATAATATCCAAAGGGCGATCAGGGCTGATTTGATAGCGAAGTTTCAACCCGCCAGCAATCAACGGAATTACTTTTTCCAGCGCATTTTTACCAACCGAAACCGCTAAAATAGACGCCTCTGAAACTTCCTGCACAACCATTGCTTTATCCAATCCGGAAATGGCCCGTACATTCGGAATGATAAGGGTTTCTTCGGTCTCACCTTTTATCACTACCGGGTAACTTTTCCTACGGTTTAAAGCCTGAACAATATCCAGATCGACATCCGAAAAAACAACTTCGTAGCCCGACAAACCAAACAGTTGCCCAATAAACGACCGTCCGATTTTGCCGGCTCCGAAAATCAGAATTGACTTATTCTTCATTACCAATCTGATTTTTATAATGGTCGTAATAGGGTTGAATCAGTTTGAGTTTTTCGCCGGAACACTGTTCCATGAAGGTTCCTCCAACATAAAAGCAGGTGTATCCTCCGGAGATGATTCCCCAAATACAGGCTTCCTTCAGGTCCAGTTTATTTACTCCCGACTGAAGCTGAGTGACCAATGATGCGATTACGCCACCAACAAAGTTATCGCCACATCCGGTAGTATCACCCGAGTGTCCCTTTTTCAGTTCTTCTGAAACTGCAGCAGAAACAGGCATCTCCGCTTGATTTATTTTCTGAAACAAGCTACCGTCGGAAAATAACTGCACCAGATTCGAGCCATTCGTAATAAGAACTGCTTTCGCCCCCTTTCCACTAAAGAATTGCATCGCTTCATTTAGGCTCAGTTTTCCGCTCAGGCGAAGTGCTTCCTCAAAATCAGTAATTAAAAGGTCAATATTTTGGTAACTGTCGTCGCTTTTCCCTAAAGGCCATTTCTGCGCCGGATTTTCTTTTTCGTTCCTGAAGTCGTAAACGGTATTGACAAGCGTAAAGCAGCCCTTTGATTTTGCTCTTTCGAGCAACTGCGTCAGGTTATCATGAATGGTTGGAACAAGCGCCGTACCACCAAAAACAACGATATCCGAATTAAAAAATTCTTCACCCAATTCTTCCGGAGAGAAATCCCAGGCAGCGCCTATGGAATTGATAAAAATTCGCTCGCCATGTCCATGATCAAATTGAGGATCAGATAACACAACTGTCGAGGACGTCATCTTTCCTGCCAGCTTATAGTTTTCAATATTTACCGGCGTTTTACTTAAGGCCGACAAAAGAAATTCACCATCGTCATCTTTTCCTCCGCATCCGTAAAAGCGACAGGTGCAATCCGCACTTTCCAGCATTTGAGCCGCATGGATCAACGCAACGATTGATGGTCCGCCAATATTTATTTTGTCAGGTTGTTTTCCCTGTGTCAGCTCCTTTTGAACATCCAAAAAATCTCTTCCGGCAAACCGTTCAAACTCCTCCATAAAAACAAGTTTGCCTGGAGTTAATCCACCATCGCCACGCTCTGTTGAAAGATATACTGAAAAGGATTCTGAAGTAAATGAAATATTGCTGTAGAGCCGATCGACTAAGCAACAGCCAACTCCTGAAACCGTAATTTTTTTTGTCATACAACTGTTTTAAGTGCGGAAGGTTATTAAAGAAATTTTTCGTAGTCGGACACCAACAAATGCAATGGAGCTTCGTCCTCTTCGATTACAGGAAAGCGCCCGATTGATTCGTAAAAGCAATTGTCAGAGTTGTCGTTGTTTACCATACTAACCTCGCCAACCAGCACTTTACCTTTTCCGGCTTCGCCATAAAAACGGTGGTACATTCCCTGTTCCAGACAAATACTTTCACCGGGTGTGAGTATTACTTTGCCACCCGCCTGAACCGTGCGCGATACTCCATCAGTCTTGAATTTTACGTCTGTTGTGTCAAACTTGTTGTCCGAAGTCGAATTATAAAGTTCAATCACCAGATTGCCACCGCCGCGGTCGATAATGTCTTCCATTTTTGACCAATGAAAGTGCATCGGAGTTTCCTGGTTTTCTTCAACAATCATGATTTTTTCGGCATACGATTTTCTATCCACATTGAATTTTCCGTTCCGGATTGTGAATAAAAATAAGCCCCTTTTATAAAAATCACCGGAACCAAAATCGGTGATATCCCATCCCAGCATATTGTCAATAACTTCGCGGGCATCTTCTTTCTTTGTTTTCCAGTCGGCCACGCTCCAATAGGCCCAAGGTGGTAACATAAATTGCTTTTCGGCCATAAAAGCTTTGGCATTTCTCATAAATTGATTGATTTCGCTACGTTTCATAATTCAGGAGTTATTTTTTAGTTATTCAATTGTTAATGACAAAACTCAAAATTCAATTTACTTGACACTGTCAAGGTATTGTTTGTACCACGCTATATCGGTTCCCCATTGTTTATTGGGTCGGTCACCCATTGTCAGCTCAAGTTTTCCGCCATTCATAAGTTCCGAATGCATTAGCCAGGGCCGGTTAATCACTGTTCCGTTTAATCGGGCCGATTGAATGTATTTGTTCTTTTTCGAACAGTTTCTGGCATCGACTCTAAAGGTTTTTCCGTCAGGCAAATCAATTGTGATTCGGTTAAAAAATGGACTGCCAATGGCATACAGGTTCGAGCCCGGAGTAACCGGATAAAACCCCATAGCCGAAAAAACATACCAGGAACAAAGCGCGCCACCATCTTCATCACCTGCCAGTCCGAGCGGTGAATCGTCGAACCACATATCTAAAATTTCGCGGATGCGCCGCTGTGTCTTCCAGGGCTGACCTACATAATTGTACAAATAAGGAACATGGAATGATGGCTCATTCCCAGCCGGAAACATGCCGTTTAACCCGGTTGCATCAGGGAATTGTCCCATAAACTGCCATTTTGAAATGCGCGTAGGTTCGTTAAACAGATTGTCCAGCCGATCAACAAACTTATCATTGCCTCCCATCAGGTCAATTAATCCGGGAATATCGTGCATCACGTTAAACGTCCAGATGCAGCTGTTATTTTCGGCATAATACATTCGGCTTCCAATGCCTCCTGAAAGCTGCGGATCGAATGGTTCAACCCAATCTCCATTGGCCAGTCGTGGCGACATGTAACCAGTTTTTGGATTGTACACTTTTTTATAATTGGCCGACCGCTTCAGGAAATACGCAAAGTCGTCTGTCTTGTTCAATGCTTTGGCCAATTGCGCCAGACACCAATCATCGTAACTGTGTTCGAGCGACAAAGCCACAGCCTGCCGCTTTTCAAATCCGTCGACCATGGGTTCTGGCTCAGAGTCATTTTCATTCAGGGCAGGATACCAACCATTTGCAATGTAGAACGAATCGAGCGAACACATCGGACCTGCCCGCCACGGAAGCATGGTTCCCTGGGTTGCATTCTTTTTTAATCCTTCATAAGCTTTCTCCACATCGAAATTCTGAACGCCTTTCCGGTAAGTGTCCCAAACCAATGGAGCGGTATGGAATCCGATCATGGCAGGGAAGTCGCCGTAAAACTGCGGAAATCCTGGCATCCAGTTGCTTTGCTGATACATATTAACGTACGACTGAACCATGTCAGACTGTTGCTGTGGATTGAGAATCAAACCCAGCGGATGAAGGCAGCGGAAAGTATCCCACAACCAATCGTCAACAAAAAACGGGCGACCGTTTGTTTCGTGAATCTGATGATCGTAACCGCTGAAGTATTTTCCATATTCCGAAATATCGACCATTCTTTCGCTGGCCCGGTAAAGGCAGGTGTAGAAAATTCGTTTTTGGCGTTCTGTTCCGCCTTCTACTTTTATCCGGTTAATTGCAGCTTTCCAGATTTGGTGGCTTTCATCTTTTACCTGATTGAAATTTTTTCCGGAAGTTTCTTTCTGAAGATTTTCTTTGGCCTGTTCTTCGCTTATATATGAAATTCCGATTTTAACCGTAACAGGCTCGTTAAGTTTTAAATAACTCACAAAAACACCAGTCTTTGAGCCGGTTTGCTCTTTAACTCCGGGATCAGGTTTATCTTTTGTGAATGTTCCGCTTTCGGTAAAAGGCTGACTGAATTCAGCATAAAAATATTGTTTCATATCTTTAAATTCTTCCCAACCTGAAATGGAATTTTCATTCCTGATTGCAAACGAAGCCTGATCTGCCGACCGAAAAATCAGGTTACACGAATCTTTCTGACTAAAGTTAAACCGGTACAAAACAGTGCGTTCTGTAGTTGTCCATGCGGCAGTAATATCATGATCTTCGAGCAAAACCTGATGAAACCACGGATGCACTACTTCCATGTCGTGATCGTAACCGGAAGCGTTCTTATCCCGTGAGAGCGCTATCTTCCCTTGGGTTGGCATCAATTCGGTGACTGTTCCCATTCGGTAAGCCGGCATATTGAAAGCAAATCCGTAAATTTTATCCGAAAGATAACGGTCGTTCAGGCGCGGGCGGGTAAGCGGAAAAACCCTGACCATACTGTGTGGCCGGTGCACTGTCGGATTCTTGGTAGTCAGCAAAGTGGCCACGCTACCAATATTCGGATCGATGTACGATGTGTAATCTTTGGATGAACAGGCTGAAAAAACAACCAAAATTCCGAGAAGGAAATAGTGGCTTAAATTCTGCCGCAATAAACCAGTTTGTTTAGTCATCTTGTATATTTTTTTAAAATTTCTTCCTTCATTTCAGGTTAATGGCTTAGAATTAACCTTACAATACCACAAACAACCGTGTTTGCAATGGAGCTAAATTGACAGAAACCGATTGATCAACAATTTTTTGTTCTTCAGATAATTGGCCTGTTTGCGGATCAAACTTGACATACCGTTTCCCTTTCTGAACATTTAACTTTCCGGTGTAGCTTTGGTCACCAGTGTTGGTCATTATATAAATGTCAAGGCCATCGCGGGTAAATTTCCCGAAAGCAACTGATTCTCCTACCGGAATAAGTTTCTCTTCAGCACCAACAAGTTGAGCCAATTGTTCGGGTAATGGACTTTCGTTATAGTCGTCAGAATAAACAATTTTAACTCCTTGACTTTTGGCTTCCTCCATAACTTTTGATACCGAAGCCGGCAAAGTAATTCCCTTGGGAAAAACGATAGATGAATATTGGTTGGCACCAACCTGAATCGTTCCGTTTGAATTCACTTTTGCCTTTTCAAGAACCAGGTAATCAACCAAAACAAATTGAGTCTGCGCCTTCAGCAGATTTGCACCCAATTGCCTGAAAGAAGTTTCGATGGTTTTGGTTAATTCGCTTTGCGTGCGCCAGCTCATTTTGTCAGCAGTTGGAATATACTCGCGTTGCAAATCGTAAATCGGATAATAAAGCAACGTTTTCCGAACGGGGCTTGCATCCATAAGAATAGAATTTATCCGACCGACAAAATTGCAGTACTCACGGTAAGCCGATTCATTGCGGTTCGGGTATTTGTCGCCATAGGCAATGGTATAATAAAGTGTAAAGTCAGTTACTCCAAAGGCCATTTGCCAGGCTGCTGAAGCCTGCATGTGCTGAACATCGACCGGACTCTTACCATTTATTGTTTGGTCGAAGTCGCTCATTTCGCACATCACCCGGCGCTGTCCGTTCAAGGTCGCCGATGAGCCTGGAAAAAATGCAGCCATCCATGAACTGTCTTCCCAAATCGAAGGATCAGAACTTAGTTGATCCAACCCTGGAATATCGAATCCGGAGGACACCAATAGCTTATTTCCATCCAGCGAAACATGATTGGATGGGTTTTCTTCCCGCAATCCATGGCCGGAAGCAAGCGGTCCATGTCCATCATTTTTTTCTCGGGTTGATTTACACCAACTTTGTATGGCTTCGTAATAGTAATCCCGATTCAGTTCGGCTAATAACGTCCAGAATTTTTGCCTGACAACTTTATCCTTTTCGTCAGCTCCTGAAAAAAGAGAAGCAACAACTGGCATTAGCTCTTCTCCATATCTGGTTTTGTATTTTTCAGGCAAATCGTTAACCCACGAAACCATTGGGAGATTTTTCTTTTTAGTGTCTATGGGGTCTATAACTTTCACATTTTTACGGACATCTTCGCGCAATTCGCCAAGGTTAACAGCCATCATCGAGGGCTCGTCGGTAAAAAAGGCCTCCACCTGCCTGTACAATTCAGGGCCAAGATGATCGTAATAAGCCTGATGAGTTAGTTCGATAAACTTCTGTGTGGCCATAGGATTTAGCGGATTTGGATAACGGCGGGCCATATAAAAATTGTTGCTTGCATGCGCGTATTCGTAGCAGGGACGAACCACAAAAGGAGTCTTGCTGTCCTTGTCGTAAACCATTTCGAGCGCTTCCAGCGAAGGATCATCCTCCAATACGTGACCGCCAGCCCCTAAGCTGGGATACCCGTCTTCATCATAAATCCAAACCCGAAGACCATTCTTGCGCATGTCCTCCACCCCATCGACAAAAGTCTTCCATTCTGATTCAGATTTCAGGTAGTTTTCGCCAAAAGGAACATTACAAACCACGCCACCCAAACCGCATGTATCCTTGTAATAGGAAGCTTTATTCCGGATATCGGCACCATGAACGATTTGTAAAGGGCGATAACTGACGGAAGGACTTTCCCAGGCAGAACGCCAGCTTTGGGGCAAAACAGCTGAATCTTTACAGCTGGTAATCAACCCGAGTAGAAGAATAACAGCAACGGATAAACGAAATTGGATTAACATGATAAATTTAGCTTAGTGGTTATTTAAAGGTTCATGAAGCTCTCATTTCTTCTCCTGATACGAGTTGGGATACGTGACAAAGTTTTGCGGCGTGCGGTCGACTGCCGAAGTCCAGATGTCTTTATCACGATCGCATTCGTATGCTTTCAACGTCCATGTGTCGAATTTCCGTTCGCCTTCGTAAAGTTCAATGATTCGGGCTCCTTTGCCAATACTTCCGTAGCTTTGGCGGCCTGATGATTGTCCGTAGGCCAAACAAATACCACGCAAAAAACCAATGTAATTGTTGTTGTGGTCGTGTCCAACGAATGTTGCCATAACCTCCTGGCATTCGAGTAGGGCCGTGTACATTCCTGAATTCACATCGGGAGAACAAACACGTTCAATCTGGCTCCCAACGGTAGTTGGTTTGCCTACAACTTCCTTGTATTCGGGCAAAGGAATATGAAAAAAAGCCAGTGCAGGGAAAGGTTTACCTCCGTTTTTCTTTGTAAACCTGGCACTTTGCTTTCTGTACCAATTGATCTGGCTGTAGTCAATCCATTCGTAATCTCCCTGGTCGGTTTTCGGCTTAAATCCGGAGTGAGAATCCAGAAAGTAAAGTAAAGCCGATGTTTTTGAAGATTCGGAAGATTGAATTTTAAGCACATAGTTTCCGTTTCCGGCAATATTTTTTGGACCATTTACAGTCAAACTATATGGTTTTTTGGCAAGCAGTTCCATAATTTGTTTCCCGGTAAGTTCTGCTTCAATGTCGTGGTTTCCGAGCACAACAGCCCACGGAACTTTTAAACTGACGATAGCATTTGAAAACGATTCCCAGGCTTTTCGGGTATTTTCTGATGTTACCACATCGCCTGTAAATACTACCAAGTTTGGTTTTTCAGCTACAATCATATTCTTTATCATCACCAGTGCACTGTCAGAGCGATAGGAATCGCCTCTAAAATGCACATCGGTAAACTGCATGATTCTAAATTGCTTGTTCGAATTGAATTTCAGTTCTGGCTTTTGCCCGAGAACGACCGAATTGATTGCCAAATAAAAAAGGCATACTGCTAGGAGTGTTTTCTTCATCTTTTTATAATCTATACTTATTGTTTGTAGGATAATTTCCGAACTATTAATGAGGCCGTAACACTCATTTGTGCCAGGTAATAAGTTGGCAGAATGAGAAAATCAAGGTCCTCGTATTTAGCGAATTCGCGAAGTGCGATGATGGTATCAGAGAACAAAACCAGTACAATTCCGAAAATATACAACCACCTGAATGTTGAATTTCCTTTCATACCAAGTACTGCTCCCAGTGAAAAGCAGGAGATCAGCAAATAGAATAGCGCTGCCACTTTCAGCGTTTTATCTTCGATTCCCGGGCTGAGCATAAAAAAATAAAAACCAAGGTATGCCGCCAGAATAATTAATGTGAGCAAACGATTCAGCCGACCGTTCATCAGGGTGAAAGTAAGGTAACCAACATGAGCCAGAAAAAACAAAGCAATTCCCATGATAAACCGCGATGTTTCGCCGTGCCTGTTCGACAAAAACCAATCGCCGGCAATGGAAAACACAAATGCGCCAAAGATTGCCCAGACATCTTTTGACTGGCTTAATTTACCGGAATGGACCCACCAAAGAATCAGAATTCCTGATGCGGCAACCCCCGCTTTAAAAGGAAATCCGAAATGATTCAGTGCAAGTAGTGCACTTGCAAATGGAATCAGTAACAGTGAATACATCCAATTATCGTTTAGATGCTGGTTCTTCATATCCGAATGCTTTTCTTTAGTTAACTGGTATTTGGTCAGTCATTTCAAACTCAACTGTTCCCCCGTTCAATAAATCGGCGTGTGAGAATCTATAATTAGCAATCGCTTTGTTGTTGAACCGAATAGACTTAACGTAGCAGTTCTTTTCTGAATTTCCGGGTGCTGAGAGTACCAACGTTTTGCCATTACCCAATTTGATTGTCACTTTTTCGAAGACCGGTCCGGTAACCGCATACTCGGGCAGAGATGGACAAACGGGATAAAAACCAATAGCGCCAAAAATGTACCAGGCCGACATTTGTCCCGAATCGTCGTTACCGCTTAATCCGCCGGGGCCGGTGCCGTATTCAGTTTTCAGGATATTTCGAACTTCTTTTGTGGATTTCCAGGGTTCGCCTGAATACGTGTACATAAACGGAATCTGGTGACCGGGTTCGTTGCCGTGCCAGTATTGTCCGTCAGCAAAAAAAGCATCGAGTGTCTGGTTAAATTTTTCCTTACCACCCATCAGGCCAATCAGACCTTCTACATCCTGAGGAACGTACCAGTTGTATTGCCAGGGCGTTCCTTCGGTGATGTAGAACATCTTCTTATTTTTATCAAATTCTTTGGTGAATGTGCCATTGGCAAAACGTCCATTCATGTTGTTTACCGCCGGGTCAAACACATTTCTGTAATTCTGCCCACGTTTCATAAAGTAGTTGTAATCGTCAGTTTTTCCCATTTTTTTTGCCACCTGAGCCAGACAAAAATCGTCGTAAGCATATTCGAGTGTGCGCGAAACCTGTTCTTTTTTGTGAAAGGCTTCCTGAACCGAGTCTTCAAGCGGAATGTATCCGTATTTCAGGTACGAAGGCAAAGCCCGGCGACTTTTCCCATCAACATATTCTTCAAAGGTTGCGGGAGTTTCGGTGGCATTGTGTTTCATCAGCTGGTATTCCGCCTCGGTCAGGTCAATTGTACCTTTTATGTATGCTTCAGCAACAATAGAAACAGCATGATCTCCAATCATCGCCGCTGTGTAGCTGTTCCACTGAGGGAAAATGGGAATCCAACCGCGTACTTTGCCCATGGCAAGTATCGATTTCACCATATCAGCATTGTATTCGGGAGCAATGAGGTTATACAGCGGATGCAGCGCCCGGTAAGTATCCCAGGCCGAAACGTCACCGTAATAATTCCCATTACAAATGGTATCGGTCTGGTCATTACCGTCGAATCGCGGATGTTGACCATCGATATCGTTATACGTACGCGGCTGCTGGAACGAATGGAACATGGCGGTATAGAATTTCACCAGTTCATCGTTATTTTGTGTTTCTACTTCAATTTTCGATAATATTTCATTCCATGTATTTTTCAGATTTTGCTGAACAGTTTCAAAATCAAAATCAGGAATTTCAGTGTCCAGATTTTTACGTGCCTGATCGATGCTCACAAACGAAGTCCCGATTTTCACCTTTATCTGTTCGCCCTTTTTTACCTTGAATGAAAAGTAAGCTCCGAGGTTGGGTTGATTCTCCAATTTACTTATTCCGCTGCTTATCTGGTCTTCGGAATACACGCCATACGAATCGGCAGTTTTCTCTACGCGCATTACAAAATATCCGGAGAATCCCGCTGGTTTTCCCCATCCCTGGTAAATCCGGTGAATCGGGTTGAACCCTACAATTTCATTCTTTTCAGGAATTACCTGAACAAAACCCTGCCCCTCGTCGCTGTTGGGATTAACAACAATGTGGCCATCACCTTCTTTTTGAAAGGTAAAGCGCAACAAACCACAACGGGTAGTGGCCGTCATTTCTGAAGTAATCTGGTAGGTTCCGAGTTCCACCTTGTAATAATTTGGTTTCGAAATTTCAGTAGCATGGTCATAAGTTGAACCTCGCTTGGCCGGATTGCAAACCAATTGGCCGAAAATGGGCATCACAGCAGTTGATCCATATTCCTGAGTACACGAACCGCTTAGCCAGTGCGAGCCTCGAAATCCGGTGATCAGCGTGTCTTTGTAGTAATACGATGAGACACATTTTTTTTCGGTATTGGTGGTTTGCGGCGACCAGTTTGTCATCCCGAAAGGCATGGTTACCGAAGGTTGAACCATGGCATTGTTTTCGGTTCCGCCACCGTGCTTTAGTCCCGATTCCGTAGTTGTTGGTGCTGTTCCGATAATCGGATTTACATATTGGGTAAAATCCTTTTCCGAAAGTTCCTCCGAAGTTTGGCAACCCGCCAGAAAAACCAGTTGGATAGATGATAAAATAATTACTTTTTTGAGCATCATTATTGGGTTTTAGATAGTTCTATTTTGTGGTATAAACGAAATTAAATCGTCCTCCCGGAGCGGTATCGCCGTTGACATAGAAATCCATAATATTTCCATTCTCCTGCATATTGTCGTTCCATTTGAACTCCAGATCAATCTCTGCAGCTTTCAAATTCAGGATATCGCGATTTATTTCCAATTCCAGTTTATTGCTGTTGACTGCGAATTTTGTTTGCGCCACGGGTTCCCATTCCCACCGACCTCCAACATTTTTCTCGATGATGGCTTTATTTCCTTTCGGGTTAATGCGGTTCACAATAAAATCGTAGCCGTTCCAGCCTGTCGATTTGTCTCTGTCAACATCAATCAACAGCAACATCCAGTTTCTGTCACTTTAAGGTGTCAGCTTTTGGGCGGTTTCAACATAGAAATAGATTTTCTGATTATCGCGGGCCACTTTAGCACGAACAATATCGTTACGCCCCATTTTATTGGTGTAATACTGATTGTTACGTCCGCGATGGTCGCGAGGAAAAGTGTTCCCGCCGTAGTGTTTGTAATCAGGTAAAACATCGGCCCAGTCATCGGCTTTACCTAACCGGATTGTTTTGGTCGGCGAAGCTTTTTCCGGTGCAGACATTCCTTTGAATTTGCGTACATTATCAATCAGTTGTAAATAGTACACATCGCCTTTGTCTCCCCAACCTTTGTTGGGTTCAATGTCGCGGCTATGTTCCCAATCAAATTCGTCAACAAACGAAAAAGGATAGCCCGACCAGCCATCTTTTGGCAGCCATTGCCCTGCAATAAACTCGTTCCAGCCGGTTACAAAAACCAGCTCCGGATCAAGTTCAAAAGCGCGTGTCCATTGTTCCTGAAAGTTCCATCCGTAGAGATAGCCATCCACACGCGGATCGAATCCGTTGTTTTTACTGTAGCTGCGTCCATAGGTTCCGGGCAGGTTGAAAGCGCTGCAATGTCCATCGTTTAGAGGACCGGCATTCTGCGCAACACCCACCGTTACTTGTTCGAACTTATTCTTTTCAGCTTTTACATAACCATGTTGCGGATAGTTTTCCAACCAACCCCAATGGTCGTTGCGGCGTGGGCCATTCACATAGTCGGGCTGGCCTGGCCTGAAGGTAAAAAACGCAGCAATCTCGCGGTCTTCAGCCGATTCGGTCAGGTTATCAGGGTAAGCCATGATACAGGGTTTACCTTTCCAAAAGAACCATAGATTTTTGTAGCGGCCTGGTTTATACACATCGCGATACAATTGACGAAGCGAAACCAATGAATTTTCGGATGCTCCGAACGGAAGCATATAGGCAATTTTAGGCGCGTTAACACCATCTTTTTGTGCCTTGTCCCAGGTTTTAAGCAAAGTTTCGTACGATTCTGACCAAGTCAACGAGCCATTGGTACAATCGAAAAATACAGCATCAATCCCGGCATCGGCCAGCATTTCGACATGTTTCCGGAGTACCCACGCATCCGTAGTTCGGTAATACCCCAAAAGCGGTTGCTCCCAATAAAAATTTCCACACTTCCGCTTGTTCCATGCCGGATGATTGTAGTTCTTCATTGCCTCCGGATATTTCCTCACGATTTCGGTAATATTTCCAACCTGAACCGTGGTGTCGTCAACTCCCTGATGCCAGGTCCAATAAAACATAGCTACGAACTTGTCCTTTTTCCGTTCTCCGGCAGTTTTATAATCGCTGATTTTTCGCCCCAGTGCATCAGTCGCTGTCCACGAATCGCTTGTAACAAACTGTGCTTTTGCATTTCCGGTTGCAAAGGCAAAAAAAACCAGCAGTATGATTGAATGTAATTGCTTCATCGAATGATTAAATTTGATTTCTAATTGTCCCAAACATTATTTTTCGGTCCGATTTGCTGATAAGGAATTGGCTTTAACCCATATTTATTTAAAAATTCCGTAGCACAACATTCCTCAAGAGTTTTTCCTCCTGACTCCAGTACCGGATTATTTTCTAAAATCTGAACGCCCGCTTTGTTCCGCAGAAATTGATTTTTACAATCGACGATCAGGTTGTTTTTCACCGTGTTTACATCGGCATTTTCCCTGAGCGTTTTCAATTCGGGATATTTGCTTTGGTATATGGGCGACAAAATATCTACCTCTTTGAAAATCTTTTCCCGAATTAACAGCGTATCCAGTTCTTTATGCCAACGGTTTTCGCCCCAACGACTAAAGCTAACTGCGGCTAAGCAATTATAAAACAGGTTGTTTTCAACCAAATTGTCTTTTCCGCCATGAATCTGAACTCCGCCAAATATGACCGATCCCGTCCGTTCGAAAATGTTCCCGAAAATGAGTACTCCTGAAATCATATCATCGAGCCGAACCCCGGCTGCGCCGCTGTGTGTCCCGCCAGTAATGTCCGACCAATGGTTGTATCGCACAACGACACCCCGGTACGATGGATTGTACCACATATCGAGCGCTCCCTGATCGTCAGACTCGTTCACGACATGACTAATTTCGTTGAATTCGATGGTGAAATCGTTGCCTTCCATACGCATAGCCGACGACGAGGAATACCGGAATCGGTTATTGGAAACGCGTATTCCGCAACCATCGAGGAAAACAGCCGGTTCGTAGGTTCGCTTAAACAGCGAAAAATGTTCGACAATCGTATTTTCGATGAAATGGTTGGCAGTTTCCAGAGTTTTGCGGTTTCCGCCTTTCATATCAATCCCGCGGAAACCCAACGTTCGGATGAGGCATCCCGAAATTCCATGTCCGGAGCCTTCAACAACATGAATTCCATCGCGCCCGAAACGTTCAAACCGGCAATCTTTTATAAGGCAATTCTTCCCTCCAGAAATTGAAACGGCGCTTCCGCGGCTTTCTTGAAATGTAAGTCCCTGAAGGGTTAAGTAGGCGCAATCTTTCATTTCAATCATAAAAGGAGCATTGAAAGCCGAAAGTGTTACCTGGGCTTTGGCCGGATTCACACCGACCGGAGGATACCAATAGAGCTGACCATCTGCACGATTGAGATACCATTCGCCAGGTTCATCAATTTCGCAAAACAGATTAACCCCGAAATACCTCAGACTGTCTTTGTATCCATAACGATGATAAGGTTCGGCCAAATACAAGGTCTTTGAAAGGGTATCAACTTTACTGACTTTCTGAAATTCATCGGCCCAATCCCAAAACCAGTAGCCACCCAAAAATATTTCTTTCTCATTCGCCCAACGGTTTTGGCGATTTGCAGTATATTCGAATACACCCTCTTTGGTTCCTTTTCTGTTTTTAAATGTGGGGGGAAGCTGGGTTTGTCCTTTAACCAATCCGGCTTTGGCGAAATCACTGTTTGGCCAGCGTGCAAGGGTTTGCAGCTGCCCGTTGCAAAACAATTCGGGTCGCTTGCCCGGTTCTATCGGATCACCAAAATCGGTAATTCCTGCATCTTTTAAATTGCTTACATATACTTTGTTTCGCACATCGGCCGGCAATAGTTTCAAGGTCGGGGCGTTTTTCAGCACCTGCCATTTCTTCAATTCGCGGCTACCAGTAAAAACCGGTTTTGCTTTTTCTGAAGCCTTTATGTAGACCGGATTTTTTTCGTTCCCTGAGTCTTCAGCCGTGAAAACAACTGGCTTTTCCAGTGTATAAACTCCGTCTTCGATGTAAATTGTTACCGATTTGTCCGGATCTTTTGAACGGACAGATCGGGCAAGGTCTTTTGCCTTTTCGAGGCTTTTTATCGGCGAACTTTGGGCACCGGAATTTCTGTCGCTGCCTTTGGGTGAGATATAAATATCCAATGATTTGGAAAACCCGTCCAGCACAAACAAGAGTATTAAACTCACTGCCAGTATGCTGCTTGTTGAAAGAACTGATTGACGTTTCATATTCGTTTTTTGTGAAATGCGTTTATACTTACCATTGCAACTCAACATTTACACCATCCGGATGATTTTCAAACTTCAGAAAGCAGGTTTTACTCGCCTTATCCCAAACAGCCTGAATATTGGTTAATGCCTGACCTTTGGAATCAGTAATTAAAGTCTTCTCGGGAGCTTTGGGAAGCTTTACCCGCATGGCATTGGTGGTGTTCAAAGGGCTTTTGGCCGTAAAAGTGTATTTGTTTTTTCCGGTTACTTCATTGTAAATCCGTGCAGCACCAGCCAGAACCTGAGGTTTTTCAGGATTTTGCACGCGTGTAACATTATACAGAAATGCCTGTTCGCCGGGTGAAACCACTTTCTCGCTTAATACAGGTAATTCGGGATTAAAGAGGTCGATTAAGCAACCTTTTACGCGGTAGGGTTCTTTACTGACACTTTCATCCATTACGGCAACCAGATCAAAAGGCCCTCTTTCAAGCGAAAAATAATTCTTAAACATCAGCTTTTCTGACTTGGTATTTTGCTCGTAGAGTTGTTTCACCATCTCCACAAAATTCTTATCCTGATCAGGCTGAAGCACAAACTCTTTGGGATCCTGACGCACTAAACGAACAACACCTTTTCCACAACGATATTCGCCTTCTTTGGCCTCAGGGCCGATACCGAGCTGTTCAAAAAGATGCTCCGACGGAGCCTTATAGTGATTATCTCCGTTATTCCACCACTCTTTCACTGTCTGAAACGGATCGCTGTCGCGTCCGCAATAGATCAGTACTCCTCCATTTTTAACCCAATGGGCAATGTAGCGATGAGCTTCGGAATCAAGAGGTTTCATGCTGGAATAAGACATTATCAACAGCTTGGTATCCTTCCATGTTTCGGGGAAAGAGACATTTTCGAGATGCATGATTTTTACCGGAATCCCACGTTTTAATAATGGGAATGCCTGCCCGTAGAAATTTGATAAGCGTGGATCTTCGTAACCCTTGTGAGTTGGGAAGCGCTGAAACATGAGTGAATTGGCCATTAAAATACTAATTCCGGAGGAACCATTTACCCGATTGGTTGACAAGGGCATTTGATTCAGTGCGTTAACCATCACCTGCATCTGTGTGGAATAATAACGCGGTATTCTTTCCTTCTCTTCGCTATCTGCTTTTTTGTATAAACCCTGATAAATGCGGTCGGGCCATGGCATTACCTCATAATCGGCAATCATCGGGTAAAGTAACTGAGCCGTAAATGTTGCCTCATAGTTCTTTTTGTAGTCTCCCCAATCGCGGGCCCGGTCTTCAATCGGATCGGTAAGAAAAAACATTTTCCGGCCTGTAGGCGCTGTCATTGAAGCCATTGATTCATATTCCAAAAAAGCATTTTCAAAAACTCGCTCTTTCTCTATACCGTTATAAAAATTTTCTGATCGGGCGGTTCCTGTCCAAACCTGGGCAATGTAGCCATCGATGCAGGGCAGCGAAGCCAGACTAGCTTCTGGACTCACAATCTGCCATGAAGAATAGTTAATCAACGAATGTGTTGGCACATAGCATCGCACATTCATTCCTTTTTCTTTGCCATAAGCTTTGGCGTAAGTAAAAACTTCGTTCAAAGCATTGTAATACATCTGGTACTTCAGTTTATTCGACAGGTACGTGTTTTCAGGGGACTCGTGTTGCGGTTGCCAGGGAGCATTGTAAAACTTTTGCCATTCTACTTTAAATGCCTGGCTGTAGCCTGCCCGTGCCCAAAACTCGGGTTCTTCCAGATAAATAGCATCAATGCCGGCATCGATAACCCGTTTAATGTGCTTTTCCTTCATGTAATTTATGAACGATGATGTTGGAACAATGTAGGGAACCATTTCTCCATGCCAGATGGTATCTCCCTTTGCGTTGACTTGTCCTTCGTACAAATGAATTTTCCCATCCCATTCGCCGGTAAAATAATCTTTGTACTCACCCCAGGCAATTCCTGTCATAAATTGAACTTTATAACCGCGATCACGCCAAGATTTCACCCGTTGTTCAAAGCTCATTTCTTTATGATCGGAAGTTCCATACACGATAGCAATATCAGCTCTTACATCAGTTTCTGGCTTCCATTGCCCTGCAGTTTGAAACGTTGTTTTTTCTGATGAACCATTTAGTTTTGGCTTTTCGGTTTGAGCCTTACTGCCAAAAGCTAACGACATGATAATAAGTAGGAATCCTATTTTTCTCTGCTTCATAACTGCAATTTCTAAATCAACGATTAATTACTTCAATACAATCCAAGGGCAACCGCCCACCTTTTGATTCAATATACATGGCATGTGCACCTTTCGGTAAAGTCTTTGATTTAAACACTAACGAAGAATTCCGAAACTGTTCATTTTGCAGGTTTATGCTTTCTGCCTGAATGCCATCAATATAAATAGTTACAGAACCGAAATCCGGGCCTTTAGGTAAATAGAGTTCAACACCTGATCCTTCAAAGTTCCATTTTGCAAAACCGGAACTTTGTTTCGAAATGGCTCCATGACCGTACCTGAATCCTGAATCAGACACAAATTCCCAGTCACTGTTCAGGTTTCCGGAGTTTAGCAACGCTTCTTTACAGCCATATACCATGTTTTCTTTTGAAAGCTTTCCGGTAACGTCAAAACGGATGGAAAACAAATTACTTCTCGGATCTAGCAGTATTCCGATAAAACCCGGATCGGTAGCCAGACCAGTTTCACCACATTTCTGATCATTAATAAACACGGAAAATATCTCATTCTTGTTCCTGATTTGAAGATGGTTAATTCCATTTCTTAATTGGAATTTACCGGAATCAAGAGATTGTATCTGTCCCCGATCATGATGTTTTATTTGCCAGCTTGTTTGCGTAATTTCGATTTCGTTATAGCTGCATTCCAGCCGGTCAAGTGAAAATTTTCCCCACATGTTTTCTATATCCAGGGGTCCATGAAAGCCCCAAACCAAATGCATGGTTCCGGCAAGTTCAAAATCAAGCTTTAAATTGTCCAGATTAATTCCTTTATTGATGTAACTGAACGAAGCTCCTTCGGAGGCTGACAGCGAAAATCCTTTTCTTCTGAAAAGCTCACTCCACGATGCTTTGGCTAGATTAATGGTTCCGAAGTCTTGTTTGTTTTTAGAGGGATACATTACATAGATTGAATCCGAATCATCAACAAAGCCGGTAATCGTCTGACCCCAAATTCCGGCATATTCAGTTTCAGCGTTTGTTGAATGCCATGCAGAACCGGCACTGAATAACTCCCACTTATCCGCATTAAGTAGATCTTCAGTTTTAACCCTGTATATCTGCTGGTAATTGCGATTCACCGCAACTGAAGTAGCCGGAAAATAAACATATCCCTGGTGTGTGAATGCCGGAAAGTACTCCATCAGCGGAGGGTAGTTTGTTTTCATTTCAACGTGTTGCAGCAATACTGGCTCGCTATACGGACCTTCCGGGTTCAATGCAGTTGATGCCGCCAATGCCCAGCTTTGGGTTGGCGACCGATCCATCATGTAAAGTGCAACCCAATCGTTTTGCCTTTTCACAAGCATGGGTGCATACATCCGCCAATATTTGCCTAAAAGCGGATTGTTTTTGTATTGAGTGTTAATCTTTATGGGTTCTTTGCTAACCGTGTATGGTCCTTCCGGAGAATCAGCCACCGCATAACCAATGCCGCTCACTCCCATTTCCTGCCATGACGCCTTACCTGAAACCCAATCGAATATTAAATGATATTTTCCCTGATCGTAAACAACCATAACATCGGGAACCTCAATATGCAAGGAATCATAGCAGCTCATGCCAGCAGGAAACAAATCGCATTTCTTTTCCCAGGATTTTCCTTTATCAGACGATTTATAAACGACACAATTGAAATTTGGTGTCGAAGCATTCTTTTTTATTTCATAGCTAAGGCGGTATTCTCCAATGTATAAATACCAACATTTACTTACCGGGTCACTGAAGAAAAATCCGTTTACAGGCCACTCCATCCCCTCACGTCCAAAATAAACCGGATTATTCGGAAAGCGTTCGAATGAATCCCATGATGGGCTACCGTAGGCAAAATGATGTGACCAGTCGCTTTGAAAATCAAGCAGCGCAAAATCCCTATTCAACTTGCATGAATAAATGAATATTGATGATAGCAGGACTATGAAGAAACCATATTTTCTCATATTGATGCGCATTCTGATTTACAAGTTAATTGTATTCGCCGATTCTATTTTTTCAATTCACTTACTTTTTTAGAAATCCATGTCAATGCAGCTTTATCGTTCCATTCCTGACAATGCCCTGCCATTGGCGTGAAGGAGACTTTTGCATCAGATTTTGGATTTTCAGTTTTATCCAGAAAATCCTTCAGAAAACGAGTTGCTACGTTCGAATACAAGCCATCCATATCGCCTGTCCAAATCCAGATTTTTCCCTGAAGCTTCGGACCCAATGTTGTCCAGTTTCGTTCAAGTATCTTTTTCAGATCATACTTTTCCCACTGTTTGGCAATTTCAGGATCAAACTTTCCGGTAAAAGGATCGAACGCTAAAGCCGGAAGCCCATCTTTTCCTTTCGGACTAAAAACCGCATTGTAGGCGCCAAACTGCCCTCCTGAAATCAAATAATTTCCGGTTCGGCTCACTGCATTTTCGGCAGCAATCCAGTCTTTCATCGAGCGGGTTGGCTCGCCGTAAATGGTACGCTTACTTGGTTGAAGATAGCCAAACCAGTTGTAAAAAATACTCTCATCGGCATACATATTAATTAAACCGAAATGCTCAAAATCAACCGGATCGGGGCTGTACGACCAGGTTCCGTCAAAAAAATCAGGATAAAAAACCTGAAGCCCCAATGCCACCCAACCACCTGTCGAATATCCGGTTAAAAAGCGTTGGTGACTTTTTGAATCGTACCGAACCAGGCGCTCAATTTCAGGAATCAACTCTTCAGTCAAGGCTTTCCCGCAAGGTCCGTTATTCTCCGAATCAACCTGATAGGTGTCGCCAAAAGGTCCCTGAGAGTCAAGAAAGACGTAGATAATCTGCGGTGCATCTTTCGAGAACCACCAATTGGCAAATTCTTTCTCAGCAATTAACCCATTGATATAATGCGAACGTCCATTCAACCCAGGCGCCCGATAGCAAATCGGGTACGTCTTTCCTGGATTATCGAAATAACCCGATGGCAGCAAGATGGCGGCTTTCAGGTAACGATCGTGCCCAAAGAAATCGGAAAGCAAACGGCTTTTAATCACAACCGGCTTGATGAATTTATGATCTACAACCTCAGTTGGCGTTATCAGCTGATCAAGGTTCAGGTTTATACTTATACTAGCCGAAATCTTTACAGAATCAAGCTTGCTATATAAATTCCCCGGAACGTTCTCCTGACCATCATCCATTGTTTGTTTGTAAACGACCTGAAAGTAGCACATTTCAGACTTGATCTTTCCATCAAAATTTCCCAATACCAATACATTTTTGTCTTTTGTTGTGAAGTTAAAAGGAACCTTGGAATCCCAATCCATAGGTGTTACACCGATGGTTATTTCGCCACCCTTCCGGGGTTCTTTTCCGCGAACTTTCGTCATGTGCAAAATCAATCGTCCATCTTTTATAAACGAACTTTTAACTTCAGTGGAAACCGAAATTTTGGCGTTGATGAAAGGCATTTCCTGTGCTGAAACGATTCCATTAAACAACACGAACAAAAGCAAACCGAATAACCTGAATTGTTTTACCCTCTTCATATCCTGATTTAATTAGTTGGTTTTCAAAAAATCACCTTGAATCAAAGGCCAATGATCGTAAATACGATCAACCGGTTTCCCATCAACAGCCTGAATAACCCATCGATCTTTTGGACTGTTCACATCAAATTCAATTGTTGTTCCTTCCGGCATCGTAAACTGATGCTCCAATTTACTTTGGTCGGAATTTAGCCGGACAACATTATCCAAAAAATCTTCAGGTTTTTGATTTTCAGCAAGAGCCATTATCCCAAGTTTTTTGCTTGAATAAACGGCTACCGCAATGCTGTCTTTCAGGCAATACACCGCCCAGTCATTTTTATTCTGAACCGAGTTTAGCCCTGCAGGAATCTTTACCGGCCCGGCAGCGCAGGCAAAATGCCTGTAAACCCCGGTGTTGTTCCACTGCTTAAAATCATCGCCCGGCCCGGCCATATGAAACACATTAGTTAGTACAGAAACGGTATCGTTCAGAAACAGACAAATTGGTCGTGCCACTATAATTGAATTTTCGCCACGGTTTGCTCCACCAGCCGAAAGCAGGAAATGTTTTCCGGCTGAATAAATTTCGGGACAACTATTTTTGCCATGTCCAAGCTGTACGAAGTAGCCATTCCCTTTATCGAAAATAGTTTTAATAACCTCATCGGCTGGCTGATACGGGATACAAGCTCCCATGAGCGCGTGAACCTCGGCATGAGAAACATCGGTGTCGAAGTTTTCAACCGGAGAATAACTTAACCACGATTTCATAAATGCTGAGTGATAATCGGTGAGTAACTTCTGGATGTAAGCTTTCTCGTAGCGACGACGCATAGGAGGATAATGTTTCAATTGGTAACTGCCCAAAGCGTAACACCAGTTCATATAATCCAGCACATCGCGGGCTTTGGCACTTAAAGTGTCGGATGCAAATGCTTCGAGATTTAGCAATGCTGTTATGGTATAACCGATATAAGGCAGGGAGTTAAACTCGTAAAGACCATTGCGTCTCATTTCGTCCATGAAAGCAAGCAGTTTAACTTCCATGCCATTTTCAACATTATCGTAGCGTGTATCCGAATTTCCGTGCAGCATCATCCAACGGTTTTTCAGGTAGCGCGAACCTTCAGTCATCAAAATATGGTTCTCCGTTTCTTTTACTAATCCCAAAGAACGCGGCACTGGATAACGGAATTTATTGCCCTCTTCTGACAGTAAGGTATTGAGCAGATAGTCTCTTGTTTGCGGATATAAAATTTCGGATCGCTCGCCAAACAACCATAAAATTGTAGTCAGATTGGTAATTGAAAAATCGTAGTCGCCCTTTTTATTGAGTGCCCAGGTAGAACCTGAAATTCCCCAAACCTTGAACTTTAAGATCGTTTCATTCACTTCAGGAATATCCCGATTCAACAGCATTCGGGCTAGCAAAATATCGTTAACATTTCCTTTTCCATTGATATTGTCTTGCTTAAAGGATTTGTTTGCCCAGAGGTTATAAATGCTATCGGCGAAAACTGAGCGATCTTTCCATGCGAAAGTTCTTTTTATCGGAACTTCAACATTTCCCGGATTGAGCTGATGTTTTTGATAGCCATTCCCTCCAAATAATACATTGGCTACCTGGCGGTTAGCTAACAGAAGAAACAAGTAGCAAAAACAAATAAGGAAGAATATCCATTTCAGGACTCGCATCATGTTTTGTTGGTTTAGGATGTAAACTGGTCTATTTCTCTCTGTAATCAGTTTATTTTTTATCAATTTCGATAATCGTTCCGGCAATATACCGGTTCCCGTTGTTATGATTGAAATAGTAAGCGACCAATACCCGGTTTTGATCCATCATTTCAGACCAACTGTAGCCCAGGTCTCCATTTCCGCCATCATCCCTGATTGTAAATTCAGGAGCCGAAGTGAAATCGGTACATTCGGCATTTAAAATCCTGGCACGAATGCCATAAGGTTTGTGCCGGTAACCATAAGTGAGCAAAACCCGGTTGTCGGGTAATTTTAGAGCGTGCAACGGATAGCCATAAAATCCCAGGCTTTGCCATTGAAACGATTTTCCACCATCGGTTGACCGAGCTATGCAGGAATACTCGTTAGGCATATCTGCCGTTCGAAGAAAAGCGACCAAATCACCTTTGGGTGTTTCCATGATCGATGTCTCATCAAACGATATTTTTTTGTCGACAGCAATTGGTGCTGAATAATTCCAGCTAAGCCCTTGATTATCTGAAGTCATTAAGTACACCGATGTTTTTGATGGCGATTCGGAGTCTTTTGCAGCAACAGCCCAGTATATCCGGCCATTTTTCCCTTCACACAAAGCGCCCCTGTTGTAAGCCGATAACTTATTTCCGAAAATATCAACCTGAATATCGGCTGGCACTGACGCTGGGTAAATTGGCCCATTCCAGGTTCTGCCACCGTCAACCGAGCGAACTAAATATCCACCCATGAACGTAAAAGCATGAGAATGTTTCGCTTCCCCCTGAACCAAAGTTAATTTACGTTTGAGGATACTGTCAGCATCGGGTCGAATGAGTCCCCAGGTATAACTTGTACAAATCAGCGTCCCATCATTCAACTGCAGCAAACACGGGTCCTGAGAACCGCCAAATGGATGTGCAAAGATTAATTCCGGTTCTTTCGTCCAGGTTTCTCCATCGCGCGAACGAACCATCACCAAATAACTGTTGGGATCAGTATGCGAAATACCCTGCTGACCGAACAACCTCCGGTCAGGTGCCCTGCGGAACGCAACCAGAAATTCTCCATCCGGACGTTTTACCACCGATGGGAAAGCCGAATAGAACAACGAATCCTGATAAACGATGAGGTCTTTAACTTTTCGGATTCCGGTTGAAAGAATAGTTTGTGCAACTATTTCATTCCAATTAATCAATGAAACAGCTACAAGGATAATAATAGTCAGAATCTTCATTTTTGATTGCCTCAATTAGTTTACTTTCTTTATTTCCAGTTTCCCAACTCCAGTTTTTGCAGGAAGGTTAATCTGCAAAGTGCCTTTACAAATTTCTGAATGGGGAACTACTTTGCCGTTCCAGAATGCTTGATACTTGTAATTCGGGTTCATACAGGCCACTATCGAACATATCTCTGCCTGATCGGCAAACAATTTTACTTCGGAAACCAATGCACTGTTATCTGCCGAAAATTCTTTTTTCTTAAGCCAGAAATTGAGTCCTCCTGTTAAGGTTCCGGGTTCGAAGTAGCTTTGGAACCACGACAAAACGGGGGTTGACAATCCGCCAAATTCGTGCCATCCGGCGCCGCGACCCGATTCAATCACAAAATGTTCCATGCAGTTGTACGAAGCTTCAGTCTCCTTTTTCCAAACATCGAGTCCGGTTTTAGCAATTTTCCAGGCAAACTCGCCTTCGCCCAAATCGAGCATGGTTTTCCAGAAAAACCACTGGTGCGGCATCCACACGGTACCGTTCCAATAACCACTGTTGGAATAATACGGAGCTGTTTGATCGACAGCAGAAAGGCCAACATCTGACCATATTTCGCCCGGAGTTTTCAGGTGCGATACCATTTTTTCGGTTTGCTCCCTGGTCGTAATCCCGGCAACCAGTGGCGATAGACCATCGAAACCCATATCCAGGTTCACTTTATCCTGATACAGCAATTTACCTACAGGTTTTTTATCGGCATCGTGCAGCACATACGAAAAATAACCTGAAGGCTCGTCCCACGAATATTTCTGTAAAGCGACAGCCAGCCTGTTAATATCTTTCTCATAGAGTTTTTCATCTTCATTCAGTCCGAGTTCGGCAGCTGCCATACGAAGAATTTTGGCGATACGAATGGCATGCGAAGTGGTAACAACCGGAGCAGCCACTTCTTCCATGAGCTTATCGTGCATATATTTCTGCGGAGGATAATCATCCCAGCCACCCGAATTGTAAAAATAGTCCCAGGTACTAAGAACTCCTGACTTGAATTTAGCAGTTGATGAACTTTCGCCGCCAGCTAAAAACTGGTAATAGCGTTTCATTTTCGGATAGAAATAACTGAGTATTTCGCGCGACTGTGTTTTGTTCCACAGTTCGAGGAACAAATAATGCTGAACCGGAAGCGGCGTTCCGTGGTGAATAAAGGCCGACTGCTCGTTGGTATCGTTCACATAAGCATTCAGGTTTTCAACGGCACTGCGTACATCATCGGTCAACAGACCAATGCCAATAAATCCCGAATCCCAGGTGTAAAGGCAGTCCCACCAGCGCCCCGGAGCGCGATGCCTGATGTATTGTTTTTGGGTGTAAACCGGATAAACCACGTTGCAGGCTACAACAGCCTCCATCCTTTTCTGGCTGAATACATATTTTTCGCCTTCCGGATTAACCGGATTTTTAGCAAGGAAAGTTCGTGCGTTGGTGTAATATTTTTCCCAATCGGTAGTTTGTTTTGCATTCAGGAGTTTGGCTTCTACCTCGGCTTTTGTTCCGGAACAAACCATTCCGTAAACTACCTGACTTGTTTTCGGCTCGCATTTAATTGGCCTGAAAAATACATTGGTAAAATGGCCATCTTTCGATCCGTTGTGAAATTCTTTCTGAACATGCTCATTCACCTGATGTTTAAAATCGTCGCCCAGCTCGTTGTAAAACCACTGACGAAGATCGGTTTGCGGATAATTCCAGTAAATTCCGTAATAATTATCGAATTGCTCGTATTTCAAAACCAGCGAATTGTTAACAGGTCCGTTTTCAATTTTGGGGATGTAATTCCAATTAACTACTGAGGTTTTAATCTCAGGAATATCGTTATTTTCGGCTAAAGCAAAACCATCAATTATGACCGCCGATCCGCCTCCGGAAGTTAGTTTCAATGGATATTTACCAGCATTTAATTTTCCGACTGAAACCTGAAGTGTGCCGATTTCACCAGATCCCTTCAGCGTCAGGCTTTTATTGGTTATGCCTGAAAAACTGATTTCTACCTGGGCATCTTTATCCAATTGATAGCGTAACCAAATTACAGCATTCGAATAATTGTGTTCAGCCGAAACACCATAATTGACCCAATCGCCTTTATCAGCGCCAAATCCTGTTCCGATTGCGGTTCCATTAATAAAACCATTCATGCGCACTTCGCCACGCATCTTTCCATCGTAAACCAGATTATCGGTTGGGCGGGGTTTGGCGTAAACCAAATCGGTATAGTCCAATGCATCAACCCATTTAGCACCTTGCGGAAGTTCAATTTTTCCGGGGTAAACGGGCGTATTGGGCGCATATTCTTTGATAGAAGGGAAGTGAACCGAACCCATGTAATGCAAGGCCAAACTTTGCGGCATATTGGTATTGTTCACAAATTCGGCTCTGACCAAACGAGAGCTTTCGTCAATAACCGAATACGAAACATCAGTATAAACCTGATCTTTCCATTCCAACTCGTGCCGAAACGAAAAATATTCGAGGTTGGGCGATGCTTCCCACGGATGGTAGCCTGATTCGTAATTGACAGCCGGAACATCAACTCGTCGCCGGTAAATACCGGGGAACACGCTCAAATCAAAGCGGATACCCGTTTTTACATCAGGAATATGTGATACTCCAATGTAGTTTTTGGTGTATGGCCCCCACTGCGGCAAATTCAAATCGTGACTGTACCTCAACGATTCCAGATACTCTTTGGTTACCGGTTGCGAAATAACCTGAATTGAAAATAATGCAACCAGAATCAGGCTTAGAATAGTTTTCATTCTGAAAGTAATTTGGATTTCTTACTGCAACTTATAAAAAATGTACCTGAATGCAACATCAAGGCGTGAAAAGTTTGAAGACAGTTACATTAGTCACCACCTTAACAAGCTGCAAAAAACTATCCCTGAGCTGAAAACCTCAGGGATAGTGTAAAGTTATATTACTGTTGGTATGCTTTATTCTGTTGTTGCTCTACCAAAGGAACCTGCCAGTAGTAGTCAGAATATGGAGGCTGGATTGGCGAGAATTTACTTGGATCTCTGTCGCCAATACCAATTGGTTTTCGCAAAGCAATCAGATAGTAAAGACGATCCGCATGTTCGCCGGCCAATTCTTTGATACGTTCGTTTTCGATAGCAAGCTCAGTAATATCAGCAGATGAGATATTATCCAATCCGGCACGGTGACGGACTACATTTAAATCTTCGGCTGCTCCCACTTTATCGCCATCTTTAAAACGAATAATTGAACGGGTTAAGTACATTTCGGCCAAACGTAACATCGCCCGGTTCGAACGACGACCACTTGTTTTGGCGCGAAAATGTTTATCCTGCCATACATGAGGTGTTGTAATCGGAGAATAGCGTGTTTCGTAGGTATTCAAATGCGTAAAATACTCAACCGGGTTTGCTGACGAACTCCATGGATTTGCCTTGTAAGCTTCCAAACGAATAAATGTTTGGGTATAGCGTTTGTCCTTTGCAGCTTCAGTGCCAACCGACAGATCATTATTCATCCATCCAATTTGTTTCAGCGTATTGTATGAAAGCGTGAAACAAGCCCAGGCGCAATGATTCCAGCTTGTACCCCGACCACCATTAGCTGTGTAGTTGTTTTTTGAAAAGATTGTTGGGATACGGTCGAACTTACTTGAAGTTGATGACAGTGCAATTTCCCAAATAATCTCTCCGCTGCTACCTTCACCAGCCACACGGTTAAAAGCTTCAATCGGATCATCATTCAAATTGTACATTTTGCTATTGATAACATCATCGAGTTGAGCCTTTGCCAGAGCCGTTTTACCCATGTAAAAGTAAACACGGGCCAGCATGGCCTGAGCCGCATATTTATTAACGCGTGAACGTTGACTTAATTCACTGGTAACATACGAAGTAGGAAGTACATCAACGGCATCTTTCAGGTCCTGAACAATGGAAGAATACACTTCTTCAACAGTTGCCAGCGATCCATTCTTAATGTCATCGGCTCCATTTACATAGTCGCGACGTAAAACAAAGTATTTGCCAGTATTTGGACCTGCCGGATTGTACGGAGGAGCCCAGGTTCTGGCCAGATACCAATAGCAAACTGCGCGCAAAAACAGCAATTCACCTTTATACCGTTTTACCGTTTGACGATCAGTTTCGGTCATGTTCTCGAATACATCTTTTCCAGCTTTTTCAGCATCATTAATTAGCTTCAACGGTGCATTGGTTGCTGTTGAAATCTGATATAGGTATCCGAAAGCCAATTCGAGCTCTTTATCACTGGTATTTAATGTTGTAGTTTTCCATAAACGGTTGTAATATTCATAAAAATAGCTTGAACCGGTAATTCCATTCAGGTATTGGCTTATATCTGATTCAGCAAAACCTCTAAGGCCAAGGGCGCCAACCGGACTACCCCAGGCATTTCCCATCAGTAGCAGGTAAGGTTGTCTTACAGCTAATTCGAGTTCTTTAACTTTCGTCCATGGATATTGGTTTGGCCTTTCCAATTCGAAGAAGCCTTCATTGTCGCACGAAACACTCAAAAGGAGGAGGCTTAGTGCTACTATCGTTTTAAAGATTTTTTTCATCGTTAAAGATTTTAAAAGTTAACATTCAACCCAAACATAAATACGCGCGATGCTGGCATCGAGGTAAATGTAGAATAACTACCACCACTTGCCTGATCAATTTCAAGTTCAGGATTGTATCCTGAGAATTTGGTGAAAGTCAGCAAATTGTTGGCAGCAACATAAAGCCGAACATTGGCAATTTTATATTTGTTCGTCAGTTGGGTTGGTACTTTATAGCCCAAAGTCAGATTGCGAAGTTTTAGATAATCACCTTTTTCAAGATATTGAGAAGAAGGTGTATTGTTATCGGAACCATATTTTACACCAGCTGTAGTTGGGTTGCCCTGGCTATCGTAGTTGTAAAGATTTCCGGCAACTACCTGAGGCCAATAAGCATTGTCGCCGGGTTTTGTCCAGCTTTCGGTCAATAATTTTTCGTTGGCAACCAGCAAACCTGCATTCGGAGTCATTGAACTTTGCAACAGGCGGTTATAAATGTAGTTTCCAGTTACGAATGACCAAACCATACCTAAGTCGAAGTTTTTATAAGTAAGATTTGCATTGAATCCACCAAGAAGATTAGGAAGTGATGTCTTATCTTTGAGGATCATCTTGTTATTACTCATATTTTCGTCAGTAGCTGGGATAATGTTTCCGGTATGTTCAGTTGTTCCATCTTCCAGCTTTTTAACTTCATAAATAAGCGGAATACCTTTTTGTGCATCAACACCGGCATATTCGGCCATGTAATAAGTACCCCAAGCCAAACCAGCTTTTGTAATAGTACGCACAATACCGGCTTCGCCCGACTGAAGAATACCCACATGATTGGCATCTGATGCAGGATCTAAAGCAAGTACTTTGTTTTGGTTCGACGAGATATTGAATCCAAAGTTCAGGGTAAAGTCTTTCTTGCTAATGATTAAGGCATTGGCATTAAATTCGATCCCCTCATTCTTCATATCACCGATGTTTTGCCAGCAGGAATTACCTCCAAAGATACCGGCTGATGGTGGCAATGTTACAGCCAGCAACATGTCGGAAACCTTTTTCTGGTAGTAGGCCAGAGAGCCATTTATGCGGTTGTTGAACAAGCCAAAATCGATACCAGCATCCAACGAATTGGTAGTCTCCCATTTGATGTCGGAGTTTCCAATACTTTGAAGATAGGCATTGTTAAATCCCTCCAGGGTGGAGGTTCCGCTATTGATTCCATAAAGGTCAGAAGTGATTCCTCCGGGAATATTGGTATTTCCTGTCTGACCGTAGCTTCCTCTCAATTTTAAAAGACTAACCGGTTCGAAATTGAAAAACTTTTCTTCAGAAATAATCCAGCCAAGTGATCCGGAAAGGAATGTTGCCCAGCGATTATCTGATGTGAATTTAGAGATACCATCGCGACGGATGCTTACGCCGGCAAGGTATTTATCGAAAAGCTTATAATTTGCACGTCCAAAAAAACCTCTTAAATAAGCTTCCCCACCCATTTGTGAGTTTCCACTCAATGTAATCGGAGTTCCAACTTCAGGGAATGCCCCAACTAAGCCTTCACCCTTCATTGTCATAGAATGTACAAACTGACGTGTATTTTCAACACCGGTAACCAAATTCAGAATATGGTCATCATTGATTGGCACATCATAATTGAAGTACGCGTTATAGTTGACTGTGTTTGTTTCAAATTTACTTTCCTGAGCAACAGCACCATTCACCAAAAGTGCCCCACTTCTCCATGAACGGGCGCGGTTTGCTACATAGTTTAAACCAAATTCGCCTTTTAAGGATAATCCCTGAATTGGAGTACGCCATGTTCCATTCAATCCCGAAAGAACATTGATTGTTTTTAAGTTTGACTGGGCATTTATCGGATCGATTCCGGCCATTGGATTTACGGCAGCTTTGGAGTTCCAGTAGCCATTTAATCCTTTGGGATCTAATATTTTCATCCATGGAAGAGCATTCGAATTTACCTGAGCCCAACCACCTGCACCGGCTTTACCGTCGCCCGATTTTAAACGATCATTATCGGTAAAGGAAGCAAACATGCGGTAACCCAGATCGAGGTTCTTCATCAGGTTATAGTTTAAGTTCACATTTGCGGAATAGTTTTCCATTGTATTGAACTTCAAGTTGCTGTCATCGTTTCTGTATTTCAATGACAGGTATGAGTTTCCTCTTTCAGAGCCCTGACTAACTGAAACATTGGATTCGTAGAAGCTACCTGTCTGTGAGATGGCATCGGCCCAGTTGGTATTTGTTGCCAGCGCTTCTTCGCGAGTCATAGTTTCAGTAGCACCATCCAATTGTTTGATTGAGTTTTCAACACTATATAAACCAGCTCCCCTATTTTGGAATGCCAGGTCCATAATCGAGATGTAGTCTTTGTTATTGGCATAACCGATATCCGATTTGGCCCAATTGCTAACACCGGTCTTGACATCAACTTCAACTTTGGTTTGTCCTTTTTTACCAGTCTTGGTAGTTACAAGGATAACACCATTTGAACCACGCGACCCATAAATAGAGGTGGCTGCAGCATCTTTTAATATCTGGATGGATTCAATATCGTTTGGATTGATCATGGCCAAAATACTCTGACTGGTCTCTCCATCATAACTTCTGTCGATTGGCCCACTAACAACAGGAATACCATCTACAATCCAAAGAGGATCGGTACCTGAAGAAATGGAGCCTACACCACGAATTTTGATTTGTTGAGGAGCTCCCGGTATACCAGCTCCTGAGTTTACCTGAACACCGGCTGCCATTCCCTGAAGAGAAGATTCGACAGAAACGGGAGATGTTTTTTTGACGTCGTCATACGAAAGTGAAGCTATTGACCCAATCATATCTCTCTTTTTCTGGGTTCCATAGCCTATAGCTACAACTTCTTCAATGCCAATAGTTTCTTCTTCCAGTTTTACATCAATTACCGATTTTCCCTGACTTGGAACTTCCTGTGATTTCATTCCAACAAAAGAGAAAACCAGAATTGAACCTTCCGGAACTTTTGGAAGAGTATAGTTCCCATTGTCATCGGTAATAATTCCGCTTGATGTACCTTTTATCGCAATGGTTGCTCCCGGAATGGGCTCACCAGCAGTATTAGTTACCTTTCCCTTAATCTCGCGGGATTGTCCTGATTGCATGAACTCTGGATTATTACCATTTTGGAACAAAGCAATTTGCCGACCGACTACCCTGTAAGCGATACTCGTTTCTTTAAATAATTCATCCAGTACTTCATTGATCGTTGTTTTCCGGAAATCAACAGATACCTTTTTCTCTGTTGATACCTTTTCGGTATAGAAAAACCGAAATTCACTCTGATCTTCAATATTTCTTAGCACATCTCCAATGGTAACATCATTCAAGCTTAGAGATAATTTTGTCGATTGAGAATATGTTTCAGTGGCAAAAGCACTAAACATTGATACGAATAGAAAGAAAAAAACAAGCCTCATAATGAATAATAGTTTAGACAAAAATAGCCTCGGACGGTACTTTTGCAAGTCGTTTTTTTTCATAAATTTGTGATATTAAATGAATAATTTTTAACAGAAATTATTTGCTCAGGTGGGGAAGTTGGAGGCTTTCCCACTTCTGTTTTTTGTCTTTTCTTCAGAAAACGAAAAGTATAACTTCAGGACTTTTTTTTCACATAGGCAATGGTTTTAGTTTGTTACTGTTTTGATCTTATTTTAAAGATTTGTTTGTCTTTATCGTAAGTATAATTGATTGGCGCAGTAATTTGAAGGAGATTAAGAACCTCACTTATCGTTTCGTATTCAATAGTTCCGTTTACCTTCAGATTTTTAATTGTAGCATCCTCTATATCAATAGACACATCGAACCAACGCTCAAGACATAGAACAACCCTTTCGAGCGGCTCTTCAACAAAGGTTAAACGATTATCTTTCCAGGCAACAAAGGCTTTCGAATCGATACTACGTTTTTCGACCTGGCCATCCTGTTTATTTATTATGGCCTGCTGTCCGGGATCTAAGTCTGTAACTGCATTCGTTATGGTTTCTATCTGAACTTTTCCGCGTTCGAGCGTAACTTCAGCATTCTCGCCCGGATAAGCAAAAACATCAAAGGCAGTTCCAAGAACCTTTACCGCAAAACTCTTGGTTTCAACTTTAAAAGGTATTTTATCTTTTTTTACGTCAAAATAGGCCTGACCAATTAATTTGACGACTCGTGCATTTTTGCCAAACCGGTTTGGAAACGAAATTGTTGAACCTGCATTTAACCACACTTTTGAACCATCGGGCAATTCGAAACTACTACGAGAAGCCAGTGGAGTTGAAACGGTTTGTGTAAATTTTGTTTCGGATGAATGAGCACCCCATTGGTAAAAGAGAGCTAAAGCTAGTGGCAATACCAGAATAGCTGCAATCCGGGTAATATACCACACTAATGACCTTTTCCCGGTTGGTTTCTTGTCGGTTTTGTTTATTTGATAATGAATTTCGTGCAATACGGGAGTAAGATCAGGAACAGCATTTGCCTCAGGCCTGTTATTCCAGTCGGAATGCATGCGTTGTTCCAACTCATCTATCTTTTCTTCTTGTAAAAAGAGATCGAGAAAACGATTAAAGTCTTCTTCGCTACACTGATTATTTAAATATCGATTGAAAAAATCGCTCATCTTTTGGATTTAATATTTGTACAACGTCTAAGTTAATTAAAACCCTTGCTCTGCTTTTATTTTTTTTCAATGGTTTATTAATTATCGAATAAATACATTAAAGGAAAAATTCAAGTTTGCCTTTGATTCAAACATTTTAATACTTTTGCTTGCATGCAAGGCAATCGATGAAAACATCAGAACTAAATAAGCTGCTCAAACAAATAAAGGTTAATGACAAAGATGCCATCAACAGTATTTTTTTGGCTTATAGTAAGCGGCTATATAATTTCGCTTTTGCATATCTCAAAACCGAGGGAGATTCAAAAGATGTGGTTCAGGATGCATTCATAAATCTATGGAACAACAGGGAAAATCTAAGAGAAGATACGAACCTGGAAGCTTACCTTTTTACGATTACCCGGAATTCTGTTATTTCAATATTCCGCAAGAAAATTACAGAAAAAGAATATTTAAAGCATTTGCGCGAAACTGCCATTTTTCAGTATTCTGAAAACGATGAACAATACGACTACGAGCGTCTTTCGATGCGGATTAAAAATTTAGTCGACCAACTTCCCGAACAGCGCAAACTCATTTTCAAGTTAAGTAAAGAAAAAGGACTGAGTAACAAGGCCATTGCAGAAGAATTAAACATTTCGGTAAAAACGGTAGAGGACCATATGACAAAAGCTCGTCGGTTTCTTAAATCCCAGTTAACTGACTATGGAATAATTGCACTCTTGTTTTTTGATTTGTTTTTCTAGAATGGAATAAAACCCCTATAAATTGAAATGAAAAAGCACTTAAATTCAAAGAATTAAGTGCTTTTGTATTTTTCCTTTAGAGTAAATCTGACTTAAGCAAGACTTACCATTTTGAATGATTAGCCAGTGATTCAATAACGACTTAAAATTAGGTGCAAATTGGTTTAATTTTTAAGGTCTTTCAGGTAAAACATGGATTGTGGTACCTGTTTGGCATAAGCCGGGCTTTCGTCTTCGATGTAATAATGTTTAATTCCTGCTCTTTTTGCGGCTTTCAAAATAGAAGGAATATCAAGTTGTCCGGTACCGAGTGCCACATCGTTTTCAACAGCAGTTCCTCCTGAAGCATTTAATTCAGCACCTTTTCGAAGGTCTTTCAGGTGCAGTAGTTTAAAACGTCCGGGATAATTTGCAATGAGTTTTACCGGATCCTGTCCGTGAATGAATGACCATAAAATATCAATTTCAAAACTCACATATTTCGAATTGGTTTTCTGAATGATATAATCCATAAGTGTACCGTTTTCGTAGGGTACAAATTCATATCCGTGATTGTGGTAACAAAACGTGATACCAAATTCGTCTTTCAGAACTTTACCTGCCGTATTAAAGTCTTCGGCTGCTTTAATGGCCATTTCCTGGGTAAAAATTCCTTCATGAGCAATATAGGCCACGCGAACATACTTTGCTCCCAATATTTTTGCGTTCTCGCCCACTTCGCGGGTTTTAGTCGTCAGATCGGGATAGCTTACTCCGAACGAAGAACAAAACATACCGCGTTCATCAAGCATTTTCCTTATCTCAGCAGCTTTCATCCCGAAAAGATTTGAAAATTCCATGTCTTTAATGCCAAGTTTTTGGAGTGTATCCAGTGTTGCAGAAACATCTTTGGTAAAGCTGTTCCGGTATGTAAATGAAACCATTCCGGGTGTTTGCGGGAAAAGCGGTTTGTTCTTTTGAGCGTAAAGTGATTCAACTCCGATCAGGAGAAGAATTAAAAATGATATTCGGTAAATCATTGATAAACTGTTTTTAAATCATAGATTGATAAAGAAAACTGACCGGAAGTCTTGCCTCCGGTCAGTTCGTTGTTTTTAGAGTTTCATTTCCCAGCCCTTTTCGTAGTTACGGCTCCAAAGTTCTTCGGCTAGTTTATTGCCGATAATGTGACCATTCTTTGGATCGGTACTCAGGCTTGAACCTGTACGCTGTGCAATATTGGCCAAATGGCACATTAGCACACTTTTGTGACCTTCTACAATGGGCGCAGTTACCTTTTCGTTACCCCGAATGCTTTCAATAAAATTATTCAGGTGGTACAAATCAGCATCACCGCTGGCGCTTACAGTATTATTAGGATCAACCTTCATATTAGATTTAATTTCCTTTACAAGCTTGTTCGACGCATCGTAAACTTTGTAGTCTTCGCCACCAAAATTCACAAGTGTACCCTTGTCACCATAAATAATGAAGCCACGGCCATTGCCTTCAATCGGATATGAATTACAACTACGTCCCTCCCAGGTAATGGTTTTCTGGTCGCCAAATTCGAACGATGCGATTTGCGTATCAGGCGTTTCCCAATCGTCTTTGTAGGCATACCGGCCACCTGCTGAAGTAACTTTAGTCGGAAAATCGACACCCAGAAACCAACGACAGCAATCCAATTCATGATTCCCGTTGTTGCATGCCTCGCCGGTTCCCCAGTGCCAGAACCAGTGCCAGTTGTAATGCACCAGATTGTCCTTGTAATCTTTTCGGGGAGCTGGTCCCTGCCACAAATTAAAATCGAGGGTGGAAGGAGCAGAGATTACTTTGCCAATTCCTATTGACTTGCGCGAATTGGTGTACCAGCCTTTAGCCATGTATGGGTTTCCAATCAATCCGGCGCGCACCTGCTTTACAGCTTCAATTAAAGTAGGGAACGAACGTCGCTGGCTCCCGACCTGAATTATTTTTCCGTATCTGGCTTGTGCCTGAATCAGAATTTCACTTTCGTTCGGATTGTGACTGCAAGGCTTCTCAACGTAAACATGTTTTCCGTTTGAAACCCCGAGCAGGGCTGCAGGTGCATGCCAATGATCGGGAGCAGCAATCACCAAAGCATCGAAATCCGTTTTTGTCACCAACTTACGTATGTCTTTTTCGATAATGGGAACACGCGATGCACCCTTCACCGCTGTCAGACCTTTTTTGATGGCGCCGTCTTCAACATCGCAGATGTAGCCTACCTCAACTCCCGGAATACGGGAAAACTTTTCGGCATGATAAGCCCCACGACTGTTTACGCCCATTACTGCAACAATCACTTTATTACTCGGTGCATTTTTCCCAAAAACAGGAAAGTTCAGAATGGTTAAACCTCCAGCGGCTGCCAGCGAACTGCTCTTTATAAATTTCCTTCGTTCCATAATTCTTCCTTTTTTATAAGCCTTGGATAGATTTCCTGATTATTTGGCATACCCTGGATTTTGTTCCATTTTGGCATCAATATTTAAATCGAGCTGCTTTTGTGGTATTGGGAATAAAACATTGTTATCCTGAATATTGCAGGCAGGGAACACCGGATTGTTGTTGTATTTACGGGTTCTTTCCAATAATTTACCCATCCGTCGTAAAGTAATTGGTCTCCATTCTTCGGCGTAAAGTTCTCTGGCACGTTCGTCGAGCAAATAATCGAGATCAACTTTTGAAGGATCGACAGGTGTGGCTTTTGCCCTGTTCCGGATGGCATTTATATCAGCAGCTGCAAGGTCTTTCTTACCCAGGCCAATGTATGCTTCGGCCCGCAAAAGAATAGTTTCAGCCAAACGAACTGCATAAACGTCTTTGTGTGTCCAACCCCCACCCGATCGGTTAGGCTCAATAAAATGGTGAAGCGGATCAGAATGTTTCAGGAAGTAAGGATAAATATACTGACAGGTGTCTTTTAAAGCATCCCGAGTTCCTTTGGGGTAAAGAGAAAAATCGATCTTTTTCTTGTTGTATGTTGATGCCGGATTGTCGTAATAAAATGTTCTTTTGATGTGGTGCTCCGCATTTCTGATGTCATTTTTCCAATCGCTTCTCCAAATGGTATAGGCCGTGTAATTGGTTGGTTTAATCCATGAAACTGGCCGACCTAATGTATCGGAATAGCCAGTGTATGCACCATTGTAAAGTTCGCCTCTAAATGCAGTCTTTCCATCAGGCGTATTACCCAACCTGAAGTAAGCCGGTCCCCATGCCCTATCACCTGGATATTGACCTCCACCGGTAACGATTGGTTCAATCTGTATAACCCAGACAGCTTCCTTGTTTGTGGACAAATTATGGTTTCCGTAAGCAAAAAGATCCAGAAATACATCTCCTTTTCCAAACACATCTCGGGTTGATCCGAAACGCTGAGTCATGAGTGAATAACCTCCGGTGTCGATAACTTTTGAGGCTGCATCAACGGCCTGCTGGTGTTTCGATTGAGTAATATACAACTCGGTCAGAAAATGTCCGGCGGCGCCTTGAGTAATTCTTCCGGGGGCATCTTCTTTACCGCGAACTGGCAAATTTGCAACAGCAAAAGTTAAATCTTCTTCCATTAGCTTATAAATATCGGCCTTGGGAGCCCTGACAAAATCTGTTTTAGCCGATTTTGTAGGTTCGGTTACAAGAGGAACATCACCATAAAAAGAAACCAACATACGATAGGCATAAGCTCTGAAGAACAAAGCTTCGGCCAGGTAAGCATTCTTTTGTGCATCGCTAGTCCAGATGGATTTATCGGAAACCTTGATCCGGTCGATCAAAACGTTTGCACGTTGAATCAGACTGTAATTTCTTTCCCAGAAAAAGGTGAAGATTGAATTTTCAGGAGTCATCTCATTTTTGTAATTAACCAGCTTAATGTTACCTCCTGGATTTTCGCCATGAAAAGCAATATCGGTTCCGCAACCTCCAACCAGCATAGCCAGTTGATCCTGGTTGTCGCCATTGAACCATGCATCGCGAACACTAAAATGCAATCCGCTTATTCCCTGCTGAATACCGGCCACTGTATTGTAAGCATTCTCTGGTGCCAGAAAATCGAGCGGAGTTTCTTTGAGCACATCTTCTGAGCAAGAGGAGAAAATAAGCGTAAGCAGTACCGTTGAAAAGAAGTACTTCTTCCTAAATATATATAGATAGTTTTTCATTGTTATTTTATTTTTTAGTTACCGTATAGTTTTACTGAATGTATAATTAAAGGGTAAGTCTGAACCCTGTAGTGATATTTCTCATCAGAGGCGAGTCACTAACTCCGACTTCAGGATCCCATCCCGACCATTTGGTCCAGGTATAAAGATTCTTTCCGGAGATAAAAAACTGGCACGACTCAATTTTGAGTGATTTCAGTAATTCAGGTTTGAAGTTGTAACTCAATGATACATCCTGTAAGCGAACAAAACTGCGGCTTTCGTAAACTCCACCATGTACAACCGGAGTATTGTAAATACCGGTAGCATTATTCACCCCATTATCCGGAGTCCAGTATGGTCTTACCGCAGAGGCATTAACACGGTAAACATTGTCGGAGTTCCATTGCGTATTGACTACCGAGGAGTTATCGTCTAAATAATATCCGTTGCCACCCTGAATTGAGTTAATCAGGAATGAGAAAGTGAAATCTTTATAGCTTAAGGTATTGGTGATACTGAACCTATAGTTTGGTGTTTTGTATCCGATGATCTTGCGGTCGGCATTTGGCTCAATTACACCGTCAGTATTCTGATCGACGTATTTAAACTGACCCGGATACCAGTTGGCTAAAGTTTTTCCTTCATAAAGTTCCTGCTCGGTCCAAAGTCCGCCAGCAAACTCATAATCGTATATTGCACTTATCGATTCCCCAACAAACCATGAATTTCCTATGTCCTTATCATTTTTGCCTCCGTACAATTTGGAAATTTTATCCCTGTTCAATGAGAAATTGAAGTTAGTTGTCCAATTAAACTGACCCTTGAAGTTAACTGTATTCAAAGCCAATTCAATACCTTTATTCTCGATTGCGCCAATATTTGCCCAAACACTTGAATATCCGGTTGTTGGAGGAAGTGTTCTTTGAACCAAAACATCATTCGTTTTTGCCTGATAAACATCTATCGACCCTGAAATTCGCTGATCGAGGAAAGCATAGTCGATTCCAACATTGAAAGAAGATGTTGCTTCCCAGCCCAGATCTGCATTTCCAAGTGTACTTGGGAAAACAGAAATTGCAGTATTTGAACCATATATGTATGGATTGGCGGTCATTCTGGAGAAACTGGAATAGCGTCCGATTCCCTGGTTCCCGTTTTTACCATACGATGTTCTGAGTTTTAAATACATCCAGTCAAGATTTTCCATGAAGGACTCTTCAGATGCCACCCATCCCAATGAAACTGATGGAAATGTAGCGAATTTGGTATTTTCGCCAAATCCGGAGAACCCGTCACGACGAACAGTTCCGGTAAGCATATAACGGTTTTTGTACGAATAATTCGCCCGCGCCATATAAGAAATGCTATTTTCTTCCCATGCTGTTGAAGCAACAGTGGCAATAGTTCCAAGTCCCATGTTATTGTATCCTAAAACCGCATTGTCAAATCCCTGTGCATTAAGCGTCGAGCTTTGTGCAATACTGTTTTCGCGGCTGTAAAGCAAAGTGGCATTTACCTGATGATCGCCAAATGATCTTAAATAGGTTACAATGTTGTTTACAATGTCATTTCTCTGTTCAGAAGGATTTTTAATTGCCTGACCCTTGTTGCCCGCTCCATTCGGAGTTGTGACAGGATAAAATGTATTGTTGTTTCTGTTCGAGTAGGTGTTTGAGTAATTTAGTTCATAAGTTAAACCCTTAACCCATGGAACAGTTACCTTGGCATTACCAACAAGAAATAGGTTGTTCCTGATATCACTGTTATTCACATACAAATTATTAAGTGGGTACGGCATATAAGCTTCGCCTGTTAGAAACATATCGTACTTTGGCAAACCAATCTTATTATTCGCCAAAGGACTGGCAGCTCTTGCACCGGTTTTATCCCATCCTAAATCAGCCTCCAAACCCGAATAGTCGCGATAAGAATAGGATGCATTTAGTCCGATCGTTAACCAACTTGCCACTTTACTCTCCACATTACTGTGAATGGTAAATCTCGAAAATTGGTCATTCAATTGAATTCCCTCCTCGTTGGCATATGAGGCAGAAACAAAGTAATTGCTCCTATCTGATTTTCCGGAAAAACTTAGATTGTAGTTCTGAATGGGAGCCATTCGGGTAACTTCATCAGTCCAATCAATCTCGTTTCCGGCTAAATAATTATCTTTTTCTTCCTGAGTTCTCAATCGGGCAGCAACAACATTCCGGTCTGTGACATCCGGTCTGACTGGCTTTCCGGTTGCACTTGTTGGTTTGGTTTTATACCAGGTATACAAACTTTGCTGGTAATAGAAATCGACCAATCTGATTGCATATTGATCCGCATTCATAACCGACATCGGATTATTTGTCAAGTCCTGATAACCATAGCTCATATTAAATGATATGGTTGGCTTATCAGATTTTCCTTTTTTAGTAGTGATTAGCAATACCCCGTTTGCAGATCTTGATCCATAAACAGCAGCTGCACTAGCATCTTTTAATATGTCAACCGATTCGACATCGCTAATGTTAACGTTTGCAATATCGCCGTTATAAATAATCCCGTCGAGTACGATTAAAGGTTTGTCGCTTGCCGACAGTGAAGTCTTTCCCCGGATCGACAAATTTGGTTCAGCACCAGCGAGCCCAGCTGCCTGAATATTTACACCAGCTGTAGATCCGGATAAAGCCTGTAGCAGATTGGTATTATTCTGAGTAGCCTTATCCCCGATGGAAGTTCTGGAGACAGAGCCTGTCAAATCGCTCTTTTTCATTGTTCCATAGCCAATGGCAACCACTTCTTCAATTCCAATGGCATCTTCTTCAAGCATTACATCAATATTTGTTTTTCCGCCAACAGCAATTTCCTGAGATTTCATTCCTACAAACGTAAATTGCAAAGTCGCATTTTCTGAAACGTTGGAAATTGAATAACTACCGTTGCTATCGGTAATGGTTCCGATGGTAGTGCCTTTTACTACAACTGAAACACCCGGTAATGGTTCTTTCGTATTTTTATCTACAACCTTTCCGCGTAACTGAATTTGCGAAAAAGCTGAGATGAAAAATCCCATAAGCAATAAAAACAGAATAGTTTTTCTCATAAGAATTAGGTTTTTAAGAATTAATAATTGACAATCAGTTTGAACGATTCAATAGTCAATCAGAAAAGCAGTTTGAATGGAGAAATTTCATTCATTCACTTTTGCGGGGCTGATTACAAATCGCATAACATCAGGTTCAAATCTAATCTTATGGAGAAAAATCACTTAAAAGGCATGTTACACCATTTAAAGATTCCAGAAATAATCTTTAAAATATTGTTTCATTTATTTGCTGTAATGTTACATGAGAATCTTATTGCGCTGTATTACAGGAACATTAAAAAAGCGACGACAGTGCTCGTTTTAACAGTTTTATTGGTTGGGTTTATTCTTACTTTCGAATCAAAAGAATGGTTTCCTGATTAAAAGTGCCCGGTATCCAAACCAGCAACGAGCTTCCTTCTTTGGCGATTTTTGCATCCACTTTGTTTCCGTTGACTAAAACTTCGGCTTTATCATCGCCTTTCCAGTTTTCAATGGTGAAGGTCGGGTTCACAATACTTTTATCTGGCTTGATGTTGAATTTGCATTCCGTGCTGTTGCTGTTTGATTTCAAAATAATGCTCCTGAAAATCCGGTCGATTTTCGAAAACTCAAAATCGCTGTTCAGCATGGTAATTATGCCCGGTTCGAGCCAGGTTTGAATCTGGTTTTTAACCTCGTCATATTGGTAAGGTTTCGAAACACCAACCAGCATCACATGTCTGCGGAATTTCCGGCCCTTTTCATCTACCTGAAAATGGTCGTTGAAATCGACACCCAGTTTGCCGTAAAAACCAGCGCTGGCCAGCGAAGTGTGCGTCACCTCGTTTTTGTGCGATGCATACGAACGCGATGTTTTTCCCCAATCCTGCGCATTTTGTCCGTATGGTTCCCGACCCACCGGCCAGTGCGAGAAAATATGGTCGGTATTGTGCCAGGCTATCTGTGTTTCGATTTTTATTCCCGGCCAGATTTCGGGATAAGCTTCATCCTGACTGTAAACCGTATAAAAATCAGGCATATTTTCCTTGAAATGGCAATCGAAAACAATCTGGTTCCATCCCCATGAATCTTTTGTATAAGTACGGTTTGTTGGCTGAGGGAAGTATGTTTTCACCGTATCGGTCAAATTAAAAACCGACAAGGCAGGTGCATTGCACAAATCTCCGGCTTCAACCAGTGAACCACCAATCGGCATTGGTTCAATGACTTCAGGTCCCCAACCGCGGCGATGATTCACATCAAGGTTAGGCATGTCAATTAACTGCCGCGTTCCGGTGCCATCAGGGTAAAAAGTCCAGTATTCGTCGAAATACGGGAACTGTTTGCCATTCAAATGTTCGCCGGAAAAATTGTACTCCGGATTGAGCGGAATGCCATGCCAATGAATAATTTTTCGCACTGCATTGTCCTCTACAATCGTTACTTTTTGTCCATGCCGCTGCCGGTCCGACATGGCTTCGTGGCAACCCGGATAAAGCGAATCGCCACCTTCAAAAAATTCAAAATTCAGAAGGAATTGATTAGTTAATCGCCAGGCTGGTGCGTTGTTGGCTCGGTCCCAAAATACAAATTTGATGTTTTTGTCGTACCCGAATTCTTTTCCGAAAGTAACCACCGTGGCATCGCCTTCGAATCCCGACCATGAGAAATTGCGTTTGACGGCCTTAAATCCAGTCGCATTGTCGTCGAAATCTTCGGTTGGTGTTTGAACAACTTTTAAGCTTTTAAAAATGGCGGCTTTTGGTTTTTGGTTTTCGGCAACATGCCCCACCAAAGCCACAAAGTATTGCTGATCAGCCGGAAGCCAGCTGTATTGCGGCGCAACTTCCATCCAGTCGTTCGAGGTGATTCCCCATTTTACAAGGGTAGTTCCGTAGTAAAAGTGGAAAGTGTTGGATAATGATTCGTGTAAAATCCTGATTTTCTTGTTGGTTGATTTGTAAGGAACTGAAAAGGTTTTGCCATCTAATTTTGCTTCGTAGCGCGATGGGTCAATTATTTTTTTCGGGTCATGCACATTTTCGACATTGTTTTGCCGGTCATACTGATTGATAACAGTGATTCCCGAACGGTTTGAAACAGCAATCATGGTAAAATTCGCCACATCGGGAACTCCGTTTTTGCTTGCCATTAAAGCTAGTCCAATTACATCTTCATCAGCAAATTCAGCTTCAGCATAGAAATTTCCGGAGACCGGCTTCAGGTGATACAAACCATAGGCGCCGGTTTTCGAATTATTGGTAACCGAGAGTGACTGATTTTCGATTTTTAAATTACCGTCAGTCGCACCGTTCAGCCTGATTTCCTTCCAGTTTGTGCTTGTATTGGAAAAATTGTCATCGATGAGGATGTTTGATTGCTGCGCAAAACCCGGGTTGAATTGTGCAGTTAGTAAAATTAAAATTGCAATCTGAAATAAGGATTTTTGGCAAAAAAGTTTAAAAATCATTTTATCAGTCTATTTAGTTCATGGTTAGTCCTGTATTAAAATAGCATTGCCTTTCGCCGGAAGTTGAATTTGGTCAATCTTCAGGCTTTTATCAGGCAATTCAACAAATTTCACCGAGCTGTATTTTCCGGATTCACCATTCATCCAGCTCATCTTTCCTTTGGTTTTCGATTCCGGAATGCCACTGATTTGAATATTTTCGGTTGCTGAACCTGAATTGTACAGGTAAACGAAACTCTTTTTCCCGCAGCGTACTCCATAAGCCTGGACTCCATTCAGATTGGTCTTCACCTCAAACGATTCAAACTTTCCTTTACCGGCTTCGAGCATGATTTTGTTCATTTCGCTCACCTGCCTGAAATAGCTCATCATTCCCCGGTTTTCGAAGAATTCCCACCACCAGCTCATCGGTAAAACCGGCGTTGGGCTGAACAATCCCAGCCACAAACCTCGCTTAAAATCGCCATCCATTTCATCAGCAAAATCGTTGAAGTTTTTGCTCCAGTCCCACTCATAGCCACTCTCGCCAATTACGTAGGGTTTGTTGTGTTTTTGGGTGTAGCTGCGAATGGTTTCGGGTATTCCGGCTGTGTTTTTATAGATGTGCTTTTGGTTGATGTCGATGTTCTTCAGGTCATTCATTCCCGTAACATCGCGGTGTGAAATGCTTGTGGTAACCATGTGCTGGTAGGGGTCAATATCTTTCAGAAAAGTACTCATCTCGTTGTGCCAGTCGGTAATTAGCTCATCCGGAATCCTGTCTTCTGGTTTTCCGTAGTACATGGCATTGTCGATTTCGTTAAAAAACTCCCAGGCGGCAATTGAAGGGCTGTAACCGTAACGTGCCACCATCAGACGGAGTTTATTTTTGTATTGCGCACGTGCTTCCGGAAGGGTGAAAAATTCAAGCGGTGTTTTGGCCGATCCGCCATTGTCAACATTGTAACTGCTCATGTTCCAGCCGTCGCCCATAAAACCCACATGACTTTCGAGCGCCAGCATCATGTGAATACCAAGCGAATCGGAAAGATTTACCAGCCAGTCCATCCGTTTCATCCCGCTTTCGTTGTATGGCGAGCTTGTATTCTGATAGCGTGAATTGTTTTTTACAGTTTTCCAGTCAACGGGCAGGTTCCAGTAAATCATCCACACCCTGAAGAAATTACCATCGCTGGCAGCCAGCTTTTTCAGCATAAAATCATAGTTAAACCGCTTGTCTTCGTGCAACGATTCGAAATATTTCGAGTCGTCTTCATCTCTCGATTCCCAGCAAATGTTTTCGCCAATTCCACGGAAAAGTTCCCCGTTATCATATTTGAAAGTCCATAAATCATTCGGATTCAGGAAGCCTTTTCCTTTTGAAACATTGACCTTAAAATCGGCTTTCGCGTTTGTGGAAACCACTTTCCCTTTTTCCTTCAGTTCGAATTGATACGAATAAACTCCGGTTTCGCGAGGGGCAAAACGGGCTTTCCAAACCGATTTCTCTCCTGATTTTTCAGATTCATAAAAGCAAGGCAAACTCAGTTTTTTGCCTGAAGGAGAGAAGATTTGCATATCCAGTGTAATCTCAGAAGCATCGTATGGATTGCTCCAGTTTGATTTCAGTTCGATTTGCCATTCGGCTTTCTGGTACTGATTTACTTTCGAATTCAGACAAGCTGTATTCAGAATCTGCGCCTGAATATTCAATGAGAAGGCAAAAAGAAAAGATACAAAGATGTTGATTTTTAGTTGATTCATGGTTATTGGTTTTAGTTCGTCATCAGGCTGGTGTAGGCCTGCGCATCAATCGTAAATCTAACTTTCCCACCGGTAACTTTTACCGTATTTACTTTTTCCATTCCGCGAGTTGCATCGGTAACATAAATGTTGAACGATTTAACCGGTTCAGGAATACCTGTAAGGGTTACTTCGCGTGTTGCACTGTTGTTTACGATGTGGATGGTGTACAATCCGTTCAGTATATCTGCAAAAGCTGTTGCTGTGATATTTGGTTTGTCAACCTCAATCGGAATAGCAAACGAACCTTCAGGAGTTGAACCCAATTGTTTCAGGTTCCAGAAGCGTTGCGTCGGACGCAGCGGGCCATTATCGCCGTATAAACCTTTCCCTGTAAGCACCGAATAGTCAGGAGTCAATTGCCATTCCAATATTGAAATGGGCTGAGCATATTTGCAGACCCTCAGGTATAAATCAATTTCGGACAACTGAAATGCGTTATCGAGAAAATATTGCGGGTATCGGTGCAGGGCAGAGTTGGGTCCACCTTCGGTAACCAATAAAGGCACATTTAATTTTTGTGCCGATAATGCCCATGCTTTGCAATCGGCTTCTGTGCAACCGTGCCAGGTATGAAATGCCACAGCCCCGATATATGGGTGAATGGATGGGTCTTCGACTGCCGGAATCACCATTTTATTCGACCTTATGGTGCCTGCACCAGTATCGCCCAGCATCATTTTCGTTATCAATCCACGCGATGCAAAATACTTGCCTAGTTCTTTCGTGTAAAAAGCATGTTCTTCAGGAGTATGATAGACCATCACGCCATAATCGACTTCGTTAAAACTGAATAAAGGAATTTCAATTCCGTAATCCGATTTTAAATACGAAATGTAATCGGCAATTGATTGACACATTTTATCAATTTTTTTGCTGTTCAAAGAAAGTTTTGAGTCGTGTTCCAATCCCTGCCTGTTGTGCCGGGTGGTGTCGATAGCCCATGCAGGTGGTGCCCAAACGGTAACAATGATGGGTAACCCGCGTTTAGCCAGAATGCGGGCCATTTCAATCTGTTCGTAAAACGCTTTTGAAAGTTTTCCTGCTCTCGCTTTCAGCAACGGATTTTCGTTTTCTCCAGATTGCCACTCGCTCCAGTTGAATTCAATACGCGACCATGCAACCCGGATATTATTCAAACAGTAATTCACCACCATCGAGTCGCGGCCAAGGTCTTTTACCCGATAATTACTACCCACACCATCAAACGGCCTGCCTGGTTTGCCCGCATCGATGGTCATTTGAACATCTTCTTTATCGGGTGTACCTTTCACATTTAATGTGTAGCTGACCTTCTTTTTGTCACCATTTTTTGCCTTGCCCTGAATGAGCGTAAAATAAACCTGGTAATCGGCAATGGATTGATTAGGGTCTGAAGCAACAAATGCTTTGGCTGGCAAAGGGTCGTTGAGATAGCCCGGACGGTCGATAAAGTTTTGCTTGACAAATATCTCCGTATTGTTACCGGCAATTACTTCATATTCGCGTTTGGCTGTTTTTACGATGATTTTATTTCCTTTTTTTCGGATGTATTCTGCTTTCCCGTTGGGAGTTGAGGATTTCAGGTTGACCGACCCACTTTTCGATTTTCCGGAATAAATGGCAAGCGTTCCATCCACAAATTCACTTCCCGGTATTTCGAAACAAAAATAGGTTCCTGCCTGGTCGATTTCAGCAGTAGCATCTATCGATAATTCTACTTTTACTGAGTTCTGGCCTATTTCAGTGAACTGTTCGGCATAGTTTAATGGCAGGGCCTGCAAAAAGTGCGACATGTTGGTTGTCTTCCCGGAAAATGAATAAGTCTGGTTTCCCTGCCAGTTGCACCTTTCTGATGAGATACATCCGCTCCAGTCGGTTTTAACTGACCGGACAGAGGTTTCGAAATTCATTTTTTCACCATCAACAACGAAACCTTTAATGTTGCCCCAGGGAGTAATAATTGGTTGGGCAAGTAACCATAAACCGTTGAAGACAAGAATGATCGTTATAAAAATTGCTTTTTTCATATGTCTATAATTTGTTTTTTAATTGCCATATGGAACTCGCCAAATAGTACTTCTCGTGTGTGAGATTATCTCTCATGGCTCGTTTCATTTTTTTAAATTTACGTGACATGATTCAATTTACAACAACGAATTTTACTGATTTTGAGAGGTCATTGTGCCTAAGTTTGAAATAATAAAAACCAGCTTCAGACTGATCAATCACCAAAAAACTATTCGTGTCAGTTAATATTCCTTGTTTCTTGATTTGGCCCGATTGACAGTAAATCTGATAGTTTGCAGGCAAAAGACTGCCAGGACAAGAAATTTGCATCTTTTCTGATTTTCTGATGATGGTAGGATATATCCATAGATTATGCATATCCATATTTATCAAGCCAGTTGTGCCTGATTCGGTTCCATAGACTTCGAACTCAAAAATGGAATAGCCCCAGGTGCCTGTGCGTTCGGTTCCGTACATTCTGATATACCTTCCGGAACCCGATAATCCGCTTAAATCATCGATTCTCGCACCTTTTGGCATATTCAATTTTGTTGCAACTGTTCTCCATGAAGTGCCATCATCCGAAGTTTCGATCTTGTAATTTTTTGCGGAAGCATCTTCCCAGTAAATAACCACCTGACTGATATCGTAATTTTTTCCCAAATCGATTTGATACCATTGCGGGTCGGAATAGGCACTCGACCATCGTGTTGCCTGATTGCCGTCAACAGCATTGGCAGCAATATTCCCGAGATTTGCCTCCGTGGAAGAAACTTTGTAAGCTTTTTTCAGTGAAACCGAGGGCTTTTTGATGGTGATAACTACCTGCGATGTTTTACTTTCTCCGGTGCTTGTTGTGATGGTCAGTTTGATGGTATGCAATCCCAACGGCAGCGAAACCTGCGGTTTTACCCCAGTTGCAATTTCTATATTGTTGATATCCCATTTGTATTCTGTAATAGTTCCATTGTCGGTTTTACTGCCCGAGCCATCGAGCTGCACGGTTTCTGTGCCGTTGCCGTCGGTATCGAAAATAAGCTGGCTTTGTCCGGCGGAGGCTTTCGGTCCGGGAGTCAGATTGTCGAGCGTAATTACCCGCGAATCGTTATACACCTGTTTCAGCCAGGCTTTTGGGTTTTTGCCATCTTTTACTGATGGATCCTGAACCATATATGACCAGGTGAGAAAATAAAGCCAGCCCTGTGTAGCAAGTATTGCCGGATCAGTCAGTTTCCCGTCTTCGCCTATGCCAAACATTTTGCCTTTGCCGCCAAACATCTGCTGGTATTGCGACCACGAACCCGCAGCTGAATAGTCTGGATAATCCCACACAATCATGTCCACCACATCGTCGCCCGGATACCAGTTTTCCTTTGTTTTTCCGTAGCTTGTCCACACCCAGATGAGGTTGTCGAGTTTAAATTTATTGACCATTCGGTCGTACATTAGTCTGTACAGCTTTTTGCAGGCATCGCCTCCCGAATAGCCCCACCAGAACCATTTTCCTTCTGCTTCGTGCAAAGGCCGCCAGAGAATGGGAACTCCGGCTTCTTTCATTTTTTTCATCTCGCCAGCCACCAAATCAATGTCGCGAATCATGTTTTTGTACGAGATACTGTTGGTGTCGTTCAGCGCTTCGCTAAGCTTGAAGTTCGGCGAGTAAAAGTCCCCATCGGCATTGGGCGAAATCCAGTGCCACTGAAACTGGGCAATTCCTCCTTTGATTTTTACCCAATTGATGGCTTTTGCTGCATCATTGTTTCCGCCCTGCGACGGACAAATTCCATTAAAATCGTACCCCATCATGGCAGGCGATTTTCCCCCGGTGGATTCAATGATGTATGCGAGGTATTTGTCATCCATCTGTCCGGAGATGATTTTTTTGCCGTAAATATCGTTGAGGTATTTTAACAGAGAACCCTTGTTTTCGGCAGCATTGAAATTCGGATTGTACAATTGGGCTTTTGAAGTTTCGGTTCGAAAGAAAACTGAAACAAGAATAAACAGCCCAATAAATAATTTACGTGTTGGCATAATCGGTTAAATAGTTCGTTGACAGGTTATTTATTGTTTTAAAATCTCTTCGATTTTCAACAATTCATCATTAAAAAACCGGGTGTTTTTAAGCGACAAAAGATTGTCTTCGAGTTGCGCAACGCTACTTGCGCCGATCAGAACCGATGTCACCCGCTTATCGCGAAGCAACCAGGCAATGGACATTTGTGCTAACGACTGACCACGTTCAAATGCAAGCTGATTCAAGGCTTGAATGCGGGACAAAACTTCCGGTGTAATCTGACCTGAATTTAGTGCGCCGTGTGTTTTGGCTGCGCGCGAATCAGCAGGAATTCCGCCAAGGTATTTGTTGGTTAGCAGGCCTTGTGCCAGGGGTGAGAAGGCAATGCAACCCATTCCTGTTTCCTCAAGAACATCGAGCAATCCACCTTCGACCCAACGCTCAAACATCGAATATTTGGGCTGATGGATCAGGCAGGGAGTTCCCAAACCGTTCAGAATTTTTGCCGCACGGGCTGTTGTTTCTGCTGGGTAGTTCGAAATGCCGGCATATAACGCTTTTCCATTTCTGACGGCCTGATCGAGCGCACCCATGGTTTCTTCGAGCGGGGTTTCCGGATCTGGACGGTGTGAATAGAAAATATCCACATAATCGAGTTTCATCCGCTTCAGACTTTGGTCGAGACTGGACAGCAGGTATTTGCGTGAACCCCATTCTCCATATGGTCCGGGCCACATGTCGTAGCCGGCTTTGGTTGAAATAATGAGTTCATCGCGGTATTTTTTTAAATCATTTTTCAGGATGAGACCAAAGTTTTTCTCTGCAGATCCGGGAGGCGGACCATAATTGTTGGCCAAATCGAAATGGGTAATTCCAGAATCAAATGCTTTCCAAATTATTTGCCTGAAGTTGGCAAACACATCCACATCACTGAAATTGTGCCACAATCCGAGCGAAAGTGCCGGTAGTTTGAGTCCGCTTTTTCCGCAGCGGCGGTATTCCATTTCAGAATAGCGTTTATTATCAGGTTGATACATCTTAAATTGATTATTTCTGAACTTTTAAAACTTCGGAATATCCTGAATCGCCGGCCTCGTTGGTGCCTTTAATTCGATAGTAATATGTTTTCCCAGATTCGGCCCACTCGTCAGCATAAAGTGTAAGTGGTTCGGAACCTGCGGGCGATTCTTCAAATTTGGCGACTTCAGCAAGCACCGAATCTTCCAATCCGGTAGCCAATACTTTCCACGGACCTTTGGGCGATTCAGCACGTTCGATAGTGTAAAAAGCTGCGCCTGTTGCACCTCGCCAGGTAAAGCCATCTTTTTTCAGGAAAAGAACCGGAGCGGGCGCTGGTTTTTCAACTTCGGGTGCCGGGATACTACGAATGAGATACGCCTCTTTCCTCAGCAACTGGAGCAAACGGACTTCATCGTAAGTAAAACCGGCTGAAAAACCGGGAACATGAAAAGAATTGACCGGTGTGCCACCTTCGTTGTGGTAGTACCAGCCTCCATCACGCCGGTGACTGCGGATGCTCCACATCAGTCCGCCAACAATTCCTGATTCGCGGATGGTCTTCATCAGTTCCCTGATATTTTCGGTAGTGCCAAGGCCAAACTCATCGACCATCAGTGGTTTGCGGCCTTTGCACTGGGCATACGATTCGAGTGCAATCGGAGATAAACGCCACGGGTTCCCGCTCATTTTATTCCAGTATTCGTACAAGTGGTCGCTGATTACGTCAATGTTCGGATCAGCAATTAGTTTTTCACGGTCGGCACCACCGGCTTCCATAATCAGGTGATTCGGGTCAACCGATTTAATATACGCCGCCATTTCGAGACTCCATTCCAGAATTTTGGGAGACCATTCGTCGTATTTTAGGCAACGGTCTCCCGGATAGCTGCCAAACTCGTTGCCCAACTGCCAGGCCAGAATAGCCGGGTCATTTTTATAGATAATGCCGTTCACCGTGTTTTTTCGATTCAGGATGAAGTCGAGAAAATGCTTAAAATCGGCTTTTTGCTCCGGATCGGTCCAGAACGATCCTTTGGGTTTTCCGGCCAGTGCTGAAAATTCGTCCACTCCTCGAACACTTGCGAACGACTGTGAAGCGATGAACGGAATAATCATGCGCACATCGTATTTATGCCCCAGCGCGATGACACGGTCGAGGCACTGAAATGCTTCCTCATTGTACTGTCGATGCCCGGTAAAATAAACCGGCATTCCTTTATCGTCAGGATGGAAAACTGATAGTGAAAACGTGCGCGTTGCTCGTCCACCTGTACGGTGGATTCCATCTAAAATATCGCTGATTTCGTAATCATCGGGAAAACGGTTGGTGCGGTCGACCCTGACCTGATTTTCGTTGGCCTGAATATTGGGTGCTGCCATCCCAAGAAAACGGAAAGGTTTATCGCCTTCGAATAGCTGATCGCCTTTGCGGACAATGATTGGCCAATTGGCATCGTTTTTGGATTTTGACTTTTCTTTTTGAGCAAATGCCGGTGAAATCCAAAGTGCGGTTCCGGTCAGAAAAAGTGCTATTTGTTTGGTAAATTTCATAATGTTTTTTTTAATAGTTTTTTTTATTCCAAACCATCAGCCATTCGTGCTGCTTTGGTCACAATCGCAAGGTCATTGATTCCCCGGAATCCGCTGAATCCGATTGATAACCAGGTTCCATCTTTCAGGGTTAGGGGTTGGCCGCCCTCCCAGCCAATGAGGTCGGGTTTGCTGATGCCGTATTTTTCTTCATCAAATTCATCGTTGTACAGCTTTTTCTCATACTCGCCGGTTTTCATTCCGGTAATCCAAACCTGACTTGCTTTGATCCAGGCATTTTTGAAAAAGTTTCGACCAGTGACTTTTTGATTCCCCCAAATTTTTCCATAGACATTTCCATCTTCATCGATCACACAAACGGCCACATTCCCGTTGGCAAATGCATCGAGCGGATTTTCCGAAAATTCGGGGATAAGCTTATCAAGCATCTTGAAAAAAACTTTCGAAAATTGGTTGGTTTTATTGCCTTCCATAGTCTGTATCTTATTTTGTTTATTTAATCTTCTGAACTGTTTTTTTACTGCTTCCATAAGTTGAATACTCCAGCACCGGCACTTCAATCAAGTCGTCATTCATGATTTCAAGTTCAAGCACTTTGCTTTCTCCGGGCAGCATACACAGATAATTGTCGCTCCAGAAAGCTGGCAAAATCTCCTGTTTCGAATCTTTACCAACCATTTTCAGATTCAGCATAAAAGCCACTGAATTGCCTGTGTTTTTAACAGCCACCTGATACTTGTGCGTTTTCTCTGTGGAAATGAGTTTGACTGCAATTTCAAGACTGGGTTCCGGCAGACTATTCAAAGCTTTGAAGTTGTTACTTTCATTCAGCCAGTAAAAATTCTCAGCCAGCACTTTGCCAGAAACATCCGTAGCAATCAGCTTCAGGAATGCTACATTCTTGCTTTCCGGAACTGTAATTCCTGAATTCAAAGTGGCGTTTGCCCCAATGGTTATTTGCTTTTTATCGCTCCAAACCGTTTTCAGGTCGGTATCATAAAGTATCGACGAAATGTTGATGTCGTAAAGGGACTGGTTGAGAAGATTCAGGAATGACACACTACGGTCGTCACGGTTCAGCTGAATATGAACAGCCTCGCCTGCTTTTTTAGCGCCGTAAAAACCGGCATTGGCCTGTAGGTACCAATCGTAAACCTGCCAGGTAATGCTTGGCCAGCTCGAATTCGATTTCCAGAGCAGAATACCACTGGCATTCGACCACAACTGCCGGTTAATCGATTCGATGCTTGCGCGATACACATCGAAGTTGATGAGCTGACTCTTTTCGATGTAGTTTTCAACTCCCTTTTCGACTACAGAAGTGTCAGGCGCTCCGTAATAATTGCGCAGCATATCGTCGTACGAACTGAATTTACGGGTGTCATTTCCGGGCCAGTTGTTTGCATCGTGGTAAGCCCATACACCATCGAGCGGAAACCTTCCCGGCGCACAGGTTTTGCCCATTTCGGGCATGAATTTTTCCATGCTTTGCATCGGTGGAATGCCGCTCGGACCGATTTCACTGCTGAATCCATTCAGCTTTGGGTGAGTGAAATAATCCTTTGGTTCGAGCGTATGGTAGGGACCGCCACCGTGCAAGCCGTCTCCATCAGATCGTTTCAGGTAATGGCGCGAGTCGCGGTTGTCGTATTTCTTCAGAATAGTATTCACAATTAGCTCTTCACGCGGATTGACGCCTTCGTTTCCACCACACCAGATGACCAGCGACGGATGGTTTCTCAATTTCTTCACAATGCTAATGGTGGCTTTTTCGTAAAGCGAAATTTCTGGTTGAAATCCTGGAGTGTTTTTAAACGTTCCCCAGAAATCATTCAGAAAATCTTGCCAAATCAGGATGCCGTATTTGTCGGCAGCTTCATACATAGCTTTTGGTGCAACACCTGTAGGTCCCCAAACCCGGAGCATATTCAGGTTGGCGTTTCGAGTGAGAAGAATTTCTTTTTCGTAACGTGCGGCATTCCAGTTCAGCATCATATCAATCACCCAATTGCCGCCTTTCGGGTAAATTTCGCGCCCATTGATTTTATAAACCCGTTCTTTAACACCGATGTAGGTTTCTACTTTCCGGATACCAAAAGTTTCGGAAATGGTGGCTTTGTCATTCGCTTTGGTTTCGGTTGAAAGGCTTATCGTATAGAGGTTTTGTTGTCCGTAACCAAAAGGCCACCACAGTTTGGCATTCTGTATCCGGAGTAATTCTTGGTTCGATGGTTCCCAACTAAATGATTTTGTCGATTTTGCTGCAATTTTATATGCTTCTTCAAAAACAAATTCGTCGTTGCCATTCTTCACAACAACTTTCACCACACCTTCCTGTTCCTTCTCTGAATGATTAACCAGATCAGCTGAAACAGTAATTTCGGCAGTGGTGGTATCGGGCAAATTCAGGTTGGAAGTCACATATAAATTGTCGAATTCAATATCGTCAGTCGTTGTCAGAAACACATCTTCTGTGATGCCCATGTCGCGGTCGCGAATGGCTGGTTGCCAGTCCCAGCCCATTACATCCCATTTGGTGTAATCGTGACTGATTTGTCCGTCTGCCATATTTTGACCCGGATCGGCCAGTGGAGTCAGCGGTTCGATGGCGGGTTTGCCCGGGTGATTGGGTGGCCAGATTGCTATTGCAAGTATGTTTTTGCCACCTTTTTTTATTCCTGAACTTACTTCAAACCGAAAAGTTCGCTCCATCCCGATCATTTCGGTGGTATCGGCAACGAGTTTGCCATTCAGCCAAACCTGTGCCTTGTAATTGATTTCGCCAAAATTCAGCCAAAGGTGTTTTCCGGATAAATTTTCGGGTATAATAAATTCGTTTCTAAACCAGTAGGGCTGTTTCCAGGGATTTTTGTTTTTGATGTGACTGTATTTCTGCAGGTCGTAATCTTTGTTGTATTCGTCGCTGATGTCAGGAATCAGCATATTATTGGTTCCGATATAGGGATTGGGGTAAATTCCGTTTCGAACCAGTGCGGTTAAAACTGTAGCCGGAAGACTTGTGTTTGCCCATGTTTTTGTATTGACTCCTGATCCTGAAAGTTTTGCACCGTTCATGCCAACATCAGCAGACGATTTTACTTTCCAGCCTTCACGAATGAGCTGCGAACTTTCCGGAACATCAGAAAGAGGAGCATCATTAATGTTTATTTCCTGAGTATTCGATTGCTTTCTTTCTTTTGAATTAACAGCAACCACTTTCCAGTTGTGCTTTCCGAAGGATAAGGGGAAAGGAACGTATGCATTTTGAGTTGAAGGAACATTTCCCATTTTAATGCCATCGATCCAGATTTCGTAGTGATCGCAATCGGTTTTCTGCCACGAAAGATTGGGCATGTTGTTGGTGATTGTCATCCCGTTTTGCGGGGCAATCAGTTTGAATTTTGCCTGAGAATGAGCATTTCCAGCCAAAACAGCTAAAACTGTAAAAAGGAAAAATATCTTTAACGACAGTTGTTTCATCAGATTGGTAATTGGGTTTCAGAATTATTTCGTTGCGGGCAATTCCTCAATAAACAGGAAGTCGAGAAATGCCAGGTTTGAGCCTTTGTTGTATTTTAATGTGAGTAGATTTAATCCGGAAGCAGGGAAAGTGATTTCGCCAACAGTTGCCTGTGTCCAGTGATGCCAGTTGCCGGTATCTTCAGGTAATAACAGTTTGGTGGCAAACTGATTGTTGATCCACAATTCAGAGCTATTGTCTTTGTTCCCGTATATAGTAATGATTCGGTATTTGCCGGGTTTCATCACATTCACGGTATAGTTCGTCCATTCGCCATCTTCTTCCCAACCAATATAGAGTTGGTTTACTTTTGGATCGACCTTATTCGGATGGTTAAAATCTGCCCAGTCTTTGGTATAGGAAATGTCAACGCCTTCATTTTCGCGAAAGAATGCGGTATAACCGGTAATTCCCGGGCGCCAGTGACTTCCGTAATCGTGTACTTCGTGGTTAAGTTTCGATCCTTCATTCTCCGGAGTGGTGTCGTGGTAGCCAATGCCTTCGCCGCCAAAATCGTAATAAGCCAGTTCGACTCTTCCGGGAATAATTTGCGCGCCGGAAACATAAACCGAGTCGCGAAAGGATTTGCCTTTGTATCCGGCAGGGATTTGAGCATGAGCACTGAAGACTAATGTAATCAACAATGGCAAAAAGAACATGATTAAAAATAAATTTTTCATGGCTGTCTTCATCTTAATACTATTATGAGAGGAGATGTTCATAGGAGAATGATATATAAGATTATCAGAATAACTATAATTGACAATAGAATCAGAAACCATTCCGTAAGCATAAGTTTTAATTCCTTATTTTGCCAAAATCGAATTATTTTCATCGTTCAACAATTTGTTTTTTAATGGTCAGATAGCCCGTCCCAATTAATCGGGAGAACTCCCAAGTAATCATTCTCCTTTTAGGAAGATTTTGTCAAGATCGTATCATCTGCTGATATTTTTTTATTTTATATGTAGCGGAAACCAAATGAGTTTCCGCTACAAAATCAAATCTAAGAAAACTATTATTCAGTTTTTAAGTTTGGATCTAAAGGAACAGTTGTGAAAACAAAATAGTCGACATTTACCTCCATTGGAGTTCCGTTCGCTATATTACCTCCATAAAGTGTAATATCCATTGTGAAATCTTTTGTAGAATCAAAACTTTTCAGATCTCCCTCTCCAGGAACTATTTTGATTGAACGCCACACCCACTTATTTCCTGTCGGTACAAATTTATAATCGTCACCATACCCATTAGATTTGGTGAAGTGCATCCAGCCAGAACCGAACCCAAATTGGAAATAGCCTTCTTTGCTTCCAGTATTTACCAAAAAATTAACCCAGATACCATTTGCATAAACAACTGGATCGAGTGCTTTTACCGCAAATGCAGCTCTACCTAACTTATCATTCCATCCAGTAGAAATTCCAGTAGCAACACTGTAACCGGAGCCTTGAATATAGCCTGTTAAAGAAGGGGCAGAGCCTTTAGCAGCTAATTTCCAATTTGTAAATTCAACTCCTGGTGCAGCCTCACAATCCCAAGCTAAAGTTGGATTTAAAGGGCCATCGGTAATCATCACCTGGTCAATCATGATTTCGAAAGGAGTACCGTTCACGTTACCACCACGGAATTGCATCGTGAAGTTGGATACAAGCCCTTTGATGTTAGCATATCCCATTTTTTCCAAATCGTACGAACGCCATTCCCAACCCGTGGTTTTTATTTTATAGTCATCGCCATAACCAAAAGCGCCTGTAAGATGCTTGTCAGCTGTCGATCCGCCAATGGTAATTAAAGGTTGTACATATCCCTGTCCGCCATTTGTATTTACCAGGAGTGTAAGCGTTGGTTTTGTATAGGCTGACAGGTCAAAACCTTGTCCACCATTGGTATTCTGAAGTTTGGTATAAATACCGTTCCAACCATTACCGGCAGCGGCTGTAACTTTATACGCTTTGTTAAAGAATCCATTGTTAACAATTTCCTGTGTAAATGGCTGAGTTGCATCGCCTGCCACAACAACCGGAGCTGTTTCGAAATCGAAAAGCATTATTGTTTGTTTAGGCATATACGTGTTTTTAGGAGCGATCACAGGAATGGCTGCCGAAGTTTGTTTCTCTCCTGCTTTTGGTGTAATTTCGATTACAGAAGCTTCACCCAAATCAACTCCCGCTGAAGAATAGGAAACTTTGTCAGGAGCAACGGAACCAAATACTGAAACAACTTTTCCTGCAATCTTCACTTCTTTAATTAAGTCAAGGTTTTCGCCTTTCAGCAAAAATGGCTTTCCTCTTTCAATATTTGCAGGCCAGGAAGTAACTTTGGCTACATAAAACTGTGGTTTCAGAATTTGAGTTGTCACGTATTGACGTTTGTACTTATTCATCAGGGTAATTGCACCACTTTCAATCACACGTGGAACTTCAACGCGCAAGGAGTCGTTGTATTGACCAATAATTTTGAAAGTATAGGCTCCAATTGAAACAGAGCTGACAGATTTCATATTGGTACCTTTGAAGGTAATTTGCTTCCCTACAAAAGGAGTTTCGTTGGAAATGCTTGTTACAGTAGCAGCTGGTAAAGTAATATCATAGTTTTCCGAAAATTTGGATTCATCCTTACAACTATATATTAATACCGATACAACTGCAACCAAAACTATCCGAATTATATTTTTATTCATACGATAATAATTTTTAATTAGTGATTAATATCCAGGGTTTTGTTCCAATCCCCAAGCTGCAACTTCCGTTTGAGGTATCGGCATCAAAGGAACCTTGTTCCCGTTTGGTCCATCAATTGATTTTGCCAAACCATTCGTTTTAAGGTTAGGGAATTGTTTGTAGGCCTTTACACCCAACCCATAAGTAAGTCCTGTAGCACGTTTTTGATTTTTTTCAGCATCCATTGCTGTAAAATAGCGACCAGTGCGCACCAAATCGTAAAAACGAATTTGCTCCATGGCCAATTCAAGCCGGCGTTCTTTCCATATATCTTCTAACAACTGATTGCTTGCTGAAGTAATATCCGGAAGATTTACTGAAGTTGGGGCTGCGCTGTAGTCCATTTTGCCTTCGGCATAACCCATGCAATAAGTACTATTGCGTGCTCTGTTACGAACCATATTCAGTTTGGCTTTGGCATCGTCAAATTTATTGAGGTACCAGCAAGCTTCTGCATGCATCAAAAGCACATCGGCATAACGGATTATTTTAATGTTACGGTTGCTTGCTTTTGCCTGTGCCGGTTTAACGGGAAGAGCAGCTTTGCGGTTCAACCAGTCAGAACCTTGCTCATTGCGGTCGTATTTCTTTTTTATACCATATAAAATTCCGTTGTTGAATTTTTCGCCGTACACCACACACGAAAGGCGCGGGTCATTTGTAGTTGTAACATTATAAGCTGCAACAAGATCAGGAGTCGGATTGTTAAATCCCCAACCTGAATCATCTTTCCGGTTACCCTGGAAGTTATAGAAGTTTGTACCAATGGAAGCAGGTGCAGCATCGCTGGCACCCACACCAAACTGAATTTCAAAAACAGACTCTTCGTTGTTCTTATTTTCAGTTTCCCAAAGTTTGGCGTAGTTAGGCATTAAACTGTACTCGCCTGAAGTTATTACAGCGTTGGTAAGATCATACACTTGTTGCCAGGTCGTTTTATTTTCAATATCAGTACCAATTTGATACATGTAAATACGGGCTAACAGTGCACGGGCGGCTCCTTTGGAAGCACGACCTGTCTGGGCAGCTGGAATCACACTTTTTTCGGGTAATAATTCAATGGCTTTCAACAAGTCTGCAGCAATTTGAGCATAACACTCTTTCAAAGAAGCGCGTTTAACTTTACCAAAATCAGATGGCTTTACAGAGCTTGTAAACAATGGAACGCCTCCGTAAATGCGAACAAGGTGCGAGTAATAATAGGCTCTTAAAAAAGATGCTTCGCCAATAAGTCGGTCGCGAACAGCAGGACTCCAGGTTACATTGGGCAAATTATCCAACGCGTAATTAGTGCGTGATACGCCCCAAAAACCATGAATCCAGAAATCGCTTGCAAAACCAATCTGTGGTGTCATTGTAAAATCGAGCATTTCCCACATTGCGCCGTAGTCGCCATCGTTACTACCTTTTTCAGCGTCATCACTTCTAATATCGCTAACGATGAAATCGTGGTGGTGTCCCATCCATTGCCCATCGGGACCGGCTCCTTCATCGAGTTGTAACATATCATAAATACCTATGATTGCACGAACGCCGTTTTCTTCAGAGTCGAAGAAATTCGCACTGTTTTCTGACCCCTGAGGCTTTATGTCAAGGAAATCCTCACAGCCGGAGAATCCAATTGTCAGGACTGCACACAGTAAAATATATATTGCTTTTTTCATGTTATATCTGATTTTTTTATAATGTAATATTAACACCCAGAGAGTAAGTCCGTGGTTGTGGATAGGTAACCATATCAACACCATAAGATAATGAGTTGCCATATAATCCAAACAGTTCAGGATCTAAACCTGAATAATTGGTAATTGTAAGCAGGTTATCAACAGTAGCATAGATTCTAAGGTTTTTAACACCGATTTTATTTATTAATGAAGTTGGCAGCGAGTAACCAACCTGCAAATTTTTCAAACGTAAGTAGGAACCATCTTCCACATACAAGTCCGAAAAGTTTTCGGTGTTTTTATTCAGATCAGCAGCATTCAATCGGGGAACATTCGATGTAGGATTTTGGGGAGTCCATGAGTTTACTGCCATATCTCGACTGATATTTGTCTCGAACATTTTCGAGTTATACAAGGTCTGACGCATCGTATTTACAATCTCATTTCCATAAGAACCGGATATGAAAATTACCATGTCAAAGCCTTTGTAAGCCATATTCAAATTAAAACCACCAGTCATCAGAGGACTTGCACTGCCCAGGTAGGTCATATCCAATTCGGTGATTTTACCATCGCCGTTGTTATCCAGAAACTTTACATCGCCCAGTCCTGCATTTGGTTGAATCGCTACACCGTCTTTTTTGTAAGCATCCAGTTGTTCCTGAGTTTTGAAAAGTCCATCCGTTTGGTATCCATAAAAATAGGCAATTTCTTTACCCACTTCAGTTTTCGTTGTATTGCCTAAACGTCCGGCTCCACCACTCCGAATAGGGTCACCACCTGCTAAACTGGTAATTTTGTTTTCAATAAATGTGAAATTGACACCAACATCGTATTTAAAATCACCTTTATTTTTGGCATAATTTAACGTAACCTCAATCCCTTTGTTTTGCATGGCTCCGGCATTTACAGCAGGTTTCTTCTTCCCCGAATACATGGGTATTGGTTTCGAAAGGATCATATCGTTCGTGTTTCTGATAAAATAGTCAACGGTTCCGGTTAATTTATTCTCAAACAATCCGAAGTCAAGCCCGAAATTTAATTGTTCAGCGGTTTCCCACTTCAGCTCTGTATTTGCCAATTGTTGCTGCACAGCACCTTCCACCGGCAACCCGTTCAATGCATACATGTATCCACCATTTACGCTTGACACATAGTCGAAGTTTCCGGCACTGCCTTGATTTCCAACTTGTCCCCATCCGGCACGAACTTTCAACATCGGCACTATTTCACTGATGCCAGACATAAATTCTTCGTTGTGCACATTCCAGCTACCGGCAAACGAAGAGAAATACCCCCAGCGGTTTTCTTTCGTAAATTTCGAACTGCCATCGGCTCTTACAGTTCCTGTCAATACATATTTATTATCCCATGAGAAGTTTCCACGGAAAAATCCGGATTGCAAACGGCTTTCGCTTTGACCACCACCCAAATTAAATTTAACAGCGTCTTTGTGTGCGCCCAGATATTGCAAACTTGCTGTTTCAGGCACATCGTATCCGGTAGCCCAGATATCCGACCATTTGTTTGCCTGCAATTCCATACCCAGTGTGGTGTTGATATTCAACTTATCAACTTTGGCGTTGTATGAAAAATAATTGGTATTCACCCAGTTTAAGCCATAACCTCTGTTTTGATTAAGCGTTGCATCGTCATTTTTTTGAGTGGGTGTAATGTAGTATTTCGGGCTATATGATTTGTTGTCATTAAAATCCATAATACTACCAAACTGCGAACGGAATGACAAACCCTCTAAAAATAAATCGTCGAACTGAAGGTAAAAGTTACCCATCACTCTGTTGCCGATACTTTTTTGTTTTTCTCCCAAATAAATTGACAATGCAGGATTGGTAGCAGCTTGAGAATAATAAACCTCACCATAAAAATTGGTGTAGCTATCCCATGCTGCCGAAATAGGATCGGAACGCAAAGCACCAGGAATGGTTCCACTGTAGAAATCACCTCTGTCTCCCGGTTTTTCGTAACGTACATAATTGAAATTCATGCCCGTTTTAATTTTTTTTGTAAGATTCAGATTATTGTTGGAGTGGAACATGAATTTATCGAGTTGTGTGCCTTTAACAACCCCTTTTTCGGTCGAAAGGGTAACTCCATGGTCGTAAGAATAGCTTTCGGTATTTCCCTGAATGCCTATATTGTAGCGGGAATTAATTCCCTGACGATAAATTTCATCTTGCCAGTTGGTTCCTTTCAGGTAGTTTCCTGCAGCTTGTTGTTCGAGTACATAATTAATAATGTCGTCAGTCATTCCGATTGATTTGCGGGCATTGGCAAACTCAGTAGCATCGGCCAGTTCCAATCGTTTGGCAACTTCCGAAATACCGGTTACAACACTTGCATTAACCTCAAACCTACCAGCTTTTGAACCAGTACGGGTTTTCACCAGAATAACGCCATTGGCACCACGCGAACCGTAAATAGCTGTAGCCGAAGCATCTTTTAATACTTCCATGCTTTCAATATCCGTTGGTGCTACGTGGCTGATATCGCCCATCGGAAAACCGTCGACCACAAAGAGTGGATCCGAATTATTGATGGTGCCAATACCTCGAATACGGATTTTCACACCCGAACCTGGGCTGCCGGAATTCGACATAACGTTGACACCTGCCAACCTACCCTGAATGGCTTTGGCAGCATCAATCGATGTAACTTTGCGAATGTCCTCCACATTTACCTTGGCGACACTTCCCGTAACATCACTTTTGCGCATCACCCCGTAACCAACAACAACAACTTCATCAACTGATTGATTCGATGATACTAACTCAACCGTAACGTTTGGTGCTACATTAACCTCCATGGGGTCGTATCCAATAAATGAAATGGAGATTTTTTTTGCATTTTGGGGAACATTAATTACGAACTCACCTTCTTCGTTGGTAATAGTACCAACAGTAGTTCCACTTGCCACAATCGTTGCACCAGGCAACGGTTCTTTGGTGTTTCTATCTAGAACTTTTCCACGCATTTGTATTTGCGCAAAAGAAGAGATGAAAAACCCCATGAGCAATAAAAACAGAATAGTTTTCCTCATAAGAAAAAGTTTGATTAACGATTAATGAAAAATTATTAGAGTTATTGGGCAGAACAAATCATTATAGTCGTTTGAGAGGTGAAACTTTCGAAGGTGAAAATTCCATTTCAGCTTACTTAGGATTCGTTCAAACACGACCACAAATCTAATCTGAAGACTGTGGGATCTTTAATTGTCATGTTACAGCAATTAAAGACTTTAAGAAAATCTATTAAACCAATGTTCCATTTCTTTGGAATAGTGTTACATCAATAATATCAAAGCTCAAATAATCAGTCATTTGTGTTTTATCGTGTTTTGTGCCTTAATTTTATAGCAGGATTTTTCGCTATTTTCGTTTCTTCAAAATGTGACGATGTACAAATTCTTGATTTTCCTTTCTGCTGTTCTGACTTCGTCTTTGAGCTTAAGTGCTCAGGATGACCGGTTTTATTCTTCGCTGGAAGGATTATCCGGAACAACCATGCATGGATTTACCCAAGATTCAAAAGGTTTTTTATGGATACCCACTGAATCAGGGCTTAATCGTTTCGATGGATACAATTTTAAAGTGTATTTCAACCAACCCAATGATAGTTCTTCCATCAATTCCTCATCAAGTTATACGGTCTTCGAAGATTCGTCAGGCAGATTATGGGTTGGAACCAATTTAGGTTTCAACAGTTATAATTATGAGCTGGATTGTTTTAAACAAATTCCGCTTGAAGTTAGAGGCAAAAAGATAAATCTGACGGTAAAATCAATACTCGAAGACAACCAAAAAATGCTTTGGTTGATTACTTCCCATGGCTTGGTTTATTTCGATCCCAAAACAAAGAAATACGATTTCTATAACCATCATTTCAGGGACGACGGGACTCCCTATCATTCAAAATACAATCAAGCTGTTTTTGATGATAAGGGAAATTTATGGATTGGAACCGACGATAACTCTGTCCTGATCTTCGATACTCAAAAGAATCAGTTTTGCAACATCAGTGAATATACCGGTATAAATTACGAATTCCCCGACAGGACTGTTATGGTAGTGAAGAAGAACAAAAGCGGGCAAATCTTTTTTGGGTCTCAGCGAGCAGGAATAGTTCTTTATGACCCAAGATTAAGATATTTTCAACAAGCGGGCTATTCTTCAGATCCGGAGAATATGCTTGATGGTGGAATTTACAGTATCATTATCGACCGACGTGGAACTGTTTGGGTCGGGACAGAACACAATGGATTAAAAATTTATAATCCAGCGAAAAATACCTTTACCGATGCCAATCATCTGATTGATATTCCAAATGTAAAAAAAGCGAAATTCTATTGTTTCGAAGATAATTTTGGAGACATGTGGTTTGGAATTCAATATCTCGGAATTTATCACAAAATTTCTTCGATGAAACCATTTCATTCCATCGGAAATTCAAAACATAAGGTACAAGAACTCAGTCACTTTATTGTCAAATCTATTCTACGTGACGGCAAAGACAACTTATGGGTGGGCACCGATGGCGGTGGTCTAAATGTCAAGTGGAAAGGCCGCAAGGACTTTGTTTTATTTAAGTCTGCCGGTAAAGGTGTCACTCTTAATGACAAAGCAATTATCAGTTTGCATGAAGACCGGCGTGGATGGATCTGGATTGGAACCTATCTGGAAGGTTTGTTTTGTTATCAGGGAAATGACAAAGCTTTGGTTAATTACAAAATTCCGGGCTCCGACAAAGAAAACTGGAACAACTATATTTTCGACATCAAAGAAGATGCAACAGGAAATCTTTGGATAGGGACCAATGGAGGTGGATTATTTTACCTGAATTTAAAGAATGGAACAATTGTAGATAACACACATCCCTTAGTTGGAGGAAAAGCAGAAACGATAAAACCCTTTATCAATGCTTTGGAATACGATAAAGACAGTACTTTGTGGATTGGAACCTACAATGGATTGTTTTGCTGGAACAAGAAGAGTGAAACTTTTCGTTCCCTACTGGCGAATTCAGGCGATATCGCAAACGATATTATTTTCAGCATTGTTAAGGACCAAAAAGACCGAGTCTGGTTTGGCACATTGGCAGGTTTGTATTGTTATAATCCTGAAAACAAAAAGTTTGAGAGACTTACAACCGAAGATGGTTTATGTGATAATGGGATTATGGCAATCGAAATGGATCATTCAAATAATCTCTGGATTTCTACATCAGCAGGTATTTCAAAATTAAACTCCAAAACAGGCACATTCCAGAATTACTACGTTTACGATGGACTTCCATGTAACGAATTTAGACCTGGTTCATCTTTTAAGGATAAGGATGGAACGATATACTTTGGAGGTACAGATGGACTGGTTTATTTTAATCCTGACAGCATCAGTAACAATCTGGTTAAGCCTAATCTGATTTTCACCAGTTTAAAAATCTTTAATCAGGAAATAAAATTCAATCAAAAAGAACCAAATGGCATACTCCGAAAAGATATCAATGAAACAGATACAATTGTTCTAAAATATTCTCACCAAAGTTTTAGCGTTGAATTCGCGGCTATTAATTTTTCCGTTCCTGAAAAAATTAAGTATGCAGTTCAGCTTGAAGGATTCAACTCTCGATGGGATTACAAAGATTACAAGCAACGTTACGCATCATATACGAACCTGAATCCAGGCACCTATTTTCTAAATGTAAAGTCAACGAATCTGGATGGCCAATGGATTGATCAGTCCCGGAAATTGTGTATCATCGTAAAACCACCGTATTGGTCAACCTGGTGGGCATTCCTAATCTATATTATCATTTTGATTTCAATCATTTACTATATCAGGCGAATTGCCTTGTTCAGGATTAGTATGAAGAATCAACTCCATCTGGAACATGTTGAACGCGAAAAACTGGAAGAAATAAATCAAACCAAGATGCAGTTCTTCGCTAATGTTTCACACGAAATTCGGACACCCTTGACTATGCTAATTGCTCCTCTTGAAAAACTAATGGGTTCCAATCCTAATGATTTTCAGAAGAAAAACATAAACTACATATACCGAAACACAAAAAGACTGGAGCGAATTGTTAATCAATTACTCGAATTGCAAAAAATTGAAAACACACAGCTAAAACTTAAAGCGCGCGAAATTAATTTGGTGACGTTCCTCAAAGAAATTATGTCCCTGTTTGAAGAAACCGCACTGGATAAAAAAATACACCTTTCTTTTGAACCCAATTGCGATGAATTGATGGTTTGGATCGATCCGGAAAAAATGGATAAGGTTATTTTTAATCTTCTTTCGAACGCGTTTAAATTTTCTTTACCTGACGGATTAATTACTATGTCGATCAGCATAAACAGAATTAATGAGAATGGTGGATATTTTACTATTTCAGTAACAGATACAGGCAGCGGGATGGATCAGGTACACCTTGAACGAATATTTGATCGGTTTTATCAAATTGAAAATAAGGAAACCGGTAAAACAACCGGAACAGGAATCGGCTTGCATTTATCGAAAGAGTTAGTAGAAAAACAGCATGGAAAACTGACTGTAACCAGCCAACAAGGTTTAGGCAGTAATTTTACGATCACTATGCCATTGGGCAAAAAACATCTGGCAACTGATGAAATATTTCAGAGCCAAACTCAATCAATTTATTCGCGCGAAAATAAGTCTGAATTTGAAGAAATACAGTCAATAAATACAGAACAGGAAGAGGAAGAACAAACAGACTCAGGAAAAACACTTATACTTCTTGTTGAAGATGACATTGATATTTTAAATTACCTGGAAGATGAACTCTGTGTTGATTACCAAATAATTAAAGCTAACAATGGTACCGATGGCTGGAAGTTAGCTTTTGAACAGGTTCCTGATCTGATTGTCAGTGACATTATGATGCCGGGAATCGATGGCCTTCAGCTTTGCAGAAAAATTAAGACAACCATTGAAACGAGCCACATTCCGGTTATTCTGTTAACAGCAAAAACCTTAGTGGAGCATGAGGTTGAAGGGCTGGAAACCGGAGCCAATGAATATATTCATAAACCCTTTCACCCTAGACTTCTGAAATTAAAGGTGGATAAAATTATAGAAGCGCATGAAGCCTTGAAGCAGCAATTTGCGAAAAACACCAGTTTCGTCGCGAAAGAAATGACTGTTACTTCAGCCGATGAAAAATTTCTTCAGAAGGCAATTGACTTCGTAAAAGAAAACCTTTCGGATGCCGATTTAAACATTGAAAAAATGAGTGGTGAATTGAGCATTAGCCGGGTACATCTTTATCGAAAACTAAAGGCTATAACCAATCAAAATCCTACTGAATTTATCCGCACAATCAGACTAAAACAAGCTGCCTACCTACTATCTCAGGGGAAACTTAATGTTTCCGAAATTGCTTACATGGTAGGATTCAATTCTCATCAGTACTTCACGAATAGTTTTCAGAAATATTTCAATATGTCGCCTACCGAATACGTCAAAAAAATTGAGCTCGAAAGATAATATTATAATATTCATGCATATTTCTGCTGCACAATAATCACCACAATTAAGAAGTTTTAAACTGCAAGTATATTTTAAGCTAAAGTTATATATTTACAGTTCATAAACTCAATCCGAAATCAAATGAAAATCTTTGTCGTATTCAGTTTTAGTATTATTCTGAATAAAATTTATGCTGATTTTCTGATTTTACATTTGGGGTCGGGTTGGTGCAAAAAAGCAAATATTAAATTCTAAAATCACAGATAGAATAGCATTCGTTTTCCGCTCTTTCTTCATCCATTGCTTATGACTACATCTCGATTTGGAAAATATTCTTCACTAACTGGAATTTTGATCTCAGGATTTTTGATTTTGTTTTTAAACTCATCATTTAGTGTTTCAGTGAATATTACACCAAGTCTATTTTCAAATGATTTAGAAATTGAACCAAACTACTTGCCGGCAGACCAATCAGCACTCTATCTGCCCTTTTTTCCTAAGATATATTCGGGCTCAGAAATTGACTATATGAATATTAATCTGGTGAATTTAAGCACAACCGGATTAAATGTAGGTGATGAAATTGGAGTTTTTGATGGTGACTACTGTGTTGGAGGAAGAGTTATAGACGAAAAACACATGGCTGATAACAGCATCAGTATACCTGCCTCGGCGAACAATAGCCAAACATCAACGCCAAACGGATATATTCCGGGACATAAGATTACTTTGAAAATATATCGTACTGGGAAAGTCTATCTGTTGTATTTTCAGACTGTAAACAACACTGTAGATGTTTTTGAGAAGGGCGGTTCGATGTTTGCATTGGTTGATTTTTCCAAATCTACAGGGCAAACCTCTATTCATGATGCAGAACAATTAAAGATCTATCCAACCCCATTCACCGACAATTTAAAAATTGAGATTAACCTTCAGGCAAGAAAAAATCTTAATGTTACCATTTTTGACAGTAGTGGAAAACTGATTCGGATACTTTTTGATGAAATTACTGAAGGACCTATGCAAATAAGCTGGGATGGAAATGACTATAGCCGTAATCACGTGCCTTCCGGTGTTTATTTCTGCAAGGTAAACCACACAAGTTATAAAATTATCCATCAGTAGTTTGAATACAGCTAATTGATAAAAACATGAAAAATGAGATTTTTTAATATAACTGCCTTTTAACCTATTTTTTTTGAATAAACATCAGTAAATTGTACTCTTAAATTTTGTGGTAGTCAAGAGTTATAAGAAAATCCTGACTAAGAAAATAACAGATGAATCCGCATTAATTTTCAGGGAAGAGTTACCCATTGTTTGAAAATTTTGATCAACAAACAATTCGAACAATCTGTTAATTGAAATAATGAATTTGGTGGACGATATAATAAAGCTTTGCGAGTCTGATTAAAGGGAGAGATTAGGAACTTAATTTATTGATCCATGAAAAAATTTACATTTTTAATCCTGCATTTGATTCTTACTGCTACTGGCTTTGCCCAGGTACATTTTGTTCATGCATATATTGGAGATGCACTGGAACAAATGAATATCGTAGTAACCACAGCTAAAGTTTCTGGTATTAATCTTGAAGCTGGTGACGAAATTGCAGTATTTGATGGTGCTATTTGCTGTGATGTAATATTAGTTCCTCAACCTATTATCTATGGAACACCAACAACTTATCTGGTAATTCTGGCATCACAGAAAGATCTAGGTGAATCAAATGGATTCACCACCGGAAACCCCATTACATACAAATTTTGGGATTCAAGCCTCAACCTCGAAATCTCGGGAATATCGGCTGAATATATCGATAGTAATACGCTATTACCCATAGCAGCACCAACATTTATACCTGATGGCCCATTTTTCGTTAAACTAACTGCATCTAATCCTATTGCAAGGGCAGGAGTCGATCAAACTCTCAACGAAGGCGCTACTGTTACTCTCGATGGTTCTGCATCTTCCGATCCGGATGGAACTACAGTTACCTATTTATGGACTCCACCTGCAGGAATTACATTGAGTTCGAATACAGCTCAAAAACCAACTTTTACGGCTCCTGAAGTTGCAACGGACACGCCTTATACCTTTTCACTTGTTGTTAGCGATGGAAGCCTTAGTTCAGCAGTTGATCAGGTTGTTATCAACGTGAAACAGGTAAACAAAGTGCCAGTTGCCAATGCCGGACCAGATCAAACTCTCAACGAAGGCGCTACTGTTACTCTCGATGGTTCAGCATCTTCTGATCCTGATGGAACTACAGTTACTTATTTATGGACTCCACCTGCCGGAATTACTTTAAGTTCGAATACAGTTCAAAAGCCAACGTTTACTGCACCTGAAGTTGCAACGGATACGCCATATACCTTTTCGCTTGTCGTTAGCGATGGAAGCCTTAGTTCAGCAGTTGATCAGGTTGTTATCAACGTGAAACAGGTAAACAAAGTGCCAGTTGCCAATGCCGGACCAGATCAAACTCTCAACGAAGGCGCTACTGTTACTCTCGATGGTTCAGCATCTTCTGATCCTGATGGAACTACAGTTACTTATTTATGGACTCCACCTGCCGGAATTACTTTAAGTTCGAATACAGTTCAAAAGCCAACGTTTACTGCACCTGAAGTTGCAACGGATACGCCATATACCTTTTCGCTTGTCGTTAGCGATGGAAGCCTTAGTTCAGCAGTTGATCAGGTTGTTATCAACGTGAAACAGGTAAACAAAGTGCCAGTTGCCAATGCCGGACCAGATCAAACTCTCAACGAAGGCGCTACTGTTACTCTCGATGGTTCGGCGTCTTCTGATCCGGATGGAACTACAGTTACTTATTTATGGACTCCACCTGCCGGAATTACATTGAGTTCGAATACAGCTCAAAAACCAACTTTTACGGCTCCTGAAGTTGCAACGGACACGCCTTATACCTTTTCACTTGTTGTTAGCGATGGAAGCCTTAGTTCAGCAGTTGATCAGGTTGTTATCAACGTGAAACAGGTAAACAAAGTGCCAGTTGCCAATGCCGGACCAGATCAAACTCTCAACGAAGGCGCTACTGTTACTCTCGATGGTTC
>JAFLKN010000022.1:0-118500 GCA_019163175.1 Prolixibacteraceae bacterium | reverse complement strand
ATGCCGGACCAGATCAAACTCTCAACGAAGGCGCTACTGTTACTCTCGATGGTTCAGCATCTTCTGATCCTGATGGAACTACAGTTACTTATTTATGGACTCCACCTGCCGGAATTACTTTAAGTTCGAATACAGTTCAAAAGCCAACGTTTACTGCACCTGAAGTTGCAACGGATACGCCATATACCTTTTCGCTTGTCGTTAGCGATGGAAGCCTTAGTTCAGCAGTTGATCAGGTTGTTATCAACGTGAAACAGGTAAACAAAGTGCCAGTTGCCAATGCCGGACCAGATCAAACTCTCAACGAAGGCGCTACTGTTACTCTCGATGGTTCGGCGTCTTCTGATCCGGATGGAACTACAGTTACTTATTTATGGACTCCACCTGCCGGAATTACATTGAGCTCGAATACAGCTCAAAAACCAACTTTTACGGCTCCTGAAGTTGCAACGGACACACCTTATAGCTTTTCGCTTGTAGTAAACGATGGCAATCTCAATTCAATTGCCGACCAGGTAATCATCACAGTGAAGCAGGTAAATAAAGCTCCTGTTGCGAATGCCGGAATCGATCAGTCTGTGAATGAAAACAGTTTATTCACTTTAGATGCATCCGGATCGACCGACCCTGACAATGATGTATTAACTTACCTGTGGACTCCACCGGTTGGAATTACATTAAGCTCAAGCACTTCACAAAAACCTACTTTTACAACACCCGAAGTTTCGGTTAACACGAACTATACGTTCACTTTAGTTGTTCGTGATGGTGTTTTAGAATCGTCTGCCGACCAGGTGACAATCACTGTAAAACAGGGAAATAAAGCCCCAACGGCAAACGCAGGGACAGATCAAACAGTAAATGAAGGTGCGCTTGTCACCCTCGCCGGAATAGCTTCTAACGATCCCGATGCTGATCCGCTAACCTATATATGGACAGCACCCTCCGGAGTTACGCTTAGTTCAATATCGGCAGCGAGTCCTACATTTACCGCGCCTGAAGTAACGGCAAACACCACTTATACCTTTTCACTGATTGTAAATGACGGAACAGTAAGTTCTACTTCAGATCAGGTAGTTATTACAGTTGTTCAGGTAAACAAAGCGCCAATTGCAAATGCAGGTCCAGATCAATCGCCAAACGAAGGTACAACTGTTACGCTTGATGGATCGGCTTCTTCTGATCCGGAAACTGATCCGATCACCTATTTGTGGTCTCCACCGATTGGAATTACATTAAGTTCCAATACCGTTCAAAAGCCGACTTTTACGGCTCCCGAAATCACAGCTGATACGCAATATACTTTTTCTTTAATTGTAAATGATGGAAGCCTCAATTCTACTGTAGATCAGGTAATAATCACAGTGAAGCAAGTTAGTAAAGTACCAATTGCCAATGCGGGATCAGATCAATCATCCAATGAGAAAGCTAATGTTACGCTCGATGGATCTGCATCTTCAGATCCTGACTCTGATCCGATAACTTATTTATGGACTCCACCAGATGGAATTACTTTAAGTTCGAATACCGTTCAAAAGCCAACATTTACGGCTCCTGAAGTTAGTACTGACACTCCTTACACTTTTTCACTAGTAGTAAACGATGGAAATCTGAATTCAGCAATCGATGAGGTAATCATTACAATTAAACAGGTAAATAAAGCGCCAATTGCCGATGCCGGCGATGATCAGCTAGTCAATGAAAGTAGTCCGTTTACACTTGATGGATCAGAATCTTCTGACCCAGACAATGATGTATTAATATACTTATGGTCTGCTCCTGCAGGTATTACCTTGAGTTCAAATACCGTTCAAAAGCCTACATTTATGGCTCCTGAAGTTAAGACTGACACACCCTTCACTTTTACGTTGGAGGTAAACGATGGAAATCTAAAATCGACTGACCAGGTTATTATCACGGTTAAGCATATAAATATAAAACCTGTAGCCAATGCCGGAATCGACAAGACAGTAAATGAAGGCTCGATTACTACTTTGGATGGAACCGGATCTGCTGACCCTGATAACGATGCACTTACCTATTTTTGGACAGCACCACAAGGGATTACACTCAGTTCAACAAGCAATTCAAAACCAAGCTTTACTGCACCCGAGGTTCAGTCTGATAAAACGTTCATATTTACACTTAAGGTAAATGATGGGTCGGTTGACTCCAATACCGATGAAGTAGCAATCACAGTTAAACAGGTAAACAAAGCCCCAATAGCCAATGCCGGAAGGAATCAATCTGTGAATGAAAATACCGTTTATACGCTCAATGGATCTTTGTCCTCTGATCCCGATGGCGATCTTTTAACCTACAGCTGGACAGCGCCTGATGGAATAGTTCTGAGTTCGGCCTCAAGTGCTAAACCAAGCTTTACTGCTCCTGATGTTGCAGTCAACACAAATTACACATTTACGCTAGTAGTTAGCGATGGAAAGCTAAATTCAGTAGCCGATAAAGTGATAATTACCGTGAAGCAAGACAACAAAGTGCCAACAATTAATGCAGGAGCAGATCAAACGGTAGATGAAGGTAGTTTAGTAACACTTGATGCCTCATTGTCAAGTGATCCGGATGGCGATGCATTGGTATATATCTGGACAGCCCCGATAGGAATTACATTAACTTCAGGGAATACCTCGAAACCAACTTTTATTGCCCCTGAAGTTACTGCTAACAGCAACTATACCTTCACCCTGGTTGTAAACGACGGAACTGTTAATTCGTCAATTGATCAGGTTGTAGTCACCGTTAATCAAGTCAACAAAGCACCGGTCTTTACCTCGGTCAAAACATTCAGCGCAATCGAAGACGAACCATTCGAGTTTACACTTGAAGCAAGTGACATTGATAATGATCCGATTAGTTTTTCGATTGCGAACTTACCAGGATTCCTGAAACTGACAAAAAAAACAAATTCATCGGCAGTTTTATCAGGCACTTTTACCAATCAAAACGTTGGCAGCAATCCATTTACATTAACACTTACTGATGGTAAACTTGTATCTTCAGAAACAATTCCCATTTCAGTTATCAATACTGATGACCTTCCTTATGTGAAGGACTCAATCAAGAATATCTCGGTCGATAAAAGAGCACCCAGTATAAATATTGATTTGAAAAACGTATTTACCGACGATGATACTGGAGACCTGCTAATTTTCAGTACAAGCTTAAATACCAACAATAAGGTTGTAACAACAAAAATAGCCGGATCAATTCTAACATTAACATTCTCAACTGAAAACACCGGTTTGGCTGAACTTTCAATTGCAGCCAATTCTAACGGGAAAGTAGCAACGAGTAAATTTAAGGTCGAAGTGAAAATTTCTACTGGTCTGAATCCCAAAGTAGATGATAGTGAGGTAAAGATTTATCCAAATCCCACAAAAGGAAAGGTGTATATCAAGTTTAGTCAAACACCTAAAACCAGCAAGGAAATTCGCATATACAACATTTCGGGGAAACTTTTATCGAAAATTGTGACGAAGGAGCAGGAAGAAATTATTGATATGCAACTATTTACACCCGGAATTTACCTGATTAAAATTGATCAGGACATTTCAAAAACCTATAAAATCATTCGGGAGTAAACATTCTGATCTATTGAAAAAATTTGCGAGATCTTCTATTATTTCAATCTTGATCTGTAGAAAAAGATTTTTGATGCTTTAATCCGGCTCACGCTCAAAAGTAGCCAAAACATAAATAATTACACCCACAAAAACGCCGAGACCATTTGCGACCATATCGTAAAAGGAAAATGAACGCCCCATATGCATTTCCATCTGGACAAATTCCATAAACATTCCCCAACCTATTGTGGCCAAAGCAATCAAAAGTAATCTGAAATAGTGTTTTTCGGTTTTTAAAGCCCAGCAGGATAACATCGAAAAAATAAAATACATCATGAAATGAATCATTTTATCGGCTCCAGAGAATAAGGGAATCTTAGGCAAATCCTGTGGAGGTAATAAAGATAGAGCTGCTATGAAACCAATGTACAAAACAAGTAAGAGTATTCGAACAGGCTGTTTCACAGCCACTAGAAAGGATATCATAATTTAAAAATAGATTCGTTTTACTTTATCTATAAACAGAAAGTATATTCGTTAAGTTTATTATAGAATCAAATATCAGACTTTTTCAATAGCGAACGTCAAATCAAATTGAATTATTGCGATCTTTAACAATTCTGTTAAACCATTTGGCAAAATTACTGTCGAATAAATTTATTTAAACAACCAAACCAACAAAAGATATGTATTACAACAGATTCCTCTTTTTTGTTCTTTTTCCAAACAAAATCAAACTAACAACTTTGAAGTACAATTCCCTATTCTTTTGCGGCCTATGCTTGCTATTCATTTTCAGCTTTTCTGCCTGCAAAAAAAATAATCAGGCTACCAATGCGACAAAAGGAAGAAAAGCTGGTCCGGTAACAGTTGAAGTTAGAGTAGCCCAACCCGAGTTACTTTTGAATACTGTTTCAAGCACCGGAACAATAATGGCAAACGAAAAAGACGAAATCCGCCCTGAAATCTCCGGAAGAATTGTGAAAATATTGTTTGAAGAAGGTGTCTCTGTCCAAAAAGGGAAACTTCTTATAAAAATGAACGACAGCGATTTACAGGCACAATTAAAAAGAAACGAAGCACAGGGTATTTTGCTCTCCAGCGACGAATATCAAAAACGTAAATTACTCGAAATAAAAGCGATTAGTCAGGACGAGTACGATGCAGCCAAAAGTTTGATGCTGGTCAATCAGGCCGACAAACAACTGTTGGAGGCTCAGATTGCAAAAACAGAAATTTATGCTCCATTCAGTGGAAAAGTCGGACTTCGGGCAGTTAGTGTTGGCAATTATTTAGCCAGCAACACCTTGATTGCCACCATTCAGCAACTCGACCCTGTAAAAATAGAATTTGATGTTCCGGAAAAATACAGCAGTTACCTTAAGCCCGGATTAGAAATAAGTTTTGACATTGATGCTTCAGATTCAACATTTATGGCAAAAGTATATGCCGTAGAATCGTCGATTACTACCGAAACCCGCACATTAAAAGTAAGAGCTTTGTGTTCAAACAAGGCGAACTTATTAAATCCGGGAACCTTTGCCCGGGTAAACATGATACTTCAACGATTTCCTGAAGCAATAAAAGTTCCTTCTGAAGCTGTAGTAACCGTTCTGGATGGCAACTCGGTTTTCGTCTGCAAAAGTGGAAAAGCTGTTTCAGTACCAGTTACAACCGGAATCAGGACAGCCAATGAAATTCAAATCGTTCAGGGAGTTTCTGTAGGCGATAGCCTTATAATTACAGGGCTTTTACAGTTAAACAATGGAGCTCCGGTGATGGTAAAAAAGACAAAAGTCGAAAATCAGCCCGAACTTGCAATAGAAAAAAAGTAGCCGAAAGGAACCTCTTCTTCAAGTTTCTGTATTAAAATTCAGCCAACTAACACGCAAATCGAATGAACTTTTCAGGAATATTTATAAAACGCCCGGTACTGGCAATGGTGCTTTCAATACTTGTCGTACTGTTTGGAATCATCGGATACAATTTTTTAGGAGTTCGCGAATATCCCAGCGTCGATCCGCCAACAGTAAGCGTTAGCACCTCCTATCCAGGCGCTAATGCCGATGTAATTGAAAGCCAGATTACCGAACCACTCGAAGAAAGCATCAACGGGATTGCCGGCATTCGCACCCTCACTTCCTCATCGCGCGATGGTAGCAGCAGTATTACCGTTGAATTTGAGATCGGTGTTGAAATGGAAGCCGCAGCCAACGATGTTCGCGACCGTGTTTCGCGTGCCCGGCGAAGCCTGCCCCCAGATGTTGATCCACCTATCGTAGTAAAATCGGATGCCGATTCAAACCCGATTTATGTGATGACCGTGCAGAGCGATAAACGCGACCTGCTACAATTATCGGAAATTGCAAATAATGTGCTGAAAGAGAGACTTCAGACCATTCCGGGCGTGAGTGAAATAAGGATTTACGGTGAAAAAAGATATTCAATAAAACTATACATCGACCCTATAAAACTGGCAGGATACAAACTTACCCCACTCGATGTACGCGACGCATTGAACCGCGAAAATGTTGAACTGCCAACCGGCCGTATTGAGGGTTATGGTACAGAACTTTCGGTCAGGACACTTGGAAGAATGACAACTGCCGAAGAATTCAATAACATGATCGTCAAAGAATCAGCCGGAACATTGGTAAAATTCCGAGATATCGGGAATGCGGTGCTCGCAGCCGAAAACGAAAAATCGATCATGCGTGGTGAAGGCGGCATACCCATGTGTGGTTTGGCAATTTCCCCACAACCTGGTGCCAACCATATTTCAATTGTCGATGAATTAAAAGTGAGACTCGTGCAAATTCAAAAAGATTTGCCGGAAGATGTCAAACTCGGTATCATGTCTGACACCACGATGACCATCAGGAATGCAATTACTGAAGTAGAAGAAACTATCCTGATTTCGTTTTTACTGGTGGTAATGGTAATCTTCCTTTTCCTGCGCGAATGGAGAACCACGCTTATCCCCGTTTTTGCAATTCCTATTTCGCTTATCGGGACCTTTTTCCTGATGTATCTGGCAGGCTATACCATCAACATACTCACACTTTTGAGCATTGTGCTTGCCACTGGGTTAGTTGTTGACGATGCCATTGTGGTACTCGAAAATATTTACAGCAAGATAGAAAAAGGCATGGATCCAATGGAAGCCGGGATGATCGGTTCCAAGGAAATATTCTTTGCAATTCTTTCAACCACGATTACCCTTGCTGCTGTTTTTCTCCCAATTATTTTTCTTGAAGGATTTACCGGAAAATTATTCCGCGAGTTTGCTATTGTTATGGCAGGTTCAGTTATCATTTCGGCCTTCGTTTCGCTAACACTCACTCCAATGATGAGTGCCCACTGGCTTCGCCACAGCGATCACCACAGCAGCTTCTACAACTATACCGAGAAATTTTTCGTGGCACTTATCTCCATGTACAACCGATCGCTCCAGCGTTTCCTGAAACTCCGCTGGCTAGCCTTCGTAATCATGGGGATTTCAATTTCGCTCATTTTTGTTCTTTGGCCAATGATTCCATCAGAACTGGCACCAATGCAGGATAAAAGCCGTGTGATGGTTAATGTAACTGCCCCTGAAGGAGTTTCCTACGAGAGGATGGACGAATACATGAAGGTACTTACGGCTATTGTTGATACCATTCCTGAAAAATATTCGTTCATGAGTCTGACTTCGCCCGGTTTTGGAGGTTCTGGCTCAACGAATTCCGGGTTTGTTCGGATCACGCTTACTGAGCCCAACGAACGCACCCGAACACAATCGGAAATAGCCGACATGCTTACTGGAATTACCCGAAAAATGACTTTTGCACGCACCATTGTTAGTCAGGAACAAACCATCCAGGTAGGCCGAAGCAGTGGGATGCCGGTACAATATGTAATTCAGGCTCCGACCTTGGAAAAACTCAAAACAGTCCTGCCTGAATTTATGGAGAAAGCACAGGCAGATCCGGCTTTTCAGGTAGTTGACCTCAACCTGAAGTTTAATAAACCCGAGATGACCATTCAAATTGACCGTGAACGTGCCAGAACCCTGGGTGTAACCATCCGCGACATTGCTGAAACCTTGCAATTGTTCTTCAGCGGACAACGAATGGGTTATTATATATTTAATGGCAAACAATACCAGGTTATCGGACAGGCTGACCGCTCGTTCCGTGACGACCCATTCGATCTTAGTTCGGTGTATGTTCGAAACCGCAGAGGCGAACTGGTTCAGGTGGATAATCTTGTTCAGGTAAAATACAATTCGAGTCTGCCACAATTGTACCGTTTCAACCGGTATGTGTCGGCAACCGTTTCGGCCAACCCTGCCAGCGGATATACATTGGGCCAAAGTATCGAAGCCATGAACCGCATTGCAGCCGAAGTTCTGGACGACACTTACTCAACCAGTCTCTCGGGTCCATCACGTGATTTTGCTGAAAGTTCAAATACACTGCTTTTTGCTTTTGCACTGGCTTTGGTTCTTATTTATCTGATCCTGGCCGCTCAATTCGAAAGTTTCCGCGATCCGATGGTGATCATGTTTACCGTTCCACTCGCAGTAGCCGGAGCATTAATTTCGCTAATTCTTTTTGGACAAACAGTCAATATCTTCAGTCAGATTGGAATGATCATGCTAATTGGAATTGTGACCAAAAACGGTATTCTGATCGTGGAGTTTGCAAATCAGAAAAAGGAAGCCGGTGCAAGCCTGATAAATGCTGCGCTGGAGGCTTCAACACAACGTTTCAGGCCTATTTTAATGACAAGTTTGGCAACCGTTCTGGGTGCATTACCCATTGCCCTGGCATTAGGTGCCGGAGCAAAAAGCCGGGTTTCGATGGGAATTGTGATCATTGGCGGACTGATGTTTGCTTTGGTTCTAACCTTATATGTGATTCCTGCACTTTATACTTACTTTTCAGCAATTGGAAAAAAACATACGCTTGCACCAGAATTGGAAGATAAGCTAAATGAAGAGTAAAAATTATCTGTAAATTCTTTGGCTTTAAATTTAATGTTGAAAAAATACTGGTGCCGCTAGTGCGCCACAATTAAATAGTCTATGAAACGAGCATGTAAATTACTTACATCCAAGAATATGAGAATGTCTACATGCGAGTTCCATAAGACAATTAAAAAACAAATTATTCACGTATGAAAATTCGAATCATAACAATCATCTTCCTCATCGTTCAGGGAATGATGTCTTTTGCACAAGACACCCTTAAACTGAAAGATGCCATTGTATTGGCTCTTCAGAACAATTACTCTATTTCGCTGGCCGAAAACGCTGCCCGAATTACCGATGTTAACAACTCTATGGGTAATGCAGGAATGTTACCAAAGCTTGATTTGACCGGTGCACGATCAATTTCCATCAATAATTCGCATGCAGAATATTTTGATGGTAGGGTACGCGATGTGCCTAATGCAAAAACGAACAACCAAAGTGCCGGAATACAGCTTGGCTGGACCATATTTGATGGTCTCAATATGTTTATACAGCGAGACAAACTGAATGAATTGCAGCAATTAAGCAATATCCAGTTGCGTGGAGTTGTAGAAAACACCGTATCGCAGGTTAGCCGGGTTTATTTTGACCTGGCGGTTCAGCAAAAAATACTTGATTTATACCACGAAACGCTCAAAATTTCGAGCCAGCGAAGGCAATTTGCAAAAGCCAGGCTTGATTTGGGAAGTGGCTCCGAACTTGCCTATTTACAGGCTACAGTTGACATGAATGCCGACAGTGCAAATTTCATGAAACAAGAGTCGGTATTGTACAACACTGTTTCTGATTTGAATGTACTCCTTTGCCGTGATCCAAAAACGAAGGTCTTGGTTGAAAAAAACATACCGGTAAACGAAGCTATGGTTTATGAAGAACTTTGGACTAAAGTTCAGGAGCAAAGCCCGGATTTACAGGAAGCCCGCAGTGCTATTAATCTGGCAAATTTGACAACCAAAGAAATAAAAACATCAAGGCTTCCCCGTTTAAGTGTAAACACAGGCTATTCGTACAGTAAATCACAATCAGACGTTGGAATTTTCACAAGTAACCAAAATTTGGGATTCTCTGCCGGACTCACCCTGAACTACAATATTTTTAATGGCTTTACCAACAATCAAAAATTGAAGGTTGCCCAAATCAGAGAAGAATCGGCTGCTCAGGATGCCGAGTTACAAAAACTGACTATCGAAGCTAATCTGCAACAGGTTTATAACGACTTTCAAACAAATCTGAGACTGGTACGGTTCGAAAAAGAAAACATGCAGTTTGCCCGATTAAATTGGGATATTTCTCAACAAAAATACAAGCTCGGCGCAATGAACGACATCGAACTACGCGAAACCCAAAAGAAATTGCTCGATGCCGAGAATCGACTTTTGCAATCACTTTTCAGGTGCAAATCAGCTGAAATTGAATTACTTCGGCTTAGTGGTCAACTTTCAGGTTCTGTAACTCCAGAGAAATAGTTTAATTAGCCCAGATATTGGTTATTCATTTTCTATCGCAGCATGCAATCTATATGGCTTTGCGATCAACTTACCTGTTATACAACAATTCGGTAAAATAGACCGATTGACTATTCGTGGGCTCCACATTATTTACTAAGTTAGTAATGAGCAAATCCAACTATCAAACTAATTCGAATTGCTTGTTTTACTGAATTTTATATTTCCAAAATTGGTACGACAAGTTACAGATTTAAAAATAAATGATATTCGGTTTTGCCGTGAAACAGAAATGGAGCACCATGCAGATTGATTTTTCAAAAATCCAAATCCGGAAAATCGGGAACGACGAAGTTGAACTTCTGACCACATACCGAATGGCCTATCTCAGCGAGATGCAGGGAGAAAGAAGCGTGGAATATCAGCAGCAATTAAAAACTGAGCTGAACCAATATTTTATTCAGGCATTGGCCAATAATAGTTTTTTTGCTTTTATGGCCGAACTGAATGGCGAAACATTGAGCTTTGGCGCCATGGTTTTGAAAAAAATTCCCGGTGATTTTAATCAATCATCGTACCTTGAAGGTGACATACTAAACATGTACACCGCACCTTTTGCCCGCCGTAAAGGCATCTCTGCAATGATACTTCAGGAACTTCTGAATGAAGCCCGTAATAGGGGAGTTAGCAAAGTAGCACTGCACACCTCGAAAGATGGAGAAAAATTGTACCGGAGATTCGGCTTTGCCGAACCAATCTATCCGGTACTTGAACTATGTTTATAACCAACAACCCCCGGCTGGTTGTTGGGGACTCAGCACCCCAATAATAGACGGTGGCTGAGCTTGTCGAAGCCTGAATTTGAAACTTTGAACTTGAAATTATGATCGAACCACAATTAAGCATCGGAATCATGTATCAGTCAGAAATTATTTTCAGGCTGAACGAAAAATACCTGCTGGCACCCAACGGAGTCCCGTTTGAAAAGCTGCACAAAGTGAATTATCGCGAAGGTAAAATCTGGCTCGACGATGAAATGACGGACGAAGAAGAACTCATTTTCGAGCCAGTCAGGTATCATGAAGCTTCATTTGAATTAAACGATGTAACCATTGGCATCAATTTTCACTGGGAACGAAAAGAAGATCAAACCTTTAAAGGTTCGCTGAAAATCATCATCGAAAATGAAAAACTAACAGCGATAAATATTTTACCACTCGAAGATTACCTGGTAAGTGTAATTTCTTCGGAAATGAGCGCAACCAGCAGTCTGGAGCTGTTAAAAGCCCATGCCATCATTTCACGTTCGTGGTTGCTGGCACAAACAGAAAAAGGGAAAAATTTGCAGCATTCCGGAAAAACCTATCAAAGTATTTCTGAAACTCCGGAAGAATACATTCGCTGGTACGACCGGGAAGATCACCTGAATTTTGATGTGTGTGGCGACGACCATTGCCAACGCTATCAGGGAATTACCCGTCAATCGACCGAATTGGTTGAGCAAGCAATTGACAAAACGCGCGGTATGTTGCTGATGGATGGTGAAAATGTTTGCGATGCCCGTTTTTCAAAAAGCTGTGGCGGAATTTCAGAAACTTTTGAAAACGTTTGGGAGCCCGAAGTTCATTCGTACTTACAAGCCATAATCGATAATCCGAACACTCCGGAAGGTTTTGACACCGATTTGACCAATGAAGCTGCTGCAGACAAATGGATCAGAAATGCGCCTGAAGCATTTTGCAACACCCGCGACAAAGAGGTTCTTTCTCAGGTTTTGAACGATTACGATCAGGAAACGCAAGACTTTTACCGATGGAGTCTGACTTGTCAGCAAGCCGATCTGGCCGAACTGATCGCACGAAAATCAGGAAAAGATTTTGGAGCGATTGTCGATCTTATTCCAGTTGAGCTTGGCAAATCGGGCCGACTGAAAAAGCTGAAAATCGTGGGAACCAAATTGACACTGTCCATCGGCAAAGAGCTGGAAATCCGCAAAACCTTATCCGAGTCACATTTATATAGTTCGGCATTTGTGGTGGATAAATTAAATATTACAGACGGTATTCCCGGCGAGTTTGTGCTAACCGGTGCCGGTTGGGGCCACGGAGTTGGCCTTTGCCAGATTGGTGCTGCCATGATGGGTGCCAAAGGCTACAAATACGACGAAATTTTGCTGCATTATTTCAGGGGGGCAATGATTTCGAAAGAATATTAAAACTAGAATATGAAATATTACCTGTTTCTATTCCTACTAATTCTCCCAGACATTTCCTTTTCTCAAGATTTTAAAGGAAATTGGAAAGGTCGTTTTGAATCATCAGATACTACCTTAAATATTGAATTAATCGTTATAAACCAGAAACCAAGTAGAGTATTTGCTGTATTGATTGAGCCTACTTACCTTACAATTGAAGATACTTCTTTCAATGGATATGACCTTAATTTGAAAGTATCAAAAGAAAGATTGAAAACTAGGAACGAGAATATCAGAAAAAGAGAATTATATCAACCTAAGAAAACCAAAATCTACTACGATGCAAAATTTACAGGATCATTGGCAGCGAACAAAAACCAGCTAAACGGAGAACTGACCCTGGACGACAAAGTGTTTCCAGTAACTTTGTTTCGTGATAGTGTTCCAATCTATCGTCCACAAGAACCGAAAAGACCATTCCCTTATTATTGGGAGAATGTTGTTTGCCGAAATCCAAAAGACAGCACCATTTTGGCAGGAACCCTTACTTTGCCGAATGAAAAAGGAAAATATCCTGTGGTGATTTTTCAATCTGGAAGCTTGCCAACAACCAGGGATAGCGATGGGAATCACCATAAATCAACTTTAGTGGTTGCTGATTATTTAACCCGACATGGAATCGGTGTACTTCGCTATGACAGCAGAGGAATTGGAAAATCGACAGGAAACTTCTATAAATCAACCCCACTTGAACTTTCATGTGATTTGCTGGCATGGAAAGAGTATCTGACTACCCGCAACGAAATCATCAGCAATGAAATTGGACTAATTGGACACAGCGAAGGAGGAATGGTGTCGGCCATGGCAGCCAGCCAAAGCGATGATTTCAAATTCATTGTTCTGCTGGCTAGTCCCGGACTTAAAATGCGTGATGTTTTTGAAAAGCAAATCCAGTTAAGTTTGGAAGATGGTGTACTGAACCAAATACAATACGACGAAGCGCAACAAGCCAATCAAAAATTGTACGAAATGATGAATTTAAATTTGGATTCAAAAGCAATGGCGGATTCACTCATGAAATTTAAAGACAGTTTCATGAGGAATCATTTCGGTTCGTTAGATAACGATCAGTTGAAAAAAATTAACGTAGAAAATTTTTATATGACTGTTATTTCTATGAAGACCAGTCCTCACACTCTGTTCAACCTTACTGCTAATCCTTTTGATTATTTTGAAAAAGTGACTTGTCCTGTTTTGTCAATTGGAGGAAGCCTGGATCGGCAGGTACCATCAAAAGAAAATCAGGAAGCTATTAAACAAGCTCTAGTGAAGGCTGGCAATAAAAATTTCCAGATCATCGAGTTGGAAGGACTCAATCATTCTTTTCAGGAATGCGAAAAAGGAACCATTAAAGAATCATTGAAGCTTGAACAAACATTTTCACCAAAAGCGCTCGAAATAATAACCAACTGGATTTTATTTCAGACCAAGTATGAATAAACATCAAACTAGCTAATCATTAAACAACAACCAATGACGAATAACACGCCCCCCCCTGCTCCAAAACAGCGCAATCCCTGGGCATGGATTCCAACGCTGTATTTTGCTGAAGGCATTCCCTACGTGGTAGTGATGACCGTATCAGTTATCATGTTCAAAAAACTGGGGATTTCGAATGCCGACATTGCACTATACACGGGCTGGTTGTATTTGCCCTGGGTAATAAAACCACTTTGGAGCCCGATTGTAGATTTGCTAAAAACCAAACGCTGGTGGATTGTAATCATGCAAATGATTATTGGTGCTGCACTGGGCGGCATTGCGCTATCCATACCGCTACCCATCTTTTTCAAAGCTACACTCATATTTATGTGGCTGCTGGCTTTCAGTTCGGCCACACACGACATTGCTGCCGATGGTTTTTACATGCTGGGTCTCAACGAACACCAGCAAGCTTATTTTGTAGGTATCCGCAGTACGTTTTATCGCATTGCCATGATTACCGGCCAGGGTTTTCTGATTATTCTGGCGGGTTTTTTCGAAACGTCCACAGGTCTGCCGCCTATTGAAATTACTGCAATGGCAAGCCCTTCGTTTGCAAAGGAAATTACACTTCCTGAAGTTCCACAAAATGTGGAAACCAACAGCGGAGATAGCTATTTTGCTGTTTTTCCACAGAAAGCCGAATTATCAACCAAAAATATTCCGACTCATCAACTGGACTCGATTCGGAAAGTTGTTTCGACATACAATCTGGAGAATGGATTTGTGCTGAATCAGGTTGCTTTGGCTAAAGAGGTTTCCTGGTGGTCGAAATATATTTCTATACCTCTAAAAGAATTTCTGAAGGAATATTTTGGAGTTAAGAAACCGGTAATTGATGGTAAAACCCCAACAGGTAATGTTAGCGTTGTAGCCGTAAAATTGAGTTCGAAACCCGAAAAGAATGAAGAATTGGTGATGAACTTCGATTTCAAAGGCGGAGATAAAAGCCTTCGTTTACTGGAAGGTGAACGCCTCATGTTTAATGCAACAAATTACGAAAAACCAGCCTACCTGCTTTTTCAATGCGACCAAAAACTGACCCGACCTACCGAAGCTGTATTTAAAGGAATATCCGGAAACATTCATCTGGCATGGAGCATCACCTTCATCATTCTGGTTGTGATGTTCATTTTGTTCTCGATTTATCACCGCTTCATTCTGCCACGCCCTGCTTCTGATAAGCAAGTTGGCGAACATCAAAACCTGTTCAAAGAATTCTTTATGACTTTCGGCTCGTTTTTCCGGAGAAAAGATATTGGACTGATCATTTCCTTCCTGCTGCTTTACCGGTTGGGCGAATCGCAAATTATTAAAATGGCTTCACCGTTTATGCTCGACTCAAGACAACTGGGCGGACTGGGGCTTACCACCGGCGATGTTGGACTTCTCTATGGTACATTTGGAATACTTGCACTTACTGCCGGAGGAATACTGGGAGGAATAGCCGCTGCTAAGAAAGGATTAAAATATTGGATTTGGGTAATGGCTCTGGCAATTAACATTCCTCACCTGGCCTATGTTTACATGTCGTATGCACAGCCCGAAAGCCAATGGATTATCGGACTTTGTGTGGTCATCGAACAATTGAGCTACGGATTTGGCTTTACCGCTTACATGTTATATATGATTTACATTGCCGAAGGTGAACACAAAACTGCTCATTTTGCTATTGCAACCGGATTTATGGCCTTGGGTATGATGTTACCGGGTATGTTCTCCGGCTGGTTGCAGGAAATTATAGGCTATCAGCATTTCTTTGTTTGGGTTATACTTTGTATGATTCCGGGGATGATACCTGTTTTCTTTGTGAAAATAAAACCCGAATTCGGCATCAAGAAAAAAGAGGAGTAAAATAAATTACTCCAGTCATATCGCCGGAAAGTTCAGGAATTACCTGACTTTTCCGGCGTTTTTGTTTTGTTCCGGCTACCTGATAAAATTATTTTTTATCGATTTGTTAAAATTTGTTTCTGAAAAAGTAGGGTAAAAACCTTGTCTTTCGGATATAGATTAAAATTCAATGTTTAATCCATCAAATTTAAGAATCACATGAAAACAACTATTCAAACGTTATTGGTTATTATTTCTTTCTCGTTTTTCTCTTGCGAAAAAACAGATGAGGTTTCTACCTCAGATTTAACGGCGGCCCAATTGAAGTCGGCTTCCATTGCGGTTAATGATGTGGCAGTTCAAAGTGTTTCGGAAGAAGCCGATTATGAAGCCGACTTTTATGCCGAATACGAACACATGCTAAGGCAGCTGGCGCATTTCAAAGGCAAAAAGGGTAATTTACTAGCTGGTCAGGGACACAATCATTATGTAGAAGGACAGGCACCCATTGTTTCGATTGACACAGCTGCTGCCGGTTATCCGATTACCATTTCGATTGACTACGGTGATGGAATTGAAACAAACCACGGAAGACTAATCAGCGGAAAAGTCACTATCGGGATTTCAGGAGCAAAAGATACCGATGGCAGCACGCGAACCATTGTATATACCAACTGCGTGATCGATTCTATTGGTGTTAACGGCAAATGTATCGAAACATTTAACGGCGATAATGCAACTACCCGAAAAATGACAACAGTCAGTGATGTTGTATTCACGTTAGTTGCTGATGGAACAAAAATTACCAGAGTTGGAAACCACGTTCGTGAATGGCTGAAAGGAATCGACACTCCCAAAGAACGCGCCGATGACATGATTCAGGTTACCGGATCAATCAAGGTGGAAACTTCTGCAGGTGTAAAATATGCCAGGGTGATTACCGAACCACTCATTAAATTGGGCGATTGCCGTCATCATGTTCAGGGAATTGTAGAATACAGCCAAAATGGTTCTGTTATTGCCACATTGGATTATGGCGATGGAGAATGCGACAATTTAGCCAACCTTACCACCGATGGAACTACGGTTGAGATCGAATTAAAAGGAAAGATGCCCAAGGCAAAAACCGAAGGGATACATAAAGGGCCAGGACACGGAAAAGGTAAATAGATAATTATAATTTTTATAAGGGAGCCGCTATGCGTGGCTCTCTTTTAAAATCATATACTTTTTCATCTATCTTTGGAGCAGATGAAAATTTGAGGAAAATTGAAGAAAGAAGAGTTCAGATCAGTATTCGAAACCTATTTTGAGGACGTCAGGAGATATGTGCTTTACAGGTCAGGCGATGAAGAAATTGCTACCGACATTGCTCAGGATACCTTCATGCGGATATGGGAAAAACAAATGACGATTGACTCTAAAACCGTGAAAGGTTTGCTCTTCAAAATTGCCAACGATCTGTTTATCTCTCACTACCGAAAAGAAAAGGTTGTATTTAATTTTTTCGACACATTTCAACCCAACAATAAAAGCCTTACTCCTGAAGACGAATTAAACTTTCAGGAGTTGAAAAATGCCTATGAAACAGCTCTAAAAACAATGCCGGAAAAACAACGGACCGTATTCCTGATGAATCGGATTGATGAATTGAAATACAGAGAGATAGCCGATCAACTGGGATTAAGCGTAAAAGCCATTGAAAAACGAATGAGTCAGGCGCTCGATCACCTGAAATTACATTTAAAAGACAAAATATCAGGCTTCATTTTATTCATGCTGGGTTACCGTTTGAACCGGATCAACACAAAAACAACAAGTGAAACCAAATAAGGAACATATCGACCACAGTGCTGCTGACCGACAAAGCAAAGCATTTTTTTCAGGAGGAAAATTCCTTTGGAAAAAAAGCGAGGCCGATGTTTGGGCCAAGCTCGAAGCACGCATTGACGCGCAACCGAAAGGTCGTTCCCTGATTCTTAATTTTACACGATCAAAATGGGCTGTTGCTGCAAGTATCATTGTTTTGTTTTCACTCGGAAGCTTCCTTCGTTTTTATTCTGTTACAGTTGAGACCGTCGCCGGCCAACATTTAGCTGCAGAACTACCTGATCATTCCAAAGTAAATCTGAACGCGCAAAGTAAATTAACTTATTTCCCCTATTGGTGGAAGATTCAGCGCATTGTGAAACTGGAAGGTGAAGGATTTTTTGAAGTTGAAAAAGGAAAGAAATTTACAGTTAACTCTTCGAAAGGAATTACTCAGGTTTTGGGTACAAGCTTTAATATTTTCTCGCGTGCTGAAATATACAAAGTAACCTGTATAACCGGAAGCGTGAAAGTAAAATCCAGAACAGGTTTCGAAGCCATTCTAAAACCAAACAGCAAAGCCGAAATTCAGTCCAACGGCAAAATCAATGTATTGGTCGACATTGAAACTTTCCCCGAAATATCTTGGCGTAAAAACATATTTTTGTTTACCGCATCGCCAGTTCTGCAGGTGTTTCACGAAATTGAACGCCAATATGGTGTGAAAATAAATGCACAACCCGATAATTATTCACTTTACACCGGGAACTTCACCAAAGATCAAAGTATTGAAGAAACCTTGAGTTACGTTTGCCCTGCTCTCGGACTAAAATATGTACGCAATTCATCTGGTGAATATCTTATTACCCGCGAAGAGGAATGATCAAAAGAATTTCCATATTATTTCTGTTTGCGTGGCTTACCCTCACGGCATCTGCACAAAACAAAATTATAAAGGTTGATGCGAATAACCAGCCACTTAATGTGGTTTTAGTTCAATTGCGCGATCAGTATAATTTTCAGTTTTCGTACAGCGACAACCAACTATCACAATATAAAATTACCGTCTCAAAAGTCTTTAATACGAAAGACGATGCGGTGCGCTATCTCCTAAAAGATTTGCCTTTTCAAATCAAAAAAACGGGAGAAGTTTACATTATCATTCCCGATAAAAAGAAACTAAAAGGAGTCCCGGGCAAGGATCAGAAACGACTAACCGGCCAGGTGGTGGAGGCTGGCTCTTTCGAACCACTCCCTTTTTCGAATATCCTGATCAACAACCATCCGATGGTCGCGGATGTGACGGGATCCTTTAATTATACAGCTTCTGCGGACAGTTCTTTTCACGTCCGCATTTCGCATTTAGGATACTACATCTGCGACACCCTGCTTTTTGCCGGAATCAGCCACCAATTTGAGCTGGTCCCTTCTACTCTGGATATTCCTGAAGTTCTTATTCAGAATAACCCCATAGAGAAATCAACTATGATTGGAGAGAAGACCGGGAAAATAACCATCAATCCAAATATTGCACGTTTTCTGCCCGGACAAGGTGACAACTCGGTATTTAACCTGATTCGGTTAATGCCCGGAATTCAGGCGGCCGGTGAACAATCGGGCGATTTGCTGATGTGGGGAAGTTCGGAAGGCCAGAATCAGGTAACATTTGATGAATTTACACTTTTCGGATTGAAAAATTACAATGACAACATTAGCGCGATCAATCCTTTTCTGGTCAAAAATATTGAAATTCTCAAAGGCGGTTACGAAGCTAAATATGGCAATCGGGTTGGTGGAATTGTAAACATTACCGGAAAAAACGGGAACACACAGAAACCTGTTTTCAGCCTGAATGTGAACCCTACCACATTGAACGGAATGGTTGAAATACCTCTATTTAAAAAATCGTCGTTGCTGCTGGCCTACCGCCAAACCTACTATGATCTGTTCAGCTCCGAAGATTTTAACATCTTCGCACCAATACGTCCACTACCAAAAAATGACAATAAATCGGCACAAATCCGGAATGTACAGTTCGATATGAATGTTTACCCGAACGATTACCTGTTTAGGGATTTGAACCTAAAATACACCTGGAACTTTGATAATGGTGACCAGTTTTACGTTAGCATGTATGGTGGAAGCGATTTATTTAGTTTATCAGCTGATGCCACTACCACGCGTGAAATGAAAAAAAATGGCAAAACCATTATTACTCCACTCGCTATAAATCTGCTAAACGAGGAGGATAATACTCAGCGCGGAATATCAGCATTCTTCAATAAGACATGGAATAATAAGCTTGTTTCAAAATTTGTCTTTTCACATTCTGATTTCTCCAGACAGTTGTCGGAAGAAGTTAATTCGTCGAACACTAAAACCGAAGTTGTTTACAATAAAGACCTGTTCAACACCAGCAATAAGGCTTTAGAAAACTCATTTCGTGTTGACAATATTCTGAATCTGCTCAATGGAAATCAGCTTGAATTTGGCGCTGGCTTTTTCAACAATGAGTCGCAGATAAACACTACAGCCAATTTGCTCGATACGCTATCTATCGACACCTTAAGTCGATACAAGAACAACAGGTTTTATGCTTATATACACGACAATTTGCCCATTGGCAAGCGATTGGTACTAAAGGCAGGAGCGCGCATAAATATGGTTACAAGCAATCCGAAACTATTTTTTGAACCCCGGTTAAGCGCCACATATAAATTTAACGAGCAGATCAAGCTGAATGCATCGTGGGGACTTTACAACCAGTTTATGTACAAGATTGCCAATGTTGACAAGGATCAGAACTACTCCTACCTCTGGATTACCAGCAATAAGAAAATTCCTGTTTTAAATGCACAACATCTGGCTGGTGGTATAAATTATTTTAAAAACAACCTGACCATAAACGTTGAAACTTACTACCGGTTAACCCGGAATTTAACTCAACGGGTATTCGAACCACGTTTTAATCATGAGTCCCGAAGTGATGGGTATTACCCTTACTTTGGTGATTCTAAAACCTATGGAATTGATTTTTACGCAAAAAAAGATTTCCGAAAACACTCAGTTTGGGCTTCTTATACCTTAAGTAAGGCGCTTGAGCGTTTCGCGCAAAAAAACATGGCCTTGCCGGCCTATAGGCTGGCGCCGCAACATCAGCAGCATGAATTTAAACTGGCTGCATTATTCAATATCGGCAAGTTTTACCTGTCGGCCAACTACGTGTATGGCTCGGGATTGGAAGTTTTGCGACAGATTTATAAAAACGAAGTCAACAACAATGTATCGTACAACCGGGTTGATGCAGCCGTGACTTATCGGTATACGCCCAAACGGTTTACCGGCGAACTTGGATTCTCTGTTATGAACCTGTTCGATACGCAAAACCTGAAGTATTCCAACTTTAAAAACATTCAGCTAACGCCTGAATTGGGTGACATACGCATCTATTCGAATGCTGTTCCCTTCACGCCCACTGTATTCCTGAAAATCGTTTTCTAATAAAAAAAGAGGACACTTCTGCCCTCTTTTCTATCTATACTTTTAATTTAAGTTTTACTCCAGTAATTCGTAATCGTGTAGTTCTTTCATAAACGACACAAAATCGTCTTTCCGTTCCGAGTCCATCCAAGCCATTGCCGATCGCGGATGTTCGTTTAAAGCTCCGGTAATCAGGTAAGGAACATGGTATCCCCAATCAATTTTCCGGTTCCATGGGAGTACTTGTTCCTGAATGGCTTTCAATAAAGGTAACAAGCGGTATTTGGGGTTTTTCAGGAAAGCAATCAAAATCTCGACAGGACAATTGCCCGCACCTCGCCCCATTCCGAGCAAAGTTGCATCCAGATAAGTCGCACCGCCCATCAAAGCAGTAATGGTATTCGACATGGCAAGTTGCATGTTATTGTGTGCATGAATCCCAATTTCTTTTCCGGGTAAGGCTTCCTGGTATTTTTTCAGGAGATGTTGGGTTGTTTCGCAATACATGCTTCCAAAACTATCAACCAAATAGATGATCGGAACGCGCGATTTGGCGCAATCCATCAATGCTTCATCCAGATCGCGTTCGTTTACTTTCGAAACGGCCATCAGGTTAATACTTGTTTCGTAACCTTTATCCATGCAATGATGCGCCAGTTCAACGGCCTTATCCATTTGATGCACATAACAGGCAATGCGCATCATATCGATAACACTGTCGGCAGCATTCGGGATGTCATCAAAATCAATTCGCCCGATATCGGCCAGGGCTGACAATTTCAATTTGGTATCATTATTCCCTACAATCCGCCGCAAATCACTTTCTGCACAGAATTTCCAGGGGCCAACTTCCTTACGGCTAAATGCTTTTTCACTGCTTTTGTAGCCAATTTCCATGTAATCGACACCAGCTTCAACGCAGGCATCGTACACGCCTTTTACAAATTCGTCGCTAAACTGCCATTTGTTCATCAAACCACCATCGCGGACGGTGCAATCGAGAACTTTAATATCTGCTTTATACATTTCGAACTATTTTTATTGAGTTTAATTTTTTGCGTTTTCCTTGTTCCTGAATATTTCCATTTCCTTTTGCACATTCCAGTTGATAAGCATTTTATACATTGCCTCAAACAAATCCGGATCAAGTCCTGATTCAACAGCCCATTCCCTGCGTTTTTGAAGCAACTGCAATTGCCGGTCGCGGGCTACAATTCCGTCAGCATCGGTTTTAAATTTCACAATCTCCTTTACGTATTCCATCCGTTTCCCAAAAGAGACAAGAATCTGTTCATCAATCTCGTCAATACATTCTCGTATCTCGTGAATATTCTCACATGCTTTGGCTTCTTTCATATTCCTCAATTTGGCGCAAAAATAATGATCTAAAATGATTTACCGAATAAGCCTGTCAATTTATAACCAAAACAGATAACAAAAGAACTTTTTGAAAGAATAAAAACAATATTGCTAACAAACGAAATTCTGCCTAAATAAGAATTGAACTACTTATAAACATTGGTTTAACTTGCAATTGTTAGGACAAAATAGTTTAACTTGGAGCATGTAAATTGAAAGTAAAATACAAAAATCTATGGACGAACCCAACCCTTTTAACCAACTACTGAAATACGCGAAAGAAAACGGATTGGCATGCGAAACTCATCTGGACGAAAAACGACTTTTGCTTTCACCCAATGATCCATTCCTGAATACCAAATACATTACCATTAAAAAGGGAAACCTGACTTTCTGTACGTTCGATTCGTATGGGGCAAAATTAGGTTCATCGCAAACATTCGCCGGAATATTTTGTGCAATTCGACTGAAACCGGAAATGGAATTGGAACTATCCCGGAAACATTGGTCAGATAATATCTTGGTATTCAACAAACGCAAAACCGACATTGGTATCATCGACAGCAACTTTACCCTCAGCGCTTCAAAACAATGGAATTTCCAGGTTTTGCTCAGCGAAAAAGAAGCTCATCTTTTTATGGAGATCGAGAAACAGATCAAGCCACTGAAACTGATTATTCAACACAATTACATTTCTGTCATCAGCGAATTAAAAGGCCAACAGGTTATCGGGCTGGAAACCAATCAATGGATCAGTCGGAAAGAAGATGTGGATTGCTTTTTTAACCTGGGAGAGAAACTAATTGAAAATATTATCAGAGCCAGTGAGCGATTCTTTTAATAGGCTACATGTTAAATAAATTCAAAAAAGGATAGCAATTTTTCGAACAAAATAGTTTAACTTGCGACTATGATAAACAAATAATTTGCCTGAATTTCAGTAAGGCAAAAAGTGGAATCCTGAAACCACCTATCAAACGGGGAGCTGCCGAAAAGCCTTAAGAGTAGGGACAACAAACACAAACTAACTTTATGGAAGCACAGAAAGTCGACATGTTCATCATGACCAATGCCAAGTATTTTGAAAGTTATCAGATCAACGGAATCCGTGAACGACTGATTGCTCTGGAAGATTCGAAATGGGCTATGATTTCAACCGTTCAATTGAAAGACCCAACCGTAAGTTTAATCGTATCCTTACTCGCCGGTACTTTAGGAATCGATCGTTTTCTTATTGGAGATACCGGTATGGGTATAGGTAAACTTCTGACATGCGGTGGCTTAGGTATTTGGGCAATTATCGACTGGTTCCTGATTATGGGTGCAACCCGCGAAAAAAACATGCAGAAAATCCAGCAACTTCTTTATTAATCCTATATGGGCAGAAACAAGTTGTATGTACTCTTGTCAACGGCTTGTGCAGCAGGGTATATCTGGCTGATGCTAACTTACCACCGAAATGTATCTTTATCTATGGAACCCGGTGTATGTTTGGTTAAGCGTGTCACAGGTATACCCTGCCCTTCTTGTGGTTCAACAAGGTCTGTCCTGTCAATTCTGAAAGGCGATTTTACCGGAGCATTGCTCTGGAATCCTTTTGGAATAATTCTTACATTCATTTTACTTGTTTTTCCGGTTTGGATTATCTACGATGTTCTGAGTCGGAAAAGCACGCTGTACAATTTTTATAACCGTACCGAACTTGTTCTGAAACGAAAATGGATTGCCATCCCGGCTATCCTGCTCGTGCTTCTGAATTGGATTTGGAACATTGCCAAAGGTCTATGATAGCCACCTCAAATTTTCATTACCAGCCCGACGAACACGAACTGGAAAAGGCCTCGAACAGCTACGTCATGTCGCTGATTGCCATTATGGGCGGATTACCTTTGCCCATCATTAACCTCATCGCCACCTCCATATTTTATATCGGAAACCTGAAAGGAACTTATTTTGTCAGGTGGCATTGCATACAGGCCTTGTTGTCACAATTATTCTTGTTACCCTTTAACAGTGTAGGCTTCTGGTGGACCATCTCCATCATCTTTACTCCTGAAAATATTACCAACAACTATATTGCCTACATCGTCACCATTTTTGTTTTCAACCTCACCGAATTTATCGGCACCATTTATACAGCTGTGGCTACCCGTAAGGGGAAACATATTGAATGGTGGGTAATTGGTGGTTTAACTCATTTAATCTGCAAAGATCGATGAAACGAGCCATATCAAAAACATTGGTTAACAGCATGATAATTAACATGGTGAGTTCCATGTGGCAGTTAAAAAGCAAATTATAAACACATGAAAAAAATACTCATAGAACTTATAATCTCGGTAGCGCTAATTTTGGCCGTTTGGCTCGGATTATCGAAGGTCGACTGGATGAAGCTTTTCAATATTGAGCAAGTTACCCAAAATACCGAAGAAAAAATTGGTGATTTATTCTGGAAGATGCTGAAAAGCTCGGAAACCGAAATAAGTTCAGATTCTATTGTTTCGCCGGTTGATTCTATGCTCACCCGCATTTGTACGGCCAATACAATTGACCGGAAAAAAGTAAAACTCCACTTGCTCCGGAAAGACGAGATTAATGCCTTTGCACTGCCAAACAACCATTTGGTAATTTATTCGGGATTGATTGCTGCCTGTGAAAATGAAGCCGAATTGTACGGTGTAATTGGTCACGAACTGGCACACATGGAAAAGAACCATGTAATGAATAAACTGATTAAAGAAATTGGTTTGTCGGTATTGATTTCGATGACAACCGGAAACGGGAATGCTGAAATGATAAAAGAAGCGATCAAACATTTGTCGTCAACTGCCTATGACCGCAGTCTGGAAACCGAAGCCGACCTTACTGCTGTAGATTACCTCGAAAAAGCAGGAATCAATCCTGAACCCTTTGCCAATTTCCTTTACCGGCTGGCCGATCAAACCAAACATTTACCAAGCCAAATCTACTGGATCAGCACCCATCCCGAATCAAAAGAACGCGCTGAAGAAATAATAAAACACATCAAAAATAAAGATGTCCCGAAGGCAGAGGCAAAGGATAGTTTGAGGTTTGAACGATTGAAGGAAAGAGTGAAATAAATTGAAATATAACCGTTAAAAGGATCCTTACACCTCCAGCTTCTTCATCAGCCAGGCCATATTTTCGCCCAAGGTTCGCATAGTTTGCATGCCTTCTTCGTCGTTCAGTACATCGCCGGGTTTGCCGCCAAAAGCAAAATTCCAGTAACTCGACCCAGGAACAATCATCTGGTTAATCAGGAAAAAGTTATTGATTGTTTCGAAAGCATGCAAGGCGCCTCCACGCCGTTCAACAATTACAGCCGCGCCTACTTTCCGGCGAAGCAAATGTCCGTTTCCGCGGGTCACATAGCCCGAAACATCAATCAGCGCTTTCATTTCGGTGGTAATGTCGGCAAAATAAACCGGCGAACCCAGGATTATCCCATCAGCCTCCACCATTTTGGCAATTATTTCGTTGAGCAAATCGTTTTTAATGTGGCAGCGACCATCCTTTATTTCACGACATTTTCCGCAGGCCGTGCAACCATGCACCAGTTTACCGCCCAATTGAATAAACTCGGTTTCGATACCTTCCTTTTCCAATTCTGCAAAAATGCTTTTAATCAGCAAACTGGTATTGCCTTCCCGGCGCGGACTTCCGTTAATTCCTATAACTTTCATAAATACTTATTGATTAAACACAAACGAGATGATGTTGGCTCCCATCTGCAATGCTTTCTGACGGACATCTTCAGGATCGTTATGCACCGATCGGTCTTCCCATCCATCGCCCAAGTCGCTTTCATAGGTATAAAAACATACAAGTCGTCCTTTGTAAATCAGGCTAAATCCCTGAGCAGGTTTTTTATCGTGTTCGTGAATTTTGGGCAGCCCCTCGGGGAAACGGTATTTCTGATTGTAAATCGGGTGATCGTTGGGCAATTCTACAAAATCAAGTTCAGGAAAAACCTTTTTCATTTCGCGACGGATAAATTGATCGATCCCGTAATTGTCGCTGATATGCAAAAAACCGCCTGATTCGAGATAAGTGCGCAGATTAGCGGCCTCCGAGTCAGAGAAAAACACATTGCCGTGTCCGGTTAAATCCACGTATGCATAGTTGAATAGCTCAACACTTCCGGGTTCAACTGTTCCGGGTTCCGGATCAATGTTTGTTTTCAGGTTGTCGTTGCAAAAAGCAATCAGGTTGGGCACCGATGTGGGATTGGAATACCAGTCGCCACCACCGCCATATTTTAAAAGTGCAATTTTTACGGAGGTGGTCTGCGAAAAAACCATCACCGGCAGAAAAATCAATAGTATCAATCCAAGCTTTCTCATTTCAGGCAAAAAAAGTGATCAGTGTTCAGTCGCAGTTTTCACTCGCAACTGCGACTGGACATTGCGACTGATTTGCCTCAAAGATAAAAATAATGGATGGTTTCAGCGCCCGATTGAATTTGAAATACGGACAGCAATGGTTTTCTGAAATAATTACCAAATTTGCTGACTCAACATACGACGAACAAACCAAACGGCTTGATAAGTGTTTAGTTTTGTGCTTATACAATCAAGTTAAAAAAATTTATGATGAAAAGCTTTACAACCAGATCGCTAAATATACCTTTTCCGAAAAAAGATCCGCACAATGCATTGGCCATGCCGATTTACGAATCGGTGGCTTTCGATTTTGCTTCGGCTGAGGATATTGCGGCCAATTTCCGTGGCGAATTACCTGCTCATGTGTATTCACGTACCAGTAATCCAACTGTTGAGTACTTTGAGGCTAAAATGAAAGCATTGACCGGCGCTCATCAGGTTTTGGCCTTAACTTCAGGAATGGCTGCTATTTCGGCAACTATGCTGGCCATCTGCAAGCAGGGAGACAACATCATTTCAGGCAAGAATCTTTTTGGACATACACTTTCACTTTTTGAGCAAAGTCTTTCGGCCTACGGCATCGAAACCCGATTTATTGACACGACAAAGCTTGAACTGATTGAACCCTTGATCGATAAAAATACCCGCGCCATTTATTTCGAAACCGTGACTAATCCTCAACTTGAAATATCTGACATTAGCCAAATTGCGGAATTGGCAAACAATCACGACATTTTGCTTATTGTCGATAGCACCATCACTCCCCCATCGGTCTTCAGTTCAAAAGCCTTGGGCATCCATGTGGAAGTGATGTCAACCACCAAATTTATTTCAGGTGGAGCAACTTCTTTTGGCGGAATGATTATTGACAATGGGATTTATGACTGGAACAAAAATCCAAACTGCAAGGCTTTTGCTCAGAAATTTGGGAAAGATGCTTTTATCGCCCGACTCCGAAAAAACTATTACCGGAATTTTGGCATGCCTATGACAGCGCATACAGCCAATTACATGATTGCCGGCCTAGACATTCTGGAACTTCGTGTGGAACGTTGCTACCAGAATTGCATGAAACTGGGCGAATATTTCCAACAGAACCCGAAAGTTACACGGGTAGATTATCCCGGACTAAAAGGTACGGCATATTATGACTTGGCCGTAAAGCAATTCAACGGAATACCCGGATCAGTGATGACATTTGACCTGGGAAGCCAGGAAGAATGTTTCCGGTTTATGAATCGGCTGCAGATTATTCGCCGTGCGACTAACCTCAACGATAACAAATCGCTGATTATTCACCCGTATTCCACAATTTACCACGAATTCACAGAGGCCGATCGTCAGGAAATGGGAATCCGACCAACCATGATGCGACTTTCTGTAGGCATTGAAGGTGCTGAAGACCTGATTGCTGATATTGAACAGGCTCTGGGATAGGAATGAAAAATCCCGGAGGCATAGCCAACCGGGATTCAGATTATATTTTAAAATGGAGTAACCGTCCAACTTACTACTTTACAGAGAATTTGTAAATCGTTGTTGATTTCAGTGTTTCACCAGGTTTGAGCAAGGTATTCGGGAAATTTGGATGGTGGGGTGAATCGGGATAATGCTGAGTTTCAAGGCAAATACCATTGCGGTAATTGTAAGGTTTTCCACGTTTTCCGATGATGTTACCTTTCAGGAAATTTCCGGTGTATAGTTGAACTGCAGGCTCTGTAGTGAAGCATTCCATAAAACGACCCGATACCGGTTCGTATAAACTTGCACAAAAAGTCATTTCATTGCCGTTCTGATCTTTATTCAGAATGTAGTTGTGGTCGTATCCGCCACCCATACGCAATTGCGGCATTGGGTCCTCGATACGTTCGCCAACAGTATGGGGAGTAGTAAAATCCATTGCAGTTCCGCGAATGTCAGCAATCTCGCCGGTTGGAATCAGTTGTGAATCGGCTACCGCAGTGGAGAAATTAGCATCAACCACCAAAACATGATCAAGAATATCGCCCATTCCTTCACCTTTCAGGTTAAAATAAACGTGATTGGTTAAATTGAAAAAGCACGATTTATCGGTTGTTGCCTCATAGTCGATTTTCAAACCGTTGTCTTTGGTCAAAGTATAAGTCACTTTTACGTTTTTATTGCCCGGAAAGCCCCATTGGCCATCAGCACTGGTTAAGGTCATTTCCACCGCAGGTCCGTCGGCTGTCTGAATTTCTTTGGCATCGTAAACCTGGCGGTAAAAGCTTTCAGTTCCGGAATGCAAACAGGCTTGCATGTTATTTTGAGGCAACTGATAAACCTGACCATCAATTTCGAATTGGGCATTGGCGATACGGTTGGCGTATGGTCCAACAACGGCACCTTGTCCGGCATCACCGGCCACATAGCCGTCAATTGAATTATATCCCAAGGTAACATCTTCCAGAGCACCAGTTTTATCAGGAGCAAATACGGAAACAATTTTAGCTCCATAGTTGGTTAAAGTAACAATGATTCCACCTTCATTTTTTAGGGTAAATAAGGTGGTTTTCTTTCCATTCACTTCCTTTTCGAAATCAGCTTTCGAATACGAGGGAGTAAACTCTTTTTTGGGTGCCGAACAGGAAGCGATCATTCCGGCAATAACCAGTAAACCGATTAATTTCTTCATAACAGTTGGTGAATTTTAGTTTTAGAATTGGATAGGTAAATATACTTGTTTCAGTAAAACAAAAAACACCGAAATTAAAATTGTGTTTTATACACTTATCTTTTATTCTGCTAGTAAGAAATTTTCCGGGCAGGGAAGAAATAGAAGATCCAATCGAGGCTGAGAAGCAAAGATGGCAAAATGATTAACGGCTAAAACACTATAATCTGTGATTAATCCAGTGGCCCGGATTTTCGTTTGGCAGCCCATAAAATCAACCGAAGCGATTGGTCATAAGTCATGTAGTTCCACATCCAGTTGACAAAAATTAGCAGTCGGTTTTTAACGCCCACAATAGCCATAAGGTGTACAAACATCCATGTAAGCCAGGCTATAAATCCGCTGAATTTCAGATAGCTTAAGTCGGCGACTGCACGGTTACGGCCAATCGTTGCCATCGATCCGCGATCAACGTATTTGAAAGGCCTGAGTTTTCCCTGATGCCTCATCGACAAAAGATTCCAGGCAAGATTTAATCCCTGCTGAATGGCAACCTGCGCAACCTGTGGGTGTCCGTTAGGGTAATCTGTTGTTGACATGATGGAAACATCGCCAAGGGCAAATACATCCGGCAGTCCACTGATTTGATTAAATTCATCCACAATAATGCGTTTACCGCGTCCTACAACCTCTGCAGGAATACCTTCGGGAAGAACACCGCTGATACCAGCCGCCCAGATTACCGTATTGGTTTTAATTTGCTCCCCATCCGCAAAACTCAAAACCTGTCCATCGTAATCAGTAACTTTTGCATTCAGCATTACATTAATGCCCAAGCGTTTCAGGTAAAATAAAGCCTTTTCCGAAGCATGTTTCGACATTCCACCCAACACTGCCGGTGAACCTTCAACTAAACTAATCTGCATGGCATCAAAATTCAGATCCGGATAATCTTTCGGAAGGACAAACTTTTTCATTTCGGCAATAGCTCCAGCCAATTCAACTCCGGTTGGTCCACCACCTACCACAATCACATTAAGCAGAGATTTCCGCTCGTTCTGATCGCGCAAAGTAACAGCCTTTTCGAAGCGCTGCAGTAATTTGTTACGGAGCGACATTGCCTCAGAAACAGATTTCATGGGCAAGGCAAATTCTTCCATATTTTTCATTCCAAAGAAATTGGAATTAACTCCGGAAGCAATGACCAGATAATCGTACCAAACGGTGTCCAGACTGGTTAGAATTTCCTTTTTATCCGCATCAATCGAATACACTTCGGCAACCCGCACGTAAACATCTTTTTGCTTCTGAAATATTTTCCGGAGCGGAAAAAGAATTGAGCTGGGTTCGATGCCTGCACTGGCAACCTGGTAAAATAACGGCTGAAACTGGTGATAGTTATTTTTATCGATGATAACGATCTGATATCCTGATCCGATAAGGTTTTTGGCTAATTTAAGACCTGCAAATCCTGCTCCGATAATTACGATTCTTTTGCTGGCTGTTTCTGGTATATTTACTGGCATGATAACTAATAATGTGTTTTACGACATATTTTAACGTTTATCCTAAGCAGAATGTTTGCCCAAACTGAAATTAAATATTGGCAAGCCGATCACCGAAATTGATATAAATGGCCTAAATTCAGCAGTTATTTTTCGGTGGTCTTGCTTTTGAAAGAATTTCTGAATTTTCGGTATAAAAAAGAAGTTCCAAAAGCAAAGGCCTGTAAGGACAATTGAATTTTGAGATATAAAGATAAGTGTTAATTTTACGTTTTATTCAAAAATTCAACAAAAAACCTAAACTAAATACGTTCTTAAACTAAACTTAAGCGATCAAAAATGAAACGATTTACTCTAACTGTACTATATTTTCTGAGCCTTTGGGGTGTAAGCCTAGCTCAATTTTCAGTCATGTCGCCCCAATCTATCGTTGAAGCCAAAATTGATGTAGGCAGCAAAATAACCTACAGTGTGTTTTTTCAGGGGAAACCCGTTCTAGTTGATTCTGAAATCAGTTTTGAATTTAAACAGGCTCCTCCTCTGGGTTTCGATATGGAAATTCTGAAATCTTCGGCCAAGGAAATTAATGAAACCTGGACTCCGGTTTTAAAGCGGAAGGCGAGTATTTTAAACCACTGCCGGGAATTTACCATGGGGATGAAGGAGAAGAAATTTCCGCACCGCCAGATCAACCTCGTGTTTCGCGCTTATGACGATGGCGTCGCTTTCCGGACAGAGTTTATCGGACCCGACAATAACCATGAATACGCTCTGGCAGATGAGAATGTGGAATTTAATTTTACTGCCGATCACGATTGCTGGGCTGCCAATCATGACTCATACCGCTCATCGCAGGAAAACGAATATTTCAAACGGAAACTTTCGGGCATAAAAGATCAGATGATAATTGGCCTGCCCATGACCGTAAAAGTAGCCGACAACTGTTATGCGGCAATTACTGAAGCCAATATCACCAATTATGCCGGAATGTATCTGAAAAGCAACCACTCTTCTACTGGATTTTCAGTCCGTTCCAGTCTTTCACCACTTCCGAAACAACCGGATAATGGCGATAAAGTCCGTTTTAAGTTTCCGCATAAAACACCATGGCGGGTAATTATGCTGGGCGATGCGCCGGGAAGATTACTTGAATCGGAACTGGTAATGAACCTGAATGAACCTTGCGCTATTGCTGATCCATCGTGGATTAAGCCGGGCATGTGTGCCTGGGATCATTGGTGGAGTGGCGAAGTGAAAATGGACAATGAAACGCTCAAAAAATATATCGATCTGGCCTCTGAAATGGGCTGGCCTTATCAGTTAATCGACTGGCAATGGTACGGACCATTTAATAAACCTGAAGCTGATATAACCAAGATCGCACCTCAGCTCGACATGCCTGGAATTCTGGCTTATGCAAAAAGTAAAAATGTGAAATGCTGGGTTTGGCTTTACAATACCGACGTTGACCGCTCTGATTGGGACAAGGCCTGTGCTACTTACGAAAGCTGGGGAATTGCTGGTGTTAAAATCGATTTTATGGACAGCGACGATCAGCAAATGGTAAACTGGTATGCACGAATTGTTAAAACCGCTGCAGCTCACCATTTGATGGTTGATTTTCATGGAGCTTATAAACCCGACGGATTCCGCCGCACGTATCCAAATTTGGTTACCCGCGAAGGAGTTATGGGCAACGAATACAACAAATGGTCTCTTCGGGTAACTCCTGAACACCTGACCACTTTGCCCTTTACCCGCATGTTGGCTGGTCCGATGGATTTCACTCCGGGGGGATTCCTGAACCGTACTCCTGAAAAATTCAAGAACGGAACTCCGGCACAGGTTTTGGGAACACGCGCCATGCAACTGGCTCAGTTTGTGGTGTACGACAGTCCGTTTATGGTGGCCTGCGATCATCCGGACAATTACAAAGGCCAAACCGGCGTTGAATTCCTGAAGAAAGTGAAAACCATGTGGGACGACACCAAAATAGTAAACGGACAAATTGGTGAATACATCACTTCAGCGCGACGTTCAGGAAATGAATGGTTTATTGGTTCGATGACCAACAGCGAAACCCGCGCACTGGAAATTAAACTTGACTTTCTGGATGCCGGAAAATATAAAATGGTAGCTTTCGAAGATGCTCCTGATGCCGCCATTGACGCTGAAAAAGTGATTCGAAGCTCGAAAACCGTTGAAAAGGGCGATGTTATAAAAATCAGGATGGCTCCCGGCGGTGGTTTTGCTGCCTGGCTGGAACCGGTGAAATAAGTCAGAAGTCAGAAGACCGGAGACAGAAGACCGGAGTGCCGCTCCCTGAGCGCGATGCAGTCGAAGGGAGCCGAACATGGAACTTGAAAATTTGAACTTGAAACTTTATCAGATATGCTCGAACAATTAAAAGAAGATGTTTGCAAAGCCAATCTCGATTTGGTCAAACACGGATTGGTAATTTTTACCTGGGGAAATGTGAGCGGAATCGATCGTGCATCGGGTTTGGTGGTGATTAAACCCAGCGGTGTTTCGTATGATGTGATGAGCCCATCAGATATGGTTGTGCTCGATCTGGAAGGGAAAGTGGTGGAAGGAACACTCAAACCGTCGAGCGATGCGCCAACTCATTTGGAACTTTACCGAAATTTCCTGAATATTGGTGGAATTGTGCATACCCATTCCGAATGGGCAACAAGCTGGGCTCAGGCTGGAAAAGGAATTCCGGCTATTGGAACCACCCATGCCGATTATTTCTATGGTGAAATTCCATGTACCCGCAAAATGACTGATGCTGAAATCAAGGGTGAATACGAACTGGAAACCGGAAAGGTCATCATAGAATGCTTCAAAGGACTGGATGCCGATATGATTCCCGGAGTGTTGGTTAACAACCATGCGCCTTTCAGTTGGGGAAAGAATGCCGATGATGCCGTTCACAATGCTGTGGTGCTGGAAGAAGTCGCCAAAATGGCTTTTCGGAGTTTCGTTCTCAATCCTGAAACGAAAATGGATCAGGTACTGCTCGACAAACATTTCCTCCGAAAACACGGTAAGAATGCGTATTATGGGCAGAAAAAATAGTTTCAGCTTCAAAGTTTCAAGTTTCAAGTTTCAAGTTAAGTCTTGTTCTTGGGCATACTTGAAATTTGGAACTTGGAATTTGGAACCACTCTTTAAACTTTAGACATTAAACTTTTAACCATATTATCATGACACAGGCAAAATACACGATCGGACTGGATTACGGTACCGATTCTGTTCGTTCGTTAATTGTAAACACCGCAAACGGTGAAGAAGTAGCCAGCGTAGTTTTTGAGTATCCGCGCTGGAAAAAGCAGCTATATTGCGATGCCCCCAACAATCAGTTTCGCCAGCACCCGAAAGATTACCTGGAAGGGATGGAATACACCATTGTTGAAGCGCTGAAACTGGCTCCGGCAGGAGTTGCTGAAAATGTGGTCGGCATCTCTATCGACACCACCGGTTCCACTCCCATCGCCGTTGACGAAAAAGGCACCCCGCTATCGTTAACTCCCGGCTTTGAGGAAAACCCCAATGCCATGTTTGTGCTTTGGAAAGACCATACCGGCGTAAAAGAAGCCGACGAAATCAATGAACTTTCAAAAGAGTGGAATGTCGATTTTACCAAATTTGAAGGAGGAATTTATTCTTCGGAATGGTTTTGGGCCAAATTGTTACATGTGATCCGCGAAGATGCCGGAGTTTACCGTGCAGCTTATTCGTGGGTAGAACATTGCGACTGGATTCCGGCCATCCTCACCGGAAATACCAACCCTAAAACACTGAAACGTTCGCGTTGTGCCGCTGGTCACAAAGCCATGTGGCACGAGGCTTTTAACGGATTACCCACCGAAGATTTTCTGGTAAAACTTGATCCGCTGTTGAGCGGACTGAAAGATCGTCTGTTTAAAGAAACTTTTACCTGCGACATTTCTGCCGGACATTTGACTCCGGAATGGGCTGCCAAACTGGGTTTACCATCGAATGTAAAAGTAGGTGTTGGTGCATTTGACGCACACCTTGGTGCTGTAGGTGCAGAAATTGAACCGTATTACCTGAGCAAGGTGATGGGAACTTCAACCTGCGACATGCTGATTGCCCCCATGGATGAAGTGGGCGACAAACTGATCAGCGGTATTTGCGGACAGGTGGATGGTTCCATCGTTCCCGGCATGTTGGGCATGGAAGCCGGACAATCGGCTTTTGGCGACATTTATGCCTGGTTTAAAAATGTACTGGTCTGGCCTGCTGAGCAGATTATTGCCAGCAGCGCCCTGATTGACGAAGACACCAAAGTAAAAATGATCAACGAAATTTCATCGAAGATCATTCCTGAACTGACCAAAGCTGCCGAACAAATTCCGCTGGAAGAAACCAGCATTGTGGCCCTCGACTGGATGAATGGTCGCCGCACTCCGGATGCCAACCAAAACCTGAAAGGTGTCATTTCAGGCCTGAACCTGGGATCGGATGCTCCGCGTATTTTCCGCGCTTTAGTGGAGGCTACAGCTTTTGGTTCCAAAGCTATTGTCGATCGTTTTATTAGCGAAGGCGTACGTATCGATGGGGTAATTGCCTTGGGTGGTGTGGCCAAAAAATCGCCATTTGTAATGCAAATTGTATGCGATGTGCTGAATATGCCAATTAAAGTTGCCCGTTCGGAACAAGCTTGTGCTTTAGGTACAGCAATGGCTGCCGCGGTGGTTGCCGGAGTTTATCCGAATATTTCTGAAGCTCAGAAAAAAATGGGTGGAGGTTTCGAAAAAACATATACACCAATACCAGCCAATGTTGCCCGCTATGCCAAACTGTACGAAAAGTATGTGGCATTAGGTAAAGTCATTGAGTTCGGATTGAAATAAGAATCTAGCATTTTCAACAGTCTTTAGTCAGGGTTTCACTGGAGTGAAGCCCTGACTTTTTTATTTTTATGAGCATATTGGGAAGTCCTTGTAAAGTCGCCTTTAAAATCATATTTATAAACTCATAATTCCTCAAGGTTGGCTCAATTACTTCCGAATGGCAAGTATTCACGACAAACTTAAGGAATTGGACGGATGGCTGCGAAACCGGCTGAGGTACTGCATTTGGTCCCGATAGGTATCGGGAGAAGAAACTCGAACGGAAAAGGAAAGACCTGATTCAAAGGGTGTTGATCCTGAATATGCTTTTCAGTGGAGCAGAATCCGAATGGGAGGATGGGCAACAGCCCAAAGTCCTATTTTGGTTACTACCATTACCTTGGAACGATTGCGGAAAAGAGGTTACGAGGCTTTGCTAACGTATTACGAGAAAATTGCTCCATCCTGATGTATCGGTAGGCCGCTGTGTACGAGAATCGTACGCAATTAGGGAGTAATTTGCAGTGTGAGAGGTGGTTACTGAGCTTGCCGAAGTGTGCACTCCGTCAGCTAACTACTGGCGGAGCCGTCTACTCGATTATGGGCAGTCAAGTTGTTGTTATGTTGTTATTTCTGTCAATTTGTCCATCAATTTTTGCTTTTCGCCGCTACCTATTGTGGAGAAACGAAGTAATGGCAAATCGTATTTTGCTAAAATCCTATCTTTCTTCTTATCTCGCTCAGATTGTTCTGTTCCTGCTTTGTGATACTCAAACCCATCAACTTCAATTGCAAGTATCGGATTTTTACCAAGCGTGTTGTAAATTAAAAAGTCCAAATGTGTGTTGCAGTGTCGTGCGTATTTTTGTTCTTCTTCTGTAAGCTTGGAAAAATCTCTAATAACATTGCGTAGAGGAAAGTGTATAGCTACATCGTATTTTGAGAATTTGTCCTGTTTGAGTGTGTTTGAAATTAATACGTACATTAAATTTTCGCTGTCAAAGTCAGATTTATTGCCACTTTTTGATATTATTTCAGCACGTTTTTGTTCGTAACCTTTGTACAAATAATCGAAAACTGAACGTAATTTGCTTTCTTTTACAGAAAAGTTGTTGTAGTTAATGTAACGGATTAAGTCAGCAATGTTGCTGTCTTTATCGCTGTCATTACCGTTCACAACCACAATAAGTTGTTTGATTGCTCTCGAAATAGCCACATTTAAGCGATTAGGGTTGTCGGTAAATTCTGAAATTTCATTATCAACAGTCGAAAGAATAATGACTTCGTTCTCTCTACCTTGGAATTTATCAACTGTGTCGGCTTTGATTTGTGTGCTACTAAATGCTTGTTGCAAAGCGTTTGTCTGATTTCGATAAGGAGTAACAATGCCGAAATCAATGCCTTCGAGTTTTTCGTTTGGAATAATCTCGTTGATAATCATATCAATTTGTCGTTGATTCGTTTTCTGGCGAGCGTGATTGCCCGCCGTTGTTTTGTAAACCATCAATGGTTCCCGTTCGCTTTTAGACTCTGTGAGTATAATAAGTTGATTGTCATAGAATTTCTGATTGCAAAATTCAATAATTTTCGGATGACAACGATAATGTTCTCTCAAAAGTGTTTTGGGAATGTATGGAAAAATTTCCATAACCGAGGCAAGCAAACTATGATTAGAATAGCGATATGGTTCAGGAATGGAAAAATTATCAAAAACGGCATCGGTTTTTTCTTTCATTCTGTCATCAACTACATTCGGAAGTTGTTTTAAGTCTCCAACAATCACGGCTCGTTTGGCACAAGAAAGTGCAAGTGCGCCTGTTGCCAAATCGACCTGCGAAGATTCGTCAATAATTACAAAATCATAAGTTATTTCTTCAGACAAACTTCTTCGTAATGAATAAGTTGTACTCATAATAACAGGGTAATCGTTTAGAAATTTTTTCGAATTTGAACGCAATTGTGTAATTTCATATTTTTCTCGTTTGTTGCGATTGTATTTTTTGTAAAGTTCCGATTTAAAAAGTTGCATTGAAAGTTGGCTGTATTCTTTCATCTTGTTGTCGAAAGAAAAACGATTGAGAGAAATCTCTAATGCATTTAGCCGGTTTTTCAGTTCTTCGATCTTTATTGGATAATAATTTGATTGACAATTAAGTATCGCTTTTTCAGCAGGAATGTCAAATAAGGTTCTTTCTTTTTTTCCATATCTGAACCTATTTAGTAATTTTCCCCACCAAGTTAGTTTTTTGTTAGTTAATGCTTGGTTTTCAATGGTAACCCAAAGAGCAAGTAAACGGTCAGCCGTTGTATTTTTCAAAAAATCAATATCATTTTCTATTTTATTTTCATCTTGAAAATGCTTGTATTCTGTTGTCAAACAGTCGAGTTCTTGTTTTAGTAATGCCAATTCGTTCTTTTGTAGAAGATATTCTGAAAGTTGACTAAAAAGGTTTTCGCAGGTGTGTTTTATGTTTGATTTTTCTTTGCCCGACAAATTGAATTGTGACAAATCGGGAATATCTGTTTGAGAATCAATAAATTCTTTTTTGTTGGTGGAATTTCCAAGTAAAGCGGCAATAAACTCAATTCCGTTCTTTTGCAATTTTTCATAGACATTTTTTGTTGCAGAGTTGTTGCTCGATACAACGGCAACGCTTTGTCCGTTCATTACGGCGTTGGCGATAATGTTCAGAATTGTCTGTGTTTTGCCTGTTCCCGGAGGTCCTTCGATTACACTCAAAGGCGAAAGAAACGCCTTATTTACTGCCTTTTTTTGACTTATATTGAACCCAAACGGAAATATTTCAATCGGGTTACTAAAATTATTTGCTGTTGGCTGTACCCTGTTAAGAAAATTTGCAAGTATGGAATATTCGGGAATGAATGTGATTTTTGAGTAGCTGTCAGCAAGTATATTTTTCCCTTCATCGGTTGTTAGCCCGACAGTGTCGGCAATATGGTTCAGATATTGAAAGAGATTGTTAGATTTTTCGCTATTAATAGCTGATTTTACGATTTTTACTTTGTTTGCGCTATAAAGATATTCTGTATTATTGCTTTTATATTTGATAGAATATTTGTCTTTGTTGAAACCCACCCCAATGAAACGGCAAGAAACAATATCATCGGTTTTGTTGTTCCCGTCAATGTATATCAGTTCTTGTTTTAGAGGCATATTGTTGTCGTCAAATTTGAATTTCTATCGTTGTTATTTCGAGGGTTGTCGTCGTTATTTGAATGCACCTAACAAGAAAATATCACCAAAGACTTAGTACTTTTTAAATACCAAATCGTCTCTCAAATATAAACTATTTCTATGTTTAGGCAGTCTATATTTTACAAAAGATTTCCGGGTTTAAACAAAATGCTCCGACAACTTTGCAGTTACCGGAGCATTTTTCTGGCTTTTCAGGAAGCAATTACTTTGCCCGGTAAAACCTGAGCAGATAGACTACAAACGGGGCTAAAGCAAGTACCAAAACCAGGGGTAAAAACCAGATACCCAGTCCGTCAGATTTTCCGGTCGCTGTTTGCATGGTTTTAAAAACAATGATGGTAAACAGAAACACAATAACCAGTTTCACATAGCGCATCATTTGCGTGGAGTTGGTGTATTGCCCCAAAGCATTTTCAGTCGTTATCTTTGTTGGGAAGTTGAAAATGTGAGGAAACAAGTTTAAGCGCGTCATTCCGGCATAAAGTATGGTGGCTATAACCGGCAGCATAAAAATGGTAGATTTACTTCCATAATCGTCGGCTTTTCCGGCGGCATCAAAATGCGTTGGAATGGTTTCGGGTAAATCGGCATAATTCAGTAAAATCATAAGCCAAAGGCCTGCAAGCACAAGCCAACCAGCCAGATCGACCACTTTATCCAGCGACGTGCGTTCAATTTTAATTCGGGGTCTTTTTTCCATATATTCTGTTCTTCTATGAAGCGGGAGGTGCTAAACTGTTTTGTTTGCAACTGCTGAAGCGATGTAGAAAAGAGGAATATAAGTTATTTTTTCTGCTTCAATCTTTCCATATTTCGAATCCGAGAAAACAAAAGCCTCTTCCACATTCGGGTATGTTTCTAATAAAAGATGAAGACTTTTAAGGCTGCCACCTTTCCCACTTTTTACTTCAACCGGAATAATTTTACCTTCTTTTTCCAACAGATAATCAGTTTCAGCATTACTGCTTTTGGCTTCTCTCGACCAATAAAATAAGTTGGCATCCGTTGCCGCGAGAATTTCCTGGCCCGCAAATTGTTCAGCAATAGCTCCCTGCGCAAATGAAAGCAATGTTGTTTTTAGATAGTCAGGCGAACGCGAAATACCCAAAAGCGAACTTAGTAAACCAACGTCAAGCATAACGGCCTTGAATTTTTTATCTGAAGAAGAAGATTCCATCGGGATTCCTGCCGGAGAAGCAGCCTTAACTTTTCGGAATATTCGCGCTGTTTCCAATAATTCAAATGCTTTTTTTATCGTTGGGTTCGAATAATCTTCGGCCAAACCGGCATATTTAATTTGTTGTCCAATACGTTTTGGAACAGCATTTAGAACAGCATTTAAACAGTCAATATCAACTTTTGGTGTGTATTTCAAAAAGTCTTGTCGAAAAGTGGCCATTAAGTTGTTCTGAATTTCAAAAACATCGGTCAATTTTTGGGAATTCGCGAAACTCTTAACGCATTCCGGCATTCCACCGACAATAAAATATTTTTTCAGCTCGCCAATCAACATGTTATGCACACTTTCAGAAGCTTCTTTGGGTGGTTGGCTGATGAGTTTGGCTGCTGGTTCATTTCCGGTCGCCATCAAAAATTCCTGAAAATTCATAGGGTACATATTCAATAATTGAATTCGCCCCACAGGGAAAGGAATATTACCAAGTGCGAATTCAAGTAACGATCCAGCAGCAATTATGTGTAAATCAGGAGCTTGTTCATAAAAGTACCGAAGCGAAGTAATTGCTTTGGGACATTCCTGAATCTCATCAAAGAATAGCAAATCTTTGCCTGCAACTATTGATTTTCCCAAGAGAATTTCCAAATCACTTAAAATTCGGGTAATATCGAAATTTAGCTCAAAAACAGAATGCCAGTCCAGCCTCTTTTCAAAGTTGATGATATGAGTAGTCCCTTCAAAATTAGAATTCCCAAACTCAGTAATCGTAAACGATTTTCCCGTCTGGCGTGCACCTCTGATTATTAGTGGCTTGCGAACAGAACTATTTTTCCACTGTATAAGTTTTGTTGTAATTAATCTTTGCATTTTTATCAGTCTTAATCTGAAATAAGATAGTGATATTTCAGATATACAATTGTAAAATTAAATATAAAATTTAAAAATACAATTGTATTTTTAAATTTTACTATTCGAGGCAGAACAAAATATACCCAAAATGTATAAAAAAACGATATTTCCTAATTTACATTATTACCTCTTACGCGGCTCCACATTTCGAGCACCTTGTCGTTTTTGTCGAGGAAATCGTGAAGCAGTACACAGCGGCTCACTACGCTGCTGTCGGGATATTGAACCGGATCGATGTGCAATTTGCCGTTGCCCGGACCGAAAAAGTAATTCAGGTTAACGGTTTCGGTAAGCGTTGAATCGGATTGCGCTGCAATAATTTCGGGAGTGGCCACTGCGCTGCAAAAACCACTTACATCCATGTTGCGCAAAGCCATTTTCGACTGGCACAGGTAATTCAGGAAATAACTGGCCGCTTTTACATTGCGTGCATATTTCGGAATGATCCATCCGTCAAACCAAATGTTGCTGCCTTCTTTTGGCACCTCGTAAGCCAGCGAAACACCAACTTTCGAAGCTTCGTCGATAGCCCAAACGGCATCGCCACCCCAGGCATAATTCAGCCAGACTTCGCCTTTGGTCATCATTTCTTTTCCAAAATCGGCTTCCCAGCCAGCCAGGTTCGGGCGCAACGTTTTCAACTGGCTCTCCACCATAGCAATGTCCGCATCGGCATGGTCGTTCGAAACATCGTAGCGGGTACGTTTTCCTGAAGTAATTTCAGAATAAAAACCTACTGTTGCGGCCATGTTGTACACATCCCAGTAATGATCTTTCATCAAAATTCTTCCTTTGTATTTCGGATCCCATAAACAAGTCCACGATTGAACCTCTTCTTTGGTCACCTTTTCGGTATTGTACAAAATGCCCGAAGTTCCCCACATATAAGGAACCGTGTAATCTTCAGCTTTTTTGCCCGCAATGCTGAAGGCATCCATTCGTTCGCGCAGGAAAGGAGAAATGTTGCCGAGGTAATTTTCGGTCTTTCCAAAATTGCGGTCGATGGGCAACAGCAAATCATTTTTGAGCATTTTTTCAACGAGGTACTGAGTTGGACAGGCCAGATCGAAATCTTCCTTTCCCATAGCCACTTTGGTGTACATGATTTCAGGCATGTCAAAAACCTGATATACAATTTTCACATCTTCGCCGGTCTGTTCTTTGTACCACTTCGGAAATTCGGTCAGCAAACCTTCGTCGATATAATCGGCCCAGTTGTAAATTTTCAGAACTTTTTTCCGCGAATCATCGCTCTGTTTGCACGAATTGAAGATGGAAATCCCGGTGACCAGAAGTAAAAGAACAACCAGGGTCCGCATGAATTTTGTTTTTGTTGATGTTCTCATTGAAGTAGTATTAATATTTTGGTTATAGAATGCGTATTGTATGGAATAAAAACTGTTTCATTTCAAAATCCGGGGCTTTGCCCCTGTCCCCAATCCCTTTTTTGTCTTGACACAAAAAAGGAATCAAAAAAAGTCAAGGCTTCGTCCGCTTCACTCGAAAAACTTACGCTTGACGGCTAAAATCTTTTAAACTCTCCCGGTTTCACCGGGATCAAACAGAAAAGATTTTTTAACGCCGTCTTCACTTGTTTTTCGGCTCACCGGACAAGGTCGTCCGTCTCCATTGATTCATCCATATTCAGGACTTTTTATTTGATACTATATTTTTGATTTACAATTTCTTTTTTGCGGCCCGTTGATTGATAACCAGCAACAGAACCAGAACCAATATAAAAATAATAGCTGAAAGTGGCCGAAGTTCGGGCGTCAATCCTCCTTTTCGGGCATCAGCATAAATATAGGTCGATAGGGTTTCAAGTCCCTCGTTTCCTATGGTAAACAAAGTCACCACAAAATCGTCGATCGATAGCGTGAACGCCAGAATAAAACCGCTGATCATCCCAGGTTTAAGCTCCGGAAGCAAAATTTTACGGACTGCCAAAAATGGTGTGGCACCCAGATCGAGCGCTGCTTCGTACAGGTTCGGATTCATGCGGCGCAGACGCGGCAAAACACTCAGCACCACATACGGGGTACAAAAAGTGATGTGCGCCAAAATAACTGTGGTGTAGCCCTGCGAAATGCCCAGACTAACAAACAGCAGGAACAGCGAAATGGCGGTTATAATATCGGGATTCAGAATCGGTATCGTGTTCACCATTTGCATGGCTTTTTGCGAGCGAGGCATCAGGTTGTAAATGCCAATGGCGGCCATCGTGCCCAATACTGTTGATGCAGCGGCGGCGATTAAACCAATGATGAGCGTATTCCACAGCGCATTGGTGAGCGAGTGGTGAACTCCCCCATGAAAAATGGAGGCGTACAGTTTTAACGAAAAGCCGGTCCAGTTGCCCAGCACTTTGGCTTCGGTAAACGAGAAAATGATAATTATAAGGATGGGCGCATAAAGCATGAGCAGCAAAATACCGAGGTATGAGCCTGACAGGATTCGTTTGATCATATCAGGTTGCCCTCCTCTGCAGCTTTCGAATTTCCACCCCGGTTAAGCATAGCTGTAAGGCCAATCAGCAAAAGCATCAGCAGCGACAATGCTGCTCCGTAGTTCCATGTTCCGTTGTAAATATTTTCCTGAAGGGTGGTTCCGAACAGCTTGATGTTGTTGATGGTAAGCAGTTCGGCAATGGCAAAAGTTGAAATTACGGGCATAAAAACCATGATGATTCCACTGGCAATTCCGGGAATGGAAAGTGGAAAAACGGTTTTCAGAAACACCTGTCTTGGGTTGGCACCCAAATCCTGAGCGGCCTCAATTAAACTTTGATCAGTTTTTTGCAGAATGTTGTAAATCGGGTAAATCATAAACGGCAGAAAATTGTACACCATCCCAAACAGCAGTGCACCTTCGCCCAGCGGTATCTTGAAAAAATCGAACAAGGCGACGGTCGCGAGCGTGCGGATCAGAAAGTTGATCCACATCGGAAGAATAAAAAGGATGACCAGCAGTTTGGCCCTTCTTGCTTCCATTTTACTCAGAATATAGGCGGCCGGATAACCAATCAGAATACACAAAAAAGTAGTGATTAAAGCCACAACAACCGAATACAGAAAGGTATTCATGGCTTCGGGATGAATCCAGAACTTTTGAATATTGGCGAAAGTAAACGAACCTTCGGCATTGGTGAAGGCATAAAACACAATGAGCGCCATCGGTACAAGCACAAAAAAGGCTAGGAAAAGCACGTAAGGTATCGTCCAGTTCCTTCTCCGCCCTAAAAATGTCAAAACTTTTCGTTGCACTATATTTCTGAATTTTTAAAATACCACTTTTATTTTTGTCACCCCCAACCCCCTGAAGGGGGCTAGCTGCAACGCTGTAGGCCTCAAAAGTCCCCTTTAGGGGATTTAGGGGTACTATTAAATCGCTTCAATTTGAATCGATTTGGCCGAAATGTTGATTCCAACCCGGTCGCCATCATCCCAAACATCGTGGGTGTCGGCAAAAATACTCTCGTTATTGGCTGTCGAAATGGTCAGGTGATAATGGTTTCCCTTGTACAGAATAAAACTAACCACACCACTCAGCATTCCGTCTTCCTGGTTATCCTGAAGGTTGATATTTCCGAATTCAACGTTCACCATGACTTCAGCGCCATTGGCTAAACCTTTCGTATCGGCACATTCAAAGGTCGTTCCCAGAAAACGAACATGTGTTTTGTCGACAACAGTGCCTTCAAACGTATTGCAAACCCGTTCTTTTTTCATCACCTGAATGTCGAGCGGCTTCACCAGCATACCAACTGTTTTTCCCACCTCGAAACAATGGTAATCCTGAATAAGAAATTCGTAACCTTCAGGCGTTGTCACCATCATTTCGTAATGCACTCCCTTGAAAATACTGGAAGTCACCTGTCCGGTAAACTGCGCTGCATCCGACAATTCGAAAATGTAAATATCCTCGGGCCGAACCACCACATCAACCGGCTCGTTCGGAGCAAAACCCTTGTCTACGCATTCAAACTGATGCCCGGCAAACTCCACCAGCTCATCTTCAAGCATCACACCGTTCAGGATGTTGCTTTCACCAATAAAGTCGGCCACAAAGGCATTGGCCGGTTCATTGTATATTTCTATGGGTGTTCCCACCTGCTGAATTTTTCCTTCGCTCATCACCACAATCCGGTCGCTCAAGGTAAGGGCTTCCTCCTGATCGTGTGTGACATACAGAAAACTAATTCCCAGCTTTTTGTGCATCGCCTTAATTTCCATCTGCATGTCCTTGCGCATTTTCAGGTCGAGAGCCGCCAATGGTTCGTCGAGCAGTAAAACCTCCGGTCTGTTCACAATGGCACGGGCAATGGCTACACGCTGCTGCTGTCCTCCTGAAAGTGAATCCACATCGCGTTCCTCATAATCGGTCATGGTCACGATTTTAAGTACCCGTTTTACCTGCTTTTTAATTTCGTCTTTCGGAAGTTTTTTCAGTTGAAGTCCAAAGGCTATGTTCTCGAAAACATTGAGGTGAGGGAAAAGTGCGTAGCGCTGAAAAACCGTATTGACTGGCCGCAGGTGAGGCGGAGTCTGTGTCATATCCAAACCTGCAATGGTTATCTTCCCATCCGAAGCTTTCAGAAAACCACCGATCAGTCGCATCAGCGTTGTTTTTCCGCAACCCGATGGCCCAAGAATAGTTACGAATTCACCTTTACCGATGGATAAATTAATGTCCTGAAGAACAGTTTTATCGCCAAAAGCATGCGACAATTGCTCTACAGTTATGATATCAGTCTTTTGATGCATGAATTGATAAAATGATCGTTTAGTTGATTAATGGGTTACATTTTGCTAAAGTCAAAGTCAAAAATAAGTATTTTAATGAATAATTATTATTGAATCTGCTAAATGTTTTGAACCAACAAAACCCGATTATTTCAGCTTCTTCAAGCCGGCCATCAGTACCTTTTCGGTTCCCATCAATATGGAAGGATTTGATTCCGGATTCATCCATTTCAGCAACTTTTCCATGTCCTTCTGAAGCAGTACCACGCAGCCAGATGAAGAATTGATGGTGTCGAACTCGCTTAAATGTAAAAAGATGGCACTTCCATTTCCTTTCACAACCGGATACGTATTGTACTCAATTACCATACAATAGCGGTAATCGTTTCCTTTCAGCAGCAGTCTTTCGTAAGATTTTGCCTGGGTAGTTCCGCGAATGTACTGGTTGTAGTCGGACGAACTGGGGTCGTCTATCCATTTGTCTTCCGGGGTAGTTTGAATAAAAGGTACTCGTGTATCCACATTTTTAGCGTAGCAAAACAATTGCCCCAGTTCGAAGCAACCCGTTGGTGAATGGTTATCACCTTCGCGTTTGGCGTCGGGTGCAGCAAATCCTTTTCGTCCGATACCAGCCTGCATAGGTGGCGCAATCGCCTGCCATTTTCCATTCCTTTTCTCCATAGGCACCAATACAGCCAAATCTTGCCCGGACGCTTCATTAAAAACGACCAGCAATTGGCTGGTACCGTCGAGTAAAGCGGCATTTTTCTTCACCATCCGAAGCGCTTTTGACTCCGGAGAAGCTTGTCCTTTCTTGCCTGCAGACGCAGTAAACAGACAAAAATTGACTATCAGGATGCAGAAGATTATTCTCAAAGTTCGATAGATGTTTAAAGTAATTTCTCAGACCAAATATATTTCTTTTTCGGAACTAATGGTTATTGGTATTCTTTCATTAGCAACGGCATTTATGCCGTTGGACAAATTGATATTTATCGTTGGCTTTAGCCATAAACATTTGTCAATTAGGGCTAAAGCCCTTGTTTTATACCCATTTCTACCGTAGCCTGAAGGCTACGGCTATTGATTGCCAATAACCCGATAAATCCGTTTACAAATAAAATGATCCGATGATTGAAGTTCATCGGATCATTTTATGAGCAATTCATCTATTGATTCATCACCGGGGTTGTTCGCACCCGTTCAACCGAGCGGGGTTGATAAGCCAGGGTATATTCCGACTTGTATTCAGGATGTCCTTCCACTTCCAGAATCACTTTAAAACGGTCGGTTTTCCATGCTGGCAGTTTGCACCTGACAGTTGGACCGCTTTGGTTTGTGTTGGCTTTCATGGCGTTGAATTCCCAATTAAGAAGCGTCATTTCTGAAGTTCCGGTCCGGATTTTTATCGTCACTTTTCCAGCAGAAACATCTTTAGGCAAATCGCTCAACATCCAGATGTCAGCAAAGAATGTTTCTCCTTCAGTCCATTTAAATTTCGAGAATTTGGCGCTGGCCAAAACCGGGCGACAAGCATTTTTTACCGCATAAAATCCGGGTTTCGGAATGGCCGGATAGCTAAGTAGGCTGTTATTTGCCGCCGTTGGCCAGGGCTCGTCGTAGCACCAGTTTATGGCCATAGCACAGTATGGTTTCTGTCGGCGCGCTTCTTCGTAAATACATTTGTAACCTTCGCCCTGCATCAGTTGTCCGTTGGCAACCAGTTCTTCGAGCGAATTGGAAACACCAAAATAATCTTCAATAATATCCTGACACAACCAAGTATTGCCAACCCAGGCTTTGTAGGCATGGTGACTTTCCCATGAAGTTCCGGGTTTAGGTGGCCACAATTCTTCTTTCGGGATAATGGTTTTCAGCACTTCGACCGAGGCAGGTGCAGGCATTCCAAATTCGGTATAAGCGGTATATCGGGCGCGGGCCATGCTGCTGAATACTTCTTCTTTGGTCTGCAAATCTCGGAACACGTAGTTTCCATGCGCCATTCCCATCAATGGAGAAGTTGGAATAAACGGACTGTTCGGATCGAGCTCGAGACATTGGCGATTGAGCAAGCGCAGGGGCAAGGATTGATCTGTCATGCCACTCCACGAGTTAAAAAGTTCGTTTCCGCCTGACCAAAATGCCAGCGACGGATGTTTTTTCACCCGGTTAATGATGGACGCTGATTCCTGTTTCAGTATGGACAAGTAATGTGCATCATCGGGATAATTGTTGCAGGCCAGTGGAAATTCCTGCCAAACCAGAATTCCTTTTTCGTCGCACAATTCGAAGAACGATTCTTTGTTCACAATTCCCCCACCCCACACCCGCAGAATGTTAAAATTGGCTTCCACGGCCAGACTGAGCAATTGGTTGTAGCGTTCGCGGTTCATTATTCCGGGGAAAATTTCAGGATTAACCCAGTTGGTTCCTTTGCAGAAAATTTTTCGCCCGTTAATTTCCAGTTGAGCCGGCGGAACACTGCGACTTTTTGGAAAACCCTCGGGATCGCCCCATGCGCCTTCGTTCATCACCAATTTCACCCGGCGGAAACCTATTTTTGAAACAAGTGTCTGAAATGCTTGCCCCTGATCATTTAAAAGTTGCAGCGTGGACGTGTATAAATACGGTTCGCCATGGTCATGCGTCCACCAAAGTTTGGGTTTGGTTAATGTAAGCTGCGTTTTTCCATCTGAGCGGAGCACTTCTTTGCCTTCCTTGTCCTGAAGTGTCCACCGGAAAGCTTGTGTTTTCAGATTTTGCCCTGAAATCTGAAGATCAATTTCAGCTTCAGAAAAATCTTTGTTCAGTGCGTAGTTCATGTGAAAATCATCGACATGGCTGGCCTGCCGGATTTCGAGGTACGTTTCGTCCCAGATTCCGAGCGGAACCAGGCGCGGATGCCAGTCCCAGCCGTAGCTCACAGCCGGTTTGGCCACATTCGCGGCTTGCGATCGGTCGGCAGGTAAAGGGTGCTTCTTCGGAACCGGATAAACCAGAACCTTCAATTCATTTGTTGGCTTCAGTTTGTCCGACAAATTCAGGTTAACCGGTGTAAACATGCCCTCCTGATGCCAGATTTCCGCCCCGTTCAGGAAAACCTTAAATTCATAATCGATTCCTTTCGAAACGAAGAAAACAGACTCTCCTGTTGCTTTTTCAGGTGCATCAAATTTGGTTCGGTAGGTATAAAACTGGTCCTCCATCCAAAGATAGTCCTTCCAGTGTTCGGCATAATAAAACGGTTCGTACTTATCGGCTTTGGCAATATCAAGCTGAACGGCTCCGGGAACAGTAGCCGGAATCCATTTTGAAGGAGTTTCTGATGCTGATTTGGAATAACCCAGCTCCCATTTCAGGAAGGTTTGTTTTTGTGTGCTGCCTGAAAAGGCGGTAATTGCAAGAAGCAATGCAATAAAGACAAGGCTTGGTTTCATGTTGCGAATTGGTTAGTTTTTGAGCAACACGAAGATACAACTTCAATCCAAATTGCAATTGGCTGATCGGAAACTATTACGGCAATTTACTTCCTTTGGCGGCCCACCAATAGATGGCCTGCATTTCGAGACGGCCCGACACAACTGCCGGATCGGTAGATTCCATGCGGATAGCCTGCGAAATGGAATCGACATCAAAAATCAGGATTCCGCGGTGTTTGCCACCATTTTCGAAAGGACCGGCAATGGCCAACTTACCGGTTTTAGCCATTTCGTTGAGGTGTTTCATGTGTCCTTCCTGAATTTTGGCTACCGTAACCGAATCGTGGTCGCGTTTTGGGCCCTCGTTCAGCAACATAAAAACATACCGTTTCATCACATAAGTTGTATCGCCTTCTGTCATCTTGAACTCTCGCTGCGAAAACACTTCAGTGCTGAATGAAACCAACAGCAGACAAACAAATAAAATGCGGTAAATCATAGTCTGGTTATTTAAGTTTATCCTTAAAAATCTTTCGGAACTTCTGCAATTTGGGAACAATTACGAACTGGCAATAGCCTTGCGTAGAATTGTTCGCAAAGTAATCCTGATGGTAGTTTTCGGCTTTATAAAACTTGTCGAAAGCCGAAATCTCGGTTACCACCGGTTTGCCAAATACGTTTTCCTTGTTGAGTTCAGTCTTGTATTTTTCGGCCTCCTCTTTTTGCTGCAACGAGTGATAAAAAACTACGGAACGGTATTGTGTTCCGCGGTCGGCTCCCTGCTGATTTAGGGTAGTCGGATCGTGTGTTTCCCAGAATACTTCAAGCAATTCGCGAAAACTGATCACGGCCGGATCGAAGGTAATCTGAATTACTTCGGCATGACCCGTTTCACCCGTGCAAACTTCCTTGTAAGTTGGGTTCTTTAACTTACCACCCGAATAACCCGACTCTACGGTATCAACGCCTTTCAGGCTCTTAAAAATGGCTTCGGTACACCAAAAGCAACCTCCTCCAAAAGTGGCAGTTTCTGTTTGCCCTGCGCTCGTTATGTTTGTCATTCCGAAAAAGATTAAAATGAAAAGAATTTGTTTCATGGCATTTACTTTTCATTTCAAAACAGACAGGAGCTTAAAATGTTGAGAACCGACAGCTTGGAACCGGCAGAATACTTCTGAAAAGTGCAGCGTTTCAGTCAAAATTTATTTGGTGAATTCCAATATATCGCCAGGTTGGCAATCCAGAACTTTGCAAATAGCTTCGAGCGTACTGAACCGAATGGCCTTGGCCTTTCCGGTTTTTAATATGGATAGATTGGAAAGCGTCAGGTCAACTTTTTCGGAAAGTTCATTCAACGACATTTTCCGTTTAGCCATCATCACATCAAGATTTACGATTATTGGCATGGCTTAAACGGTTAAATCGTTTTCGTTTTGGAGTTCGACTCCTCTTGAAAAAATAGTCGCAATGACATAGATTACAGCTGCCATTAAAATCCATGCCTGACTGTCGGCCCAAAACTGGTTTAGGACATCGGTTTCAAATCCATAATGCTGGATACTTTTGGCGGTTTCCCGGGCAAAGTAACTGATGAGCCCGATGGATAGGGTGTAGTAGCTTAGTGTTTTGATCCGACCGGCAACATAGCTACTGAATGGTTTTGTCAAATCAAGTTTGAGTAAAAGCATAATGACAACATAGAATAGGCATGCCTTCAAAATAGAGATGAACAGGATAAAACTATACATACTGAAAAATACCCATTTGTTAAGATTATACATTTGACTTAAGTCCAACTTTTGATATAGGTTGTGGACAATTTCAGGTTTGAAGAGACTGAAAATAAAATTGACTATTAAGGCTCCGGCTTCAATGCACAAGCCAACGAAGATAAGCCAGGCAACAATATGCAGGGCTATAAATACAAAGTTGTTTCTTTTTGACATGTTGTTTAAAGTTAAAATTTATTCTGCAAATATAAATAAATATTTATCGAATATCAATAAATATATATTTTTATTTAGTAAATATTTATTAATTCAATTTTAACCCTGACAGCCATGATCATTATCGGATTGGTTAAAGCCGATTTCAGGAATCGGTGGTGCGAATAGGTATTGCAGCCATCCAAATGGCTGTGGGTTTTAGTGAATTGATAGCGTTTATAATTAGGGCGGATTGTTGAACTGCATAATTTTCGCGCGTGACAGACTTTTGCTGCATGTTTTTATTCTTCGGGCAACCCAGAATACACTTTTATTTATGCGCGCAGTCAGAACGCCTCTCCTATTTATTCATACTTGCTTTAAGAGGAGGTTTTCGCATTATTTCGTAACACAATTGAGGGCTAGTATTCTCAATCCCTGTAAATAGATATACAACTTTGCCAGCGTCAGATGGATCTACAGCATAATAATTTTCAACTCCTGATACTGGTTTTATGCTCATACAAATCCTGTTGAACAGCCATGCCCAACTACCATTTCTGTAGTATTCATTATTGCGTTCAGGAGCGGTCATCAACCATTCATATTCTTTCCAGTTTCGCATTAGACAAGGATTTTGATTTTGAATGGAGATAACTTTCAGATCGCCACCTTCAGGATTTGAAAAATGTTGAATAATTTCAGCCATTGTCCATCCTGAATGATTTTCCCATGGATAAGGATTGTCCGCATGCGTATCATTCCAGCAATTTATGGTAGAGATTACAGTAACAAATTTCCTTTTGTCTTTATTCGCTTTTGAAATTGACTCACCAATTACCTGAACAGGACCAGCAGCAATGATGAAAAGTGGATTTTCTGAATCCGATTTATCAATTTCCATTTGCAAAGCCTCATACGCAATTTCGGGATTGTCAACCGCACATATAAATTTGGTTTGTTTAAACCAAAACATTCTGCCACCATTAATTGCACTCTCTTTCATTTGATCATAGGGCTTTACACCGTCAACTCCAGGATGTTCATAATTACTTCCCCATATATGATCGGAATAAATGTAAACAGTTAACTTATTCTGCAAACCCTTGGCTGCAATGATAGCCAACGATAAAGGTGTTGCCGCCCAATCATCATGATCATGTTCATTTCCATCAGAACTTATGACTATTCGCCCCTTGCCTTGCCAAAGAGGTAATTGAGAAAATGAATAATTTATCTGGCTTAATAAAAACAAACACATTAGGACAGACTTCTTGAATAAGGGCTCAATTCGCAGATTATTCATATTAGTTATTTTAAATTCCATAGTCCTTTTTTTTAATTTCAGTGTATTAGTGTTACTGCAGGCAGTTAGGTATATGCTGTGTCGGATTGTGGGCGATTTCCTGTCAAGGCGAAAAACAGCCTGAGCGGAAAGATGCCCACAGAAAACCACTGCTGCCGAGCTTTGAAGTTAGCTGATGTTAGCGATTCGTTGTTTTCGATTTTGCCGTTTTTGATTAGTCATTTTCTTCATAGTAATAGGAGTAGTCTATCCCTTTCATAAACATTTCGCGATCGCTTATTTTGATGGTAAGTGCTTTTTCTAAAAGCGTTTTTAGAACACTACTTTGGGTTGGACTGAGCATCATTGCGTTCATGTAATCCCGCTTGCTTATTTTACTCCAATCAACGCATTTTTTGAGGCGCTTTTTTAATATCAAATCCAGCCATATCCGGGCGCTTCTGCCATTGCCTTCCATAAAAGGGTGTGCAATGTTCATTTCTACATATTTGTTTACGATTTCGTCAAATGTAGTTTCGGGCATTGCTTCTATTTGCTTTAATGTGTCGCCTAAAAAGCGCGATACAGCAAATTGGAAACCACCTTTTGAAATATTTTTTTGTCTGATTTGTCCCGCAAAATCATACAATCCGCCAAACAAATAAGCGTGTATTTGTTGCAAACCTTTGGTTGTGCCAACTTCTATGCTGCTGACAAAAGTGCTTTCAAACAAGGCATAGGCTTTTGTTTTGCTTTTTCCGTCTATGCTTTCATCGCTGTATGTAAACCATTCAATAAATCGGTTTGCCTTTTTGCCGGGAAATTCTTTGCCTAAGGCAATAATGCCGGCGTAATCCAACATATCCGTTAAATATCGTTTTCCGTCACTTGCTAAAAGTTTCAGTTGGGTAGTGGCACTAACCAACTCGCTTTTTTCTTTTCTCAATTTGGCTTTAAGGTATTTCCAGTAGTTGCGCGTTTTCGTGTAGTCGTCTTGGTCGGTAAGCAAAGCTACAATATCCAACACCGAAAACCACCACTTGGAGTTTTCTTCATCCCAAACGGCTCGCACTTCGCGGTCGTCAAAGAAACGTATGGATATTTTTGTATTACTCATAGTTTTGAATGTTACCTAAACTGCAACTTAAAAATCTTTAATCCAAAGGTAGGATAATTTATATTTTGCACTTGCAATCAGCTGTGTTATCTTACAATAACCGCTAAGCCAGGAAGCTAAATACAGTTGCCGATTGTGGACGATTTGGCTATTGCCGATCTTCGATTCCTGACAAGCCGAAAAGCAGCTTGGGCGGAATGATGCCCACCGAAAACCACTACTGCCGACTTTGAGGGTAGCTGAAGTTAGCAACAGTTCATTGTTGTATTTTGTCTAATAATATTAAACTATAAATCAATCAACACCCCAATATTATAGGCACCTCTGGTATTCCAAACCCTATAGTTTCCAGCTATTATATTTTTAATACCATATTGACCATCACATTCAAGAAATAGTTTCGTGTTATTAGTTATTTCATATTTGTACCCAATGCAGAACACATAACCATAATCGGAACCGTTCATTTGATTTTTTATATCCTCATGTAATTCTGAATCTTTTGCACTGGTTAATAGTCCCAGATAAGGACCAAAGCCTAAATACCATCTCCTATGCTTACTAAAATGCCAATTTGCCATTAATGGAATAGTAATATAATTCAGATTAATATCAGTTGTTATCTTATTTGCGTTCTTGTCTATAATTGTACCGTTAGAATAACCTTTGTTATCCCAAATTACTTTCAACTTAGCGCCCCATCTATCAGAGAAATAGTATTCACCAGATACACCAATGTTATAGGTTACTCTAGTTTCAGTGTTATCTTCTCCTGGTGCAACTACCCCTGCCTGACTTATACCTATATTCGTTCCTATTTCAAGTCCTTCTTGTTTTTGAGCATTTACATCAAATATTCTTATTATAACCACAAATATTATCAATGTCAGCCTTTGGAAAATATATTTCATTTTGTTGTGTATATTTTGATTGGATTGTGAAAATTGCTGCTAACCTAGAAAGCTATATTCAAAAGCCGATTGCGGGCGATTTGGCTATCGCCGATCTTCGATTCCTGTCAAGCCCGGTTAACCGGAGCCGAGCGGAAAGATACCCACCGAAAACCACCGCTGCCGTGCTTGACGGGTAGCTGAAGTTATGGCCGAGTTATTTATTTTCAATATCTAATAATTCCAATTTCTGGTTTGTCTTTATGAATTGCAATTTCAACAGAATCATTAATTGCTAGGAAATGGCTCTGTCTAAGTAATTGCCACCTTTCATAGATTTTAGCTTGATATTTGTAATCAAATACTGCTTCATTGTTCTTTCTTATTCTCAATATCCTGCCTTTAATCTTAATTGATTCTATGTCCGTCAACATTGGCTTATCAAATTGAATCATATTAATATTGGGACTCTCTTTAAGATATCTCAGGTAAAATTTTTCTCCTGGGATAATACTGCTAAAGGGTGTCGCTTTGTCCGAATAATAATCTCTCCCATTTACTTTATAGCAATATCTAACAAGCTCTGTTTTAATATTATGAATCTCTGTGATGGTACAAGTTGTTTCAATGCCATATTTTAAAGCTTTTCTCTCTCCATATTTACGATATTGCTCAATTGTAAAAACACTCAAAACTGTTAAGAGTATAAGTCCTAAAAAGATAAATCCTCCAATACTCGTTTTGCTATTTTTTTGTTTCCTCATTGTCAACTGTATCTGTCGTGTCGCACTTATAATTGGCAATAACTTGTAAATAGTGGTAAATATAAACTACTTTTTTGAGCTTATCTTTGTATTGAGCATATTTTTAGCACAGGCTTTTTTGCTTTTAATCAGGCTTCGTGAAACGCCGTTCGCTCGAATTCCAGCACTTCCAGGTCTTTAATATTTTTTCCGTCAATCACAAACCGAACAGCGGTGCAAACCTGGTGAAACCCTTTGTTTCCGGCCGCACCGGGATTGATGTGCAGCATGTGATATTTCGGATCGAAAATAACTTTCAGGATATGCGAATGGCCACAAATAAAAAGCTGCGGCGCCTTTACTTTAAACTGGTTTCGCACACGGGCTTCATACCTGCCCGGATACCCGCCAATATGCGTAATTAAAACATCTACCTCTTCGCAAAAAAAACGGTTATCGGCCGGAAACATACGTCGTAAAATATGGTCGTCGATATTGCCGTAAACAGCCCGCAAGGGTTTAAAAGCCGAAAGCCGATCGGCCGTTTCGGCATTGCCAATGTCGCCGGCATGCCATATTTCGTCAACCGGTTCAAAAAACTTAAATATCCGTGTACTCAAGGTTCCATGCGTATCCGACAACAATCCAATTCGTTTCATTCTATAATATTAAACTCCCCTACCTCATCAGGCACAACACATATTTTTTATGTGAAAGATATGTCAATGGAGATATTTTTCGTTCTACAATTTTACAATTTATTCCGAACGAATATCTAACTTTATATAAAATATAAAATCCAAATTTCCATGAAAACAAGGACCACCCTTCAGCTTATTATTGGCGTATTATTCCTTTGTTGTTTCGCCTCATGCAGGCAGCAAAACAAACCTTCAGGCCAGGTGGTCCACATCCTGGAAATTGATGCGGGATTCAGCACATACATCGAAGAATACACCAGCGGAATCATTCCGGTCAATTCGTCGTTTCGGGTCAAACTAACAACAGCCGTTGCGAATACCATAGAAAATAAAAAGGCAGGCATCGACCTCAGCAAGCTTTTTGAAACTGAACCATCGGTAAAAGGTGAGTGCACTTACAGCGACGGAATATTTGCGTTTAAACCAACCGAAAATCTGGATGAAGGAACCGAGTATAAAATTACTTTCCGACTGAAAAATGTGATCGATCTTCCTACGAAATACGAGGTTTTAACGTTTAATGCCTTTACCCTGAAACGCAATTTCACTGTTTCGGTCGATGGCCTGAAAACAAGCTCGTCGGAACCAAACAGTCCGTATCTGCTGCAAGGCGAAATCCTCGCTTCGGTGCCGCTAAAACCCGAAGAGGTTGAGCAAATTATTGAAGCGGAACAAGACGGAAGAGATTTATCGGTACAGTGGGATCATTCGGGAAATGAAAACCGCCACCTCTTTTCGGTCATGGATATTCGTCGAAAAGACAAAGCTTCGACCGTAGAACTCAGTTGGAACGGGAAAGCTGTTGACGTAAAAGAAAAAGGCAAAACAAAAATCGAGATACCAGCAGCCAACGATTTCAAACTGATCAGCTCAACGGTCATTCATCAGCCGGAGCAGCAGGTAAAACTCATTTTTTCTGATCCGATAAACAGTTTGCAGGATTTGGAAGGATTGATTGAATTGAGAGTGAATACACCGATGGAACTCGGGGTGGAAGGCAACCGGATAACCCTTTACCTAAGCGAGCGTTTGGCCGGTGTGTACAACCTTGCCATTGATGGAAGTATTAAAAATCAGGCGGGGACAAAGTTACCGCAGAGCTACAGCCTCGAAATAGATTTCAAATTGTTGAAACCTGCTCTCCGATTGCCCGGACGGGGTGTAATTATGCCCGACAATGGCGCCGTTATTTTTCCATTCGAATCGGTTAACCTGAAAGCTGTTGACCTACGGATTGTAAAAGTTTTCCCTTCGAACATGGTCCGCTTCCTTCAAAATTCATCGCTCGACGACACCTGGGATTTGAAACATGTCGGCAGACTGGTTTACAGCAAACGAATTGATTTGGTGAGCAGCGAATTTGTGAATTTCAACAAATGGAATGCGTTCTCCATCGATCTTTCCAAGCACATTAGTATTGAAAAAGGAGCCATTTACGAAGTGGAAATCGGGATGCAAAAAGCGTATTCGGTTTATTCCTGTGGCGAAAGTCCCGACAAAAAAGAAGCTGAAACTTACGACAGCAATCATGCCGTGGAAAACGAAAAGGATTACTGGGAAAATCCGGACACCTGGCAAAACGACTACAACGACCGGTATTATGACTGGCAATTGCGCGACAATCCATGCTCGCGGGCTTATTACACCAGCGACCGAAACATCCGCCGGAATATTCTGGTGAGCAACATCGGCCTTACCGTGAAGAAAGGTGTTGCCGACGAAATTGTGGTGGCTTGTTCCGACATTCAAACGGCCATGCCGATGAAAGGCGTGAAAATGGAAGTTTTTAATTATCAGCTTCAGAGCATCGGAACCGGCGTATCTGACGAGCAGGGATTTTGCACTATTCCTGTATCTCAAAAGCCATTTATGCTGGTTGCCGAACAGAACGATCAAAAATCATATCTGAAATTAAACGATTCAAATACGTTATCGCTGAGTCAGTTTGACGTGGCCGGAGAGAAAATTCAGGCCGGAATTAAAGCTTTTATTTATGCTGAACGTGGCGTTTGGCGACCCGGAGATTCCATTTACACTTCGGTATTTATTGACGACCGCTATTCCTCCCTGCCCGATAAACACCCGGTTATTTTCAAGCTGATGAATCCCAAAGGGCAAATCCTTCAGGAGCAGTTGCAAAATCTCGATAAAAAGCGCTTACTCACTTTCCGTACCGCCACTTCTCCTGATGCCGAAACCGGTATTTGGAAAGTTCTGGTTTCCATTGGAGGGGCTGAATTCAGCAAACCGCTGCGCATAGAAACCATAAAACCCAACCGGCTAAAAATCAATTTTACTAGCAAAGACGAGCTGATCAGAAGTGAAGATCTGTTTTCGACAGCGCAGGTGGAATCGAACTGGCTGACCGGAATTAAGGCTCCGGGATTGCGCACCGTGGTGGAACTTAGTTTACGGGCTGGTCAAACCAAATTCGAAGATTATCCGCTGTACTGTTTCGACGATGCCACCAAGTCGTTTAAATACGAGACCAAAACACTGGTCGACAAAGCTTCGGATGCCAACGGAACTTTGCCCTGTCCGCTTCAATTCGGGAAAATAAGCGATGCGCCCGGAATGCTGAGTGCCGATTTTACCGTTCGTGTTTTCGAACCCGGAGGTGATGCCAGCATCCGCCAGTTTACCCGAAAATACTCGCCATTCCCGAAATATGCCGGACTCTTTATTGCCCGGGCCAGCGAAAACAGCGAATACATAAAAGTGGAAGACAACTCACCAATTAAACTGGTTGCGGTTAATCCATTGGGGCAAGCGGTTTCCGACGAGTTTCAGCTAATGATTTACAAGATGGAATGGCGTTGGTGGTGGGAATCGTCTGACCAGAATATCGGCAGCTACATTTCGCGCAGCAATGCGAATCTCGTTGTTTCAAAAACGGTGGAAGTCAACGGCAAACCCATTACGCTCAACAGTGAATTCAATAAATTGAAATGGGGCCGCTATATGGTTGTTGTTCAATCGTCCTCGGGCCACACCAGCAGCCAGACCGTTTACAACAAACCCGATTATTATTACGAAGATCACGCCTCCAATCAGGCTACCATGCTAAGCTTTACTGCGGATAAAAAGAAGTACACCACAGGTGAGAACATTCACATCAGTTTCCCGGCTCCCGACAAAGGACGGGCTTTGATTACCATCGAAAACGGAACAACGGTAATCGATAAATTCTGGATCGATACCGATTCAGGAAACAACAACCTGAAAATAAAAGCGACCGAAGCTATGGCGCCCTGTGCCTATGTACACATCAGTCTGCTGCAGCCTTTCGGACAGCGGAACAACGACAACCCTATCCGCATGTATGGCGTAATTCCGGTGCCTGTTGAAAATCCGGGATCAAGATTGTTCCCTGTTTTGCAGATACCTGCCGAGTTCCGTCCCGAAAAACAAATCAGCCTGACAGTTGGCGAGAAAAACGGAAAAGCCATGAATTACACCATTGCTATGGTTGACGAAGGTTTGCTCGACCTGACCGGATTTGCCACTCCTGACCCGTGGATAGGTATTTATCAGCGTGAAGCATTGGGCGTAAAAACATGGGATTTGTTCGACGATGTGCTTGGTGCTTTTGGCGGACGAATTGAAAAGTTATTTGCCATTGGTGGCGACATGAATCCGGTCGATCCGTCGAAAAACAAGGCAAACCGGTTTAAACCGGTTGTTCGCTTTGCCGGGCCTTTCCACCTCGAAAAAGGTCAGACCCGCAAACACACGCTCGATATTCCGGCCTATTCCGGATCGGTTCGAACCATGATTATTGCCGGAAATGAAGGTTCGTACGGAAGTACTGAAAAAACAAGTGCAGTGAAAAGTCCGTTGATGTTGCTGCCTGTTGCCCCGAGAAGCCTTGGGTTCAACGAAGAAATAACCATACCGGTCTCGGTTTTTGCACAGGAAGCTTCCCTAAAAAATGTGCGCATTAAAATGGACTGTTCGGAGCATTTCAGCATTTTGTCGGCTAAAGAAACAAGCCTGAATTTCAGCGAAATTGGCGAAAAAGGAGTTGAATTCAGGATAAAAACTTCGGAATTGCCCGGATTTGGAACCATTACATTCACGGCCACATCGGGCAACGAATCGACCAAATACGAAATAAATATTCCGGTAAAATCGAAAGAATTGCCGATCTCAAAAAGTGTAACCAAAATCCTCAATGCGGGCGAGGAAGCCAGTTATGCGCTTGTCCCGTTCGGCACCAAAGGCAGTAACAAAGCCATTGTAACGGTTAGCGGACTGCCTTCGGTTAACCTGAGTTCAAGAATCAATTACCTGATCGAATACCCGCACGGATGCACAGAGCAAACCATTTCATCGGTATTTCCGCAACTTTTCCTCTCCGGAATTCAGGAATTGGATCAGGAACAAAAAAGGCAAATCGCGTTTAACATTCAGGCCGGAATTTCGAAGCTTAAACAGCACCAGAATACGGATGGTTCTTTTGGTTTCTGGCCGGGGAGCGCGGCGAACGACGAATGGCTGACCAATTACGCCGGTCATTTCTTCAGCGAGGCCGAATTGAAAGGCTTCACCATTTCGCCACAAATGAAAAAAAGCTGGATCACCTATCAGGCTCGTATAGCATCCGACTGGAAGGGAAATCTGCCCTATCAGAAAGTGGTACAGGCTTACCGCTTATACACGCTGGCTCTGGCCGACAAACCAAGTTTCAGTGCCATGAACCGTTTGCGCGAAGATCAAAATATGCCAATTGCCGGACGCTGGTTTTTGGCTGCTGCCTATGCTGAAGCCGGACGACCCGAGGCTGCCTATGAACTGGTTGACATGCGAAACATCAATCCAACGGAAAATTTCAATGGCTACACTTATGGCGACCAAACCCGCGACCGAGCCATGTTACTGTTGGCCATGGTCAGGCTGAACGATCAGAACAACATGTTTACGCTTTACGATCAAATTGCAAAAAGTTTGAACAGTGGTGAATGGATGAACACGCAAACGACCGCCTTTGCACTGATTGCGGTGAGCAAAACCATGGAAAAGATGAATACGGATCAGAAAGGCTTATCGTACACCATGTCGCTCAACAAAAAGGTAAACGAGACCTTTAAAACTTCCACACTTTTCAGCACCGCCTTATCAACCGACTTGCCTGAAGAACAGCAAATCTCGATCAAAAACACTTCGTCGGGCACCGTGTTTGTGAATTACTTCACCGAAGGAATCCCCAAGTCCGGACAGTCGGTTAAAACTGACCGGAATCTGGAAACTACGGTCAAATTTATTGGCAAGGACAAAACTCCGATTGACGTCACCAAATTGACTCAGGGAACTGATTTTATGGCAGTAGTTCAAATCAAAAACAAATCGTTGGAAGATGTTTCGCAATGCGCATTGACCTTCCAGGTTCCGTCGGGATGGGAAATCAGGAACACGCGCATGTTTAACCAGACAACTGCCGTAAATGAAGATTCGTTCGACTACCGCGATTTCCGCGACGATAAAGTGTGTACCTATTTTGATCTAAAAAAAGGACAGGCCAAAACTTATCTGATTATACTGAACGCTTCGTATCTGGGTAAATACTATTTCCCAAATATCCAGACCGAAGCCATGTACGATAAGAAGTATCTGTCGGTGATCCCCGGAATGTGGGTAGAGGTGAATAAATAGATATTCTTGAGATCCTGAAACAAGTTCAGAATGACGTTCTTTCACCGAAACACCAAAAACGGAGCGTCATGCCGAATTTATTTCGGCATCCCATAATTACACGAGGAGCAAATAGAAAGATTGTAGAAGTTGATGATTCATAAAAAATACCTGATTCGCATCTTATTGGCTTTACTGGCCCTGCTGCTGATTCTTATTTTAGCGGCGCCTCTGCCCGGCTTTAACAAACCCTGCTCAACAGTAGTATTGGCTGCTGACGGGCAGCTGCTTGGCGCCCGTATTGCTACTGACGGGCAATGGCGATTCCCTTCAAATGATACGGTTCCGGATAAATTTAAAACCTGCCTGATCGAGTTCGAAGATCAGTATTTCCGGTATCATCCGGGAGTAAATCTGTTTGCTATAGGCCGGGCTGTTATGCAAAACCTGAGGGCTAAAAGAGTGGTGAGTGGCGGAAGTACCATCACCATGCAGGTGGCTCGTATGGCCGGAAACGGTAAAAGCAGGACGATAAGCAATAAATTGGTGGAGGTTTTTTCGGCACTGAAACTGGAGTTGCTGTACAGCAAAAAAAGTATTCTTTCATTGTATGCCACCAATGCTCCGTTTGGCGGAAATATGGTGGGTATTGATGCAGCCTGCTGGCGTTATTTCGGGCACAGCGCTACACGATTATCGTGGGCCGAAGCCGCAACGCTGGCCGTTTTACCCAATGCACCGTCACTTATTTTCCCGGGGAACAACGACCAAAAACTGAAAGCCAAGCGCGACAAATTGCTTACAAAGCTTTTAGACCGCAAAATAATCGATTCGCTGGACTGTGAATTGGCTATTGAAGAAGCCATTCCGGAGAAACCATTTGCGCTGCCCGACCATTCGTTTCACCTGACCGAACGACTTAAAAAATCAAATCCCGGAGAACTGATTACGACCGGTATCAACTATGAGCTACAGCAACAAGTTAAAGAACTGGTCAAAGAACAAAGCAGTTTGCTGGCCTCACAGCATATTTTCAATGCTTCAGCTATCGTGATTGATGTAAAAAGCAATCAGGTTCGGGCTTACATTGGTAACTCACCTGCCAACAATTTAATCGATTGCAACAATCAGGTTGACATGATCAGTTCACCGAGAAGTACCGGCAGTATCCTGAAACCATTTCTCTATGCATCGATGCTGTCTGACGGAGAAATGTTACCCAATGCCTTGCTGCCCGATATTCCGGTCTATCTTTCAGGCTATGCACCCAAAAATTTCGACTACACTTTTCATGGAGCGGTACCGGCATCGCAGGCTTTATCCTGGTCGTTAAATATCCCGGCCATTTATATGCTGAAGCGCTACGGAATAGATCGTTTCATGGACAAGCTGAAAAGCTTTGGATTTACCTCATTCCGGAAAAGCTCCGATCATTATGGACTTTCGCTCATCCTTGGTGGTGGCGAAACTTCGCTCTGGGAACTGTGCTCAGCCTATGCCGGTATGTCGCGTACACTGAATAATTTCAACCGCCAGCATCAGTATTTTAAGGAAAACTTCAACGCCCCTTCACTGGTTCCTTCCGGGCAAACCAATCAGCTAACCCCCGAAGAAAGCCGGATTGATGCTGATGCCATCTGGTTTACCTTTCAGGCTTTAATGGAAGTAAACCGGCCTGAAGGACATGCTGGATGGGAATATTTTCAATCGTCGCGGCAAGTTGCTTGGAAAACCGGAACCAGTTTTGGGTTCCGCGATGCCTGGGCCATTGCTACAACTCCTGATTATGTAGTGGGTGTCTGGGCAGGAAACTCCAACGGCGAAGGCCGGCCCGGCTTAACCGGAGTTACGGCAGCAGCTCCCTTACTCTTTAATATTATTAATCTGCTTCCCGAATCAGCTCCGCACCGTCAACCTGATAAGGAAATAACATATGCCGAAGTTTGCAGCCACAGCGGCTATCGGATGGGAAAGAACTGCAATGCAGGGAAAACGGTAGCTATTCAGGAAAAAGGATTGAAAACCGAGCCATGTCCGTATTGCCAATCCGTAAAAATTGCCGGCAATCAGTCTGATCAGGCTATCGCCGATGTGGGTGTTGCCAAATGGTTTGTGCTGCCTCCCGCAATGGAATTTTATTTCAAAAAATACAACCCATCGTATTTGTCAGTTCCGTACAATGCCATCTCAAAAAAAGACGATTACCAGGTAATGGATTTTATTTATCCGGGAGCAAACGATAAAATTTACATTCCCCGTTCGGTTGACGGCAAACCCGGCAATGTAGTTTTTGAAGTCGCTCACCGCGAAGCTTCGGTAAAAATATTCTGGCACCTCGACAATCAATACATCGGCACAACAAGCTACATTCACCAGAAACCATTGAACCCGGGAGTTGGCCAGCACCTCATCACCTTAACCGATGAACATGGGAATACGCTCAAACGTATATTTTCGATCCTGAATTCGACTGAAAACAGCAACAGAAATTGAAACTTTTAATTTCGTAATTTAGCCATCAAAACAAAACTACAATGAAACGTGTACTAATTGTGCGGCATGCAAAATCAGTATCATACGATTACGACGATGATTTTAACCGCGACCTGACGGAAAGAGGTATTGAAGATGCTGATAAGATAAGCAACCAGCTTAAAAAATTGGGGATTGCTCCTGATTTGGTAATCGCAAGTCCAGCAGTGCGAACCATGCACACAGCGAGCATTTTCTGTGAAAACCTCGGATACGACCACGAAACAATCCGGCAGGAATCTTCATTTTATGGAGGATTGACCACTCAGCGATTTGTTGATATGCTCCAGCAACTTTCTGAAGATATTCAGACTGTTTTTATTTTCGGACACAATCCAACAGTACATCAACTGGTGTACAACCTGGTGAAACATTTTACCTCCGATATGCCAACCTGTTCAACTGTTGCCCTTAGTTTTACAGTCGAAAAATGGACTGAAATAGAAGCACGCAAAGGAAATGTGGCGTTTCAACTGACACCAAAATCAATGTAATTTTGAAGTCACATGCTTTTCAATACTCCAGATATTTAAGGAAATATCTGTTTCAAATCAGGTATATTTTCAAGTAAGATAAAAAAGATGAAAGATCTATTCATGATGCTCTTGATACTGATTCTCGCGTCATGTGCAAGCTCTCGCTATACACAAAGTCCCGAGTCCAAAGGTTTAATGGTGGTACTTGCTTCCTTCCACCTGAGCAAAACTTCGGAAGGCTTCAGTATTGAACTTACCGATTTGAAAAAAGCGAATGGAACGCTCAAGAATACAGACATCAAGCCCCAATTCTGGATGGAGAACGATTTCTATTGTCTGGTTGTCGATCAGTTTCGCCAAAATACAGACACCATCAAGATTGAACAGCCCTTGAATCCTCGCTACGAATATCCCGGCGAAAACGGCACCATTGGTTCAAAGCAGGCTGAACTTCAGCAAACCGATGTGCTGATCAGATTTCCAATGCGCAATAAACTCAGTAAATTGCAGCTGGGTATTGTCGGTAAAGAAAAGAAATTTAGGACGATCTGTACAATCGATATTTCCTCCCGGCTATAAAAGCGATAACTTATGAAACGAACATTACAGCATATGAAGTCGGCTTTTTTTATTTTTTCCTGCATTTTATTTGCACTTTTCGCGCAGGCACAAACTTATCAGGTAGAAAAAATTATGCAGAATGGCTCCCCTGAGAAATTCATCAATCTGGTTTATCTGAGCGATGGATTTCAGAATAGCCAGTTGGGTGATTTCGTAAAATACGCTGAATCATCCGGCAAAAATATGCTGAATGATTCGCCATTCAAGGAATACAAGAGCTATTTTAATCTGATTGCTATCAAAGTTCCTTCAGTAGAAAGTGGTTCCGATCATCCGCGTACAGCAGCCGATTGTCCTCCAGCTTCCGAACATCCGACACTGACGGCAAATACATTTTTCAACACTACTTTCGACTCCTTCAACATCCATCGTCTGCTTGTAGCCAATGATGCTGCAGCAGTATACAACGTTATCACAAACAATTTTCCTCTTTTCGATCAGAAGATTATTCTGGCCAACACCAGTTTTTATGGAGGATCGGGTGGAACAAATAGCGTAGCTTCACTAAACCCTGCGATAAACGAACTGGTTTTGCACGAAAACGGTCATGCCTTCGGAAACCTTTCCGATGAATACTGGGCTGGAGAAAATTACGCCTACGAGAATGTTAACATGACTAAAGAATCGAATCCCAAGCTGGTACGCTGGAAAAACTGGATTGGGGTTGATGGAGTTGGAGTCTATTCCTACGGATCGTCAGGTGCGCAGGCCAATTGGTATCATCCACATCAAAACTGTAAAATGCAGGCACTCGGCAATAAGTTTTGTCCCGTTTGCCGCGAAGCATTGGCTTTAAAAATCCTTCAGAAGTTTGGATCGCCCATTAAATCGAGCTATCCTCTTGAAACAAAGATTAGCATGAATGTCGAGTCACTTAAACTTAAGCTGGAATTGTACAAACCCATTCCGAATACACTCAAAACAACCTGGCTGCTCAACGGAATCAAATTCATGCAAAACAAGGATTCTATATTTCTGAAAGCTCTACAATTACAGGCTGGCATCAACACTTTAACGGTGCAGGTGCTCGATACTACGAGCCTGATTCGAGATGAATCCCATCCTAAAATCAACACCTACTCGGTCAGTTGGTCGATCGAAAATCTCACAACAGAAAATCTTCCGGAACAAGCCATGCCCGGTTTACGGATTTATCCAAGTCCGTTCTCAAACGATTTTACCATCGAATATTGGCTCGACGATCAGGAAAAATCTTATGAAATATTCAGATCTACCGGACAGTTGATGCAACAGGGGAAATTTAGAAATAAAACCAGAATCCAGACGCGGCATTATGACCCTGGCGTATATCTGGTTAAAGTAAGCATCAATGGCGAAATCGGCTACCGAAAGATTGTAAAGGAGTAGACGATTTATAAACCATCGCAAAGCACTCTATGAACTGAAATTGATTTGGTACATTTCAGATAATTTAACCCTGAAGTAAAAACACTATTCCAAGTGGACTAAACCACTTTCAATTTTGGTACTTTTGTTCATTAAATAAAAAGTGGTATGCATATCTTTTATACTCCTGAACTTTCCGGAACTACATACACTCTCGACGAATCGGAATCCAAACATTGTGTTCGGGTTTTACGGCTGGAACAAGGCGACGAGGTTATTTTGGTTGATGGACGCGGTGGCTTTTTTACTGCCGAAATCACCGATCCCAATCCCAAGCGATGTTCGGTTAGAGTTGTTAAAACCGAGTTAAACTTTGGACAATCCGGGTTTCATGTACACATTGCTATTGCCCCAACCAAAAACATTGAGCGGATAGAATGGTTTCTCGAGAAAGCTACTGAAATTGGTCTGTCGCGCGTTACGCCGCTACTTTGTCGTTATTCGGAACGTAAAGAAATAAAGGCCGACCGTCTGGAGAAGGTGATGGTTTCAGCTATGAAACAATCCTTGAAAGCCTATTTGCCTCAACTCGATCAGCTGACCAAATTCGGTGATTTGATCAAACAGCCTTTTAACGGACAGAAGTTTATCGCCCATTGCGAAGATCAGCACCGCGATTTGCTGAAAAATTTGATTGTACCAAATCAGAATTACCTGATTTTAATTGGCCCTGAAGGGGACTTTTCGAGCGAAGAAATTGAGCAGGCGCTGAAATCCGGATTCCAACCCGTGAGTCTGGGCGACAGCCGTCTCCGCACCGAAACTGCAGGCTTAGTGGCCTGCCACACGTTTAATTTGATGAATCAGGTCTGATTTCAGCATTATCTTATCCATTTTATTCATTATGCAGATTACAAATAAATTGATTATTTTTAAGGATAAATTGATGGCATGCTTAAAATCCGACTTTTCCCGATCCTTATTTTCCTAGCAGGGCTGTGCATCACCATTATTTTTTCATATTCCTCACTTCAGGATATGAAAAAATTAAACCATAACGAATCGGAAAAATTATTTAATGAGTTTGAAAACAGGATTCTGATTCAATTAAACGCCAATGCACAAGTTTTATACAGCAGTGCTGCATTTATTTCCAGTTCCGACACCATTACAAAAGAAGAATGGCAGGAATTTCAAACTTTAAACAAATCATTGAGTCAGCTACCCGGAATTCAGGGAATTGGATATTTAACCCTTATTTACTCCGATAAGCTCAACTATTTTGAGCAAAAAGTTCGTGCCGCCGGATTTCCTGATTTTAAAGTATGGCCACAAGGTGAACGTGAAATGTATTCATCTGTTTTATACCTCGAACCTTTTGAAGGGCGAAATATAAAAGCTTTGGGTTATGATGGCTATTCCGAACCTATTCGCCGAAAAGCCATGGACCTTGCCAGAGATAGTGATAAAGTGATGCTCACTGATAAAATTTTTCTGATACCGGAAATGAATACTCGAAGATCTCCGGGAACAATCATGTTTGCACCGGTTTTCAGAAGCGACGCTCCTAAACACAGCATCGAAGAACGAAAATCAGCAATCAATGGCTGGGTATTTAGTCCATTCCGGATGGATAACCTTTTGAAAGGTATTCTGGGTGAGTGGGATTTTCATTCTATAAGCTTACGGGTTTACGATAACAATCTACTAGTTCCTGAAAAACTTTTATTTGACAGTGACTCTGTTTATCAGGTAAATCGTGATAAATCTGCCTCAGGAACCGAATTTATTCTGCCCATGACTTTTAACGACAAAGTCTGGACGTTGCAATTCACCGAATACAACGGTGTAACCAGTATTTATTCAAAACAGGTTTTTGGAGTTCTTTTACTTGGTACGCTAATTAGTATTATGCTTTTCGTTCTGGTAGTGAACCTTATTAATGCAAAATCAAAAACTTTGCATATTCAACGGCTAAATGACGAGTTGAAAAAAGTTAATTTGAGCAAAGACCGCTTTATTTCCGTGCTGGCGCATGATTTAAAAAGTCCATTCAATTCGTTACTTGGTTTTTCCGAACTTCTTACAGAAAATATAGCCGAATTACGAAAGGATGAAATTGAAAATTTTGCCCGGCAGATTCATTCTTCAGCTGAAATAACTTACCTTTTGCTTGAAGAACTTCTGCTGTGGGCACGTGTGCAAACTGACCATTTTCCTTTCGACCCGAAACCACTTAACCTTCCAGAAATTTGCTCAAAACTTATCGAAGATAACAGCTTCATATCAGGCAAGAAAAACATTTCAATATTAAACGAAATTGAATCGAATGTCGTTGTGAAAGCCGATGAACTAATGTTGAAAACTATTTTGAGGAACCTGCTGTCGAACGCCATTAAATTTACCAACGAAGGTGGTCAGATCAGGCTTAAAGTGGAAAAATTAAAAAATAAGGTTGTAGTTTCTATTAGCGACAATGGTGTGGGTATGACCCCAATTGAAGTCTCCGATTTGTTCGATATTAGCCATGTTCACTCCAAAGTAGGAACAGCCAGCGAAAAAGGCACCGGATTAGGGCTACTTTTGTGCAAAGATCTGGTCGAAAAACACGAAGGACATATTTGGGTGGAAAGTTCACCAGGCAAAGGAAGTAAGTTTAGTTTTACTCTTCCTGAAGGTTAATTCATTCAGAAATCTCTCTGAAATTAATTCTCTGATATCGGTTTATGAAAGTCAAAATCGTTTTTCAACGACTCAAAAAAATTCTCCACTTTACATTCCTTACACTTGGAGTGATTTTCGGCATGTTGCTACTTTTAAGTTTTACAAGTCTTCCCTATTGGGGTTATTTCTGGCTTGGCACCAGTCAATCGAAAATCTCGGGAAAACCAGAGTATATTATATTTCTCGGAGGTGGTGGAATGCCCAGCGAGTCGAGCCTGATGAGGGCCTTTTTTGTACATCGCGCCGCAGTGGAATCACCTGAAAGCAAAATTGTAATTTCTATTCCCGGAAACCCCACAGATTCACTCAGCACTGCCCGAATGGTAGCAGCCGAACTAATCAGTAAAGGAATTGCTGCTGAACGGATTTTGTATGAGCAAACCGCCACCAACACCAGGTCAGAAGCTATTCAACTTCAGAATTTTAACCAGGATAAACTGACGAATAAAGCTATTTTGTTGATTACCTCACCTGAGCATATGCGCCGTTCGGTATTGGTCTTTAAAAAAGCTGGGTTCTCAAAGGTAAGCGCACTGCCTACCTTCGAGAATGCTATTGAAGCCAATTTGTTCTTTGACGACGATAAATTAGGAGGAAACAAAGTTCTCGTTCCTGATATTGGAGACAATACTTCTGTCCGTTACCAATTCTGGAACCACCTGAAATATGAAATCCTGATTGCCCGTGAATTAGCCGCGCTTGGATATTATAAACTGAGGGGCTGGATTTAAATTCAACTAGTTATCTTGCTTAAATTCCTCAACTTCGCGGCACAGTTCAATCGACTTTATTACAGGATTCCACTCGATACCACCGATAATTAATTGAAACCATTTTTTGCCTCTATTCTCGTATTTGATATTGAAAAATAACCAAACTGAGATGACCGCAAACGAAACTGTAACAATAAACTGAATCGCAAACAACCAAAAATTTCCGTTTTCCAACATACTTTTATTCCAGTAAAAGATTGTCCATATCGGAAGCTGTAGAAAACTAAGGCGGGCAACCCATAGTGTTGATGACTTTAAACTGGCTAGTTTACCTTGTGTTGCCAATACCGGTTTACTGATATCGACCTGATAGATTAGAGTTACCTGGTAGAGATATATTCCAATGGCCAATTTGGTAAGCAAAACATGCGTCACGGCCGAAATCAATAAAAAAGGACTTGCGATGTGAAAAAATTTGATAATTAAAACATCAACAAAGATTACCCAAACGATACCGGTTATAATGATGAATAATTTAATCGGTCTCATTGACTTTAATAACGATTGAACCTTTATTTTTGTAATATCTTCTGCATTTCTTTTATTGAGTACAAGGTTTTCTTCCAACTTTTTGTCGTAAGATTTCCAAAGATTTAAAATATCTGTATTTTCCATTTTTTGATAAGTTTTCCGATAATTACCGGGATGAAAATTTTTGTTTTAACAGGCTTTTTATCCGCCCGATTTTTGTTGCCACATTGGTTTCCGAAATTCCTATAATTTCCGATATTTCTTTGTGGCTTTTTTCGTCGAGGTAGAGTAACATCAGGGCTTTGTCCAATTCTTTCAATTCCGAAATAAATTGTTGCAACAATCCTAAGTTTGATTCGGTTTCATGCGCAAGTCCGTCATCAGCTAAACTCAAAATGCTGCTCGTTAGTGGATTTGAAATTTCTTTTCTCCGGTTTTCTTTCCGGTAAAATGAAATGGCAACATTCAGGGCAATCCGGTAAATCCAGGTCGATTGTTTATACTGGTTGTCATAGCGGTCAAAAGCCCTCCACAACTGGACAATAATCTCCTGAACCAGATCTTTTCTGGTTTCAGTGTCGCTACAGTACGAATTGGCAATTTTGTATATTATGCCTTTATAGGTATCAACAACTGCTAAAAACTGGTCTGATTTCTGTTCAGTTCTCATGCGCTTGCAGTAACTATTTGTTGTATTTTGATGTATTCCGGGATCTTTTTAATACCTGTTTTTTTCATAGCTGCAACAATTAAGAGTTAAATGTTTTATTTGCTTAATTATTCGCATGGTGGTCAAAAAAATCACAAAAGACAGAAAATATTTTACAAACTTCGGAGAGTTATCCTTATAAAGCAAATATAATCAAACCGTTAACAAGATGACAAATAATCCATCAGCTCTTTCAACTAGAACCTGATGTTGTATTTCACCTTAAATCGCAAAGCACTTTCGTTCATCACAAAACGGTTATCAGGTTGTGTCCAGCCCGAAGTCCAAGCCAGAATGATTTCGTTACCGGGTTTCAGAATCCATTGAAAACGCGATTGCCAACCCATCTTTTCGCTGGCGTTGTCATACTGAAAATAGTTGTACAGCGTAACAGTTGGGCTAAACAGAATATTCATATTCAATTGGTAAATTTTTGCCACGAAATCACCTTCGGGTAAAGTCACATGATTCACCGAGTAGTTACCACCAATAAACAAAGGAACTGCAACTTTGTAATTTACGGTAAGTTTCATATCCTGTTTTCGGCCATTGTAAAAATCTCCGGAACCCAAACTCAGTATTCCGGCAAGGTTTCTGCTTCCGGCAGTAGTCAGCAGAATATTTTGATACCAGAAGGTATATGCGTTTTTAGGAATCACAAAGCCTGAAAAAATCGGGAAGTCTTTAGTCAGGAATTCATATTGCTGATTGAGCGAATACGAAAATTCCTCGCCCGATTTAAACCGGATTCCCAATGGCTGAACATTCAGTACACGGGTAACCATCACCTCATCAAAGTTAGTCAGGTAGTTAAATCCACCACCTGTTTTAAGCTGAAGTATGCCCCATTTGTTTGGCCTTGGACCAATGGATACATTTCCGTAGGAAGCTTTTACGCCTGTGCGTGGCACAAATCCAATTCCGGCCACAAAATTTTCGCCCACTTCGTAGTGACCCAATCCGAAGTTAAGAAAATCATTCGGATAGGCTATATCAGCTCCCCACGATGTATTGTTGTCCTTTTTACCCGGGGTATCCGAAATAAGTCCGAACAAGGTAAATGCAAGGTTTTTATTTTTATTGAATTTTGATGTTGCTAACTTCATATCCATTCCGCCAACCAGGTTTTCGTCAGTCGAAAGTGCATTTCCCCAAGTTCCAATAACTCCAACCGATGATTGTTTGCCAATATTTCTGCTGATTCGGCCGACTGAAAGGTGCGAATTTCCATAGTCCCGCTCGTCGCTAATGTGCATCAAACCTATATTCCAGTTGTTTTGGGAGCCCGTAATTTTGGCCGCATACTGCACCGGAAGCATATTCCCGCTGTTGTCGAGTCCAAGTCGTCGTGAGAAAAATGGCGCAATCGAATTCCGGTAAGGATTATTGTCGTCACCCTCGATACCAAATTTAAAGTAGTTCGATCCGTCGAGAAAGAAGTCGCGCTTTTCCGGAAAATACAAACTGAAACGTGTCAGGTTAATTTGTCGGTCATCCACCTCAGTTTCAGCAAAATCGGTATTGATAGAAAGAGATGCTTTTAGTCTTGGGGTGATTTGGTAAAACATATCGAGTCCGGCATCTGCTTTAAACTTATTTTTTTCACCTCTTTTGGTATTCATCCCACCAATTGCATAGGGCGACAAGTCGAGCCCGATACCTTGTGTAATTCCTTCGAGCCCTTCAAGCAAACCGGAATCGGAGATCTGGAAACGATGTGTATTAAGGTTGGCAACCGGCCAATACGATGCTTCCAGCTTGCGCTTGATGTTGCGGATTAACTTCATCCCCCAAACCGTTTTGTCAGGATCAAAACCAATGGTTTTAAACGGAATAGCCAATTCAGCTTCCCAACCCTCGCTGTTTATGCTTGATTTTCCGTTCCAGAGCGCATCCCATTCTTTGTTCATGGAAGCTCCGTTTTCGCTGATCAACGCATCGCCAATAGAACCGCGTGGCCCAATCTGAAACCAGTAGCCATTTCGATGATCAAGATAAGTATCCAAAATGATCTGCACCCGGTCGTCGTTTCCCAGACTAACATCACGTGCCATTTCTTTGGCGGTAATCTTTTTCGGATCGTCGAAGCACTTCCAACCGAAATAAAGGTAGTTGTTATCGTAGCATATGTACACTATTGTCTTCTCCGAAATAGCTGTCCCCGGGTTGGGTTCACGCTGAAAAAACTGATCTATTTGAGTAGCTTGCTCCCAGGCTGCATCGTTAATATGCCCATCAATAGTCGGTGGATTTGTGATCCGAACGGCTTTGGACGAAAGTTGAGAATAGGATATTTTTACAGAAAACAGTAAAAAAAGAGTGGCTGAGATAAAATAGATAGTCTTCAATCCGATTGATTTTCAGTTAGTTTAAGTCTGGTTGAGAATAATTTGTTAGCGGTTTTGAAAATAGTAAATAAAAGCTTGAATCCAATTAATTGAACCCAATCTGTATAACTATTTGATTTTTATTATCTTCGTTTCAACCAAATTATTAAACTATGAAAAAATTCTATCTTTCCGTATTGTTTGTATGTCTCTCGGCATTTCTTTTTGCTCAAACCGAAAAAAAGGCTGAACTAATTAAGAAAAACTGGAATTTTGGTGCTTTGCCCGCTGTTACATTCGACACCGATTTGGGATTTCAGTATGGTGCGTTGGTGGATATCTATAACTATGGAGATGGCAGCCGCTACCCCAAGTACAACCATAAATTATACTTCGAAGTTTCACGTTTTACCAAAGGAAGCGGAATTAACCGTATTTATTATGATTCTGACCAATTAATCAAAGGTCTGCAAACCACCTTCGACTTGAGCTACTTGTCTGATATGGCTTACGATTTTTATGGCTTTAACGGATACGAGGCCGTGTATAAAGCAGATTGGGCTGACGATGAATCAGCTGACTACAAATCGAGAATGTTTTACAAATACGACCGGAAATTATTCCGCTTTAAAGGTGACCTTCAAGGAAAAATTACCGGCGATAATTTTAGATGGATTACCGGATGGAACTTTCAGAATTTCAAAGTGGGTTCGGTGAATACCGACAAACTGAATAAGGGAAAAGACGATGATAAAAAACTGCCTACAACAACCGATCAACCCGGACTGTATGAAAAATACCAGCAATGGGGAATTATTTCAGGAGATGAAGTTGATGGTGGTTTTGTACCAACATTTAAAGGCGGGATTGTTTTGGATACCCGAGACAATCAGCCTAATCCGATGAAAGGTGTTTGGACCGAAGCTGTTATTGAAGTAGCACCAAAAATTCTGGGTGCTGAAAGTTCATTCTCTAAACTGAGTCTTACTCATCGTCAATATTTTACCATCGTTCCAAATAATTTATCATTGGTTTACCGTTTGGCCTACCAAACAACTTTGGGTGGAGAAGTGCCTTTTTATTATCAATCGCAGGTAATTACTTCCATGATGACAGGTGCAACTTCAGAAGGATTGGGCGGCGGTTCTACCATTCGTGGTATTCTGCGTAACCGTGTAATTGGAGATGGCGTTTTTTACGGAAATGTAGAAGCACGATGGAAAGTTGCCCGCTTCAACTTTATTAAAAATAATTTTTACATTGGTTTGAATGGCTTTACTGACTTTGGCCGTGTAACCAAGAAAATAACAGTCAATCCTAATTCTACAATGGGTTTGCCGGGCGATTATTTAAAAAATAATGCCGAAAAAATGCATTATTCGTATGGTGGTGGATTGATTATTGCCATGAACGAAAACTTCGTTATCGCCATGGACTATGGGATGGCAGCCAACAAGCAAGATGGAAAATCAGGATTTTATATGGGCCTGAATTACCTGTTTTAGCAGACTGCCCGAATTAGTTGGCCAAATATTACGGCACCAGAAAAGGCGGATAAACATTTATACAATGTTTATCCGCCTTTTCTGTTCGGATCAAACATGCTAAACAACAGACATAAGCCACTAAAAATCAATACAAAAACAAACAATTCAGCTTTTTTTTAATCCTCAAATACAGTACCTTAATATGAACAAAATGAGAGAAGTAAATGAAGATTCTTTTCCTTTGTACCGGAGGCAACTCGTGTCGGAGTTTGATGGCTGAAGCGTTCCTGCAAAAAACCGACCTATCGCTCGAAATTTATTCGGCAGGACTGCATCCTGATGTTGAGACTGACCCCATGGCCATAGCAGTTATGCATGAAGTCGGAATTGACATCAGCAGTAAAAAGCCCAAAAGTTACAAAGAATTTGAAGGTATGTTTGTGGATTATCTGATTACACTTTGCGATGGAACAACCGATAAAATAGCTTCAGTAAATATTAACGCCAATCACAAAATTCACCTCGGTTTTGATGACCCAAAAAAAGCAGATGGTTCCAGCGACTATGTCATTGACATTTACCGCGACATTCGCGATGAAATTCACAATGAGTTGGAGTATTTTTATTTACACATTTTAACTGCGGCAAGTAATTAAAAAATCAGAAGCTCCGATAAAGTCATTCATTTATCGGAGCTTCTATTTACATCATTTTGAAAAAACAGCCTATCTCATTACATCTTCCACCTCATCAGGAGTAATAGGAATTCTGTCGCCGATAATTTCGCAACCTTTTTCGGTAACCAGAATATCGTCTTCTAAGCGGATTCCACCAAAATCAAGATAACTTTCCAAACGGTCGAAATTGATAAAATCAGTATTGATTTTTTCCGCTTTCCATTTTTCAATCAACGCCGGAATAAAATAGATTCCAGGTTCGTTGGTAATTACAAAACCCGGTTGAAGCTTACGCCCCATGCGTAAATATGCCGTTCCAAACTGATTCATGGGACGTGTATCCTCATCATAACCCACATAAATCTGACCCAAATCTTCCATATCGTGCACATCCAGTCCAAGCATGTGGCCTAATCCGTGAGGCATAAACAATGCATGAGCGCCATTAGCAACTGCATCTTTCACATCACCTTTCATCAACCCTATTGCTTTCAATCCTGATGCAATTACTTCGGCAGCTGCAAGGTGCACCGACAAATAGGTTGAACCGGGTTTAGTCAATTCGCGTCCGCGATTGTTCGCAGCAAGCACAATTTCATAGATTTCGCGCTGCTTTGCCGTAAATTTACCACTTACCGGAACGGTACGGGTGAAGTCAGAAGCATAATGCGAACCAATCTCTGCACCTGCATCAACAAGCAACAAACGCCCGTTTTGTAAGGTATTCGAATGATCATGATTATGCAGTGTTTCGCCATTCTGTGATAAAATTACCGGGAATGAAACCATACCTCCACCAGAATTTGCAATTCCTTCAATCGTTCCGGCAATGTTTTGCTCCCAAACACCCGCTCTGGCCATTTTCATGGCGGTTAAATGCATTTGATAACCAACAGCACAAGCTTTTTTGATTTCAGCCACTTCCTGCTCTTCTTTCACCGAACGCAACGCCACAATTGCTCTAATCAATTCGAGCGATGAATAAGCTTTAAGCTTCGAAATTGAAATCCCCAGCAATTCATTCAGTACTATTTTATTTTCAGCACGATATGGCGGTAAAAAATGAATTTTGCGTCCTGCTGAAATTGCCCTTTCAACTGTCTGCTGAAGAATTTTATACGGTTCGGTCTTGGAAACTCCAACTTTTTCAGTCTTTTCCTTCAAGGCAACTTGTGGTCCCATCCAGATAATATCTTCAATCTCAACATTGTCACCAAAAATTATTTCTTCACCGGTATCCGTATCAATTACTGCTGCAAGTCTCTGGAAATCCAATCCAAAGAAATATAAGAATGTGCTATCCTGCCTGAAATAATAGGTATTATCAGCATAATTCATTGGAGAGTCAACATTTCCCAATAGCAAAATTATCCCGTCAGAAATTTTCTCTTTCAGTTTTTGTCTGCGTGCAATATAAGTTTCACGATTAAACATGCTAACGATTTTTAAATTATTAAGTGAATATAGACAATTAAACAGCATATAAACCCTGATAAAACAACTACAAATGTTATACACCATATAAAATGCTGAAAATCATGCATCGAAATATCAAACTGTGATGAAAATAATTCGTAAATTAAAGCAACCAAAAACTCAAACGCCATGAATAATACGATGATGGTTTATTTGAACAAGAGGCTGCATCAGCATGACCCTAAGTATCAGTCAGCCAACACTCAACCCGGACCTGTAATTTGTATTTCGCGAGAAGTTGGATGTGGGGGCGTTAACATTGCCCGTTTACTTGCCTCCGAACTTGACTCACAGGCAATTTGCAAAAAGTGGAAAGTATTGAGTAAAGAAATTCTGGAAGAAAGCGCGCGTGAACTGGACATGGATCCGAATAAACTTCGGAATTACCTGAAAGAAGGAGACCGATCTATTTTTGATGATATTTTGTCGGCCTTTAGTGAGAAAAGGTACAAAAGCGACAAAAAAATAAGCAAAACACTTATTGATCTGATCTCGACTTTTGCCAATGACGGATATTGCATTATTGTAGGACGGGCAGGTCACATTATTGCCCGCGATATTGAAAAATCATTGCTCGTCAAATTAACAGCTCCCCTCGACTGGCGTGTAAGGCAAATCATGGAGAAAAATAATCTGAACATGAGAGACGCCATTGCCTTTATTGAAAAGACTGAAAAGGAAAGACAAAACTTACGAAAGCATATTGCTGGCGATGTAGCAAAAGAGGATGAGTTTGACCTTACCATCAACCTGGCACGAATGGATGTAACAGAAGCAATCCGATTGATTCGCTATGCAGCACAAGCCAAAGGTTTGCTGGAAAATGTAAAAAGTAAGGTGGAAGTATTTTGAGTTTCAAGTTTCAGGCTCCAAATTTCAGTTTATTTAACTTGAAATTTGGAACCTTGAATTTGAAATTATTTCAGCCATTTATCCAACCATTGTTTAAATACCCGTTGCCACAGAATACCATTTTGTGGTTGCAGCACCCAATGGTTTTCATCGGGGAAAATAAGCATTTGCGCAGGAACACCGCGAAGAACAGCTGCATTGAAAGCTGCCATCCCCTGTGAAGCAAGAATACGATAATCTTTTTCACCATGAATAACCAGAATTGGGGAATCCCATTTGTCGACAAATAAATGTGGTGAATTGGCATAGGAACGCTGTGCAACAGCATTCTTTTTATCCCAGTACGGGCCACCTAAATCCCAGTTAACAAACCACATTTCTTCAGTTTCCAAATATTGTTGCTCCAGATTAAACATACCATCGTGTGCAATAAAAGCTTTGAATCGTTTTTCGTGATGACCTGCCAGCCAATATACCGAGAACCCGCCATAACTTGCGCCAACACATCCCAATTTGTCTTTGTCAACAAAAGGTTCTTTGGCCAAAGCGTCAATTGCAGATAGGTAATCTTTCATGTTTTGGCCACCATAGTCACCACTGATCTGTTCCAGCCATTCGGTTCCAAAGCCTGGCAAACCGCGGCGGTTAGGTGCTACAATGATGTATCCGTTAGCTGCCATCTGCTGGAAATTCCAACGGTACGACCAAAATTGACTGACGGTGGTCTGCGGACCGCCTTCACAAAACAAAATAGTCGGATATTTCTTATTCGGATCGAAATGAGGTGGATAAATTACCCAAGTTAGCATTTCTTTATTGTCAGTAGTTTTTATCCACCGTTCTTCAACTTTTGCCAGAGTAAGCTGATCTAAAATTGGTTTATTCAAGAAAGTAAGTTCTGTTTCGGCGCCAGAAACTGGGTCGATAGCATAAATTTCGTCAGGTTGGCTCATCGAATGTTTCATGCCGACAAGTTTATTTCCGGCTTCGGCAACAAATGCATAATCCTGAACACCACTTGTAATTGGTGTAATTTTTTTATCGGCAATATTCAGGCAGTAAACTTGGGTTAAGGCCTGCCAGCAGCTAATAAAATAAATCGATTTGCTGTCGGCACTCCAGCTAAGATTACCTGAATTCTGATCAAAATTGACGGATTGATCTGTCTTTTCACCTGTCTCCAGATTCAAAAGGAATAATCGACTTTTATCCGCTTCGTAACCATCGCGTTGCATGCTTTCCCAAGCCATCCATTTCCCGTCAGGAGAGAAAACCGGATTTTGGTCATAACCCATCATACCCTCGGTTTTATTCTCCGTTTGCTTTGTTTCAACATTATAGAAGTATATGTCTGAATTGGTCGAAAGCGCATATTCTTTTCCTGTTTTCTTACGACAAGTGTAGGCCACGACTTTGCTGTCAGGGCTCCAATCCAGTTGTTCAATACCGCCAAAAGGTTTCATCGGACTTTCAAAAGGTTCGCCAGCTAACAAATCCACAGCATTTTCAATCTTCCCATTTTTGAGGTCAGCAACAAAAGGATGAGGAGCTGTTTGTACCCATTCGTCCCAATGTTTATACATCAGATCATTTTCGAGGTAGGCATTGGCTTTGGGCAAATCAGGAAACAAATCATGCACATCCTGTTTCATCTTAACATCTGCGGTATATAAAAGCTTCGTTCCGTCAGGAGAATACTTAAATCCGCTGATTCCACCTTTTACTTCAGTAATCTGAATGGCTTCGCTACCATCGGAATTCATTTCCCAAAGCTGCATGTCACCAGATTTTGCCGATAGAAAGAAAATCTTTTTACCATCAGCGCTCCATACTGCTAAAGATTCTTTTTCTGTAGTAGAAGTAATGCGAACAGGTTCTCCGCCATTAACCGCGACCGTGTATAAATCGCGGTACGATTTATTTTCTTCGATGTTGTAGGTTGTTACCGCATACAAAACGGTTGATTTGTCTGGTGATACTGTGGGTTCGCCAATTCGTCCGAAACTCCATAAAACTTCCGGAGTCATAATATCCGAAGTTAGTTTTACCACTTCAGGTTGATTTGTTTTCGTCATTTCTTTATTCGTTTTCTGATTTGAACAAGAGAACAATATAGCTCCCATTGCTAATAAACAAACAGACTTCATCATGCTGGTCAATTTAATTGAATACCTTTTTGAGTTTTAATAAAGGTGGTGAAAGTAAGGATTGTCGGTGAATAAAAAAATGAAAAGCACCTGTTATTGCTTAACAGATGCTTTAATTCAATGAATTGATTGGAACAGTTTCTAGTATTTGTATTCGCCTGTGTATTCAAAAGTTTTATCGTCAAAATCTTTGGCAACAACCTTAAATGCCGTACTCGTTTTGCCTTGTACTTTTAGCGCACTTAAATCAAAAGTAACAACGGCTGACATCGGAATATTTCCGTTATCATCCTTGTTGTTGTGCCTTAATTCGAGAACTACCGGACCGTTAGCCGGATTGATAGCACCGGGCTGCTTTACCAGATTAATGTAATGGACTTTGTTTCCGCCGTAATACTTGAGCTCAAAATTCAGCATGTTTCCTTTTATCCATTTGTCCTTAACTTTAACCGGATCATTTCCAATACTGTCTTCCTTGGCTGGAGTAATGTCCAGAATTCCTTTGTAAAGAATCTTCTTTACCGAATTCAGTGTGACATAGTAATACTCATCATGGTTATCATTCTTTTTATTTCCCACAATCGTAAAATTAACCAGCACCCGATCATTGTTCTTTAATTCGTACCACATGTAGTCGTTAGTCGACACCGGAAAAAGAACTTCATTATCGTCCATTACAATCTGATACGAATCGGATTCAGCATCTTTCTGAACCAATCCAAACCCTACCCAGGCATCATGTAATGAATAATCATCATCGTCCATATCACAACCAGTCAGGCTGAATAAGGCTCCCATCATTAAAAAAATTAATAGCTTTTTCATTTTAATTCTATTTTTATGTGTTGTTTTCATATGCATATTCTCTAAATAAAAGTCGTCAGAAGAAATCGACTTTAGTCATTTAAAGAAATCTGCGGGCTTTTTATCCTTTATATTCCATAGATTTATAAACTTGTAATTTGGTTGCGTTGGTTCATCAATTTTTCAAAAAACAACTAAATTTTTCTGAAATTTAGTTTTGGCATAGCAATTGATAGTTCATATCTATATATTTACATACGTAAATTGCGATCAGATTCACTCGATATTAAACTATTAAATTATCTACATGAAAAAGCTATTTTTAACGATGGCAGCTGCTGCCATTATCATTTCGGCCTGTGGAAATCAAAAACAAGGAGCTAAAGAAAACAGGGATATCAACAGTTCAGCCATAAACACGAGTTCATCAACGAGTTCAGAAAAATTAACAAAGTCTGTTTTTGTTGAGAAGATCTGGGATTTTACAAAATCACCAAATGAATGGAAATACTTAGGAACACAGCCTGCAATAATAGATTTTTATGCCGATTGGTGTGGCCCGTGTAAAATTGCAGGACCGATTCTGGAAGAAGTTGGAGCTGAATATGCCGGTAAGATTCAGGTATTTAAAGTAAATACCGATCAGGAACGTGAGCTGGCTCAGGTTTTTGGAATAACTGGTATTCCAGCCTTCTTGTATATTCCGGCCAAAGGCAAGCCTGTCATGATGTCAGGAATCGGTCGATCAAAAGAAGAAACCAAAAAGATGTTTATTGAAAATATTGAGAAAATCCTTTTAGTCAAGAAATAGAAAAATCAAAAAGGGCAGTTGAACATCACATTCAATTGCCCTTTTTACTTATTTTACAAGTTTTGAAATTTCTTTAAACGCGGCAGCACCAGCGCTACGGGTCAATTCGAAAAGAATAGATTCCATTGAAGTCATCATGATTCCTTCGTAGCGAAAACGTTCGGCAGCCAAATCAATATTATCAAACGAACGCGACGAAACGCAATCAAATACAACAACCGGAGTATAGCCAGCCTCTTTCAGGTCAATGGCAGTTTGCAGCACACAAACATGCGACTCAATCCCACAAATAATCACATTCTTTGCTCCGGACTGATCCAGTTTTTCGGCAAAAGCAGGTTCGTCGTAACAGCTAAAGTCTTTCTTTTCGATATACTGAAAATCAGAAATTACAGATTTGATTTCGTCGATGGTTTCGCCCAATCCTTTGGTATACTGTTGAGTTACCAGTAAGGGCAGCCCAAGTATTTGCAAACCCTGAATCAGTTTGCTGCAATTTTCAACCAACTTTTCGTTTTCTTCCATCACCGGAACCAAACGTTCCTGAATATCGATCACCAATCCAATGGTGTTTTCTTTTAAAATTCTCATATTATGGCCTCCCCTAAATCCCCTCCGAAAGAGGGGACTTTAAAATCGTTTTGAACAAAGTTTATACTTAATAATTTGAAATAGAAATAATCCAAGCGGATTTTACTCCCTCTCCTCTGGAGAGGGTTGGGGTGAGGCTTTCGCCTGTTTACGCGATTTATCGCCCAAGTAACCGCCATGATGACGTTTGGCATATTCCTCATTACTGAATCCGATCCTTTTCATCATCATCACCACCAGAACGTCTCCGATTACAGTCATTACTGTTGTTGAAGTGCTGGGCGTTAGTCCCAAGATGCAAACTTCTTTAGGGTTACCAGTTTCCAGACAAACATCGGCCATTGTTGCCAATTGAGACTCTTTGTTGCTTGTAATTACAATCAACGGAAGGCCAGGATGAAGGTTTTCTGCCAGTTCAACCAGTTCAAGAATCTCGCGTGTTTTTCCTGAATTAGAAATCAGCAACAATACATCATTCAGCTGAACCACGCCCAAATCACCATGCTGAGCATCGCTCGGGTGAAGAAAAACTGCGGGAGTTCCTGTAGAACTGAAAGTTGTTGCAATGTTTAAAGCTATTTGTCCGGCTTTTCCCATTCCGGAAGCCACAAGTTTACCTTTAGACTGATGAACACGTTCTTCAATAAGCTGAATTGCCTTCTCGTATGCATTAGTTACAGGAATATTTTGAATAGCTTCGGCCTCCTGAAGGAGCACTTTTCTGATTTCTTCAAGCATGACTATATAGTTTTAAGGGCGCAAAAGTAGGCTAAAAATGTTTAACCGACTAAAAACAACTGCTCCTTTTTAAGATTTAAAACGCAAGAAAAATCAGAATTATTCTGGACAAATATTTTTTATTTTAATCTCATTCAAGTTTCAAAAACTAATCTGAATTAAATGTGTTGATATGTTTTAAAAATGTAAAAAGGGCTATTATGATTCATCTATTTATGCAGATATTTAGATGCAAATAAAAGACCATACTGATCGTTCCTGTGAAAACAGGTCTTTCACAGAATTGAAGAAAAAAACTAAAAATTAAAAGCATACTAACTAATTTTTTATTTGAAATGAAGATTCACGAATATCAAGCCAGACAAATTTTCAGGGATTATGGCATTCCTGTACCAGACAGCGTATTGTGTTATACGGTAAGTGAGGTTGAAAAAGCCGCCCGCGACATGAACCGAATGGTAGTAGTAAAGGCACAGGTTTTAGCAGGTGGACGCGGAAAAGCAGGTGGTGTAAAATTAGCACGTACAGTTGAAGACGCAGTAACTGCCGGAAAACAAATTCTGGGCATGGACATTAAAGGTTATACAGTTGAAAAAGTACTGGTTGCCGATGCTGTAAATATTGCCAAAGAATTTTACGTTGGGCTAATCAACGATAGAAACACCAAAAGTGTAATATTGATGGCAAGTGCCGAAGGTGGTGTTGAAATTGAAGAAGTAGCCAAAGAAACACCTGAAAAAATCATTAAATTTTCGATCAACCCATTAACAGGTTTATTGGATTATCAGGCGCGGAATGTGGCTCTTGAATTATTTGGCGACATTAAACTGGCCAACAAAGCAGCATCAATTTTCACCAAGTTGTACAAATTGTACGTTGAAACAGATGCAACTCTGGCGGAAATCAACCCACTGGTACTTACTCCTGAAAATGAAGTACTTGCCATTGATGGTAAAATGAATTTTGACGACAATGCGCTTTATCGTCAGCCTAAAATACTGGCAATGCGCGAGCCCGACGAGGATGAATTGCAGGAAATTGCAGCCAACGAAAAAGGACTGGCCTACATTAAACTCGACGGAAATATTGGCTGTATGGTAAATGGAGCCGGATTGGCAATGGCAACTATGGACATGATCCAGTTGTATGGTGGTTCACCTGCCAACTTCCTCGACATTGGAGGTAGCTCAAACCCACAGAAAGTTATTGATGCCATGAATATTCTTTTAGGTGACAAAAATGTAAAAGCTGTGATGATCAATATTTTTGGTGGAATTACCCGTTGCGACGATGTTGCCAAAGGTTTGATTAAGGCACTGGAAATTATCATTACCGATGTGCCGATTGTAGTCAGACTTTCAGGAACAAATGCAGCAGAAGGACTCGAATTGCTAAAACAGACCGGATTACCAACAGTAAGTTCGATGAGCGAGGCTGCAAAAAAAGCAATCGAGTTAAGCAAAAGGTAGTTGTCGAAAAAAATTCAAAAAATCATCAATCAAAAATTATCAATCCAATGAGCATTTTAGTTAATAAAGATACCAAACTGGTTGTTCAGGGAATAACCGGACGCGACGGAAAATTCCATACCGGACGCATGAAAGAATACGGAACTAATATCGTTGCCGGAGTTTCACCAGGAAAAGCAGGTGAATCTGTCGACGGAATACCTGTATTCAATAATGTTGCCGCTGCTGTAAAAGCAACAGGAGCTAATACATCCATCATTTTTGTACCAGCTCCTTATGCAGCCGATGCCATTTTAGAGGCCTCAGAAGCTGGCGTTGCACTCGTTATTGCAATTAGCGAAGGAGTACCTGTTCAGGATATGATTCGGGTAACTCCCATCCTGAAACAAAACGGCACTCTTTTAATCGGACCAAACTGCCCGGGATTAATTACTCCCGGAGAAGCGTTGATAGGAATTTTACCTGCCATGATTTTCAAGCCAGGAAATATCGGATTCATCTCGCGCAGCGGAACCTTGACCTACGAAGTAGTAAACCTTCTGACATTAAATGATTTCGGACAAACAACCTGTGTAGGTATTGGTGGCGACCCGGTTGCCGGACTATATTTTATCGACTTGCTGGAACGTTTCGAAAATGATCCGGCTACAAAAGCGGTTGTTTTAATTGGTGAGATTGGTGGTGATGCCGAAGAGCAGGCTGCCCAGTTTATTGCCGAAAAAATGACCAAACCCGTAGTTGCCTTTATTGCCGGACAAACAGCTCCTCCCGGAAAACGTATGGGACACGCTGGTGCTATCATTTCAAGCGGATCTGGTACTGCTGAAGAAAAAATTGCAGCGTTCAACAAAGCCGGAGTTCCGGTGGCCAAAGAACCCGCAGAAATTCCTGAATTGCTGAGAAGGAAAATGGCTGAACTGAGCAAGTAATCAGTTGCTTAAGAATAATAGTACGGGTTGTGAGCTGCGCGTTATGCGTAAACTTGCAGCCCGTAACTCGTAATAATATATGATCTACCCGTTTAAAGGCATCCGTTTGGTTTGCCTTTTTTTCGTAATTTCGGGCATTCAATCGCAATCCTATGCTTCAAAATCTCAAAATTGACTCTGAATCGGAAGTGCCTAAATACAAACAGGTAGTCGATCTTTTCATTTCCGACATCGAAGCCGGTATTTTCAAACATGGGCAGCGCATTCCATCGATAAACGAAACCAGCGAAGAACTGCTTTTATCGCGCGATACAGTTGAAAAGGCCTATGTGTACATGAAAAAGAAGGGCATCGTATTGGCTGTTCGCGGAAAAGGCTACTACATCAATCAGGTAAATGTGAGTAAAAAATTAAAAATATGCCTGATATTCAATAAACTCAGCAACTACAAAAGAAGCATTTATTATTCGTTTGTAAAGGAGATGGGTGCCAAAGCGAGTGTCGATGTTTTTATTTACAACTACGATCTTGATGAGTTTGAGGCAATCGTTGACAACAACCTCAACAACTACGATTTTTTTGTAATACTGCCGCACGTCAGAAATGAAAATGCCAACATCAGCAGAGTCATAAAAAAAATCCCGCGTGAAAAAGTGCTGATTGTCGACCGGTTTCTCGACGAACTGAAAGACTATCCGGTGGTTTACCAGGAATACGACAAAGATATACAGTCGGCCTTAACTTGCGGACTCGACCTGCTCAGGAAGTATAACCGCTTAAATCTGGTTTTTCCACAAGCCGAATATTATCCACCTTACATTGTGCGTGGATTCCGCATTTTTTGCCAGATACATGGTTTTGCCTTTACCATTATTGACCGCATGGAAGATACTGAAATCAATCAGGGCGAAGCATACATTATTGTTTCTGATGACGATTTATATGCCTTTATCCGCCAGATTAAACAGAAAAACTGGACACTCGGCAAAGATTGCGGCGTAGTGGCCTATAACGAAAATCAAGTAAAAGAAATTTTGTGTGATGGAATTACGACGATCTCTACCAACCACGAAGAAATTGGCCAACTTGCTGCCCAAATGATTCTAACCAAAAAGTTCGAACGAATTAAAAGTCCGTTTCGGTTTATCAGGCGGAATTCATTGTAAAATCATTTTCTCAAAATCCTAGTTCGTCACTAATCCCTTGCATGGATATCAAGGCCATTTCAGCAAATTCATCAATCGGGATTCCGATCAACTCACATTCCAGAATATTTTCGCGTTTCACTGAGGCCGCAAAAGCTCTTTCTTTCATGCGCTTGGTAATTGATTTAGTTTTAACCGAAGCCAGTTTCTTATCCGGATAAACCATAGCAGTAGCCATTATTAAACCTGTAATGGTTTCACCGGCAGCTAAAGCATGCTGAAAAACGGTAGTCCGTTCTTTTCCGGTAGCCATTTCGTTGTGCATCACAATGGCATCAACAGCTTCAGGAGAAAGTAAACCTGCAAGCATTCCGGCCGCATACGGGCCATGCTTGTACGGATCACCATTGGTAATCTCAACATCAATATCATGCAACAAACCGGCCAGCCCCCATTCTTCAGTATTTTGACCAAGTTTCGTGGCAATTGCAGACAAAACGGCCTCGCTTGCGATGCAATGTTTGATCATGTTCGGATTTTGAATGTGCTGATTCAAAAGTTTATAGGCATTTTCGCGTGAAATCATCGCAGTAGTTTTATTTTTGCAGCTGCAAATTAGCAAAAACAATACGCAAAACGATGCCTCTCGAAATAGAACGCAAATTTTTAGTAGATACCACGAAGTGGTCACCAAGCGGCAATGGCACCAGACTGACACAGGCCTATCTGGGACTGGCACCCAACCCGACTGTCAGGGTCAGGATAGCCGGAGAAAAAGCATTCCTGACCATAAAAGGGCGTTCTGAATCCATCTCAAGACCTGAGTTTGAATATGAAATTCCGGCGGAAGATGCGCAGGAAATGATGAGACTAGCCATCTCCTACCCTGTTGAAAAAATAAGATATGAAATTTGCCACCAAGGCTTCACCTGGGAAGTTGATGTTTTTTCAGGAAAAAACTCGGGATTGGTTATGGCCGAGATCGAACTTGAGTCTGAATACCAGGAATTTCCGCTACCAGACTGGCTTTTAGAAGAAGTTTCGCACGATGGCCGATACTACAATTCATATCTTTCCGGGTGTCCGTTTCAGGAATGGAGCGAACGCATGGCCTGATTTTTGAAAGGGCGAACAACATGATTTAGAAATTTCCGTTTTAAAGGAGCCAATTAACCGAATAAGTATGCAGCTAAAAAGACTTTTTACAGGACTATTTATCCTGATTAGTGTTTCCATAATTGCCGAAACAAATCCAATTGAACGAAAAAAAGACAATCCAATCAGTTCGAAAGACTCACTTTTGATTGGCATTGACTATCTAAAAAAATACATTGAAACTACCAATGTGTGGAAGTCGGAAAATCCAGAAATTCTGCGCACGGTAAACGGATTGATCCATTTTGCGGAGGATGAACGCATTGACACCATTTTGGTAAAACTTGAAAAATTTCAAAAGACTGAAAACTTCAGGTACATCAACCGATTGCCTTCTCATGTAAATGATTCGCTTCAGGTGCGTGGATACAATTCATACCCAACTATTCAGGAGAAAATGAAGCAGTTGGATCGCGCCATTTGGAGCGGTGTGGATATGAAAGCCATTCCGCTGCACGAAAACTTGACTGCCGGTCCAGATGGTAAAGTTCCTCCGATCGCTGAAGGCGACGAAGAGGCCATCATCCGGAGGACTCACGTAATTATACCCGACAGCCTGAAAAATGTACATGCTCTTCCTGATTCACTTTCACAATCAGCAAATGATTTTAACAGGATCAAAAAACGTCAGGAGGCTCGTAATATTCTGCTCGAAGCAGCACGTCAAGGATTTAATTATCGAATTGCCCGATTAAATCTGGATTCGGCAGTTACAGCATACCGTCACTACGCGGTTCGTGTATTCTCCGATTCGCTGCAAACGAACTTGCGCGACTCACTTAAACTACAGAACAAACAAGTCCTGATTCATTATAACGATTCTGTTGTACGCTCGGTGAACGATTCGATTAATCACTACGTGCAAAAGCTTCAACGCTATGCTCAAAATGATTCAATTTCGGTATGGTTTCATAGCCTGACGGGGAAACCGGCACAAGTTTGGTTGCGGAATAATCAACGGAAGATGAACCGGATATACATTAAAAATGAGCAGAATGACTCGCTGGCCATACGGATGATGAACCTCGACAAACATACACTCGGGATTGCCATTGACGATGATGTTACATTTAGCAGGATAGCGCAAAAACAACGCCGTGACTATGTGTTTGAAACACTTAGCCCCACTCAAAAGCTAAATAAAGTTCAGAAAAGATACCAGATTGTTACTCCCTGGGATTTGGGCGGAAACGGAACTTTCGGATTCACGCAAACCTACCTGAACAACTGGAAAGCCGGGGGTAAAAGTGCCTTTTCATTCCTGAGTGTATTGAAAGGATATGCCAATTATTCGAACACAAAACTGAAATGGGAAAATACTGGTGAATTGCGGAACGGTTGGATCAGACAGGGCGGAGATGTTGACCAGACCCAGAAGAACGACGACAAACTCGAACTCATTTCGCGTTTGGGCGTGAGCGCTTTCAAGAAATGGTATTACAGTAGTGAAATTGATTTTGTTACCCAATTCTTTAATGGCTACAATTATCCGGATAAAACCAAGACCATTTCGAGTTATATGTCGCCTGCAAAAACCTTATTCAAATTAGGTCTCGATTATAAACCGAACAAAAATTTCTCCTTGTTCATTTCACCAATTACAGCTAAATACGTTTTCGTGCGCGATACAGCACTTATTGACCAAACCAGATATGGTGTTCCGAATGACAGTCGCAGTTTCTGGGAGCCTGGTTTAAACGCTGACCTACGGTATAAAATGGATGTAACTCCGCGAATCAGTTATGAAACCAAATACAAAATGTTCGTTAACTATCAACAGCCATTAAAAAAACTGGATATTAACTGGGAAAATACGGTGGTGGCTCAACTGACTGACCGGATTAACATGTCGTTTATGCTTTATATGCTTTATGATGACAATGTGACCTTCGACACAGGCAGAAAAGACATCAATGGAAAATCCATCTACAAGGCCAAATGGCAAACCAGAGAACTGATGACCGTTGGATTCTCGTATAAAATAAACAAGCGCATATATAAACAAAAGAAGGTGTAGGTAGCAGAATTAGCTTATATTTGGAGAGAATCTGACTGAGCCCTGAATACTGTTTAACCCCCATTTAATTACGAACGATGAAGACATACAAAAAATACTTCAAGATAACTGCCTCCCCCGCCGATGTGTATAATGCACTGACCAACAAAACTATGATCGAAATCTGGACTGGCGAAGATGCAGTGATGGAAGATACACCCGGCACCGAGTTTTCCATGTGGGAAGAAAGCATTTGTGGCATTAACCTCGAATTCGAGAAAGATCAGAAGATTGTTCAGGAGTGGTTTTTTGGTGAGGAAGATGAAGACAAAAAGTCGATTGTTACCATCAAATTACATCCGGATAAAAAGAATACGATTATGGAGGTCAATCAGACCAACATTCCTGATGATGCTTACCGGAACATTTCTGAAGGTTGGGAGGAAGACTATTTCAACGGCTTAAACGAGCTGTTCGAACCTTAATCCTTATTTTATTTCCAGCTGATTTCCAAGTCCGTCATTTCCTGTATCTGCAATGTATTTCCATTGTCCGGCAGCATTCTTTTTCCAGACAGTCAGGTAAGTGCCTTGTGAAGTATCACCCGGCGCAATAAATGTCCAGATTCCGTAAGTATAACCCAAATCACCACTCTGAGCAATCAGGGCCTTTTCAGGTTTCCAGCTCAGCACAAGTCCGCTATCGCTTTTACCTGCATAACTAGCAATCAAGCTTTGCTTCCCAACTATGGGCATCCGATTCGGTTTTAGCAAAACAACGCTATCATCGGCAAACTCGATAAATGCCTTTTGAATTCCATTCTTTACCGAATAATCAGAAAAAGCAACATCGGCATCAATTAAAACTTGCGAAGTAGCTGAAGGTTTGTTTTCGGTACATGAAAACAAAAAGAAAATGACAAAGGCAAAGGGGAATAGCATTTTCATAACCTGGAACTTCCTGCCCGCGGCAGGCGGGGAAATTTGAAACTTGGAACTATTTAGACCCCAGCGAAATTAATAAAATACCAATTAAAATCCCGGCCAGGTAAATGGCTTTCCTTCCAATATTTTTCTCATGAAAAACCAAAGCACCCACCACAAAAGAGATTACCACTCCCCCACGCCGAAGCGATGACACAATTGAAATCATAGAATCCTCGAAACTCAGCGAATTGAAATATAAGTAATCGGCCATCACCAGAAAAACGCCAATCAGTGGAATTGACCATCTCCAATGAAACGGTGTTCGTTCGCCTTTGGGTAAGCGCCAACGGTTGACCGCTAAAATCGGCAACAAAATCGCTACCTGATAGAATGAAAACCAGGCCTGAACCGCCATGCGGTCAATGCGACGCATCAGGAATTTATCGTACAATCCACTCGCAGCACCCAGAAAAGTTCCGGCAACGATAAAAAATACCCATTTATTAGTGGTGAAGTTTATTCCTTCAGACTTTCCGGTAGTAGAAAGCATATAGAAAAACAGCAGAGTGATAATCACCCCAGCCCATTGAAATGCATTTAAGTGTTCGCTGAAAATAAGGATTGCCCCAAGCAAAGTCCATATTGGCCCGGTTGCCCGAATAGGCGCAACTATGGTTATCGGAAGATTTTTCACTGCATAAAAGGCCAGAATCCAGCTCGAAACCACCAGCATCGATTTCAGGAAAATAAGAAAATGCTGCTGCCCGGTGATTTCAGGAACATAAAGCTGAATTGTTTTGAAAAATTCCGGATAAAATGAGGAGCCAACAGTTACAGGAAGAAAAATGATGGAACTGGTTAATGTTGAGATAAAAAGCACAGGAATTACCGCATTCTTATGAACTGACAGTTTTTTAAAAACCTCATAAATTCCCAACAATACCGCCGAAGCTAAGGCTAAAATTACCCACATAAATCAGTTCAAAGTTTCAGATTCAAAGTTCCAGGGTTGGCTAATGCACAACTTTTCACGTTGAATATTCTGTAGCGACAAAAATAGAAACAGTTCTGAACGATCAGTCAAACGGAACTTCAGGAAAGTTTATATTTATTGAAACTTAATGTTCTCCGGAGAATTTCTAAGCCTCTTTCGGGTTTTTCCTTTTCCTGACCACAAGAATAGCACCGGTGAGAGCGACCAAAGCACCCAAAATAGAAAGTACTGAGAAATGCTCTCCATCAATCCAACTGACTTCCAGCCAGGTGAGAATTCCCATCAGGATAAACGTGATGATCGGGTTAAGTACGATAATAATGCTGACTTTTCCGGCCTCGAGGTATTTGAGTGCCAGAGATAAGCAACCGTAGGAAATCAGCGTATTCGCTCCCAAAAATACAAGCAACGCCCAATAGCCAAAGCTAAGGTGCGCCAAGCTTGAAAAATTTACGAATGGCAGGTAAAGTAAAACGGGTAATCCGAAAATAAACACATTTAGTGTACTAACTGAATAGTCTAAAACCAGTTTCTTTTGCAGCGCAGCATAAATAGCCCAGGCCACAGCACCGGTAAGTGTAATCAGCATTCCTTTGGTGTATTGTCCTTCCTGCCCCACCGGAACTGCCCCAGCATGCTGCTGATAAAAAATCCAGAATCCGGCAAGCGAAAGTAAAAAGCCTATAATCTGAATCCTTGAGATTTTCTCCTTGAAAAAGAAAATTCCGAAAACAGCCAGCAACACTGGTCCAGACTGAATGGCAACCTGCGCATTGCTCGGACTGGTATATTGAATTCCGAGCATAAAACCAATGTAATTCCAGGCTAATGCCAACGAGGAAATTACGATCAGCCAGTTTGGCTTGTACAAAATCTTTAGTTCCTTCGGACTTTGAATCGCCATCCAGACCAACATACCTGAAAAGGCCAGGGAGAAACGAAACCACACGATGGTTGGCGAATCGATTTCTTTGGAGGCAACTTTTAGCGCAATAGCTAAAACGCCCCACATAATGACGGTAATTAATGTGTACAGTATTCCTTTTGCCTGATTGGTCATAATATTTTAGCAAGTTACGGGTTGCGAGTTACGGGATAAAACTCGAAACTCGCATCTCGAAACCCGCAACACTAAAAAGGTGCCACCGAAATAAACAGCGACACCTTTCAAAAGTTTTATCTGATCACAGTAAACTATCTCAATTGAGCGCCCAATTCGCGTTCGTATGTAGAGACAAGTTTCTGCATAATCTTTTCAATCTGTTTGTCATTCAGCGTCATTTCATCATTGCGCAAAATGTAGCTGATGGCATACGATTTTTTGCCCTCCGGAACACCTTTACCTTCGTAAACATCAAACAAATCAACCGATTGCAGCAATTTACGTTCGGAGCGGAAAGCCCAATCGCGCAACTGATTAAATTGAACGGTTTTGTCGAGCAGCAGGGCCAAGTCGCGGCGCACTTCCGGATATTTGGGTAGTTCGGCAAACACAACTTTGTTATTTTTTAACTCAACAAACAAAACATCCATGCTGAAATCGGCAAAATAAACCTGGTTTTCAATTCCGAATGCTTTCAGTGTTTTTCCTGAAACCACACCAAACTCAACCAACTTCTTTCCATTAATAAAATACTGGATGCCTTCACTGATAAGTTCATTGGAGAAGCCTTCGGTTTTCAGGTTCAGTACCAAAAATCCAAGACGTTTCAATACATTTTCGGTATATGATTTCAGCAGGAAGAACGAAGTTTTGTTAGCCGGATTAGACCAGTTGGCGGCCTCTTTATCGCCAGTCACGAACAAAGCCAAATGCTCTTCTTCGCGGTAATTTCTGATCGGATTTTCTTTCAGGCTGCTGCCGTTAAAGAAATAACAGTTTCCGAATTCATACAAACGCAAGTCTGGATTTTTGCGGTTAGCATTGTGTGCCACCGACTCCAAACCACCGTACAGCAAAGTTTGGCGCATGCTGCCCAAATCGTTGCTCAATGGGTTAAACAATTTCACGGTGCTTTCAATGGAGTGTACCGAATTATTTTCGTAATACGATGATTTGGTGAGCGAATTCGACCAGATTTCGTTGAAGCCTTGTGCTGTCAACATTTCGGCAATCAGGTTGCGCAGTTTAGTCGGATTGGGTTTTACCGAATATTGTAACGATGAATTTACCTGCGTAGGCAATTCGATATTGTTGTACCCGTATATGCGCAGAATTTCTTCAATTACATCGCATTCACGTTTTACATCAACGCGGTATGGCGGAACGAGCAACGAGAGTCCTGTTTCAGTTTCGGCTTCAATACGAATTTCAAGCGCATCCAAAATTTGTTTGATTTTCTCTTTGCCAAGATCAACACCAATCAGGCGTTTGATGTTGGCATAAGTTACGTCTACCTTAAAATCGGCAACCGGAGTCGGATAAATATCCACTATTTCCGAAGAAATTTCGCCACCCGCAACTTCTTTAATGAGCAAAGCGGCACGTTTCAAGGCGTAAATAGTTCCGTTCGGATCGGTTCCACGTTCAAAACGAAACGAAGCATCGGTACTTAATGTGTGGCGACGTGCAGTTTTACGGATGTAAACCGAATCGAACCAGGCGCTTTCAAGGAAAATGCTGATAGTCGAATCCTTCACGCCTGAATGCAATCCACCGAAAACACCGGCAATGCACATGCCTTCCGATTCATTGCAAATCAACAAGTCGTCCTGATGCATTTCGCGTTCATTGCCATCCAATGTCACAAATTTAGATCCTGCATTGGCGGTGCGAACCACCACCTTGCCGCCTTTAATCTCAGCAGCATCAAATGCATGCAAAGGCTGACCGGTTTCGAAGAGTACAAAATTGGTAACGTCAACAATATTATTGATGGGTTTCAGCCCAATTAATTTCAATTTATTTTTCAGCCATTCCGGCGATTCTTTTACCGTAACTCCGGAAACCGTAACTCCGGAATATCGCGGACAAGCTTCGGTATTCAACACCTCAACCGGTATAACCAATGCATGATTATCTACTTTAAAGGCCTCAACAGACGGGCGCTGATAGCTGATTGGATGCTTCAGTTTGATGTAAGCAGCCAAATCGCGGGCAATACCGATGTGCGAAGCACTATCGATGCGATTGGGCGTAAGGTCAACTTCCAGCACATAGTCCGATTCAATTTTAAAATATTCGCTGGCGGGAGTTCCTGGAACAGCTGTCGGATCGAGTATCATGATGCCCTCGTGGCTTGTACCCAGACCAATTTCATCCTCGGCACAAATCATCCCTTCCGAAGCTTCTCCACGAATTTTCGATTTCTTGATTTTAAACTCAGTATCGCCATCGTACAAAGTAGTTCCTACAGTGGCTACCACCACTTTTTGTCCGGCGGCTACATTTGGGGCACCACAAACAATGGGCAGAATTTCGCCACCCACATTCACCGTTGTTTTGCTCAGGTGATCCGAATCGGGATGCTTTTCACAAGTCAAAACTTCGCCGATAACCAGACCCTTCAGGCCTCCTTTAACGGTTTCCATTTCTTCCATGCTACCCACTTCCAGCCCAATCTGAGTCAGGAAAGCAGCTACTTCATCTGGTGTGTAGTCAAGATTAATGTATTCTTTTAACCAGCGGTAAGATATATTCATAATAAACTGTCTTTAACGTCTGAAATTCAATGAACGGCAAAAGTAAATAAAATTTCAGGGTGAGGGAAGAAAAATGACTTGTAAATAACGACAAATTGATCTGCGATTGATCTGACAGCTCCTCCCTTTTCCTGAAAATTATCATGTTTTGCTTTGTTTCACGACTTTTATCAGCTTTGATACAAGGCATAATCTCTATATTTCCGCCCCCGTAAAACACGAATAACTTAATAATCAAAATAATATAGACTAATGAAAAAAATCTGTTTATCATTCATCGCTCTTGCGTTAATCGCTACCGCGTGCAACACAAGCAAAGCACCAACGAAAGACATGAGTAATCCATTTTTCAGCGAGTACAAAACACCGTTCCAGGTTCCGCCTTTCAACGAAATTAAACTGGAACATTTTTTACCGGCCATTGAAGCCGGAATTGAGGAACAGCTGGCCGAAATAAAAGTAATTACTGACAATAAAGAGGAAGCTTCGTTTGACAACACCATTCTGGCTTACGATCAATCTGGCGAATTGCTGAACAAAGCCAGCATCTTTTCAAACCTGAACTCGGCCAATACCAACGACGAAATGCAGGCTCTGGCTCGTCAGATAACGCCAAAACTATCGGCTCACCGCGATAACATCATGCTGAATAAAGAGCTATTTACGCGGGTTAAAGCAGTTTACGAAAAACGAAATGAGCTAAATCTTAATGCAGATCAACTGAGGGTTACCGAAAAATATTACCGCGATTTTGAACGCAACGGAGCCAATTTGACTGAAGATAAACAAGCCGAACTTCGGAAATTAAACGATGAACTATCGATGCTTGGACTCAAATTCGGTGAAAATACATTGGCCGAAACCAACAAAAACTTCAAACTGGTAGTCGATAACGAAGCTGACCTGAAAGGACTTCCGGCCGATGTGATTACTGCTGCAGCTGAACTGGCAAAAAAAGACAGCATGGAAGGCAAATGGATTTTCACTTTGCAGAAACCAAGCATGTTGCCTTTCCTTCAATATGCAGAAAACCGCGACCTGCGGGAAAAACTGTATAAAGGTTATACCAGTCGCGGCAATAACAACAATGCCAACGACAATAAAGAAATTATTGGCAAGATCGTGAGTCTTCGCGACAAGCGTGCCAAATTATTGGGTTATCCCAGTCATGCTGCCTACGTTGCTGATGTTAACATGGCCAAGACTCCCGAAAATATTAATGATTTTCTGATGAAACTTTGGGTTCCGGCTTTGGAACGCGCAAAAGCCGAACGTGCTGACATGCAAGCCATGATCAATAAAGAAGGAGGAAAATTCAAATTGGGAATGTGGGATTGGTGGTATTATGCTGAGAAAGTGCGCAAAGCCAAATACGATTTAGACGAAGCGCAGCTAAAGCCCTATTTCAAGCTCGAAAACGTGATTGATGGAATGATCTATGTAGCCAACAAATTATATGGCGTAAAATTTATTAAACGGAACGATATTCCTGTTTACAATGAAGAAGCTATGGCTTACGAAGTTCAGGAAGCTGACGGTAAACACATTGGTGTCTTCTACATGGATTTTCATCCACGTCCGGGTAAGAATGCAGGTGCATGGTGCACCAGTTACCGCGGCCAATCCTACAAAGACGGAAAAAGGATTACTCCTGTCGTTTCTATCGTTTGTAACTTTACACGCCCTGCCGGCAATGTTCCGGCCCTGTTAAGTTTCGATGAAGTAACAACTTTGTTCCACGAATCCGGACATGCTTTCCATACTTTATTTGCCGATGGACCATACCGCAGAACTGCAAGAGAAGTAGCCCGCGATTTCGTCGAATTGCCATCGCAGATCATGGAAAACTGGGCATCACAACCAGAAGTACTTCGCGTTTATGCCAAACATTACGAAACAGGCGCCGTTATTCCTGAAGAACTAATAACGAAATTAAGCAACAGCGCACAGTTTAACCAGGGATTTGAAACCGTCGAATATCTGGCTGCTTCTTTGCTCGATATGGACTGGCATACCAAAGCATTTACCGGCGATGTTGAAGCATTTGAGAAAGCTTCGATGGACAAAATTGGCTTGATTGACGAGATTGTTCCTCGCTACCGCAGTACCTATTTCTCGCATATTTTTTCAGGAGGTTATTCCGCCGGATACTACGTATACATTTGGGCTGCCGTTTTAGATGCCGATGCTTTTAATGCTTTTAAACAAAGTGGCGATCTTTTCAATCCTGAATATGCAGCCAAATTCCGCACTTTGCTTACCAAATGCGGATCAGACGATGGAATGGTGATTTATAAGAACTTCCGTGGTCAGGAGCCATCAATCGAACCATTATTACAACGAAGAGGATTAAAATAAAATGATTGCGTGCAGCTCGGTCCAGCCTCTATAGAATCGGACTGTAAAAAAACACTGAACAAAAACAACAAAAAAACCTTATACAATGCTTAAAACAGGAGTATCGATTATTGCTGTTGCACTAATTTTAAGTTCGTGCAACCAGAAAAAAGAAGTTAAAAGAGACATGACAAATCCATTTTTCAGCGAGTTTAAAACACCTTTTCAGGTGCCGGCCTTCAACGAAATTAAGCTGGAACATTTTGTACCGGCCATCGATGCAGGAATTGCCGATCAGCTTGATGAAATTAAAGTGATTACCGACAATAAAGAAGAACCAACTTTCGAAAATACCATTCAGGCTTTTGATCAATCAGGCATTTTAGTGAGCAAAACTTCACTTACATTTTTCAACCTGAACTCGGCCAATACAACCGACAAAATGCAGGCTTTGGCTCGTGAAATTACACCAAAGATATCGGCTCACCGCGATAACATTGCACTGAATAAAGAATTATTCAAGCGGGTAAAATCGGTTTACGACCGCCGCAATGAACTGAATCTGAATGCCGACCAATTGCGGGTTGTTGAAAAATACTATCTCGATTTTGCACGCAATGGTGCCAATTTACTTGAAGACAAACAGGCAGAACTCCGTAAACTGAACGATGAATTGTCGATGCTTGAACTCAAATTTGGTGAAAACAACCTGGCCGAAACCAATAAGAATTTCAAGTTGGTTATCGACAATGAAGCCGATTTAAAAGGTCTTCCTGCTGAAGTAGTTGCCGCTGCAGCCGAACAAGCCAAACAGGATAGCATGGCAGGAAAATGGATTTTCACCCTGCAGAAACCAAGTATGATTCCATTCCTGCAATATGCTGAGAACCGCGAACTTCGCGAAAAACTATACAAAGGATACCTCAATCGTGGCAACAACGGAAATGCAAACGACAACAAAGAGTCAATCAGCAAATTGGTTAAGCTGCGCAATGAGCGTGCAAAACTGCTCGGTTTCGCCAACCATGCAGCTTACATTGTTGATGTAAACATGGCCAAAACGCCTGAAAACATCAACGAATTCCTGATGAAACTTTGGACTCCTGCACTTGAAAGAGCAAAGAAAGAACGCGACGACATGCAAGCAATGATCAGCAAAGAAGGTGGCAAATTCAAGCTTGAATTCTGGGATTGGTGGTTCTATGCCGAAAAAGTAAGAAAAGCGAAATATGATCTGGATGAATCGCAGATCAAACCTTATTTCAAACTCGACAATGTAATTGAAGGTTTCTTTTATACCGCCAATAAACTTTATGGCATTAAGTTCACAAAAAGAACCGACATCCCTGTTTACAACGAAGAAGTATCGGCATACGAAGTTCAGGAAGCTGACGGAAAACACATTGGCGTTCTGTATATGGATTTTCATCCGCGCGGTGGAAAAAGCAACGGTGCATGGTGTACAAATTTCCGCGACCAAATGTACAAAGACGGTCAAATGGTAACTCCGGTTGTTTCCGTAGTCTGCAACTTTACCCGTCCTACTGGCGAAACTCCCGCATTGCTTAGTTTCGAGGAAGTCACTACATTATTTCACGAAGCCGGTCATGCACTTCATGCTTTGTTTACTGATGGTCCTTATCGCCGCATTGCAGGAGTTGTACCAAACGACTTTGTTGAACTTCCATCTCAGATCATGGAAAACTGGGCATCTGAACCTGAAGTACTTCGTGTGTATGCCAAACATTATAAAACCGGTGAAATTATTCCCGAAGCCCTTGTTTCGAAGCTTGAAAAAAGTGCTCAGTTTAATCAGGGATTTGAAACCGTTGAGTATCTGGCTGCCTCATTGCTCGATATGGACTGGCATACGATTGATTTCGGCGGAGACGTGGAAGCTTTCGAAAAAGCATCGATGGATAAAATTGGTTTGATCAGCGAAATTGCCCCACGCTATCGCAGCACCTATTTCACACACATCTTCTCCGGAGGTTATGCCGCTGGTTATTACGTGTACATTTGGGCTGCAGTGCTTGATGCCGATGCTTTTGATGCATTCAAACAGAGCGGCAATATTTTCAACCCTGAATATGCTGCTAAATTCCGGACTTTGCTTACCAAATCAGGATCTGACGAAGGAATGGTCGTGTACAAAAATTTCCGTGGTCAGGAACCATCAATCGAACCACTGTTAAAGCGCCGTGGCTTAAAATAGAATATACTTTAACTATTGTTACAAAAGACTCGTTTCGAAACTCCGGAACGAGTCTTTTTATTTAGGACCAATTGGCATTTTGTGTTTGGGGAAAAATAAATCAAAAAACAGGGTAACCTTTTCAATTTTAAGGGAATAAATATAGATTAAGACTCAACTATCTTTTATTGCAGCTCTGCTGCTTATTTTTCCATCTAAAACACAATTCATATGGCAGATTTTTCAAAAGCTTTTCAGTTGGTTTTAGCCCACGAAGGTGGCTATGGCAACGACCCGGACGATCCGGGAGGCGAAACGTACAAAGGAGTAGCCCGCAAAATTCACAGCAAATGGGAAGGCTGGCAAAATGTAGATATGCGAAAACGCGAAGCTGGTTTTCCGGCCAATCTCGAAAAAGATCTTCAACTTCAGGAATCCATTTCCGATTTCTATCGTGTTACTTTTTGGGATAAAATTAAAGGCGACGACATCCAGAATCAGGAAATAGCCGAATCAATCTATGATTTTGGTGTGAATGCCGGTGTTGCTACAAGTGCGACCCTTGCCCAATTGGTTGTTAAAGCTAAAACTGATGGCGTAATTGGCCCTCAATCTATTGCCACAATCAATGCGTTTGATCCCGAACACTTTCTGGCCGCATTTACTGTTGCCAAAATAGCACGTTACGTCAGTATCGTTAAGAAACGCCCTACCAGCCGGAAATATTTCTACGGATGGGTATTACGCGCCCTTGGCGAAAACTAAAAATTAACTTCCTTCTGGCTTCGACACGCTACGCTGCTCAGGGAGCGCCGCTGGCTGAGCAGCGTAGCGTGTTGAAGGGGAAGGCAAATCTATCAATTATGGGATTTATACAAGATCTATTTTCAGGAGGAGCCATTACGCTTGTCGATTCGGTAGGCAAAGTGCTCGATAACGTGGTTACAACCAAAGAAGAAAAAATGCAGCTCGAAAATGAAATCCGGAAATCGGAAATTCAGTTTCAACTGGAAATGAAGAAGCTTAGCAACGAAGAACAGCGCATGATTATGGACGATATGAACAGCGCCCGCAACAGGGAAGTCCAGATACAAACCAGCGAGAATGCGAGCAAACTGGCAAAGAGTGTATCGCCAATTCTGGCTTTCGGCACAACATTACTTACCATGCTGTTTTTTTACATTCTGGTTTTTAAGCCGAACAGTATATCTGCCGACAGCAAGGAAATTGTTCTGTACATCCTTGGTGTGCTAAGCGCTATTCTGACACAGGTTTACAGTTACTACTTCGGATCATCAGCCGGAAGTGCTGATAAGGCAAAAACAATTGCCAATATGAAGGACAAACCGTGAATTGCCTAAAACCAAATTATAGCCCGTTTCTGAATTCAGGAACGGGCTTTTTTATTTCTTGGTATTGATTTTATTGCTAAAATTTTTACTTAAATCACCTTGAAATGGAATTTTATTAAGGTTGACACAATTAGCCATTTTGTAAAAAGGTTAAATCTATTATGAAAGTCTAAAGCAAAAAAATCAGGAAAGGAGAAGTCATATCTATTGAAAATGGGAAAAGGATTTTTACTTTTGATGTATAACCAGCAAATAAACCTGCAATGAAATTGATGCTTCTGGCATTTTCGCTACTTGTCGGTCTGGCAGCTTCAAGCCAGCCAAAACCAAACCTTCCGGTTTACAACAAAGAAAAACTAAGCACCCACGCCGATTGGCTTATTGAGCAAACCGCAACCAAAACTCAATTGTTCCGGACTGAGGATGGAAAACTCGTTCTTTCAAACGGAATTGTCAGCCGGACATTTACCACAAAACCCAATTGTGCAACGGTGTCACTCGATTTGCTAAGCAACAATGAATCATTTCTGCGGTCGGTTCGTCCTGAAGCTGAACTAACGATCGATGGGCTAACTTTTGCTGTCGGAGGACTAGTTGGACAGCCCATCCAAAATTACCTGCTTCCCGAATGGATCAATCAGATGACGGCCGATCCTGCTTCATTTAAGCTGAAGGATTACCGGGTGGAAGAGACAAAAGAACGTTTTCCGTGGAAAAAGCGAACAACGTGGATGCCCAAAGATATGCCCTGGCCTGCACCGGGAAAAGAACTGATCTTCACTTATCAGCTCGATGAACAAGCCATTAACCTCATTCCTGAACACACAAAATTTGCCTACCTGAAAGACATTGAGGTAAGCGTTCATTACGAATTGTACGATCAGATGCCCGTTTTCAGCAAGTGGGTTACCGTCGAAAATAAGTCATCACAAAGCATCCGGATCAATCGGTTCAAAAGCGAAATTCTGGCAGCAACCGAACCGGAAAGCAATGTGGATAACCGCAAAAGCTGGACTTATCCGAATATCACCGTCGAAACCGACTACAATTTTGGAGGTATGACTGACGAAAGCATCCTCGAATCGAGTGTAGCCTGGAATCTTGATCCACTATACAAAACGCAGGTGAATTACGAACGGAACATGCCCTGTCTGCTGGAAGTCTACCCCAAATACGGACCAGATCAGGAACTGGCACCCGGCAAAACTTTTTCGACTTACCGCGCATGGGAATTGCTGCACGACAGTTGGGACCGCGAACGCAAAGGATTGGAACATCGCCGGATGATGCGGGCAATGGCACCATGGGCCACTGAAAATCCGATTTTGATGCATGTACGCAGCGCCGAAACCGAAGCCGTAAAAAAAGCAATAGACCAATGTGCTGAAGTAGGTTTCGAGAAAGTGATTATGACTTTCGGAAGTGGATTCAACACCGAGGATGCAAGTCCTGAAAATCTGGAACGCATGAAAATGCTGGCGGATTATGCACATTCCAAAGGAATTACACTCGGCGGATATTCGCTGCTTGCCAGTCGGAGTATCGACAAGGAAAATGATGTGGTGATGCCTGCTGGTAAAACACCACGATTTGGAAATTCACCTTGTATCGAAAGTAAATGGGGGCAAGACTATTTCAAGCAGTTGTATAACTTCTACGAAAAAACAGGGCTCGACAATTTTGAACATGACGGCTCCTACCCCGGCGATATTTGTGCATCTACGGTGCATCCGGGACACCGTGGGCTGGAAGATTCGCAGTGGAATCAATACCAGCGCATCACCGATTTTTACAAGTGGTGCCGCAGCAAAGGAATCTACCTTAATGTTCCGGATTATTATTTTTTGAGCGGAAGTAACAAAACCGGCATGGGCTACCGTGAAACCAACTGGTCGTTACCGCGAGAGCAGCAGGAAATTATTGAACGCCAAAATATTTACGACGGCACCTGGCACAAATCGCCATCGATGGGCTGGATGTTTGTGCCGTTGGTAGAATACCAGGGCGGTGGTCAGGCGGCAACTATAGAACCACTGAAAGAACATTTACCCCATTACGAACAGCGATTAGCCAACCTTTTTGGTGCGGGCGTTCAGGCTTGCTACCGCGGACCACAGCTGTTTGATGCTCCTGAAACCAAAGCCATTGTAGCCAAATGGGTGGCCTTTTACAAAACGCACCGCCGGATTCTGGATGGTGATATTATTCACATTCGCAGGGCTGACGGACGCGATTACGATGCTATTCTTCATGTCGATCCGCAAGGCACTGAAAAGGGATTGCTAATGATTTACAATCCGCTAAACGAGCCGATTAAACGTAAAATCAACGTCAATTTATACTATACCGGACTAAAGAACAGGGCCAAACTGACTGACCGAAACGGAAAGGTGAGCACTTTGCCAATCTCCACCGACAACCATGCCTGGATCGATGTTGAGGTTCCAGCCAAAAGTCAATCGTGGTACATTTTTTCAGAATAAAAAATCAAAAACAAATACAACAATGAATCGCTTATCTAAACTTATCATTTGCTGCCTGTTCATTTCGTTCGCAACAGGTACTTCAGCCCAATCTAAAATCGATCCGAAAGAAATTAAAGATAAAATGCAGTGGTTTGCCGATGCCAAACTGGGTATTTTTATTCACACCGGAATTTATGCCGTTGATGGCATTGACGAGTCGTGGAGTTTTCACAACAAAAAGATTAGTCATGCCGATTATATGAAGCAGTTAAAAGGCTTTACCCTGAAAAATTACGATCCTGCTTTCTGGGCCGACCTGATCAAGGAAAGCGGCGCCCGCTATTCGGTAATCACCACCAAACATCACGACGGGGTGGCCATGTACGACACCAAACTGAATAACCTGAGCACTGTAAAAGCCACGCCAGCCAAGCGCGACATGATTAAACCACTCTTCGAGGAATTGCGCAAACGCGACATCAAATGCGGTGCCTATTTTTCGCTGATCGACTGGACAGACAAGGATTATCCGGGCTTCCTGAAGGATAGTTCGAAATACAAAATTGCCGACGACTACGACCGCTGGAACCGTTTCCGGAGTTTCTTTCAGGGACAGATTAAGGAAATCAACAGTATGTTTAAGCCCGATTTGTGGTGGTTCGATGGCGATTGGGAGCATAGCGCCGAAGAATGGGAATCGCAAAAAGTGCGGCAAATCATTTTATCAGGCAACCCGAAAGCTATCATCAACGGACGATTACAGGGTTACGGCGATTACGAAACACCCGAACAGAACTTCCCGGTTTCGAAACCGAAATACAATTGGTGGGAGTTGTGCATGACTACCAATGACAACTGGGGTTTCCACCACGACAACAACTGGAAAACACCCTACGAAGTGATTACCATTTTTGTGGATGCGGTTTCGAATGGTGGCAATTTGCTGCTCGATATGGGACCCAAAGAAGATGGAACCATTCCGGAAGAGCAGATTCATGTGCTGAAAGAATTGGGAGCATGGAATAAAAAACACGGCGAAGCCATTTTCAATACAGTCGCCGGCTTGCCACAGGGTCATTTTTATGGACCCACTACCCTATCCAAAGATTCAACTTCGGTTTACCTTTTCCTGCACGGAAAAGTAAACGGACAAGTCATGGTTAAAGGGCTGGCAAATAAAATTGAAGATATTTCAGTTGTAGGAAACGGAAGCAAACTGACTCATAAAGTTGTAGGCAAAATTTCGTGGAGCCCTGTTCCGGGTCTGGTTTACATTACTGTTCCTGAAACAGTTTTGGATAACTACGTAACCGTTCTGAAAGTAAAACTCGATAAACCCCTGAAATTATACCGGGGACAAGGTGGTCTGAATTAAAAAACATCATTGATATGAATGCGAAGAAATATATTTCATTTTTCCTGATTAATTTACTGGTAGTGGGATTTTCAAATGCCCAAGACGCTTCAAGCCTAAAACTTTGGTACACTCAACCTGCTCAAAAATGGTCGGCCGAGGCTCTTCCCATAGGAAATGGGCGTATGGGAGCCATGTTTTTTGGTGGGGTTAAACAGGAGCGAATCCAGTTTAACGAACAAAGTTTATGGTCGGGCGATAACAACTGGGATGGGAAATACGAAACCGGCGATCATGGATTCGGTTCGTACCGTAATTTCGGGGAGCTTACTCTCGATTTTAATTTCTCCGGTGAACCCAGCGATTACAGCCGGACTTTAGACATTTCCAATGGTATTCATACAACTACTTTCAAAATAAACGGGGTAAAATACAAACGTGAAGCCTTTGCCAGTTACCCCGATCAGGTTATGGTTTTCAGCTATACTTCCGGAAAGAAAAAATCGATTTCCGGAAAAATAGCTCTAACATCGGCGCAGGGTGCTGTCAGCACTGCAACAGAAAAAGGAATGTTTCTTTCAGGCGAAATGCCCAACAAATTAAAATATGCTGCAGCCGTCCAGCTCATTCATAAAGGCGGCAAAATCAGGATGGAAGGAAACAGTGTACTCTTTGAAAACTGCAGCTCATTGACTTTGCTTCTTGATGCACGAACCAATTACAAACCCGATTACAAAGCCGGCTGGCGTGGAGCCGATCCGATGCCGGAAATCGAAAAAGAACTGGCAGCAGCGCAAATCAAAGGTTATAAAAACCTACGGGCTTCTCATTGTAAAGATATTTGTTCGATACTCTCCCGCGCATCCATCAACATTGGAACCACAGCGCCCAATTTACTGAAATTGCCAACCGATGAACGCTTGAAACGTTATTCAGGAGTAGGTGGCGATGTGGCCGCACCCAAAGGCAATCAGGTTGATGCCACCGCCTTCGACCAAATCAAACGGCAACAAAAAGGAACCGACGACCCGGATCTGGAAGAAATGATGTTCCAGTACGGGCGCTATTTATTGGTTAGTTCTTCGCGTCCGGGTGGACTTCCGGCCAACCTGCAAGGTTTGTGGAACGATAGCAATACTCCCGCATGGGCCAGCGATTACCACAACAACATCAACATCCAGATGAATTACTGGGCTGCTGAATCGACTAACCTTTCTGAATGTCAGCTACCGCTCATCGATTATATTGTTGCCCAACAGGAGCCCTGCCGAATTGCCACCCGAAAAGCCTTTGGAGAAAATACACGCGGCTGGACTGCAAGAACCTCTCAAAATATTTTTGGTGGAAACGGTTGGGAATGGAATATTCCGGCCAGTGCCTGGTATGCCCAACATGTTTACGAGCATTGGGCATTTACCAAAGACAATTCGTATTTGAACCTAACTGCTTACCCAATCATCAAAGAAATCTGCGAATACTGGGAAGACCGCTTGAAAACTTTGCCTGATGGATCGCTAATGGTTCCGAACGGTTGGTCGCCTGAGCATGGTCCTCGCGAAGACGGAATTATGCACGATCAGCAATTGATTTGGGATCTGTTCCAAAATTATCTGGAAGCGGCCAAAGCCCTGAATACAGATGCTGATTATCAGAAAAAAATAGCTGATATGCTTGTACGTTTGGCTCCCAACAAAATCGGCAAATGGGGTCAGCTGCAGGAATGGCAGGAAGATCGCGATGATCCGAATGACCAGCACCGCCATACTTCGCATCTGTTTGCAGTGTATCCCGGGCGTCAAATCAGCATGACCAACACACCCGATTTAGCCAAAGCCGCAATTCTATCGCTGCGTAGCCGCTCCGGAAATTATGGCAAAAATGAAAATACTCCATTTACTGTTGAATCAACCGTTGGCGACAGCCGTCGTTCATGGACCTGGCCCTGGCGTTGTGCGCTGTGGGCTCGTTTAGGCGAAGGCGAGCGCGCCGGAATCATGGTGCGAGGACTACTTACGTACAACACTTTACCCAACCTGTTTTGCAATCACCCACCCTTTCAGCTCGATGGAAACTTCGGAATTCCTGCAGCGATGACCGAAATGCTTATGCAAAGCCATGCCGGAGAAATCCAATTGCTGCCAGCTGTTCCGAAAAGTTGGGCCGCCAGCGGATCGTTTTCAGGACTGCGTGCCCGTGGCGGATTCTCAGTTGATTGCGAATGGAAAGATGGAAAAGTCAGTTCATACCGGATTCGTTCGGCAAAATCGGAAATAGTTAAAGTCCGGGTAAACGGCGAATTAAAAGAAATAGCTTCGGAAGTACTTTAATTTTAAGATAAAATGGCAACTAACCGTAGGCAATTTATAAAGAAGAGTGTGTTGGGAACAGCTGCAGTTCCTTTAATGATCAACCATATACCCTCTGAAACAAGTCCTGAAATTGAAGAGCGGTATAAGAAACTGGACGAAATTGCATCAAAACCAGTTTTTAAACAAGAACTGTTTTCTGATCCGGTAATCATTGCTTCGCTTGAATTATTGAGGTATGAAGATAGTTTTCTGTGTCGGGTTCGCTCAAAAGATGGAGCCGAAGGAATTTCTGTTTCGAATAACGATCAGATGAAATCATTGTATCCGGTTTTTGTCCATCGGCTTCAGCCCTATTTTATTGGCAAAGATGCGCGCAAGCTTGAAAAATTACTCGACGAGGTTTACGTTTATCAGAGCAATTACAAACTACAAGGTCTGGCGCTTTGGATTCCGCTTGCAACCATAGAATTTGCGATTCTCGATTTATTTGGGAGAATGAGCAGCAAGCCTATTGGAGATTTAATCGGGTCGGTAAAAAATCGCGAAATTGCCGTTTATCAGGCAAACAATTATCGCGGTAAAACTGCCGAAGAATCCATTGTAAGAATAAAAAAGAACGTTGAAGAAACTCAGGCGAAGGCATTAAAATTTAAGGTGGGCGGAAGGATGAGCAACAATGCCGATGATCCGCCGGGACGCACTGAAAAACTGATTCCGCTAATCCGGAAAACCTTTGGCGACAAAATGGTGGTTTATGCCGATTCGAATGGATCCTACGATGCTAAAGAGGCCATCAGAATAGGTAAATTACTGGAAGAATACCGTTTCGACTTTTACGAAGAACCTACACCCTTCGATTGGTACGAGGAAACCCGCCAGGTGGCCGATGCCCTGACTATTCCGATTGCAGGCGGAGAACAGGAGCCAAGCCTGCACAGTTTCCGATGGCTGATTGCCAATGACGCACTACAAATTATACAGCCCGATATTTTCTATTTTGGCGGAATGATCCGCTCTATGAAAGTAGCCCGTATGGCCGAAGCTTTCGGAAAAGCTTGCACACCGCACATTTCAGGCAATGGAATAGGATATCTTTACATGATGCACTTTGTTTCAGCGGTGTCCAATGCCGGACCGTTTCACGAGTTTAAAGGCTTTAACAAAGAGTTGCCCTACGAATGTAAAACCTCAAAACTCGATAGTGACGGAGGTGTGGTAACAGTTCCATCAGGTCCGGGACTGGGAATTGAAATTGATCCCGATTATATTTCGAAACACAAAATAGTGAAAGCATAAACTAACTGACTATTATGAACCGACGTAATTTTATCCAAACAACAGGTCTTTCGGCAGCCGGACTAAGTCTGGCTGGAACAGGACTGGCCAATTCGATATTGGCACCCCGAGTTGCAAAACGCCCCATCTGTGCATTTACTAAATGCCTGCAGTTTCTGAGTTTCGACGAAATTGGTGAAGTTCTTTCTTTTCTGGGGTTCGATGGCGCCGACATTACACTCCGACCGGGTGGACAAGTTGAACCCTCCGAAGTTAAAACGGCATTGCCATTAGCGGTAAAAACACTTCAGAAAAATAACATTACCATACCAATGGTGGTTACTTCCATTACCGATGCTGCTGATCCGCTTACCCAATTGACCCTTCAGGCTTTGGTCGATTTGGGCATAAAGTATTACCGTACCGGATGGTTAAAATACGACGAGTCGAAAACCATTCAGCAGAACCTCGACGAACATAAAAAGACCTTCGAGAAACTTGCAGCTTTGAATGAAAAACTGGGGATTCATGGTGATTATCAGAATCATTCAGGAAATTCATTAGGCTCACCGGTTTGGGATATTTATGAAGTAATTAAAAATGTCAATCCAAAATATATGGGAGTTCAGTATGACATTCGCCATGCCGTTGCTGAAGGTGCATTTTCATGGAGACTAGGCATGAAACGGGTCGCTCCCTGGATCACAACGATCGACATCAAAGATTCGGTGTTCGAGAAAACTGCTTCCGGAGAATGGAAAGCGAAAAATGTGTTTCTGGGCGAAGGCATGGTTAATTTTGATGAATTTTTGAAAGAATATGCCAAACTGAATGTTGAAGCTCCAATCAGCATTCACTACGAATACGACCTGGGTGGCGCTGAATTGGGTAAAAAGGAAATAACAATGGACCGGATGAAGATTTATGGAATGATGAAAAAGGACCTGATTTGGTTGAAATCACGTTTAGACCAACATCATATTGAGATTTAAGCAGTTTAACTTCCGAATAGATTTTAGGTAAATCAGCCCAAAGCATTTTAAATCGGCTTCCGGCTGAGTCTTATGCTTAAAAATGCCTGAATAGTGATAAGAATAGCTATTTTTGCTATTGCATTTCCCCTAACTGGTACCATTGAAAAACGAACAATTTCATACCGAGCAGCAGTTGATCACCCTATTGCGAAACGGATCGCAATTTGCTTTCGAGCAATTATTTGAACGCTACAGCCAGAAATTGTACCGCTTCTCTTTTTCCTACCTGAAATCGGAGACCGAAGCCGAAGAGATTGTTCAGAATGTATTCCTGAAATTATGGGAAAACCGAAAAAAGCTCAAGAACGAAACCTCTTTTCAGTCTTATTTATTTACTATCGCCTTTAACTCCATTCGTAAACACTTCAACCAAAAGGCGCGCAGCGAGCACTACCGAACCGAAATCATTGAATGGCTAACAGACGAAAACCCATCGATCGAAACAAAAGCTGAATTTGAGAAGTTGGTTGCCAAACTGGAAGAACTGATCGAAGAAATGCCTTTACGCCGCAAAGAAATTTTCATGAAACGCAAAAAAGAAGGAAAATCAATTCGCGACATTGCTTCTGAAATGGAAATATCGCCAAAGACCGTTGAAAATCAAATCACTGAAGCCATGAATTTCCTAAAAAAGGAATTCGGAAACGACCGAATTTCCGGAATGTTATTCTTTTATGTTTTTTTGGAGTAATACCGAATTGACTCTTTTTCTATCCTTAAGCAGATTTTCTGTTTTGCGTTCTTTAATGATTTTTAATTCTAGGTAAGGTAAAATAAAATGTACTGCCTTTGCCGACTTCACTTTCGACCCAAATTTGGGCACCATGTTTTTCAATGAATTCTTTGCACAACAACAGACCCAATCCGCTACTGGGTTCTCCGTTGGTCCCTAGTCTGCTTGTATTTACATCAAGTTTAAATAAATTATCCAACAATACCTGACTCATTCCAATACCTGTATCATGAACAGATATTTCGATGTTCGAATCATTGGCGATTTTAGCAGATAGATTCACTTTTCCTCCTTTGTGCGTAAATTTTACAGCGTTTGAAACGAGGTTTCGAATGATGGTTTGGAGGAGGTTGGTATCTGCAAAAACAACCAAATCATCTGGAATAGTGCAGTTTATTTCAATTCCTTTGACTTTGGCTGGTTCCAATATCATCGTAATACTTTCATCTGCAAAGGGCAACAACCTAACTGTTTCAGGATTGAAAGGGATTACGCCTTGTTGCATACTGGACCAGTGCAGCAGGTTTTCGAGCAAGCGGTATAGGTTGGTGGCCGATTTGCTCATATCCATAGCAATTTCCTGTATCTGTGCCATGGTCAGGCTTGGTAATTCTTCGGCCATAATCTGCGTAAGTCCCAAAAAGCCGTTGAATGGGCTGCGCAGGTCATGGGCAATAATAGAGAAGAATTTATCTTTAGTGGCATTGAGTTCCTGAAGCTTTTGGTTTTGTTTTTTTATTTCTTCTTCATCACGTATTTGCTCAGTAATGTCAACGATTAATCCATGCCATAAAATATCGCCATTTTCCTGTTGCTGGGGTAGCGATGACATATGCAACCACTTGACAACTCCTTTAACAATAGCCCTTCCCTTCCAGTCGAATGGCTGCTTTCGTTTTATTCCTTCCAGATTTAATTTGGCAACTTCTTCCAAATCTTCGGGATGAATAGCATTGAAAATGGTATTGTTATAGGCGAGTAAACTTTCAACACTTAAGCCAAGTATTTTAGCCATTACCGGACTTACATATTCCAAAGCATACGAATAATCAGGTTTGGTTCTCAGGATATACACTCCAACAGGAATTTGCGCCACCAAATTGTCAAACTGTTGTTTGCTTTTGAGAATTGCTTCTTCTGCTTTTTTGTAATCAGTGAGGTCAATATCAATGCAAAACAATTCCTGAGATTTTCCCAAAGATTGAACAATTGCATGGCTTGAAATGACAGATACCCGAGAACCGTCTTTTCGCATGAGAGACAATTCTGAAGGAGGAATCGGTATCCCCGTTTCATCCATTTGTTGGATAGCTTGTTTTGCACCTTCCTTCATCTCCAATGGGATAATCAGGTCAAGTAAATTGCGGCCAATCGCTTCCTGTTCGGTGTATCCGTAGAGTAGCTCCGACGCTTTATTCCAGTATTGAGTGGTGCCATCGGGCGAATAGCCCTGAACTGAAACCGAAGAAACACTTTGAAGCAAAACACGAAATCGTTCTTCGCTCTCCCTGATTTCTTGCTCTGCCTTTAAGCGATCGGTGATGTCTATTGTAAAACCAGCCAAAAACTTGGGTTTTCCTTCCAATTGAATTGGAAATTTGATGGTTGAAAAGTGACGGTTATTAAATTCCTCAATAACCTCTACTTTAATTCCTTCATGAAGAATCTGAAGATCGTCTTCAATCATTTTTTCAGCTACATCGGATGGAAATAATTCGTTCATTGTTTTACCCAGCAATTCGTCAATCGGTTTGCCCAGCAATTTTTCGTAATTGCGGCTTAACTTCAACGAACGGATATTCTCATCTTTAAAGAACACATAAATAGGACTGTACTCCAAAAACTGGTTAAAAATCGCTTCATTCCATTTCAGTGCTTCTTCCGTTTTCTTCCGTTCGGTAACATCTCTGGCAATCACCATCATATTCGAAAACTCATCATTTTCAAATATCGGAACGAAATAACTTTCGTAATTCCGAATGGTCCTGTTATCGCCCAAGGCAGTGTGTTCAACATACTGGGTCGAATTGGTTTGTTTAGCCATGTTGAAGGCTTCTTCATAAACTAACCTGAAATCATCGGCCAGAAAATCGGAATATGTTTTTCCTTCAATATCCTTCATCGAAAAACCTTGAGCAAAACGATTGAGAAAAAGGTATTTTCCATCACAGTCATACAAGGCGACATAATCGGGCAGAGTTTGTACCAGTTTGCGCCATTTTTTTTCGCTTTTTCGTAAGGCATCTTCGGTCTCTTTTCGTTCTGTTATGTCGATCAAGGTTCCATCAATGACATCCCCGTTTAAAAGCAGACTGAATAGAAAAACCCTTTCATTGCCTTTTTTTGTAAGGATGCTGGCCTCAAATCCATTTACCATTCCATCCTTTTTTAGCATTCGAATAAACTCCTCGCGCTGCGACGGATATTTATACCGCATAAAAGCTCCCGCTGAGATGAGTTCCTCACGGGAATCGAATTCCAGCATTTTTACAATGGCCTCGTTCACATAGATGACCTCACCATTGACCATTGATCTTGAAACGCCAATCAATGCATTATCAACCAGATTACGGTATCTTCCTTCTGATTCCTTCAGGATTGATTCCACCTGCTTAATTTCCTGGATATCCTTATCAAATAATATCTTGAACTTTTTATTCTCTTCCCGCAATCCCACTAACTCACTAATTAGTTCTTCTTTGGATTTTTCCTGATCGTTCATCTTCTTATTTTTTAAAATACTTCTGCATCAACGCCAATAATTCCTCTTTCTTAATGGGCTTTGCAATATAATCGTTGCATCCCGCTGCAATTGCCTTTTCCCGTTCGTCAGACTGCCCATAAGCTGTCTGCGCAATAATGACCACCTCTTTGTTGAATTCCCTGATTTGTCGGGTCGCATCAAATCCACCCATTTCTGGCATCCGAATATCCATCAATATCAGGTCTATATCAGGATTTTCAATGCAAGCTAAAACGGCTTCAACTCCTGTTCTTACTTTTACGATTTCCCTGCTTAATATTTTTACGGCTATTTCAACCAGTTTTTCCGATATTTCATCATCTTCGGCAATCAGAATCTTCAGGTTTCTAATAGTATCTATTTTTCCTGAAGTCGCAAGTTGTTGATTAATAGTTTCTGTCACCGGTTCTGCATTGTAAGGCAAAGTGAAATGAAAAGTTGAACCAACGCCTTCCTGGCTTTCTACCCAAATTTTGCCTCCTAACATTTCGACGTACGATTTAGTAATTGCCAAGCCTAAACCTGCTCCCTGCCGAGCCATTCTATCAGAAACATCAGCCTGAACAAAACGCTCAAATATGGCTGACTGCCTGTCGGCAGGAATTCCAATGCCGGTGTCTTTTACGTAAAATTGTAGAGACGCACGGCCTTGCGTCTCTACAATTTCATACCCAAATTCAATTGAACCCTTTTCGGTGTATTTAATGGCATTTTTTACCAGGTTGGTAAGGATGGCATAAACTTTTTCGCTGTCGGTTTTAATAATTGCTTCCTTAGCAGGTAATGTGTTTTTAAACGAAAGCTTCATCTCCTTGGCTTCCACCTCAGGCTTGAAAAAGGTATAAATATATTCGATTTGCTCGTTGATATTTGACTCTTTGATATCTAATTTCATCAGTCCGGCTTCAATCTTCGAAATATCCACAATGTCGTTGATGATATTGAGCATTCGAGTGCCGCTTTTCTCGATGATGTTGATGTAATCCAGTTGCTGTTTGTCAGTTAAATGACCTTCCTTGAGTAGTTCTGCAAAACCCAGAATACCGTTCATTGGTGTACGGATCTCGTGGCTCATGTTGGCTAAAAATGCCGACTTCAACTTGTCGTGTTCTTGTGCTTTTTCTTTGGCAATCAAGAGATTAAGCTCCATTTCTTTTTGAATGGTTATATCAATTATGGCCAATCGGAATTCTGGCTCTTTCGTAGCTAAACTGGTTTGGCGGATGCCTTGAATTCGTGCATAAAAAAAAGTATTGTTCGCTTTTTGAAGTTTAATGTCGCATGTTTGATTGTACTTTTGTTTGATTAATGATCGGAAGTAGATGTAGTAAACATCTTGAAAATCACGATGTATAATATTGGTGATTTTCTTTTTTACTAATTTGTTTTTGCTGCTTTCAAATAAAAGGCAAGCGGTTTGGTTTATGTCTTTTATAATCCCATTCGAATCAACAATTAAGTAGCTGATTGGTGCATTGTCAAACAAATCGAGATACCGGTCTTTACTTTGCTGAATTTCCTCGTGCGATTTATAAAGCTCCTGATTTTGATGTTCAAGTTCAATCTGATAAATTGACAATTCTTCAACCAATCCTTTCAAATCTTTTTCATATAAGGAAGTGTCAATCTTCTTTCCTTTCCTGAGTTCATCTTTTGCTTGTTCTCTACGTAGTTTTGAATTATCTTCCATAACTCTTTTTTTTCATTGTGTTAACCGATCACTTTATTTTCTCATTGGAAATATTTACAACTATACCAGCAAGTACTTTTGGTTTGCCATTTTTGGTACGGATTATAATTCCACCTTTATCTCTATACCAAAGGTAGTTGCCGTTTTTATGCCTGATTCGGTATTCTACAAAATAGTGTTCCCTTTCTCCTTTCAAATGATCCCTCATCGCATTCATGGCAATCTCGTAGTCATCCGGATGGATTAGTTTTGTCCATGCTTCAAAACCCTCTCCAATTTCATCAATAGTATATCCAAGCATCTCGTATTTTCCCTTCCCGGTTTTGACCTGGTTTTGCTCATAATCCCACTCCCACCAAGACATATCGCCCATTTCGAGTGCGCTTTCCACGTGTTTCCGCTCTGTAATATCCTGAGCAGCCCCCCAAAGCGCAATGGTATTTCCGTCTTTATTGTGTTCGGTTTCTCCCCGTACCCACATCCATCCATTGCTGCCATCTATACGTAACGTTTTCAGCTCAAGCTCATAGGGAATGCCGGTTTCTATTGTTTTTACCAGTGCTGCCGACAAGGTCTCCCAACTTTCAGGGGTAAACAGTTTCTGATGTTCGGTATAAGGAGGAGGAGGAAGTGAAGGATCAAAACCATACATTTTATAAAGTTCTTCGGTCCATTTCACCTCATTGGTTGCAAGATTGAGATACCAGCTGCCTATGTGTGTAATTTGCTGTGCTTTTTTGAGTTCCTTTTCGCTCCTGATAAGTTTTTCTTCAGTCAGCTTACGTTCGGTAATATCTATACATGTTCCAACCCATTCCAAAATACTTTTGTCTGCTCTAAATACAGGAAAACCACGTGCCAACAGCCAACAATAATCACCGTCGTGCCGGAGCATGCGGTATTCTATTTCGTAGGGGATTTTTTTGAGCACAGCATTATTCCATACCTGTAAGGTTCTGTCGAGGTCATCGGGATGAAGGGTTTTCGCCCACCCGTTACCTTTGGCCTCATCATACGTTTGACCGGTAAATTTTCTCAATGAAGGCACATCCTCTACAATTTCTCCAGCAGCATTGGTAACCCAACCAATTTGACCCGTTACTTCAATATACGACCGATAGCGTGCCTCGCTCGCGAGCTTTAATTCTTCCGCTTTCTTAAGTTTGGTAATATTTACAAAAGTTACAATGATACCTTCCACAGCATTATCAACAGTGCGGTAAGGAATAATACTCATTAAATAGAATCGGCCTGTATTGTCAAGTATCTCCTTCTCAAACAGCTGCAAATTGTCTGATACACCTTCGATTTCTTTAATTAAATTGTCGTCAAAGTTGCTTAATGATAAATGATTCAATGGGCGTCCAACATCGGAAGAAATGATATTGGTAAGTTTGCTTGCTACATCATTCACCTTGCGGATAATCAGGTGCTGATCGAGATATAAAGTTCCTATCTGTGTATTCTTCAACAGGTTTTCGACGTCGGAAGTTAGCTCGGTGAGTTCTTCTATTTTGCGGATATGGTCTGCGTTAACGGTATATAACTCTTCATTAACCGATTGCAGCTCTTCATTGGTGCTTTGCAATTCTTCGTTCGAAGCAATTAACTCTTCGTTTGATGATTGCAGTTCTTCATTGCTTGTTTCAAGCTCTTCAACAGTAGCCTGAAGGTTTTCGCTTTTTATTTGCAACTCTTTTTCCAGTTCATCAATGCGCTCGTTGTAATGCATCTGAACATTAATTTTTTCGGTTTTCGCCGGTTTTTTCGCATTGCTAACGATATCCTTTTCGATAAATGAAACCAAATAGTAGATCGTGTCATTTAATTTGTCTGTAATTTTTTTACACGATAGGGTAAGTTGTTTCCCAATATTTTTCGAATTAATATTTTCAATGGTAATTTCATCCTTGCTCTTTGCCGCACGGCGAATAAGACTACTCACAAAAACTGAATTTTCTTTTGACAGCATTTTGAGCAGGTTTATCGTAATTTGACCTGTCGGGATACTTAAATAATCGTTCACATTGTTGATGGTATGTATTATGTCGTAATTTTCATCAATTACAACCGATGGCGGTAAATAATCGCCCATTACCTGATCGAACAAAATTTCTAAAAAGCGATTTTTGCCCTTTGGCGTTTTTAGTAACGAATTTGCATGCAATATCTCTGGATAACTCTTAAAGGCAGATGATTGCCGTAAAGCGGATTGGATTGGTGGTGTATAATTCGGTAGTTTTTGAAAAATTTTCGACTTATTGTCGATTACTTTAAACCCTTCGCCCATGTTCCCCAACGATTCGCTTGAGCCTAAAAAAAGGTGCCCATTTTCATTCAGCGAAATATTAAACAAGGAAAATATTTTTTGTTGAATGTCGGGATTTACATAAATGAGGAAATTTCGACACGAGATAAGGTCTAATTTAGAAAAAGGCGGATCGTTGATAATATTTTGTTTGGCAAAAACGATCATTCCACGAATATTTTCATTAATCTGGTATCCGCTCTCTTTCCTGATAAAGAATTTACTGAGTCTCTCGGGCGAAACATCGGAAACGATATTGTCGGGATAATATCCGGCTGCTGCAAATTCCAGAGAATTTGTATCTAAATCGGTAGCAAATATCTTTACTTCTCTGTTGATATTGCCTTCAGCCATACACTCTTTAAGCAGAATTGCCAGCGAATAGGCTTCTTCGCCAGTTGAACAGGCAGCCACCCAAATGCGTATCTCTCTTTTTGCTGCAGCAGTTTCAATCATCTTTGAAATAACCATGCTTTTTAAAGCATTAAATGCGGGTTCGTCTCTGAAGAAACGGGTTACTCCAATTAAAAGCTCATTAAAGAGGATATTAATTTCTTTGCTGTTGCTTATCAAAAACTTAATGTACTCATCAATTTTTTCGAAACGATTGATGCTTATTCTTTTCTCGAGCCGGCGAATAATCGTATTCTCCTTATAACATGAGAAATCGACATTTTTTGTATCATGAAGAATCGCAATAACTTTTGACAGTTGGCTTTGTTCACTGGCTAAAATGGTTTCAATGTTTCTGTTATCCTTTACAAAAGGATGTTTGAGGTAGTTAATCAGTTCTTCGGCCAATTGTTTGGGTGGCTTGATAATGTCAACCATTCCGGTTGATATGGAACTATGCGGCATACTATCAAATTTGGCCGATTTCTCATCCTGGGCCATGGTCATGCCACCAAATTCCTTTATCGCCTTTATCCCTAATGTTCCATCACTTCCGGCGCCCGAAAGTATGATCCCTACTGCATTTTTTTCCTGATCTTTGGCCAATGAACGAAAGAAAATATCGATAGGTAAATTTAAGGTTCGGTTAACACCCAACTCATTCAGGTATAAAATGCCATGAAAAATAGTCATGTTCATTTTTGGCGGAATAAGATAGATGTGATTGGGTTTTAAGGCCATCCCATCGGTTACAACCTCAATCTTAATTGAAGTAAAACGGGAAAGCAACTCGTTCATATAGCTTTTGTAATCGGGCGATAAGTGTTGTATGACTACAAATGCTGCATCCGGTTGAGGTATCATGTTTTTAAAGAAATCCTGCAATGATTCAAGCCCACCGGCTGAAGCTCCAATACCTACAATAGGAAAATCAAGAATTGTCTTTCCTAAATCATAATCAATATCATCCTTTTTAGTGCCTGATTTATTAATCTTCATAAAGTCTGGATTTAATTATTTCTTGAAATACTTTTGTATTAGTGAAAGTAATTCATCTTTCTTAATTGGTTTTGAAA
>JAFLKN010000001.1 GCA_019163175.1 Prolixibacteraceae bacterium | reverse complement strand
GTGCCGGAAGTGCCGCGAAAGATCAAACGATTAAATCATTAAAACGCTGATCATGAAAAACAAATTCACATTCAAGGAAGCCTGGATGATGTTCTGGGGCCTTGGTTACCGGGTCAATCATGCAAAAAAGGAGATCCACAAACTTGATGACAAACACAAGAACTGCCTGCACGAAGCAATGTCGAAGAAAACGACTGAATATATTACTAATGGCAGAGCGCTGAAGCTGTTGAAACTTGGTTACAACGGGTGCCGATGGTGTTGGGAGGATGCAGATCAGGGATAAATAGTTGTCCTTTCGTTTGCATGCAAAAATCAGAAAATTTGATTTTCATTATTAATAACCAAAAATTTAATCGCATGAAAAGTCTTATTGTAGCTTTTGATTTCGCGATCGGTTTAATGATAGCGCTTCCGGATCCCAGTCTGGGGAGCAGCTCTCCACCTGATCAAAGTTCGTTCGTAGTTGGACAGTTCGAAATTGCTCCGGCAATTGCTCCAGTTCAAGAAATTGTATTCGTGAGTAATCATCAGTTAGCACCTGAATATATTTTAGTTCAGGAGAAAGGAGGTGGTGTTGAAGTGCAAGGATTGAAGCTTGCTACCCAGCCCACTTACTTAATCAATTGGAAAGTAAATGCTTCAGTTGATTTGACCCAGTATTGCAAACAGAACTTTAGAACGTGCTACCTGATGCAAGAACGAAACTACTTACAAAGAAATATTTCGTATTCTCATCGATTTGCAAGGGATGGGCTTACGTGGGTTTAGTTGGTTTTACGGTTTTATAGATCATTATTTTTCCCCCGGATCACGAGTTGGTCTGGGGGTTTTTATTTAAGTGGGTCCGGGAATTGATCAATTAATTTCCGATCGATACTAGTTCTTATCTTCTTCAAATATTTATCTGTAATCGCAATACTTGAATGACCGAATAGATCACGGATTGTCTTAGTCGTGAATCCTGCCTCTAATAACCGGTCAGCAGCCGTATCCTTTAGGCAATAGAAGAACACATCCTTTGCAATATTCAAATGATCGGCAATGATGCGGAAGTGTTCGGCCATGCGGGTTGGTGCGATTTCTACAGTACCGGGACAAAACTTTTGCGAACAAATTCGGTATCCGGATGGATATTTTGAAAAATAATCTTTCAGAATGATCAGAAAAGGTGTTGCAATCGGAATTATTCGCTGTTCTCCAACTTTGGCCGATGCTGCCGGAACAATAGCAATTCCCTTTTCAAGAAAAAAATCACTGATTTTCAAGCGGCAAATTTCAGCTGGACGTAAAGCCATGTAATAAATAAAGAGCGACATCACAAAAAAATCATAGTCGTTCTTCTGAACGTGAGCAAAGTATGTTTTGACCTCTTCATCGGTGAATGGCCTTTTATTCGTGTGTTGCTCCCGCATTTTATCAACCGAATGAAACGGATTTTTGGCGATGTAGTTGTTTTTAATCAGAGTATTGAAGAATGTTCGATAGTCAATAAGATAATTATTCCAGGTTCTACCCTTAATTTTTCGATCGCTAATCAGGCTGTTCATAAAAGTCATGGCCACTTCTCCATTTAGTTCAAAGATGAAACTGCTCATCATTTTCTTTTTCTCCAACCAATCAGTCAGAACGTTCATCCGGGAATCAAAAGTGTGCTTTGTCCGCTTACGGATGTACATATTTTTAAAGTCAAGAACGAACTGAAGCGCTTCCTTGATTGTGGTGTACTGTTTTTTATTTGTATCGTCAATGAATGGATTCTGGCCAGCATCCAATTTTTTGTTGATGTGATCAATCAAACGAATAGCGTGCCGGTCACGAGTTTTTTTATTTGAAATATGATCAAGGTAAATTCTTTTTCTTCTCAATTCACCCTTAACAGGGTCAAAAGCAGCAAAAAAAACATAGTCGCGGGTTTCTCCAGCAGATCGCTGTGCGTATCGATAGGGCAAATTCCAACTCATTCCGTTTCAATTTTTAATTGTGAAACGGTAGTCGAAGCGGTAATATGAGGGGCGCATTTATGGCGCAGTTGTATTCTAAAAAGAACCCGAAATACCAGTAAAATAAGGTGCTTCGGGTTTCTGTGTAGCGGGGGCCAGACTCGAACTGACGGCCTTTGGGTTATGAGCCCAACGAGCTACCAACTGCTCCACCCCGCAATGTATCTTAAGATTAAATATCGTCGTTTTTAGAACTTCGCTTTGCTGATTTTTATTCTGCTAAGCGGCTGCAAATATAGGCGATACTTTTAGATTTTCCTAATCAGCACAGAAAATATTTCCTACACTCCCAAATTTGCATCGTTAAAAAGTATTAATAAACTGAGTATCGGGTTTGTTTTCTCCAAATTCTTCTAATTTTGTTGTTCGAAAAATCAGACAATGAACAGAAAAGAGCTGAGAAAAAAAATATTTCAGATGCTTAAGGACCATTTTCGGCTGATCATTTACAATGATTCAACGATTCAAACGGTTTGGAGCATCAAGCTTACCCCCATAAAAGTGCTTACTCTTGGCAGTTTGGGGGCTATTCTGCTGATTCTGTTTACTACTGTTATTATTGCCTATACTCCTTTGCGCGAAAACATTCCTGGTTACCCAAGTGCCAAAGTTCGTCAACAAATTCTTCGGAATTACATTCTTGTTGATTCACTTGAAAACGAAATTAAAACCCGGGATAATTATTTAATGAAGATTAAAACATTATTTCAGGGTGAAGTTCCGGCTGAAGAGTTTATGGGTGCTGACACATCGTTAAAAGTGGCTCAAGCTAAATTTAGGAGTTTCAATGCTGATTCCATTTTTGAAGATAAGCTACTTGAAGAAAAAAATTATCTATCCATTCAGCAAAATCCAAAGCGGTTGCCTAGTATTGCTAACATTCACTTTTTCACTCCGCTTCGTGGATTAATCACCAACAAATTCAATCCTAAAACCGATCATTTGGCGGTTGATATCGTAGGGAAAGAAAATGCGAGAATATCCAACATATTGGATGGAACAGTAATTTTTGCAGGCTGGACCATGGATACCGGTTATTCCATCTTTATTCAACACGAAAGCAATATCATTTCAGTTTATAAACACAATGCAGAATTGCTAAAAGCAGTTGGTGACAAAGTAAAATCGGGCGATGTTATAGCGATTATGGGGAACAGTGGCGAATTGACAACAGGTCCACATCTTCACTTTGAACTTTGGCACAACGGAACGGCTCTCGACCCTGAAACCTACATTGATTTTTAATCCTGTTTATGAGTAAACGTATCGCCATTTTAGGGTCAACCGGCTCAATCGGAACCCAAACACTTGAAGTTATTTCGCAGCATCCCGATCAGTTTGAAGTTGAAGTGCTGACTGCCAATAACAACATCGACTTGTTAATTGAGCAAGCCAGACTTTTTCGCCCCAATGTGGTGGTAATTTCCAACTCATGTCATTACGACCAACTGAAAGAAGCGCTGAAAGATGAACCTGTAAAAGTTTATGCCGGAAGGGAAGCTCTTCAGCAAGTAGTTGAAATGAGTACCATCGATATTGTAGTTACAGCCATGGTGGGATATTCCGGATTGATCCCAACCTGCAATGCAATAAAAGCAGGGAAACACATTGCACTCGCCAACAAAGAAACCATGGTTGTTGCCGGAGAAATAATAAATCGGTTGGCTATAGAAAACCGTGTAAATATTTATCCGGTTGACTCTGAGCATTCGGCAATATTTCAATGTTTGGTTGGTGAATTCAACAACGAAATCGAAAAAATATACCTCACCGCTTCCGGGGGTCCATTCCGGGGTTACACGATGGAGCAATTGACCCATGTGACCAAGGTTGATGCCCTAAAACATCCGAACTGGGATATGGGAGCAAAAATAACAATCGACTCGGCATCGCTCATGAACAAAGGATTTGAAGTGATTGAGGCCAAGTGGTTATTTGGGTTAAAACCTGAACAGATTGATGTTATCGTTCATCCTCAGAGCATCATTCATTCACTCGTTCAGTTCCGTGATGGATCAATGAAAGCACAGATGGGACTTCCTGACATGAAATTGCCCATCCAATATGCCCTGAATTTTCCAGAACGACTTCCTTCTGAATTCAAACGATTCAGCTTTTTAGATTACCCGAAACTAACATTCGAGCAGCCAAATACAAAAAATTTTCGTAATCTTGCACTCGCTTTTGAAGCGCTTAATCAGGGAGGAAATATGCCTTGTATTTTGAATGCAGCAAACGAAGTGGTAGTTCAGGCTTTCTTAAATGAAAAAATCAGTTTTCTTCAAATGCCTGAAATTATTGAACAAACCATGGAGAAAGCAACCTTTATAAAGAATCCGAATCTGGATGATTACATTCAAACTGATAAGGAAACACGCATATTCACATCTGCTCTGATTAAAAATAGGGCTATACAAAAGATTAAAACAGAAAATTGAATAGATGGAAATAGTATTGATAAAAGCTGCTCAACTTATTCTGAGCCTGTCCTTGTTAGTAATTATTCATGAATTTGGCCATTTTTTATTTGCCCGGATTTTTAAAACAAGAGTTGAAAAATTCTATTTATTTTTCGATCCCTGGTTTTCGCTTTTCAAGGTAAAAAAAGGTGATACCGAATATGGAGTTGGCTGGTTGCCTTTGGGCGGCTATGTAAAAATCTCTGGTATGATCGATGAGTCTATGGACAAAGAAGCCATGAAATTACCTCCACAGCCACATGAATTCCGTTCAAAAAAGACATGGCAACGTTTGCTCATCATGATTGGTGGGGTATTAATGAATTTCATTTTAGCATTTATTATTTACATCGGCATTTTATATGCCTGGGGTGAACAGTATCTGCCTACTGCTAATGTAAAATATGGAATTGAAGTTGACTCAATTGGCCGCCAGATAGGCTTACAGAACGGAGATAAAATTTTATCGGTAGCCAATCAGAAAGTTGAAAATTTTCTAAAGGTTATTCCAACCGTGATTCTGGATAAGGCTGCGGCTATTCAGGTAGAACGTGATGGACAAAAAGTTGACGTTGAAATTTCTGATGACGATCTGGCTTTGTTGATTAAGAGCAAAGGTGTGATGACTTATCGGCTTCCTTTCGATTACAAAATTGCAAAGTTTGGGGAAAATTCAGCAGCCAAAAATGCAGGATTGCAGGAAGGCGACCAGATTATTGGAATCGACAGTTTGAAATATGAGTATTACGATCAGTTCAGAACTGCTCTTAAAGAGAATGTTGGGAAAGAAATTACCCTGAACGTGATGAGAAGCAATCAGGGCATAAATTTCAAATTAACAATTCCAGAAAATGCAATGTTGGGAATTCAGTTGTCTCAGGACATTGAGAAAGTATTTGAATTTAAAACGATTAAATACGGGCTGATCGAGTCAATTCCTGCGGGAATAAACAAAGGAATTACAACGATAAATGATTACCTGAAACAGTTTAAACTGATATTCTCACCTAAAACCAAGGCCTACGAAAGTCTGGGCGGTTTTATTGCTATCGGAAACATTTTTCCGGGAATGTGGAACTGGTATTCATTTTGGAATATGACAGCTTTCCTTTCAATCATTCTGGGAGTAATGAACTTATTGCCTATACCGGCATTGGATGGCGGACATGTAATTTTCCTCCTTTTCGAGATGATAACTGGACGCAAACCAGGTGATAAATTTTTGGAATATGCCCAAATTGCAGGTATGGTACTTTTACTTTCCCTTGTCATTTTTGCCAATGGGAATGATATTTTTAAACTCTTCAAATAAATATCTGAAGTTATAATTTTTGTTACTTTTGCAAAAACCATTTAAACTATAATAGTATGAACTTATTAATTATCGCTGGTATTATTGGTCCTCAGGAGCTCATCGTGGTATTGGTTGTCGTTGTACTGATGTTCGGCGGAACTAAAATTCCTGAATTGATGAAAGGATTGGGAAAAGGAATTAAAGAATTCAAGAATGCTTCGAAAGCCGAAGAAGAGGAACCTAAAAAAGATGCAGAGAAAATCGAAAAATAATACGAAAAGAACCCCGCTGCATTGCGGGTTTTTTTTTGATCTCATATAGCCAATTCTCAATTAGCTTTCAACTTTAGTGTTCAAATCTGGTAAGGTTTTTGATAATAACCCTCAGTACAAAAAAAACATTTCCCATGAAAAGAGTTTTTAATAATCTAATGTTGCTGATCTCCATTTCATTCATTTGGGTTTCATGCGATAATCCGGGAGCAAAATTAGAAACCATCACTGGCAAGGCTGGCGAAGTTGTTATCGTTATTGGGAAAGAGACCTGGAAAGGATCCACAGGTTCATTAATCCGTGAGGTTCTGGCTCAACCGCAAGCATCACTTCCGCAGGAAGAGCCTATGTTTAATCTCATTGATGTTCCGCCAGAAGCGTTCATCAATCTGTTTAAATCAAGCAGAAATATTTTAACCGTAAAAATTTCGCCTTCCTATACCGAGCCTAAGGTTGAATTCGTTAACGACACATGGGCTTATCCACAGGCAGTTATAAATATTCAGGCAAGTTCACTCGAGAATTTTGAAGAACTATTCAAGGCTAATGGTGATAAAATATTATCCTATTACCTTAAAGCGGAAAAAGATAGGCTTAAAAGTGTTTACCTGAAATCACACGAAAAAGCTATCTATAAAGCATTGCACGATGATCTCAAAATCAATCTTTATGTACCGGTCGGATTCAATATTGTAAAAAAAGATTCTGACTTTGTGTGGATAAGATATGATACCCCTTTGATCACCCAAAACATACTGATCTACAGCTACAAATACGATTCGGACAGTACATTTACAGAAAATTATCAGTTAGTTAAACGAAATCTGATCACAAAAAAGAATGTTCCTGGACCTTTACCCGGAAGTTATATGACAACAGAAACTGAGCTGCCATTGAATTTTAATATTCTGAAGTTCAATGACAACTATGCTTCGGAAATGCGTGGATTATGGCGTGTTGAAAATGATTTTATGGGTGGCCCTTTTATTAGCCTTTCTGTTTTAGATGCAAGTCGTAGAAGAGTTATCACTGTGGAAGGGAATGTATATGCTCCCAAAAATGAAAAACGCAACTATTTAAGGCAACTCGAAGCAATGATTTATTCCATGGAGTTTCCAAGTCAAAAGATAAATGACAAGATCAATAAGCAACTGGAAATCGGAAATTAAAATCTACAGTTCAAATAGAATACATTTCAAAATAAAGTGCCTGAAGTTGAATTTAACTTCAGGCACTTTATTTTTACAGAAACTAATATCTAAAAGAAATCTTCCGAATTATCCAGACTTTGTTCGATGCTTTCCGGGTCATCGCAATTGATATTGACCGAAAGATTTACCGGACGTTCGAATTCAAGCTGATCGCGATATGGTAAACTTTTGTCAGCATAAACCTTACGCATGTAATAACCCCAAATCGGAAGCGCCATACTTGCTCCTTGTCCGGATTGTAAATCCTCAAAATGGATACTGCGCAATTCTGCCCCAGTCCATGAACCATTAACAAGTTGGGGTGTAATTCCAATAAACCATCCATCAGAGTGATTTTGGGTAGTCCCCGTCTTCGCAGCAATCTGTCCTTTGAAGCCTCCATATTCAGGCTTCCACCGCAGTCGTCCGCCCGAACCGGCATCGACGACACCACGCATCAAATCAATCATCAGGTAAGCTGTCTGCTCATCTATGGCATCATGTTTCTCTGATTGGAATGTAGAAATAATATTTCCGTGCCGATCTTCAATTCGTGTCACAAATATGGGTTGGTTATAAACTCCCTTGTTGGCAAAAGTTCCGTAAGCGCCAACCATCTCATACAGGGTAATATCTGATGTTCCCAAAAACATTGATGGTACCGGATCAATCGGACTGTAAACACCCATTTTTTTCATGATGTCGGCAACCGATTGTGGATTAAACTGCTTCATTACCCAAGCCGAAACCTGGTTTACAGAGTGAGCCAGACCCCACTTTAAGGTTACCATTTTGTCATCAAATTTCGTTGGAGAGGAGTTTTTAGCTTCCCATATAGAGCCATCAGGCAAAATAAACTGTTGTTTTACATTGGGAACTTTGCTGCATGGTGCCATTCCGTTTTGCATAGCAAGTGTATATAAAAACGGTTTCACAGTCGATCCAACCTGCCTTTTACCACCCTTTACCATGTCGTACATGAAGTGCGTATAATCCGGGCCTCCCACGTAGGCTTTTACATGTCCGGTCTTAATTTCCATCGACATAAAAGATGATCGGAAAATGCTATAATAGTATTTCATCGAATCGAGTGGTGACATAATGGTGTCCCGATCTCCCTTATATGAAAAAACAGACATTTCTACCGGATGATTGAATATTTGTTTTATCTCGTCCCAAGATTTACCACTGAGTTTTGCAAGCCGGTAACGTTCAGTCTGCTTGATCGCCTGATCCATTATTCCCTCAACAGCATCAGTCGAAAGTTCATTGGAAAAGGGCCTATTCTTTAAACTCCTCAAGTGCTTCCGGAAAGCGGGCTGTAAGTTTTTTTTAAGGTGTGTATTCAGCGCTTCTTCAGCATATCGCTGCATGCGCGAGTCGATTGTAGTAACAATCCGGATCCCATCACGGTATAAATTATAGGCAGTTCCATCACTTTTTTTATTTTTGTTACACCAACCATAAAGCGGATTTGTTTGCCAATCGACCGAATCTTCGCGATATTTCTGCAACTGCCAGGCTCTGTAATCAGACTTTACCGGCTTCTTTGCATTCATGGCCTGACGCAGATACTCCCTAAAATAAGGAGCCGGGCCTGTTTTAAAATCAACTTTATGGTAATCCAATCCAAGAGGAAGAGCCTGCAGGTTACTACATTCTTGCTTTGTAATGTAGCCACTTTTACGCATTTGAGCCAACACTACATTTCTTCGCTGTAAAGTAAGTTCAGGCCTGCGTACAGGATTGTAAAGTGATGAGTTTTTTGCCATACCAACCAACATGGCCGCCTGCTGGATATTTAAAGAATCAGGAGTTGTATTAAAATAAACTGCTGTAGCCGATTTTATTCCAACAGCGAGATTGAGGAAGTCATATTTATTTAAATACATTGTCAGGATTTCTTCTTTGGTATAACTTTTTTCAAGTTTTACCGCAATCACCCATTCTTTAAATTTCCTGAAAATAAGTTCGAGTTTATTATCTAAATTATCACGTGGAAAAAGCATTTTCGCCAGCTGCTGACTAATGGTACTTCCTCCACCTGAATTGTTGTTTCCTGTAAGAATGCCCTTTACAACTCGCATCAAACCCCTCAAATCAATTCCTGAATGGTTATAAAATCTGACGTCTTCGGTAGCAATCAAAGCTTTTACCAAATCAGGACTAATATTTTCATATCCCACAAAAGTCCGGTTTTCTTTAAAGAAATATTTTCCCAAAACAACATTATCGGCCGAAACCACTTCTGAGGCGAGCAAACTCTCTGGATTCTCAAGATCTTCGAACGTTGGCATAAATCCGAGCCAGCCTTGAGCGATCATAAAAAACATCAGAAACACAGCAATGACGCCGGAAGCAAACACATACCAGAAAATTTTAATGTATTTTTTATATACCGAAATATCCTTTTCCATTTAAAACTGATTTCGAATTGAGTGCACAAAGATAATGAAACCCAGATGAAATTCATTTGTCTGAAATCGGTACAAAAATCGGTCGATTAAACAAGGTTTTAATTGATACTTTCCTGTTATAAAAAAATTTAGTTTTTAAGTTATCTAAGTTTCAGAAAATAAAGCATTTGAACCGACATGCCACAACCAAAATAGTTCTATTTAAAAGAGAAGAAAAATATGTGAAAATTGGAAGGCAAAAAGAGTCGAACCGCAATAAATTAATCATTTTCAAATAAATATGATTCTAAAATTTATTGAATTAAATTTTGAACTTAGCGAATCCTTTTCTTTAATTTGCACAAAATTTTGAATTCCGAACGAAAAATAATCCAATATATGCACGAAAATCTTGTTATTGTTGAGTCACCTGCTAAAGCAAAAACGATTGAAAAATTTTTGGGAAAAGACTTTTTTGTAACCTCTAGCATGGGGCACATCAGGGATCTCGAGAAAAAAGATTTTGGAATTGACATTCAGAATAATTTTACACCCAAATACGAAATTTCTGCCGACAAAAAGAAATTAGTTACTGAACTGAAGAAATTAGCAAAAGAATCGAATACGATTTGGCTCGCTTCCGACGAGGACCGCGAGGGGGAAGCCATTTCATGGCATTTAATGGAAACACTTGGTCTGGATCCAAAAAAAACCAAGCGAATTGTTTTTCACGAAATTACAAAGGATGCAATTCTTAGGGCTGTTCAAAATCCACGCCCTTTAGATATTAATTTAGTAAATGCACAACAGGCGCGCCGAGTACTCGACCGCATTGTAGGCTTCGAAGTTTCGCCTGTATTATGGAAGAAAGTTAAACCATCTCTTTCCGCCGGACGGGTTCAGTCGGTAGCGGTGAGAATGATTGTGGAAAGAGAACGCGAAATCATCAACTTTACTTCAACTTCGGCATTTCGTGTAGCTGCAAGTTTTCTTGTTCCTGAAAAAGATGGAAAAATAGTTGAACTTAAAGCAGAGTTAAATCGCCGGTTTGATACCCGTAATGAGGCATATGCTTTTCTTGAAAAATGTAAAAGTTCTGAATTTCAAATTAGCGATGTTGTTAAGAAACCTGGACGACGGTCTCCAGCTCCTCCGTTTATTACCTCAACCCTTCAACAAGAAGCAAGTCGTAAACTTGGGTATTCGGTCAGTCAAACCATGAGCATTGCTCAAAAACTATACGAATCAGGAAAGATTACTTACATGCGTACCGATTCGGTAAGTCTTTCTGGCTTGGCGATTAATGCTGCAAAACAAAAGATCGTTAGTACTTTAGGTGAAAAATATCATCAGGTTCGCCAATATAAAACCAAAGCCAAAGGTGCTCAGGAAGCACATGAGGCCATTCGTCCTGCGTATCTCGATCAGGAAGAAATTTCAGGAACAAATCAAGAGAAAAAGTTATACGATTTAATCTGGAAACGCACAATTGCTTCTCAGATGAGCGATGCCGAGCTTGAAAAGACAACGGTTACTATTGACATTTCAAACGGCACCGAAAAGTTTATTGCTACCGGCGAGGTTCTTATTTTTGATGGTTTCCTCAGAGTTTACATCGAATCGGATGACGATGAAGAGCAGAATGGCGGACAAAAAGGATTATTGCCAGCTTTAACTGTAAAACAAATTTTGCTTTGGGATAAAATTCAGGCAACCGAACGATTCTCGCAAAAACCACCACGCTATACCGAAGCTAGTCTGGTAAAGAAGCTTGAAGAACAAGGAATTGGACGGCCATCAACCTATGCCCCGATTATCACAACTGTACAAAATCGAGGTTATGTGGTTAAAGAAGACCGGGAAGGCACTGAACGCGAATTCACAGATCTGGTTCTTTCTGGTCAAAAAATTTCAGAGAAAATAAAGAAAGAACAAACGGGTGCTGAAAAATCGAAACTATTCCCAACTGACATAGGAATGGTTGTAACTGATTTCCTGATCAGATATTTTGATCTGATTATGGATTACAACTTTACCGCTAAGGTTGAAAAAGAATTTGATGAAATTGCTGAAGGCGAGCTCGTTTGGAACGATATGATCAGGAGTTTCTACGATCCGTTTCACTCCAAAGTTGAAAGTGCATTAAATGATGCCGAACGTACAAACGGTGTTCGGGTTCTGGGTATTGATCCGGTTTCAGGGAAAGAATTATCTGTAAAAATCGGACGTTTTGGCCCGTTAGCACAATTGGGCGAAGCTACTGAGGAAGGTGAAAAACCACAATTTGCCTCGCTTCGTGCAGGTCAGCATCTTGAAACAATAACGATTGAAGAGGCAATGGAATTATTTAAACTACCTCGCAATCTGGGAGATTTTGAAGGTAAATCTGTTACTGTAGCTATTGGCCGTTTCGGCCCCTATGTCAGACACGACAGCAAATTTATTTCACTCGAAAAAAATGTTGACGACCCCTACTCGATTGATTTAGAACGTGCAATTCTACTCATCGAATCAAAAAGAGAGAAAGATTTAAATGCAGTAATTAAAATATTTGAAGAAAATACAGAAGTAAAACTCCTGAACGGAAGGTGGGGCCCTTATATATCCTTCAAAAAGAACAATTACAAAATCCCCAAAAGTACCGACGCGACAAAACTTACTTTGGATGATTGTTTGAAGCTGATAGAAAAAGAGCCAACGCAAAAAAAATCAAGGAAAAAATAATTTTTCAGGAGGTTCTATTTTTGTTTGCCCTTTTGTTTTAATAATGTATTTTCAACTTCTGATAAAAAACTGAGAATGGATTTGTTACATTATTTTGATCCTGTTGATTTTGAAATGTTTGAATGTGCCGACTGGGCCAATAAAAAGCACACCTTAGGCACACTATTGCAAAAAAATCAGGAGAAACTTAATCTGGATAAGGCAGACCTCATTATTATTGGGGTTAAAGAAGATCGAAATGCCAATTTACCTGGCTCAGGAAAGGCTCCTGATGAAATAAGGAAGCATCTTTATAATTTAAATCGAATCGGCCCGCGCTTTAAAATTCTTGATTTAGGAAATCTCAAACTTGGGCATACAGCAAATGACTCCTATTTTGCCCTACGCGACATTTGCGAATACATCCTGGGAAACCAACAAACTTTAATTATCTTGGGAGGGAGTCAGGATCTGACCTTTGGAATGACCAAGGCTTTCGAGGGTCGTCTTTTCAATATGGTAACAGTTGATCCTAAATTTGATTTCAAAAAAGGAATAAAAACCATTAATTCTGAAAATTACCTGAACCTGATCTTCGAGAAGCAAAAGAATCTTTATTCTTACACTGCACTTGCTTACCAGAATTATTTCATAGATGCTACTGATGTTGATTTATACAATAATCTTCACTGGGATGTAAAAAGGCTCGGTCAGATTAGATATAATCTCACTGCTGTTGAACCAATTGTGCGAAATGCCCATGTTTTTAGTTTTGACATGAATGCTTTGCGTTATTTAGATGCAACCGGTCAATCCATGCAGTCGCCAAATGGGTTATACTCTGAGGAAGCCTGTCAGATAGCCAGATACGCCGGATCAAGCGATGAATTAAAACTTGCTGGTTTTTTTAATCTTGTGCCAGAAAATGATCCTTCAACGAATTCATCAAACCTGATGGCACAAATTGTCTGGCACTTTCTGGATGGATTCTTTAATCGTAAACCAGAAGATCCCTCAGAAGATTCAGAAGATTTTAATCAGTTCATGGTTGACATGTCAAATATTAGCATGACATTGGTATTTTTTCAGAGCCGGATTACAGGGCGGTGGTGGATGGAAATTTCTGATTTTGAAAACAGAAAAAATGATATTTACATAATTCCTTGCGAAGAAGAAGATTATAAGAATGCTTCGCATGGAGATATTCCTGACAGATGGTGGAAAAACATACGCAAAATGCATAAAAGACAAAATAAATGATGTAAAACTGCGTTCTTTCACTTTATTGGTTTTCGCTTGTTTGGTGCAGTAAACAATTTTTCATTAATTTACTGCTTAATATTTGGGCGAAGTCATGTAGCAACAGTGCTTTTATGAAAAAAATATTTTGCTTTTTATTTTTATATATAATAGCTAACTTAGCCGCAATTGCCCAACAAGATCCGCAGTTCAGTTTTAACAGATTAACACAGTTAACTGTAAATCCTGGATACGCTGGAAATGATGGGTTAATAACTGGCATAATATTAAACCGTTACCAATGGGATGGTGTCAAAGGATCACCAAGAACATTGGTATTTAGTGCAGGTGCAGCAAGCAAATTATTAGGATCAAATGATGGAATTGGGCTCAATATCGTAAGTGATGAATTGGGATTTCAAAAGAATATTTCTGTCAGTTTTGATTATGCCTACCGCACTAAAACAAAATTTGGGGATTTAGGCATAGGTCCAAGCTTAGGGTTTTACAATATTTCTATAAATGGAGATTGGTATATTCCCGAAAGCGATGTTCATGGTACAATTGATGAGCCTGGAATTCCGCAAGGAGAAGCAAGTCAGTTGGCATTTGATCTTGGTTTTGGGTTGTACTTAAAATCGAACAATTATTTTTTCGGAGCATCGGTAACGCATATTAACCAGGCCTCAATTTTAATGGGTGCAACGGCGCGTACTTTTTTAGCCCGGCATTATTATGTGTCAGGTGGATACAATATCACGATGTCCGATCCGTTATTCGAATTGCATCCTTCAGTTTATTTTAAAACTGACATGGTGGCTTACCAGGCAGATTTCGCAGTTGATCTGGTATATAAAAAACGGTTTTCAGCAGGCTTGAATTATAGGATTAATGATGCAGTTTGTGTTCTTATAGGTCTTGAAATGAACAATGGATTGAAAATAGGTTATGCCTACGATTTAATGACATCAGCTTTAGCTGCATATGGAGGTGGCTCTCATGAAATCTACCTGAGTTACAGCATGGATCTGGGCAAGAATAGAAATAAAAAATATAAAAGCGTAAGATATTTATAAAGATATTATTGGAAGCAACATATAGCTGTACTATGAAAAAACATTTTTCTATTGGGTTAGTTCTTTTGGCCGTTGTTACGCTCACAAGTTGTAACAAATCTGGCAATGGTGAACTCACAGGGGTCACGGGAAGAGGAAAGTGGTTTGAGCCAACTCCATACGGAATGCAATTTGTTCATCGTGGGTCTTTCAATCTTGGACCAAATGATCAAGACATTACATCCTCAAGCACACCATCAAAAACAGTTTCAGTCGATGCGTTTTGGATGGATGATACCGAAATTACGAATAATGAATATCGCCAATTTGTATATTGGGTAAGAGATTCAATAGCAAGAACAATCCTCTCCGAACAATTTCCTGAGTTCATGACTAGCGAAGATCGAAGAGGAAATCCAGTCGACCCACCCCGAATCAATTGGGAGGAAAAACTCGAGTGGGACAATCCTGATTACACTGAGGCTTTAGAACCAATGTTTATTCCGGATAACGAACGCTTTTTTAAAAAGAAAGAAATAGATGCACGCAAATTGTTTTATGAATATCACTGGATTGACCTGAAACAGGCAGCGCGCCGTGTGAATATGTACAACTACGAAACACAAAGTTACAGCGGAACAGTAACAGATACCAAAGGTCAGGAAAAGGCTGTAGAAAATCGTTCTTCTTTTATTTTCAGCGATCAACGAAACATTTATCCCGACACATTGTGTTGGATCAGAGATTTTACTTTTTCATACAATGAACCTTGGGCTACAAGATATTTCTGGCATCCTGGATTTGACGACTATCCTGTTGTTGGAGTTACTTGGGGACAGGCCAAAGCATTCTGCCATTGGAGAACTAAACTTCATAACGACTTCCTTGCTAGCCGTAAAGAAGCTACACTACAAGACTATCGTCTGCCGACCGAATTTGAATGGGAGTATGCAGCTCGCGGCGATCGTCAGCTATCCATGTATCCATGGGGCGGATATTACACTCGCCAGCAGGATGGTATCTTTATGGCCAATTTCAAGCCGCTAAGAGGCAACTATGTTGAAGATGGAGGTATGGCGACTATGAAAGTTGGCAGTTACGATCCTAATGATTTTGGATTATATGACATGTCTGGTAATGTTGCAGAATGGACTACCAGCGCTTACGATGAATCAGCATATCAGTATATCAATGATTTCAATCCAGATTTCATTTACAACGCAAAACCTGAAGATGCCCCGGCAATGAAGAGAAAAGTAATTCGTGGGGGGTCTTGGAAAGATATTTCTGCATTTCTGCAAGTCTCAACCCGAAGTTTTGAATATCAGGATACTACAAAATCATACATTGGATTCCGATGTGTTCGGGCTTCTTTTGGAAACGAATTTTAATTACCCAATTTAATTTTTGATCACATGAATATTGGCGAAATACTTAAATCTAAGAGGTGGAAAGTACTCATGGGTTATGTGTATGGATGGGGAGCAGCAGTTGTACTCATCGGGGCGCTATTTAAATTACAGCATTGGAACTATTCCGGTCCGATGTTGGTCGTTGGTTTGATGACTGAAGCCTTTATTTTCTTCATATCAGCCTTTGAACCACCAATGGAGCAACCCGATTGGACTAAAGTTTACCCTGAGCTTCAAGACGATTACGAATTAGTTGAGCCTACCGAAGATATTCAGGCCAGTCTGAAAAACAGTTTTGACTCGATTTTGGGCAGCACAAATATTACTCCAGAGTTGCTGTCAAAAATAGGTAAAAGTCTTATTGATCTTTCGAATACAGCCTCAGGAATAAGCGATATTTCAGCGGCAACTTTAGCCACTGATGTTTATGTAAGAAATCTGAATTCGGCATCAGAATCAATGATAGCATTTTCAGAAACAAATGCTCAGGCAAACAATTCATTAAACAACTCACTAGGCGAACTTGTGAATACGTATAGTACAACCGCCCAACAGATTTCTGAAACGGGTAATGGGATGCTATCAAAGCTTAACGAATCAAGTTTGAAATTCACCAAACAGATTGACGAATCGGGAAGCAAACTGGTTGAATCGTACCAGAAGCTTTCTGGCTCAATTGAAAAAGGATTTAAAGATTTAGATGTTAACTCTTCCAGTTATGGAGAGAACTTACAAAAGCTAAATAAAAATATTGAATCGCTTAGCGGTACTTATGAAAAACACTTGAAAGGTACGAGCGAACAAGTTCAAGCATCAGCAAAATTCTTCGAAGATTTTAATCAGATGAACCAGATTATTGCCTCATCGGTTCAGGAAATGAAGAAATACAAGGAGAATGCCGAAAAATTAAATTCGAATCTGGATTCACTCAATTCAATTTATGGGAATATGCTGGGTGCCATGAATTATAAAAAGAAGTAATTAAACAGGGCTAAGACTATGGGGACTAAAAATTGCCCGGAAACCCCGAGGCAAAAAATGATCAATATGATGTACCTGGTGCTGACAGCTTTGTTAGCATTAAATGTGTCCGTCGAAGTTCTTGAATCTTTTCGAGTTGTTGACGCCAGTTTAACCCAGACGCTGAATAATGTAAATCGCAAAAATGATCAGATCTACGGATCTTTTGACGCCGCATATATGCAAAATCCAACCAAAGTAAAAGAATGGAAGGATAAAGCCGATCAGGTCAGGATAAAAACAGCTGATTTAATTATCAAAATCAAAGATTTGAAAGAACAGTTAGTTTTGGGCTGTGGTGGATTTCCGCTAAAAGATGCTGAAGCGGGATTCATTCTTGATCCAGGAGATCCTACTACAACTAATAGTAAGGGTGATACATTATTGATTAAGAGAGAAGACGATCTAAATACTCCTTCAGAAATAATGATTACACAGAAAAAAGCCACTGAATTGAGAACTAACATTGGAATTTATCGTGATTTTCTGGCAGCTTATCTTGAAGAAGGTTCAACATTGCGTGAAAATATTATCAAACAACTGGATACTTCAGATCCTCGCGTTAGCCTGAAAGAAGGAGGAGAAAAAAAAACTTGGGAAATTGAACATTTTGAGGGAAAACCACTTATCGCTGTAATCACTTTATTGTCGAAAATTCAGATTGATATTCAAAATGCCGAAACCAATGTAATTTCTACTTTGTATGGCCAGATTGATGCAGCATCCTTTAAGTTTAACCGACTTGGAGCTGCCGTTATTGCCAAATCAACCTATGTGCTTGAAGGAGATGAATTTGAAGCTGAAGTTTTCCTTACTGCTGAAGATACTACTCAGCAGCCTGAAATTTTAGTTGGGGGCACTAAACTAACAATGAAGAATGGTAAAGGTATTTATAAAGTACCCGCAACCAAGGTTGGAACCTTTCCTTGGAAAGGAACCATTAGGTATAAAAACCCTGAGGGTAATTATATTCCTTATGACTTTCAAGGTGAATACCAGGTAGGCCGTCCAACTGCCACCATTTCGCCAACCAAAATGAATGTTCTTTATTTGGGTATTGACAATCCAATTAGTGTTTCTGTACCCGGAGTTGCATCTGAATCTCTTGAAGTAACATTCTCTAATGGTCGTATTATAAAGAATGGAACAGATTGGACAGCTGTTCCTGCCAAAATAGATGGATTAGGGAAAAATACGACTATTACTGTTTATGCAAAGATGAATGGAACCACAGAAAAACGTTTGATGGGCTCGATGCCATTTAGGGTAAAAGAAGTACCACCACCACTTGCCACTATTGGCGGCCAAAATGGAGGTACTCTTAGAAAAGAAGATTTGCAAGCCGAAGATGGAATTTTTGCCGAACTAAAAGATTTCGATTTTGATTTGAAATTCAAAATAACACAATTTGATATTTCCTTTAGTGGAACCTATGTAAAAACCACTTCTTCGAAATCAAATAAATTCACTGATGAACAAAAAGGGTTCTTTAGCAAATTAACACCCGGTAGTTTAATTTATATTGATCAAATAATGGCAAAAGGAGATGATGGACAGCCATCACGACCGTTAGCACCAATCAGTTTTAAAATCAAATAGTCATGAAAAAAATATTCGTATTCTTAGGAGTTATAGCTCTTTTGGTTGTAGCAATCAAACAAGAAACAAAAGCTCAGATTATTGATGGTGCTTATAAACGCACTGATCTTACTAACCGAAAGCCAACTTCGCTGCCTTTTATCAGAGAAGCTGATGTGATGATGAGCAAAAAGGTTTGGCGTATCATCGACCTTCGTGAGAAAATGAACCAGCCACTTTATTTTCCAACAAAGGATGTTGAGGGAAGATTCAATTTGGTAAATCTTTTCCTTGAAGGAATAAAAAATGGGAAGATAACTGCTTATGATGCAAAAAACGACGACGAATTCAAGGTTCCTATGACTTTTGAACAGGTAAAAGAGTCGTTTGGAGCAACCACCCGCACCCAAATGGTTAGAGACGTCGATACTGGCGAAATGAAGCCTAAAGTTGTTACTGGTGAAATCCGGGCAGATGAAGTTAAGCAATTCATGGTTAAAGAAGAATGGTATTTCGATAAACAAACATCAACACTGAACGTACGTGTTATCGGAATCTGCCCAATCCAGGAATATTACCGTGAGGGAGACACCAATCAGGAGTCGGTTCAACGTCGTCAGGTTTTCTGGATTTATTATCCCGAAGCAAGGGAACTTATGGCCGCCAATGCTGTTTTCAATCCGCAAAATACCGCAAGAAATGCTTCATTTGATGATGTTTTTCTGAAAAGAAAATTCAACTCTTACATTGTTAAAGAAGAAAATATTTATAACAACCGCGACATTAGTCAATATTTAAGTGGCAAAGATGCTATGCTTGAAAGCAAAAGAATTGAAAGTTCAATTTTTGATTACGAGCAAAATCTTTGGGAATACTAAAATTTGAACACATACAAGAGAGCCTTATAGGGAATTTCCTGATAAGGCTTTTTTTTTGAAAAAATTGAATTTACAACAATAGAACCCTTTATTTCCGAGTTATTCTAAAATTAAAGGCTATTTTTGATTTATGTATAAAACTCTGCTCATCAGTTTTCTTGTCATTTTTCTTCTGGGTTCCTGCAACCGAGACTGGACAAGTCAGCTTACAAGCAAGCAAAACAGAAAGCCATATTTTGAGCCCATTCCATACGGAATGAATTTTATCAAACAAGGTAGTATCAATATTGGCCCCTCAGAAGAAGAAGTTGATAAATCAAGTACAAATGCAAAAACCGTTTCTGTCCCATCTTTTTGGATGGATGATACAGAAATAACCAATAATGAATACCGCCAGTTTGTATACTGGGTAAGGGATTCAATTGCCCGCCAGCTGTTATCCGAAACCATTCCTGAATTTATGATTACCGAAGGCAGAAGAGGTGCGATAATGGAAACGCCTCATCTAAACTGGATGGAACCTATCAACTGGAGGAATGAGGATTATCAAAGTGCTTTAGAAGGAATGTACTTACCTGAAAATGAACGTTTCTTTGGTCAAAAAGAAATTGATACGAGGAAACTCGTTTTTGAATATTATTGGATTGATTACCGGCAGGCCGCCAAACGAGCAAACAGTTATAATTATGAGACTCAAAAATACGAAGGTAATGTGACAGATGCCACTGGTAAAGAGACTCCAATCCAAAACAGATCGTCATTTATCATGCGGGAAACAACCCCTGTTTATCCCGACACTCTGGTTTGGATGCGTGATTACACATTCTCGTACAATGAACCTTTGACAAAAAAATATTTTTCTCACGTGGCTTACGACAATTACCCTGTTGTTGGAGTTACATGGGCTCAAGCTAAAGCATTCTGCAACTGGAGAACAAAACAGTTGAATGATTTTCAACAAATGATTAAAAATCCCGGGGTTATGGATTATCGCCTACCTTCGGAAGTTGAATGGGAGTATGCCGCACGTGGAGGTCACCAAATGACATTATACCCATGGGGAAGTTACTATACCCGAAATATCGAAGGAAGTTATATAGCCAATTTCAAACCACTTAGGGGAAATTATGTATCCGACAGCCAATCAAACACCACAACTCTAAAAGTGGCCAACTACCTTCCTAATTCCTATGGGCTTTATGATATGGCCGGTAATGTTGCTGAATGGACCTCTAATGCTTACGACGAAGCAGGATATGAAATTATTAGCGACTTTAGCCCCGATTTTCAATACAACGCCAGACCTGATGATCAGCCAGCAATGAAGCGTAAAGTTATTCGTGGCGGGTCGTGGAAAGATATTGCCTATTACATTCAGGCATCGACCAGAAGTTATGAATACCAAGATTCAGCGAAATCGTACATCGGATTCAGATGTGTTCGCAGTACATTTAAACCTATTTACTACGAATAGGCGCTCTTTGCTAAATATAGCTTTCGCCCTTATTTAATCTGACATCGTTTACAAATTGCCTGATTTGCTGCTCATCCTCCTTTTTGCAAACCAATAATGTTCCTTCCGACTCAACAACAATATAACCATCCAAACCCTGAAGCACAACCAGCCTTTCTTCAGGCATGTTTACAATACAGTTTTTGGTTCCGTACAGCATAATATCTTTACCCGAAATAACGTTTCCCTGCACATCCTTATTTGAGTTTTCATACAAAGACCCCCATGTTCCAAGATCACTCCATCCAAAATCGGAGCATAAAACATATACATTACTTGCCTTCTCCATGATTCCGTAGTCGATAGAAATATTCTGACATTCCGAATAGGTCTTGTTCAGGAACGGAATTTCATCTGCTGTACCATAAAGTTTACAACCCTTCTTGAATAAGTCCGAAACAGGACTGAGATGCTCTTCCAAAGCCTTTAGAATTACTTTAAGAGACCAGATGAATATGCCTGAATTCCAGAAAAACTCTCCACTATCCAAAAAGATTTGGGCTAATTGCAAATCGGGTTTTTCAGTAAAGGTTTTTACTTTGTGTAGATTTTCAAAATCGCCGGTTGGATTACTATTTTCAATCTGGATATATCCATAGCCAGTTTCAGGACGACTTGGCGTAATACCCAATGTGAGCAAGGCATCTTTATGGCTCACAAAATCAAGTCCCTTTTTAATCACATCAATAAAGGCATCTTCCTGCTGAATGAGATGATCAGATGGTGCGACAATAATATTTGCATCGGGATTAATGGTTAGAATCTTATAGCTGGCATAGGCAATGCATGGCGCGGTATTTCTGCGCAAAGGCTCAAGCAATACCTGGCTCGTTTTTAACTCAGGCAGCTGTTTCAAAACAAGCTCTTTATAATCGACACTTGTTACCACAAAAAAGTTTTCATCCGGACAAATCTTCCGAAAACGGTCGAAGGTCTGTTGAAGAAATGTACGACCTGTCCCCAGAATATCCAGGAATTGTTTAGGCATATTCGTCTTGCTCAAAGGCCAAAACCGACTACCAATACCGCCAGCCATGATCACACAATACGTATTATTCATCTCCCAACTATTTTATGGTTAACACTTTAAAAATCTCCAACAGTACTGAGTGGAACTCACAATTAAATATAGCACCATCACAAAACCTTTATCAAGATAATGAGTTTAAAATTAAAACCGACGAAAAAATTTCAGTTTTTGTATTATTTGTACCTTTAGGCACATTTAACGACGGTTTATATAAACCACCCTGTGCATTTAAATTAATGAAATACAGACCATTGCCACAAAATAAATGGAATAAAACACTATCCGAAGCTATAAAACCGGACAACGAATGAATATCTTTAATCAAACAGGAAAATATTTTGTTCTGCTTCTAAAAGTCTTTAGTAAACCCGAAAGGCATAGTTTGTATGTTAGGCAAACCTTTAACGAGATAGATAACCTTGGCGTTAAATCCGTTGGAATTGTTGCTGTAATTTCCATTTTTATGGGAGGCATCATTACACTTCAGGTTGCTTACAACATGTCGAACCCAATGCTACCTACCTATCTGATTGGTCTGGGAAACCGCGATACTTTGATCCTCGAATTTTCGTCTACCATCCTTGGATTGATCATGGCCGGAAAAATCGGATCGAATATTACTTCTGAAATTGGCAGCATGAAGGTTACCGAACAAATTGACTCGCTGGAAATAATGGGAGTTAATTCGGCCAGTTATCTAATACTGCCAAAGATCATTGCGGTGGTTTTGATGTTCCCTTTGCTATATATTCTAAGTGTTTTCTTTGGACTAATCGGAGGAATGATTGTTGGACCAGCTGTAGGTGCTGTAACAGTTACCGATTATTTGAACGGAATACAGTATCTGTTTAACCCATACTATGTCACCTTCTCTCTGATGAAATGCTTGGTTTTTGGGTTCCTTATTTCCTCAATATCAGCTTTTTTTGGTTATACGGTTGAAGGTGGAGCATTTGATGTGGGTACTGCAAGCACAAGAGCGGTTGTAAACACCAACATTATGATTCTGGTTTGGGATTTGATTTTAACTCAATTGCTGCTATAGATGATTGAAATTAAAAATGTGTACAAGTCTTTTGAGCAAAAAGAGGTACTTAAAAATATATCGAAGGTTTTCAACAAAGGTGAAACTAACCTGATTATTGGACGAAGTGGATCAGGTAAAACAGTTTTGCTGAAAGCCATAGTTGGCTTACACGAAGTAGATAGGGGCCAGATACTTTATGATGATCGGGATTTTACTTCTATGAGCCAAAAACTGAGGAAGAAATTAAGGCAGGAAATGGGTATGGTTTTTCAGGGCGGGGCATTGTTTGACTCATTAACCGTAGAAGAAAATGTTCGGTTCCCGCTTGATATGTTTTCAGAACTTTCCCCTCTGGAAAAACAAAAACAGGTCGATTATTGCCTCGAACGGGTAAATATCTCAAATGCAAATAAATTATATCCGTCTGAAATTTCAGGAGGGATGCAAAAACGAGTTGCCATAGCCCGTGCAATTGTATTAAACCCCAAATACCTGTTCTGCGATGAGCCCAACTCCGGACTTGATCCTGAAACTTCGATGGTGATTGATGAATTAGTTCATTCGATTACTGTTGATCTGCAAATTACGACCATCATTAACACCCACGACATGAATTCGGTAATGGAAATTGGAGATAACATCCTTTTCATTTCTGAAGGCGAAATGTGCTGGGAAGGAAACCGCACAGAAATTCTACACGCCGACAATCAAAAACTTCAGGAGTTTGTGTTTGCCAATAAGCAGTACCAAAAAATTAGAGATGATAAAATTGAGGGTAAATAGTTACCCCTTAGGCATCATCGTCACTACCGGGATTATCATTTCTTCGAGCGAAATACCACCGTGCTGAAACGTATTGCGATAGTACTGTGCGTAATGGTTATAATTATTCGGATAGGCGAAGAAATCGGTATTGGTAGCAAAAATGTAAGTACTGCTAACGTTTCTTGACGGAAGATAAATTGAGGCTGGATTTTTCACATCGTAAATAGCCTTTGACTTGTAATTGAGGTTGCGCCCAATTTTGTAGCGCAGGTTAGTATTTGTTTCGCGGTCGCCAATTACTTTTTGAGCATTATCAACCCGAATACTGCCATGATCGGTAGTCAACACAACCTTCACTTTATTTTCTGCCAGAAGTTTTAGTAAATCGAGTAGCGACGAATGGTTAAACCAACTCAAAGTAAGTGACCTGTAGGCTGATTCATCGCTGGCAAGTTCTTTAATCATATCCATTTCGGTACGGGCGTGCGAAATCATGTCGACAAAATTAAACACCATTACCGACAAGTCACTCTGCAAAATACTACCCAGGTAATCGCTCATCTTCTTATCACCCTTTACATTGGTAATCTTTTCGAAAAACAGCTTGTAGTTCTTACCAAGGCGCAACAATTGCTTCTGCAACAAATCTTTCTCAAAACGATTTTTATAGCCTTCGTTGTCATCATCGTCCCAGAACTCAGGGTATAATTTTTCAATTTCTGTAGGCATCAAACCGGCAAACATGGCATTCCGGGCATACATCGTTGCTGTGGGCAAAATGCTGCAATACAAATCTTCTTCTTCAATGTGGTAATAGTTATTCAGCACAGTTGCCAAAACGCGGTATTGGTCGTACCGAAGATTATCGATGACCAATACAAAAACTTTATTTCCACTGTCAACCTGTGGAAATATCTTTTTCCTGAAAATATCTGGTGAAAGCAATGGCCGGTCAACTGAATTTTTACCAAACCATGACTGGTACGAATTACGAATATATCGAGTGAAGGAGTTATTTGCTTCAGATTTCTGCATTTTCAGCACCTCATCCATCGCTGAATCTTCCGACGTACTTAATTCCAGTTCCCAAAAAACCAGTTTCTTATATACTTCGGACCATTCGTCGAACGACAGACGATCACTAATTTGCATCCCGATTTTACCAAATTCACTCTGGTAGGCTGATGTTGTACGCTGAGTCACCAATCGACGTTGATCTACATTCTTTTTAATTGTCAGCAGTATCTGATTTGGATTAACTGGTTTGATAAGATAATCGGCCATTTTCGAGCCTATCGCCTCATCCATAATATCCTCTTCTTCGCTTTTGGTAATCATGACAACAGGGACGTTCGGATCGATCGTTTTTATCTCGTTCAAAGTTTGTAATCCACTCAATCCAGGCATATTTTCGTCCAGAAAAATGATGTCAAAGAAATCCTTCCGAACTAACTCAATTGCATCAGTTCCGTTGTTGGCAGTTACCACTTCAAATCCTTTTTCCTGTAGAAAAATGATGTGTGCCCTTAATAAATCAATCTCGTCGTCAGTCCAAAGTATTTTTGTTTTCTTCATCGTGCTTAATTTTCCGAATTGTAAGTTACTATTCTTTTAAACAAGAACAAGCTGATAATAGTATAAGCTTAACAAACTTTAACTGAATGAAATTTTGGGAACTTGGCCTTTTAAAAGGACTGGAAATTATTATTTCAGGTAAAACTGCTTATAAAATTCCATATAAGTCAGGATGTTTTTGCTCTGTTTGAAGATCGTTTCGTTTTGAGGCGTAATTATGAAATTGCGGTAGTTTACGCTTTGAATTGGTCCGTAAACCTTTTGCTCGTTGGCTATTGCCCTTAAATAAGCCAAGCCTGCCTGCTGATCTGCCAAGCCTTCGACCTTAAGCATTACTCTAAAATCGTCGAGCATAGAAGATGACACCGTGAGTGATTGCTGCGCGTAGTTCTGCAAATTAAACTGCTTAATCGATTCCAGTAAATTATCGGTATTGGCTTCATCTTTGGGGATAATCAAAACAAAAGTTTGTTTCCCAGCTACATTTGGTTGGTATGGTCCGCTATACTCTGATTGCGCCTGACTTGCAGCTGCACCTTCGTTTGCTCCAATGTATTTTGCCTTGAAAAAGTTCAGGTATTCTCCAATTCGCTTTGTTTCAGAGAGTTTCCTGAGATTAGCGTCAGTAATAATAAAATTTCGGTAACTCAATGTATCCAGACTTCGATAGAGCTTACGTGTGGTTATTGCCTTGGTAAAGTAATTGATCGCTTCTGTTTTTGTCTTGAACGAGCTAACAATCATCAATTGGTAATCGGCAACTTTGGTTTGGCGTATTGTGAATTCGGTCTGACGATATTGATCGCTGTTATGCGCATTAAATCCGGCAATGATCGGTTTCAGGTTTGCGCCGGGTGAATTTATGGCAATTACAAAATTCTGAGGGCCAGACTCTTCTCCTGAATAAATATCAAGTCCTGAACCAGTTGGTGCAACGGCAACAAAACTTCCTTTTTCCTTCAATGCTTCTTCTTCCTGACGGGCTTTGGCCAACAATTCTTCCGGTTCAGGAAGTACTTCATCAGAGAAATCGCCCGTAACAAAGCGGCTGTAATTCTTCACATAGAATGCCAGATATTGGGTAAAATCTTTGTCAGCAGTAATTTCCCTGAAGTTGGTCGAAGAGGCAATAAAATTCACATATTTTACACCCTTCAAGGCTTCAAAAACAGTTCTCCGTTTAATAATCGACCTGAAATAAATTAATCCTTGTTCTTTATCGCTAAGCGATCGCACCAATAGCAACGAAGTATTGTTATTCAGACTTTGTGTCTCAATATCAAAATCGATCTTCGTATAATGGTCGATGTTATAATTCGCCAGATCAAACTTCAGTCGGTTCAAATCAACATTCGCACTTTTTGGATAGGCAATTACAAAATAATGTAGCAAGTCTTCCTCGTACGAGAATTTACCCCCAAACTCATCAGCACCCTTCTGATTTCCGGGTAGCAATTCGTTGTTTTTTATCTGATCGCTCAAATAACCCGAATCAACCATTTTCTGATAATCGGTTAGTGTGCTGTCCTGAATAAGTTTCAGAATTTGTTCAGCCAGTGGAACCGGCTCGGCTTTCGGATAAGTTTTGACGTAGTCTGTAAGGAGTTTTCCCAGATTCTCGCGCGAAGTGGATGTTCCATCAGCAATAACCTTGAAAAATTCAATTTTGGGGATCAGTGCACTATCCGGATTCAACGTCATAAGTTGATCGGCAATTTTTCCCGATTGTGCATACTGCCCGTTTTTGAATTCGAGGAATACTCTCTGATAAAGACGATTTACACTATCTGTCCGAGCCTCAAGCTCAACAAAATAATTGGGATTCTGCAGGTATTTGGCATATTTCGAATCAGGATATTTCCCAATAATCAGGTTTTTATAGTAATCGGCCTTTTCCTGATTATTTTGCTTGGTGTACAAGTCCCACAACTCGAACCACGATGAAAGGGCAAACAAATTTTCAGGATAACGTTTATTCAGATCTTCAAATGATTCAATAGCCCGGGGGAAGTCGGTAAAATCGGTCTTGAAAATACGACCGGCATTGAATAATGAATTTCGTATTTTGCCATGCGAAGCAGCCATAAGCGAATCGTTTACAGGCAAATCCTGAGTATAGAATTCGCGACTTTTCGGGTCTTCTATTTTTTTGACTTTAGTATCAGCACTCAGAAGCGAATCTTCCTGCATTTCGTTTTCATTTTCAGATACCGAACGCTTGTCAGAACGTCGCCAGCTATCTTCAAGTTTACGCTTTCCCCACAAGCGCTCAAACTCAACTTTCCCGTAAGCCACAGTGGTTGGACTATAAAAATACCATCCGGCGCCTTCTTGCTGCTGACTCAATCCAAACCGGCTTTCATTTTGCCTGAAATAATTTCGATCCTGCATGCGCGTCGACTCGGCCTGCTTGTCTTTGGCTTCTTTTTCCGCCGCCGCTTTAATCCATTTATCGATCAAAGCATTCCGTGAAGGTTCATCCATCAGGGCAATTCGCTGAAGACTATCTTCCCGCTCAACGGTATAGATGTTATCAGTAAGTCGGGTCAAACTCTTGTACCGATCAGATATTTGCTGGAAATTCGGATATTTGTCGTCAATAACGACCATGGCGCTATCGTAATAACTCTGTGATTTTTTGTACTCCAATTCGTCAAAATAAATCTGGGCAAGAGTCAGACACGACAAGGCTCGCTGATACATATTATCCACACTCATTGAAGCTGATTTCTTGTATTCGTCAACAGCAGCCTCCTTATTCCCTTCCTTCATGGAAATATTTCCCATAGCAAAGTAAATCTGGTCGCGGAACTCCAAATTCTTTTTATCACGAAGCATTTTCCTCAGTTCCTTCTTCAGCTTTTCCACATCGCCTATGCCAGTAAAAGTTCCGGCAGCATTAATTCGGGCGTTGAAAGCCATTTTGTAGGGAGGATTCATCCGACTTATTTCCCTGAAAATCTGAGAAGATTTTTCGGGGTTGCCGGTTTCCTTGTACCACTGAGCCAACACAAATTTATAGCGAATCTTGTCGGTTTTTTTTGCGGGTTGCTTTACAGCAATAGATAGGAACGGAATTCCTTCAGTATACGAAAGTTGTTTGGCGTAATAGTCAGCAACTACGGTTGCCAGTTGGCCATCGAGCTGACGGGGAAAATCTTCATCATCCTGCATCTGCTGGATAATCTCAAAAGCCTCGACATAACGCTCAAGTTCGGTATAACTTCGTATCAACCAAATGTAAGCTGTATAGCGCGACGGATCGTCAGCAAATTTACGGGTGACATAGGAGAAATTCTCGATAGCCGAAGCAAAATTACGTTGATAGAAATAAGCTTTGCCCATAAGAACATAGGCATTATCAACCCAATTATTGAACTCTTCGCGGCTGGCAAAACGCTTAAACGATGCTGACTGGTTTTTTCTTCGTTTTAACCTTTTGGTAATTGAATGCGACTGAATTAGTTTTGAACCCTTTAATACGGAATTCTCCATATCGGAAGTGGCGGCAGTTGCAGTTGCCGGATTGCTCGATTTAAATAAGGGCAGAACCTTCGAGAAATCATCTTCATACGAATTATTAATCTTCTCAACTCCTGCGCGAAGGCTTTCACGACCATTAAAATACACATTATAATGCGCAGTAAGATTGTGGTAGCGGCGCGACATAAACGTGTTTTTCTCGGTCGAACATCCGGCCAGAAAAAACAACACAATTACCAAGAAAATACGATATGAATAGTGTTTGCCCAATAGTTGAATTTTGTTGACTTTAGGATAAACTACCAAATGGAAAGAATATTGTATGATTCTCCCTATAAATGCAGCATTTCCGAAATATTTTGGTCAATTTTAAAAGCGTACAATATTACGAACTTTCAATTTAATTCGGAAAGAAAGCCTTAATTTGGAGAACTTAAATCTTTGCTGACAATCGCTGCATGTTACGAACTAAAATCAGAGCCATTTTTCATCCTGAACAATTTCAGGGTTGGACCCGAAAAAGAAGCTATTTTGAAGGCTGGTACTTTAAAGTGGTTAACAAAGACGAGACGAAAGCCTTTGCATTTATTCCCGGAATTGCTATAAACCGAGAAGGTGAGAAACATGCTTTCGTTCAGGTTTTAGATGGCAAGAAACTAACCGCCCACTACCATAAATTCGGGAAAAACGAGTTCATTCCAAAACCTGATCAATTCGAGATTACAATTCAGCACAATCACTTTTCGGAGCACGAACTAAAACTCGACTTGCCGGGAATTAAGGCAAACCTTCAGTTTTCAGGAAATATACCCTGGCCAAATCACTGGTATTCACCCGGAATCATGGGTCCTTATACTTTTCTGCCTCTTATGGAATGCTACCACGGAATTGTAAGTATGGATCATTCGATAAATGGTCAAATTGAACTCGACGGAGAAGTCCTCGACTTCAATAACGGACGTGGATATATTGAAAAAGACTGGGGAAAATCGTTCCCAAGTGCCTATGTCTGGTTGCAAACCAATCATTTTAGTCGGCCCGGAATATCGCTTAAAACTTCTGTAGCCAAAATTCCCTATCTGGGCTATTCATTTGTAGGGTTTATAACAGGTCTTTGGTTGGGCGATCGGCTCATCCAGTTTACTACATACAACCAAAGTGTACTGCGAAAATCGCTGATTGACACCCAAAAAGTTGAACTGGTAATGGAAAACAAAAATTACCGGCTCGAAATTCTGGCTCACCGCGAAGCAGCAACAGCGCTTGCATCTCCAATTCTTGGCCTGATGGATGGGCGGATAGAAGAAAGTATGAATGCTAAAATTGAAGTAAACCTGATTGACCGAAAATCCGGAAAATCGATATTTCAGGATGTCGGCAGAAATGCGGGCCTCGAGGTGGCCGGTAAAATCGAAGAAATTATTCTCCTGTGAAGCAGCTTTTGATAGCCAACATAACCAAGTACACACATCAGACTCAAACTTAAGCGAAAGATATGAATTGACACTTTTGCATTTATAAAGTGTGAATAATACAAGTATTTTCCAAAGTCATGCAACACATAAAGCGAGGTAATACCTTATCTTTACACGGCATTCTGCATTCTCTTATTTCGGCTCAACTGTCATTGAAGTAAATTACCAAAGGGATTCAACGAATAAAAACCGATCAAATGTACATTAAACCCAAACCCTATAAATTTGGCATAGCACTTAGCGGAGGCGGTGCAAGAGGGATTGTTCATATTGGTGTGCTTGAAGCTCTTCACAAATACGGGATTCGGCCAGAGATAATTTCAGGAGCAAGCGCCGGAGCGTTGGTTGGCGCCTTTTATGCTTCGGGCATGGAGCCATTGGAAATTTTAGAGGTGGTGAAATCGAACAAGATGGTGAAAATGTTTAAATGGCAATTGCCATCCAATGGGTTAATCGACATCAAGAAAATCTTATCGCTGCTTGAGAGTTGTATTGGATCCGATGATTTTTCAAACCTCAAAAAACCGTTTTACTGTTCGGTGGTGAACCTTAACAGCGGACAATCCGAAATCAAAAGTGAAGGAAAACTTTTCCAATGGGTACTGGCTTCGGCCTCAATTCCGGTAATTTTTGAACCACAGATTATCGATGGAATTACCTACGTTGATGGCGGATTGCTAAATAACCTTCCGGTGGATTGCATTCGTGATCAATGCCGCATTTTGATAGGCGTTCATGTAAACCACAATGGCCCCGAAGAAAGTATTTCAGGAATTAAGGCAATTGCCGAACGCACACTTCGTCTTGCAATGGGTCAAAATGTGCGCGAAAGTCTGAGCAAATGCGATTTTGTAATTGATCCGCCGGAAACCCGAAAATTCAACACTTTCGATTTCAAGAAAGCTGACGAAATTTTTAAAATCGGATTCGAAGAAACTGAAAAACGAATACTCCAGATGTTCGATTCGATTGATTTAAACCAAGTGGTTAAGGAAAAGGCAAATCGTACAATATTAGAGGAATAGTTCTCGTTTAACATTCCGGATTAACAATCGGATAAAATAAAAAGTAAGCGTATCTTTGTGAGCTGTAACGCTACCCACCCTGCAAAACCGAGCCAACTATTTTTTGATTTTTAAAATTTTTAAATTATACCCAATGAAAAATTTATTGTTTGTTTTATCAGTTTTGGTTTTAGTCTCATGCGGACAACACAAAAAGGAAATTGCCCGTATGCAGTCGAAACAAGATAGTATTGCACAATTAGGTGTTCAAAAAGACAATTCCATTCTGGAATTTATTGGCGCTATGAATGAAATTCAGATGAATCTGGATTCGATTAAAAATATTGAGAAGATTGTATCCGTGCAAACAGCTCCCGGTATTGAACTGAAAGCTGAAGCGAAAAATCGTATTATCGAAGACATCGCACAGATCAACAATCTACTTCAGAAAAACAAAGAATTGGTAAAGTCACTTCAGGGAAAACTTAGAGCTTCGAATGTAAAAATAGCAGAACTCGAAAATATGATTTCCTTACTGAACAAGCAACTGGGCGAAAAAGACGTTGAAATTGCTGAGATGAAAGCGGAATTGGAAAATCTGCACGTTAATGTTGCTGGCTTGAACCAGAAAATTGAAACTATTACCAAAGAAAGCCAACAAACAATTAAGGCAAAAAATCAGGCTATTCAAGAACAAACAATTGCTTTGAATACTGCATTCTATGCTTTTGGGACAAAAAAGGAATTGGAAGAAAAAAATGTAATTGAAAAAGAAGGCGGAGTTTTAGGCATGGGTAAAACTATTAAAATGAAAAAAGATTTTAACCGCGATTATTTCATGAAAATCGATATCCGCGAGTTTAATCAACTGACGATCAACAGCAAAAAAGCTAAAATTATTACCACTCATCCAGCTGATTCCTATCACCTGACCGGCGTAAAAACCGTTGAAAGTCTGGTAATCGACAAACCGGAAGAATTCTGGAAAGCTTCGAAATACCTTTTAATTGTTGTGGAATAACATACACTGAAAATATGAATAGAAAAGGCTCCGAAATTCGGAGCCTTTTCTATTCATATCAAAATTTATTTGGCGTCTGTTATTTATTCAATCTGTTGATCGATTCAATTTTTACCGGACGAACCAGATACTGCCCTTTCTCTTCACCTGCCTGAATTGCTTTAACGATCTGCATTCCTTTAGTCACTCTCCCGAAAGCAGCAAATCCTTGTCCATCAGGATTTCGCTTACCGGCGAAATCAAGTTCGGGTTGATCGCCAATACAAATAAAAAAACTGCTGGTTGCCGAGTTTGGGGTATCACGAGCCATCGATAAAGTTCCATTAAGATGCCTGACTGCGGTCTGTTCGGTACTTTCCATCACCACCGGCGCAAACTGTTTGGCTTCCGGCACATCACCTCCTTGAATAACCTGAATTTTAACTTTCCGCTCTTTTTCATTTTCAGCAGTACAAACCCTGTAAAAGTTCGTTCCGTCATACAAGTTTTGATCAACATATTTCAGAAAATTGGCTACTGTTAAAGGAGCCTTTTCAGGATATAACTCTACCCGAATATCGCCCAGTGAGGTTTTTATTAAACACGAAACTGTCTGTTGAGCCGATGAACTCAGTGCAAGTAGGTATAAGCAGGCAAACAAAATAATTGTTCTCATTGGAATTGGTTTACTTTTTCTTTTTCGATGATTTGGCATATTGGTTATAATCAACCGCCAGACCAATCCAGTATTGTAAATCCTGAATGTTTTTCATTCCTGAATCATCAACCAGAATCCAGCCTTTCATCGGTTTTCCGGTAAAATCCATTTGGCGGCAACCCGTTTTTTCAATTGCATCATCGTATTGATCAGGATTAATACGGCACATCAATTCATCTTTAATAATGCCCACGCACATTTTATCATTGAGCATGAAGCACAAGCCACCCATCATTTCCTTCTCTTCAATAGTACCTTCCAGAAACTGAAGTTGCTCCCGAATGCGGTCAGCTAAAATTTGATTGTAAGCCATTTTTTTAATGATTACTAATTACAAACTACAACAGAAAAAAGGGATAAAACCAATTTTTCTGTTGATTTTATCCCTTTCATAAAGCTTCAAAATTAATGAATCTCAATATCGTACGGCATACGAGCCATAACTCCCTTTTGTGAAATCAAGCTACGCAGTTGCTCGTAATATTTGTAGTTCTCTCCCATCTCGTCTTTCATAAAACCAGCCTTGGCCGAACCCGAAATTTCTTTCATAAGTTCTTCCAAAGGATCTTTCAGCTTAGGCAAATTCACTATTCGGTAAGTATCCAGATTGGCCATTTTTTTTGCCAGCTCAATAGCATCAGTCAAACCACCGTAAACATCAATCAGTTTAATTTCTTTCGCATTGGTAGCCGCCCAAACACGTCCCTGACCAATTTCGTCAACAGCTGTTTTATCCATTTTTCGTCCCTCAGCAACCCGGCTAATGAACGTATCGTAACCGTCTTCAATGGTTTGTTGCATCAAATCGCGTTCAAAAGCCGACATCGGGCGGGTGAGCGAAATCATATCCGAATGTTGATTTGTCATAACCACATCCTGCGTAATTCCGAGTTTGTCGGTCATCAGTTTTTCCGCATTCGGAATCATACCGAAAATACCAATCGATCCGGTGATTGTTGTGCGGTCTGCCATAATGGTATCGGCAGCAGCAGCAATGTAGTAACCCCCAGAAGCAGCAACATCGCCCATCGAAGCAATTACCGGTTTTATTTCGGCAGCCAGTTTTACCTCACGCCAAATCACCTCCGAGCCATAAGCGCTTCCTCCTGGTGAATTGATTCGCAGAACAATGGCTTTAATCGATGAATCGCGACGAGCCTCGCGAATAGCTCTTGAAAGATCTTCCGACTTAATGTCATCTTCAGATGTTCCGGTATCGATGCTTCCCGAAGCGTAAATTACTGCAATCTTTTTGCGTGCAATCCCTTTTTGTTCGCGGTTTTCCGGAACTTTTACATATTTAAAAATATCGATAGCTTTTACATCGTCTTTTGCGCTGGTGCCTGTCAGTTTTTTCAGGTCATCAATCACCTGATCTTTGTATTTCAGGCGGTCAACAAGATTTTTTTCTTTTGCAAAATCAGCTTTGCGGAATGAGGCTACCATGTCAGCAATTCCATTAAGTTCTTCAATACTTATTTTGCGCGAAGCCGATATATCTGTCAGCATTTCATTCCACAAGCTATTCAGATAAGTTTGTGTCTGGAGTCGGTTTTCATCACTCATTTTTTCAAGTAAAAAAGGCTCTACAGCTGCTTTAAATTTGCCATGACGCACAATCTGCACCTCAACTCCAAGTTTTTCGAGGGCCTTTTTGTAAAAAGTACGTTCGCCTCCAAGACCTCTGAAATCAACTGAACCCTGGGGATTCAGCACCAAAGTATCGGCAATGGTGGTGAGGTAATAAGCCTTTTGCGAAAGATATTCGCCGTAGGCATAAATAAATTTTCCTGATGTTTTGAAATCTTTCAATGCGGCGCGAATTTCTTCTACAGTTGCCATTCCAGCCTGAATATCCATTGGATTCAGGTAAATACCTGTAATGTTATCATCGGTTTTGGCTTTCCGGATACAATCCAGCATATCATTCAACCCAACGGTTTTGTTACTCTGGAAAATACCGAAATCAAGATCGTCGAAAGGATTTATTCTTGCTCTGTCAACAATCATATGATCAAATTTCAGAAGCAACACACTGTTGCCCTCAATTTGTGCAGGCTGTTCGGAGCTTGAAACCAAGGCTGAAATAATACCGATGGAAACAAAAAGAAGCAAAAGTCCGGCAATCATCACTCCGACGATAGAAGCCAGGGTAAATTTTAAAAACTGTCTCATGTGTATTTTAGTTGAATTTGTTTGTTTCGATTAAAATGTACGATAGATTTGTACGAATTTAGCTTTTTTGTTACACAATATAAGGTTAATATGACCAGTCTGTATTTATTGTTGGGAGGAAATATAGGAGAAAAACAAAAGATATTCTCAAAAGTTTGGACTAGTCTGAATCTTAAAATTGGAAAAATCGCTTCCCAATCAGCCATTTACGAAACGGAGCCCTGGGGATTTGAATCTCCTGATTTATTTTGGAATCAGGTACTTGAACTCTCAACAAACCTTTCTCCTGAAGAAGTTCTGGCACAAACACAGCAGATTGAAACAGAACTGGGACGAATCAGAAAAGAGAATCAATATAGTTCAAGGCTTATTGATATCGACATTCTGTTTTACGGCAATCAAATCATCAATCAGGAAAATTTGACTGTTCCACATCCCCGCATTCAGGAACGAAAATTTGCGCTGGTACCACTCTGCGAAATTGCTCCGGAATTACTTCATCCGGTATTACGGAAAAGCATGCGGCAATTGTTAGTGGAAAGTACCGATCCTTTAAAAGTTGAAAAGGTAACCAATTTCCCTGAAGCTCATTCATAACTAAACATTCCTAATTCATCATTTCATGAAGGCTTCTTTCAAAAAATATACACTCCAATTCAAACAGGCTTCCGGCACTTCCCGGGGAGTTTACATCACGCGCGATTCATGGTTTATATTCCTGAATGACGGAATCAACACCGGGATTGGCGAATGCGCTCCCCTGCCCGACCTTAGCATTGAAAGCCCGGGAAAGATGAGTGTAAAACTGCTTCAGGTTTGCGAAGAGATCAGCTATTTTAGCCAATTTCCGGAAGAACTGCGTGCTTGGCCTTCAATCAGATTTGGCCTTGAAACAGCTTTGACCGATTTACGAAATGGTGGCCAACAAATACTTTTCCCTTCCGCTTTTACACGGGGAGAGAAGGGAATTCCGATCAATGGACTGATTTGGATGGGCACGCCTGAATTCATGAAACAGCAAATCCGGACTAAATTAGACGCCGGGTTCCGGTGCATCAAAATGAAAATAGGAGCATTGGATTTCGAAACTGAATTTGAACTGCTTAAGGCGATTCGCGCTGAGTTTTCTGCAGAAGAAATTACACTCCGGGTTGATGCCAACTGCGCCTATTCGTATCAAACTGCTCTTGAAAACCTGAAACGATTGTCGGATTTGCAAATCCATTCTATCGAGCAGCCCATTGCCACCGGACGGTGGAACGAAATGGCTGAATTGTGTCGCCAATCGCCGGTCCCGATTGGGCTCGACGAAGAACTAATTGGCATTTTGGACCAAACCGAAATGAAAAAACTGATGGAAACCATTCGCCCCGCTTACCTGGTTTTAAAACCAAGTTTGCATGGCGGGTTTGCCGGTTGCGAAAAATGGTTCGAACTGGCAGACCAATATAAAACTGGCTGGTGGATTACATCGGCACTCGAATCGAACATTGGACTGAATGCCATTGCACAATGGACTTTTCAACTGAATGCAAGGGCGGAGCAAGGACTAGGTACCGGGCAGCTTTTTACCAATAATTTTGATTCGCCACTCGAAATTGAAGGTGATCAATTGTGGTTTCGCCCGGAGAAAAATTGGGAATTGCAGAACCTGATAAAGGAAGAAGCTGATGACGATTTTTGAAGAACAATCAGTTCCAAGTTAAGCAAACAAAGAAAGAAACATGACAGTTGCCAAATCATACATCATCCTTAACGGTAAGCAGATAAATTCAGCTGAAATTCAGGCTTTCGTTGCTGAAAGACTCGGCAATACCATGATTGCTGAGTGGGAACGGGAGTTGTATGTATTCCTGAACGAATGGTTTTCTGATTCAGATTTTGTACGGACGCAGACTTCGGGCAGCACGGGCGAGCCGAAACCCATTGAATTGCCGAAATCGGTCATGATCCGGAGTGCAGAGCGAACAATCGAATACTTTGGGCTGCAATCCGGGAGCCAACTTTTACTGAGTTTGTCGTGCCGCTACATTGCCGGAAAAATGATGGTGGTTCGGGCTATTGTTGGCCAAATGAACCTGGTTGCAATTGATCCGTCAACTGACTTTGAATTTCTGCAAAATGAATCGTTTGACTTTGGGGCGATGGTTACGAATCAGGTTTTCAAACTAATGGAGCAACCTTCAGGGAAAAAGAGATTACAAAATATTCGCAATTTGTTAGTAGGTGGTTCGGCTATTTCAACAGCATTGGAAACACAAATAAGCGAACTTTCGAGCCGTATAGTTTCCACCTATGGAATGACAGAAACAGCTTCGCACATTGCCATCCGCGAGCTTTCCGGAGATCGAAAATCGGATTACTACCAATGTTTACCCGGAATTGCGGTGAGCCTCACGGAAAATGATTGTCTGCAAATTCACCTTCCGGAGTTTGGGGAACCATTGCAAACCAACGATCTCGCTGAACTTCAGTCGCCAGCTTACTTTCGGATTTTAGGTCGTGTAGATTCTGTAATTATTTCAGGAGGAATTAAGTACTCGCCGGAAGTTATGGAGAAAAAGCTGGAGGGCATAATAGCTCAACGTTTTGTCATTTCATCGCTACCCGACGAAAAACTGGGAGAGAAACTGGTTCTGGTTATCGAAGGAAAACCTTTTGCTACAGCCGATATTCAGGAAAAAATTACGCAACTATTTTCACCATTCGAACAACCCAGATGCATCCTGTTTCTGGATAAATTGCCTGAAACCACATCAGGAAAACTAAGAAGAGTTGAAATCAGAAATATGCTGTAGTTCGGATTTTGCCGGCATCTCATCAATTCTGCCCTTTTCTTTTTGCCTTGAATTCAATCAATTTACCGATTTTAAACTTGATCTGACCGATCCCCGATGTGCTCAGGAATGATGATATTCTATTTTTACATCATCAAAATAAACGAGTCATGGACAGACAAATTGAACACAAAAGACATTCAGGATCGTTTTGGGCCTATGTGCTCATCATTTTCGGAATCCTTTGGATCATGAAACAAAGCGGCTGGGACATTCATTTCCCAAACATTGGTGATTTCTTTTCAGGAATTGGTCACTTTTTCAGTAATCTGGCCCATTGGTCATTCGGGGCAGCTCTTCCGGTACTGATTATCCTGATCGGAATTGCGGTACTGGCCGGAAGAAGGTTTTTCGGAGCGCTACTTTTTGTAGTGTTGCTGATGATTTTCATTCCACATTTTCTGATCATCCCGGGCATCCTGATGGTTCTCTTTTTCCCTCTTATTCTGATCATTATCGGGATAATTATTTTGACCAAGCTATTCTGAAACACCCTTCAAACTGGTTTAACCGATTAGATTAGTCGTTTTACCGATGAGTGGTGTCACAGAAACTGATAGTAATTACATTTGTAACCAAGAAAAAATGCAAGATATGGAACGTAGAGGTAGTGATAAGCGGTTATATTTCGGGATTATCCTGATCGTACTTGGCGTAATTCTGATTTTGGAAAGGCTCAACCTAATTCCTGAATCGGTTGCCGACATGCTCATTTCATGGCAAATGCTGTTGGTCGGAATTGGCGTTCTCTCGCTGATTGGCGGTAACCGCACAGCAGGAACCATCCTGATTATTATTGGCGGAACATTTATGATCCCCGAACTGATTACAGTCCCTCATGAATTGAGACGAATATACTGGCCCCTGATACTGGTTGCCATTGGAGTTGCCATATTGCTGCGTAGGCGCGATCATCATAAACTGGAAATCCTTAATGAGCCAATACAGGATATTCAGGATGACAAATCAGTTCATACTTTCGACGATTTTGTAATTTTCGGAGGCCGTGAAATTTTCGTGAACTCTCAGGCACTGGCCGGAGGAAAAGCTACTTCAATTTTTGGCGGTATCGAATTTGATTTGCGTAAAGCCAACCTGAAACCCGGCGGTGCAGTAATTGATTGTGTGAGCGTTTTCGGAGGTTGCGGCTTTAAAATCCCTATGGACTGGAACGTGCGCAACGAAGTAACTACCATATTTGGCGCTTTCACCGATAAACGCGGAGATACCTACAGCGAGAAATATTACGACCCTTCCAAAACTATAGTAATTAAAGGAGTTTCCATATTCGGCGGCATTGAAGTTAAACACTTCTAAATCGATGAAACACCCCTTAACCAATAATTACAAGCTATTACTCTATTATTCCCTGTTTTGGGGAATAATAGCCACCATAAACATCATACTGCAAGTATTGTGGTACAATGTGCCAATTACCTACTCACTGCTCGATTCCGGATCAAACTACATTCTTTATCCCCTGCTTGGTTCGAGTATCTGGTACAGCATCCGGTACAACAGTCTCGAAGAGGTTTCGGTTGGCCGCCTGATTTTGTTTCATTTTATAGCAGCTTCAATTCTTTGCGGCATCTGGGTTTACATCAGCTATGCCATATACCAGCCCTTTATTTACGACGACAACAAATTTCTGAAAGACGGACTGCCTTCCAAGATATTCGTAGGCTATGTCATGTACATTATTTACCTGGTTTTCTTTTATGCCGTTAATTATTACCAAAGCCTGAAGGAAAAAATAAAGAAGGAAGTTGAATACAAAGCCCTGATCCGCGAAGCTGAATTGCAGGCACTGAAATCGCAGATCAACCCACATTTTCTTTTCAACAGCCTGAATTCTATTTCGTCGTTAACGGTGAGTGATCCGGAAAGAGCTCAGGAAATGGTAATCAACCTCTCTAATTTCATGCGGTATTCGCTCATGCACAACGAAAAGGAAATGGTCTCGTTTTCGCGCGAACTCGATAACATTAAACTTTACCTGAGCATTGAAAAAGTGCGCTTCGGGAAAAAGCTAAATGCCGAATTTGAAATCGACGCCCATTGCATGGAAGCCGAAATTCCGAATATGATTTTGCAACCTTTGTTTGAGAATGCCATAAAATACGGAGTTTACGAAACTACTGAGCAGGTTACCATTAAAACCTCATGCGAGTGCGACGGAAACGCACTGAAAATTTCGATTGTAAACGATTACGATGCCAGCACCATCAAACGGAGAGGTGAAGGAATTGGGTTGCGAAATATTCGCAAACGCATGGAAATCATTTACAATCAGCCCGATTTGATTAAAATTACCGACCATAAAACAAGTTTTGAAGTTCAATTAGTCATACCACAAAAACAAGCAGTGTCATGAGCGAAAAATTACAAACCCTTATTATTGAAGACGAAGAACTGGCCCGCAACCTGTTACGCTCCTACTTAAAAGACAATCCAGACATTGAAGTAATTGGAGAATGTGAAAACGGATTCGACGGCGTGAAATCCATCAATGAAAAGAAACCCGATCTGGTTTTCCTGGATATCCAGATGCCCAAAATTACCGGCTTCGAAATGATTGAACTGCTCGACTATAAACCGCAGATTATTTTCACCACGGCTTACGACCAATACGCACTGAAAGCTTTTGAACTGAACGCCATCGATTATTTGCTGAAACCATTCTCTAAAGATCGGTTGCTGGCTGCCATCGATAAGGTGAAACACCGCATTCAGAATGAAGAACCTATTGACGAAAAGCTGGAAGAACTTTCGAATTTCCGCCCCGGCGAAGAATTTATCGACCGCGTAGTGGTGAAAGACCGTCATAAGATTCACATTATCACTGTCGATCAGATTCGGTACATCGAGTCGCTCGACGATTATGTGATGATTTACACGTACGATGGCCGCCACATGAAGCAAAGAACGATGAAATATTTCGAGACCAACCTCGACCCTAAAAACTTTATCCGCATTCATAGGTCGTACATTGTTCAGGTCGAAAACATTGCCGAAATACAGCAATACGAAAAAGAATCGTACATCGTAATCCTGAAAGACAAAGACAAAACCAAGCTAAAAGTGAGCAAAACAGGCTACAAACGAATTAAAGAAGTGCTGCATTTTTAAAACTTAGTTATACTCAATAGTTAAATCATTATCCATTTTAATCGGATATCCCAATTCGTTGTACTCATAAACGTGATTCGTGATTGTAACACTATCCTTTCCGGCGGGTATCTTTCCGTAAAAGGTATGTGTCTCTTTGATAATATTATTCTGATTGGTTGGTGTTCCAGGGAATAGTATTATTCTAAAAACTAAGAAGGGATTGTGCATCTGATCAAATTCGTATTCCCTGGTTTCGTATAAAGTTGAAGTGCCATCTATAACAAGGTATTGTTCCTCTTTGGTCAGATTACCGGATTCATCATAAATAAAATCTCTATGACTCGTAGGCTTTGAATCTTCTGAATATACAGTCTGTTTTGATATTAGTCCTTGTTCATTATAATTGAACTTTGCTGTGATCGTATCATAATAACTACTAAAACTATAACTTTCCAGTTGTTTGTTCTCATAGTATTTAAACAATTCTGTTACACTCAGTTTCATGTCTTTGGGGTCAGTCCATTCCACACTCCCATATCCATAACCATATGGACTATATCCGCCACTAGAACTATATTGATTGGGATCTTCATAAGATTCTCTTTTCTCCAAAAGATCAATTGAATTGTATGTGTATTTGGAATATGAATATCTGGTTCTGACTTCATTAAGTAATCCAGAGCACAGGTAGGCGTATTCCACTGTAGTTACGCCAGACTTACTTATCCTGGAAATCAAACCTTTATTATTTTCTTCTACCGAACAGTCATCCTTCTTACACGAAGATAATGTCAACCCAAATAAGATGAACAAATAGAGTATTTTTCGTTTCATCGATGTTTTCTCAAGATTATTTTTAGTCATTTCGTTTCTCAAAATAGAGAAAGTTTTTATTACCATTCAAAAATAACATAATTCTTTCACATTTTCATTATCGCTTATTGAATTACTCATAGAATTACCGAATCGAAAAAAGTCCTGCAATTATCGCCGGACTTTTTCTATTTTTGGTGACTAATTAAAAAACCAAATGGTCAAAGGGTATTTTTTATTGGTTACGCTGAGTTTACCCCCCTTCATTTCGAGGTTAGCCGAAGGAGTTGAGAAAGAAACACTGGTGTGGATTATTCTCATAATGGCTCTTCCATTTCTGGCCCTGCTGGCCCTTTTTATTTTCAGGATTACACGAACCGCAAAGCCATTCAAGTTAACAAGGCTTTTCAAAAAAGTGAAGCTCGAAATTTTGCTCGAAAAAGATAAACCACTTCGGCCACAATTGCTAACCATGACCATACGAAATACCGGGAAGAACGAAGCAGATATTGATGCCCCGGTTCTGGAATTCAGGAAAATATGGACCAAACGAAAGTTTAAGCTCAACGGAATTAACGGGAATGCAATTTACCCCATGTATATTGGTTCAGGAAAGGCGCACCAGTTGCGAATCGAAACCTCAACTTTTCATCAGTACGATCGTTCTATAAAGTCATTTTACTGGGCGCGAATTCTTGTAAGCGATGTTGATGGAAGAACATGGAAATCGAATTCGGTAAAACTCCGAAAAAGTTTAGTCACCTAAGTTTAGATCGAAGCTGATAAGCTATTCCGGAACAAAGAAAACCCTGAACACAAATGAGAGATTGGAGATTTTATGGTGTCGATTTCAACGCATTTCCCTACTACGGAGGAAATGATTTGGGCGTTTTCTGGTCGAAAGAACAGACCAGAATCCGGATTTGGGCGCCAACTGCCAATCTGGTCGAATTGCGCATTTACAAACACGGCAGTGGCGGTTCTGCCATTCGGATCGACCAGTTCGAAAAAGCCGAAAGCGGCACCTGGACCATTGCACTGCAAGGCGACTTAAACGGATATTTTTATACGATAAAAGTAAACGACAGCACCGGCTGGCTCAATGAAACACCCGGTACAGAGGCTAAAGCAGTGGGAACTAATGGACACCGCGGCCTTATTTTCAACCCGCAAGAAACCAATCCCGAAGCTTGGGATACAGATAAGCTCATTCCCTGCAAGCACCCGACTGATGCCATAATTTACGAATTGCATGTACGCGATTTTTCGATTTCACCCACTTCAGGCCTGAAAAACAAAGGAAAATATCTGGCCTTTACCGAAAAAGGAAGCCTTTCGCCTGAAGGACTGCAAACCGGAATTGATCATTTAAAAGAGTTGGGGATTACCCACGTACATTTTCTACCGGTTTACGATTTTCTGACTGTTGACGAACAAGACCCGGGCAAATCATACAATTGGGGCTACGATCCACAAAATTTCAATTCGCCCGAAGGCAGTTATTCGAGCAATCCGGAAACCATTTCACGCATACTGGAACTGAAAATGCTGGTTCAGTCACTCCACAATGCCGGAATCGGTGTCATTTTTGATGTTGTGTACAACCACACTTACCATACCCGAAGGTCGTATTTCAATCAAACCGTGCCAGGATATTATTATCGCCAAAAATCAAACGGAACATTTTCGAATGCGAGTGGTTGCGGCAACGAAATTGCGTCGGAGCGCCCGATGGTAAGGAAATTCATTATTGATTCGCTATATTACTGGGCCTCCGAATTTCACCTCGATGGATTTCGATTCGACCTGATGGGCATTTACGATCTGGAAACCATGAACCAGATCAGGGCAAAAATGGATACCATCTCACCCACCATACTGCTTTATGGCGAAGGCTGGGCGGCAGACAAAAGTCCGATGGAAGAAAACTGGAGAGCTGTTAAAACCAATGTGACCCGACTAAACCGGATTGCCGTTTTTAACGACGATTTTCGCGACGGAATAAAAGGGAATAATTTTCATGCCGGGAGCAAAGGATTTGTCAGCGGACAAACCATTCAGGAAGAAAACATTAAATTCGGGATAACCGGCGCCTGTTACCACCCACAGATTGTTTACGGATATGTGGAAAATTCCAAATCGCCCTGGGCTGCAGAACCCTGGCAGTGCATAAACTACGCGTCGTGCCACGACAATTATACGCTTTTCGATAAACTAACACTAAGTTGCCCCGAAGCCAGCGAGGACGAAATAAACCGGATGATTATGATGGCAGGAGCTTTGGTTCTCACCTCGCAGGGAATCCCATTTTTAGATGCAGGAATAGAAATGGCCCGCAGCAAATCGGGAGATCACAACTCTTACAAATCGCCCGACAGCATCAATCAAATTGACTGGAGCAAAAAGAGTTCTCATCTGGAAATCTTCAGGTACTATCAAGCTTTGATTGCACTCCGCAAAGCCCATCCGGCATTTCGGCTGACTTCGGCTGATCAGATTCGGAATCACCTGATTTTTTCTTCGGATTACCAGCCCGGAGTTGCATCGTATGTATTGGTGAATCGTGCCAATGGCGACAGTTGGAGGACTATTCTGTTGGTTTTTAACGGCAATCGAACGGAGATTTCTTTCCAGTTGATGCCACACATTCCATGGCGAATTGTTGCGCAGAATAAAACAATCAATACCGAGAGTACCGATTTTGTTGCCGGAACCGAGATTAAAGTTGCCGGAATTTCGATGCTGATGCTGGTTGAGGATTAAGGCAGATCAATAGACGGCCAGTAACAAATCAATATCTTTATACGGAAGATTAAATTTATCAGCCAAAGTTGCATTGGTTAAAATCCCATTGTACACATAAACTCCTTTCCTGAAACTTTTCGAGCCTTTAATGTAGTTGTCGATTCCGCCAATTTCGCCAATCGAAATCAAGATCGGAATTAACACATTGCTCAAAGCAATCGACGCCGTACGCGACACAATAGCCGGAAGGTTCGGCACACAATAATGAACCACATCGTGCTTTACAAACGACGGATTATTCAGGTCAGTACATTGCGAAGTTTCAAAACATCCACCCTGACTCACATTCAGGTCAATAATAACCGAACCCGGCTTCATCTTCTTCACCATATCTTCAGTAATCCGAAATGATGGCGGCATTCCTACCGGCATAGCGCCCAAAACAGCATCGGCCGATTTAAGCGCTTTCCTCATCACTTTAGGATAAAAAACGGAGGTAAATATGGGCTGTGGAAGTTTCTCTTCCAACCGCCGCAATGAACTGATGTTATCATCAAAGACTTTAACAATGGCACCCAGCCCCAAAGCTGCACGTGCAGCAAATTCAGCCGCAGTACCCGAACCCAGAATAACCAATTCGGCAGGCGAAATTCCGGTTACACTTCCGAGCAAAACGCCTTTCCCGTTGCGCGATTTACTCATATATTCGTTGATGAGTACAATGGATGTACTTCCTGAAATCTGGCTCATGAGCTGCACAACCGGCTTACTTCCATCCTCATCTTCAAGGTATTCATAAGCGATATTGGTCAGCTTTTTTTGCATTAGCTTGGCGATGGAACCCGGACAGTGCGCATTAATCTGCAAATTCGAAATCAGAGCCTGATGGCCTTTCAGCAAATCAATCTCGGTTTCGTCAAATGGAGAAACACGCAACACAATATCACATTCAAATATCTCCTTTCGGTCGTCCTTTACCGAAGCACCTGCCTCGCGGTATTCTTCGTCGGTGTAACTGGCAGCTTTCCCGGCCTCCTTTTCAATCAGAATTTCATGACCATAAGAAACAAGCAACTCAACAGCCTGAGGAGTGAGTGGAACGCGGTATTCAACCTTTTCCTTATCAGATGGAATTCCAATCCTGATCTTTTTCCCTTTTCTCCTAATTTCAAGCATCTCTTCTTTGGGCATCATAAAGGTTGATCCCGAAGTGGAATGTTCTGTCAATCTTTCTTTTTCAGTCATGTTCGTTAGGTTGGATTCATTAAATGGGTTATACGCAACAACAACTAATAATTTACACTTTTTTTGCTTCAATAAGCCTGATTCCCTTTTCTGCTTCTCTGATCCTGACTTCAACAATACCTTCAGGCAACAACGATTCAATCATTTCAGGCCACTCGATAAAACAATAATTTCCACTATAAATATAGTCTTCGTAACCCAGATCAAATGCTTCTTCAATCCGTTTAATCCGATAAAAATCAAAGTGGTAAATCACCGATCCGTTGGCGGTTGAATACTCATTAATCAAGGCAAAAGTTGGACTGGTCACATAATCAGCGGAGTCCAGTTCGCTACAAAGCGCTTTAATAAAGGTAGTTTTACCTGCCCCCATTGAGCCGTAGAAAGCGAAAACGCGATCTTCAGGAAAAGTATTCAGCAACAATTTTGCTGATTCACCGAGTGCTGACAAATCGGATATTTGAATTTGAAGCATTGAATTTGGAATTAGTTCTGCAAATTAATAAAACTTAAGCGAATATGAATAACCCTGACTTTTGTTAAAGGTTTGAATAAAAAAATTGTATTACTTTTGATTCAGGATAAACCGAATAAAATATATAACATGAAGTTGCCGGAAAATTTAAAGTACACCAATGAACACGAGTGGATTAGTGTTGAAGGTGATGTTGCTACAGTTGGAATTACCTCGTTTGCCCAGGGTGAATTGGGTGACATTGTTTTCGTTGAAATCGAAACTGTTGGAGAAACTCTCGATAAAGGCGAAACTTTCGGAACTATCGAAGCCGTGAAAACCGTTTCTGATTTGTTTATGCCAGTTGGAGGTGAAGTTATTGAAGTAAATCCTGATCTTGAATCAGCTCCCGAACTCGTAAATAAAGATGCTTACGGAGCAGGTTGGCTAATCAAAATTAACATTAGCAATCCGGCTGAACTTGATGATCTGCTGAGCGCTGCCGAATATCAGGCAATGCTTGAAGCTTAAAAAACAAAACCCTGACGGATCACTGTCAGGGTTTTGTTTTTAGTATTATCTGTCTCCAAAATTTCAGGGTCCGCCGTATCGGTCTAAATTTACATTACCTCAGTTTCCTTTGCGGCAACACAATCCTTCAATTTCTTCATTTTCCATTCTTTTATTTTTCATTTTGAGCAGTCAGCAAAACTAAAAATCTTTATTTTTGCCGGGTTTGTTTTGCACAATTTTCAATTGTCATTTTGCAGCACAAACCAATTAGGAAACATTTCCTAGCACTTTAATACCAAATAAACATGATTAAATACGATGTAATTATTGTAGGCGCCGGTCCTGCCGGGATTTTTACGGCCTACGAGCTGGTAAAAGAACGTCAGGATTTGAAAATTCTGATTTTGGAAAAAGGCCGCGATATTTACAAACGGAAATGTCCGAAACATACCAACGGCGGAACTTGCGTAAATTGCAAACCCTGTTCGATTACAACCGGATGGGCAGGCGCGGGCGCATTCTCCGATGGCAAATTATCTCTTTCGCATGAGGTTGGCGGCACTTTGCCTGATTATATTGGCGTGGAAGCAACCCGCGAAATGATTCGTTATACCGATGATATTTATCTGAAATTTGGTGCTGCATCTGACATTCATGGAGAAACAGAAACTCCGGCCATGCGCGAAGTCCGCCGCAAATCAATTGAAGCCAACCTGAAATTGGTTCAATGTCCGGTTCGCCATTTGGGAACTGAAAAAACACAGGAACTTTACCGCGCACTCTTTGAGCATCTCACAGCCAATCAGGTCGAAGTAAAATTTAATTCGGCAGTTACCGAATTTGTGATTAGCGATCAGAAAATTGTCGGAGTAAAAACTAACAAAGAAGAATTTTTCGCCGAACACGTGGTCGTAGCTGTTGGTCGTGAGGGATCAAACTGGCTTTTGCAACAGTGTTTAAAACAAGATATTCCGGCGGAAGTGGGAATTGTTGACATTGGTGTACGGTTGGAGTGCCGAAACGAAATTATGCAGGAAATCAACGAAAACTTTTACGAAGCCAAGCTGGTGCATTACACACGCACCTTCGACGATAAAGTCCGCACCTTCTGCTCCAATCCCGGTGGTTTTGTTTCTTCGGAATACTACGATGGCAATCTGGCAGTTGTAAACGGGCACAGCTACAAGAACCTGAAAAGCGACAACACGAACTTTGCATTACTTGTTTCGCAAAAATTTACCGAACCATTTAATGCTCCCATTGAATATGGGCATCATATTGCACGCCTTGCCAATATGCTTACCCGAAATAAAATTCTAGTGCAACGTTTTGGTGATTTAATTCGTGGCCGGCGCACCACATCTGCACGTTTGTACCGAAACAACATTATACCTACACTGAAAGATGCTGTACCCGGCGACTTGAGCCTGGTTCTTCCCCACCGCATTCTGATGGATATTATTGAAATGATTAAATCGCTCGATAAGGTCAGCCCAGGTTTGGCCAGTGATGAAACTTTGCTGTACGGGGTTGAAGTAAAGTTCTATTCCAACATCATCAAAGTTGATCAGAGTTTTCAAAGCCACGCCGTTAAGAACCTTTATTTTGGTGGCGACGGGGCAGGAATTACGCGTGGATTAATGCAAGCTTCAGTGAACGGAGTACTGATCGCACGGCAAATATTGGCTAAATAAAAAAAGGGATCCGATCTTTCTGAAAAGATCGGATCCCTTTTTAACTTGAAACCTGAAACTTCGAACCTGAAACTTTTTAGTACGCTCTTCCGTCTTTGCCTTCAACAAAATTGATGAACGAAGTGTTGACCACTTTGTTTCCGCCTGGAGTTGGATAGTTTCCGGTAAAGTACCAGTCGCCCGTATCGTTGGGACAAGCTTCGTGCAAGTTCTCAATGGTCTGGTAAATAATTTCAACCTCAGCTTTACAGTCATCCGGTTTCAGTAATTCTGCAATTTTTGCAGAAACTTCTTCAGCTTTAAACTGCCTGTATATTTCTTTTACGTAGTTTACGATTTCCTCTTTGGGCAAATTTTCCTGCTCTTTACATTTGCGATAAACCTCTTGAATAACATGTTCCTGTTTGGTGTCTTTCAGCAATTCGATTGTGGCAGTAAATGCTATAAATTTATCGAGTACAGCCATGTCAATTCCATAGCAATCGGGATAGCGAATTTGAGGGGCTGACGAAACCACTATAATTTTCTTTGGATGCAGACGATCGAGAATTTTCAGGATACTTTTCTTCAAGGTCGTTCCGCGCACAATCGAATCGTCGATAATAACCAGCGTATCAACATTGTTGCGAATGATTCCGTAGGTCACATCGTAAACGTGAGCCACCAAATCGTCGCGGCTGGCATCATCAGCAATAAAGGTGCGTAGTTTCACATCTTTAATGGCCAGTTTCTCAACCCGGGGTTCAACCGAAAGTACAGCTTCCATTTCTTCGTTGGTTATGCTGCCATTCCGCTCTTTCAGTTGTTTAATTTTCCAATCGACACAATACTGCCGAACGCCCTGAACCAAGCCATAGAAAGCGGTTTCGGAGGTATTCGGGATAAATGAGAACACCGTATCTTCAATGTTGTAATCAATCGATTTCAGGATTGCAGGCGACAACAAACGCCCGAGTTTTTTACGTTCCTGGTAAATATCTTTATCGCTACCGCGCGAAAAATAGATGCGCTCAAAAGAACATGACCGGCGGGTATGTGGCACACGTATCATTTTATTGGAAACCGATCCGTCTTTTTTGATGATCAGCGCTTCGCCGGGTTTCACTTCCGAAACGCTTTCGGCCCTCACGTTCATCACCGTTTGTATAACCGGACGCTCTGAAGCCACCACTACAATTTCGTCGTCGTAATAATAAAATGCAGGACGAATTCCCCACGGATCGCGCATCACAAAAGCATCGCCATGACCAAACATACCGGCAATTGCATATCCGCCATCCCAGTCTTTACTCGAATTTTCGAGCACTTTCTGAACGTCAAGATTTTTTTCGATCAAAGGAGAAATTTCGCGGTTCGAATATCCTTCATTCTTGTAATTCCTGAAATGCAATTGGTTTTCTTCATCCAGAAAGTGACCAACTTTTTCAAGAATAGTCACGGTATCGGTATATGCTTTGGGGTGTTGACCGAGAGCAATTAACTTGCGGAAAAGTTCGTCAGTATTGGTTAGGTTAAAGTTTCCGGCCAAAACCAGTGTGCGCGATTTCCAGTTGTTTTGGCGCATCACCGGATGCACAAATTCGATGCTGTTCCGTCCGAAAGTTCCGTAGCGTAAATGTCCCAGGTGAACTTCGCCCGAAAAAGGAACATTCTCGTATATCCACCGAATATCGGCATCTTTCGGTTTATTTTTCTCAGCCTTTTTGATTCCTTTGGCAACCTTATCGAAAATATTTTTGATCGGATTTTGTTCAATCGACCGATGACGGTTGATATACTCCTGTCCCGGTTCCAGCTCCATTTTAACGTTTACAATTCCGGCACCATCCTGCCCACGATTGTGCTGTTTTTCCATCAGCAGGTACAGTTTATTCAGGCCATATTGCCACGTACCATACTTTTCCTTGTAGTATTCAAGCGGCTTACGCAACCGTATCAATGCAATTCCACACTCATGCTTAATCAATTCGCTCATTGTTCTTCGGGTTGTTCTACAGGTTCTGTAAATAATTCAGGAAATTGGATATAATCTTTTACTATAAAAGCATTGGGGTATTTCGATTCGATGTAGGCTTTTGTTTTCAACGCCTCGCTTTTGTTGCGGAAATCGCCGATACGCACTTTAAAATTGGGCGTTTGAAACAGCATGTAACTTGGCATGGTCGGAAATACCAAATTAAATTCATTCCGTACACGAACTGCTTGCTGACGAGCTTTACTTTCCGAGCTGAAGAAAATTTCGAGCCGGTAACCATCGGTTCCATATCTGCGCTGATTAATCTGGGAGTGCCGCACCACCAAATCGGTAATTCGCGGGTCTTGTCTGATCTGCAATTTGCCGAGTAGTTCTTCCATTTTTGCAGTCTGGCTCGAAAAACCTGTGGTCAGGCCAAGTGTGTCTGTTTGAGCATAGCCCAACGAATTCCAGAGTAAAAAACAGAAGATGACACTACACAAATACCTCATACGATCAGTTTTTGAGTCTGCAAATATAAGATTTTAATGGTATAACAATGAATACGGGAACAAGCTTTGCTTCCCGGTTTCATCTTAACAAAATACGCCAAAACAATTGATTTTCAAACTACCTAACCAACAATTCTATCGCAAATAAGAACCAAAACAAAACTTTTAAAAGCTAATTTTTTCCTGAATGTTAATTTTTTGTTTTCCCTTCGACAAGCTCAGGGAACGGATCTCCCTTTTCGTTTGCCAAATACTGCATTCCCATTGTCCTCGTACTCTTGCTTATTCCTGAAAAATAGTGAAATTTGCAGCCTCAAATCAGATTCACATTGGAAAAGAAAAAGTTATTTATTGAAACTTATGGCTGCCAGATGAATGTGGCCGACAGCGAAGTAGTTGCAGCCATCCTTCAGGATCGGAGTTACGAACCGATTGAAACTGCAGATGGTGCTGATGCCATCTTCCTGAATACCTGCTCGGTACGCGACAACGCAGAACAGCGCATTTGGAATCGCCTGGATTATTTTAAGAGCCTGAAAAAGAAAAAGAAAAATCTGATTGTTGGTGTGTTGGGCTGTATGGCCGAGCGTGTTGGCGACGATTTGCTTGCCCATGCCGCTGTCGATTTGGTTGCCGGGCCTGATGCTTATCGCGATCTGCCTTTCCTGATTGACAAGGCTCAAAAAGGAACCGGAGCCATTAATGTTGAACTTTCGGAAAACGAAACCTACGACAAAATTACACCGGTAAGAATTGGCGAGAAAACGCTTTCGGGATTCGTAAGTATTACCCGTGGATGCAACAATTTTTGCACCTATTGTATTGTTCCATATACACGAGGTCGTGAGCGAAGCCGCGATCCGCAGGACATTGTTGCGGAAGTGAAAGATCTGGCACAAAAAGGTTATCGTGAAATTACCCTACTCGGTCAGAACGTAAATTCGTATAAATGGCTTCCCGAAGGCGAACGCAAACCTGTTCGTTTCTGGGATTTGCTCCAACTGGTGGCTGAAGTTGATCCCTTGGTTCGCATTCGCTTTACAACTTCGCATCCCAAAGATATGTCGGATAAAGTGCTGAAAGTAATTGCCAAACATCCGAACCTTTGCCGTCATATACATCTTCCACTTCAGTCGGGCAGTTCACGCATCCTGAAGCTGATGAACAGAAAATACGACCGCGAGTGGTATCTCGACCGAATCCGCGCCATTCGCGAAATTTTACCCGACTGTGGTTTAAGTACTGATGTATTTTGTGGCTTCTGCACCGAAACGCTGGAAGACCATCAGGAAACACTTTCGCTTATGGAAGAAGTGAAATTCGACATGGCTTTCATGTTTAAATATTCGGAACGCCCCGGAACCTATGCGCACCAGCATTTGCCCGATGATGTTCAGGAAGAAGAAAAGCTACGACGGCTCGACGAAATTATTCAATTGCACAACCGCTTGTCACACGAAAGCAACAAACGCGATATTGGTAAAACCTTTGAAGTGCTGGTTGAAGGAACGTCAAAAAAGAGCAAACTCGAACTTTTTGGACGGAGCTCTCAAAATAAAGTAATTGTTTTCCCCGCACAAAACTTTCAGAAGGGCGATTACGTTATGGTAAAAGTGCTGAGATGCACACAAACCACCTTGATTGGGGAAGCTGCTGACTAATTATCAGTGATCAGTCGCAGTTTGCAGAAAGGAGTCCGAAGAATAGTCGGCCGTTCCCTGAGCGGGGTCGAAGGGAACTTGAAACTTTGAATTTGAAACTTGAAACTTTTAGCTATGGGCAAATTAATCGACGATTTTAACGACTACCGCACACGCATGAATGAAAAAATCATGGCGGCAGATAACAAAGTAATGAAGCGCATTTACAGTGTGGATACGCTGACTTATCAGGATGGAGCGCTTAGTACCAAAACCAAGGAAATGCTTGGATTGGTGTCGTCAATGGTTCTTCGCTGCGACGATTGTGTGAAATATCACTTGGGTAAATGCCACGAATTGGGTGTTACCACCGACGAGGTTTTCGAAATATTTTCGGTAGCCAATCTGGTTGGGGGAACTATCGTAATTCCTCACACCCGCCGTGCTGTTGAATACTGGGAAGAATTACAAAACCAATAGAAATCATGATTGCAATTACATCAACCGGAAATAAACTAAGCAGTTTAATGGACATGCGTTTTGCCAAATGTTCCTATTTCTGTTTTCTGAAAGATGAAGGACCAGTCTTTCATCCAAATATCTTCAAAGAAGAAGAAGGACATATTGCCCCATCTGTTGTAAACTGGCTCAAAGAGCAGGGAGTTGTTCAGGTAATTACAGGAGAAATAGGATCGACCGCACAAAAAAGCCTCAAAGAAGCACACATTCAGGCTGTACTGATTGAAAATGACAAGTACACCGTTCGTGATATCTTAAAGAAGATCAGATAAAATTTCCCATAAGCAAATCATCATTTCCCCGGATATAATTCCGGATTTAAAAAAGGAATAAATGCCATTTGAACAGCAGGCATATAAAGTGATTTCCGCGTAATTACATCATTTGTGAGCAGGCCAACAGCTCCATTTTGCTGCTTCGAGTTTTGTTTGGCAAAAACTATATCATCAGCATCGCCCAGCTCCATTCCCTGATGCACCAGTTCTGCAACTTGGGGTGGCAGATAAAATCCGGCAGTGCGTGCTCTTCCAATTTTATCATTCTTGCGAATAACAATCCAGGCAAAAGCCATTAAACCTGAGGCGGAACCTTCAACTCCACCCTCAATCCCAATATAAAAATCGTAGCCTGGAAATTCCAACAGCGCATTCTTCACCCGATTTTCGGCGCCGAGCAGTGTTTGAGCTTCACTCATGGGCTGATCGGAAACCTCGCTGTTTACTGAAACTCCATACACCTCAATAGCTTCGTTCAGAAGGGCTGATAAACCATCTTTTACAGCGTCAAGCTTCACCGGATTTTTTGATGCCACAACAATTTTAATCATATCGGGGAAAATATATTTGGAGTGCAAAATACAAAAAAACACGATCTGCCCATGAACACTGTCTTCTGTTTCAGGTTTATTGTCGGAATAGAATCGGGAGAGCGGAACTATTTTCTTAATTTAGCGATCTCAATATAACATCGATCAAATGATTATCCGACAGGCAAAAGAAACAGATTCGGCCAGCATTGTAGAATTTCAACTGGCTATGGCAATGGAAACCGAGCAGCTTCAACTTGATGAACCCACCGTTGTTAAGGGTGTGGCCGCAGTTTTTGCAGATCCGTCAAAAGGCATTTATTACGTTGCCGAAACCGATGGGAAAGTGGTTGGCTCGTTACTTACAACCTTTGAGTGGAGCGACTGGCGTAACGGAACTGTACTTTGGATTCAATCGGTCTACGTTCGACCCGAATACCGCAAACGAAGCATATTTAGCCGTTTGTACAAACACATTCAGGAAAAGGTAGCTTCAAACAACGATTTGCGGGGTATTCGTTTGTATGCCGACAAAACCAATACATCGGCGCACGGCGTTTACGAACATCTTGGCATGACCGCCGAACACTACCAAATGTACGAATGGATGAAAAAATAGGCACAAGAAAAAATTATCAAGACACAAGATTTTACTCTTGCTACTTGCAGCTTGATACCTGACACTAAAAATTGAAGTACATGATCAAAAAACCCATATCACCGGAAATACGCCAGCAATTAATTTATGCGCAGCGTGAAGAAATTACCGAGTACCATATTTACAGTAAACTGGCAGGACAAACACGAGATCCGGAAAACCAGAAAGTACTTAAACAGATCGCTGCCGACGAGTTGAAGCATTACAAAATCTGGTCGGTCTACACTAACAAAGAAGTTTCTCCTAGTCAATGGGAGATCAATAAATACTATTGGATTTCGAAGATTTTTGGGCTGACTTTCGGCTTGAAACTGATGGAGAAAGGCGAAGAAAAAGCACAGATAAATTATGCACTAATTGCAACCGAAGTGCCGGAAGCCTTGACTGTGGCCGAGGACGAGAATAAACACGAAAAAGAATTGCTCGAGCTTATTCAGGAAGAACACTTGAAATACATGGGTTCGATTGTATTGGGACTGAACGATGCTTTGGTTGAAATTTTGGGAACTTTGGCCGGTTTAACCTTTGCGCTCCAGAATACCAAACTGGTAGCTTTGGCCGGAATTATTACCGGAATTGCTGGTGCACTTTCGATGTCTTCGTCAGAATATTTATCGAATAAAGCTGAAGGCAAGAATGATCTGGCCATTAAATCTGCGGTTTTTACAGGTATCGCCTATGTTATTGCGGTAATTTTTTTGGTTGCTCCATACCTGATTTTTACTTCGCCATTTGTTGCTTTACTGGTGGCACTGTTCGATTCAATCCTAATCGTTTTCCTGTTTACCTATTACATTTCGGTAGCCAACGATCAGCCTTTCCGGAAACGTTTTACTGAAATGGTGGTTTTAAGTACCGTTGTCGGTTTGATTTCCTTCGGATTAGGTTATCTGGTCAGGATTTTCTTCGGAATAGAGGTGTAGAGCCCCATCCCCAACCCTTCCCCAAAATTTGGAAGGGTGTAATGAGGAGAAAACTTTGAGCATTCAATCGATTAAGAAATGTTATTACAAAGTGAAATTTATCGAATACCGGATCTTTCTCCCCTCCTTTTGGAGGGGTCGGGGGAGGCTTCTTTATGAACAGCTATATCACCAAACTCATCCAACAAGGAGAGCATCAGACACAGGATTTTAAATACTGCATCAGCGACTCGAAAAAGATAGCCCGGTCGTTGGTGGCTTTTGCCAATACTGATGGAGGCAGGTTACTTGTCGGTGTGAAAGACAACGGTCGGATTGCCGGGGTTCGCTCCGACGAAGAATACTACATGGTAGAGTCGGCTGCCAAAATATACTCGAAACCGGAAATTGAATTCACTACCCGACAGCATTTGATTGATGGCAAAACAGTTTTGGAAGTGATTATTGAACCGAGCACAGAAAAACCTCATTTTGCCCGCGACGAAGAAGGTAAATGGTGGGCTTATTTCCGTAAAGACGATGAAAACCGGATGGCCAGCAAAATCATGATTGAGGTATGGAAACGGCAGAAAAGCAAAGATGGAATCCTGATTAATTATTCGGATGCCGAAAAGTGCCTTCTCGATTACCTCGAAACCAACGAAAAAATATCGGTCAGTAAATATTCACGCATAGCACATCTGAGCTATAGAAAAGCAGAACAAATCATTATCAATTTTCGCTCTCTTGAAATTCTGAAAGATGTTTTTGGCGATAACCGGATTGATTACTGCATCAACGAAGAGTTTGACCGGGACAATTGGGAAAGTCACCACAAATCGGGATAAATACTTTTAGCCTCCAATGAACACGAAAAGTGAAAATGTCATATACTTTTAACAAAATTGCATAAAATCAGTAATCTATTTGATCTATTTTTACGCTCCTGAAATTAATTACTACAACCTAAACAGATTATACATATTTAACCATGATTAAACACTTACACATGAATTTAAAATTAATCCTCGTTCTTGTCCTGATTTTTGGAGTTCAGCAACTTTACAGTCAGGAAAATTATAAAACAATCTCCAAAGAAGATTCGACTAAAACCTATCCAGGAGGAAAACCTTACGAAGTAAAAACCTTCAAGCAAAAATTTAAAGCAAAAAAACCTAAAAATGTCATCATGATGATTGGCGACGGAATGGGAACGACTGCCGTTTTTGCCGGATTGACAGCCAACAGAGGCCATTTGTTCCTTGACAATTTCAAACATGTTGGATTTTCGAAAACACAATCGTCTAACGGATACATTACCGACTCTGCCGCTGGCGGCACAGCTCTTTCTGCCGGACAAAAAACCTACAATGGGGCAATCGGGGTAAATACCGATACGGTGGCGATTAAAACAGTGCTGGAAATGGCCGAAGACAAAGGTATGGCAACCGGATTGGTTTCAACCTCAGCAATTACACATGCTACACCAGCTTCGTACATTGCCCATCAGGGAAGCCGTGGAAGCTACGAGGATATTGCCGCCGACTTTTTGAAAACCGATATCGATGTATTTATTGGAGGCGGCTATAAACATTTTACTGTTCGGAAAGACAAGCGCGACCTGACCAGCGAGTTAAAACAAAAAGGCTATCTGGTTTTACGGGATATGGACGAAATTGCCAAAGTAAAATCCGGCAAACTGGCTGGTCTTACATCTGATGAACACAACGAAGTTTACCCAAAACGAAAAATGAACCTGCCAATTGCAACCCAAACGGCGCTGAATATTTTAGACCAAAATAAAAAGGGATTTTTTATCATGATTGAAGGTTCGCAAATAGACTGGGGCGGACACGCAAACAACACAATCTATGTTGTGAACGAAATGTTGGATTTTGACCAAACCATCGGCAAAGCTCTAGAATTTGCAGCTAACGACGGAGAAACACTAATTATTGTAACTGCCGACCATGAGACTGGTGGAATGGCATTGACTGGTGGTGACATGAAAACCGGTATGGTAAAGGCAGCCTTTCCTACTGGCGAACACACTGCCGTTATGGTTCCGGTTTTTGCTTACGGACCAGGTGCTGAAAATTTTACCGGAATCATGGAAAATACGGATATTGCCAAAAAGATTATGAAATTACTGGGATTTTAAGCTCTTTCGGTACCTCATTTTGAAAAAACTATGGATGAACGCTTTCGTTTTATCCATAGTTTTTTACTTTTAAGGTTTCTAACTTCACTTAACGAGAGCCATTTATGACCAATTCACTCGAAGTACTTGACCACGTCCGCCTCAATTTCACAACATCAGGATTATTTTTTTTAAATATTGCACTTGCTCTGATCATGTTTGGAGTTGCGCTTGATATTAAAGTTGAGCACTTTCAAGATATCCTGAAAAGACCCAAATCTTTTATTATGGGATTTATTAGCCAGACATTTTTATTGCCTGCATTCACTTTTGTGTTGGTTCTTCTGCTAAATCCAACACCTTCGGTTGCTTTAGGAATGATCTTGGTTGCAGCCTGTCCGGGTGGAAATATTTCAAATTTCATAAGCTCAATGGCGCGAGCCAATGTTGCGCTATCAGTAAGTCTGACAGCTGCTTCAACCTCGGCCGCAGTATTTTTTACTCCCTTTAACTTCGCCCTTTGGGGAAATTTTTACATCAATTTTTACAATAAACATAGCGCACAAGCACTGTTGAGACCATTGGAGATTGATAAACTTCAGATGTTTCAAACTGTTTTTATTTTGCTCGGCATTCCAGTAATCATTGGCTTATTGGTAGCAAAAAAGTTCCCTAAGCTGACAGAAAAGATCAAAAAACCAATTAACAGGGGTTCTCTGCTCTTTTTTATACTGATGGTAGTTGCCATGCTTTCGGCTAACTTTTCTCAGTTTACCAGCTACGTACACCTTGTATTCGTCATTGTTTTATTGCACAATGGATTAGCATTATCAACCGGCTACTTTTTCAGTAAACTAATGAAACTACCTAGAGCCGATCAGCGCACAATATCGATAGAAACCGGAATTCAAAATTCAGGTTTGGCTTTGGCGCTCATGTTTAATCCCAAAATTTTTCCTCCGGAAATGGAATTGGGTGGAATGGCTATTATTGCTGCCTGGTGGGGAATTTGGCACATTATCAGCGGATTAACCATAGCTTTTTTCTGGTCTAGAAAACCTATATTAGCCTAGCATGAAGAACTGGTCGCTGGGATACGAAATAATCAGAACGTATGTGCGGTTTGCTTTATGGCTCACCCATAAGCGAATAGTTGTAACTGGTCGCCATTTTATCCCAAAAGGAAAACCAATCATTTTTGCTCCAAACCACCAAAATGCATTGATGGATCCGCTGGCAATCGCCTGTACCAATTCCTATCAAACCATGTGGCTGGCACGGGCAGATCTGTTCAAATCAAAAATGGTTAGTTCCATCCTGAAATACCTGAAATTATTGCCTGTTTACCGCATTCGCGATGGGAAAGACAATCTGTCGAATAACGAATACATTTTTCAGCAAGTCACACTGCTTTTAGAAAATCAACAAACGGTAGCTTTATTTCCCGAGGCTGCCCATTCCGGTCGCCGTCAAATGCTTCCGCACAAAAAAGCGATTCCACGTATTTCGCTCGAAGCTGAAGCAAAAAATAATTTCAAACTGGATTTGCAGATCGTTCCCGTCGGAATTTATTACGACCACTATTGGGCTTTCAACCGATCGATGATTGTAGTTTATGGAGAAGCTATCAGCATTGACAAATACAGACAGGAATATGAAGAGAATCCGCAGAAAGCAATGCTTAGCCTACGCGATGAAATTTTTGATCGCCTCGCTCCACTGACACTGCAGATAAATAGTGACACTTATTATCAGGACTATGAAGACCTCCGCCTATTGGCTGGAAAAACATATTCAAAATCAAATTTCTTCAACAAAAACAAACACTTGCAGCTTTTTTATGCTGAAAAAGCACTGATCAGTCAATTGGAGCATATGGAGACAAGCCGCCCAGAAGAATTTGGAGAGCTTATTGAAAAATCAAAAAGATATTTCGGTACACTAAAAGAGAGTAAGTTCAAGGATTGGCAGATTGAAGGCATCTCAAATTTCAGCTGGCCGAGATCTTTGGGTAAATTTTTCGCTGCACTGGCATCTTTGCCGATATTTATTTTTGGCTTCGTTTTCAATGCCATTCCGTTTATAATTCCCCGGAAATACCTTCACCAGAAAGTAAAAAACATCACTTTTTTAAGCACATTTAATTTTGGTGCAGGGCTTATCATCTATCCAATTGCTTACGCTATTGAAGCTGGGCTAATAAAGGCTTTCACCCAATCCGGGACATTGGCAGTTGCTGCTTTTATCTTAATGCCTTTTGCCGGAAAATATGCCTGGCAGTTGCTTCAATTTTACAGAAAAACTCTATTTGGTTTATCATTTCTGGCCGGCAACAAAACATACCAGCATAAGCTTGGGCAATTGGCAAAGCAAAGAAATGAGCTGATAAACTACGTTATTGCAAACGCAATTAAATAGCAATAAATCGCACTTACAACCAAAACTATGACTCCGGAAATTAAAAACCTGGCTGAAAAGATGCTGATCGGCAAACGCATAAAAATGTGTTTGTCGGACGATAAAACGTTAGAATTATGGAGAAGCTTCATGCCCCGACGCAAAGAAATCAGCAACAAACTGGGTTCCGAATTATTCTCTATCCAGATTTTCGACGATAATCAGGATTTTGCCAACTTCAACCCACAAACCGTTTTCGAAAAATGGGCAGCGGTGGAAGTATCCAATTTCGATACCATTCCTGATGAAATGGAAACGGTCATTATTCCAGGCGGACGGTATGCTGTTTTCCTTTACCGGGGAAGTTCTGCTGCAGCCGCAAAAACATTCCAGTATATATTCGAAAGCTGGCTACCCAATTCTACATACTCGTTAGACAAAAGGCCACATTTTGAGATCATGGGCGAAAAATACAAAAACAATGACCCCGACTCGGAAGAAGAAATCTGGATACCCATAAAGTTAAAAGTTAAGGCCGAGGAATAGCTAAAATGCTTTTACCGGCCATCTTTTGCCAGAACCTTTTTTTTTATAGTTTTGTCGCTCAATTCTGAACGGATGGAAATTTTAACAGTCATTTTTCTTGCTATTGGCTTATCGTTCGATTCATTCGCGGTTTCGGTTTGCAGCGGACTGAATCTCCCACAAATCCGTTTTCTTCAGGCAACTAAAATCGCAATCTTTCTTGCTCTTTTTCAGGCACTCATGCCATTGGTGGGCTGGCTGGTTGGCAACAGTATTAAGTCACTGATTGAACCAGTTGATCACTGGATCGCATTTGGATTACTTAGCATGATTGGTGGCAAAATGATTATTGAAAGTTTCGCCAGTTCAGAGGCCCGCGAAATAAAAAACCCATTGCATATCAGGGTAATCCTTCTATTATCGCTGGCTACAAGCATCGATGCACTGGCCGTTGGATTCAGCTTTGCTACTATGCTTGACAAAATTCTTATCGCAGTTTTTATCATTGGCACCGTTACATTTATCGCGTCTATGCTTGGTATTTTACTGGGCAAAAAAACCGGTCCGAAGATCAACCGTTATGCCGAAATTTTAGGTGGACTAATCCTTATTGTCATTGGATCCAGAATCTTAATTCTTCATTTCCTTCAGTAACCAGCAGGCATTTGCCTATTTCTTTTTTACTTAATAGCTGAATTCCGCTACAGTCGGTCTTTTTCTCCACATTAATTGTTATTTTCACACAACTTAAAAACACAAAACTTTACTGAATAAGGATATGGTTATGAATAATTTAGTCCAAAACATATCTGAATACATCATGTCTCCCCTATTCTTTCTACTTCTAGTTGGTGGATTGATTAGTATTATCACATTTTTCTTTCTCATTCGGTTTCGCAAAACGCCAGGAGTTAAATATTGGCTGATCTGGCAAGTAGCCACGGCCATTTGGGCATTTACTTATGCATTTGAGTTTGCAGCCACCGATATCGAAACCAAGATCATGTGGTCAAAATTTTCCTATTTCGGAATTGTATATTGCGCGGTTTCATTCTTTTTCTTTTCACTTGAATTTTCATCTTCCGAACGTTTTCTAAAGAAAAAATTCATTGTTGCCTTGTATTCCATTGCCAGCTTATTGCTAATTTCTCCTTTTACGAACGACTTACATCACCTTCACTGGAAAAGTTACTCTATAAACCCCGAAACAAACGCAACAAACTATGTTTACGGACCTTTCTTCTGGCTCATTTTTGTATTTTCATATCTCCCCCTGATTGCTGGAATCGTTAATGTAATTCTTCTTTATTTCAGATTATCAACATTCTACAAAAAACAGATTACACTACTTTTCGTAGCTTCCCTTCTGCCTCCTATTGGTAATCTTATTTATGTGTTTCAGGTCAACCCTGTTCCCGGGTTCGATTGGACGCCTTTTACGTTTATTCTTACCGGAATTCTGATTGCAATCAATATCTCGCAATACAAAATGTTTGATTTGGTGCCCTTTGCAAGGAATAAACTCATCGATATCATTCCCGATGCGATTTTGATTGTTGATAAAGCCTTGCGAATCGCTGATTATAATCTGGCCATGAGCAAACTGTTTGAGCAATCGGTCGCTCAAAAGTTAATTGGTAAGAGAATAGAGCGGATACTGCCTCATCGGGAAAAGCTGATCAGAGAGATTATCAGGCATGACAACTTCCGAACCGAAATATCGCGCGAGTATGATGGGGAAATGTGCTATTTTGATTTGCAATCGACAACACTTTATGACCATCGGAAACAACAAACGGGTCGTCTGGTAGTAATCAAAGACATTACACAGCGCATTCAGGCCGAAGAAAGTGTTCGTCTGACGAACCTACGACTAACCAATGAAATTAAGGAAAAGGAAAAGCTAATAGTTGATCTGGATGCTTTCTCCCATACTGTTGCACACGATTTAAAAAATATGTTGGGTGCTATCGTTTCGGCCAGCAATCTGATTAAATCCGGATTTGGAAATCTGCCTGATGAAGATATTCTTGAAATCAATGATCTGATCAATTTGTCGGCTACCAAAACAATGCACATCACAAAAGAATTGCTCACCCTGGCATCTGTCCGGCAACAGGAAATTCAGCTCAAGCCGATAAATATGCAAAAAGTGGTTTTGGATTCCTTGACCCGACTGAAAGATATGATCAGCGGAAAATCTGCACAAATTTCATTGCCGCAATCCTGGCCCGATGCCCTGGGTTATGAAGCCTGGCTCGAAGAGGTCTGGATTAATTACCTAAGTAATGCCATAAAGTACGGAGGAGACCTTCCTGTTATTGAGCTTGGAAGCGAATTACTTGCCGACGAGAAGGTTAAATTCTGGATCAAAGACAATGGGAAAGGACTCGCAAACGATGAAATGGCATCGCTGTTCAACAAATTTACCCGATTGGATACATTAAAAGCTGAAGGTCATGGATTAGGACTTTCGATCGTGAAACGCATTGTTGAAAAACTGAATGGCGAGGTTGGCGTTGAAAGTAAAAATATTCCGGGAGAAGGCTGTACGTTCTATTTTATTTTGCCCAAAGTGAATTCCTGATTTTATGCCTGAAAAACTCAAAGATATTTTAATTCCAACTGACCAGATTTTAAAATTGGCAGAGGCTATATCATCCGTTCTTCCTGAGTTTAATACGCCCGAATTTATTAGCTCTGTGCTCGACTCCGATTGGCCAGAACGTGAATTAAAACAAAAAATGCGACACCTTACGGTTTATCTGAAAAAGGCATTACCCGACGATTATGCATCAGCCATCCATATTCTGGAACAAATTGCACCCCAATTCAGAGGTTTTATTGCCCTTCCTTTTTCTGATTTTGTGGAATGTTTCGGTCAGGACGACTGGGAGATTTCAATGAAAGCACTGTCCGTATTTACCTGTTCCTGCACCTCTGAGTTTGCTATCCGACCTTTTTTAGACCGCGATCCGCTGCGGACGATGGAATATTTCTACCGGTGGGCCGAAGATGAAAATGAGCACATCCGCCGATTTTCGAGCGAAGGCTGCCGACCGCGTTTGCCCTGGGGAATGGCACTCCGGAAGTTCAAAAAAGATCCGACGCCAATTCTACCTATTCTTGAGAAACTAAAGAATGATTCATCAGAATATGTACGGAAAAGCGTGGCCAATAACCTGAATGACATTTCGAAAGATCATCCCGAATTGGTTTTGGGCCTTTGCGAAAAATGGAAAGGACAATCGAAAGAAACCGACCGAATAATCAAACATGCCTGCCGAACTTTACTGAAAGAGGGGAACAAAAGGGCTTTGATGATTTTTGGGTTTGCCAATCCCGATCAGCTTACTGTTTCAAATCTATGTACTGACAAGCAAAAGCTGAAAATTGGCGAATACATCTACTTTTCATTTACACTTTCCAACAGCTCCGAAAGGCCGCAAATAGTCCGCCTCGAATATCGGATTCATTATGTGAAAGCAAATGGAAAAACATCACCCAAAATTTTCCAGATCAGCGAAGGGAAATTTGCTTCCGGCGAACATCAAATTGCAAAAAAACAAGCCTTTACCAATTTTACTACCCGTACCCATTTTGCGGGCGAGCACCAGCTCGAAATTGTGGTAAATGGTGAAACCAAAGCCGGAGTAAAGTTTAGTCTGGAGCACTGATTTCACTTTCTCTCCGCTTAAATATTTCAACACAATCAGTTCAATTCCCCAAAGAAATAACCCTTTGCTAACAAATACTTGATCCCTTTTCCAGAAAATTCAAGTAAATTGCCAACATGGAACTGGTTATACTAAAAGATATTGTCATCATATTCGCTTTTGCAACAGCGGTAAATTACCTGTTTACTAAAATCAGGATACCGACCATAATCGGGTATTTGCTTACCGGAATTGTTGCCGGGCCATCCTTGCTTGGTATTATTCAATCGCCACACGAGATTGAGTTTATGGCCGAAATCGGCATTATCCTTCTGATGTTTACCATCGGGCTAGAGTTTTCGCTCAATCACCTGATCAAAATCCGCAACATTGTTTTCTTCGGTGGTTTTATACAGCTGGTTTTTACGGCCGGACTTACTGCGCTCTTTGCCCGAATGTACCACATGAGTTGGGGAGCTGCTACATTTATTGGGTTCCTTACGGCATTAAGCAGCACCGCCCTGGTCCTTAAAATTCTCCAGGAACGCGGCGAACTTACATCCAATTACGGACGGACAGTAGTTGGAATCCTCATTTTTCAAGACATCATTTTAATTCCTTTGATTCTGCTTACCCCTATGCTGGGTGGCCAAACGGCTGACATAGGAGCTAAATTGCTTGGCATGGGAAGCAAAACACTTTTCATCATGGCATTGGTTTATGTGGGTAATCGCTGGATTATGCCTCGTGTACTTCACCTGATTGCCCTAACCAAAAATCAGGAATTGTTTCTGATGAGTATTCTGCTGGTTTGTCTATCGGTAGCCTTGCTGACCTCAGAAATGGGCATGTCGCTGGCTTTCGGGGCGTTTCTGGGTGGATTGATGATTTCGAGGTCGGAATACAGCCAGGATGCGTTCAGTCATCTCATCCCGTTTAAAGATACCTTTACGAGCTTCTTCTTCGTTTCCATCGGAATGTTGCTCGACCTCAGTTTTGTTGGGAACAACATTGTACTGGTTTTAGCAACTGTTTTGCTGGTTATTGCCATCAAAACCTTTGTGGCAAGTGGAACAGCGTTTGTCCTCGGGCACACCTTCAGGGGAACGATTGTGGTGGGTTTTGCAATGGCTCAAATCGGGGAGTTCTCGTTTATCCTTGCAAAAACCGGTCAGACTTACCAAATACTCACCGATTACTATTACCAGTTATTTTTGGCAGTTACTATCGTTTCAATGGCCGCATCTCCATTCCTGATCATGATTGCCAAACCAATGGCAAACCTGCTTTTAAAATTTCCGATACCTGAAATTTGGATAAAGGGATTATTTCCGCTAAAAGAAATTGAAGTGCCTGAAATGCAGAATCATATTGTGCTCATTGGCAAAGATTCTCGTTCGCTCAATCTTTCGAGGATGGCCAGCCGCATGAAATTACCTTATATTTCTATCGTTTTTGATCCGGCATCGGCGCGGATGCGACAGCTCAAAGGTGAAAATGTAATTTACGGCGATGCCATGAACGACCCCATTCTCCATAAAGCATACATCGAGACGGCAGAGATTGTAGTCGTCAGCATTGGCGATGCCATAACAGCACTTGGGGTAGTAGAAAAAGTACGCGCCATGAACAAACATGCTTACATTATAGCCCGGTCGAAACACGTTTCGGATATCGAAGATTTGTATGAAATGGGCGCCAATCAGGTTATTCCTGAAGAATTTGAAACGGCCATTGAGCTGTTTGAGCGAATCCTGAAGAAACTTCTGATTCCGAAAAGTGAAATCGAAGCAGCGGTTTCGCGTATTCGTGACGACAATTACGGTATCTTCAGGGAAAAGGATGAAAACAACACATTTACGCTGACCGACGAAATTCCGGATGTTGAGATTGTAGTGCTCAAGGCCGCGAATTACAACCTTTTCCCCGGGAAATCGCTAAAAGAAATTCACTTGCGAAAGCAATTCGGGCTTACCGTGGTGGCAGTAAAGCGTAAGGATACAATCATAGAAAACCCAGGTTCTGGATTTATTTTTGAAAGCGATGACCTTGTATATATTCTGGGTAAACCCGAAAAAATTGCTGAGCTTACCGAGACTTTATAAGTACCGTATAAAATAAAAAGTCGCCACAAAAGAAATTTTGTGGCGACTTTTCCGGAAAACCAGTTTAAGCTTATTTTTTCCGTATAAAGATCTGAATAGGAACTCCGGCAAAATTGAAATTCTCGCGGACCTTATTTTCCAGGTATCTGCGATATGGTTCCTTAACGTACTGAGGCAAGTTAGCGAAAAATGCAAAACTTGGGGTTCTGCTGGGCAACTGAGTTACATACTTAATTTTAACAAATTTACCTTTAATCGCTGGTGGCGGATAAGCTTCAATCGCTTTCAGCATCACTTCGTTTAATTCCGAAGTTCTCACTTTGCGGGTACGGTTTTCGTATACCTCAACAGCAGTTTCGAGCGCTTTCAGAATTCGCTGTTTCGAAAGTGCCGAGATAAACAGAATCGGAACATCAACAAATGGCGCAATGCGTTCTTTAATGGTCTTCGTAAATTCGATCGTACTCGAATTGTCTTTCTCCACCAAATCCCACTTATTTACCAGAATTACCAGACCTTTTTTATTGCGGTCAATCAAATGAAAGATCGAAACATCCTGCGATTCCATGCCGCGTGTAGCGTCGAGAATCAGCAAGCAAACATCCGAATCTTCAATCGCCCTGATCGAGCGCATAGTCGAATAAAACTCAACATCTTCCTTTACTTTGGTACGTTTCCGCAATCCAGCCGTATCAACCAGATAGAAGTCGTGCCCAAATTTATTGTAGCGGGTATGAATCGAGTCGCGGGTGGTGCCGGCGATGTCGGTTACAATATTGCGATCGACACCTGTAAGCGCATTGATGAATGATGATTTACCCACGTTAGGGCGTCCGATAATGGCAAAATGCGGAATATTTTCGACCATTTCTTCGGGAGCATTCTTTGGAAATTCCTCCACCATGGCGTCAAGTAATTCGCCAGTTCCGCTACCGGTCATGGATGAAATGCAATAGATTTCGCCCAATCCGAGTGAATAAAACTCGTGCGAATCGATAATCCGTGAATTATTATCGACCTTGTTAACTGCTATAAATACTTTTTTGGTCGAACGACGCAGCACTGAAGCCACCTCCTCGTCCATATCAGTTACACCATTCTCCACATCAACCACAAACAAAATCACATCCGATTCTTCGATAGCCAACATCACCTGTTTGCGGATTTCTCCCTCAAAAATATCTTCCGAATTGACTGCATATCCTCCGGTGTCAATCACCGAAAAGTCAATTCCATTCCAAACGCCTTTTCCATACTGACGGTCGCGGGTTACTCCTGCCGATTCGTCAACAATGGCTTTTCTTGATTCGGTCAACCGGTTAAAAAGGGTTGATTTCCCGACGTTTGGTCTTCCTACAATTGCAATAATATTACTCATTTTTGTCTCCTATGTCCCAAGACAGGACGCTTCATTTATTTTGTTTCTAATAACCAGAATATTGTCTTCCAGTATTAACTTTAGAATCAATATTCACACTGCGGTGCATACATCCTTTTTACTTCAATTTAGGTTCGTAGATGCACCTTGTTTCCTTTGCCATTTCTGACCCTGAGTGTCGCTTCGCTTTACCCAGGGCTATTAAAATTTAACCCTTTCAGGGTAATATCTACAGGTTCAATTATTTTCTCTTCTGTAATCTGAGACTGAAAACTGAATACTTCGTTACTCCATATCGTAGCCAAAGCTGCCCAATGCGCGATCTTTATCACGCCAGTCTTTGTTTACTTTTACAAATAGCTGAAGGAAAACCTTCTTCTGAAAGAATTCTTCCATATCCAGGCGGGCTTCGGTACCAACCCGCTTAAGCGCGCTTCCCTGATGCCCGATTATAATTCCCTTTTGGCTGTCGCGGTTGACATGAATGACGCACATCAGGTTCAGTATCTTATCTTCTTCTTTAAACTGCTCCACCTCAACTTCCACCGAATATGGAACTTCCTTGTCGTAAAACAACAAAATCTTTTCACGGATAATCTCACTCACAAAAAAGCGTTCGTTGCGGTCGGTCATTTCATCTTTAGGGAAATAAGCCGGACCTTCGGGCAACAACTCCAGAATGCGGTCGAAGATTTGTGCCACGTTAAACTTTTCGGTTGCCGAGATGGCGTAAACATGAGCCAGTGGCAGTTTTTCCTGCCAGTAATTGTACAACTCCATTACCTTCTCCTGAGTCGAAAGGTCGATCTTGTTAATCAGCACGATTACTGCAGCTTCCGAGCTTTTAATCCGCTCGATGTATTCTTCATTCTTTCCCGGCGATTCAATCACGTCGGTCACATAGAGAATAACGTCAGCGTCAATCAGCGCGGTATTTACAAACTTCATCATGGTTTCCTGAAGTTTGTAATTGGGCTTCAGAATTCCGGGCGTGTCGGAGTAAACAATCTGGAAATCATCGCCATTCACGATACCTTTTATACGGTGCCGGGTGGTCTGCATTTTCGAGGTAATAATCGACAAACGCTCGCCAACAAGCACGTTCATGATGCTTGACTTTCCTACATTGGGGTTTCCGATGATGTTTACAAATCCGGATTTATGTGCCATTTATTTTGTGTATTTATTGATTTGTTTTTTAATTGCTGCACGGAACTTGCCATCGTACTATCCTGTTTAATAGGAAGTTTCCAATAAGCTCGTTTCTGTATGAAGGTTTTAAAAAATCTGCGCAAAGATAATCAATTAATTAGTTAATCGACTACCTCCGCTGAATCAGGAAATCCAGATTTTAAACCGTTTAGCCAAAACGAAACCCCGCAAATTTAATAAGCGAGGCCAAAGTGTAAAGTTGTGTTTTGTGCGTTGCCATTAACCCCTCGGTAGCAACGAGGGGTTAATGGCGTTGAGCTTGCAACTCAATTTATTGATGACAAACAACTTTACATTTCAATCTTAAACTAAAAATAGATGCAACCCAGTCGTAAAATCAACAAATCTTAGTTATCCAAAAGAGGGGCAGATCTGAGTTACCGAATTTTATCAAGCACATAATGATTATGATAGTCTTGTGGTCTACCTACAAATACTTCGTCAATAATAAGCTCATTTTTACCGTCGCCTAATTTATAATCTACTTCGTCTGAAAATCCATTTCTAAAAATTTTTGCTTTTAAATTGTCACCTATCCATTCTAATCTAGTTTTAAATAATAGCATTTTTTTCCTTCTAACTTTTCCATCTGCTATCAGATTTAGTTTCATCTTACTTTTTCTGCCTTTGATTATAAAGTATCTTGACCATTTAAACTTGACTCCAATTTGAATTATTTTAAATTCACCTTCTGTTAAACCTTTTGCCCAATCTGCTTCAAATTTGCTCTTTTGTAAATTTATTTTCCAAGTTCCTGAATAGTCGTTTCTTTGAGAAAGCACTTTTGATTGAAAAGCTAAAAGTCCAACTAATAGAAGTAAAATTTTGAAATTGATTTTCATATTTAAAATGTAATTTGATTTGTCATTGTTGTCCGCTAAAACTAGTCGCAATTTTATTACACCCAACATGTAAATACCCTCAAATATAAGGTACTTTCCTCGATTATTATTGATAATCTGGGTTTGAAACGAGGAAGTGCGCTAAGAACGGAGTTTAGCCGTTCGAGTTAAAAATATGGCGGCCGAGTAGAAAATATGGTCATCCGAGTTAAGTATTTTGGTGTACGAGTTGAAAATATACCGAACGAGTTAAAGATTTGGGCGTTCGAGTTAAGTCTTTGGGGCGATATGCAGGTTTCGCTTTGGCCTAAACGCAACAAAGCCCTGCCAGTTTATTCCGGCAGGGCTTTCTATAGTGGCACAATTCAATTCTTACTTCTCTAAAATCCCTTTCAGGTTGTTCAGGCCATTTTGCAAATCGGGGGCAAGCATGGCTTCCAAATCCATAAACAACATCATTAGGTTCATGGGGTATTTCATTTCGCCGTGGAAACCCCATTTCACCGAGGTAACTGAATCGTTTACGGCGGTGGTGGTCAAAAAGGCAAAGTCTGTCGATTCGAAAGGTTCGATAAAATGCAACTCGTAATCGATGCGTTCGCCTTCAGCAATTTTTAGAATTTTCTGCTCACCTTTGCCTACATCCGGATTCTCGCTGTCCCACGATGCCATACATCCGACGGTGGCATCTTCACCGGTAAATTCTTTTTTCATAGCCGGATCTGCTTTGGCCCATACACTAAAATTGTCCTGATTTTTCAGGTACTTCACATAGTCGTATACCTCTTGTTTCGACTTGTTGATGGTAACTTCGCGTTCAACTTCGTATTTTCCGTTAATGAATAATGCAACAATTAACACGAGAGCAATAATTCCAACAATAGACAATCCAATAATTTTCAATGCTTTCATATGAAATAGTTTTAAGGGGTTAGTTTGATTTAGTGTAGGCAAGCCGAATCCAATCAATGACTTCCGGAGTAATATCATTTTCAGATTCGATTTTGATTCTATGCGAGCACATAGCATTTGTTCCAGGCACCAGCTCCAGAACTCCATCGGGCTCCTGTCCTTTCAGGTTGATCCCAATTTCGAATCGGGTTTTGGTAGCGGGTTGCAGAATGGCAAATTGACGCTTGCGGCGGAGGCTCACATAAGCATTTTTGGGTGCTATTTCAAAATCAGCACCAAACTGGCCTATTTCTTTCATCAACCGATCGAAAATTGGTCGAAAATGTTCTTTGCCAACGTATTGTTTCTCTATTAATTCATCGGGATTTTCGGACGAACCAGCATCGGTACCCAAAGTTTTATGCGCCACCAGATTGGCGTAACCATAAGTAAAATTGTATTCCTCTTTCAAAAACTTTTGTATTTCACCATGTTTGGCCAACTGTTTTTGTTTCACAATTTCTATCCATTCTTCGAGCGGTTTTCCTGAAATTTTTAGCAGGTTTTCTCTCATCGTTTTTTCGGCCTGATCCATAATTTAAGTCTGTTTTATCGTTTTACAAAATTGGATTCATAGAGACTGATCCAGTCGACAACTTCAACTTTTTTAGCCAACTCGCCAATGAGTTCGTAGGGTATGTGGGCTACATTTTTAAATCGGATGCAACTTTTGCCCATGTCGAGCTTTTGCTTGCTGTATTTCGGGAATTCGCCGGTGAACCAGTTCAGCAATTCAGGATTGGCATACATGCCCATGTGGTAAACGGCAATAAAATTCTTTTGTGCGGCAATACTCAGAAATGGCAGAGGCAATTTGGGATCGCAATGGTAGCCTTTGGGGTAAATGCTGTGGGGTACAACATAGCCAATCATTCCGTAGTTCATTTCCTCAACAAAACCCTCCGGAAGATTTTCGAGGATGGTTTTCTGAAGCAAGATAATGGCTTCGCGCTGGCTATCGGGAACCTGGTTAATGTATTCTTCTACGGTTAGGGCTTGTGATTGCATAACTGAGAATAAATGGGTTTCAGTTAATTAACAATCAGGCAATTCGAAAAGTTCAAGATTATTCCAGATCGGTGGTTTCGTCAAGCTCCAGAAGTGTTTCATTTAGCCGGACAAGATACCGGCCATACAGCTTGTTGAAACCCCAGCGTAAAAAGAAAAACAAAAGCGCAATAAGTGGAATAAGAACCAGCAATCCGATTCCGATGGCAGAAACAATTTGTGAACTATCAAGATTTGAGACTGCCACATGAAGTGCGTCGGCCTTGATTTTTATTCCGAGGTAAAGTCCGGCAGCAAAGCCAACCACCATATTAAGCAGTAGAATAATTACTGCCATATAAAACATGCGCTTGTAAGTTTGTAACGTATCTAGAATACCTTTCAGCAAGTCTTTAAGCTGAAGATCGATCGAAAAACTGCGCTTCACTTTTAAGTAACGGATAACAAAAAACAGGTAGGTCATAATTATCAGGAATGTAGAAAATACATCAATCGGAACCAGCCATTTGGGGTATTCAACGGTTTGGTTAACTATCGTTTCCGGAAGCTTAGTAAGGAACAGTGTATCGACAACAACATAAGCTATAAATGCGAGGATTACACCCATACCAATGCGTATGTTCCGATCAATCCTGTCAACCAGCGTTTTAGTCTGGCTTTTCAGCATTTCGTGTATGTTTTCCTTTCCAAGCCGGTGTTTATCTACCTCCTGTGAAGAATATGTATCCCACGCCGATTTTAAATCCTTTAAGTCCATCTATTCTTCGTGATTCATTAACAACTTCAATTTCTTCTTTATCCGGTTCATTTTAACTCGTACATAATTTTGGGTGATGCCAGTAATTTCAGCGATCTCTTCGTATTTTTTATCTTCGAGAAACAAAAGAATAATCGATTTTTCGATACCCGTAAGCTGCGAAACAGCCTGATTCAACATTTTAATCTGATCTTCGGCCCTCGAATCGTACAATTCTTCGGCCAACTGCAAACTTTCGTACGAAACGCCCGATTTATCAGGTTGACGCTTATCCTTTTTGAAACTTGTAATAGCTGTGTTTAGCGCTACCCGGTACATCCAGGTCGAGAATTTCGACTCGGACCGGAACGAAGGATAAGATTTCCACAACTGCACTAAAATTTCCTGAAATAAATCACGGCGGTCTTCGTCCAAATCGCAGTAGATGGAACAAACCTTGTGAATGATTCCTTGGTTTTCAGTGATAATTTGTAAAAATTCTTTTTCCAACGTGTGGCTGATTAGTATGCAAAAGTGAATTTAATTACATCAACTCATTTTCAAAAAATTAATTTCTGAAGGAGTTAAAAACCGGAACCTTCCGCGAGGTAAATCTTTCTTGGTAAGTCCGGCAAATACAACACGATCGAGCTTTTCGACCTGGTAGCCGAGGTGGTTAAAAATGCGACGCACTATCCGGTTTTTGCCCGAATGAATTTCGATTCCCACATGTTTCAGGTCTTTGGGGTCAATCATCTGAATATCGTCGGCGGCAATAAAACCATCTTCGAGCTCAATGCCTTTTACAATTTTGGCCATGTCTTCCTGCAGAAAATCTTTGTCGAGCTGAACGTGATATACCTTGGCTCTTTCGTAACTCGGATGAGTCAGTTTTTTAGCCAGTTCTCCGTCGTTGGTAAACAGCAACACTCCGGTGGTTTGCATATCGAGCCGTCCGACCGGATAAACCCGCTCCGGACAAGCATTCTGAATGAGTTGCATCACAGTTCTTTCAACATGAGGATCGTCAACCGTAGTGGCAAAACCGCGTGGTTTATTAAGCAGCAGGTACACTTTCTTCTCCGGATTAAGCCGTTTGCCGTCAAAAGTAATGTCGTCTTCGAGCGAAACTTTGCGTCCCATTTCGGTTACCACTTCTCCGTTTACAGTAACCAAACCTTCGCCAATCAATTTATCGGCATCGCGGCGCGAGCAAATACCTGCATTCGAAATGTATTTGTTTAAGCGAATCAAACCATCGTCGGTCGGTTCGGGCTCTGCTTGCTTTTTCTTCAGCACAATTACCTTTTTCTTCGGGAAATCTTTCAATGTCTTTTCCTTTTAATGATTATAAGGTGGCAAAGGTCGTAAAATTTAGTGAAGTTTTAATCAGTGTCCTTCTTGCTTGTATATTTTAAACTGCTCTCTGATAACAGCCCTCACATCGTATTCGGTTGACATGTGACTCAACAAACCTTTACTATTTATGTAGAGCATAAAATCGTCGGCAGCAGCATCATTCAGGCCAGTCAATTCCATCACCAAATCCTTTTTGTAGAATTGCGATAATATTTCCCACTGCTTTTCAGTGATAATAGCTCTTCTGGTTTCGCGCTTTTCGCGTTCGCTTTTGCTGATGTAGTATTGCAGAAAGCTGGCCGGGTTAAAAAATGCGGCAATTACCGGTGGCTTTTCATTGTAGGCATCTCCTCGCAGTTGCGGATCGATATCCAGTTTTTTGGCTGGTGGCACTCCTTCCATGTTCACCTTTTTTTGGTCGCCCTGCACTTTTACCTCCGGAATGGCAAACCGAATAGGCTTGGCATACAAAATCAACACATTCATCTGGTTGTAGTTGGCCGGCACACGCGCGGTGGTTTTCGAGAAGCCTAACGACGAAATAGCCAAACTATCAATGTTCAGCATATCCAAAGTAAAACGGCCTTGATCATCGGTGGTAACCCCTGCATGTGTGCGGTAATTCAATACAAATGCAAACGGAACAGGTGACTCATCATCCAGATTCAACACTTGTCCTTTCAGTTTAATGGGCATCGGGTCAACCTCTTCCACATCCTGTGCAAAAACAGAGAGGGAACTTAAACAAATGAAGAGAAACAATATTTGTAATCTGGCCGACATAGTTTGTTCATGGTATTATGACAAAAGTAGAAAAATACAAGCAATAAGCAGCAAAGCTAACATTCGTTAACGGCTTTTAACAGACATAAACAAAACCGATGAAGGCAAAAGAGAAAAGCAAAAATGAAAAAGGAGAATTTGTTTCAGCAGGAATAGTTAACTTTAAATCAGTAAAATCCAGATTAATCACTTTAAAAACACATCTCATGAAACGAAAATCAGGAAGTTCAATAGCGAGGCGAATTGGTTGGACACTAGTAATCCTCCTGATAGCAGGAATTGGCTACGGTGCCTTTTACATCAACTCACTGCTTCCGATAATAACCGGCTATCCAGCCAAATTCCTCTGTTCTGCGGTATTTGTTTCAGGTCGTGAGCAAAAAGAAGTGGAAGAAATGGACCTTAAATTTTCGTTCATTCAATACACCAAAAATATCGTCAATTTTCAGGATTCGAGCGTAACAAGTTCGTTTTTGTGGGGAAAATCGAAAGCCATTTACCGCAAAGGTTTTGGAGCTACTTTGCTTCGAGGGATTGATGAATCCGACCTTCGGAAAATTAAATTTCCAGCCAGTCCGCAACCTTACAATCAGGACACCATCAAATGGCCTCTGGGAAATATTTTGCCGGATACCACAACTAACATCAATAAAGAAGCACTTGCCCAAATTACCGAAAAATTAATGGATGAAGACGGGTACAATGGCCATGCTTTTGCCTTTATGGTAGTTCATAAAGGGATTCCGGTAGCAGAAGCTTACCAGCCGCAGTTTAATGCAAAAACCCGGTTTTTGAGTTGGTCGATGGCCAAAAGTTTCACCAATACTTTGGCCGGAATTATGGTGAAAGACGGGAAATGGGACATTAATGAACCCATGAATATTCCGGAATGGCAAACCGATGACCGCAAGAAAATTACCTACAACAATTTGATGCAGGCCGAAAGCGGATTACTCTGGAACGAGGATTACGGAAACCGTTCGGATGTTACAGTGATGCTTTATTGTGAGAACGATTTTGCACGGTTCGTGTTTGATCAGCCACTCGAAGCTCCGGTTGGAACAAAATGGTATTATTCATCGGGCAATCCCAATGTAGTTACCTACCAAATGCGGCGTACCCTTGGCAACGACAAAGAATACTATCAGTTTCCATACACGCGGTTATTCAACAAAATTGGTATGCCCGATGCCCTTTTCGAAGTGGATGCATCCGGTAATTTTGTAGGCTCATCGTATATTTTCGCCACAACCCGCGACTATGCGCGCTATGGTTTATTGCATTTGCAGGATGGCGTTTTCAATGGCGAACGAATTTTGCCTGAAGGTTGGGTAGCATACAGCACCAGCCCCAATAAGAATAGCAAGGGAGAATACGGTTCGCTTTTTTGGCTGAATAACAAAACGGAATTTACTTCAGTTCCTGATGACATGTATTGTTGCAGGGGGTACGATGGTCAGCGAATATTTATCATCCCATCGAAAGAACTGGTGGTGGTGATTTTGGGATTTTCGCACAAACCCAAAAATGTAATGAATTGCAATGCGCTTTTAAGCGATATCATATCCACTATTCAATAGCCTAAAAACAAAGTCAGGGCTTCACTTTAAAGTTAATCCCTGACTAATTTATATTTTTCAACAAACTCTATTTCAGGTTGCGAACCCGTTCCATCGCTTCCAATACATTGCCGCGATCGGCAAAAGCAGAAAAACGGAAATAGCCTTCGCCTGATGGACCAAAACCTGAGCCAGGTGTTCCGACCACATTGGCTACATTCAGCAATTTATCGAAGAAATCCCACGATTTCATGTTGTCTGGTGTCTTGACCCAAACGTAAGGCGCATTCACTCCACCAAATACGGTAAATCCGGTTTCTTTCAGGCTTTCGCGCATGATGCGGGCGTTTTCGAGGTAATAATTGATCACTTCTTTCACCTGCTTTTTACCTTCTTCAGTATAAATAGCGGCAGCTGCTTTCTGCACCGGATAAGAAACTCCGTTGAATTTGGTGGTGTGGCGACGGTTCCACAAAGGTTTTACCGGATGAGCTTTACCTTTGCTGTCGTATGCATTCAGCTCTTTTGGTATAACAGTAAATGCACAACGCGTTCCGGTGAAACCGGCAGTTTTTGAGAAACTGCGGAATTCCAGGGCCACTTCTTTGGCGCCCTCAATTTCGAAAATGGAATGAGGAATCGACTCGTCGGTGATGAATGCTTCGTAAGCAGCATCGTAAAGGATGATGCATTTATTGGCACGTGCATATTCCACCCATTTGGTCAATTCTTCTTTCGAAGCCACTGTTCCGGTTGGATTATTCGGGAAGCAAAGGAAAATCAGATCCGGACGTTCGGTTGGCAATTCAGGAATAAAACCGTTGGCTTCGTTGCAAGGCATATAAATAATTCCTTCGAAGTATCCGTTGCTCTGAATATCACCTGTTTTGCCCGACATTACAGTGGTATCGGCATAAACCGGATAAACCGGATCGCAAATGGCAATTTTGTTTCCGGCGCCAAACACTTCCTGAATATTTCCGGTGTCGCACTTTGAGCCATCCGAGACAAAAATATCGTCAGCCGAAATATCCACTCCGCGACTCTGATAATCGTTCAGCGCAATAGCTTCGCGCAAAAAATCATATCCCTGTTCTGGACCATAACCTTTAAACGATTCAGCATTCGCCATATCGTCAACTCCTGCGTGGAAAGCCTCAACTACAGCAGGAACAAGCGGTTGAGTTACATCGCCAATACCCATTCGGATGACCTTTTTATCCGGATTAGCTTCAGCAAATTCGCGCACTCTACGTCCAATTTCGGGGAACAAATACCCCGCCTGAAGTTTCAGGTAATTCTCGTTAATTAATGCCATTCTATATTGTTTTAAGTGATTCGATTTATTTCTGAGGCGTCAAAGTTACAAAAAAACAAAACCAGACCAGAATTCTATCTCCGGAGGCTTATAAAATTCCGAAGGAACAGTCAATTATTAATTTATCGGAAACACTTGTTTATAAATTTCGCCAAATGACCAAACAAAAAATCAGCTTTCGGGTTTGAGTATAGCATATAAATCGGCAAAACATGATCTCATTTCAATCGCATTCAGGAATTTACACTTTGGAAGTCAAACAATTTCTGAATATCTCACTGAACGAAGCCTGGCACTTTTTCTCATCGCCCGGTAATCTATCGAAGATTACACCTGAACACATGGGATTTGTAATTACTTCGGGCATTCCAACAAAAATGTATCCGGGACAAATAATCACCTATAAAGTCGCGCCATTCCCTGGGTTTAAAACAAATTGGGTAACCGAAATAACACATGTTACCGACCAATCATTTTTTGTCGATGAGCAACGCTTTGGCCCCTATCGGATGTGGCACCACGAACACCATTTCGAAGTTCAGGGTAAAGGTGTACTAATGACTGACCGCGTTTCGTATAAATTGCCTTTCGGGATTTTTGGACGGATTGCGCATGGACTTTTTGTAAAAACCCAATTGCGAAAAATTTTCGAATACCGAATCGCAGCCATGGAAAAGAAGTTCAACTAAATAGAATCAGAAAGATGCTGATAGATAATATTCTTCCATCGCCTGATTTAACTGATTTTGTAAGAATTTACAGAATAATTGATTTTTATTTTCCTGACGGACAGCCAGACTTCCCCAAACTGTACACTCCACGACCGGAAATTTGCCTGCAATTTTACCCCAAAGACAAAGAGCAAGTGCAATATCCCGATGACAAAACAGCATCGATGAACAAAGAAATGACGATTTCGGGCCAACACACCGTAACACAAGGTCGTTTTGTCGGCAAAGATTTCTTGTCGGTTCAGGTTATTTTTCAGCCGGGCACATTATTTCAACTCACCGGAATACCATCAAATTTACTGACCAACAAATCATTAAATGCAAGTGATATTTTTGGGAATAGTGCCGCTTTTGTTAATGAGCAACTTTTTAACGCCGGAAATTACCAGAAAATGATTCAAATTGTTGAAGACTTTTTGAAACAGGTAATTCGGCAAAAGCACATGTACACGCATCCGGTCAGAAAAATTGCCCGTTTGATGATGCGGGATGCTGATAAAAATTCGCTCGATTGGTACATTAAAGAGTCGTGTCTTTGCCAACGGCAATTTGACCGCAAATTTGATGAACTGGTTGGCGTAAATCCGAAAAGGTTTTTACGTATCATCAGGTTTGACAAGGCATTCCGAATGAAGAACCGTTTCCCGAAGAAAGATTGGCTTTCAATTGCCATTGAGTGTGGATATCATGACTATCAGCATTTGGTGAAAGATTACAAAGAATTTACGGGACTTTCGCCTGCACAATTTACTGAATTAGATACCAAAGGACCTGACCGCATTATTGGTGTTGCCGAAATTTAATAAATAAAAGACAAAATAGTCTTTTATTTACCACTAAGTGTACTTGCATCCGGTATAGATTTGCTAAACTAAAATTTACAACCCATGCAACGCAAACAATTTTTGACAACCATTTTGGGAGGAATTCCATTACTTACCTTCGCAAATTTCGATGATGAAACAACAAGTACCCGAAAACCCTTTACAGTTGAAGGAGGAAAAGGTCGTTATGGTGAAGATATCAAGTTTCTGGGTGTACATCCAAACAACACCAAAATATCGGGCAAGGACACCAATCAGCAATTAAGTGTTTTTGAGTACATCGGACTTGGAAAAGTTGGACCAAATTTACACATGCATCTTCATCAGGATGAAGTTTTTTATGTTGTTGAAGGTGAGTACAGGTTTGTTGTTGGAGATGAAACGCATCGACTGAAAGCCGGTGACACCATATTTTTGCCACGAATGATTGCACACACCTGGATTCAACTGACAGACTATGGCAAGCTGATTTACTTTCTGCAGCCAGCAGGGAAAATGGAGGAATTCTTTCAGAAAATGAACAGTCTCACCGAACGACCAAGCGACGAAGAGATTAAAAGGATCAATCTGGAGCATGGAATAGTAAATATGGGGCCACCATTAACGCTTTAAACTACAACAACTACCACATTTCTATTTACACGATTGATTATCTTGATCCAATTGATTACTTTGGATCAAATTTTTGACATGAATCCGGAACGATTTGCATACTGCACACTTTTCAGCAGCCTCATGGCTGCTGTTGCTGTATTGCTCAGTTCGTTTTCTCCTCGTTTTATTTCGTCAGGCACTCCTGAAATTGATCTTATTCCGGTCTACACTTCAATAAGCAACCTTCATTCTGACTATTACACGCCTGAATTCGATTTAAACGCTGATTCGGTAATTATCCCTATGAAGCGGGCTGGCCGGCTGTTTCTGATTGAAGCAAAAGTAGATGGAGAAACCGGCAATCTGGTTTTCGACACAGGTGCAAATGGCCTGGTTCTTAACAGTACATATTTCAGATCGCATGTTAAAACTGGAGGAAGCAGCTCGAATGGAATTACCGGTGCAGTTGGAACTATTGAGCAAATTTCTATTGGCCAAATTGAATTTTCCGATCTCACATACAAAAACCTCCGGGCTGACTTAGCCAACTTGGGACACATTGAAAACCGAAGAGGTGTGAAAATTCTGGGGTTGATTGGGTTTGGGATGATACGGAATCTTGAAATCGTAATCGACCCGATCAACAGTGAACTCAAACTTTTCAGGATTGACAAAACAGGGAAACGACTGAATACTAAAACATCAGGATTTATACCCGACTACTCGCAAAAAATTGAAGGAAACAGCAATATCCTTTTTCTGAAAGCTACCATTGGTGGAAAGCTGCTAAATTTCTGTTTCGATACAGGTGCCGAAACCAATGCAATTAGCAGCGATGCCAATAAAAAAATTATGAGTACAGTTACGATAACTCGCCGTGCGACATTAAAAGGAGCTGGTGCTGCTGGTGCTGAGGTGCTGTTTGGAAGAATGAACGATTTCACAATCGGTAACAGGCAGTTGCCGAATATGGAAACAATTATTACAAATCTGGATGCTTTGAGTGAAGCCTACGGAACCCACATTGATGGAATGTTGGGCAATAGTTTTATTAACCATGGAATTGTCAGTGTTAATTTTGTGAACAAACAGTTTGGCATTCGATTTACGAAAGGAGAAGAGAAATGAAAACATTAGCTTATTTAACTCTTTGGGTCGTGGCGCTGATGTTCAGTTCGCTGACAACCCAAGCTCAGCTCGATCCGGAGAAAGTTTGCCGCATCGACAATGGTCAACTTATTTTCACACTTAACCTGAAATGGACCGAAAAGGAAAAGAAAGAAATTTCGATTCTCTTTGATTTGGATAGCGCCTTGATTGCACAGGTTTACAGCGGGAAAACTTCAATCACTATTGGTAATGAAAACTGGAAAGCTAAAAAATTACAGGCCAACCTTGTTGAACTTTCAAAAGCGGTACAAACAAAAGCTGATAAAAATATCAAAGCAAACGATTTGTTCCTGGTTATCGATAGTTGGACAAACTTTCCGGGAAATACGACTGAATCAACAGCCATCTATGGTGTTAACAATTTCGAAGTTTCTAATGCTTTTGTCTACAGCAGTAACACTGCAAAGTTCTATTTACCAGGCTACAAATCTGCTCAGAAAGTCTATATTTCAGGCACTTTTAACAATTGGAGCACTACACAAACACCTATGAAACCAACTGGCAATGGCTGGATGATTGACCTGAAGCTAAAACCGGGAAAGTACGCCTATAAATTTATTGCTGATGGACGATGGATGACTGACCCAAGCAACAAATTACGCGAACGTGGCGATGCCGGTGCTTACAACTCGGTTGTTTACTGCTACAACCACCTGTTCGAATTAAAAGGGTACAAAAATGCGCGTAAGGTGGTTGTTACAGGTAATTTCTACAATTGGAATCCGCGTGGACTTGCCATGAATCCGACCTCTGATGGATGGTCATTGCCAATGTACCTTCGGGATGGAACATATGCCTACAAGTTTTTGGTAGATGGAGATTGGATGACCGATCCGGCCAATAAAGAACTTCGTGCGGATGCAAGTGACAATATGAATTCATTTATTGGAATTGGCGAACCTTACTTATTTAAGCTCGATGGCTTTATTACAACTAAAAAAGTGGTGCTCACAGGTAGTTTTAACGGATGGAACGAGAACGAACTGGTTATGAATAAAACTGCCAAAGGCTGGCAGCTTCCATACGTGGTTTCAGCCGGAAACTACGAGTACAAATTTATTGCTGATGGAAAATGGATGATCGATCCGGCCAATCCGTTTACTTCCGGATCGGGCGATACCCAAAATTCGTTTATTGCATTAAAAGCCAATCACATTTTCGAGCTGAGCCAATCGCTGAATGCTAAATCGGTAATTGTTACCGGGAGTTTTAACGGTTGGAATACGCAAGGTTACCGAATGATTAAACAAGGCGGTAAATGGATTTTACCCATTTATCTTCAGCCAGGAAAATATACCTACAAATTCATTGTCGACGATAACTGGATTCTTGATCCGGCTAACAAACTCTACGAACAAAACGAGTACAGCACAAACAATTCGGTACTGTGGGTGGAGCCCGCAAAATGAACTAAGTAAAGTTGCGTCCCCGTTGGTTTGTACTTGCCGGGGAAAACAAGACTTTCAGACAAACCGATTTTCTGAATAAAACGAAGAAAATCATTAAATTAAGATTCGCTTAGCATTCAAGACCATAGAATTAGCTACGTTTGCGGCTGCTAAAAAAAATCAGGGCAGAATTCCCTAAAAAACTGTTTGAAAGTTATTTACAAAAAACACATTCATGAAGCGTATTAATGAATACAAAAAATTATTCAATGTTGAACCAGACACCGATCTTAAAACACTAAAAACTACATATAGAAGTTTAGTAAAAGAATGGCATCCCGACAATTTTCAGGAAGGTGATGCAATGGTTGCAGAAGCTGAAATTAAAAGTCGGCAAATTATTGATGCTTACCACTTTTTGGTGAGTATTGCACCCGAAACAATTGCAGCAAACCTTGAAGAATACAACAGCACGTACGAATCTGGCATTGCTGATTTCAAACACAAAGGACTTTTGCTTGAAGTTTCATTCATGGATGGAGCCACATACGAATATTTTGGTGTTCCGAAAAGTGTGTACATAAAACTGGTCAATTCTGACAAGCAATTACGGTTTGCCAAAAGAAACATTTTCAATTCGTACCTCTACCGGAAATCGAAGAAAGGCGTTCTGGTTGCATAGTTAGGTTTTATATTTCCCACAATACCAACAAAAAAGAGAGTCAGAAATTAATCTAACTCTCTTTTTTGTTGAGCGAGAAACGGGGGTCGAACCCGCGACCCTCAGCTTGGGAAGCTGATGCTCTACCACTGAGCTACTCTCGCAATTTTTTGAACGCCCAAAAATAATAAAACTATGCTTTGGGTGGATATGTTTCAAAAAGATAATTATCCACGGATTAGCTTCATAAATTTTGCCGGGATAGGAGTATCGAACCGAAGCGCTTTGCCTGTTACCGGGTGTTTAAATGCCAAAACCCGCGAATGTAATCCCATCTGACCAAGTGGATTCGTTTTGGCTCCGTATTTTTTATCTCCGGCTACCGGATGCCCGATTTCTTTCAACTGCACCCGAATCTGATTTCTGCGGCGGGTTTCGAGTTTAACCTCAAGCAAAGAGAACATTTTGTCCGATTTCAGCAATTTATAATTGGTAACTGCTTTCATTCCCTCGCCTGCTATCGGGCTCGAAAACATGATCAGCGCTTTGTTCTCTTTCAGCCACGAAGTAATCGTCCCTTCCAGCTTTTCAACCACTCCTTCAACCACAGCCACGTATACACACTCTAAAGTGGCATTGTTCCACTCCTGCTGAAGCACCTCCTGCACTTTCTTACTTTTGGCAAAAACCATCAATCCTGAAGTATCCTTATCGAGCCGATGCACAATAAATATCTCATTTTTTGGATCAAAGCGTTTCACGTATTCTTCCAGAATACTGAAAGCCGATTTAACCCGATCAGCCTCAGGCGCAATGGTCAACAAGCCACTAAACTTATCTATTACGATTAAATCTTTGTCCTCGAACACAACCCGCATTCCTCTAAATCTTGGTTTTTCCTCCGATTTCTTTTTGTTCAGAAATACCATTTGTCCGCGTTTCAACGGAAAATCAAACTGTGTGGTAACCAAATCGTCAACAGTTACCTGTTTATGAGCCAGAATTGCTTTTATCGCTGTACGACTTTTCTCCGGAAATTTTTCGATCAGGAATTTCATCAATTCGGTCTGGCTGCCAACTTTCAGGGCAACTTCTTTCAATTTTTCGGTCTTTAATTCCGATTTCTTTTGTGGGTATTTCATTTAATGAATTCAAAGTTTAAAGTTCCAAGTTTCAAGTTCCGCGCTGACAAATGCAACGGTTCGCTGAATACTCGTGTTTTACGGTCTGATAATTTTGATTTCGCCTCCGCGACCAAGTTTCATGATACTCGATGGAACGGCTTTTTGTGTATCATCCTGACGATAGTTAACTACGTAATCAACTGCATCAATAATCTCCTGATCAATTTCTTCGAAGCAAGCTGGCGAAGGTTTTCCGCTAATGTTGGCTGATGTGGAAACTATGGGTCGTTTAAATCTGCGGATCAAATCGCTGCTAAAGGCTTCGGTAGTCAATCGGATACCGATACTTCCATCATCGGCAATCAGGTTTTTCGCCAGATTCTTAGCGCCATCGTAAATAATGGTGAGTGGTTTATCGCTCAGCTCAATCAAGTCGTAGGCAATTTCAGGAACCTCATCAACATAGCGTTCCAGTAATGCTGCATTTTCCATCAGTACCAACATGCTTTTCGAGTCGATGCGATTTTTGATGTTGTATATTCTTTTTACGGCCTCCTCATTGCTCGCATCACATCCCAATCCCCAAATCGTATCAGTCGGATATAAAATTACTCCACCTTTTTGAAGCACTGCAAGCGCAGCTTTAATATCATCAATCATTCAAAACTGTATTATAAAGTTGTTTCAATTGTGTAGCAAAACTTTCTGCCGTAAAACGTTGTGCATTCAGTTTTCCTTTGGCAATAAGCGTTGCTTTTAAAGCTTGATCTGCCAGTAATGTTTTAAGCGCTTTGCCAATTTCTTCGGGGTTCTCCGGGTCGACATAAAGTGCTGCATCTCCACCCGCTTCAGGCAAACTGCTGGTATTTGATGTAATTACCGGGCATCCGGAGGCCTGAGCCTCAGCAACCGGAAGTCCAAATCCTTCGTAATGTGATGGATAAACCATCACTTCGGCCATTTGATAGATAACTGCCAGTTCATCATCCTGAATTTGAGACAGGAAAAATACCTGCAAGCGGTTAAGGTCGGCCTCAATAAATTTTTGCACTTTATACTGATAATCAGTTAATTTACCAACTACAACTAGTGGCACAAAAGACTCTGACAGAATCATTCCTTCGAGCAAACCCAAAAGATTTTTTCTCGGTTCAACGGTTCCAACTGAAAGGATAAATTTAATTGGAAGCTGATATTTTTTCCGAAGTTCCTGTTTCCTGGCGATTTCAACCTGCCCGAAAAAAACCGGATTAATCGATTGGTAAATAACGGCAATTCTTTCTTCAGAAACCCAGAAGTACTTCATTAAATCTTGTTTGGTCTGTTCTGAAATTGCATGAATACGGTCTGCAACTTTACAGGCATGTCTGAATTTTCGATCATAAATTTTCCGGTCAATCGTTGGATAATATTCCGGATGCCGCAAATAAATCAAATCATGAATGGTTACTACCAGCTTTACTCCGGTTTTCTCAATACCAAGAGGTAATTCGTGACTCAAACCGTGGTAAACATCCAGTTTTTCTTCTTTTGCAATTCGGGTAATCTTAAAACTTCGCCAAACATTTTTAAGCGCTTTCCAAAGAAGACTATCTGGCTTTATTTCAGTAGAATTATCAGGAGCTGTATAAAGTAGTTTTTTATTTTCCGGGGTAAACAGAAAATACTTGTCGGTCGGAAACTGAAGGGCAAGTGCATTAATGCTGTTACGGCTGAAGTTTCCCAGACCGGCAGAATTATTAAAAGCGCGCTTGGCATCAAATCCGATTTTCATGTTTCCCTATGGTGAAAAGTATCTCCTAAATATAAGAAAAAGGATGCCAAAATGCAATTTCGACATCCTTTCTCATTTATCGGAGTATTTATCTATTAAACTTTAAAATTTGCCAACCCACCAAAATCGAGGGTTGCAAAATAATCGTCAAGAGTTTCGGCACGACGAATCTGAACAACTTCACCATTCTCGCGAAGCAACAATTCAGCCGAACGCGTTTTACCATTGTAATTAAATCCCATAGCATGACCATGCGCCCCGGTATCATGAATTACCACAATATCGCCTGAAGCTATTGCCGGCAGCTTTCGGTTGATTGCGAATTTATCATTGTTTTCGCATAACGAACCAGTAACATCATATACCTGGTCTTGTGGCTCATACTCTTTACCCATAACGGTAATGTGGTGATAAGATCCATATAATGCCGGGCGCATTAAGTTTGCCATACAGGAATCCAATCCGGCATATTGCTTATATGTTTTCTTGATGTGCAACACTTGTGAGACCAAAAATCCGAATGGGCCAGTCATTGCTCGTCCCGATTCGAAATAAATCCGGAGTGGTGCTAACCCATTGGCTTCAATTTTTTCCTGGTAAAGTTTTTTAATTCCCTGGCTCATAAAATCCAGATCTACTGGCTGATCGGTCGGACGATAAGGAATTCCGATACCGCCACCCAGATTGGCGAATTCAATTTTAATTCCCAGTCGCTGATCGAGTTCCACAATAAGATCGAAGAGTAATTCAGCAGTTTCAACAAAATAAGCTGCATCCAGTTCGTTTGATGCCACCATAGTGTGCAGGCCAAAACGGGTAACTCCTTTATCGATCAACATCTGGTAACCTTCGAACAATTGCTCGCGTGTAAACCCATATTTGGCTTCCTCCGGATGACCAATAATTGTGTTCCCTTCTTTTAATGCTCCAGGATTGTAGCGAAAGCAAACCAACTCGGGTAAACCCACATTTTTCTCCAGATATTCGATGTGTGAAATATCATCGAGATTAACGATGGCACCTAGATCAATGGCTTTTTTGTATTCGTAAGCTGGTGTATCGTTGGAAGTAAACATGATTTCGTCGCCCTTCATCCCTAGTTTTTCGGCCAAAACCAATTCGGCAACTGAACTACAGTCTATGCCAAAGCCTTCTTCGCGCATAATTTTCATCAAATACGGATTTGGCGCCGATTTGATGGCGTAATATTCTTTAAAGCCTGGATTCCACGCAAATGCTTTGGTAAATTTCCGGGCATATTCGCGAATCCCTTTTTCATCGTAAATATGAAAAGGAGTTGGATATTGTTCGATGATCTTTTCGATCTGTTGTTTTGAAAAAGGAATTTGTTTTGTAGTCATTTTAATTTAAAAATATATTGGGCTGCAAATTTACAGATTTTTATAAACAAAGCACATCAGCAATCAGTTCATCACTTAAATAGCCTGATGCGATTTCTTTTACGGCGCCTTCCATGCGAATATTCCATGCCTCATCAATTTCGATCTGAAGTGTTCCTCCCGGCATCTTTAAAGTTAATTTACGATCAGTCAAACCCTTTTTAACCATAACAGCAGCTACAGCGCACGATGAACTTCCGGAGGCCAATGTATAGCCAGCGCCACGCTCCCAGATCAGAATTTCCACTTCATTGCGCGAAATTACCTTGGCAAACTGCACATTGATGCGGTTGGGGAACATCGGATGATTCTCGATTTCGGCCCCATGTTTTATGATTTCGGCTTTCGTTAATTTACTGCAAACAATTACGCAATGCGGATTTCCAACCGACACACAATTGATCAGATACGTTTCGTCAACAATATTTAGTGGATGATCGAAACACTCAGGTTCGTCGCAATTTACCGGAACCTGATGCGAATTAAAAATCGCTTTACCCATATCCACCTTCACCTGATTGGCTTTGCCATTGGTTTCCTGAGTAACTTCGGCCGTTACAACACCACCCAAGGTTTCGATGGTAAAAATTTTACCTGAAGTATGCCCGTAATCGTAAAGGTATTTAGCAAAAATGCGCAGACCATTCCCGCTTTTCTCGGCTTCCGAACCATCCGGATTATATATTTTCAGACCAAAATCGGCTTTCGACGAGGCCACTTTTAGCAAGATTCCATCAGAACCAATGCCATAATGCACATCGCAAAGCAACTGAATACTCTTTTCGTTCAGACTGAAAGAAAGTTCGGCTTCGTTGAGTACAAAATAGTCGTTTCCGAGACCGTGTGATTTGACAAAAAAGTTTTGCATGGGTATTTTTTTTGTTTATGAATTGTAAAAAAACAAACAGTGCGCGCCTATTCTACATCTTTGTATTGGAGTCTATTTAAAGCAACCAGACAGGTGTAAACTCCAAGAAGGAAACAAATAATGTAGACATCTAATTTAAAAGTAATATCAAATAATCTAAGAAGTACAATCAGAAGTAAAACTGATGAACTAATCTTTGTCCAGAGACTGATGAATTTTCTAATTTTCTCTCTCATAATTTCATCTCATAAAGAACAATTATTAAAACTTAAAACATCGGATCCCACGGTGGCAGCATCTCTGGTTTTTGACCGTAAATTTCGAGCACCTTAGGGCTGAGGTATTTCTTTTGAACCACAAACCGGAACATGTATTCGTTAAACCAGGCATCGGTAAACGTAAGATAACCCTTTTCTCCTGCAGCAGATCCCCAACTATTTTCGAACTGCCATTTCATCGGTTTTCCCTGTGCGTCAACATCAACGGCAATCAATGCCATTCCGTGGCTTGAACCGCTATCGCCGGTTTGGATGCGTTGGGCTTTATTCATTCCGAATTTGACTCCATAAACTGATTCAAAATCGAAATTGTCAACGTCCAAAATCCCAACATCGCGGCGCAATTGCTTACCTACATCGCACGAAGCATAAAGAGCTTCATTATTTTTGATCGAAGCAATACAAAATTCCTTGATCACCTCATTCGGAAGATTTACATAGTGCCAATTTTCGCCTTCCTGCGTATTCCGGTAATTTTCAACTTCATAATGTTTCCAATATGGACGTGACGGATCGTTCATCAACATTACAAAATCATCGAGTCTGGTTTCGCCAAATACTTCGGCCATAAAACTCAGCGGAGTATACGATTTTGTTTCGCTTATTTTTTTGTCTTTGGTTTTGAAACGCCACTGAAACTCGGTAGGTGGTTCGCCTAGATTGAGTGCGAGCATGCGGTAAATCTCTGAAAGCATTGCAAGTTTACGTGTAGCTAATTTCTTCTGATCGGCTTTGGCGGCAACCATTTCGCGAAGTTCAAGTGCATCTTCACGCAGTTTCGTGTTGATCAGTTTGGTCATCCACCCTGTATTTTCGCTCGAATTGGTTTCACCCATTGCTTCTTTCGGAACCATTCCGTATTTCTTAGCCAGGTTTACAAAATTGATCCATTGCCCGCCATCATCGACAGGAGAGCGCAAATACCATTTCACCTTTTGATCATCAATTGAAAGATTGGCCGAGCTTATTGAATTATCCAGAAAAAGATTGGACTTTTCGAGCAAATCGTAGAAATAAAGGTAGTTTTCTGAAAATTCAAATTCGGCTACATTAAACTGCTTCATTGCCATTGGCCTGAAAAGATTTAATGAACTGAACATCCAGCAACGACCTGAACTTTTCTGATCGGTAATACCGGAAACATCAACCCGATAGGTAAACAAATGGTCAGTGGCACCCACATTATCGCGATTCCAGGCCAATTTGGTGATATCATTTGACGAAAGCGCGTTCTGCATGGCCTTCGTATAAGCATCCTTTTTGAACTCCGATTTGATTTTAGCCAACTCGCCAGTTGTAAGGCTCTGCCCAAAAACCGAAATAACTGTCAATATCAGAATTAACAGAATTTGCAACTTCTTAATCATATTATGAAATTATTATTTGAAGCGATAAAATTAACCAATATTCGAAACGGTAAGGGTTGAGAATGAAAAAAAGATTGTAGCGTCGGAGTTTGTAGGAGCTAATAAATAGTTTTAAAATGATGTTCGGCAGCAAAGCGGATAAGTCCTTTAAATTGAGCAAGAACATCAGGCTCTTTAAAATCGTGCAGTACCTGCCTGACAAGTGTCGAATCAAACTGATGAGCCGGTGTTTCCAGATAAGGAAGAAGTTGTGAATTGATTGTTTTATCGTAACGTTTCTCGAAAATAGTAGGCTCATTAATACTTTGTTCTGTCAATGAAAAATTCTTGTAATTAAATTCTTTAAGTCCCATGATGAAAAGGTCTGAAATACTTACATTGGTAGTATGTACCAGATTAACCTGCTGAATAGAACTATGAATCAATCGGCTGATAGCTTTTGCCACATAATCAACAGGAATAATATTCAATCCAGGATCGGAAGCCACATAAATCCGTATCATTGGATCGGCTGGCAGGCATTTTTTCAAGAGATAAAAAAATTTGCAAATCAGGTAAAAAACAGAAAAGCGTGGAATAAAATAAAGCGGAGCATCAATTAAACGGCCACAGATGATAGATGGGCGAAGAATTTGCCATTCGATTTGATTTTGCTCACAAAAACCCACGATTTCATGTTCAATTCTATTCTTAAACTGCTCATATGGATTACGAAACTTAAAATCGGAATAGGTCATAAAATCATCTCCGATTATTCCTTCACGGTGCCCGCTGGCATAAGCTGTGCTGATAAAAACAAATTTTTGAAGAATCGGAAGTGTATTTCTTAAAACAATCTGTGTCCCCAAATAATTGTTGTATTCGATTTCATTACTAACGACATCTGAGTTTGCCAGATTAACTGATCCCGCAATATGAATAAACAAAACGCCAGTAAAGTCCGGTGGAAAATCAGAACTTAAAATCTGGTGAACTTCTTTGTGGATGATAAAAACTGGCTTTAAAAGTTCGCTTCTGGAGTACCCTTTTAAATAATCCGGAATAAATGAGGAATCTAAAATCTGATTGATGCGATTTCCCAAACTGAAATGAATTCCAGTACCCGGCCTTACAATTAAACCTAGTTTTCCTGATAATTCGCCGGATGCAAATTGCCTGAGCAATTCAAATAGAACATTTGAGCCCAAAATTCCTGTAGAACCACTTAAAAGGATATTGCTCTGCTGCGGCATACACTGACTAATAACTGGTTATAGTCAAATATAAAGCTTTTTCATGAACAATAAACCATATAATCAAATACAATTTTAACAATCCGAATCACACTTAACCAGTTTAATGTGCAGCAAGATTAATTCTTTATCTTTGGACTATAGTATGAATGTAGATAATTTCAGGAAACTGATCACTAAAATGGTAGTATTATGACACTCGATATTCAGAAGATACGCGAAGACTTTCCGATTCTTCAACAAAAAATATACAACCGACCTCTTGTTTATTTCGACAATGCGGCCACTACACAAAGGCCTCAGCAGGTAATTGATGCACTGAACAAAACATACACTGAATACTACGGAAACATTCACCGCGCAGCACACTTTCTTGCCGATAAAGCTACCACCGCCTATGAAGAAACCCGTGAAAAAGTAAGAAGTCTGATCAATGCCGAAACCCGCGAACAGATTATTTTCACCAAAGGAACTACCGAAAGTATCAATCTGGTAGCCTTTTCATTTGGCGAAGCATTTATTCAGGCTGAGGATGAAATCATCGTTTCGGAAATGGAACACCATTCGAATATTGTTCCCTGGCAGTTGATGGCTGGCCGTAAAGGAGCAAAAATTGTGATGTTGCCGATTGACGATGATGGACGACTACAGATTGAAGACCTTGAAAAGCTGATTACTTCACGCACCAAACTGATTGCAGTTGCCCATGTTTCCAATGTACTCGGAACCATCAATCCAATTGCAGAAATTACACGAATAGCTCATTCCAAAGGCATCCGAATATTTGTTGACGGAGCACAGGCTGCACCGCACTTGCATATTGATGTTCAAAAACTGGATGTTGACTTTTACGCCCTTTCTGCCCATAAAATGTACGGCCCAAACGGTGTTGGCGTGTTGTATGGCAAAAAGGAATTGCTCGATCAATTGCCACCCTACCAAGGTGGCGGAGAAATGATCTCGGAAGTGAAATTTTCGGGCACAACATATAACGATTTACCCTACAAATTTGAAGCTGGAACTCCCAATATAAGCGGTGTGATTGCTTTTGGTGCCGCCATTGATTACATCCGGAATATTGGTATCGAAAATCTGGCAGCCTGGGAACACGAACTTTTAAATTATGCCACAGAAAAGCTTCTGGGCATTCCCGGCTTGCGCATATACGGCACACAGCCAGAGAAGTCGGGAGTAATCTCGTTCAATGTTGATGGGGTGCACTTCTTTGATCTGGGAACCATGCTTGACAAGTTTGGAATCGCTGTTCGGACTGGTCATCATTGCGCCGATCCGCTGATGGATCATTTTGGGATTCAGGGAACGGTGCGGGCTTCGTTCGCTTTTTACAATACCAAAGAAGAAATTGACGTGTTTATTGAAGCCCTGAAAAAAGTAATTGCCATGTTCTAAACCAATCTGCCATGAAACGATTTCCAATACTTCTGATTTTCTGCGCTCTGTCTATTTTATCTATTTCAGCTTCAGCAAAAAAACTGAATGTTTTAATCGTTACAGGTGGGCATGACTTTGACCGAAAATCATTCTTCGAAATGTTCGACTCGTTTCAGGACATCAATTATACTGAACTCAAACATCCGGAAGCAAACTTTAAATTGGGAACAATTGATTCTAAAACTTTCGATGCTGTGGTTTTTTACGACATGCCAAAAACAATTACCGACAGCGAAAAAACAAATTACTACCAACTGTTGAAACTCGGGAAAGGAATGGTTTTTCTGCATCATTCATTGGCATCTTATCAGAATTGGAATGAGTTTAAAACCATTATTGGTGGCAAATATCACGAAGAAAAAAACTCACCTGCAAGCTCAACATACCAGCATGATGTAACTTTTACTGTAAAAGTTGCTAATCCCCAACATCCGGTTACCAGAGAAATTCTGGACTTTGAAATTCTGGATGAAGTATACGGGAATACCGAAGTTTTGCCTGGGGTAACTTCGTTGCTCACTACCGATCACGCACAAAGCAGCAAAATTATTGGCTGGACACACAAAATAGAAAATTCACGCATCGTCTACATTCAGCCGGGACACGATAAAAACGGGTATTTCAATCCCAATTATCAAAAGCTTGTAAAACAGGCAATTATTTTTGTTTCCAACTAGAGAAAATTTAAAAGGGCAAAGCTGAAATCTGATCAACTTTGCCCTTTTAAATTCTATTTTTATCCTAAAAATTCTCAGCTTCTATTTCGAAGTAAGCTTGCGAATGATCACAAACCGGGCATTTCAATGGTGGCTTGGTCGATTCGTGCAGGAATCCGCAAACACGGCATTTCCATACCACTTTCCCTTCGCGTTCAAAAACTTTTCCTTCCTCAAGGTTCTGATACAATTTGCGATACCGCTCTTCGTGTGCTTTTTCAATTTTAGCAATCGATTTAAAAAGTACGGCAATCCTTTTGAATCCTTCTTCTTCGGCAATTCTGGCAAATTCAGGATACAGTTCAGTCCATTCTTCTTGTTCTCCATCGGCAGCAGCCTTCAGATTCTCCAGTGTTGTTCCAATTTTTCCGGCAGGATAAGTAGCAGTAATTTCTACCGGGCGCCCCTCCAATTGTTTGAAAAACTGTTTGGCATGTGAGCGTTCATTTTCAGCAGTCTCCATGAACAGAGCTGCGATTTGTTCCAAGCCTTCCTTCTGGGCTACTTTGGCAAAAAACTCATAGCGGTTGCGGGCCTGAGATTCGCCTGCAAATGCTTTCAGCAGATTTTTTTCGGTCTGTGATCCGGCTAATGTTTCCATATTTAAATGTTTTATTGAAAATTGGGTTTTACAGTTGAACTATCTCCTAAAAATACAAAATAATTACGCTTAAGACGGGAAATAAACCTAATTTAGATTCATTCAAAAGTAGATTTAGCCATATCGTAAAACATCACAACAAACTGAAGTAATTTGTTAAGGTTTTGTAAGAATTGAATGGGCGATTCAATTTATTTTTGAGGTATAATAAAAAAATAACGACATTTGCATCCTTTAAGCTTTAGTTCATGACAATAAACGAGGTACAGCAGGAAATTATTGAGGAGTTTTCGGTCTACGAAGACTGGATGGATAAATATGGTTACCTGATTGAACTGGGTAACGAACTGAAAGATATAGATCCAAAAGACAAAACAGATGAATTCCTGATAAAGGGATGTCAGTCGAGGGTGTGGCTGATTTCTGATTTTGTTGACGGTAAAATTGTTTTCCGTGGAGAAAGTGATGCTGTAATTGTAAAGGGATTAGTTGCTCTTTTACTTCGGGTGGTTTCAAACCGAACTCCTTCAGAAATACTTAATAATGAGCTTTTTTTTATTGACGATATCGGTTTAAAACAGCATCTCTCGCCTACCCGCTCAAATGGTTTGTTGTCAATGGTCAAACAAATTAAACTCTATGCTGTTGCTTATAACAGAATTTCAGGAAAGGAGAACGCGTGATGGATGCCAGAATAGATTTGATAATTGAACGATTAAAAGACGTTTATGACCCGGAAATACCGGTAAACATTTACGATCTGGGATTGATTTATAATGTTGATGTTGATGACAGCTCGAACAAGGCTAGTATTATTATGACCTTAACTGCTCCCGGATGCCCCGTTGCCGATATTTTGGTTGAAGATGTGCGGCAGGCTGCTTTAGCTGTTGAAAACATTGTTGATGCTGATGTGGAACTGACTTTTGAACCACCCTGGGACAAATCAATGATGAGCGAAGAAGCTCGTCTGGAACTAGGTTTTTTTTAAACCCTATACGATATTAACCAGCTTCGGCTGGTTTTTTTTATGCCTTCACGTCTCTAAACTTCAGGCCATCCAAAGTAAAATAGAAAGCAGTTCCAACGCCGGGTTCGGAATCAATCCAGATTTGTCCGCCAAGCAATTCAACCAGCTTTTTGGTAATCGAAAGACCAAGTCCAGTACCACGATACACTTTATTCCCACCCACATTCAATTTCCTGAAACGCTCAAAAACAGTATCAAAATATTCTTTACTGATGCCAATTCCGGAATCTTTGACAAACAATATGATCTCGCGATTCTCTGCTTCAAAACACCCCAGTTTAATAAAGCCCGAATCGGTAAATTTAAATGCATTAGAAATTAAATTTGTAAATACCTGCTTAACCCTTACCCTGTCTGAATTTACTAGCAATACCTTATCCTCCGGGATTCTTTCCATCTTAAGTTCAACCCGGGGATTCTGATTGGAATGATTAAAAATCCGGAACAATTCCAACATCAGGTCATCCACACTGAATTCCTGCTTTTTAATGGTCAGTTGCTGCGCTTCTATTTTCGATAAATCAATAATGTCGTCAATCAGAACTAGCAGCGATTCAGTATTCGATTCAATTAGCCCCGCATATGAATTTCGGGTTTCTTCATCCAGATCAGGTTCAATCAGCAAGGAAGAAAATCCCACAATTGAATTGAGTGGCGTTCGTATCTCGTGCGAAACATTGGCCAGAAATGCCGATTTCAAGTTATCGGATTCTTCAGCTTTTTTCTTTGCCTCCCGCAAATTCTTATTGGTGTTGTTCAATTGATCGTTGGTCATTTCCAGCTGACTAATCGCACCACCAAGTTGACCATAGGCAGCCTCCAATTCTTTATTCTGATTTTCAATCTGCTTAAATTGACTTCTTATTTTTTGCTCAGTCTTTTTAGTATTCCTGACTGTAAGAAAAAGATGAAAAACAATAAAAAGCAGGAATGCAAGCACACTTATAAGCCCGAAAAAATATTTTTTATTCGGAAAGCTAATGTCGTTAATAACTTTTGCCCCGGCGGGAAGGCGAGATTTGGGAATATCGAATTTATCCAGAATCTTTTGGTCAAAAAAGTAATTGTATTCTGTTGTCCCATAATGTTTGTCCGGTTTCGGATTTTTCGAATCGATTAACTGCAGCGATAACCGCGCCGCAGCCATACCATGTTTCTTACCACTCTGATACAATCCTCCAATCACGCCTCTTCCATTAAAGACCAAATCATTGCTGAAAACCGGCACTTTTGCCAATTGGATTATCGAATCATACAAAGTTTCAGAATCAACAAGTTTTCCGTATTTATCCTGATTGATACCCACAAAATAAATAGCATCGAGATCATTTTCTTCCCGAACGTATTGATAAATCTTATCCTGATCAATTTCCTCAGGAAAAACAACATTGAAATCCGTCCATTGAGCGGCTTGATTTTTTAGATTAGTCCGGTAGATCAATCCTGTGGTTGTAAAATCTGCAAGTAAAAAAAGCTTTTTTGCTTTTGGCAATATTTGCTTTACAAAACCCAACAGGTAATCGGTATTCGAAGTCTCCTTAAAACCGTAAATCTGAGTTCCCTCCAAATTGTAATCTTCAGGATTGGAAATACCAGCAAAAACGATCGGACGATTGGGGAAGAGATATTCATCGTAAAGTATCGCAAAGTCAAGGGCATCATTATCAGTCACAATAATACCATCAAACGAAATTCCTGCATATTTATTCCGGATATAATTCTTCTCAGCTTCAAAATTCGAGTTCCCAAATTGTTTGGAGTTAAGGTACTCTATATTCAGATTAATATCAGGATGTTGTCGCGTAATGCTAAGTATTACAGAGGTTAAACTATCAGTCCAGGCTAAGCCTTGATGATAAGAATTTATAAGAAGCAAGTTCTTTGACTCTTTTGATGCGGAAAGACCAGAGGCACTGCCTTCTGAAACAATGACCAGCAAAAGAAACAACCAAATTCCTATTGATTTAATCACCGATAATGGGATGAAGTTTATTGAATTTTGAAATTTACAAAATTTTAAAGACTTACCATTCCCTTTTTGACAATGAAATTTAAATAAGATAAAAATTCCGGTCGTAATCCTATTCGAGACTCTCTTCCTTTTTTTTAATACTTTTGCCGCATTTTAATGGATGTTTGAAAGGATTTTAATGGACTATTCAGGAAAAAAGGCTTCATTCTATACATTGGGTTGCAAACTCAATTTCTCCGAAACATCAAGTATTGCCCGCCGTTTCGAGGATGTAGGGTTTCAGCGTGTAGAGTTTACCGAAGGGGCTGATGTGGTGGTGATTAATTCGTGCTCGGTAACTGCCGAGGGCGACAAGAAAACACGAAACATTATTCGTCAGGCTGTACGCAAAAATCCGGGAGCAATGGTTGTTGTAACCGGTTGTTATGCCCAACTACAGCCAGAAACTATCCAAAAGATTGAAGGCGTTGATTTGATTGTTGGGTCAGGCGAAAAGTTGAATATTCCTGAATATCTGGGAGATCTGAGCAAGAAAGCGCTAACTGAAATCCATATCCAGAAGCCGAAAGAAATAAAAAAATACTTTCATGCTTATTCATTTGGAGACCGCACCCGCAGTTTCCTGAAAGTTCAGGATGGATGCGACTATTACTGCACCTATTGCACCATTCCTTTTGCACGCGGACGAAGCCGCAACGACAGTATAAGCAATACACTAGCCGAAGCACGTGAGATTGCTGCAAAAGGCACTATGGAAATCATCCTTACCGGTGTCAACATTGGCGACTTTGGCAAATCTACAGACGAAAAATTTCTTGATCTTCTAAAAGAATTAGACCGTATTGAAAATCTGAAACGAATCCGAATTTCATCCGTTGAACCCAACCTGCTAACCGATGAAATCATTGAATTTGCAGCACATTCAGCACGAATTATGCCCCATTTTCACTTGCCACTTCAATCGGGATCGAACGAAGTTTTAAGCCTGATGAAACGAAAATACAAACGCGAAGTTTTTGAAAGCCGCGTAGCAAAAATAAAAATGGAGATTCCGCATGCATTTATCGGGGTTGATGTAATTGCCGGAACCAATGGCGAAACAGATGATTTTTTTCGGGATTCTTACCGTTTTATAGCAGACCTTGATGTATCACAACTCCATGCATTTCCATATTCCGAACGTCCGGGAACCAAAGCGCTGGAGATAAAACCTGTAATTCCGGTTGATGAGCGAAAACACCGGACACAGCGGCTCATTGCACTGTCTGACCGCAAAACAGAAGATTTTTACCGGCAGAACCTGGGAACAGTTCACGAAGTGCTTTTCGAGGAACAAAAAGATAAAAAGACAATTTCAGGATTTACGGATAATTACATTCGTGTTGAAACAGATTACCTTGAAGAGCTGGAAAATCAAATTATTCTGGTTAACTTGGAGAACATATTACCCAATGGAAACGTTTGGGGAACGGTGATTAAAGCATAGAGCAAAGGGCAACAAGCATAGAGAAGAATGTCCTGAAACTGGAAAGCTTTTAACCATCATTTATAGCTTATAATTTATAACTGAAAAATATGAATCTCGAAATACTTTGCAAACAAGTACAGGATCTGGCCGGAAATGTTGGCCGTTTTATTTATGAAGAACGACTGAAATTTACAGCCGAAGATATCATTCACAAGGGCAAGGCCGACATGGTTACTTATGTAGATAAAACCGCCGAAGCCAAGATTGTTGCCGCCTTGCGTGAGCTGCTTCCGGGCTCCGGATTTATTGCTGAAGAGGGAACAGCTGTTGATAATGGCGAAAAATATCGTTGGGTAATTGATCCTCTGGATGGCACAACCAATTATATTCATGGCATTTCACCATTCTGCGTGAGCATTGCTTTGCTTGAACGCGAGGAGATTATTCTGGGAGTAATCTACGAAATCAGTTTAAACGAAATGTTTTATGCCTGGAAAGGCAGCAAATCGTACCTGAACGGACACGAAATTGAGGTTTCGAAAGCCGCCACAACCGCCGATTCGTTGATTGCCACCGGGTTCCCGTATTACGACTTCTCTAAGCTCGACAATTACCTTGTTGCTATGAATTATTTCATGCGCAATTCGCACGGAATGCGCCGCCTGGGTTCAGCTGCAGCCGATCTGGCCTATGTGGCAGCCGGAAGATTCGAAGGCTTCTACGAACATGCACTCCATTCGTGGGATGTGGCCGCCGGAATCATCATCATAAAACAGGCGAGTGGAAAGGTTTGTGATTTTCAGGGTGGCGAAAACTATTTGTTCGGTGGCGAAATGATTGCCTGCAACGCCAATTATTTCGATGAATTTTATGAAATCGTGCACAAACATCTGGGGTAACAATGCATTTCGGGTTTCGGGAATTGCTTCTTTTGCTATTCAGCTAAATTGATTTTTTGTAGTGCTGCTTTCGTGGCTAAAAATGAAAAAATCATCGTAAATTGCAGACAACTAACAATATTCCAAATGGTCGAAAAAGAAATTTCACTCATCAATAAACAGCTCGAAAGTCTGGTTGCCAAAAACTTCGATCTGGAAGCCTGGAAAAGTCACACCATCATTTTTTTGGAACGAATTTTTGGGAAAGAAAGCAGTAAGGTGCGCATGATTAAAGAGCTGAATTACAATTATTCGAGCTGGAGTTTACGCGATGCCGCCGGAACAGGCAAGGACGCTGATCCGGTAATCCTGAAAGCGAGGGAAATACTGGAAGCCACCAAACTTGAACTGGAACACCTTGGCGTTCCGAAGGAAGAAGAAGAAAACCTGAAAATATGGTCGTTGCTCGAAGAAGAAATGACCGGCAAACAAATTCGCGAGATCAAGCTGGTTTTGCAATCAGACGAACCTGAGAAAATGGAGAAAATTGCCAATATCCTTTATAACCTCGAAAAGGAAAGTATGGCTGTTGTACTTGCCAAATTACTGGTCCCTTAAGAAAGTCTTCAGTTGCAATTCGCCAGAAAATGTTACGAGTTGCGAGATGCTAGTTTCGGACATCGCGCAACCCGTAACACGAAACCCGAAACGCAAAACAAATAAATCAGTCCTTAGGTTACACATGAGTCCAAAAGTCGCTATTGTTATCCTCAACTGGAACGGAACCAAACTCTTAAAACAGTTTCTTCCATCGGTAATTGAATTCAGCAAAGGAGATTCAACTGAAATTATTGTAGCCGACAATGGTTCGACTGACGACTCGCTTATCGTGCTCCGAAATGAATTTCCGCAGGTGCAAATTCTTGATCTGAAACAAAATTTTGGCTTTGCCAGCGGATACAACAAGGCTCTAAACCAAATTAAAGCTGATTATTTTGTGGTTTTAAACTCGGATGTAGAAGTTTCTTCCGGATGGTTAAATTCCCCCATCCAATTGATGGAGCGCGATGCTACTATTGCCGCTGTTCAACCTAAAATACTTAGCTACAATCAAAAAACACATTTTGAATATGCCGGTGCAGCGGGCGGGTTTATCGATCGGTTTGGCTACCCCTTTTGCCGCGGAAGAATTTTTAATGAAGTTGAAGCCGACAACGGACAGTACAATGATATTCAAGATATTTTTTGGGCAACCGGGGCCTGCATGTTTGTCCGTGCAACAAGTTTCAGCAAAGCTGGTGGATTTGATGCCGATTTTTGGGCGCACATGGAAGAAATTGACTTGTGCTGGCGACTTAAAAATCGAGGGCAACGCATAGTTTTTACTCCCGAAAGTACCGTCTATCACATTGGTGGCGGAACTCTTTCGTACGACAATCCACAAAAACTGTATTTGAATTTCAGAAATAATCTGTGGTTACTTTATAAAAATCTACCATCAAATAAACTTGTCGGCACCGTGTTTTTGCGTATGTGCCTGGATGGAATTGCGGCATTCAAACTACTGGCCGAATTTAATCTGAACGGCATCCGGAGTGTGTTAAAAGCTCATCTTCATTTCTACAAATCGATGCCGGCCTTACACCGAAAACGAAAACTCATCCAAGCCGAAAAAGGGAAAGATCTTCCGAAAGAAATGCTTCAAAAAAGTATTGTTTTTCAGTTTTATGTCAGGAAGCGAAAAACGTTTAACGATATCCTATAAAAAACAAAGGATTCCATCTTTCAAAAAAGAAATGGAATCCTTTGCCAATACTTATCGCTTACCGCTGCGACTAATCACTTTTTTCTAGTCTTTCAAATAATCAATCTGAACCAAATCGTTCCAGATCGGATCTTTCGGCGGTTTGGCCACTATTTTAACCGGCTCTTTGGTAACCGGATGAATAAACTCTATTTTACGGGCATGCAGATGAATTCCCCCATTGTCGTTGCTTCGGGCGGCACCGTATTTTAAATCGCCCTTAATGTGCAAGCCAATCCGGTTGAGCTGAGCCCGTATTTGATGATGGCGTCCTGTCTTCAAATCTATTTCGAGCATGTGAAAATGGTTTAGTGTGGCCACATGACGGTAGTTCAGAACAGCCTCTTTCGATCCTTTGCGTTCCTTGTTGTGTGCGTGCGATTTATTTTTCTCTTCATCCTTCAAAATCCAATGGTGCAAAGTACCTTCTTCCAGCTCCGGAAGTTTATCGACCACAGCCCAGTATGTCTTTTTCATGGCGTCCTTGTCCTGAAACATTTCATTCAGGCGGGTAAGTGCTTTACTTGTTCGGGCGAAAAGCACAACCCCTGAAGTAGGACGGTCGAGACGGTGAGGTGAACCAAGCCATGCTTCGCCAGGTTTCTTGTATTTTACCCGAATGTACTCTTTAACCTCATCGATTAAAGTTACATCGCCACTTTTGTCGCCCTGAACGATCTCACCGCATGCCTTGTTAACAGCAATAATATGATTGTCTTCGTAAATAATTTCCATCTGTACTTGTTTATTGTTGTGTCATTATTAGTCATTCATTGTACAAGCAATGACTATGAATGACAATAAATGACTTTTTAATATTGTTCTTTTGTATTCGGAAAATCTCTCGATTTCACATCCTGAACGTAGTGATTAACGGCTCCCTGAATTTCTTCGGCAAGATTCAAATATCTCCTCAGAAACCGGGGCGAAAAAGATTGAGTCAATCCAAGCATATCGTGAATAACCAAAACTTGTCCGTCAACTCCGCCACCCGCGCCAATCCCGATCACCGGAATTTTAAGCTGCTGAGCTACTTTTGCTCCCAATTCTGCCGGAATTTTTTCCAGAACAATAGCAAAACAACCGGCTTCTTCCAACAGTTTAGCGTCCTCAATTAACTTCTGCGCCTCAACTTCCTCTTTGGCGCGAACAGTGTAGGTTCCGTATTTGTTTATCGACTGTGGCATCAGTCCCAAATGCCCCATTACCGGAATTCCGGCTGATAAAATACGCTCAACAGACTCGATAATTTCTTTGCCACCTTCTACTTTAACGGCATCAGCATGCGTAACCTTCATGATTTTAATCGCTGAATTCAAAGCTTCAAGCGAGTTGCCCTGATACGTTCCAAAAGGCATATCAACAACCACTAAAGCGCGGGTCACTGCTTTAACTACCGACTTGCCGTGGTAAATCATTTGATCGAGCGTGATCGGCAGAGTGGTTTCGTTGCCAGCCATCACGTTAGATGCCGAGTCACCAACCAGAATAATGTCGATACCAGCCTGATCAACCAGCTTGGCCATACTGTAATCGTAAGAGGTAAGCATGGCAATTTTCTCACCGTTGAGTTTCATTTCTGAAAGCACATGTGTTGTAACACGCTTAATTTCTTTGTGGACTGACATATCTTTTTGTTTTCTATTGGGCTACAAAAGTAAGAATTTATAGATTGGAATGCCCGCTTTACTCTTGTCAATTGATTGTGAGCTTCCGTGAGTGTTCTATAACAGCACATCAAACAATAAATATTAATAATTATGACGCGTTTTTGGTGCTATTTTTGAGTAAAAGTCCAAACAATTATTCATAAAAACCAAAAACATGAAAACTACCCTTGCCATGTTGTGTTTCCTTGGAACAGCCATTACCGGCTTCAGTCAGGATAAAAATTTTGATTTATCGAAGTACAAATTTCCGGATTACAAAAGGCATGAAATGGAGTTGAATTTTAACTCAAGAGGATACAATAGAGACCAGTCATGGGAAGAGCCTTCAATCGGTGGAAATGCCACGACTGAAAAAGGCGGATGGGCAGATTCTAATTCTCAATCAAATTTGGGACTTAGCTATTCATTTGAAAGCGTTACAAGAAAGGCCATAGATCGCATTTATTCTTCAATTTCTGGCAGTTACACCTATTCAATGCAAGACAATTACAGACAAAAAGAAAAGAATTTTAATCCCGGATTTGGCTGGAATTTTGGTGGATTAAAAGATTATTATCTAACTGAAGGGAAATTCTTTTTGGAAGGTTTTACAAATGTTGGCTTATCATTTTCAGGAACAAAAAAAACTATTGATGAAATGGTTGATTTAAAAAACAGCCAAAATTCTTTCAACATTTCAATTGGTGTCGGCGGTGGCTTCGGGAGAAAAGAAAAGGTGAGCGATTTATGGCAGGCGTATTACATCCTAGAAAACCTGAGAAAGCAGCAATCTTTGGCTCGTGAACTCAATGAAGATGATATTTTTGAATTTGCCAGACACGCTTCAAAGCTAAAAAATAAACGTTTTTTTGATTTCCGTCTTCGAAAAATAGCAGAATTGAAGTCATTAGATTCTATTTTACACAAACAAGGATTGATCAAGGACGCTGATATTTCATATTTCACTACCCTAAATGACTATTGGAATTTTGTAGAATTTCCAGATCGTGAATCAGGAAAAGTGTTGAAGTTTTGGGTGTCGCCTGAATATTGGACAAGCTATTATAAATCATTGAATAGTAGCGATGTTACATCTACAACAACTTATTTCAAATCAAATTTGTCATTTGAAAGTAACAAGCAGTTGAATCTATTCTGGGAAAGAATTATCAAACTTGAATTAGCGAATGTGACATTGGCAGATCAAAAAAAGAATAACACAATTGAGGAACCAAAAAACCTTTTCAGGTCTGCAGTTAGTCTGAATTATGGCTTTTTCCCCAATACCAGAACCGGTTTACATGCATCGATTGAATATGCTGGAAAAGAGCAATCAACCTCTCAACCTAGTGGTTTCCAATCAAAATTCTGGAGAAATGAAGTTTTAGTGGGAATCTATGGGGGATATTACATTTCCCCTCAACTTCAGTTGTATGGCAATTTTAGCCTAAGTCATAGTTTTGAAGCTTATCACAATGGCGACCATAAAAATATAAACTACAACCTTGGTCTCAGCTACGCAATCTTCTAATCTCCCAATAAACGAAATAAGCCGGCTCACTTAAGCCGGCTTATTTGCTATTAAAATCGTCATTCATCAATTCCAAATCATAAATTTTTATACCCTTAGGAAAATACCTTTTTTGTACATGTAATAGAGCAGTAACCAAACCATCGCAATTTCGCTTGTTGCATAGAATATCTCTCCAAAATTACCCCAAAGAACTGTCCAGCCAAATAGGCGGTTGGTAATTTTATCTACATCAACAAATCCATGGAACAGGTATATGAAAATGGAATTCATCCCGATTACACGGAAGAAGAATGACCATTTTTTCCAACCTTTTACATCGATAATCCAATAAAACAGCGTAATCAGAAGGAATCCGATTCCACCGGTAAGTAAATTGAAGCTACTTGTCCAGCAGGCTTTAATCAGGGGATAGAAAGTACTAAGTAGCAAAGCCAAAACAATAGCTGAAACCCCAGTTAACGAAAGTGTCTTTATCTTTTCCGGATCGGAGGTTGATTTATCGCGAAGGAAATGTCCGGCCACCGAACCCATCAAGGTAACTGTAACTGCTGAGACAATACACAGCAAGCCTTCAGGATCAAAAACTCCGCCATGCAAACGGCCAGGCACCAACATGCGATCAATGTACCCATTGATACAGCCATCAGGAGTTAATACACCGGCGCCAATTCCGGGAACCGGCACCAAAAGCTGAATGATTCCGATTCCGGCCAATATTCCGCCCAGCCAATACAATGTACTTTTAAACGATTTGGTATAAATCACAATCAAAGCTGCAAACATATAGCCCAAGCCGATTTGCCCCAAAACACTCAAAAGCCTCGGGTTTTCAAATCCATTCCGGAATACACCATTGTAAATAAAACCCAGAAATACCAGGATAAGTCCACGAGTTACTGCCTTCTTGGCCAAATCGTACTTCGGTACATTCTTTTCGAGTTTCGAAACCAAAGCAAATGGGATGGCAACACCGCTGATAAACATGAATAGCGGGAAAATCAGATCGTAAAAATGAAATCCATTCCAGGGAACATGTTCCATCTGTTCTACAATAGGATCAAGCCAGCTGGCACCTGAATATTTGGCAATAACTTCGATCAGATAACTTCCTCCGGTTATCCAGAACATATCAAATCCACGTAAAGCATCGAGCGATAAAAGGCGTTCGCGGGGAACGGCCTGAGTCGGTTTGTGTTTCATTAATTGTTGTATAAAATGATATGAAAATATATCGATCAGAAATTTAATCAGCTGTTCCCTACAACCACAAAGTTTCGTTTAGCCGTTCAGCCAACCGTTTTACCTGATGTGAGTCGAAAACTTTTTAAAAATAGATATCTTTTCAAATAAACGCACCATAAAAATTAATCGGAATTAATATAATCTCAACCCATTTAAACCCAATTCCCCCATAAATTGACCGGACCACAGTTTATGACACTGATTTAAAACCCGGCAGATTTATTGTCGCGAGTGCATACATTCCGCTGTCTTTTTGTCACGCAAAATGTCAGAATAAATCATTAGCAAAAGAATCGGGTGTCAATTTTGCCAGATTTTTGTTTGTATGGTTTGTGGCACAGCGATTGAATACAATTGCCCGTAATCAATATTTATCGAAAAATAACAAGTTAAAAAATATCATAAAATGGGAAAAATTATTGGAATTGACTTAGGTACCACCAACTCGTGCGTATCTGTTATGGAAGGTAACGAGCCTGTTGTTATCCCAAATAGCGAAGGCAAACGTACAACTCCATCAATCGTTGGTTTTGTTGAAAACGGTGAGCGTAAAGTAGGTGATCCTGCAAAACGTCAGGCCATTACAAATCCTGCAAAAACGGTTTATTCAATTAAACGTTTAATGGGCGAGAGCTTTTCGAATCTAGCTAAAGAAATTCAGCGAGTTCCTTACACTGTAGTTCAGGGCGACAACAACACTCCACGTGTAGTTATTGAAGACCGCAAATATTCGCCACAGGAAATTTCGGCCATGGTACTTCAGAAAATGAAGAAAACGGCTGAAGATTATTTGGGTCAGGAAGTTACTGATGCGGTTATTACCGTTCCGGCTTATTTCAACGATTCACAGCGCCAGGCAACCAAAGAAGCCGGAGAAATTGCAGGTTTGAATGTTCGTCGTATCATCAACGAACCAACTGCTGCAGCTTTGGCTTACGGCTTGGATAAAATGCACCGCGAAATGAAAATCGCTGTATTCGATCTTGGTGGTGGTACTTTCGATATTTCTATCCTCGAATTGGGTGAAGGCGTATTCGAAGTAAAATCAACCGACGGTGATACACACCTTGGTGGTGACGATTTTGACCAGACTATTATCGATTGGTTGGCTGCCGAATTTAAAAACGACGAAGGAATTGATTTACGTCAGGACCCAATGGCTTTACAGCGTTTGAAAGAAGCTGCTGAAAAAGCTAAAATTGAACTTTCGAGTTCAACCCAGACCGAAATCAATCTGCCATATATTATGCCGGTAAACGGTATTCCAAAGCACTTGGTAAAAACATTGACCCGTGCCAAATTTGAACAATTGGCCGACAAACTGATCCAGGCTACCATGGAACCTTGCCGTAAAGCATTGAAAAATGCAGGTTTACAGGCAAGCGATATCGACGAAGTTATTCTGGTAGGTGGTTCTACACGTATTCCTGCCGTTCAGGAAAAAGTACAGCAGTTGTTCGGAAAAGCGCCTTCAAAAGGTGTAAATCCTGATGAAGTGGTAGCGATTGGTGCAGCTATTCAGGGTGGTGTATTAACCGGCGAAGTAAAAGACGTGTTGTTGCTCGACGTAACACCACTTTCGCTTGGTATTGAAACTATGGGTGGCGTAATGACCCGTTTGATTGAATCGAATACCACTATTCCAACCAAAAAATCAGAAACATTTACCACTGCATCTGACAATCAGCCATCGGTTGAAATCCACGTGCTGCAAGGCGAACGCCCTATGGCAAACGGGAACAAAACCATCGGTCGTTTCCACCTCGACGGACTTCCACCAGCAATGCGCGGAGTTCCACAAATTGAAGTGATGTTCGACATTGATGCCAACGGTATTTTGCACGTAACTGCTAAAGATAAAGCAACCGGCAAAACTCAGTCGATCCGTATCGAAGCATCTTCAGGTTTGACTGATGCTGAAATTAAACGGATGCGCGACGAAGCCGCTGCCAACGAAGCATCAGACAAAGCGGCCCGCGAAAAAGTTGACAAACTGAACCAGGCAGACAGTCTGATTTTCCAGACCGAAAAACAGCTGAAAGAGTTTGGCGACAAATTGCCAGCCGATAAAAAAGCTCCGATTGAAGAAGCATTAGGCAAACTGAAAACTGCTCACGCATCGCAGGATATTGCTGCAATTGATGCTGCAACGGCTGAACTGAATGCGGTATTCCAGGCTGCTTCACAGGAAATGTACAATGCTCAGGCCGGCGGTGCTCAGGCTGATCCCAATGCGGGTCAACAAGCAAATGCTGGTGGTGGCAACAAACAAGACGGCGAAGTGACTGATGTTGACTTTGAAGAAGTGAAGTAAGTTTGAAGACTGAAGTCGGAAGACCAAAGTATTAAAGCGATAAATATTAAAAGCCCTGTCGGAATTTCCGATGGGGCTTTTAATATTCTTATCGTGCTGTTTTTGTAAAAATATGCCTTAAGTAGTGCGAACTATAAATTGTCGTATTTAAGTTTTAACAATGTTTCCTGCAAGCGGGATACCTAAAATTTATTCTTCCAAAGATTAAAATAGATGATAGTTTTTTAATCTGTGTAAATCTGTCGAATCTGTGGTCCTAACTTTTACTCGTTGAAGCAGTGCAAATGCATAATGAGTATTTTTGACTTAGAAAATGCATGAAATAATTTTATTCCTATTACTTTGATACGCAACGTTCCATCCGGTTGGCAAAATCCTTCAGAAATTCTTCCCTCCACCGGCTTACTGTTTTGGCACCAATATGTTCCCCTTCTGCAAATTCCGGATTGGGATTGTCTGTCCACCAATTAGGATACTTTGAAGATGGATGGTCAGCCAGTTCAGCAGGTGGAATATAAGCAGTTATACTTCCCGTTTTTCCATTTAAACTGTTAATGTTGCTCTCTATTTTAAACTCAAATGTTTTGGCACTTTTAGGTGAGAAACGAAACCTTACATTACCATCTCCCAAAAAATATCCGGGTAAAGCCTGATTTTCCACAAGAAGCCTGGCTTCCGGTTTTTCCGGCAGATTTTCTTTCAGCGACAGGGCAATTTCAAGAATTGAAAACTCCTGAATACTGTCGGACTTTGAAGGCAGTTTATCGAATAAATAATACGGACGTTCCCATGCTTTTACGTATTGACCGCCCCAGTTTGGAAGTGTCGGGTCTTCGGGATTTGGGCTGTTCAGCAACCATGCGAGTGATGGTGTGTCGCCCATTTTTATTGAGCCACCCAATTGGGTCATAAAAAATGTTCCAAGCACCCCTTTATCTTTGATGTACTTTTCAGGAAACCCTTCATTACTCCATTCACCTTCCTGATTTCCGCCGGTAAACCAACCCCTGTAGGTCGCGTTGGATTCAATAATCCACAACTCCGGAAAATTATATGCGATATATTGGTAAGCGTCGGGAGTCCATTTCTTATTGGGTCCTCCAATATAATAAACCCGAAGTTTTGGTAAAATATCAGGTGCATCGTGTAAAGCCTGAGCCAGATCTTCAATGCCACCCCAAATCAGAATGTATAAAGGGCGGGAGTCCTCTTTCCGGGCACATTTTACAATCCATTCTGAACCTTCGGTGGGTTTGTCGAAGCCTGCATATCCGGCAACATCAATCGCACCTTGTTTCGTGATTGACCGAAGTGAATCGGGCGCCGGATATTTTTCAGAATAAGTATTCAGGTTGGGATAATCTTTTTCGTACTGATCGATTACCTGAAGGATATGCTCTTTTCTGCCGGGGCCGAAAGGCGATGAAATCAGGCCCTCCATTTCGAGCGTATCAGCATACAGGAAAAGATGCACCATAGACTGAAAATCATCAGGGTCAGTTCCTCCAATATCGGTGGAAACGATAACACGATACTTTGATTCTGCATGTTCTGACTTATTTTTGTTCCCCTGTTGAGTGGTACACGAATTAAGTAAAAAGATGCATGTAAGAAATAAAATGCAAAGGGTAAAAAGTTTTTTGTTGACTTGCATTGCTGAATTTATTTCACATTAATAATCATCCTTTTGTAGCGCGTTAACCGGGGAGAACCATGATCGGTAACAGCCAGAACGATATGAATTGTTCCTTCTCCCGGAGACATTATCCGTGATGTTGGTACTGTAAACCATGCCTTTTGCTGATCAAAATTTTCAATTTCGATGGGTTGGCCGCTTCGTGCGTTTGAAACAGAGAATGTCCCGGCTTCGCTGTAACAGAACCAATTGTAAGATAGTGCATCCCCATCGGGATCGGTTGAACCAACTGCACTTAATTCAATGCGGTCGCCTTTTTTTGCTTCCAGATACTGGTCTTGCTCAGTTTTTACCACCGGTGGATGGTTTGCCTTTTCAATCGGATGGATAGTCCAATCCATTCGGGCAGCAAAATCGTTTTGATAGGCCTCCCGCCAGCGCCAGATGGTTTCGTGGTTGCCATCGTGCCAGCGACTGTCAATACCAAGAACTTCATCGTCGGCATCGCTCCAGAACGGGCGTGTTTCAGCATACAAATGCCATTTTTGTATCCGTGGTGTGTAAAATTCGTATCGGCCACCCCATCCGCCCCAGTTGGGATGTTCAGGATTACTCAGTCCGTTGTTTATCAGGTTCAGAAATGATGGAGTATCGCCTTCCATTAGATATTCCCAGAGCGGATATTCAGCTCCCAGCGGTCCTTTTTTCCGGATGTTCTTGTCGAGCCATTCGTTGGTTACCAGGGTAAAATCAGCGCCATCGCAGCGGGCATGAAAATAATCGCCACTGATACCACTCCAGGTAGCATGATGGTATGCTCCTCCGGCACTAAATCCCGGGCTTACGATGTAAAACAAGTCGGGAAATTCTTTTCGAATCCACGGACCACTGTCGTCCTGATCGGAAATGGTATACACCCGAAGTTTTGAAACAAATTTTGCCAGTTCCTCTTTTGAGCGTGTGTCGCGCACTTTCCAAAGCGCCTGCGCTAAAACGTTGGGACCGCCCCAAACCGGAACCCATAGTGGACGAGGATCATTTTTATCGACAGCTTTAATCAGCAATTCTGAAGCAGGCGAATCTTTGCCCTGGCCAACAGCATTCATGCCATAATCCGGGAGACCTTCAGTAATCACAGAACGAATGAATTCGATGGTAGGGAAACCGGATTCATGTTTTTCGAGGTTATCGCGCACTTTTCCATAGGCTTCCGCAATTTGCCGAATTCGTTCAGGTGCAATTCTTTTTTGCTGATGAATGGACGTTGTGGCGGCCAGTCCTTCTACATCAAATTGGTTGGCATAAACCAGGAAACGCACCATCGACATGGCATCGTCAGGCTCGTTTTCAATATCGGTTAGAACAAAAACACGCGGCTTTTCCGTGGCAGATGTGTCATAATTTGCAAAACTAAACAAGTACATGAAAATCAAAATGATGCTGGTGTATTTCATCTAACTTATATTTTTGAAGTTAATAATTCATTTGCTTCAGAAACTATTTTGGCTCAAAGACTATTCATCGGCAACTGGTAAGGTTAGGCACGCCATTAACTGTTACTTCGCAATGTACATAAAAAGTTTTTCCTGAGATCCATCCGGAACTTCAAAACCTAAAAATCAGAATAGGCCAGCCATTTGTTGCAAACGGCCAGCCATTCCTTCATCATAATCATTTACCTAATTTGAATATGAAACAATATTCTTAATAAATATCTGGTTTGATGACCTTATCATTTTTAATACCTCCGAAGTTGCCCTGCTTGAGATGCGGTCGCGTTTACACCGGATGGCGGTAAGTAATTTGTCAAAAAAGGAAAATGTTCATCGCCCGATACATTTGAATGAATTAAGCCTGGTGGAACGAATAGCGATTACATTGGCCAGAATTATAAAAACCCAATAAAAGTTGCTGAAATTGGTGAAACGGTCGGGCTTCATCCCGATTATGCAAATGCACTGTTTAAAAAAGCTTTTGGTTGTACTATAAGCGATTACATTACCGAAGAAAGAGTATCAAGTGCCAAACGGAAACTGGTGGCAACAGACAAAAGCATTACCGAAATTGCGTTTGAATGTGGCTATAATTCTATCAGCCGGTTTAACGAGGTTTTTCTCAAAATGAATAGCTGTACGCCCCGTGAATTCAGAAAAAATTTTACCTGATCTGTAGCAAAAAAATCATTTATGTTGTCTTGAAACCCGAAATCGAGGTATTGATAAAGCTCTGATCGTAAAAGATAGCATTGAACTGTGATATTTGAACACTTTACCAATCTTGTGGCTTGACTTAACCTATTGATTGTATGACAAGTGAGCGGATGACTTGATGTCACTCGCTCACTTAAATCTATTGCAACTCCTTCCGATAGCACAAACTATCTTCCATACCAATGTATTGCCCGTAGTTCTCAGTTTTGGAATATCCGGCAATTGCATACAGCCGTTGTGCTTCTACCTGACGACGACCGGTTTCCAGAACAGCCGTAGTATTTCCTTCTTCAGCAGCCCATTTCTCCAGTTCCTGAAGCATTCGGGCAGCGAGTTGTTTCCCGCGCAATTCAGGCAAAACAAACATCCGCTTCATTTCGACGGTATGATTATCGAATCGTTTGAAGCAACCGCAACCGACAGGTTTGCCTTCCAGATAAATTACGATAGCATGTTTAATTTTGTCGATCTGGTTGTATTGCTCATATTGCTTTTGGGTATCGCCGTTTCTCAGGTAAAGATCTTCGTCGAGAGCATTAACCATTGTCCTGAAATCAGGATGATCACTGGTGGTACGAATGAATTCGGGAGATTGAATGGATTGCATGGTATCTATGTTTATGCCCAAAGATAGAGAATCTACCCTATTTCGCCATTCATCCAGGCTTTGAATGCTGTAGTTTTGGCACGACTCACAACAATTTCGATTTTAGGATCGGGTACAATTTCAACTTTTAGCTTAAAATTGAAATAGTTGTGCACTTTGCGGATGGCATCGGCTGAAAGGATAAACTGCCGGTTTACCCGGAAAAAAATCTTAGGATCGAGTTTGGTTGATAATTCTTCGATAGAATGCGGGATGATGTAGCGTTTATTTTCGTGTGTAAGCAGAAAAACTTCCTTATCCTCGGCATAAAAACAAGCAATTTCAGCCGCTTTTACCGGGATCATCGAATCACCTTTGCTGATTAGGAACCGATCTTTGTATGCCGACAAGCGTGGCGATCTCAATTCCCGAATCATTTCGTAAAGCTGGTCATTCGGGTTTTCTGCCCCGTAGTATTCCTTCAGTTTCCTGAATTTTTCGATGGATAGTTTTAACTTTTCACGATTGACAGGTTTCAGCAGATAGTCGATGCTGTTTAGTTCGAAGGCTTGCAAAGCATATTCATCGTAAGCTGTGGTGAAAATTACTGGTGTGACCACCTGACATTCTTCGAAAATGCTGAAGCTTTTCCCGTCGGCCAACTGGATATCGAGAAAAATCAGGTCATAAACCGGTAGCGTTTTCAGGTGGGAAACCGTTGAGGTAACGGTATCCAGCGGACCCGAAATTTCGGCATCCGGTTCAATTTCCCTGATTAACTGCGCCAGTCTCTTCGCAGCAAGTTCTTCATCCTCAACTATCAATATTTTCATATGCAGGTGGATTAGATCGATTTCTCAAATAATGGCAGCATCACAATGAATTTGCCGTTCTCAAGCTTCACCTGAATGGTTTTCCCGGTAAGATGCAGGTAGCGATTCCGGATATTTTCCAATCCAACTCCGGTAGAGGGTTCTTTATCAAGCTTCGCCTTTATCGAATTTTCAACCACAACAAATTGGTTTTCATGCACAAATACTTTCACAGTAAGTGGATCTTCTTTTGAAACCACATTGTGCTTAATGGCGTTTTCGAGCAACATCTGGAGAGCCAGCGGCGGAATGGCATAGTGGTAAAAATTCTCAGGAACATCAAATTCTACCTTCAGTTTATCGCCGAACCGACTCTGCTGAATGAAAATATAATCGCGGGCAATTTTCAGTTCATCGCGTAAAAGCACTGCATCTTTTTCGCTCGATTGAACCATGTAGCGCATAATTTCGGAAATGCTTTCGACATAGCGCGAGGCGACCGGATTGTCGTTCACCAACATCAGCAATGTATTCAGGCTGTTGAAAAGAAAATGTGGGTTTACCTGATTGCGCAGGGAGTCGTAACGAGCTTCAAGGTTGGCCTTTTCGAGTGCCTGGGTCCGCAACAGGTTTTCCTTCCATTGAATGAAAAATGCGGTTGAGGCATAAATTGAACTGATCATGAAGGTAATGAGCAAAGAGCCAATGATCAGGGTGGTTTTTGATGCTCTGTCAAGCGGAATTTTCAGGTAAGTTTCAACGACATAAATTTCGGTCAACTCAACCAAAAACACAAAAGCGGAAAGGGTAGCCACCTGAAAAGCAATCAGCTTAAAAGTTTCCCTGAACATGGAATACCGTCCAATCGCGTATTGGATAATCAGCATACTTCCGTTCCAAATCAGGGCGGTACGAATGAAAGAAACGATGAAAGCTTTCAGCAAACCGGCCTCGGAATGCGCATAAGCACTGTCAACAAAGATTGAAACGACAGAAATGATTGCTATTCCTGTAAACCGAATAATCAGTTCACGCAAATTGGTCCGGGGCGCTTCAAACCCGGGAGCACATTGAATTAATTCTGGTTCTGATGCTTTCATTTCAGCTTTATGCTTGTTTGGGTGACTAAATTATCAAATTATTTCAACTCCTGACCCAATTTCTCTACCGAACTGATCCATGCCTTTCGTTGCACTTCAGTCGAGGATTTTACAGGTGAGAACGAAGTAACCTTCACCGGTTTTATTCCTGAAAAATCCAATATTCCGGTTTTCATTGATCGGTGACCGGCATTCTTCATGAACAGGGAATAATACCATTTGGGCGTGTCCATAGTAACGATCATCCGGGCCGTTTTGCCAACCAGTAACTTATCCCAGAACGGAGAATTTTCGCGGTATTTAAATGCGAAACCCGGAAGAAAAACCCTGTCAATAAACCCTTTCAGCAGTGCAGGATAAGTGGCCCACCAGGTTGGATAAACCATTACAATGTGATCGGCTTTGGTGATTTCCTGCTGCATCATCAGCAAATCGGGCTCCAGCTCGGTACGCATGCGGTATCCACTGCCCAGAATCGGATTGAATTCAAGGTCAATTAAATTCACTAATTTACATTCGGCTCCTGCCCCGTCGGCTCCCTTTTTATAGCTTTTAGCTAATTCAAAACAAAGACTTTCTTTGTCGGGATGCCCGTTGATAATTAAGATTCGTTTCATAGTTATGATTTTAAAAATGGATTCGATATTGCATCATTGGAAAAAATCCCAACTGATTGACGTTTTTCACTTCGTTTTTCGAACGGCTGTAGGTTTGCATCAGCACATTGTTGTGATCGGTAAAATTCTCGATGTAAAACACCCATTCCTGCGACACTTTACGGCCATTGACGCGGTATCCGATTTTGAAATCGGCTTTCAGGAACGGATCGAATTGCTTGCTGAAGGCTTGCGATTCAATGTATTTGGTAGTTCCTGCCGATTGCGAAGCCGCCAGATCGACCGGAGTATATCGCTTTCCTCCGGCAAAAGAAACCTTAAAGTCTAAGTTGAGCGTAGATTTACTGCTGAGTTGAAATTCCTTTCCCAGCAAAAGGTTAGCTACATAATTGCCGTTGAAGGCCGTATTGCGTTCAATGCCGTCGCTGCCTTTGTACTTTGAATCGAACAGCGACAAGGTAGCCAGATAATACAAATTCCGGCTAAAAAAACGCTCCAGAGTTAATTCAAGTCCGTAATTGGTTCCTGTACCGATATTCACCAAACTATCTTTGGCACCAACGCCCCAACTGGCTCCTGCATTCAGCATACTAAAAGATGACGATGAGGTTTCAACCGGCACATGATACAACCGCTGATAATAGGCTTCGGCCTTGAATCGCGTATTTTCAGTAATCGAATTTTCGTATCCCAGCACAAACTGATGCGATTTGGTCAGTCCGAGTTCTTTGTTTGTTTCAATCAGGGAGCCGTCGTTCAATTGGGTTCCCAGAAAATAAGTCGATAACGTTTGGGTGCGCGAATGCAATCCGTAACCCAAATTGAGTTTCTGGTTATGATTCAACTGCCAGTTAAAACCCAATCGGGGTTCAATGCTTGCAGCGCCATTCAGATCGAAATAGCTGAAATGAATTCCGGGAACCAGGCTGATCTGATCGTTGAACCGATAGGTGGCCTGAATGTATGGCTGAACCAACGTGACTCCGTTGCCCAAATTTTTACTGTAATCAATTGCCGGACGCAGTGCATTGTATTTCCTGTCAAAAGTTTTGGTAAGCAAATCGAAACCCATTCGGTCGACCACAAATCCGGCTCTTGCCGATAGCTGACTGTTGTATTTCCGGTGCACAAAACCGCTAAGTGAAGTGCGGAATTCAGCATAATTGTGATCGAGATTTGGATGGGTAATGTTGTTCACATCCATAGTATCGATGGTCGTTCCGCCGTTTTGGTATATTCCCGAAAGCGTAAGTTTGTACCACAAATGCTCATTGGCAAAATGAGTCAACGAAATTCCGCTTGCCCCCATCCGCGAGCGATTCACCAAATCCTGACCTTCGTCGGAATACAAATCCTGCTCATTGCCATTTTTGCTGTCGAGCATGGCAATTTCGCTGTCGCCACCCAGGCCAAATACCGAAATACGGCCTTTCTTCATCGGGAAACTCAATTTAAACGATACATCCTTGTATTTTGGAATTCCGGTAGTACCGAGGTCAATCAGTCCATCCATTGCCTCCAACGTTGAATAACGAAAGTTAGCCAGATAGGAAGATTTGTGATTCTTGCTGAATGGCCCTTCGGCTCCAGCCTCGAAGCCGTTAAACCCAACCTGAAACAATTGTTCGTGTTTCTGATTGTTTCCGTTTCGCATGTTCAGATCGAAAACCCCGCTGAGGGCATTTCCATATTCAGCCGGGAAAGCCCCGGTAAAAAAGTCACTGTTTTCGAGCAGGTTGTTGTTCAGCATTCCAACCGGTCCCCCGGTTGTGCCGCCTTCAGCAAAATGGTTCGGGTTCGGAATGTCTACATCTTCGAGCCGCCATAACAAACCACTGGGCGAATTTCCACGGATGATAATATCGTTCCGCTGATCGTTAGCCGCCGAAACACCGGCAAAGTTCATGGCCATTCGAGCCACATCACCGCGGCTACCGGCATATTTTTCGGTTTCTTCAACTGTAAACGATCGTGCGCTCACCATGGCCATCGTATTGCGCGTTTCGTCTTTGCGGGTAGTTCCCCGAATAACCACTTCCGAACCAACAATCACATTTTCTTCGAGTTCAACTTCCAGAACAACTTCCTTAACCGAATTTACGATGATACTCTGGAAGGTTGCCGGTTTATACCCGATAAAACTTACCTGAGCACTTTGGCGTCCGATCGCCACTTTCTCGATCCTGAAATTTCCCTCAGAATCGGTCATGGTGCCAATCATTGGTTGTGTATTCAGGAGCACAACATTAGCTCCGGGAAGTGGTGTTTTCGATTCTTTGTCGATTACATGTCCGCGAATGGTTTGCACCCGTTGTGCCCAACCAAATGCTGATATTAGAAGAAGAACAGAGATAGTGAATAATCGTTTCATGGCTTTTGATTTTAATTGATGATGCAAATATGAAGCGACATCCATCACATTTTATCGGATTTCCGACGAATCCGGAAAAATTCAGGATGAACAGATAAAAACCTTAAATGAACCGGCAGCTTAATAAAGTCAGTATTTTTCAGGATAGATTTGGATGACAATAAAATGAATCAGAATTATCGGAAATCTGGTTGGTTTGAATAGCAACGGCATTTATGCCGTTGAAAAATGAATAATCCTTATTTCAGCTTAAGCCAAAACATGTAATTATTTCGGCTAAAGCCGGGATTTGTCTGTTTCTCATTTCTCCCTGACCTAAAGGTCTGGGCTATTCATAACCAAAAAACCGATAACTTCAAAATGAATTCAAAATTGCATTGAAGCATTGCTGCAAGTTAGTTAACTTAGAGCTTTGAAAAATTCGTTAAATATGCGTGGATTGATCTTTTGTTTATTGTTCCTGATTTCAGGAAGTTTATGGGCTCAGAATTCAGTAAATCAAACCGATGCGCAGGGGCGCAAACAAGGTTACTGGACAAAAAAAGATTCGGATGGGAAACTCATTTATCAGGCAACTTTTAAAGATGATAAACCAGTTGGGGAAATGAAACGTTATCATCCAAACGGAAAATTGAAGGCTGTAATGACTTTTATGGAAGGCAGTGATCTTTCGGAGGCCCAATTGTTTGATGAGCAGGGAAAGCTAATTGCCCAGGGGAAATATTCGGGACAAAAGAAAACTGGTGAATGGAAATACCTGGACAATTCAAAAGTGGTGTCGACAGAAACGTATGTGAATGGACTAAAAAACGGCACCAGCAAACGCTTTTACAAAAGCGGTGAATTGTTGGAAGAATCGATCTGGCAAAACGATAAATTACATGGCATGTACCACTCCTATTTTCAGGATGGCAAACCCTATATTGAGTGCAATTACGCCAATGGTTTGCGCAACGGAACATTCAAAACATGGTTCCCCAACGGCCAACTCGAAATTGAAGGAAAGTACACCGAAAATGTCAGAGATACGAATTGGAAGTACTATGATGAAAAAGGTATTTCGAGATATGTGCTGAAATTTGATCTGGGGAAATTGCTTAATCCTCAGGTTCAGGACAGCATCGATCATGCGAATACTGATACTTATAAAACAAAAGAAGATAATATACCTGATCCTGAAAAATTTATGCAGAATCCGGATGAATACATGCGGCTGATGCAAAACCGTTAAAAACCTGATATGAAGACAAGGCTGATTTTTTTATTGGTTTTTTTTCTGAGCGAATTTATCTCTGTTGCTCAAAGTACACCCAAAAGTTACTTCTGGGTTCAACTGAAAGATAAAAAAGGAACGCCTTATCAGATTAGCAATCCTGAAGCTTTTTTGTCTCAGCGGGCTATTAGCAGACGCATCAGGCAACACATTGCCATTGATGAAACTGACCTTCCGGTTTCTCCGGTTTATCTCGACACCCTGAAAAAACGAGGACTCGAAATTTTCCATACCTCGAAGTGGCTGAATGGGGTTACGGTGCGAATTGCCGACACTTCCCAAATCAGAAAAATTGCCGCACTTCCGTTTGTTGCTTCGTTACAATATACCCGGCCAGCCAATGTGCTAAAATCGGCAAAAAATAAATTCAATGAAGATGAATTACATGCCGCAATTGATCCGGCAACCTATGGGAATGCCCTAACCCAACTTACCCAACTCAATGGACAGTACCTGCACAATCAGGGTTTCCGGGGAAAAGGAATTCAGATTGCGGTTTTGGATGCAGGCTTCTGGCACGTGAACGAAATTGAAGCTTTCGATACGCTTCGAACCACCAAACGCATACTTGGAATACGCGATTTTGTTGATCCAAAGTCGGACTTTTATCAGCAAAATTCCCATGGAATGAGTGTCCTTTCGTGCATGGGCGGAAATCAACCCGGTAAACTGATTGGAACTGCGCCAGATGCTTCCTATTATCTTTTCCGTAGCGAAGATGTTGGTAGTGAATATCTGATAGAGGAAGACAATTGGGTTGCCGCAGCTGAGTTGGCCGATAGTTTGGGCGTGAATGTCATCAATTCATCTTTAGGCTATTATTCTTTTGACGATTCCAAAATGAATCATCCGTTTAGCGACATGAACGGGAAAAAGACCCGCGTTACAAAAGGCGCCAACATGGCATTTCAAAAGGGAATACTGGTTATTTGCAGCGCCGGAAACGAGGCCAACAATACGTGGAAACGCATTATTGCACCATCTGACGGAGAAAATGTTTTAGCTATTGCTGCTGTTGATAAAAATGGAATTCGTTCTTCGTTCAGCTCTGTTGGGCCAGCTTTTGGAGGTGCCGTTAAACCCAATGTTGCTGCCATGGGAGGCTCAACCTATTTAGTAGCTGGTAGCGGATTGCTAGGGAATTCCAGCGGAACTTCATTTTCGTCGCCGGTTTTGGCCGGAATGTCAGCTTGTTTGCTGCAATCCAATCCGTACGCCAATGTGAAGCAGGTAAAAATAGCCATCGAACAAAGTGCCCATCAATACAGCAAACCCGATTCGCTTCTGGGTTACGGAATTCCTGATTTTGAGAAGGCCGATAAATACCTGAAAGTTAACAGCACACAAAGCCTTGTTTCTGAAAATTCGTGGTTGGTTTTACCTAATCCGTTCAACGGTTATCTCCAAATTCAGAATTTTAATCCGGCATCCGACAAAGGTTGCCTGATCAGCATTTATAATCTCCAGGGAATTTTACTTTGGCAGTCTGCCTTTAAAAATACCGAACAAATTTTATTGAATAAGCTTGATAAGCTACCTCATGGACTTTTGGTACTTTCCATACGTTCAGGTGGAAAGGAAGATCGGTTTAAACTGATTAAATCAGCCAAAGAATGAGCGATCAGCAACTTTCTCTTTTCGAATTACAGCGACAGGTAAAAGGAAGTCTGGATGACACCTTTTCGATGCCTGTTTGGGTGAAAGCCGAAATCAGTGAAATGACGGTCAACCGAAGTGGACATTGCTACCTCGATCTGGTGGAAACCGAAGCTGGCACCGATAATGTGATTGCCCGTTGCCGCGCCACCATTTGGTCATACACCTTCCGTATGCTAAAGCCGTATTTTGAAACCACCACCGGACAGACTTTTTCGGAAGGGCTGAAGGTACTGTTGCAAGCCAAGGTTGAATACCATGAGGTGTTTGGGTTTAGCCTGAACATCCGCGACATTGATCCGGTTTATACCCTGGGCGATCTGGCCCGCCAACGCCGCGAAATCATCCGCCGGCTTCAGGAAGATGGCGTATTCGAAATGAATAAAGATCTTGAATTGCCTTTGGTACCGCAGCGCATTGCAGTTATCTCATCGCCCACAGCGGCAGGCTTGCAGGATTTTCTGGATCAGTTGCACAACAATCCGCATCAGTTTGTATTTTACACCAAACTCTTTCCGGCAGTGATGCAGGGCAGCGATGCGCCCAAAAGCATCATGAATGCGCTTGACCTGATTTATGAATATGAAGATTACTTTGATGCCATCGTAATTATTCGTGGTGGAGGCGCCCAGCTCGATTTGGCGTGTTTCGATCAATATGAACTGGCTTTCACTGTTGCACAGTTTCCGTTACCTGTGATTACTGGCATTGGTCACGATAAAGATGATACAGTGATCGACATGGTGGCGCATACACGCATGAAAACACCTACTGCTGTCGCCGAATTCCTGATAGCTGGCGCATTGCAGTTTTCGCAGGAATTGAACGAACTCGAAAAGCATTTTACGGAGTTGATTACCGATCAACTCGATGACCATAAGAACCGACTGAATGATGCGGCAGATCAACTCAATTTGCTGGTTAATCGGATGATTGTTTCCCAACAAAACAGGCTCAACATTGCAGGCATTCAGCTGGCCAACCGAGCAGAATCATTCCTGAAAATTCAGCAGTCGGAACTCAAACAGTTAATGGCTGAAACAAAGAATCAAACAAGCCGGTTCGTCACCCGGCAGAACCATTTGCTCGATCGGTCAGGAAATAAACTGAATTTTATTTTCAGGGAGCAGGTATTAAAAAATAAGAATTTGCTGAATCAGTTTCAGCATCTGATCAGGATCCGAAGCCTGGAAACAATCAGGGCCGAAAAGAAAAATCTGAATGCGATTCAGGAAAAGCTGCGATTAGTAGATCCTCAGAACATTATTAAACGCGGCTATTCGCTAACAATGCTGAATGGGAAAATCGTAAAATCGGTCGGTCAATTGGAAGAAGGTGATTTGTTGGAAACCAGATTGAGTGATGGAATTGTGGAAAGTACAGTGAAGAAAATAGCGAAACATTCATGAGGTGCTGAAACAAGTTCAGCATGACACTTCGAGGTGAGTAGGACACTTTCGGAGTAAACTTGAAACTTTGAACTAAAAAGATATGGCAACGAAAAAAGCAACTTACAAAGAAGCAATCACAGAGATTGAAGAAATTCTGGAAAAGATTGAAAATGAAGAACTGGATGTGGATGAACTGGCCGAGCAGGTGAACCGCGTTTCGGCGCTTATTACCATCTGTAAGGATAAACTGCACAAAACCGAGGCAGAGGTGGAGAAGATTTTGAAAGATATGAATCAGTAAATATCAGGCAGAAGGCAGAAGTAAAAAGACAGCTATTTAGCATCTTCTGACTTCTGCCTAATTCCTTTTTAACTTTTGCTTTAGAACTTGATATCAATTCCAGCCATAAAATTGATTCCAGCCTGAGGAAAATAGCCATCCATGGCAAAGCGCTCGCCACCCAATACATAAGAATATACCCACGCATTGTTTTCATATTCCGTGTCGAACAGGTTATTCACCATCAGGTGCAGATTAAATTCTTTGGCGAATTTCTGTTGAACCCGATATGTGAATTTCAAGTTATTCAATAGGTAACCATCCAGTTTACGTTCTTCGCTCGATGTATTGTCGATGTACTGTTTGCTCACCGAATACGATTGCAAGCTAATATTTAACCCTTTGGCAGCCATCCAGCTTAGCTGACTATTCGCAATCACATCGGGTGAAAAAGCCAAATCGGTGGTGCCCATCTTGGTTTCAATTTGCCCTCCATTGTCCCAATCGTCAACAAAATCAGTAAAATCTTTGATTTTGTTTTTACTGAATGTCAGGTTTACATCCCATTTCAGCCTTTCGGTCAGCTTCAAACCGGCCATTAGTTCCAGTCCGGCACGGTAGCTGTTGTCCACATTCACCATGATTGGCGCACCCACATCATTAATTTCACCGGTCAGAATTAACTGGTTCTGGTACATCATGTAATACGCATTCAGTCCAAAAGCCAGACGGTTAGTGTTGTATTTATATCCCACTTCGAAATCATTGAGGGTTTCAAAATCGGGATGTTTTCCTTCCGGATCGGCATCCACATAATTGTCGCGGTTAGGCTCGCGGTTGGCACGGGCAAAATTGGCGTACAGGTTTTGCTTGTCGCTCAACTGGTAATAAATACCCACTTTGGGGTTGAAAAACTCAAACTTGTGCGACTGCTTCAGGTTGCGCAAATCATCATCAGTCCCGTCAATGTCGTAATCAATTTTGCGGTATTGCAAGTCAGCAAACAAATTCAGGTTTTCGGCCAACTCGTAATTGTATTTGGCATACAGGTTAAAGTCTTTTTTCAGTCCGGTTCCGCGATACCATTCGTGGTTCATCTCTGAACTTCCGGCATTACGCATCCAAATAACCTTCCCAAAATGATTTCCGTCGTATATGTTGTATCCACCCCCAAAAGTAAATTCGCGCGTTTCCTCTTTCCTGTTTACCGAAAAAGTCATTCCGTAGAAATCATTATCGAGCCATTTTCGCCGGATTAAATCCGACTTTTTAATCGTTTCTCCACCGATTACCGGAGGTGTAATCAGATAATCAGCCAGTTTCTGATTTGCTTTGTATTGTTCGTAATAACCCTTACCCGGGGTGTAAAACAAGCTGGCATTTAAACTAAACGACTGATTGATCTTGTGCGAGAACAGCAATTGAAAATGATCTTGCTGATAATGGTCAATCTCATTTTCGTAGGTGTATAAATTGTAAGTGCGGCTGTTGGATGCAAGCATTTCATCCACCTGTTGCTGCGAATACAGGTAATGATCGGCATAACGCTGCATTCCGGCCAGATCGTTGCTCAGGCGAACCGATGGCACTCCATTCCATGCCTGGTAAGTGTCTTCCATTCCTGAAAATACATTGAATTTCAGAATAGTGTTAGCTGTAAAATATCCGCTGGAAACAAAAAAGGATTTCAGGTCGGAAGCAGCCCTATCGATAAACCCATACGAACTGACTTTCGATAATCGGGCATCAAACGAAAATTTCTCCTTGATCAAACCGGTACTCACGCCAACCGAATGTTTTACAGTTCCGAAAGAACCGGCAGCGGTGCTGTATTCGGCCGAAACTTCCCGATTGATTGTTGTCGTTTGAAGATTAATGGTGGCACCAAAAGCAGCTGCACCGTTAGTTGAAGTTCCCACTCCTCGCTGAACCTGGATATTATCGGTTGATGAAGCAATATCCGGAATGTCAACCCACCAGGTTCCATGCGACTCGGCATCATTCATCGGAATGCCATTCACGGTCACATTAATCCGGTTGAGGTCGGTACCACGTATCCTGAAATTGGTATAGCCAACACCGGTTCCGGCATCCGAAGTTGCAACAAAAGATGGAGTTAACCCAAGTAAATACGGAATGTCCTGTCCCATGTTTTTGTCTTTAATCTCCGATTTTTCGACTGTGGTATAAGCCACCGGAGTTTTTTCCTTCACCCGGTTGGCCGAAACCAGAACTTCTTCAGCCAGAATAAAATCCTGTTTCAAAATAATATCCAGCGTTTGATTTGCTGTTAATTTTACTTCCTGAGTTTGCTTCTCATAACCCAAATAAGAAATAGTCAGTTGATAATTTCCGGCCTTCAGGCTTTTAAAAAGATAAGTGCCGTTTAAATCGGTAATTGTACCATTGAAACTGTTCGAAATTGCCAGATTTGCTCCAATGAGCCGTTCACCAGTTTCATTTTTTACAGTTCCCTTCAGTGTAAATTGAGCGATTGCCAAAAACACCGCACATTGCAAAAGCAATGTCAAATAAATCCGTTTCATTTTTGTCTTTTAAATGGTTAATAAATAACCAATGAGGCAAGTAATTCCCTTTCGCCATCCCTTCGCCGGCATTACCCGTATCAGGTTCGGTGGGTGTGATCTCAGCCTGTAATTACCCCGACTTTCGCCAGGTAGGCACCCCATTGCGTAAATTGATGTTGCAAATGTATGATTTTTAGCAAACGAAATCCATTTTTTTTTTTTGTAAAAAAGTGGCCTAAGAATTTCGGCTTGGGTGCCTAGTCGTTGTCCCGAAGGGACAAAATAAGAATAACCCCGTACGAAGTGCGGGGTATATTACATAACACAAACAGCAGCCCCGAAGTGGGCTGAATTTGATCCTCTTGATATTCAACCCACTTCGGGGTTGAGATTGTTGTCTCATGCTTTCCGTGCGTTTCACGCACGGTTATTCAAATTTTACCCCTTCAGGGTATTGTGTATTAAAAAGGATATTTATAAAGCTTTTTAGTCCTTTTCTTAATGTTTGTCTTTGACCAAAGACCACCTTAAAACTCTGATTTCTCCTTTTCCGGAAATATTGTCATCCATAATATTTTCAAGACGGAAAAATTGACACCAAAAATGACTTTATGACACTACTAATCAAATAGATGCGCATTGGCATCTGGTTTGAAATAAAGTACTACGAAAACAATTAATAAAAATAAAGTATAACTAAAAAATGGAGGATTAAACAATGTTACCAGTATTTAAAACCAGAAGTTTGCCCGGATTATTTGATGAATTTTTCAATGGAAATTTACTTCCAAATTACATCGAAGAAGGAGCATGGAAATCGACTCCGGCTGTAAATATTTATGAGAACAACGAAAAGTTTGAAATAGAAATTGCAGCTCCGGGCCTCGAAAAAGACGATTTCAAAATTGATCTGAAAAACGATTACCTGTTGGTTTATTCGGAAAAGAAAGACAAAAAAGAAGAAAAGGAAAAAGGTAAAGTGGTTCGTTCGGAGTTCAGATATTCTTCGTTCCAGCGTTCGTTTGCACTGCCAAAGGATATCGATTTAGCAGCTATTAACGCCACTCACAAAAATGGCGTTTTGACCATCGAACTTCCGAAAAAAACAGAGCAAAAAGATAGCTCTGTTCGACAGATCGAAATTCAATAAGCTTTAATCTGGCTTAGGCTTTGTTTAGGGATTGTACCTTAGGGTGCAATCCCTTTTTTATAAATCTTTTTTCGAGAAACTCAATGGAAGAAGGCTTTCAACACCATTCAATACAATAATCGAATTCTGACCATCCAGAATAATTCGAATAGGCGTTTCAAACCTCACCTCAACTTCGGCTAACACCTGACGACATCCGCCACAGGGTTTTACCGGTTCTTTAACCAAAACTCCGTCTTTAGCTGCCGAAATTGCTATCGTCTTAACTTCTGAATCGGGATAATTGGCATTGGCATAAAACAAGGCAACGCGCTCGGCACACAAGCCTGAAGGATAGGCTGAATTCTCCTGGTTATTTCCGGTTACAACAGTTCCATTGCCCAAAAGAACTGCGGCACCAACATGAAATCCTGAATAGGGAGCATAAGCCATTGAGGTAATTTTTCTGGCTTCAGCGAGTAAGAACTGGTCATTTTCAGGAAGCTCAGAAATGTTTTGATATTCGAGTACTATAATTCTGATTTCTGTCGTTTTCATGTATGAACGTTTTGCCCAAATGTACGTTAATACTTGTTATTTGCCAATGATCCTAGCTTGCAACATTTTCTTATTTTTGCGAAACACACCAATTGATCCTTATGCTCAGATATATTTTACTCAATCTTACACTATTATTCGTTTTCTCGGGCCTTGCTCAAAAGCAGCAGTCAAGGGAAGAATACATCCAAAAGTTCTTTAAACTGGCCATTTCGGAAATGGAGCGAAGTGGAATTCCGGCCAGTATAACACTGGCCCAAGGCTGTTGGGAATCACAAAATGGCAACAGCCGCTTGGCAACTGAGGGGAATAACCATTTCGGAATTAAATGCAAAGTCGAATGGAAAGGAAAGAAAATCTACCATGACGATGATGCCAAAGGCGAATGCTTCCGGAAATATGCTCATGCTGAAGCTTCCTATATTGATCATACCAACTTTCTGATGACTGGTAGCAGGTATAGCTTCTTGTTTCAACTCGATCCGAAAGACTATGTAGCCTGGGCTCATGGACTGAAAAAAGCGGGTTATGCTACCGATCCAACTTATGCCCAACGACTGATTAAGATCATTGAGGACTTCAAGCTCAACCTTTACGATGAATATGTGGATAACCGGCAGATGGCTTCGATTAAGCAGGAGCCTGCTAAGATTAAACTCAATCCATCGGCTTTGGGTAAAACCAATGCCATGCATAAAGTTGAGCTGCGGAATGGTTTACGCACTATTGTTGTTGCTGAAGGCGACACCTATGAAAATATCGCCAAAGATTTGGGATTAAAAATCTGGCAAATATATACGTATAACGATTTCTGGAAGGGGAAACAGCCTCAGTTAAATGAAATTGTGTACATCGAATCGAAATTTAAAAAGAGCCACCGAAAGAACCTTCAACATGTTGCTGAAGATGGCGATACCATGCACTACATTGCACAAAGATATGCCCTGAGAATGAAACCGTTGCTTAAGCGAAACCGGATGAAAGACGGTGATGTTCCGGTAGCCGGTCAAATCATTTACCTCCGTAACAAGAAGCCAAGAAAAGGATAAACGACAAAGTTCAAAGTTTCAAGTTTCAGGTTCCAAGTTGTTCTAAAACTGAAGATTTTATTTTATTTTATGTCCGGCTCCATCTGCTGAAAAGAAGCCGCAAAAGTACTTTGTCGGCAAAAAAGATGAAATTCAGAAGAAATACGGTAAGAATTACCGGAATCATATTTTCAGTTAAAAAAGTGATGGCCTTCAAAACAAACTCCTTGTCGATAAAATAATAAAATCCGGAAACCACAGCAAGCAATCCTAACAAAACCCCAGTCAAATAGAGGTATTCGTGTAGATCGGTTTTCCATTGTTCGCGACGAACTGCATGAAATACCACCTTCTGAGCGAAATCTGCAGGTAAAAAAAAATGAGGCTCTGTCCTCACCGATTTTTCAATAATCTGATCCAGTTCTTCACTTCTCATTGCTTATCTCCTTCACTAATTTTAAACTGTTTTCGTCAACTACAAACTTAAGTTTTTCCTTTAAAATAGCTTTTGCCCTGAATAGGTAACTTTTTATCGTTCCTTCGGGCATTCCGGTAATCTGCTCAATCTCCTGATAGGAAAACTCATCCAGATGAAACAAGGTCAATACAGTTCGATACTGAACAGGCAGATTTTCAATTTGTTCTCTCATGTAACGATGCAAATCTTCCTTTTCAAAATCATCCGACTTGTATTCAGTCAGGTTTCGCAATGCTGCCGAATCATCCGGATTAACCTCATCAACCTTTTTAAATTTCCGCAAATAATTAATGCTTGTGTTGTAGGCAATGGTTGCAATCCATGTTGATAATTTACACTCGTTGCGGTATTTTCCAAGGTTCTGATACACCTTCAGAAATACCTCCTGACAAACATCTTCCAACTCATCCTGACGCTGAATTAACCGACCGGTAATATGAATAACCAGCTTTTGGTACCGATTGACCAAAAACGTGAAGGCATTCATATTCCCGTTCAAAATCTGGCTTATTAATTCAGAATCGTTCATATGCTGGTTTGACAACTTTTCAAAAGGAAATGTTGCACCAATTTCGGATTTTTTCAAATGAATAAAAAATCCCGGATGTTTTGGAGCAACCGGGATTTATACTGAAGGTTAATTACTTGAATTAAAGTGCTAGTTCATAACAGTTAAACCCTCTTGGCGGCACCTTCTTTTTGGCCGCAGACCTATTTAACTGTCGAATCAGAATCCAAGGTGATGCTTTTCAGTCCTCTTTTGTGCAACGACCCGGTGTTCTTTGACAGTAACAACACTTGAAGAATCCATGCATAGCTTTGTCCATTGTCTTTTATTGTTTTGGATATCGCGTTCTGGCTTGTTGCTTTATCCAATTTTAACAACATCTTGATCAACCCGCCACCACTAAAAGTAGCATTATAACATATCCGTTTGATTCCACTTATTGAGGATAGGATGATTGCCAGCAAAACCTAATTGACACTGAACTTGGTGGCGTTGTTCTCACTGCAGGAAATGGAGAACTAATCATGTGTACAATACTTTGTTTATTCATGTATTGGGCAACCGTATTAAGCCTATAGAACTTGATTATATTAGTTCCTGCAAATGAAGCCCTAACAATCATCGTTTGGCTATGATTTTTTTTCTTTGTATTTTTCATTCTAAAAGTGATAGTTTTTTTTGCCTTATATTTTTGTGTAACGACTTAAAGATAAGCAAACAACATATTTACTAATAAATTAGGTCATACTGCAATTTAAAAGAAAAGTACAAACTGATGAAATTTATAATCATTACTTCAATATTTTTATTGATGGGATTCAATAAATATGAAAACACATCAATATCACCTGAACCTAACAAAATTGTAGATAAAAAGGTATTTTCTCTACTTAAAGCTGTTCTTATTGTTGGCCCTCAGGAAGAAGGGACAATTTCTGCAATAGAATCAATGAATAAAATTGCAGAATTATTCAAAACTAAAGGAGTGAGAGTAAAATGCTTTTACGACAACGATACAGATTGGGAAAAGATTAAAATAGCATCTAAAGAAGCCAACTTTTTTGTCTATGATGGACACGGCGGTAAAATGGGAGAAAGGGGGAAATTTGGTGGCTTATGTCTTAAATCGATGGTTACAAGTAAAGAAATTATAGAAGGACTTAAGCTGAAAAAAAATGCAATGATTGTTTTTAAATCTGTTTGTGGAGGAGCTGGGTCATCGGCTTCAGATAATGGAGATATAGGTATAATTGAGGCGACAAAACGAGTTACTGACTATTCTCAGCCTTTCTTCGAGATTGGTGCATCGTGCTATTATGCAAATAATATAACAGATGGTTGTCTCTTATTTTTAACTGAATTTTTTTCAGGTAGAACCGTCAAAGAAAGTTTTGATAAATCAACAAAAACTTGGACTAAAATTGAATTATCAAAAGAATACCAATTTGATAAAGGTAAGCAAATTAGTATTGCAAGTGCTGATTGGGGGGAGACTGTGCGAACCACTTATGAAAATGGTGTTAAAAAGGTTGAGAAAATTTCTACCTCAAAAGATTATGACATTGCCTATGTTGCAAATCCAAATTTTACGATTGATAATTTAATGAAATGATTTTTTTCAATCACACATCATATCTCTAGTCCCGGAATATTCTCATCTACAAATTTGGTTCATCTTTTATCATTAGTTTGATGATTGGTTGATCATCATCTGCATAGATCAAGGGAGCCAATAGTGGTGAATTATACTCGCAACTATTAAATCTTTCCTTATGACTAATGATGAAGTTGTATTTTTCATTTACTTCATCAATTTCTTTACAGATCATATATTGCCTGTAATATCGGTTTTCATGCAAATAATCGTGACTGTCGAAACAAGGATACAATTCCAGTCGGCGTAAAATGAAATTGCCAAATTTATCCTGATAAACATCGAATTTGGTATTTATCATCTCTTTCAAAATTGTATTTGGAGAAGCCAAGTCTTTGATCCCATTGTAAATATTTCCATTTATTGTAAAGGAATCATCTTTGTTCTGTCTCATGAAAGTTACTTTTGGTAACAAATTATCGTTCTTTTCCATGGTAATTATTGGTTTAAACAAGAGACTTTACTAATTTTTACCCAAAATGCTTCCAGTTTGAACTGTGTACTCCTGAGGTAATTTTTCGTAACGACGCAACACCTCATATTCTCCGGGTGACAATAACAGGAGTTGGTCAACCGCCCAATCGATTTCGTTTTGACTATGTGAATTCAAGTTAAGAAATATGAACCCCAGAAAAAGGAGCAATTCAAGTGGATAATTTCGGAGCATAAATTTTAAAATTTTGAACTCAGATTTAGTGTTTATTCGACGCTTTTTGCTGGAGGTATTCTGTTACCAATTCCCAGTTTTCGAGCTGCTCTGAACCAAACCTGATTAATCCCAAATTACGCGATAGAAATTTCTAATGCTTAGCAATAGATCTTTACTCTAATTTCTAAGTATTTTTTGAACGACGCAATTCCCCCCATTACTGATTTTCAGTATGTAAACTCCACTTTTTAAGTTTGCGATATCAATTGTATGTTTAGGATTTTCTATTAAGTAGATACCCATATTTTTTCCGTCAGTAGTTATTAACTGGCAAAAAGCATCTTTCATTGGGGTTGATATTTCAATAAATAGCTGATCGTTAGCAGGGTTTGGATAAACTAAATAGGGAGGATTGATAGAGTTTGAACTAATGTCAGTCAAATTTTTCACCTGTATATCTTTTGAATAAATATTCAATCCGGGGAATAAGTTATTTGTCATATAGCAATAGCATGTCCCCAATTCCTTTGGTGCAAATTTACCACTTTGGTCCACATCCATAATCTCCTTATAATTTAAATACCATCTGAATCGTGTCGGCTTGTCACCAATTTTTGCTTCCGTAGATAGATCAATTGATTGGCCTAATCCGACTTCCTCCTTAAAATTTATTTTTCCCTGAGGAATATAGTTGTAATCTAGTCCTTGAATTTTTAAAGCCACAACCTTATAGAGTTCTGAAAAAGGCAAATAATTTGATGCACAATCAAATTCTTTAAGATTAGTTAATCCGTTCACTTCAATATGTTTCAATTTATTGCCTTCACATCTGACTGTTTGAAGTGAAGAAAGATTGCTCAGATTTAAGTATTCAAGCATATTGTCGTAGCATTCAAGCCAATAAAGCTTCATATTGTCTGAAAAAGTCAGAGTTTCCATTTCGTTATTAATACATTGCAATACCTCAAGTTTTGACAATCCAGTTAAATCCAATTTTTTGATTAAATTATCATTGCAGTTAATACCCACCAGGTTTGTTAAGCTCCTTAATTCCAATACTTCAATATCATTATCTGAACAGATCAAGGCTCTTAGAAGTGGCAGGTTTTCAAACTTAACAGTTTTCAGGTGACTTTGATTACAATCAATTCCTTCTAAAAGGGGTAAATCCTTAATCGAAATATTTTCAATCGCTGTCCGGCCAAATTTTATTTGTTTCAATTTTTTTGATGAATCCACATTTAATGAAGTGAGTAAATTATTCCCCTCAACATTAAGTGAAGTGAGATTTATTAATGTATTTAATTTTAACGATTTAACCTTATTTGAACTACAATCGAGTTCTTCAAGTTTATCTAGTTTTTCAACATCAATAATATCAAGACTAGATGACTTTATATTAAGCTTTATGACCCTTTTGGGAACTGAATTATCCCAGGTAACTCCGAGCCACGATCCTGCTTTTGTATCATCAATCCACTTTGATGGAACATAGGAAAAAGCTGAGTTGTAATCGCGTATGTTTTTCAGGGCGTCAAGGTCGTTTTTGCTAAATTCTTCGGTTTGAGCAACAACTTTAATTTGTGTCACAAGAATCAATAAGACAACAACAAAACACCGGATATTATAAATTATTAATTTATAGGGCGATACTTTTAAAATATTTTCAGTCATTTTGATTGAGTTTTTAATGTTTTCCTGATAGATTAGTTTTTGGTGTAGAATGTTTTCCTGTCGAATGTGAAATCGAACCTCCCAAAGGTAACTTCAATCTGTTTCTTGTCGGCATCGTAAACATGAAACCCGAAGGTGCCGGAAACGTTGATGATGTATGGGCTATCGCTAGCCACTGAGTTTGTAAAGTATATCTGGCCCATACCACCACTATAAACCAATGAATCGTTCAACAAAGCTGCTGCATTTTGTTTGCCGTCGAGAGTAATTTTCTGATTGTTTAGTTTAGGCAATTCGGAATAATTATTGATATTCAGGCTTTTTAGATGAAATTCAATATCGTAATCGTTGATTGAAGTTCCAAAAAATTTCAGAACCAAGCTATCGTTCGAAGTGAAATGGGTGAAGGTTGGGCGTACTGACTTCGAGAAGAGAAAAGGTACTTCGGACATCCATATATCCTTGTTGATGTAGGCTCCGGCAAAATTTTCACCAGTGGTGGAATACATCGGTAAACGCGGATCGATTGGATCGCCTACGTACTCACAACCACCCAGAATTTGGAGGAATACAATAAAAAATACAACTTTCAAACGACTATTTCTTATACTGAGGGATTTCATATTTTATGCCAAATGTTATTGTTGAGTTTTTTACATCGTGTAGTTCAGAAAGTATATTGCCAAGTTTATCAAACTTGTAATAGTTTATCAAAGGGAAAAGTCCGTGGGAATATCTGGAAAAAAGTTTTAACCCCACAACGTTAAAACATTCAAATCCAAAAAGTAACCCTGCATCGAAACGACTCCTGTTCGGGTCGTTGTCAGAATCGGAAATACCCAGTTCTGCCCCAGCAAGAACTGAAAATTTCGGCATTATCCTAAAATTTACCAAAACCGGCGCCAACAGGTAAATTTTCGAGAAATCATATTTTTCTTCAAAAACTTGCTTGTATCCTTTTAAGCCTACCAGCAGCTCATATTGCATGGCTAATTTTCGGTCTTTTTTATAGGAGTACCCAAACTGATATCCAAATATGGGCTTCTCATTGCTCAGAATATTATTGTCTCTTACCCAATTGTAGTTTAAACCCACACTGGCGCCATGTTGAGACAATGCGCATATAGGCATCAGGGCAAAGAGAAGGGCAAAAAGCGAAATGAATTTCATATGTTTATACTTTGATTTTTATTGCCAAAGGTACTCCATGTCAAGATTTAATCATTCGTCTGTCTGTCAGAAGATGTAGCCTTTGTCATTTTCGTTTCATTCTGGTAACGCTAGAAATAACTGATTGGCCGAATGCGCGCACTTCCATTTTTGTAATATGCAACTTTTAAGCCTGTAGAAAAATTGATACCATACGCGCCATCAAAACTCACTTCGGATGAGCTCCAATACGACGAGCCGTTTGAGAATCCCCCAATATCATTCATATTGTCATAAAGTATTTGCAGCTCGTCAATAGAAGGTAAATACCAATCGGAATAATTGCCGCTATCAAAAGACAAACACATACTGGCAGCATAATTGCCGGTTCCTTGCTTTGCAAAAATCAGATTAGAATTATCGTCTCCAGAACCAATGCCGCTATGGGTGGCCCCTGTAATGATATTTGAGCCGTTGTACCATTTATATGTTGCAGGCAGATCTGTAATAAAGGCAATAATTCCATGTGTTTCACCGGCGATATACCCTTGTTCGCCTTGTTTAAAAATGTAGGCTACTTTACCTCCGTGAAACATATCGCCAATATCCAGATTTCTTGAACCACCTAAACTGGCTTCATCAAAAAAATATTCATCAATTTGTTCATTATCCTTGTTCTCACATGAAACAATGGTCAAAATACTAAACATTGAGATTAAATAATAAATTATTTTCATATTGTATAGGTGAATTTTTGTGGACTGTTATAAATTAATTACTCTTTAAAATATTGACTTATTTTGGACAATCACATTTTCAATAACAACCACATAGATTATTTAATACTTCGCTTAAATCGTCATCACTACCACCTATTCTTGATGAATTGCTACCTATCAGTGCGCTTTTATAAACGTACCATCCTGCTCGATTGTAATAATTAAATACTGATTCTATTCTGTCTATAACATCCTCGTTCAAGTACATCACAATTTCTTCATTGTTATTTGTTTTACATTTAATCTTATAGCCGGTAATGCTAATATCAGAATTTAGTTCAACATTTTCCTGACCAATTGATTCATAGCATGATCCACTGGCTTTTGCAGCCTGAATTCTACGGTGCACTGCTTCTCTTGCTCTTGCGTTTGCTTCCCGAATTTTTCTCCAGTCCTCTCTCCATTTCTCATCTTTAACTTCCTCGCCTCTCCAATTGTCCTGTAAAGGGATATCAGGAAGTCCGTTATGTGCAAACTTTAAATTTTCTTCCTGCAATTGATAAATACTGCTGGATGGGTTGAAAGATGTATGTTTTGTTCTAATATCAATATCAATTAGGTTGGGTTCGATCTTACCTTTAAAGGTATCAAACAGATTTACTCCTTTTTGTACCCAAGCGCCATGAAAATTCAACCGAATTGCATATTCCTGCTGGCTCATTGAGGGTATTGGATTCATATAAAAGGAGGAAGTTTGAATCCCATGATCGAATGTTACCAGGTCATTAAATGCTCCCTGGCCTAAAAATTTAAAAGCATTAACCAGAAAGTTTGAGATTGAGCCTGTCCCCTGTACGTCAGTTTTTGAAACCAAATGTCCGGCTCCAACGACTTCTATAGGTAAATTGTATTTGCTGTCGTTATGAATGACTCCATACAATATGTAGGCGGCATCCTCACTGCCGACTAGGGCTGCTGTGTAATTGTCATTCTCTTTCCACTTTTCCCATTCCGGATTTTTACTGCCAATGTAACTCGATCTTGATATTTTTACATGTGAAGCAACTTCGCTTTGGAGCTTTTCACTGATCACCTTTTCTATTTCAGATGGCTCGATTTCAATCTCAGGATAATATTCTTTATTCGACAATAGTTTCAGGTTCCAAATTATTTCATTTCCATCAGGCATCGATTTGTCTAACTTATCCATAAATGCTTCAAGGAAGTCATGTTCTTTCTCAGGGAAGGTTAATGGTTTAAAACTCGAAAATATATCTACCAGATTAATGGGAGATGCGCTATTATCGAGCATATATTGACATTTGACGAAATTTTTTTGAATGGTTGAAAACTCATTTCTCAGCTTTTCAATTGGGACATATTGATAGCTGTTGTAATTGATGTTTAGGTTAATGTAGCTTGATTTTGTCTGATTATCTGTTTTATAAGCATTCAAATAAGCTCTTTCAAAATTAACTGAGCCTTCATATCTTTTCTTAAAGTCAATAGCATGGTCGCATTGACTTATACGGGTTAAAAAATCTTCTTCATAGTTTTGATTCAAATCTGAATACTTTATCGACGCAGCAACAATCTCATCATAATTCGGTGAGGTTCTAATATATTTATCCTTTGCAATACCATTCGATTTTGTGTTTGGGAATAGACGAATCAAATTTGGCAAATCGTTACGAGTAAGGTTTTCAATTCCTGACTTAAAAACATCATCTTCAAATCTGCTTGGTCTAAAGATTGTGACAAACTGATTGGCATCTTCGAGATTCTTTATTTGATACTTTTCATCAGCATTCTTTGGAATTGCAAATAAATCGTCAGAATAAGAAATAAGTGAGTAGCTTCTATTTGCTTTTTTCAACCACTGTTCGGGGTCATTTGCAGGTTTTGTTTTTCCCCATCCCAGCAACCTATTTACAATGTACGACGCTCCAAAACCAACAGTTGCACCAATAAGGGCGTTTCCAATTTTTGAAGTCGTTTGGTTTGCCCCATCGTTTATCCGAATCAAATTAGAATTATAACCAGCATAACCGGCACTAAGCGTTGAAGCTGTTATACTTGCCACTCCAATCGGTGTTAAAACTTTATCATAGTGAGGGCTGGTAATGCTGACCCGCTGATTATAATCAGGATGGGATATGCCCCTAGAATCGGGTTTATAAGTTACACAACCTGAAATTAATATTGCTATAAAATAGCATAGTATATTCTTAATTTTTCTTTTCATCTTATCTGGTTTATTTCTTAATAGTAAATTCCAACTCCTATCCCAATTGAATTTGTTGTTTTTTTTGTGATAATTGATTGAGAATATTCGAAATGAATAGAAAATTTATTGGTTATAAAACTTTGAGCCCCTGATTTCCAAAAGAAACAAGAGGTATTTGAACTAGCAATTAAAATGTCACTGCTATTCTCGTTATCATCAGGAATACCCAAAACTGACAGTTGATAACCAACACCCGCATAAGGCAAGAAAAATTTGGATACAGGCAATAAAATTGCTGATATTGAAAATTTCCCGGCATATTGTGTAAAACTGGTTGATTGATTATTTTCAAAAGTGCTAAGTGAAAAATCATAATCAGTAAATAAACAAGACCAGTGATACTGTCGTACAAAAAAATCGATTCCAATTTTATTCTTTAATACCCCATCTGCAATATTTTTAGCGAACACAGGATTTGTGAAAGTTGTTGAATTCCAACCCAGATTGTACCCAATTTTTCTATTCAAATAAGGCTGAAGTCTTTCATAGCTAAAATTATTGGAGTGCTTGTTTTCAGGCAGTTTCAAACTCTGCGAAAAAGCTTCCACGGTAAAAATAAAAAGTGGAATTAGTGTAACAATCAAACGATTAACCCATTTTCTTTTCATGTTATGCTTTTTTCCCCTACTCTTCATCGGATTTTCGGGATGCTCCGAAAGACATTTTTTGGAATGCCTAATTTACACTATGTATATTTTCATTAAAATTAATATATCGTCATTATAACTCTACTTTTTCAGCAACCTTACCGTCATCTCCTTCGAATCGCCATTTTTCAGGACAATAGTTTCTTCCGCAGCCAGATAGCCTGTTTTCATTGTTTTTATTTGGTAGGAATGGTCACTTTGGATATACTTTTCACGATCGCTGAGAACTATCGGTTTTTCACGGTGGTAACGTGTATCCAGGTTTTCATCGTGAATACTCAGCCAATATTCACCTTTTGAATCCGAAAATTCTTCCCGAGTATTGTCAGTCAATTCTTCACCGTCGAGAACTATGGAAAAACTGATTTTTGCACCTTCAACTGGCTTATTGTCCACATCAAGAACTGTTATTTTCAAACTGGCATCAAATACCAAAACTACCTCTTCTGCACAAGCGATTGCCATAACTAAGAAGGCCAATATCCCTACGTATCTGATTATTTGTTTTGTTCTCATCCTGTTTTCTAATCTGGTTTTATTTTCAAACTATGAATATATGATTTATAGAAATGTCAAATTCACAGTTGTAACCAACTGCCAAATCGGTGTAACAAAAGGTGCATTTGACGGAATGAACCAGAAAATAGTTTATTGCATTTTTTTTGAATAGGCCGATTTTTATCTTCAATAAAAACCTATTTTTAAGGGTCAGAAAATATCTGTTTTATGGTATTCCGGCTTTTCCTTTTTCCTTTTTTCTGCTTTCTGTCTATCCTTGTGACCGGACAAAATACTTACCCGCCTTACAAGCAATATACCCTGCGCGATGGTTTGTCTCAAATGCAGGCCATGTGTATAATTCAGGATAGCCGGGGATACATTTGGGTTGGCACAAAAGAGGGATTAAACTGCTTTAATGGAGAAAAAATTGTCAGCTATAAGGAAAAAGATGGATTAGTTAGCAGTTATATTCAAGATCTGGCAGAAGATAAGGCGGGTAATATTTGGATAAGCACCAGAGATGGGTTGGCTTGTTTTAATGGGAGTAAAATAACATCTTATCCTCATAAGGATCAGGTGTATATAGAAATATCGCCAACGCCTGACGGAAAAATCTGGTATGCAGGTATGGATCACAACAAAAAAAATATGCTTGGTTATTTCGAAAACGAAAAATATATCGACAAAACCGATATTCTGCCTAATAAAAATGGTGGTCTTTTGTTCGAATATTGTAAGAAAGAAAACTCGTTTATTGTTGCAAACCTCAAAGATATCTATGAATTAAAAAACAATAAAATACGTCATTTATTAAGTTGTGAAAACGAATTTGGACTTGTTCGCAATGATTCGACCATACTTGTGTATGAACATGATACCCACGACATTTTGCGTTTCTGGGAGTATCAGAAAAGTAAACTAGTTTATATCGGAACCTACACTGCTGATTCGATGATGAGTAGCCGTGTAAAGGGGAACTATACATTCCATGATCCTATTCACAATACAATAATAAACCTGAATCAAAAAGAATTAATCAAAAATGAAATTACCAGCATTGAAATCACAAATTGTCTGGTTGATAAAGATAATCATTTGTGGTTAGCCACCGAAGAAGGTCTTTTACAAATATTTTCAGGAGGGTTCGAGACGTACAAGCGTGAATTTCTTCCGGTAATTTGGTCGATGGTCGAAGATTTAGATCATAACCTCTGGTTTGCTTCCTACAACTATGGACTAAATAAATTTGATGGCAACTCGTTAAAGCATTATTCTGCCGAAATGTTGAGAGAATATGCCATAAACTTCTATTTTCAGCCACAGGTTGACAAACGTGGAATACTTTATTTTCCCAATAACTATGGTATTTTTTATACCGATGGAAAATCATTTGGTGCCATTAGGAGAGATCCTTGCCTTGCCACCTTTTACGACAAGGAAAAGGATCTTTTATATGGCGGCTCCCGCAAGTATGTTGAAGTTTATAACAAAGACCATCAACTTGTCAGAACAATTGGAGAAAGCGATGGAATGGAATTTAAGGGATATATTTCTTCGTTTGAGAAAGATCATTCAGGTTATATCTGGATGGGTGGCTTCTCCGGACTTTGCCGCTACAACTGGGATACAAAAACTGTAACCAATTACAACCGCGACAATGGGAAACTGCCTTCAGACGGTGTTTTGTCAATTTTCACCACGACTAATGGCCGCACTTGGTTTGGTGGAACTCATGGTCTGTTGTGGTACGATTCGAAATCGGATACCGTCAGGAAAATAGAACAGGAAGAAATTTCAGGAAGTGTAAACTTTGTAACGGCAATTGACAGTACCTGGCTGGTATTTAGCCAATCTACAGGTGTTTACCTGATGGACTTGAAAAAATTTAATCGTTCAGGAGCTGTCGAATTGTATTTCTTCAATGAAAATAATGGATTTCTAGGCATCGACCCTGGGCAAAATGGTGCATTAACCGACTCAAAAGGGAATATTTGGATGACAACAAGCACTGAAGTGGTAAAGCTTGAACCCAAAAAACTCGATTTAAAAAACTATTCCGTCAATGTACGGATATCTCATTTTGACGGCCAGCGCTTGCCTTTCGATCAAAAAGAAATCAGTTTACCCAAAAACGATCGGACAGCTATCGTTCAATTCGAAGCTATTTGTTTTAACCGACCAAAATCAGCACAATATTCATGGAAGATTGAAGGCCAGAAACGCGACTGGTCGCCTTGGCAGGAAGAAGATTACGCAGTATTAACAGATTTACAAGATGGCGAATCGCAGATTCAGGTAAGAGTCCGGATCCTTGGTCTTCCAAACGCAGAAGCCATTACAGCAATGCCTTTAGTGGTGAATCTCGCTATCTGGAAACAGGACTGGTTCTTCCCCACCCTTCTTGGACTAGTTTCGTTGCTGGTATTATTTTCCATATCCATGCTGTACCAAACTCGCATGAGAATGCTTCAGGTGAACAAACAGGCCAAAATGTTTCAGTTGCAGGCCATACTTTCGCAAATGAACCCTCATTTCATATTCAATGTAATGGCTTCGCTACAGTCGATGATTATTACAGCAAACATTGAAAAAGCCAACGAATATCTGGTGAAAATGTCGAATTTAGTAAGGGGATTTCTCGAATCTTCCATCTCAACCAGCATCTCCAAATCCAACGATTTGAGAAAAAGCGAGCTCCCTTTACAAAATGCGCTGGAAGTAATTCACAACTACATCCAGTTTCAGCAGCTAATTTATCCGGATAAATTTGATTACGAGATTTTTATTAGTCCGGAAATTGATCCACTTCATCAATTATTACCACCCATGTTAATACAGCCCTTTGTTGAAAATGCCATCAGACACGGACTGCTCCAAAAAAAGGACAAAGGGATGTTGAGAGTTTCTATTACACGTACTGCAAAAAACCATTTGAATATTGAAATAGCCGATGATGGAATTGGCATAAAAAAAGTCGGAGAAATGATTCGTCGCTCAAACCTATTATATACCTCAAGGGGCAAAGAACTAACTTTAAATAGAATAAAACTCCTGAATGAATTGGGGTATAACATACATTTTGATACAGTCAGCTCAGATTTGGGAACTAAAGTAACAATTACAATTGGCTATGATGAAAAATGAAATTACCGCCATTATTGTTGAAGACATAAAAGATTACCATCGGGTAGTCGAAACTTTTGTAAGTGAAGTCGCACCTAATGTGCGTATCGTTGGCAACGCCTATACACTTATGGAAGCAGAAGACTTGATTAAGAAATTAACTCCAAAGCTGCTTTTTTTGGATATTCAGTTTGAAGCTGAAGGACAAACAGCTTTCGATCTTTTAGGTAAATTTTCAAAATTGGAAGAATATAATTTTCAAGTTATTATCACCACTGCCCATGACGAACAAAAGTATTATGCCGAAGCATTCAACTTTGGTGCGCTGCATTTTTTGACCAAGCCTATCGATAAACTAAAATTGAAAGAAGCTGTTGACCGTGTCAATCAAAACCTCACCAGTGAAAATCAGGAACATTGGGTTGCACAGTTTCAGCAATTACATACTAAGTTGCACACCGAAAAATCGACAAATAAGATCATTATTGATGGAATGAATTACACCGAAGTTGTAAACTCTAACGACATCGTGTATCTAGAAGCATCAGGACGTTATACCTACATTTATTTACTTTCAGGTGGACTGAAACCAATTTGTTCGTCAGTAAATCTAGGAGAATACGAAAAGAAGTTGAAACAAGATTCTGACTTCATCCGAATTCACCGGAATACAATTGTGAATACCAACTATATTTTAAGGTTTTCGAAGAAAGACTACTCCATTGTATTGCCAGCGCCCTTTGAAAAGATATATGCATCGAAAGACCGCTTTAAAGAGTTTATGAAATTTATGGAAGAACGTATTGGCCTGTAAATACTGAATTTATCTCAGCTTCCTGATTGAAACAAACTCATTCACATTCGTTTTCTCAAAAAAAATCGTCGCTATTGCAACATTTCGCGAACTCACGCTGTCACATCTTACAAACACTTAAAACTGAAAATTATGAACGAAGTATTAATGGCAGCAGTAGTCTTTTTTGCTATCTACCAAATCATTAAAAATTTCACTGATTTTTTATTGCGTAGAAAGATTATAAAAGCAGGGCATTTTGAAAATGCCGGGATTCTGGATCAAAAAATTGCTTCTGCAGGAGCTGAAAATCAAGAGGCAAATAAATATCCATCATTGAAATGGGGTTTGGTGGCATTCTTTGCCGGATTAGGGTTCATCATTATCAACCAATTGAGCCCAAGTCTTTCCAACCAGGACAACTATCGCAATTTCATGGAAGACAGCATGTTACCTTTTGGCATCGAACTAGTTTCCATTTCATTTGGGTTTATCATTTACTTTCTGATTGTAAACTTCAGCAAGAAGAAATAGAACTCAAGGCAAAAATAAAAAGGCAAAAGTTGAAAGAAGATTCTTTTATCTTTTGCCTTTTTACTTTAAACTTTTCTCTTGATCTATATTTTCACCCGCCAATTTCCCATATCCTGGAAACCGCGAAGCAACTCATCTGTTTTCATCCTTTTTTTTCCTGAAAGCTGAATATCGGTAACCGAAAGCCATCCATCAGGACAAGCAATTCGTATAAACTTCCTGCCATCGGTCTGAAGTGTACCCGGGGCAGCCGGCAAGCTGCTATTATCGCGTATTGCAGCAAAAATTTTGGCTGTAAGGATTTCACCCTTGTCTGGATGTTCAAACTCAGTCCAGGCGGTAGGATAAGGCGATAAACCCCGTATAAGGTTGCGGACCGACTCAGAATCTTTAGTCCAGTCGATGCGGCAATCGTCTTTAAATATTTTTGGTGCATGTTTAATATTAGCCTGATTTTCGATTAGCTCATCCTGATCGATGGCCTGTACTTTTCCTTCTGCAAGAGCATCAACAGTCTTTACAACAAGTTTAGCCCCAATTACCATCAATTGATCGTGAATATCGCCAACCGTATCGTTTTCCTGAATGGCGATCTTTTCCTTGAAAATGATCTTCCCGGTATCAATCTCATGCGAAAGTAAAAATGTAGTAACTCCTGTTTCGGTTTCGCCATTAATAACGGCCCAGTTCAGCGGTGCTGCTCCACGGTATTGCGGCAACAGTGAGCCATGCAAATTAAAAGTTCCGAGTGGTGGCATGTTCCAAACAACTTCGGGCAACATCCGGAAAGCAACCACAATTTGCAGGTCGGCTTTCAGACTTTCCAATTCGGAAATGAATTCAGGATTTTTTAGTTTTTCGGGCTGAAGTACCTTCAGATTTTGCTGAATGGCATACTGCTTAACCGCAGACTCACTCAACTGGCGCCCACGACCTGCTGGTTTATCAGGAGCAGTAATGACTCCCACGACATGATACCCATTCTCAACCAAAGCCTTTAAACTCTCCACTGCAAAATCGGGAGTTCCCATGAATACGATGCGAATTTCTTTCGGATGCATTGTTTTTTATTGCAAAGATAAGCCAAGCAGGAGAACCGCAAAGCACGAAATCTAAAAAGAGTTCAACTTCACTTAGCCCGAAAATTACAATACTGAAAATGAAGCACTTAATTTTCAGTTAACAAATAAACTTACTTACATTAATCTCTGATTATCAATGATTTATTCTTTTTAAACGTTAATTTATTGTCAACATATTGCTAAATAATTTGTTTGCAACAACTTAGCTTAAATCAGCTCAACTCTTTCGGTATTTTTGTAGTGTCAAAATATTTATTGAATTAATAAATTAGTTATGAGCTTTAAAAAACAATTCTTAAAATCAAAACCGGTTTGCAAAGTTTCATTCCGGTTAGACGCATCTGATGCTTCTGGAGCTAAAAGCGTTCAGTTGCTTGGTGATTTCAACAATTGGGATAAATCTGTTGAACCCATGACCGCATTAAAGTCGAACGACTTTACCGCTACGCTTGAACTGGAAACAGGTAAAGAATACCAATTCCGCTACTTAATCGATGGCACAGCATGGAAAAACGACACTCAGGCTGACTATTTGGTAGCGAATACTTTTGGTGAAGAAAATAGCGTGATTTCTACTGCTCAGTAATTATTTGAACTGAACGGTGATTACATAAAAAGCCGGAACTCGTAATTTATTTACAGTGTTCCGGCTTTTTAATTTAGTTTTATGCTGTGGCTTATTGGTACTTGTTTTCCAATTCGGGCCGAAGTTTTCGATTACCCTTTACCGCTTTAGGTGAATACGGGCAATGCTTACAACCATTTGAGCAACAATAACCACGTTTTACCAGGTAATACTCGGTCATTACACGATATCCATCCGGATTCATATAAAAATCGACACCCTCGGTTTGGCTGTCGCCATATCCCGGATCAAACATGTGGTCGAACATTCCCATTTGCTTAATATTTAAACTTTTGGAGAAAATGCCCCATTCGGTCACGTTTGGTTTTCAGGTATTGTTGGTTGTGCTCGTTAGGCTGTATCTCGATGTTAATTGTTTCAACCACATTTAAATCATACGCCTCAAGGCCAACACGTTTTACCGGATTATTCGTCAACAGGCGCATATTGGTCACGCCAAGATTTCGTAAAATTTGGGCACCCACGCCATAATCGCGTTCATCAGCATCAAACCCAAGGTGAATATTAGCCTCAACCGTATCCAGACCCTGATCCTGAAGTTTATATGCGGCAATTTTATTCATTAGCCCGATTCCCCGGCCTTCCTGCATCATATAAACAATTACTCCTTTTCCTTCGCTTTCAATCTGTTTCATGGCATATTCAAGCTGATCACCACATTCGCAACGCATTGATCCGAAAATATCGCCAGTCATGCACGACGAATGTACCCGAACCAAAATAGGTTCATCTTGTTCCCATTCACCTTTAATAAGAGCAATGTGCTCAACTCCGTTAGAAATTTGGCGGAACGGAATAATCTTGAAATTGCCGAACCTTGTAGGAAGATTTACTTCGTCGCCACGTTCGATTAAACTTTCGCTCTGCAGACGATAAGTTATTAAATCTTTAATTGAAATAATTTTCAGGTTGAAACGCTCGGCAAGTGCAATTAACTCGGGCAAACGCGACATTGTACCGTCTTCATTCATGATTTCGATCAGAACTCCTGCAGGAACTAAACCTGCCAGCCGAGCCAGATCAACAGCCGCTTCGGTGTGTCCTGAACGACGCAATACGCCACGACTTTTTGCTCTCAAAGGGAAAATATGTCCGGGACGACCCAGTTCTTCGGGCTTTGTATTTGGATTGGCTAAAGCATTCAATGTTTTCGCCCTGTCGCTTGCCGAAATGCCGGTGGTGCAGCCATATCCAAGAAGGTCAACAGATACTGTGAAAGGCGTTTCGTGCGATGAAGTATTTTTTCCGACCATCAGGTCAAGTTCCAGCTGATCACAGATTTCTTCGCTAATAGGAGCACAAACCAAGCCTCGTCCGTACATGGTCATAAAATTGACCATTTCAGGAGTTACCTTTTCGGCAGCAGCAATAAAATCACCTTCATTTTCACGATCCTCATCATCAACTACAATGATCATCTCTCCCCTACGGATTGCTTCTACAGCTTCAGGTATGGTATTCAATTGTATTTCGCTCATTCCTCTAAAATGAATTACTATTTCCGCCGCAAAACTAACTAAAAATATCCATTTACTTGTAGAAATTCACCTCAGGCTCGTTGCGCTTTTTCCCAAAGTACGGTTTGTTTTCCTTTCAGAAACCTGAAAAATCCTTTGAACATGGCATAGTTCATCGCGATGAAATAAAATGGGGTATAAATGAATCTTATCCGGAGGGGGTGATTTTGTGTTAGATAACCGAATGCAGCCAGAAAATAAAATAATATCTGCAAAAATAACAGGATAGAATAAGCTGAATTTAGCTGAATATTCTCTTGTCCAATCACGATTAAAATACTCGATATCAATAAAGTGATCAATGCAATGGGTGCTAAAGTCCAGCGCATAACCTTGTGCGAAACGTACTGAAAAAATAAGCTGAAATGAAAAAACGGATTAAGTAGTTTTTTCAGTCGAAACATAGATTGGTAGCAACCTGCGGCAATTCTAACCTTACGTTTAAGCTCTTCTTTCACATTCGACGATCCGTGCTCGATAGCCACCGCTGCTGGTTCATAAGCCACACGGTATCCTTGTTCGGTGGTTCGCATCGAAATCATAAAATCATCGAGGACAGTATCTGGCTCAACCCGGTGGAACAGTTCGCGCCTGATGGCAAACAGCTCACCCGTTGCGCCAATGGTACTGTAGAACTGGTAATCGAGTTGCTTAAGCCACGATTCTATTTTCCAGTAAAAGCCCTCACCTACAGCTGCTATGGGCTGATTCTCGTCTTTATAAAATTGCTTTTCACCCGCCACACAGCCAACAGTTGCATCCTGAAAATGACGGATTACATCGATTAACGAATTGGGCGAAAGCATGGTATTGGCATCGCTGAACAGAAGAATCGAGGCAACAGAGTTTTCAACACCACGGTTCATTCCTTCAATTTTTCCACTTCTCTTAGGATTGTGCAGCAAAACAATCTGGGGATATTTAGCAACCAAATCAGGAGTTCCATCATCGGAGCCATCGTTCACCCATATAATTTTGAGTTTTTCAGGAGGATAAATAAGCGAAAGTGAATTTTGTATTTTTTGATCAACGTAATCTTTTTCGTTATACGCTGCAATTATAAGGCAAACATCCGGAAGATTTTCATCGGACAAATCTAACAAAACAGGTTTTGACCAACCAACTAAGTTTTTTATTTTCAGGAAAATAAACAGAAGAATCCCATATCCACCAAAAGTGTAAAAAATGATAGAGCCCGAGACCCAAAATATGATTTCCCAAACGTTTAACACAGCTAATGTTATTTCGCGTGAATGTGTTTTTTGTAAAAGTCGATTAAAGCTCCGGCTTGAATCAAATTATCGAATTTTTCCTGAATGAAGCCAATGGCATTTTTCCCGATCTGGTCAGACAATGCGCGGTCGTTAATCAAACGGTTTATGGCTTCAACGAATTGATCAGCATTGTTGGCTATCAAAATGTTATTTCCATTTTCCGTTGGAATACCTTCGGTGCCAATGTCGGTCGTAACAATTGGTTTTCCTAAAGCCATTCCTTCAATAATTTTGATTCGCATTCCACTTCCGGAGAAGAGCGGAACTACCATCACGGCCTTTGAGTTGATAAAATCGTAAGCATCATTTATCTCGCCCAAATATTCAACCCCATCCAATTTCAGGTGACGTTCGAACCATTCGGGGGCATTTCTACCTGCCAAATAAAATTTAATTTGAGGATTCTCGCTTTTAATCTTTGCCCAGCAGTTGTCGAAAAACCAAATCAATCCTTCCTGATTCGGAGCCCAGTCGAGCGCACCAATATGAAACAACGAAGGAAATTCGAGCTTTTTGGCAGTGGGCACAAGCGATGCAAAATCGATACCTGTTTGTGAGGTGTGGCGCGGTTTGGTATTTCCCAATGCATCCAGAATTTGTCCGTCACGATCAGTAATTGGAATTAAAATGTCGTAGGTATTTAAGTGACTGATCTCAAATTGCTTGATTCGTTTTGACAAATTTCGAAGGTATTTCGATCGTAAGCCTTCGGATAATTTGGCCGTTCTTTCCCATATTTCGTATTCGATGTTATGGGCACGGTAGGCAATTAATGCCTGAGAATATTTCCGGATAACAGGGATGTATGGACATAGGTATAAACCTTCGAGCTGAATAATATCAAACGGCTCTTCAGTTAAAAGTTTAACCAATTCAACACTAAAATCGTCGGAAATAAATCGTTGTGCATTGTACGGAAGCTTGGAAAAAAGCAGGTTAAGAGCAGCCTCGAACCAGTTAATTGAAGCAGGAACTTCAACCAGCCTGAATTCGGCCCTACTGCGTATATTCGCAGGCATATCCTTTATGCGCACATGATGTTTAGAGGTATTCATGCATAAAACCGTTACTTCATGGCCAAGCATAGAAAAACCCTTTGTCATATTCAGACAGGCAATAGCTCCTCCATCTTTGGGTGGCCATGGCACTTTATTCATGAGTTGGAGTATCCGCATCGATTTATTTCTCAGATTTTTTCCTTTTTAGAAAACTAAAACCAGTCAGTTTCTTGAAAAGTTGTTGATAACTCTCTAAATTCATAACACCCGAATCGGTAGCCGCCTTATAGGTTAACCAGAATCCCAGCGGTAAAAATACAAACGACGAAAACCACATTCCTTGAATCATCGCCCAAGCGTCTTCCCGCGCAAATTTTTCGCCCGTTATCATCAAAATATAATATGCAATAAACATTAAAATCGACACAACAACCGGCATTCCCAGCCCACCCTTTCGTATAATTGCACCAAGCGGAGCCCCGATGAAAAAGAAAATCAAACAGGCAAAGGATAATGTAAATTTACGGTGCCACTCCATGGCATACGCATTCACGATTTTTTTTCTCGTGTACATTTCATCCAACTGCTGACTAATTGTTTGCGTGTTGGTTCTAACATTTTCAATTGCCCGCTGATAAAGCTCCTGCTTTTCGAAGGTACTCAATGAGGCAACAACCTGATCGACATCAACCAAAGTATCGGGCTTAATTTGAGGATTAACCCTGAGTGAATCAAAAGGCATAGACAACCAGCTTACTTGTCGAGTTATATCGCTCGAATAACTCATTGAAGTGACGAACCTCCAAAGGCGTATCTTGTAATCCGAGAACAAGGAATCGCCTCGATGTGTCAACTGACTGATATTCATAGCCCGTGAACCATGACTAAAAAGTTTTTCATCAGTCCGGTTAAACTCAAATTCAAGCATACTGATATTGATAACCTCTTTCTTAAACAACTGTCTCCGAAAAGGGAAACGCCGGTTAGCTCCCTGATTTTTCTCTCTGTCTTCGGTATAGTTGTGGCCGTTATATAAGGTAATCGACATGAATTTTTTATCTTCGGTCAACTCCATTTTTCCAGAGTCGGCTATGGTTACATTCACATTCCCATCATTGTTGGTGTGATCGTAAATCATAACATCATAAAGCATATTATTGTCTTTGCCTTTACGTTCTACCTTAATACTATAATTTGGCATATCGTTAGAGAAGACGCCCTCTTTGATCACCATTTCAGGTTTCTGTTCTTTTACACTGTGAAGCAAGGCATAAAACTCCAGATTAGTTTTGGGAAGAATATTGTTCGAAAAATAAAAAGCAATCGAAGTCAGAATAACAGCCACAATCAGGAGAGGCCGCATGATTCGGAAAAGTGAAATTCCAGAGGCTTTCATGGCAACCAGTTCATAATTCTCACCGAGATTTCCAAAAGTCATGATAGAAGCCAACAGCGTGGCCAACGGAAAAGCCAACGGAACAAGCCCAAATGAGGCATACAGGAGCAACTCGGCAACGATATTCCATTCAAGCCCCTTTCCAACCAAATCATCAATGTATTTCCACAGAAATTGCATCAGTAGAATAAATACACAGATGAAGAAGGTCATGAAAAATGGACCCAAAAAGCTTTTAATAATAAACCGGTGTAGTCGCTTCATGCTCTATGCTTGCGTAGTAAAAACGATTACAAAACTAAGCTATTTTGAATAATTAAAAAGAGGAAGATGTTTCCCTTCAAAATATTTAGGAGTAATTAACTGATGAGATTAAAAATTTGAAGGAATTGGGAGAAGATCAAGAATATAACTATGAACCGAGCAACTGTTTTAATTTGGCAATTTGGGTATTCCAAAGGTCAGTCGTTTCTTTCACCTCGTCTTGGTCAGCAAAATCAACAATCATAAGCGAAACATCATTGGTTAAATCGTCAAGTGCAATTACAAATTCAAAATAAGCCTCATCCTTATCTCCGTCGTCATCGGTCCATTCATAACGAACCGATTTATTTTCCTTATGATTTTTCTTTTCGGCAACCTGATTGGTATCTCCCCATACAAATGTAAAGAGATTACCTTTTACCCTCACATCATCAGCAAACCATTCGGTCAGTCCAGCTGCTGTGCTTAGCCTGTTGAACAGTACTTTGGGCGAGCAGTTGATAATGTATTCCAATTGCAATTTTATTTTTCCAGACATAGGTTCTTTGATTTTCTGCAATATATGTATTAAAACACAAAAATACAAAGTAGTACCAGACTCATCTGAGAAAAAAAGAAAAATAATCGGAAGGAGTTGACCATCGAAAAAATAAAGTACTATATTTGCAACCGCAAAAAAGGTAAGACAAGTTCATCTTTTTTTGAAGTTCACATAAATTAATGGCGAGGTAGCTCAGCTGGTTAGAGCGCATGATTCATAATCATGAGGTCGGCGGATCATGCCCGCCTCTCGCTACATTAAATATCAAGGAGTTAGGTAGGTAAAACTATTTAACTCCTTTTTTATTGTAGAACTTTGCCTCAAAGCCAGATGCTCTTAAACGAGAAATTCACCTCAAAAAGATGAAAAGCAGAGTATATCTTGAGGATTTGATTCGTCAATTTCAGGCTGGTATCTCCGCGGATTAGAGTGTCCCGATTTGATCTGGAAGGTCGGCGGATTTATTTTCCGATTCACTCCCTATGGATTTCAAATTTCAGTATAAGGTGATTCGAATCTGAGTGAATTATACTACATTTCGATACGTTTTTCTTTTGCCCGAACGCAACCATTTGAGTGGTTCTGTCATCTGAATAAAAACCTGAATCATGAAAACTTTCCTGTCGTTTCTGGCTTTAATTTTTGTTCTTATTGTTAGTTGTGAGCAAGACGACTTTCCTGAATCAGGAGATGGCATATCCATAACAATTGATGACAAGGTTGTATTGACGTCTAAAGACATCGATTACTATGATCTTTCAACCCATTTTATATATCTGAAAGGCACTAATTCGTTCCTTGACGACAAGCTTACCCGCGACAGTTTCCAGATGGTTGCCAATGGAGAAAAAATATACAAAGGAGTTTTTCATTCATGGGTTATGTCATCGATGCCCTTTGGACCGGCAATTTATACGCCAAGTCTTTTTTATGGTGACTACGTGATACCGATCGTTTTTGGCAGTTATATCGATCAGAATGGAAAAAGAAAGCCATCCGAAGATCCACGCAGCGATTCCCGAATACTTAATGCATTGAGATCGCACGGTCAATTGCATGCCGGGCTGACCTGTGAAATCCGTTCGGTACAGTTTACTTCCGGGAATAAGGTTTCGCTGGAATTGGAATTGAGTAACAACGATTCGTTTAACTATTATTACCTCGATCCGGAAAAGATGGGATTGGGTTTGTTTCATTATTTCACCAATGGACTTTCGCTTTGGAGCCCCACTCAACTTAAATCATTTACCAGTCATATCGAGCATGTTCAGCCTCAGCCTTGGAATTCGTGGCAAATGGATTGGTTATCGCTGATCAAAAGTCACGAGAAAAAGACGATCCGGATCAATTACACCAACTTTGATCCCTTGATTGCCGGTCAATATAAATTGTACTTCATGTTCCCGGGACTACAGCATGTTGATAAAGCCGATTTGGTTCAGCGAAATGGGCGGATTTGGTTGGGTGAAATTGATCTTTCACAGGACATTCAAATCAGGTAAATTCTCCGCCCGGTATATTCTCTCGCTTTCTTTTTTCCATTTCCTCACTTTTATCTCCGAAAAAGGTTTGCTACCTTGCGCTTTGGAATTCAAAAATTCAACATTTAAATTCAACATCTCACATGATTGATATTGACGAACTTGACGAAAAGTATAGCATTGAAGGCGAATTGGGATTTGCTGAACTCGAAAACGACCTCGTTTTTATAACCGTTTCAAACAAATTTGCCGATGCAGATATCTGCCTGTACGGAGCGCATGTAACCAGCTTCCGCCCACGCAACACCATGGATATATTGTGGATGAGTCCCGAGAGTTTCTTTGAAGTTGGCAAGCCAATTCGAGGAGGAATACCGGTATGTTTTCCCTGGTTTGGTCCGCATAAAACCGATTCAGATAAACCCCAGCACGGTTTTGCCCGCCTGATGTACTGGGATGTTCTGGAAACTGCCGTAAAACCCAACGGTGAAACATTAATCCGCCTGCAACTTTGTTCTTCGGAAGCAACAAAAGCATACTGGCCGCATGATTTCTGCGCTGAAATGATAATTACGGTCGGACTAACTTTAGTTGTTACACTGAAAGTGACCAATACTTCGAATGAACCACTGCAATATGGCTGTGCGCTGCACTCCTATTACAGTCTTTCGGCCATAGAAAATTTATCCATTGAAGGGCTTAAAGGATTGACCTACTACAATCAGCTGACTGGTGAAAATGGAGTTCAGAAAGAAGATTATCTTCATATCGGAGATGCTTTTACGCGCCATTATTTAGATACCGAAACCCCGGTTGTAATTGCCGACAGTGCATTCCGCCGCCGGATTAAAGTGGACAAATCGGGAAGTAAAGTGACCACCGTTTGGAACCCGGGAGAAGAAACCTGTGCCCAGATAGCCGACCTTCCGGACGAAGGATATGAAACTTTTGTATGCGTTGAGGCAACCAACGCCTTCGATTATCAGGTAAAACTTGACGCTGGCGAATCCTACGAAACCTCGGCAATAATAGGTCTGGAAGAATAAATTAGCCTGAACACAAAGACACGAAGTCACAAAGGAGTTTTCTTGTGACTTTGTGTCTTCGTGTTTAATACTGTTAGTACTATGAAAAAGACCAATGCTGCCCGCCTGCTTGATGCCGCTGGTATAAAATACGAATTGGCTGAATATGAGGTTGACGAAAGCGACCTCAGTGCAACAACTTTGGCGAAGAAAATCGGTCAAAACATTGAGCAAATTTTTAAGACACTCGTTTTACGCGGCGATAAAAGCGGTGTTTTTGTTGCGGTAATTCCAGGAAATTCGGAAGTCGATCTGAAGAAAGCTGCCAAAGTCTCCGGAAATAAAAATTGTGCCATGGTTCAGCAAAAAGAATTATTGAGCCTGACCGGCTACATTCGTGGAGGTTGCTCACCACTTGGAATGAAAAAGCCTTACCCCATTTTCATCCACGAAACCTGCCATTTGTTTGATCAGATTTTTATAAGTGCCGGACAGCGTGGGTTGCAACTCAAACTCAATCCTGAAGATTTGATTACGATAACCGGTGCTGCGGTTTGTGATGTGGCTGAATAGGAATACGCTATAAATACATAGGCAGCATCTGCCGCCAATATTTGGCTTTATGTGCCATCCCGTCCCATTCGTAAAAATCGTGCTGAATGCTTTTCGATTTCAATGTTTCACTGAATTCCCTGTTGTTGGCCAAAAAAACATCCTCCTTTCCACACACAATTGTAACCTTCATTTTCCTTATTTGCTGAAGCTGATCGCCTTCAGGCAGATTGGGGATATAGTGACTTGGGACATTGTAGTATATCGTATTGCTGTAATAGCCGCTAAATAAATCGTCAAACATTCCCAACTTAAGGGTCAAATCATATCGGCCGCTCAGCGCCACCAGTTTCCCAAATAAATGCGGGTGTTTTAGTGCAATGTTCATTGCGTGATAGGCTCCCATGCTGCAACCTACCGACATCAGGAAAGGGTTTGGGTTTTTTATCGAGGTAAGTGGTATTACTTCGTTAAGAATATAGTTTTCGTATTGTATATGGCGTTGAATCCGTCCCTGAGGATGTGCCCAAAAGCAATAGAAACTTTCCTGGTCAATACTATCGAGGGAATAAATTTGTAAGCAACCGTCCTCAATGTAGTGTTTTATCGATTCAATGATGTTCCAGTTCTCATAGTCATAAAAGCGGGCGGTCCGTGTTGGAAAAAGCAATACCCTAGTGCCAGCATGTCCATAAACCAATAATTCCATGTCGCGCTGCAAGTTCGGGCTATACCATCTGTGATACTCGCGGTTCATAAAAGCTCAGATTTTGGGTTCAGGAAGTAACTTGTCCAGAAATTGCGTTTCCAATTCCCTGGCCCAAACTTTATATCCTTCCGGGCTCAGGTGCAATCCGTCAGCTTCATACAAAGTATGGTCAATAGCCCCATTCAAGAGCATGGCATTGAATACATCAACATAGCTGCACAACGGATACTTTTCTGAAATTTCTTTTCTGATGATTGTATTGGTGTACTCGATAGAGTTGTACAAATACAAACGTACAAGCGAAGGTTTTACCGAAATATATGCGACTGGGATGTCTCCACAATTTTCGCTGATGAGGGCCATCATACTTTTGAAAAAGTAGAACACTTCTTCTGGATGCCGGCCATCGCCCAAATCATTATCTCCAGCGTATAGCACAATGATGTCGGGCTTGTGCTTAGGAACAATACGTTTGAAAAACCAACAACAGGCTGCAAAAGTAGATCCCCCAAACGCTTGATTAATAACTGTAAAGTCCGGAAAATCTATTTTCACAGTATTCCAAAGCCTAATCGATGAACTGCCATAGAATAGAACCCGTTTTTTTTCTCCAGAAAGATTAAACGTCTTTCTTTCAAGTTGTTTTATTTCGTCTTCGTACCAAAACATGTAATTAATTTTGGCCTTAAATTGATATCTTTATGTTGTATTGTGATTAAGGAGGGATTAATTGATTATTGAAATCAGGATAATATTTTATTGCAATTGAAGCATTCTAATGTTTTTACAATTCATCCACCTTTTTCGACGGTTCGGTAACTGTTTTTTTCAGCTTTGCTCGCTTTGTTTCACCTTTGAATCATCAAAACTGAAGAAGCTCAAAGTCATGAAACGAACAGCGATATCTATAATCTCACTTCTAATTTGCCTGAATGCTTTTTCGCAAACAGTGATTACAGGAAGAGTTACCGAAGAAAAAGGAGAACAACTTCCGGGAGCCAATGCCTATTTGCAAGGAACTTACGATGGGGCTTCCTCCGGTGAAAACGGGGTATTCAAATTCAAAACTGCAAAATCAGGAAGGCAAGTTTTAAAGGTGGAATTTATGGGTTACGAACCTTTTATTCAAAACCTTGATCTGAAAGGCGACACCATTCGCGTTAACGTCAAACTGAAAGAAGCGTTCAATCAGTTGAATGCAGTAACCATCACTGCCGGAACTTTCGAAGCAGGCGATAAAAAACAAGCGGTAACCATTACTCCACGCGATATGGTAACGACTGCCGGTGCCGTTGGCGATGTTTACGGCGCTTTACAGTCGCTTCCGGGAACAACCATCAACGGAGAGTCGGGTCGTTTATTTGTAAAAGGTGGCGACAGCGAAGAATCGCAAACCTACATCGATGGTTCGCTGGTGGCGGTTCCTTATAATTCGTCGGCACCCAATCTGAAAACACGCGGACGGTTTAACCCCTTCATGTTTAAAGGAACGATATTCAGTACCGGTGGCTATTCGGCCGAATATGGACAGGCACTTTCATCGGTTTTACTGCTCACCACCAACGATATGCCCGAAGAAGATCAGCTCGATCTGTCATTTTTGTCGATAGGTGTTGAAGCTTCAGGAACAAAAAAGTGGAAAAACGGTGCTGTTACCGGAACGGTGAGCTACAATAACCTTGGCCCTTACATGAGTCTGGCTCCGCAGAATTACGATTGGGTAAAAGCTCCTGAATCGGCTACCGGAGAGCTGAGTCTCATGCAAAAGACCAGTAAAACCGGTGTCTTTAAGTTTTATTCGAATTTCGAAAACAGCCGGTTCTCCATCAGTCAAAAGAGTTTGGATTTGGGTGGAACAATGATTGATTATAATCTGGCGAATAAAAATCAATACATGAATGCCTCGTGGAACGACAAACTGGGAGAAAAATGGGCAGTCAATGCCGCCGGTTCGTATACCAACAGTAAAGACGATATTCATTTCGACCAAACTAAGGTAGCCAAACGTATCGAAGCAAGTTACCTTAAAAATGCCTATTCGTACCATTTTAGCGATAAGCTGTCGGTGAAATTTGGGGGTGATTTTTTTGCCAAAACATTTACTCAGGATGTAGTGATGCCCAATGAAATTCACAATAATAGCTTTACCGAACATACTTTTTCAGGATTTACCGAAGCGCAGGTTTATGCTTCGTCGAAATTTGTGACCCGTATTGGTGGCCGTATCGAATATTCCGATTACCTGAAGAGTTTCCGGTTTTCACCCCGAGTGTCGACTGCCTATAAAATTACCGACAATAGCCAGTTTTCGGCTGCTTATGGCTGGTTCTTCCAGAATCCGGTTGATAATTATCTGCTTTATTCCAACCGTATTACTCCTGAACGAGCTGATCATTATACTTTCAGTTTTCAGTCGTCGGCCAACAGCCGCACCCTCAGGATTGAGCTGTATTACAAGGATTACAAAGATTTGGTGAAAATGAATGGTGGCGAATTTTACTTGCCAACAAGCTATAATAACTTAGGAAAAGGCTACGCCAAGGGGCTTGATTTATTCTTGAGAGATAAAGAATCGATTAAAAACGGCGACTACTGGATTTCATATTCGTACGTGGATACCAAACGCGATTACCGTAATTTTCCGGTAGAAGCGATCCCAACTTTTGCTAGCAAACACAACTTATCGGTGGTTTACAAACACTGGTTCGGAAGCTTGAGATCGTATGCCGGAGTTAACTTCAGATATTCGTCACCCAGGGTTTATAATGACCCGAATTCACAGGTGTTTAATGGTGAAAAAATGTTGCCCTATCGCAGTCTGGATGTGAGCTGGAGTTTTCTGTACCGGCAAAATATTATTTTCTACGGAGCAGTAACCAATATTGCAGGCTTCAAAAATGAGTTCGGGCGCAGTTATTCCAGTTCACCCGATGCATCAGGAATTTACCAAAGTACAGCAATTCAACCCGGTTCGAACCAGTTTTACGTATTGGGCTGTTTCATCACCCTAACCCGAAAAGGCAATGCAAACCAGTTGGATAAGATTGAATAAATCAGCTGCTGGCGGCTTGTTTTTGCAGTTGCTAGGACCAAATTTTAAAAACGTCAAACTTTAAATAAAAACAATCATGAAAAAGATCATTTTATCACTTGCAGTAGTGTTGGTTAGTTTAGTTTCAATGGCTCAGAAGCCAGAGTATTATCAGGCCATGGGCGAAACGCTCGGTCAGTTCGGAACAAGCAAAGATGTAGCCGATTTTCAGGCTTTGGGGAACAAATTTCAGATGATTGCCGCCGCTGAAAAAAGCGAATGGCTGCCTTTGTATTATCATGCGCAGTGCTACATTTTGATGAGCTTTATGGAACAGGATGCTACCAAAAAAGATGGCTACCTGGATGTTGCCGAAAAATCGATCACTAATATGCTGGAAATGGTTCCTTCCGAATCGGAGGCTTTTGTATTGCAGGCTTTTTACCTTGTTGGCCGGTTGGTGGTAAACCCGATGGAACGCGGTCAGGAATACAGCGGTCTATCTGGTCAGGCACTAGGCAAAGCGCTCGCACTGGATGCCACCAATCCACGGGCACAGATGCTAAAGATCCAGATGGACATGGGTTCGGCACAGTTCACCGGGCAAGATCCAAAATCGTTCTGCCCAGCAGCAAAAGAATTGTTGGCTAACTGGGACAATTTCAAGGCTAAATCGCCCTTTCATCCAAACTGGGGAAAAGAACAGGCCGAAGGAATTGTAAAAGGTTGCCAATAAAAATCAGTAAAAGAGAAAAGTGATCAGTTGTTAGTCGCAGTCACCAGTGCTACTATGACTGCAAACTTTGACTGATCACTTTTTTCTTTTTCGCAGTCAGAAATTCTATCTTTAGCACCAACTCAAAAAATCTAATTACCATGCATATTCCGGGACTTTGGGACAGGCAATTCAGCTTAGGAAGATTCATTTTGGCCAATGCCGTTTTGAGTTTGTTCATTATTCTTCTTTTCATACATGGTGCAACCCGTAATCTCGAAAGTTTTCTGATCAGTTATTGTTGGTCGTTCAGCATCTGTTTTACCCAATGGGCAGGTATTCAGCTCATAAATAGATATCTCGATCTAAAAATATCGTGGATTGAGACTCCTGTAAAAAAGGTAGTTATCGAAATTCTGGCATTCCTGGGTTACTCCGTAAGTGCATTTATCCTGATTCAGTTTTTCAATTACTATGTCTGGAATGGAATTCTTCCGGCGCAGTCATGGAGTTCGATAATCAGGTCTATTCCGTATTCGTTGGTAATTTCATTTATTATTTCGCTGATATTTACCGCTAGCGGTTTTTTCTTCGCCTGGAAGAAGTCGTTTCAGCAGGCCGAAAAGCTGAAGGTTGAAATGCTGGCTTACAAATACGAATCGCTACGCAACCAGATAAATCCGCACTTCCTGTTCAACAGCCTGAATGTATTGAGCGATCTGGTGTATGACGATCAGGCAATGGCTGTCAGGTTTATCAGGCAGATGAGCGACTTGTTCCGTTATGTGCTCGACAGCCGCGACAAAGAGCTGGTTCCGCTGAAAGATGAACTCGAATTTATCCGTTCGTACACGTTTATGCTGAAAACCCGTTTCGAAGAGAAACTGAAAATTGAGATTGATGTGGAGGCCAGTGCGGATGATTACATTGTGCCCATGAGTCTGCAATTGCTCATCGAAAATGCAGTGAAACACAATGAGGTTTCGGAGGCTTTCCCGCTGTGGATTTCGATACGAAAAAACGCTGATTCGCTGGAAGTGAAAAACAACATGCAACCCAAAAGCGTTGGGGACGATTCGAAAAAAACCGGACTGAAGAATATTACGCAGCAGTTTGCTTTCTTTTCTGAAAAACCGATCAAAATCATTAGCACTGACGAGTATTACGCTGTTCGTGTTCCAATTTTAAAAGCGCTGCAAAAATGAAGATTATAATCCTCGAAGACGAAACCCGCGCCGCCAATCACCTCGAACGCCTGCTGGCTAAAGTTGCACCAAATATGGTGGTACTTGCCCGAATCGAATCGGTACGCGATGGTATAAAATACCTGCAAAACAATCCTGAGCCCGAGCTGATTTTCTCCGACATTCAGCTGGCCGACGGGCTTAGCTTCGAAATTTACAAACAGGTTACGGTGCGTTGCCCGATAATCTTTACCACAGCATACGACCATTATGCCATCGAGGCATTCCAAACCAACGGAATCGACTATTTACTGAAACCGATTGAAGAAGAACGGCTCCGGCAAGCCATTGAAAAAGCCAAACATTTTTCGCCGGGACTGGCGCTTGAAAAGATACTCTCAATAGGCAAAGCGGGTTCCGAAAAGGCTTACAAATCGCGGTTTATGGTGAAAGTGGGCGACAAAATAAGGAGTGTTCCGGTAGAGGAAATTCTGGTGTTTTACAGTCAGGAGAAAGCCAGTTTTATTCGCACCACCGATGCCCACACCTACTGTATAGACTATGCACTCGACCAGTTGGAGCCGATGCTCGACCCTGAAAGATACTTCCGTATCAACCGCAAATACATTGTTTCGATTGACGCCTGCACCAACATTCTGGCCTGGACAAATTCCCGCCTCCGCCTGAAAATCGACGAAATTGACGATCCCGACATTATCGTGGCGCGCGAACGGGTGGTGGAATTTAAGAGTTGGCTGGACAGGTAAAAGCGTTCTGAGTTGCGGGGTTCATGTTGCGAGTTGGAGCCTTCGGTTGAGCTGTTGTGATATTTATTACATTTTTAGTTCTGGGTAATAATTCTCAAAATCAATGAGAAATTCAACGAGGTCTCCTTGATCCCAAAAAGCTTCATTTTCCTCTTTGAATTTGGGAATAAGCTTCATATTTTGCAAACTGCTTTTTATTTCGAATTGGTTCCATTGTGCTTTTTTCTTTAATTCTCCGGATTTTTCATCAATAACTTTTTTATCGAAGTGGAATCTTCCGTTATGAGCTGCCGCATTTCTGATATGCCTAAAAAATTGTAAAACAGGTTTATCTTGCAGTTTATGAACCATTGCTTTTTCCCATGCTGCTATAATTGTCAAATAGGTTAATTGGCTGTTTGCATCAAAGGGGTATTCATCCTCAGAAAATAATTTACGTGCAGATTCGTCTATGTCTATTTCATATGACTTAGATCTATCCTTTGTTAAAAATCCCGGCACATAAATTAATGGAGTAAATGTTTTTGTGTTAAGGATTTCTTCTTCAACATCAATTGGAAAATTATAAGATTGTATTTCTTTAATGAACGAGCTATTATCAGTGAATTGTGATTTCTTGAATTTGTAAAAACCTCTGGCAAGTAGCTCATTAATGCCAAATTGGGAATAAGCTAAGGTCACAATGTTTTGATAAAAGAAATTGCTTGTATCAAGTTCATCTAAAAAGGAAATCTGCATGCTGTTAGAATTGTGGTTGACAGTGTTTTTCATCTAATTTTGAATTTTTTAATGTGCTTCAGTAAATTTACTCATTATAAATGACTTCGTTTCCCAGCCTCCCTTTGGGTTAAAACCTTCCTAAAAACTAAAAATTCCATCCCTCTTTCGAAGAATGGAATTTGCTTTGTATCCTTTGTGCTTTACTTGGTGTTCTTCCTGGTTAGAGATACTTCCTCATCATTCGTAAATATATTGTTTCGATTGATGCCTGCACCAATATTCTGGCCCGAACAAACTCCAACATAAGACTGAAGACTAGCGACATAGGCGATTCCGGCATCATTATTGCCGAGGAGGGCGGTGGAGTTTAAAACCTGTTTGTACAGATAAAACCTTTACGGGTTCCGGGTTTAAGTTGCTAATTGGGGACTTCGATTGAACACTTTGAGGTAAAAGTTGAATTCAAAAAAATGAATTCTTTTTTCTTTATAAATAAAATCTGGAATCCCATTAAACTTTCCTCAAATACTATTTGTTAAGCAGAATAATTCAGATAGACATGTCTTTTATTTTACCCACTTTAAAATGAATGTATTATGAGAAAAATCTTCAAGCTTAGTTTTGTAGTAGTATTGTTTTCCCTGCTTTTTACCAGCACAAGCTGCGATAAAATTAAGGATGCCAGCACATTTGATATCGAGCCTGCCTTTACCAGTATGCTCGAATGTAAAGTTCCTGCCATCTTAAACGTTACGAATACCGCTGTTTACAGTGGCAGTGCCGTAATCGACCCCCGCAGCGACTCCAAAGTCAATGTCTATTTAAACAGCATACAGGGTTACGAAATAAAATCCATCACGGCCACTATCACAAGCCTTTCAAGAAACAGCATCACACTTATTTCAGGAGATTTGATTCTTAAGAACTTCAATCGTGAAATTAAGTGGTCTTTAAAAAATGAATTGTTATCAGTTGGGAAAACTCTGACTTTAACCAACGACAAAGATCAATTGAATCTATTAAGTCAATCACTTAAAGATGGACAGGAAATCGGAGTAATTTCAACCGGGGTAGCCGATTTTTCAGACATTAGTTTCACAATTAAAATTGAGATAAAAGCTAAGGCTGAGGTTAAGTTGATATAGGGAAACAGTTGCCTGTAGCAGGAAGAGAAAGGTAACCAGCATATCTTATTGGTCTGTTACAAAACATAAATTAGATGGAACATGTTTTGTTAACTTTGGTTTCAATTAACCAAAGATCAATCTATGTTTCAAAAATTCCACCTATTACTGACATTTTTTCTTGCATTAAACTGTCAGTATCTTTCCGCACAGGATCCCCTCATCAATATTTTGGAGAAAGAAATTTCTCGTGAATTCACGGAGCTAAAAAAGCAGGAAACTCCCGCGTATTATTTGAGTTATCGAGTTTCAGATATGGAAGTGACGGATATTTCCGGGTCTCACGGATGTCTGGAGCAGGTAAGACGAAATAACAACAGGATTTTAACCACGATGGTTAGGGTTGGGACACCCGAACTTGATAATTTTCATGCCATCAGGGGTGGTGCCGGCTTTAACTATCTCGGAATAACCGAGCTTCCGTGGGATAATGGAGAAGCCGCAATTACACAGGCACTTTGGCAATCAACAAACACTGCCTATCAAAATGCGGTTGACCAATTGGGAAAAATAAAAGGCAGCAATGCCATCAACGCAAAAGAAGAAGACCAGTCCCCGGACTTTAGTTCCGAAAAACAGGAAAACTACCTTGAACCCGCCCGGAAAATAGTGGTTGATAAGAAAACCGAGGATTTGCTTGCCGCAAAAGTGCAGAAGCTATCGGCTCCGTTTTACAACTACGTGTTTATTATCAATTCTTCGGTTAAGTATTCAGTTAATTCAATCCGGAAGTATTTTGTTACAACGGAAGGGACCAAAATTACGGAGAACCGAAATTACATCGAACTGACGATTACCTGCACGGGCATTGCACCCGATGGAATGGATCTTCCGTTGTACAAGTCGTATTTCGCCCACGATTTAAAGAGTTTGCCTGCCGACGAGGTAATTTTAACCGAAGTAAAGGAAATGATCAGTAAAATAGGTGCCTTGCGTAAATCACCGGTAGTTGAGTCGTACAGCGGCCCCGCTTTACTTTCAGGAAGTGCAACCGGAGTTTTCTTTCACGAAATTTTCGGACACCGTATTGAGGCATCACGAATGAAAACAGTTGATGATGCCCAAACCTACAAAAAGAAAGTCGGCGAACAGATTTTGAATTCAAACCTCAGTGTCATATTCGATCCAACTCTGGGCGAATACAAGAGTTATGTATTGAGCGGATCATACAAGTACGACGACGAAGGTGTTTTGGGAAAAAGGACAGTCGTGGTTGATAAAGGCGTTCTTAAAAATTTTCTGGCTGGCAGGACTCCCATTGCAGGAATTTTGCAATCGAACGGACATGGCCGGGCAATGGAAGGGATGGGACCAGTTTCACGCCAGTCGAATCTTATTCTTGAGTCAGAAAAGCATTATACCGAAAAAGAGCTTCGCGATCTTTTTATCGCTGAGCTGAAAAAACAAAATCTTAGCTACGGATATTATTTTAAGGAAGTTACCGGCGGTTTTACGATGACCAACCGGGTCAATCCGAATGCTTTTAATGTGACTCCGAACGAAGTTTACCGGGTTTATGCCGATGGACGGTCCGACGAATTGGTCCGGGGTGTGAATCTGGTTGGAACACCGCTTGCGATGTTTTCGGAAGTTGAAGCCGTTGGTGGTGAATACGGGTTGTTTAGCGGATATTGCGGCGCCGAATCCGGCAGGGTTCCGGTCGCCTCGGTCTGTCCGATGATGTTTATCAAGAAAATCGAGCTTCAGAAAAAGGCAATTCCAGTGGGGAATACTCCTCCGATTGATATGCCTAAATAGTTTTTAGTTCCGAATTCAACTTAATTCAAAATATCATGACAAATCTCAAAAACTACATATTCCTTTTATTATTACTGATTTCTTCTGTTGCTATGGCTCAAAATCAAAATACAGGATCCATGTTTCATAAGGTTATGGAAGAACAGATGAACAAAAGCATGGGGGCGCTCCGACTACCAGGAATGCCGAATCCATTTTACATCGGAGTAAATATTGTCGATCAGAATTTGCTCATCGTTCATTCATCATTAGGATCGCTGATTAAGGCATCGGAATCAAGGATGCGTGTGCCGCAAAATTTGCAGGTACTGGTTGGAGATTACAAAAACAATAACCTCAACGGTACAGCTTTTAACCCGATGGCCGGAAGAACCAATTTCCCGGTGGCTGATTGTATTGATGAATCCAGAAGAAGGTTGTGGCTTTCTTTCGACCGGGCCTATAAAAATTCGGTAAACCTTTATTCAGCAAAGCAGTCGGCTAACAAAAATGCAGCGCCCGATGAGTGGACAAATGTTCCGGATTTCCTTCCGGGTAAAGTAATTCAGTTATCACTGCCAGCGATTGATTTGAATTATAACAAAGAGAAACTCGTTCAATATGCCAATGCGATTTCAGCCGAGTTAAAGAATTATCCGCAATTTACCACAAGTTGGGTTCGCATCACCGGAATCAAGGCAAACATCTATTATTCAAATACTGAAGGGAGTAAGGCTTCATACCCAAATTCAATTGTACGATTGGTTGTCAATGCGGAAACGGTGACTGACGAAGGCGAAGAATTGGAGCTTTACAAAACTTACCATGTAAAGACCGAAAGCGATTTGCCACAATTGGATCAGGTACTTAAGGAAACAAAAGAAATGGCAGCAACTTTGCTTGAAATGAAAAAAGCGCCGGTTTTCAACGATGTATATAATGGCCCGGTTTTGTTTGAGGGCCCGGCTGCGGCTGAAGTTGTCCGAAAAACAATGTTTTATGCCCAACAGGAAAACCTTTTTGCAAAACGCGAAAGAAGGACCAATTCCCAAATGCCCGATCGGTCAACCAACAAAATATCGACCGAACTGCGCATCGATACCCGAATTTCTCCTGAAAATATGACGGTAAAAGCCGTTTCCGGAAAAACCAAATACAACGGTATTCAATTAATTGGTGCTTATCCGGTGGACATGGAAGGAACTGTTCCTCCAGAAGAGCTGGTTATTGTTGAAAACGGAGTGTTGAAAAATTTGCTCTGTGGGCGGATGCCAACGCTGAAAATGAAAGAATCAAACGGACATTTGCGGGTTCCTTCAATTTCAGGAGCTTCAATTATCGGTCCGGGAGTGGTTGAGGTTGATTATAAAAATGGAGTATCGAAAGAAGAACTAAAAAAGCAATTGATGGAACGTGCAAAAGCCGATGGACTCAATTATGCCATCATTGTCAGGGAAATGACTTCCAACCTCTCGGAATTGCGACAGATTTTCAAAGTTGACGTAAACACGGGCGAAGAAACCCGGATCAGATCGGTAAGTTTCAATTCGTTGGTTTTAACCGATCTTCGGAAAATTATTGGTGCCAGTAATCAGATGCAGGTGCTGAACAATACGGGCGGAGAGGATACCAATCACCGGATTGATTACTTGAGCGGTTGTCCGACCACGTTCATTACACCGGACGCATTCCTTTTCAAGGATCTTGAAATCAGTAAGTCCACCAAACCTTTACAGAACAAGCTTCCCGTTGTGAAAAATCCGCTGGAAATTTAGTTCAACGGGAAAACCACTTTGATATTCTCCCAAAATCTGGCAATTTAGAAAGCTAGATTTTGGGAGAATTATATATCCGTCTAAAACAAAAAACTCCATCCCTCTTTCGAAGAATGAAATTTTCTTTTGAGTTCCTATTTATTGCGGCCAGATATTCTGGCTACTCTTTTGTTTTAAGCGCTTTCAAATATTCTTTATTGTAGGCATCGCCCCTACTGACCAGATACTCGAAACAAACGGTATTGTTGACGATTGTAAAAATGAAAAACGCCCGATAGCTCCCAATTCTGATTCGGTAGGTGTTTGAGAAACCTTCCAGCTTTTTGCAGTCGGTTAATTCTTCGACGGTTAAAGCGGCTTTTACTTCTTCAATTTTCCTGGCCAAAGAGACTTTGTATTTACCGTCGAGCTTTGTGGCGGCCTTTATAAAGGCTTTGGAATATTCAATATTCATGCTTCAAGCCATTTTTCGAATGCTTGCTGCTCTTCGGCTGAGGCTTTTACCTTTCCTTCAGGTTCATTACTTACCAGTTGTCTGTAAATATCCTCATCACTCATCAATTTTGCTTCAGAAATAAGCAGGCTTTCGATGTACGCTTTTAAACTTTTCCCTTCAGCGGCAGCCATGATTGACAAATTTCGGAAAGTCTCCTCCGGAAGATCGATTAATTTTCTTTTTAAAGTTGCAGTACTCATGATGCTATATTTTTTACAAATATACAAAGTATATATAGTATACAGAATAAAGCGAATAAAAAATTCCATCCCTCTTTCGAAGAATGGAATCTCTTTTATCTCGGTGTGCTCTGTGGTAAAATCTATTTGATTTCAGCGAAGTATTTATAGAACAGCGGTATCGTCCGTATTCCATTGAAGAACTGTTCCAATGGGTAGTTTTCGTTGGGCGAATGAATTGCGTCCGATTCGAGGCCAAAGCCCATCAAAATGGTTTTGATGCCAAGTACCTGCTCGAAGGTAGAAATGATCGGAATACTTCCGCCGCTACGAACCGGAACAGGCCGTTTGCCATACACATCGATGTATGCTTTTTCGGCAGCCTGATAGGCCGGGAAATCAATCGCGCAACCGTAACCGTATCCGCCGTGCAGGTAGGTAACCTCCACTTTCACGGTTTTTGGAGCAATACTTTCGAAATGTTCTTTAAATAGCACTTCAATCTTTTTGTGATCCTGATTTGGAACTAAACGGCAGGATATCTTTGCAAACGCTTTCGAAGGCATCACCGTTTTGGCACCTTCGCCCATGTAACCACCCCAAATTCCGCAAACATCAAAAGTTGGGCGAATACCGGTGCGCTCGTTGGTAGAATAACCGTCTTCTCCGGCTACTTCGTCAATGTCGAGTGCTTTTTTATAGGCATCCAAATCGAACGGAGCTTTGGCAAGCATGGCTCGTTCTTCAGCCGAAACCTCTACCACGTCATCGTAAAAACCGGGGATCGTGATACGCCCGTTGTTGTCGGTCATTTGGGCAATCATTTTGGCCAGCACATTCGCCGGGTTAGCCACCGCGCCGCCAAATAAACCCGAGTGCAAATCTTTGTTCGGGCCGGTTACTTCCACCTGCCAATATGCCAGTCCACGAAGTCCGGTGGTAATCGATGGCATATCCGGAGCAATCATGGAAGTGTCTGAAACCAAAATGATGTCGGCTTTCAGCATGTCTTTGTGCTGTTCGCACCATTTGCCCAAGTTTGGCGAACCAATTTCCTCTTCACCTTCAATCATAAATTTTACGTTGCATGGAAGTGTATTGGTTTTAACCATTAGCTCGAAGGCTTTGGCATGCATAAAACTTTGACCTTTATCGTCGTTGGCACCACGGGCCCAGATTTTTCCATCGCGAATCTCAGGTTCGAATGGTGGCGAAGTCCACAAGTTAAGCGGATCAACTGGCATAACGTCCATGTGAGCATAAACCAGCACGGTAGGTTTTCCCGGATCAATAATCTTTTCGCCATAGGTTACCGGATTTCCATCCGACTCATAAACTTCGGCTCGGTCAGCGCCGGCATTTAACAGGGTTTGTTTCCAATACTCTGCGGCCTGGTACATTTCTGGTTTATTGGCAGCAATCGAACTGATGGATGGAATCCGGATCAACCCGAAAAGTTCGTCCAGAAAGCGTTCTTTATTCTCTTCAATGTATTTTTCAATGTGTTCCATGGAAATAATAATTAGTTGTCGTTGTTGGTAAAAATAGTTATTCAGTTTTACTTGATTTATGAATTTCTTCAGGCTTAATTCCTTTTTAACCACCCCCTAAATCCCCCAAACGGGGGACTACTCGTTGCAAAAGACAAAATTGCAAGTTATTTAAAAAGCAACTGTACTTATTTTCGAATACCAAACTCCCTTCCCTTTGTGGGGAAGGGTTGGGGATGGGGCATTCCATCAAGTCTAAAAATCGACAAATCGCAAATGAATTAAACAGTCGCTCTCACGAATTGTTGCTGGTACTCGCCCGGGGTGTAGCTGGTTTGCCGCTTGAATATCCGGTTGAAATTGGAAATGTTGTTGAATCCACATTCGAAGCAAATTTGCGAAATCGACAGGTGGTTTTCGATCAACAGTTTGCAGGCGTAACCAATTCTCATTTCGTTGATGAAATAAATAAACCCTTTCCCTGTCTTTTCTTTGAAATAGCGACAAAATGCCGCCGTGGTCATCCCGATTTTCGAGGCAACTTCCTCCTGCGTAATTTTTCGCTGGTAATTGGTATTGATAAAGTGCATGATTTTATCGAGCCGGTTGTTAAGCTCTTTTTGTTCTTCCAATTGATACGCTTTACTGGCCAGAATGCGGTAATTTTCAATCCGCGACATCGCGTCCAGAAGCTTTATAAAATACATCATTCGCTCCAGCCCGTTCAGTTTCAGCAATCGTTTCAGCATCTTCCCTATTTTCTCTCCGGATGTTTTGTTGAAATGAATTCCGCGCCCTGCCCGCTTCAGCAGTTCATTGATACGGTGAAATTCCGGATAGGAATTGATTTCCTCGCGAAAAAAATCTTTGTGAAACTGGACTACAATCGCATTCACGCGGCTGGCATTTTCAATGTCGCAAGACGCATCACTTTTCCAGAAATGCGGAAGGTTGCTACCCATCAGCGTAATGTCTCCTTCCTGAAAGAGTTCAACACTATCGGCCACGAAACGTTTTCCCGAACTTTTCAGCACGTAAACGATCTCGAATTCGCTGTGAAAATGCCAGGGATAAGTAAAATGCGGGAAATCGTCCCACTTGACCTTCAACATTGTGCGCGGTGCAAAACTCACCTGTTCGTGCATGATCTTCATTGCCCAGAGGATTTGGTATCTCGCAAAAATAGTACAAATGCCTGTTAAAATAGTACTGGATAAACTGTCGTGAAACAGCTACCTTTGATTTTACCAGTTGCCATTTGCCAGCCGCTAGTCGCTGGCAGAAAGTCGATAAAGTTAATATTTTGAATACCTAACAATTCCAAAGAATCATGACTAACGAACAATGGAACTTGCTGGTTGATGTTGTCAACCGAAAACATGAGGGACCTGCGCCAGTCGGGTTTATTATCGACAGTCCCTGGCTCCCAGGATGGGCGGGCATTTCTACCCTCGATTATTATGCCAGCGGCAAACAATGGTTTGCAACCAACAAAAAAGCCATCGACACATTCCCCAGCACCATTTTCCTTCCCGGATTCTGGTCAGAGTACGGCATGTGTAGTGAGCCATCGGCTTTTGGAGCCAAGCAGGTTTGGTACGAAAGCAACCTGCCTCACGCTGATAAAACCATTCATTCGGTTGAAGATATCGCTGGAATCAAAAAGCCGAATCCGAAATTGGATGGGCTGTTGCCATTTATTATTCAGCGCTTGAAAGAATTCGAACCGTCTATTCACGAAATCGGGCACGAAATTAAATTCGCCATTGCCCGCGGGCCGCTAAATATTGCCACATTCCTGATGGGAACCACCGAATTTATGATGTTGCTGATGATGAATCCGGATGAAGCACACCAATTGTTGAAAGTGATTTCCGAATTTACCATTGACTGGCTGCGCTATCAGAAAGAACAGTTCCCATCAATTGAAGGAATTCTGGTTTTGGACGATATTGTAGGTTTTGTGGGCGAAGACGAGTGCCGTGAATTTGTGGTTCCCTACCTGACTCCGATTTTTGCCGCTTTCGAAAGCAAAATCCGCTTTTTTCACAACGATGCACAAGGAATAATCAGCACTCCTTTCCTGAAGGAAATGGGGATTAATTTGTTTAATTTTAGCTTCGAGCATTCCATCAACGAAATCCGCGAACTGGCCGGACCAGAAGTTGCTTTGCTTGGCAATCTTCCTCCGCGCGATGTATTGATGGCCGCCACTCCTGAAGAAGTGAAGGAGCAAACCATCAAGATGTGGAACGAGGTGGAAGATAAAAAAGCGATTATCTGGTCGTGTGGCGGAGGAGTTCCGCAGAATGTTTCGACCGATAATATGCGGGCGTTTATTGAAACTATTAACGAATTAGAGAGTAACTAATAAAAATCTGTTGCGTGTTACGAGTTTCGGGTTACGAGAAAACCTGCAACTCGTAACCTGCAACTCGCAACCAACGAACCATGAGACTAATTACAATTCTTTTTGCAATCCTGATTGTGTTTCAAGTTAAAGCACAAGACATCCTGAAATTTGAAGTTGCTGCCGGAAACACTAATCGCACCGACTGCCCGATCAGCCTGTCCATCGATCAACTTAACTACAATACCGATTCGCTGAAACTGGCCCTTTTCGAAGTAAAAGCAAAAACAGAATCTGCCGTTCCTTTCCAGTTGGAAACTGCGTCTGGGGCCAAAGTTTGGTTTATCCTGAATGGTTTAACCCTAAAAAACACCAAGCGTATTTTTGTTTTGCGAAAATCAGCAACACAGCCAAAATTTCAGTCAGGAATTCAAGCGGCAAAAAAAGATGGCGCATTGAATTTGACTTCAGGAGATAAACCCATTTTGAGTTATCAGATTGAAATGGTAAATCCGCCAAAAGGAGTGAGTCCGCTTTTTAAACGATCGGCATTTTTACATCCGGTTACTTCGCCCGGTGGCGAGGTACTGACTCGCATACAGGCACCCGATCATTACCACCACTACGGAATATGGAATCCCTGGACACTCACTTTTATTGGCAAACGGGAAGTGGATTTCTGGAATTTATACAAAGGCCAGGGAACGGTTCGTTTTGCAGGATTGATTTCTCAGGTCGAAGGACCTGTTTATACCGGATTCAAGTCGCTTCAGGAACATGTTGACTTTGGCGCTGTTGGCGGCGATGCCGTGGCCATGAACGAACAGTTTGATGTTCGTGTATGGAACCTGAACAATCAGCGGTACATGTTCGATTACGCAAGTACATTGAACACGCCACTCGATTCAGGAATTTTGTTGGCTGCCTATCGTTACGGCGGAGGAATTGGCTGGCGGGCAACCGAGAAATGGACCAAAGACAACAGTTCGGTGCTCACTTCGGAAGGAAAAACCCGCAAGGATGCTGATGGAAGCAATGCCCGTTGGTGTATCGTGGAAGGTGAATCGGCAACTAAAGAAGGTCGCTCCGGAATTCTGTTCCTGAGTTACCCGGCCAACCGGATGCACCCCGAGCCGATGCGTGTTTGGCCAATGGATGCAAATGGCGGACGTGGCGACATGTATTTCGAGTTTTGCCCGATTCGTCACAAAGACTGGAAAATTGAAAAGGGGAACGATTACACTCTAAAATACCGACTGGTTGTTTTCGACGGAAAAATATCTCCGGAAGAAGCTGAAAACTACTGGCAGGCTTTTGCCAATCCACCTCAGATTGGGGTTCTTTCAGCTGAGACAAAAACTAAACGATAATAACTTAAATGTATGAATATGAAGAAGATAATATTGATCGTATTTGCATTAATTCTAACGGTTTCCACTTCCCGGGCTCAACTTAAGGAATTTGCCCTGACAGACGAATGGATAAGTAAAATTGAAAAGCTGGCTCCTGCAAAGGCCGAAGTTCAAACGACAAAACATCACAAAGTATTGGTGTTTAGTTTATTTACCGGATTCGACCATTGGGTTGTTCCGCACACCGATGCTGTTATGAAAGTTTTGGCAGAAAAAACCGGTGCTTTCGAGGTGGAATTCAGCAAAGATATTTACAAGTTCGAGAAAAAGAATCTGAAGAATTACGATGCTGTTGTGCTGAATAACAATTGTTCGGTAGGCCCACGTAGAGATTTGTTGCTCGATGTACTCGACAAAGAAGAAGGTTTAACCGACGATCAGCGGAAAGCTAAAGCTGCGGAACTGGAAGCTAACCTGATTGAATATGTGAAAAAAGGTGGTGGACTGATGGTGCTTCACGGTGCCATTGTGATGCAAAACAACTCGATGCCATTCAGCGAAATGGTTGGCGGAAGTTTCGATTATCACCCTGCACAACAAGAAATTACACTCGAATTGTGCGAACCTGATCATCCGCTGGTAAAAGCATTTGGCGGAAAAGCGTTTGTACATACCGATGAACCTTATTTGTTCAACAAAGCATATACGCAGAAGAATTTCAGGCCATTGTTGTCTATGGATACTTCAAAACTGACAAAGAAAACCAAAGAGATCGACGAAAAAATCAAGTATGTTTCCTGGATCAAAAAGTTCGGGAAAGGCCGTGTTTTCTATGTTTCACCATCGCACAATGCTCAAAGTTTTGAGGATATCAGGCTATTGAAATTTTATCTGGACGGCACTCAATATGTATTGGGCGATTTGAAATGTGATGATTCACCCGCCAAATTTTAACAAACTAATCAAAAACTATAGCTATGGAAAGAAGGAAATTTTTACAAACTACAATGATTGGAACTGCTGCCACAGTAGTTGCACCAACCATTATCCCATCGTCGGTAATGGGCAAAAATGCGCCAAGTAATAAAATTAATATTGGCCAGATTGGTTGCGGCCGTATTGCCCGCGATCACGACATGCCCGGAACCATGCAGCACGATGTTGCCCGCATGATTGCCGTTTGCGATCTGGATAAAAATCGTTTGGCCGACGGGAAAAAACTGGTTGAGGATTACTACAAAAAGAAAACCGGTCAAGATAACTATGTCAATGCTAAAATGTACGATGATTACAAAGAAATGCTTCTGAATAAAGATATTGATGCTGTTGTGATCAGTACTCCGGACCATTGGCATGCACAACCAGCTATTGAAGCAGCTTTGGCCGGCAAACATGTTTATGTGCAAAAACCAACCTCATTAACGGTTACTGAAGGCCGGATAATGGCTGACATCGTGAAAGAAAAAGGAATCATTCTTCAGGTAGGAACTCAACAGCGTTCGTCGTCGCAATTCCGTGTGGCTGCCGAGTTGGTTCGCAACGGAAGAATTGGCCGTCTTCACACGGTAAAAATTGGCTTGCCCGGCGACCCATCAGGTCCCGAAGCGGCTGAAATGCCTGTACCAAAAGGCTTCAATTACGATATGTGGCTGGGCGAAACGCCATACGTTCCTTACACTGAAATTGGAGTTCATCCACAAGTTGGTTATGGCCGTCCCGGCTGGTTGCGTCGCGAGCAGTTTGGCGCCGGAATGATCACCGGTTGGGGGCAACACCATTACGATTCAGCAGCTTGGGGAATGAATACCGAATTAACCGGGCCAATTTCAATTCAGGCAGTTGCTGAATTCCCGAAAGCTGGATTGTGGGATGTTCATGGCGATTTTATGGCCAAAGCCGAGTATGCCAACGGAATTACCATGTACACCAGCGGTGGCTATCCAAACGGAATCCGCTACGAAGGAACTGAAGGTTGGGTTTTTGTATCGAGAGGCGATTATGTGGCTTCAGCCAGCGATCCGGTATCGAAAGCCAGAAGTGCCAAAGCACTGGATGCCAGTGATCCGAAAATTCTGGAATCGGTAATCGGCGAAAACGAAATCCATCTTTATAAAAGCGATGAACAGCATGGCAACTGGCTCGAATGTATTCAGACCAAGAAAGAGCCTATTTCTCCGGCTGAAATCGGGCACCGCGCTTGTTCCATTTGCCTGATTACACATGTTGCCATGAATCTGAACCGCAAACTCAGTTGGAATCCTGGTACCGAGCGTTTCGAAAACGACGATCAGGCCAATGCCATGCTCAGTCGTCCGGAACGTTTTCCTTATGGAATTAGTAATATCAAAAGGAAATAAATAAAACACCATTTCGAATAAAAGAAGCTGTATTAAAAGTCATTAGTCACGTCATCCTGAACTTGTTTCAGGATCCCATCGCGCAGAATATCAGACCCCGAAATGAATTCGGGGTGACGAGGGGTTCGAGAATTTTGACTATTAATACAGCCTCTTTTTCGAAAATATACCGGTAATAAAATTAATAACTTAATTTTTTTAGAGTGAAGAAAGCTTTTGAAGTCCAAAATCCCGATCTGGAGTTGAGTCCATACACCGGGATGTCGAAAAAACATTACATCGAATTGGCAAAGTACCTGTTGGAACGAACTTTTGAACATGTTGATTCCATTGATACTCCGTTGACATTTCCATCGGTTCCCGGGAAAACCTATCCGGAACCCAATGCTCCGGCATGGCGATACCGTTCTTTGGAGTTCGAAGCGCTTGAAAGAACATTTACACTGGCTGGCCCGCTAATCCATATCGATCCTGAAACGACAATCAAGGGCATCAATCTTCGCAATTATTATAGCTTGCAAATCTATAATGCCTTGACTCCAGGACATTCGAATTCGTTGCCTTTGCCTGAAGAATTGCCCGATTCAAATTACCAGTTTACCTGCGAATTTGGCGGTTTGTTTAAAACGTTGCTGCTGATGCCCGAAACCATTTGGTTTAACTTTACTGAAAAGCAAAGGGAAGAGATGGTTGTCACCATATCGAAATGGGCGCACCACCGGACCACGCAAAACAACTGGCGTATTTTTAACATCATCACTCTTTCGTTCCTGAAAAAATATGGCTATGAAATTGACGATGAGTTACTGAAAAGTCATTTGTTATGGGTGGCTTCCTATCATTCCGGAAATGGTTGGTATTTGGAACAAACCTACAATTACTATTCGATAAGCCTGTTTATCGTGTATACCACTATTTGGAACCGAACCTTTGGCGACGAATATTATCCTGAAGTGGCTGCCATCATCGAAAAATCGGCCCAGAAATTAATGGAATCGCTCACCAGCTTCTTCGGAAGAGATGGTTACATCAACATGTGGTCGCGCAGTATTTGCTATCGCACATGGGTTTCCGGGGCATTCCCCGTGGCATTTATGCTGAAAGATAAAACCTTGTTAGATGCAGGTTGGGCGCGCAGACTTTGTTCCGGTTCATTGCTTCAATTTGTCACCCGCGAAGAATTTTATGACAATGATATTCCGAGCCTTGGTTTCTACGGACAAAAGGAATACATGGTGCAAAACTACAGTTGCGCCGCCAGTCCGTTCCTGATGTTTTTGCCATTTATCTGTTTGGCTTTGCCCGACGATTCACCATTCTGGACTGCCAAAGAAAATGAAGGTGACTGGGAAACTCTCGGCGACAAATCGAATAAAGTAGTGCTCGAAAGTCCGGGTCTTGTACTTGTGAACCATGGAAAAACAGGCACTTCAGAAATCATTCCGGGAAAGGTTTACTACGACGATCCGAATTATTCGAAGCTTGTTTACAACACGCATTTCCCGTGGGAAGACCATAATCCGCAGGGCGGAACTTCGATGGAATACAGTTTTCGTAGCCAGGATCCGCGAGACGTTCGTGGCGATGATGTCAATTTTTACCTCACTGGCAAAAAGGTTGAAAACGATTCAGAAAAGAACCGTTCGTTTACCATTTCGCAAAGCATGTTTTTTAATGGCGTGCGAAACAATGTAATCTATCGTCAGGCCATAATGCGGCGACCTCCAAACAATGGAGTGGGGTATATCATCGATTTGGCTGAAATTACCATTCCGGGAGGAGTAATCCGGGTCGACCGTTCGCGCTTGGCTTTTGAGTATGAGTTAACACTTGGTCATTTCGGTATGCCTCATATTGGGGGGCAAAAGGCTGTCGTTAATCAGTTTGAAGACGGTGACAAAAAGGTGATTACATCATCTATTCCTGGAAGAAGAATTGCCTTGATAACTTATCACGGCTGGGACAAGCTGGATTGTTTGGTGCACAGTGACCGAAATGCCGAGGCCGACGAAAGTACCGTGATTTTTGCGTACAAAAGGCGAATGGCCAAAAATCCGCCGATGGAGCTGATGATCAGTGTGATGCTTCACCGGATGGATAATGAGGAATGGACCGAGGAAGAATTGTCACCGATAAAGGATATTAAAATCATGGATATTACGCCGAAATTTTCAGCTCTGGGTGCTTCAATAACGCTTTTCAACGGCGAAAAATATGAAATGGATTTTAAAGATATCGACGGACAGAGATCGTGCTAATTTACTTTTAGCAGAGCTTAAAAAAACAAGGAGCATTAACAATTGTTATTCATACGACAATTTCTGCATGCGCCTTTTCGATTTCACACGTAACAGTTATAATCCTTAAACAGAAAACACAAATGAGTATTCCAGATTTTAGTTTGACAGGCAAAGTGGCTGTAATCACTGGTGGAGGGGGCGTATTGGGTGGAAGTATCGCTCAAAGCCTGGCCATGGCGGGTGTAAAAGTTGTTGTCCTTGGTCGTAATCCTGAAAATATTTTAGTGCGTGCAGAAGAAATTAACATGCAGGGTGGAGATGCAATGGCTGTTATCGGCGATGTAGTCGATATGGAGGAGCTTATTTGTGCCCGCTCAGAAATACTCAACCGATATGGAACCATCGATATCCTGATCAATTGTGCCGGGGGAAATATTGCCGGTGCAAGCATAAATCCCGACCAGACTATTTTTGACATGAATACGGAGGAATGGGAAAACGTGCTCGAGTTAAACCAAAACGGAACGGTTTATCCTTGTATGGTTTTTGGCGAAGTGATCGCACGGAATGGCAAAGGGAGTATTCTCAACATTTCGTCGATGACAACTTATTCGGCAGTTACCCGGGTTCCGGGTTATTCGGTTGCCAAAGCGGGTATGAACATTTTTACCCAATGGCTGGCAACCGAACTTGCCCAAAAGTTTGGCCAGGGATTACGGGTGAATGCGGTTGCCCCAGGCTTTTTTATAGGTGAACAAAACCGCAATTTGCTTATTAATCCAGATGGTTCATACACCGAAAGAAGCAAAAAAATAATGGACAAAACACCAATGGGGCGTTTTGGAGACATTAACGAATTAAACGGTTTGGTTCAGTTCCTTTGCTCCGATGCCGCAAGCTTCATTACTGGTGCCATCATTCCGGTCGATGGAGGATTCAGTGCATTCAGCGGAGTTTAGTCCCAAACTACCGGGTTCAGACTATCTTCATTGACCGCCTGAAAGGACTGGTAGAACTCTCCGGAATGCAAATGACAATTGAACGTAAGTTGATGGGGAAGTGATTGAATGGTTGTCGTTATTTGGGAAATGATAATAACTTTCGAAAGTATCAGCGACATCATATACAACTTTGACAATCGTGCCAACTTAAATTATCCTTCCCAGTCGAAACTTGTCACTTTTCTTCCGGAGAAAGTTTTATTTTTGTTGGCATAAAACCAATAACCCTAATTTTCAACTCATGAAAAAAAATTTAATACCCATAGTAGCTGTGGCAACTCTTTTATCAGCTTGTGTAGGTGGCGGACAAAAAACTGCCGAGAAATCAGTTCCAAAATTTACCGGTGCTGCCGGCGAAGTGAAACTAATGACGCTTGATCCCGGTCATTTTCATGCCGGTCTCATTCAAAAATCGATGTACCAACAGATAGATCCGACTGTTTACGTATATGCTCCGGAAGGTGACGATGTGATTCAGCATTTGTCCCGTATTGAGGGATTTAACAAACGTGCTGAAAATCCAACTGCCTGGGTTGAAAAAGTTTATACCAGTGCCGATTACCTCGAAAAAATGTTGGCAGAAAAACCGGGCAATGTGATGATGGTTGCCGGGAACAATGCCAAGAAAACCGAATACATTCAGAAAGCTGTTGAGGCTGGATTGAACGTATTTGCCGATAAACCTATGGTAATTACTCCGGAAGCTTTCCCGGTTTTGGAACAGGCTTTCAAAACTGCTGAAGAAAAGGGAGTCTTATTGTACGACATCATGACCGAGCGGCACGAAATTACTTCTATCGTTCAGCGTGATTTGGCCAATAATACCGAGGTTTTTGGCGGATTAATTGACGGAACTCCTGAACTCCCTGCCGTTACCAAAGAAAGTGTGCATCATTTTTCGAAAATGGTTGCCGGGAACCCTCTGAAACGTCCGGCCTGGTTTTTCGACACAGCGCAACAAGGCGAGGGCATTGTTGATGTAACCACTCATCTGGTTGACCTTGTTCAATGGGGCTGTTTTCCCGAAGTGATCCTGAACAAAACGGATGTTCAGATGATCTCGGCTAAACGTTGGACTACCGAAATTTCTCCGGCTCAGTTTGAGAAAGTAACTTCATTGAAAGAATTTCCGGAATATTTGAAGAAAGATGTGACAGACGGAACCCTGAAAACATATTCGAATGGAGAGATGACCTACAAACTGAAAGGCAAAGTGGCCAAAGTTTCAGTCATCTGGAATTTTGAAGCACCTGAAGGTACTGGTGATACGCATTACAGCATCATGCGAGGAAATATTTGCAACGTGATGATTAAACAAGGTCAGGAAGAAAAATACAAACCCACCGTTTACATCGAAGCAACTGCGGCCAGTGACTTGGTTGCCTTTGAGGCTAGCCTGAAAAAAGCAGTTGAACAAGATATTGCCGCTAAGTATGCAGGATTGAAGTTGAATAAATTAAGCGATAAACTCTGGACAGTTGAAATTCCTGCTCAGTATAGTGTAGGTCACGAAGCTCATTTTGGACAGGTAACCGAATTTTATCTGCAATACCTGAAAGATGGCAAATTACCCGAATGGGAAGTGCCGAACATGATTACGAAATATTATACCACTACCGAAGGTTTGAAACTGGCCAAACAGTAATTAATGTTTTGTAACTTATAAAGCGAAAGGCTATCTGAATTCAGGTAGCCTTTCGTACTTTTGGATATAAAGAACTCCCAGGAATGAAAACACAAATTAAATTGATCTTTGGCGACATTACTAAATTGGAAGTGGATGCGATTGTGAATGCCGCTAACTCTTCACTGATGGGTGGTGGAGGAGTGGATGGGGCCATTCATAAAGCCGGAGGTCCACAAATTCTTGCCGAATGCCGCGAAATAGTTGTCCGGCAAGGGCGCTGCGCAACTGGCAATGCCGTTATCACTTCAGGAGGAAACCTACCGGCGAAATTTGTGATACACACCGTTGGACCAATTTGGCGCGGTGGATACAACAATGAGCCTCAGCTTTTGCAAAATGCCTATATCAATTCACTGAAATTAGCTGTTGAAAACCGGATCGAAACCATTGCGTTTCCTAACATTAGCACCGGAGTCTATGGCTATCCGAAAGACAAAGCTGCGGAAATTGCTGTGAAAACCGTTACCGATTTCTTAAGCAGAACAGAACAAATCCAACAGGTGCACTTTGTATGTTTTGATCAGGAAAACTTCGATTTGTACCAACAGTCAGGCCTAATTCAGTGATTTAAGATTTTCCAAGGCATCTGGCGCATATTGATGCAGATTGACCAACAACGGGCAATTCTCCAGTTTATCACAATCGGCACAGGTCTGAAAGTCTTTTGATTGCACGCAATTTCTGATTTCGCACTCTGAGCAATGTGCAAATTTTACTCCTTCTTCACGGCATCCGGTACAATTAATCATTTCAGGTGTAATGTCGGCACCAAATGCAACTTTCCATTTTTCAGCAGTTTGGGTGCGCAATACATCATCATTCGCCATTGTAGCTATCCTTGCGTCGCAAGTAGCACAATTTAAACCGCAACATGCAATAAGTTTTTCCATATTCGTTCGATTTATTGAGCTAAAGTACTTATCGTTGAATTATCAGTTTTGTTTTCTTTAATTCTGCATCAGCATTTGTTTCAACAAAATAAACTCCAGTTTTTAGTTCATCAATGTTAAGTTTTGTGTGATTCTTCTCTATGATTTCTGACTTAACAAGCACGCCTGCAATATTATAAATATTCAGTCTGAAGGGTTCAACAACATTTTTATCAAGAGAAAGTGATACAAAATCATTTGCAGGATTTGGATACAAAGACATTTCATTTGTTAAATTAGCAGGAGCGATGCCTGTGATTTCTGACAATGAACGCTTCCAAATTCCGGCACCACCAGTACCTGCATATATGTTTGCTCCGCTTACAACCAATGAATATATCTTTTCAGCATCTGAAAGACCGGTATTCATGGCTGTCCAATTGGCCCCATTATCTTTTGACACATAAACGCCTCTATATGTCCCGGCAAAAATGGTTGTCCCATTCGCCAGTAAAGTAAGAATATTAGGATATGTCAACCCTTTATTGACTGCCGTCCAGCTTGATGTGGAATTGTTATACCAATACACTCCGCTGGCACACCCGGCAAAAATATTCTTTCCGCTAACAGCCAATGAGGTAATCCATTTCTGAGGCAAGCCTGTATTTAATTCTGACCAGCTTGCACCATTATTGCTTGATAAAAATACACCACCACTGAAGGTTCCGGCTAAAAGTCCCAATTCACATTGAATTAATGAAGTAATATCTATTTTTGTTAATCCTGAATTCTTGACTACCCAATTTACGCCATTATTTGTAGATAAAAATATTCCATCATCCATATCACCTACAAACATATTCGTTCCATTGATTGCCATTGCACTGATGCTAAAACTATTACCTGAAAAAGATGGATAAAGTTGTGTCCAGTTCGTTCCTTTATTCGTTGAAAGGAACGATCCCCAATTGGAACCGGTATAAATATTTGCTCCACTAACAGTTAACGATTTAATATAGATATTTCCAAGTCCTGCATTCTTGGGACTCCAAGTGGATCCATTCGAAGACAAAAACACCCCATTCCCATCTGTACCTGCAAGAATATCAGTATCGCTTGTTGCTAGCGCATTAACAAATGAAGCTGTTATGCCAGTACTTGCAGCTGTCCAGTTCGTTCCATTATTACTTGATAAGAAAACGCCGCCATTGGTTCCGGCAAAAATATTCGTTCCATGTATGGCTAAAGAAAGGATATCACGATTTGCTAAATCCTTATTCACCGTTGTCCAGCTTGTGCCGTTGTTAACTGACAAATATACACCTCCACTGTTGTAGGTGCCGGCAAAAATATTCGTTCCATTTATTACTATTGATCGGACAGATGTATTTGTTAAACCTGTATTCACTGCCGCCCAGTTTGATCCATTATTACTTGACAGAAAAACACCGCCGCCATTAGTTCCGGCAAAAATATTCGTTCCGCTAACCGCTAATGTTTGAATACTCCAATCTGACAAGCCTGCTTTTACAGCGGTCCAACTGGTTCCGTTATTCGTTGATCGAAAAACTCCTTCACCATCAATACCGGCAAATATATCTGTCCCACTAACAGCAAGTGATTCTACTATACGGTAATCTGGCAGCCCCGTATTTTTTGCAGTCCAGCTTGTTCCATTATTGGTTGACAAAAAGACTCCATCTTGGGTTCCGGCAAAAACAGTTGTTCCATTTACAATTAACGATTTAATCCAGGAAGTTGTCAGACCTGAATTCACTGCCGTCCAGCTTGTTCCATTGTTGGTTGATAAAAATACCCCACTGCCATTCGTTCCGGCAAAAATATTCGAACCATTCACTGCAAGAGATATTACGTCCAGACCAGGAGCGGTTAATCCGGAATTTACAGGTGTCCAGCTCGTTCCGTTATTGGTTGACAAGAACACACCACTACCAACAGTCCCCACAAAAATATTTGAACCAGTGGATGCAAAACATTGAATTTTCCCTCCATACGGGCCATTGGTCTTTTGCCATTGAGCGTTTGAAGTTGAAAATCCAGCGATTAAAACAATTAAAAAAGCTGCAAATCTTTTAATAGTTTTTTTCATCTTTTTTTTGTCCGGGATTATAGTGCTGACTCGACACTTTCAAATGTTTTTGATAAAGTATGGATTCCTTTTTTTCTTATTCGCATTTCTAAAAATAGAAAAATGATTTCAATTTTACATTATCGGATAAATGTTTTATAGCCTGAAAACATCATAGATTGGGTGATAAATTAAAATCGTTCCCTTTTTATGTGTGATTTTCATTCTTCCCAAACTCAAAATACATCTATCCGTCGATAAAATAAGCCCGAACGTCTATTGCATTTTATACAGAACAAAAGCTGGCGTAGTTTCGGTTCAAAATTTCAATAGAAGTCATGAAAACAATTCAATCAACTTTAATTATTTCTCTCTTCCTGATTCTTTTTTCAGGATACCGTGGAAATGCGCAGAATAAAATCTGGACACTCGAAGAATGCATCAACTATGCCTTGAGTAAAAACATTCAGATTCAGAAAACAGGCCTGACGAACGACAAAAATCAGCTTTATTCCGATCAGGCACAGGCCAACCGATTGCCTTCGGTAAATGCATCGGTTCGCGAAAACCTGAACTGGTACAAAGGATTCGACTCGACAACCGGCTCGTATGGAAGCAGTAGCGGCGCAAACAGTACCAATTACTCACTGAATTCAAGTGTTTCACTCTACAATGGCCAAAAGCTGACCAACAAAATTAAGATGGCCGAACTCGATTTGCAGAGCGGTCTTCTTTATTCAGAAACGGTAAAAGAATCGGTTGGTCTAAATATTCTCAATGCATATTTGCAGGTTTTGTATGCCTACGAGAGTGTAAGCAATGCTGAAAAGCAAATTGTATCAACTACCGAACAACTCAATTTGTCGAAAGAGCGCATGGATTTGGGTGTCATTTCAATGTCAGACTATTTGCAGATTAAATCTGAACTGGCCGCTGAAAAATCTACCTTGGCTTCAGCTCAAAGTCAGTTGGCAATGGGCAAAGTTACCTTGATGCAGTTGATGGAATTGCCGGTTGATGCCAGTTTTGAAGTTAGTTCACCCAATTTGGACAGTTTACTGATCGATTCAGCTTCGCCCGATGCACAGGAAATTTACCAACTCGCACTGGGAATTAAACCACAGATTAAAAATGCAGAACTGACCAAAGAAAGTGCATTGCTGGATGTGAAAATTGCCAAAGCCGACGGCCTTCCAAGTCTTTCGATGGATGCAGGCTTGTCAACTGGTTATTCGAGCCTGACGAAAAATGCCGGGTACACCAGCCAGTTACAGGACAAAGTGAATCCATCTGTTGGCTTATCGCTCTCTATTCCAATTTTTCAGAAGAAACAGGTTAAAACGAATGTTGCCATTGCTAATATCACGGTTTCAGATGCTGAACTCGACGAGATCAATACTAAAAATGAACTTCGTAAAAATATAGAACAAGCTTGTGCTGATGTGGTTTCTGCCAAAAGTCAGTACGCTGCAAGTCAGGAGCAAAATCAGTCAACCCAGGAGTCATACGATGTAACTACCGAAAAATACAAACAAGGATTGCTTAACTCGGTCGATTTTCTGATTCAAAAAACAAACTTGATTACTTCGGAAAGCAAGTTGCTGCAATCAAAATTCAATGTGATTTTCAGCTACAAAGTGCTCGATTTCTACAAGGGAATTCCGTTGGCACTTTAAAAATCCATCAGATAAAATTAAAACAACATAAATACATCATCATGAAAAAAAGAATATTATACATCGGATCGGCAGTCTTAGTAATTGCCATTGGCTATCTGGCCTACAGGACGCTCGGAAGCACCAAACAGACAGTTTCATTTGAAACAGCAAGAATTGAAAAGGGAACTATTAGCAACACAATTACTGCTACCGGAACTCTGGAAGCAATCAAAACAGTCAATGTGGGAACTCAGGTTTCAGGAGTGATTGAGAAAATATTTGTTGACTTTAATTCACAAGTAAAGAAAGGCCAATTACTGGCTCAATTGGACGAGACTCCTCTGCTGGCACAGCTCCAGCAAAGCAAGGCATCGGTCGATCAGGCTGAGGCACAAGTCAAGTACCAGAAAGCAACTTACGAGCGTTACAAAGCATTGATTGCGAAGAAACTCATTGCCCAGTCGGATTTTGATCTCGCCGAATACAATTACAACAATGCCTTGGGCTCTTTGAGTAATGCCAAATCGATGTACGACAAGAACAAAATTAACCTGTCGTATGCCCGTATTTATTCACCAATCGACGGAATAATCCTTGACCGTGCCGTTGACGAAGGTCAGACTGTAGCTGCAAGTTTCAATACACCAACTTTATTTACTATTGCCAACGATTTGACTCAAATGCGGGTGGAAGCTAAAATAGACGAAGCCGATATAGGCCAGGTGCGAAACGACCAACGCGTAGAATTTACTGTAGATGCATTCCCATTGCGGAAGTTCTCCGGTACGGTAACCGAAATCAGATTACAACCGGTTTCATCGGCCAATGTAATAACCTATACAGTGGTTATTAATGCCCCAAATCCCGAAAAAGTTTTAATGCCTGGAATGACGGCCAACGCAACATTCTTTGTTACCGAAAAAAAAGATATTATTCTGGTTCCGGCAAAAGCTGTAAGATTCACGCCCGATGCTGCAGCATTGGCTACTTATAATCAAAGTAATACAAGTGGAGTGCTGGCTTCAGAACCACAAGCCCCACCAGTACAACTGGATCAACAAGCAGGTGGCGAAAGCCAAACCGTTTGGATTAAACAAGGTGCGATTATTCAGCCACAAAAAATTACTGTCGGTGTTACCGATGAAATTCATTTCGAAGTACTATCCGGATTAAAGGAAGGCGATGAAGTGGTTGTTTCTGCAACTTCAACCGGTGGCACAGCAAAAGCAGGAGCAACTACAGTTAAAAGCCCTTTCATGCCGCAAAGACCGGGAAGTAACCGGAAAACAACAACATCGCCAACAACCAAATAAGCATGAAACGAGCCATGAGAATTACTTCTCATACAGGAGAATATTTATTGGCTAGTTCCAACTGACAATTAAAACTAATTAGATACAGATGAAAACAATAATAGAAGTCAGGGACCTGAAAAAGGATTTTTATGTGGGTGATATTACTGTGCATGCCCTGAAAGGAATAAATATGGAAATTAAAGAAGGTGAATTTGTAGCCATTATGGGAACCAGTGGCTCCGGAAAATCAACCATGCTTAACGTTCTGGGTTGTCTGGATAAACCAACTTCAGGAAGCTATCTTCTGGATGGAATAAGCATGGGCGAACTTTCGAAGAATGAATTGGCTGGTTTACGAAATACCAAGTTGGGTTTTGTCTTTCAGTCGTACAATCTTCTATCACGAACTTCGGCACTCGAAAATGTTGAACTTCCGCTTTTCTATAACTCAAAAGTAAAACCAAGGGAACGGCGCGAGCGGGCAGAAGCCGCGCTGGAAGCAGTTGGATTAACCGATAGGATGCACCACATGCCCAATCAACTTTCGGGAGGACAACAACAACGTGTGGCCATCGCCCGTTCGCTGGTCAACGATCCGGTGGTTATTTTGGCCGACGAAGCAACCGGAAACCTCGATACACGAACTTCATACGAGATAATGGCCTTACTTCAGGATTTAAATTCGAAAGGTAAAACCATCGTTTTTGTGACTCATGAGCCCGATATTGCAAAATTTATGACTCGCCAGGTGGTTTTCCGCGATGGACATATTATTCGTGAAGAACTAGTTACCGACCGAAACAACGCCGTTGAATTGCTTAAAGCACTTCCTGTAGAAGAGCTCGTTTAGGAAGAGGAAGAAAAGTGCGGAGTGCCTAAAATGTACTAGAGTGCCTAGAGTTGAAAACTCCGAACTCTAGGCATTCCGAACTCCGAACTTATAACAAATAAAAACTTAAAGTCATGAACTATACAAATTCAATAAAAATAGCGGTAAGTGCCTTGAGAAGAAATAAATTCAGGGCCTTTTTAACCATGTTGGGAATCATCATCGGAGTTGCTTCTGTAATCGTGATGCTGGCCATCGGGCAGGGTTCGAAAAAAAGTATTCAGGATCAAATGTCGGGAATGGGAACCAACCTTATTTTTGCCATGCCTGGAGCAGAACAAAAAGGTGGAGTACGAATGGGAAACAGCGATGCAAAAACCATGAAACTGACTGATGTAGATGCCATTGAAAAAAACTGCCCGGCTATTAGTGATGTTTCGCCTGAAGTACGTTCGAGTGGACAGGCAGTAGTTGGCAACCAAAACTGGCCAACTTCGATATACGGGGTAAACAACAAATATTTCAACATCCGGAAATACACCATCGGATCGGGCCGAAGTTTTACTGACACTGAGATACAAACTTATGCCAAGGTGTGTTTGGTAGGACAAACGATAGTCGAAAATCTATTTGGGAAAACCGACCCAATCGGACAAACCATCCGGTTTAAAAGTATTCCGCTTCTGATCGTTGGAGTGTTGGGCGAAAAAGGTGAAAACGGCATGGGACAGGATCAGGACGACCTGATTATTGCACCTTATACCACAGTTCAAAAGCGAATTCTGGCCATTACGCACATCCAGAGTATTGCAGCATCGGCAGCCAGCGAAGCACTGAATGATGTTGCAATAACTCAACTCACCGAATCATTGCGGAATAGCCACAAGCTAAAGGCAGCTGAGGCCGATGATTTTCAGGTGAGGTCTCAATCCGAAATGGTACAAATGTTTAGTTCCATTAGCGATATTATGACTGCATTGCTGGGTGCCATTTCAGGAATCTCGTTGTTGGTAGGTGGTATTGGCATCATGAATATCATGTATGTATCGGTTACTGAGCGTACCCGCGAAATCGGACTTCGGCTTTCGGTTGGCGGACGTGGAAATGACATCCTGATGCAATTCCTGATCGAATCGATTCTGTTGAGCGTTTTTGGAGGGGTTATTGGTATTACGCTTGGAATTGTGGCAACCCAGATTACCGCTTCAATTATGAGCTGGCCTGTGGTTATCTCAACATTTTCGGTTATTATGGCATTCCTGGTTTGTTCGGCTATTGGTATTTTCTTCGGATGGTATCCTGCCCGTAAAGCTGCAGGGTTGAATCCGATTGATGCACTGAGATACGAATAAAATAATTGACAATTCTCTTCTTGTCTATTGAATCGATGCTCAAATTATAAATCGTAAAATAGTAAATTCTATTTGGTGTATTATCTTTGATAAAAACGAAAAGTATGTTTAAGTCCTTATCTATATCCGATAAAAAAATTGCCATAATCCTTCATGTCATCGCCTGGATTATCGTTGTAATCATTCCACTTTATCTTAATAGCGCTTTTGGTAGCGGTAATTTGCAGCGTTTATATCAATTTTATGTGCATACTTTTTCTGCTGCTGCCATTTTTTATATCGGTTATTTATGGCTCGTACCTCGTTTCTTTCTTCAAGACAAAAAAATTACCTACTTTTTAATTTTGACCGGAATAATCCTTCTAACCTATTTCTTAACCTCCTACATCAACGACACCCTCCTTTTCGACGCTGTTCATGATGCAAAATTTAAGGAAGCATTTAAGCAGTTGAACGAAGGAGAAGTTTCCCAACCTCCGTTTAAAGTTTTTGGTTTTTTTAATCACATTTTAGCCTCCATTTTAATTTCGGGCTTTGCAATTGGTTTGGGAGTTATGGAAAAACTGAAACAGAATGAAAAGAAACAAAAGGAGCTCGAAAAAGAGAAGCTAAATTCAGAACTGGCTTTCCTCAAAAACCAGATCAGTCCACACTTTTTCTTCAATACTCTGAATAACATTTACTCCTTAATTGGTATTGACGGACCAACAGCACAGGATTCGGTTTTGAAATTATCGAAACTAATGAGGTACCTCCTTTATGAATCGGAACATGGTGAAACAATGATGAGCCACGAAATCGACTTCATGAAAAATTACGTTGACCTGATGAAGTTGCGGCAAAATTCAAAAGTAGAACTGCAGGTCGATTTCCCTAAAGATTTTACTGATTTTTCGATACCACCTCTTCTTTTTATCCCGTTTATTGAGAATGCGTTTAAACATGGAGTCAGTTATCGGGAGCATTCTTTCATCACCATCCAGATGAAAATTGAAAACGAACAAATCAGTTTTGTTTCACAAAATAGTATTGGAAGAAGCAGTCAGGCTGGCGACATGCAGCACTCCGGAATAGGTCTCGAAAATGTAAGGAAACGACTCAATTTGTTGTTTCCGGGCAAACATGAACTGACGATTGAAAGCAATGAAACAATATTTCGCGTCGGACTCTCCATCAAAAAAACAATACCCAAAGTATGAAACTGAGAACCATTGCCATAGATGATGAACCGCTTGCCCTTCGCTTGGTAAGTGATTACATCAGCAAAACTCCTTTTCTTGATTTGGTGGGCTCGTTTGACAATCCACTTGATGCAATCGACTATCTTTCGTCGCAGCCAGCTGACCTGATTTTTGTTGACATTCAGATGCCCGACCTGACAGGTATTGAATTTACCCGAAGCCTGGAAGAGGCTCACAAAATCGTTTTCACTACAGCCTTTGAAAAATATGCGCTCGAAGGTTTTAAACTGAATGCGATTGATTATTTACTGAAGCCATTCAGCTACGAAGAATTCCTGAAAGCTGCGCAAAAAGCAAAAAAACAGGCTGAGCTGGAAGCCAATGCACTCCCCTCTATCGAAGCAAACAGCCAATTCCTGTTCCTGAAATCGGAATATAAAATCAGGCGAATCAACTTCAACGACATTCTGTATGTGGAAGGATTAAAAGACTACATCAAAGTGTATATAACTGGCGACGACAAACCGGTTCTATCGCTTAATTCAATCAAATCGCTCGAACAAAAATTGCCCGAAGATCAGTTCATGCGGGTGCATCGCTCGTTCATCGTTAATCTTAATAAAATTGATACGATAGAACGTAGTCGTATCATTTTTGGCAAAACCTACATTCCGGTAAGCGATCAGTACAAAGACAAATTTCAGGAATATCTGGATAAGAATTTTTTATAGCATCGATTAATTCTCAGAAGCTTAATTTATCCCTGCTATTTTAGAAAATTGAGGCCTTTGTTTCTGTAGTAAATAGTTCCAGAAATTTCATCCCACGAATTGAATTGCCTTTTTTGTTGAGTCGGGGACTCCACACAGCAATACTGTACTTGTTTGGATGAATAGCAATTATTCCGCCACCCACACCACTCTTTCCGGGCAAACCAACTTTAAAAGAGAATTCCCCTGCTTCATCATAAAATCCACACAACTGCATAATGGCATTTATTCGTTTCGACTTGCTGATGCTAATTATTCGTTCATTTGAATACGGACAAACACCATAGTCGGCCAGAAAAAGGAACGTGCGTGAAAGTTCTTTGCAGGTCATTTCAATCGAGCAAAGATTGAAGTAAAAATCCAACACCGTATCTACATTATTTCTGATGTTTCCAAACGATTTCATCAGGTTAACCAATGCGGCATTGGTATAACCTACCGATTTTTCTGAATCGGCTATCCTGGCCGAAAAATCAATTTCGGGAATACCAGATACTTTCCGGACAAATTCGATAAACTGTTTTTTAGGTTCATCAAAATAACTAACCAAAATATCTGAGATAACCAAAGCGCCCGCATTTATTAGTGGATTTCGCGGAATTCCCTTATCGTATTCCAACTGCACAAGCGAATTAAAAGGTGTTCCTGACGGTTCAACACCAACTCTATCCCAAAGCTTCTCGTCTTCAAGTTTGTAGGCCAGAACAAGTGCCAGAACTTTGGCAATACTCTGTACCGAAAATTTTTCGTCAGAATCGCCATATCTATAATTATTGTCGTTTAATGTTGTAAGATGTACCCCAAACTTGTTGGGATTAATATTGGCTAATTCCGGAATATAAGAAGCAACTTGTCCAAGCTCGTCGGCATCGCCAACCGCACCATATAGTTTAGAAAATAGTTTGTTGTAATTCATTGATCTTGCCTGTTACACCTGGTATCGAACCAGTTTTGCGATTTGAAAAGTCAAAGATCAGTTGAATGTGCTGAAAAAAACCTGTCGTTTGTCGTTATAAGTGAATTTCAGCTTAAATAGTCAATGTGATTACCATGGATTATTAAATAAAAAAGAGCGACCCTTTGGGGACCGCTCTTTTAAAATATGATCGGTATTCGATTATTTTACAATTTCTTTGAATTTAGCTTCGTTGAAGAATTTAGCAAATTCCATATCGGTAGCTGCAGTCTTCTTCAATTCAGGTTTCATTTTTACAGCTTTTTCAAGGCTTTCGTACATCAGATTTTCTTTAGCTGTACGCGCACCAACAACTGCTTTAAAATATTCTTTCCAGTAGCAACCTTCCCAGGTACAGTTTTCCAACGATTTTAAAGCTCCGTTGTTATCACCGGCAAGAATTTTAGCTAAGCCTGTGTTTGGAGAATCAGAGTCGCCCAAATATTTAACAGCTTTTGCATAATCGCCTTTAATGATGCTTAAAATACCAAGGTTGTTGTTTACAGCATCACCAGCTCCTGAAGCAGCACCGAAGTATGTTTCGGCTTTAGCTAAATCGCCTTCTTTTAATGCACATACACCTAAGTTATTCTTAATGATTGGCTCGTTGTTATTGAGTTTTTCTGCTTTTTCGAAAAGGCTTTTTGCATCAGCAGTTTTTCCTTGTTTTACCAAAACCATACCTGCATTGTTGTAACCTCTCCAGTCGTTCGGGAATTGTTTCATGAACGAGTTGTAGATAGCCAGTTTTTTGTTGGCGTCTTTGGTTAAAGTAGCAGCGTAAAGCAATTCAGCTGGGTTTAATTTTGAAGGATCTGAATCAGCCAAAGCTGCAATTTCTTCGTCGGATTTACCAATCAGGTCGATGCTGGTGGTGAATTTTGAACGACGCAACTGTGGTAAAATTTCGCTGGCAACACCAGTGAAAGCAGCTGAAAGGTTTTTGATTTCACGTTCACGAACTTCAGGATCGGTATACATAGAAAGTACGCGCAAGATTAATTCTTTATCCTGAATGTTTGATTTGCCCATCATTTCTTTGAAGCCATCCCAGTCTTCAGCAGTGAATTTAGTTTTGAATTCGGCTTCAATTTCTTCTTTTTTCAATTCTTTGGTTAAGAATTTTGAAGAAGCGTCCATACGTTTTTCAGCCAGTTTAGCATTTAAATCCAAAGCTCCATCTGGTGAAGCATAAGAAGAAACTTCCATGCTTCTCAGTTTTCTGCTTGGATTATTAGCCAATGCCTTATTGTATTCGTTCAATTTGGCAATCTCGTCCTTAGTCAATTCTTCTTTACGGATGTCTGCTTTGTTGATCAGATATTTAATGTCAGCAGTGTATTCATCAGGAACTATACGTTGGAATTCATCAATGTTTGGATCGTATTTGCCAGTCGTGTTTTTTTCGCGTTTAACACCAAGAATTGGAGTTGGATAGTTAACTACTAAAGTTGGGGTAGCAATAACTCCTTTAGCCAATTGAATTGGAGCAAAATCAACACTTTTTGCACCTTGAGAAGCAGTGATGCGAAGTTCGAGATTCGACAAACGCATAGCTTCAGCATAAGGAACTGCATCTTTGTAGGCAAAACTTCCGCCAGTAGACAACGAAATTACTTTGTTGTTTGCTTTAACTTTTTGTCCCTGAAGAGTTACAGGTTCGAAAGTCTTTTCTCCGCCTTCGTATTTAAGCACTGGGGTAGCAACCATAGTTACTTTTTTTGCAAAATACTTAGCAGGGAATTTACCATCGATAGCTAAATCGACTTTCCCGGCATGAGTTTCAAGAACTTCTGGAGTAGTTTTAAAGTTGATCAGGTTTGCATTCTTTTTCATTTTCTGCAAACTTGCACAGCCAGATAGCATCACAGCTGCCAACGCAACAATAGCAAGTGGTTTAAAGTTGAATTTTCTCATAGTATTCATATTAAATTTGATGGTGTAATAATTTCGGTTAATGCGCACAAAATTAGCATTATTTTTCCTTCTTCTACAACAAAAATTTGCATTTACTGATTGAATTTTCACAATATAACACGGGTTATTTCCTTGTTATAGGTTTTATCAAATATAGTTTGAACAATTTTTTCAAAATCAACAGTCCGGGTTACAAAATCAATATCATTTGTGTCAAGAATGAGGATTGGAAAATCACTTTGTTGTTTAAAGTACCCAAAATATCCAAGGGTAATTTTCTCAAGGTATTCTTTTGTAATATACGTTTCATAGTCACGACCTCGTATAGCAATGTTTTTTAACAAGAGATCTGTGTTTTTGTGCAAATAAACGTATAAGTCAGGCTTAGGCATTTTATCGTAAATGATCGTAAAAAATTGACGATATAGGTTGTATTCGTCAGGCTGAAGAGTGTTTTGAGCAAAAATCAGCGACTTCATAAAATAGTAATCCGAAACTGTAAAAGGACTGAACAATTCGAAATGACTCAGTTCGCGGTTCAGCTGATTGTATCGTTCGGCCAGAAATGCCATTTCGAGCGGAAAGGAATATTGTTCCTGATTCTCGTAGAATTTCGGAAGGAATGGATTGTCGGCAAATTGCTCCAAAACGAGTTTCGTTTGGTATCGTTCACTTATCATTTGGGCCAGGGTAGTTTTCCCGGCACCAATATTTCCTTCTATCACTAAATAGTTTAAGCTCATAATCAGGGCATAAAAAAATCCCGGGCTTTATTTTCCGGGATTTTAAAAGTACACTATTTTATGTAATCTGAAATGATTTCTCGCATCGAATTGCTTTTTGTGAGTGTCTAACTCAAAGTCGGTCTCTCACTAAAAGTTAGCTATAATTTCATTCCCAAATGATAGAATACAAACGACCACACATCGGTATATTCTTCAATCACTTTGGCAGTTGGCTTGCCGGCTCCGTGACCTGCTTTGGCATCGATGCGAACCAAAAGCGGCAGTTTATTACCGGCACCATATTCCTGAAGTCGAGCCATGTATTTAAAGGTATGTGCCGGAACAACCCGATCGTCGTGATCGGCTGTTGTTGCCAATACTGCCGGATAAGCAACTCCTTTTTTAATGGTGTGATAAGGCGAATAGTTCTGGAGGTATTTAAACATTTCTTCGCTGTCGGCGCTGGTTCCATAATCACCTGCCCATGCCCATCCGATTGTAAATTTGTGGAATCGAAGCATATCCATGACTCCAACCTGCGGAAGCGCTACTTTGAATAATTCGGGACGCTGATTGGTGACTGCCCCAACCAGCAAACCGCCATTCGATCCGCCCTGAATGGCCAGCTTTTCACTGGAAGTGTATTTTTGGCTGATCAAATACTCGGCTGCTGAAATGAAATCATCGAATACATTTTGCTTTTTCAATTTGGTTCCAGCCAGATGCCATTCTTCACCATATTCTCCACCTCCACGCAAATTCGCCATAGCATAAACTCCACCATTTTCGAGGAACGATATACGTGCAGCTGAAAACGAAGGCGTTAAACTAATATTAAAACCACCATAGGCATATAGCAAAGTCGGGTTTTTACCGTTCAGTTCTATTCCCTTTTTGTGGACAATAAACATCGGAACCTTGGTTCCGTCTTTACTGGCATAAAATTCCTGTTTTACTTCATACTCCTCAGGATTAAATTTCACTTCAGGCCTGAAATGCAGAGTCGATTCTTTGGTCGTGAAATCGTATTTGTAAATTTCACCAGGCGTGTTGAACGATGTGTAGCTGTAAAAAGCAATATCCTCATCTTTCTTTCCGGAGAAAGCACTAACAGTGCCAATTCCTGGAAGCTTAACTTCATGATCTAAAACTCCATCGTACGAATAAACTTCTGTTTTGCTGTGCGCATCAGTCATGTAATTCACGACCAACTTCCCTGCAATCGTGCTTACCGACTGCAATACATCATTTTTCTCCGGAATAACATCAACCCAATTTACTTCTTCCGGTTTATTGGAGTTAATTTTAACCAAACGGTATTTGGGCGCTTTGTAATTGGTTAATACATACAGATCATCGCCAAGGTTGTCAACCGCATTAAATTCAAATTCATAGCTGTTCATCAGATTGACAAAGCCGCTATTCTTTTTGCTCAGGTCTTTAAAATCGAGTGCGTTACCATGAGTCCCAATGCTTTTTGAAACCACTAAAAACCGTTTGTCTTCAGTGAGGCCGGCACCAAACATGTGTTTCGGATTGGTCGGATCACTTACAATTAGCTGGTCAGCCGATTGCTCTGTTCCCAGTTTATGAAAATAAACCTTCTGAAATTCATTGGCTTTCGAAAGTTCGCTTCCGGCTTCGGGTTTGTCGTAAGCACTATAGTAAAATCCATCGGTGCACCAACTCGCTCCTGAAAATTTAACCCATTGCAGGTGATCAGGAAGCATCTCTCCGGTTTCGATGTTCTTAACAAAAATCTCGTTCCAGTCAGAACCAGATTTGGCCACCAGATAAATCAGGTATTTCCCGTCGTTCGAAATTTCAATTCCGGCAAGAGCAATTGTGCCATCATCTGACAAGGTGTTGGGGTCGAGTAAAACAGTCGGTTCTGCAGCCAAATCGGTTGTCATATACAAAACACTCTGATTTTGAAGTCCATTGTTCTTATAGAAGAAATATTTTCCTGCTTCTTTAAAAGGAGTGCCGTATTTCGGGTAGTCCCACAATTCGGTCAACCGGGTCTTGATTTGTTCGCGGTATGGAAGTTTTTCAAGATACCCGAAAGTCAACTGATTTTGGATTTTAACCCATTCAGCAGTTTCTGTAGAATTGTCGTCTTCGAGCCAGCGATAAGGATCTTCAACTACAGTTCCGAAGATGGTGTCTTTTACATCGCCCTTTTTCGTTGGCGGATATTGAATCGGTTTTTCGGAGCAAGACATCATAAATGTTAATGCTAAAAAAGGAATAATAACTCGTTTCATAAAAATATAGTTTGATTGTTAATATCAGGTTTGTGAGAAACAAAAACTTATGTGTACATGTTTTGATATTTTAATTACATTTTCACTTTACCCGATTTAATATGAATGAACAACTGCTCTTTTATCAGCAAAAACTACAATTTGAGATTGATTCCTGGGATTTGTCGGTTGCGCTTTCAGAGCGTTCAAAAATTGCAGTAATTGATACAAGGTCGCCGGAAGCATTCAATAATGAGCATATTCCGGGAGCGATCAATCTCCCTCACCGGACGATGACCGACTCGTCAACTTCCCATTTAGACCGACACGTTTTATATGTCACTTATTGTGATGGTATTGGTTGCAATGCATCGACTAAGGGTGCATTGAATATGACAAACCTTGGATTTAGAGTGAAAGAATTAATTGGTGGTCTCGATTGGTGGAAAAGAGATGGGCATAAAACTGAAAGTACCGGATTAACAAATGGAGAGCAAATTAATTGCGGGTGTTGATTGTTGTTTGTATCACCCAATTGAAATAACAAAAGTTATCGGCTTACCCGCTTCTTTGTGCTATCCAATTCTTGTATCGCATACCAAAATCAAATAAAAAATGCCCGACAAGCGGGCATTTTAAACTATCTAATAAGATTGGAATCTGATTAATGACGGTCACCACCGCGATTATCACGACGATCGCCGCCACGATTATCTCTTCGGTCGCCACCACCACGATTATCACGACGATCGCCACCTCCGCGGTTATCATCACGGCGAGGTCTGTCATCGTTACTACGTTCTGGTCTGTCGGGCATACCTTCAGGTTTTGGAAGCAACACACGGCGCGATAATTTCATTTTGCCATCGCGGTCCATATCAAGTAATTTAACTTCAATTTCCTGACCTTCCTGAAGTTCTTCTTCAACCGTTTGCAAACGGTTCCAGCTGATTTCAGAAATATGCAGCAAACCTTCTTTCCCTGGCATAATTTCAACAAAGGCACCAAATGAAGTGATTGATTTTACTTTTCCTTTGTAGATTTCGCCTTTTTCAGGAATTGCTACAATCATTTTGATGCGGGCAGCGGCAGCATCAAGTGATTCTTTGTTTATACTTGAAATCTGAACGTAACCAATATCGTCACGTTCTTCGATCGAAATAACCGTTTTGGTTTCTTCCTGAAGTTTCTGAATGTTCTTTCCACCTGGCCCAATAATTGGTCCGATGAATTCTTTAGGAACCTGAATGATCACTACACGCGGAACGTTTGGTTTGTAATCTTCGCGCGGTTCAGAAATTACTTTCAGAATTTCGCCCAAAATGTGTTCGCGGCCTTGTTTGGCCTGAAGCAATGCCTGAGAAAGAATTTCATATGAAAGTCCGCCAACTTTGATGTCCATCTGGGTCGCAGTGATACCTTTTGAAGTACCGGTTACCTTGAAGTCCATGTCGCCGAGGTGATCTTCGTCGCCCAGAATATCTGAAAGAACTGCGAATTTATTGTTTGCAGGATCGGTAATCAGTCCCATTGCGATTCCTGAAACCGGACGTTTCATCTTCACACCGGCATCGAGCATACACATGGTTCCGGCACAAACGGTGGCCATCGACGATGATCCGTTTGATTCCAGAATATCTGATACAATTCTAACTACATAAGGAAATTCATCCGGAATCATTTTTTTCAATGCACGTAAAGCAAGGTTTCCGTGACCGATTTCGCGGCGACCAACACCACGTGGCACTTTGGCTTCACCGACCGAAAATGGTGGAAAGTTGTAGTGCAACAGGAATTTTTCGACACCCTGATAAGTTACGCTGTCGATTTTCTTTTCGTCCATCTTTGTTCCCAAAGTGATGGAAGAAAGCGACTGTGTTTCGCCACGTGTAAAAATGGCTGATCCGTGTGATCCCGGAAGGTAATTAACCTCTCCCCAGATTGGGCGGATTTGAGTCGTGGTACGACCGTCCAAACGGACACCTTCGTCAAGAATCATGCGGCGCATGGCTTCTTTCTCCACATCGTGGTAATATTTTTTAATCAGTTTAACGTGAGTTCCGAGGTCGATTTCGGTATTTTCAGCGTTGGCAGTTTTGTATCCTGAAATATACTCATCCACAATGGCATGAAAACCTTCGATGCGCAATGCTTTATCGTTGAGGCGTTGGGTTGCCAGTGCATAACAGGCAGGATAAAGATCTTTGAAAACTTTGGCTTTCAGATCGGCATCATTAATTTCGTGACAATACGTGCGTTTGGTTTTTCCAACCAGAGCAGCCAGTTCTTCCTGAGCTTTGCACTGGATTTTAATGGCTTCGTGAGCAATTTTGATGGCCTCGAGCATATCTTCTTCCGAAACCTCGTCCATCTCGCCTTCAACCATCATGATGTTGTCGAATGTTGCAGCAACCATGATATCGAGATCAGCCTTTTTGAGCTGCGAAAAGGTTGGGTTCACAATAAACTTTCCGTCGACACGAGCCACACGAACTTCAGAAATAGGAGTTTCGAAAGGCACATCCGAAACGGCAATTGCAGCAGAAGCGGCAAGACCAGCCAGTGAATCGGCCATAACTTCAGAATCCGAAGAAATAAGCGAAATCATCATGGCAGTTTCAGCATGAAAATCAGCAGGGAAAAGTGGACGTAAAGCGCGGTCAACCAAACGGCCAATCAAAACTTCTTCATCAGAAGGGCGCGATTCGCGTTTTAGGAATCCGCCTGGGAAACGTCCGGCAGCAGCGAACTTTTCGCGGTAATCAACAGAAAGTGGCATAAAATCCACATCATCTTTGGCATCTCTTGCAGCTACAACGGTTGCCATCACCATTGTATCACCCATCCGTACAACCACCGCACCGTCGGCCTGTTTGGCCAACCGTCCTGTTTCAATGGTAATGGTGCGGCCATCACCAAGGTCAATCGTTTTAATAATTGCTTGACTCATAATTTTTCAAATAAATAAAATTTCTATAAGGTACTACAAATGGTCGTGGTGGGGCATTTGTTCAGTAAAACTGAGAAAGCAGCTAAAAGTATGGTACCGACATATTTTTAATTGCGTATAAAAATAAGAAAAGGCAATAAAAATATTGCCTTTTCTGTGATAAATTATCGACGTAAATTAAGGTCTTTGATAATTGCACGGTAACGGTTGATGTCTTTCTTTTTTAAATAATCTAAAAGACTTCTGCGTTTACCTACTAAGGTGATCAAAGCACGCTGGGTGCTAAAATCTTTTTTGTTTGTTTTCAGGTGATCAGTCAGGTGATTGATGCGGAATGAAAACAGTGCAATCTGAGCTTCCGACGATCCGGTGTTTGTTGCTGATTCTCCGTATTTTTCGAAGAATTCAATTTTCTTTTCAGGTGTTAAATACATGTAACGTTTTTTAATTTGTTGTACAATGTTTAAGCCGCAGCATCGCTTTCAATAACAACGGCTTAAAATTAATTTTTAAAGCAGCGCAAAAATAAACAAATATCTTTGAAATTCAAGAGAGTACCGAATTAAATTATGGAACGATAACTTTATTTATAACATGTACGACCCCGTTATTGCCCTGAACATCGGCTTTCGTAACATTTACTGATCCATCAATAGTTACTCCATTGCTGCTTACAATTACATTAAGCGACTTTTTTGAATTTAATGTAGGTACCGATCCAGAGGTCAAACTGCCTGATTGTACGTTTCCGCTTACCACATGAGCTAAAAGTATTGGGGTCAAAGCCTCTTTGCTAAGTGCATCAATTCCACTTACTCCTAATGAATTAAATAAGGCTGCAAAGGCATCGTTAGTTGGTGCAAATACCGTGAAAGGTCCAGCTCCAGATAAAGTTCCGACTAAATCAGCCTTAATTACAGCAAGAACAAGCGTGCTGAAAATACTATTTTGTTGTGCCATTTCAACTACTGTTGGTGGCAACAGAACCTTATCAATTACATGAACAATACCATTTGTCCCTACAACATCAGTTGCAATTACATTTACTGTATTGTTAAGTTTAACTCCTCCACTAACACTTAACTGCAATGATACAGTTTTGCCAAATGCGGTGCTAAGCGTTGGCACATAACCTGCAGCGACTACTGTTGATGGCACATAACCGTTAACAACGTGATAGAGAAGAATAGGCGACAATGTAGCTGAAGAAAGGTCGTTTAATGTTGCTCCCAAGGCTTTAAGTAATGCAGCGAAAGCATCGTTGGTAGGAGCAAAAACAGTGTATGTTTTTGTGTCATCGTCTAAAGCGGGTACAAGGCTTGCTTTAGAAAGTGCTGCTACAAGTGAACTAAATGAAGTATTGGCTACTGCATGATCGGCAATACTCATTGGTAAAAGCACCTTATCAATAACATGAATTACACCGTTATCGGCCATAACATCCGTTTGTGTGATTTTTGAACGACCGTTGATTTTAGTAGCAGTCATATCGACGTACAATGAAAGTTTTGATCCTTCAGCCGGTCCGGAGGCCAATGATGAGTAATAGCCCGATGTAATTTGCATGGCTGTAGATTTTCCGGATTTAACATGGTAAAGTAAAACCTTGGTAAGTGTTTCAACCGGAATGTCATTCAATGATGCAACTTTTAATTCGGCGAGAAGTGCTGAAAATGCTGCATTGGTGGGTGCAAAAACAGTAAAGTCGGATGCTGGATTTGCAAGTTCATCATCCAACCCGGCTCTTTTTAAAGCCAATACTAAAGTTGAAAAATCAGGATTGGAGGCTGCAATGCCTGTAATTGTTTTATCACTCATTACCGATTCGGAGTCATCATCCTCACAACTTACAAAGCTAAATGAGCTGATTAAAAGAAATACGAACGTAAATAATTTGAATGAATTTTTCATGGCTAAATAATTTAGATTGTTTTAAATGTTTTAAATTCAATCTGTAAACGATTATTCTTTTGTTTTTGTTTAAATAAATATGAAAATACTTAAACAAAAATTAATATTTATTTTTTAATCATCTGTTTTATAGACTATTGCGTAAGTTTAAATAAAAATAAATAGATTTTTCAGCTATTGCAAAAAGAAAGGGCTGTAAGTCGATTGACTTACAGCCCTTTCGGATAATAATTATCGCGGAGATTAATTATCTTCTTCAGCCGGAATGGCAGTTAATGCAGGTACGTTATTTGTATAACCGTCGTATCCGAAGTTTTGATTGATAACTCCCTGTGTATTAGAGCTGATTGAGTTTTGCGGAACAGGCCATAAAACGTGGTATGCACTCATGGTATATTCCTGACCATTGTTGGCTTTTACACCTTTATTGTACCAATCTGTTTTTTCGGTAATCCGGTCGAAGTAGAAATTCTTGGTTCCGAAATTAGCAACTGAATAGGTGTTGCCTTTATAGGATTTACCGGTTTTTGCAAAAATGAACGAAATGCGGTTCAATTCTGTTTTGCGTGGTTCTTCCCAGAACAATTCGCGGGCACGTTCATCGAGAATGGTTCCAATGTCGAATTTAGCTAAATCGGTATAAGGAGCTGCACCAGCGCGGGTACGAATAGCATTCACATCAGCCATCGCTTTAGTAAATTCACCTTTCCACCAATAAGCTTCGGCGCGTAATAGATAAGTTTCAGCTAAACGGAAAACATACCAGTCGTAAGCTCCACCTTGTGGCTGAATGCGGCGAGGATCCGGATTGTACAATTTGTAATGTGGCCAGCCAAACCAGTTGCGAATGGTGTCGGTGGTTAAAACTTTACCGGCAGCGTCTTTTAATTGCAAAGGTTTATTGTAGTAAGGATTTGTTTTCAGGTTAGGGTGATTATAAACCAGGTCTTCCATATTTATCCAGTTTCCCTTTTTGTGACGTAAATCGTTGGGATCATCCCAGATCATACGGGTCGAATAATTGGTACCACGGGCACGTCCTATACCGCGACCAAAGGTTTCAACCAACTTAATATCCTGAGCTGCAATATCTGAAGTTCCTGGACCTTTACCATCAGGAGTTCTGAGGAAATTTGAGTTAGAGACTCCCCAGAATGGAACTGCCTGGCGCATGATTTGAAGGTCAAGACGCGAATCAATCAGGTCCTCTTTAGACATGACCATGAACAGTACTTCCTTATTGGCTCCAATAGCTTTGTTGGCCCACCAGTGCAGGCGCGAAACAACATCGTCACGAACAATACCTTGTTTACTCAGATAGTCTCCTTCTTCTTTCGGAACAGCTCCAAAAGGAGTTTTCATTAAACTGTAAACGCCACCATCAATTAATGCGTTGGAAGAAGTTATTGCAGCATCAAAGTCGCCCAAAGCCAGATTGATTTTGGTCAATAAATGCTGACAGGCACCTTTGGTTACACGTCCGCGATCGGCATTATCCAGACACCATGTTGATGCAAACTCCATGTCTTTTTTCATTTTTTGAAGTATTACTTCACGCTTGGTGGTTGCCAAATCAAGTTTCGGTTCCAGAATTTCCTTGCCGATAAAAGGCACATCACCAAATTGCTGGGTTAAACGATAGTAGCGGTAAGCACGGTGAAAATATGCTGCCCCCAATACAGCGTTACGTTCGGCTTCGGTCGCAAATTTGGTTTGGTCGATGCGCGAAATTACCACATTGGCATATTTAATACCGTTGTAAGTTTCCAGCCAATACCAGCCAATACGGTTGTAGTCAACGTGATTCAATTGAGAACTTGGTGTAATTTGGATGTTCATATTCATTGCCGGTCCCGGCTTGTCGGTCGTACCTTCCACACAAACTTCTGAAAACAGAAGTTCTGTAATCATTGGAGCGCCATCACTGTAAAATTCGTATCGAATGTTTCGTTCACATGCAGTTAATGCTCCATACATTCCACGGGCATCAACGAACGCGTTTTCGGGAGTGAAGATCGAAAGTGGTTTTGGTTCGAGCCATGCTTCACTGCAATTCACCATTCCTAATGTTAACGGTATGAAAAGCAGTATTCTAAAAAATGATTTTATATATTTTGAGTTCATATGATCTATGCTTTTTATAGTGAATTACAGAGTTATGTTTACACCGAAAGTGAAAATGCGGGGAGAAGGACCATTGGTATAGTTGTTATTGTCGTCCGGATTGCGGTATTGTTCCGGATCCCAGAATTTCCATTCCGGAGCCCAATAAGCCACATTTCTTACTGTTGCAAATATTTTCAGATTACTGATATCTGCTTTCTGTACAATGGCTCTCGGAACTGTGTATGCGAGACTGATGTTGTCGAAACGGATAAATGAACGTTTTCTCCATACATTAAATACAGCGCCGCCTTCGTTTGAATAGATGCGTGCGTAATCAGTAGTTGGATTTTCAGGAGTCCAGTATGGGGTCACATAAGCATTAACACGTTCAGGGAAACCATCACGGTTTTTGGCGACATTGTAAGTTCCGTAGTGCCCCCAGTTAGAGTAAAATGAAAGCGAAAGGTCGAAGTTTTTATAAATATTAAACTCCTGACGCATATTCCAGCGGTACAAAGGTTCGGTCTGTCCCTGGAATTGGTTGTCGAGCTGATTGATTTTTCCGCTATTGTCAACGTCTTCCAGTTTGAAGTCTCCTGGGTATTGTCCATATTTTGCAGCTTCTACTTCTTCTCCTTTTTGCCAAACGCCTAAAATCTTAGGCTCCCAAATCTGGCTGATCGGTTGGCCGATAAACCACCTGTTTGCAGTATCGTCGCCTTCTTTTTGACCAATCACATTACCCTGAGCATCTTTTACATCAACCATGTCGCCATATAGATGAACAATTTTGTTTTTGTTGTAAGCGATGTTCAGTGAGCTTTGCCATTTGAAATTTTCACGATTCATAATTCTGGCATTCACTGTAAATTCAAAACCATTGTTTTCCAATTCACCAAGATTGGTGGCAACCGAACTGAATCCAAGCAAATCGGGCAGTTTGCGATCAACCAACAGATCAAGCGTATTCATTTTATAATACTCGATCGACCCATCAATTTTGCCACCCCACAAGCCATAATCCAAACCAATATTCAACGCACGACCTTTTTCCCATTTCAGATTAGGGTTAGCCATGCGGTTCACATAAAGCTGGTTACTTTCATAAATTGTTCCTGAAATGGATTGGTAAGGATATTTTCCAATGCTCATTGAAGATAGTGCGTCGTAACGTCCTACTTCACGGTTTCCGTTTTCGCCATACGATAAGCGAAGTTTGGTATAGGTAAGAACATCGTTTTTAAAGAATTCTTCGTCAGAGATAACCCATCCCAAAGCTGCAGAAGGGAATGTTCCACGTGGATTCCGAAGACCAAAAGCAGAGTATCCATCACGACGAACAGATAGGGTTAACATGTATTTATTATTGAACGAATAGAAAAGACGAGCCATTAAAGCATCGCCGGTGCTGTATTCGTCGTTGCTGGAGATACTGTTTGACGCACTTTTACCTGCCGACATATTGTGATATCCCAATGCATCGGTTGGCGAGAATCCCTGAGTTGACATGGCATTCTGCCAGCTTTGATACTTTTCTGCATTGGCCAGTAAGGTAACGTCAACCGTATGAAGTTTATTGAATGTTTTATTCCACTTTACCAAATGGTCGAGTTGCCAGCTATATACTCTGCTTTGTTCGCGGTTAGCCTGTCCTCCGAACTTTGCCCATTCTTCGTGTAAAGCTGATTGGTGGTTCATGTATTCGTACCATTCTGATCGTGGCGCAAAGTTCATTTGGTAGGTTATGCCTAGTGGTAAGGTGACCTTAGCGTATAGATTGCTGATTAAAGTGTTATAAATTTTTCGGCGGCTTTGAAACATTTTGTCGTACAACGGATGTTTTGCTCCGCGGCCTAAGTCATCTACAGGACTGATTCTCAGTGTTACGCCATCGTCTTTATAAATGGAACCCCATGGCGAGTTAGATACAATTTGTCCCCAGGCTGCTCTAATGGCACTTTCGTCGCGGTTGGCAAATTGAGTGTTGATTCCAACGCTTAACCAGTCGGTTACTTTTGCATCGAGATTAATACGGCTACGAATGGTTTTAAAGTCATCGCCTACAATTACACCCTCGTTGCTGTTGTATCCTAAAGACCAATAGTAAGTAATCTCATCCTTTTTCCCAGATAAAGAAAGGTTGTGATCTTGCCGTATTCCGTTTTGGAAAACCATATCTTTCCAGTTGGTGGGTGTTCCAGCTTTGTAATTCTTCACCTCAACAGGAAGTAATCCAAGCCGAGGCAACCAAATGTCAAGTAATTCTCCGGTTGAACCATCTCTCCACATAGCTTCGGTTACCCCTTCAGGCAATTTAGTAGGGTCATCAAATTTATATAGCTTTTGGTTGGTAGCGGCATTGTAATAATTTAATGATTTCATTACATCTGTACGCCAGTTGATAAAGTCATAAGGATCATGCACATCCTGAAGAGTTGCCATTGTGGCCACTCCAACACTTGATGAAACATTGATCATTGGTTTGCCCTGTTTCCCCTTTTTAGTAGTAATAATAATAACGCCATTGGCAGCTCTTGCTCCATAAACAGCTGAAGAAGATGCATCCTTTAATACGTCGATGGTTTCAATATCAGTGGGATTGACATCTTCCAAACCGCCCTGATAGATCACTCCATCAAGAACGATCAATGGAGATGATGAGGTTTTAAGAGTATTGTCGCCGCGAATTTCGAAATCGCCACCACCTTTGGCTAAACTCGAAAAACCAACACTTAAACCAGCAATGTTTCCACGAAGGATGTCTTGAACCGATTGAGGTTTTTCATTTTCAAGGCGTTCTGATTTTACTGATGCAACAGCACCGGTAAGGTCACGTTTTTTAACTACACCATATCCAACAGCAACAACCTCTTCAAGTCCAATGGATTCTTCTTCCATGGTTATATTAATTGTTGTGCGATTGTTGATGCTCATTTCCTGAGATTTTAATCCCACAAACGAGAACAATAGTGTAGAAGTACCATTTGGAACATTCAGGTTGTAGTTTCCATTCACATCAGTTATGGTTCCCATAGTAGTCCCTTTAACCGAAACAGTAACTCCGGGCAACGATTCTCCACTCTGAGATTTTACAGCACCTTTGACGTTGAAATCCTGTTGCTGCTGAAGAAACATATTTCCATCACGCTCCATATTGTTAGAGATGACGATGTAACGATCAACAATTTTGTACTTCAATTCAGTGTCGGCTAATACCAGATCAAGAATTTTATCAATCGACTGATTTTTAACATCCAGATTGATTTTCTTCGAGATGTTTACCGCGTCATTTTTAAAAAAGAAATAAAACTCACTCACATCTTCTACTTTCGAGAAGAAGTCGGTGATGGAGGCATTTTCCACCTTGAGATTTAGTTTGGTGTTCTGGGAGTAGCTTGCTGCACTCACCGACAATAAACCCACCAAAACGAAAAAAATCGTTAGTTTCATGTAGCGAATTAGTTTTTGCCGGTTTAATACTAAACCGGTCGGATTACACTTTTTTTTCATAAATTTGAAATGTTAAAGTTAATTACTAAATGTCTTATTGGAGTAAGACATAATGTTAATAATTTGACAGGTAGGGTGTTGGAGCATCCTACCTTTTTTATTTTACCATTACTTCATGCTTATTATTTTTTTAATGAATACAACATTACTTTATTTTTTTGATCGGGATTTACCTGTATTTCGAATCGGATAGGTGCCGAAAGTGTAATTACTTCGAGCACCTGGCTCAATGGTTTGCTTTTTAGAATTGTTCCTGTAAATTTTAACTGGCTAATCGTCTCTTCCTTAAAATCAATTTCAACATTGTACCAACGTTCAAGTCGTTCTGAAATATATTCAAGCGAACGATCTTTAAAAATCATTTTACCGTCCCTCCATGCCTCGTAGGGCGAAGTATCTACTAATCTTCTTAATTTAGACCGGTTAGCCTTATCATAAACCAATTGTTGACCTGGAAGTAGCATGGCCAACCGCTGTCCGTTTCTTTCCTTTATGCCTACTTTACCTTCAATCAAAGTTATTTCTGAATTTTCTTCAGAATGATAGGCACTTACATTAAATGATGTACCCATAACTCTGACAGACAACGCTTCAGTATGAACAAAAAATGGATATTTTGGATTTTTGGTAACCTCAAAAAAAGCTTCGCCCTCCATAAAAAGAATACGGTGTTTGGCATTAAAACTTACCGGAACTTTGATCCGGGTGCCTGAATTCAACCACACCCTGGTCCCGTCGATTAATTTAAATTCGGAAATCTGACCTTCGGGTGAATAGAACTCGTTACATTCTTCATTGGTTTGGTCGGAAGAAAAAGAATACCGACGTTCGGAAGCAAAAAATCCTATAAATAGTGCAACAATCAAAATGGCTGCATATTTCAGGTAGCTTCCAAGATTTACTGATTTAGTTGGTTTGGATATTTGTTTAATTTGTCGGTTTAGCTGCAGAAAATCTTCGTCTATCTTTAACTTATGTTTCCCTTCGGAAGCGAATGCATGGATGTTTTTTAATCGGATAAATTCACGTTTATTTGCCTCATCAGCATTAATCCAGGTTCTGACATCCTTCGCCTCGTTCTCGTCCAGATTCCCTGTAATAAATTTTATGAGTTGATCTTGTTCCATTATTTTGGGTTGATTTAGAGTAATACGCACAAGCAAAAACAAACCCTATACGAAAGTTTGAAAAAAAACTAAAAAGAATTAAAATGAAGGGTGAAAACTAATTTTTGCTTAAAACCGTGTGTTAAAAAGTAAGAAAAAAACCAGTTCGGGAAGGTAATCTTTCGTGTTCTCGCGTAGCTTAGTGAGCGCCCGGGTAATATTCGCTTCAACTGCTTTAACGGTGATATCCAGCTTCAACGCAATCTCCTTATTTTTCATTTCCTGGTAACGGCTCATAATAAAAACTTCGCGGCATCTTTCCGGAAGTGATTCAATGGTTTCCCGAATAAGTTTTTCGAGCTGCGAAAAGTCAATCTGATCGATATTTAATTCTTCCAGAGCATCGTAGTTGAGCTGAAGATTGTCATTGTTATGCAATGATTTTTCGAAATAGGCAGTCTCAACCCTAAGGTGACGCATGTGCGACAGGCAGGCATTTCGGGTAGCCATATAAAGATATGCTTTCAGGTTCGAATCCGGATCAACCAAAGTATGCTTTTCCCACAAGCGCATGAAAATATTCTGGACAATATTTCGAGCCGATTCAAGATCGGAGATATATTCATCGGCAAAATGCACCAATGGCTCATACCAGAACTTAAAAACCGACTCAAAAGCATTTGGGTCGCCATTTTTTAAATTCTCCAAAACTTCTTTTTCAATGGAGCTAGTTAGGTACATAGAATTGAATAATCTAATAATCAGTATTTACTAAAAGGGGGCTTTTAATAAATTATTCAGCTTGCATAGTTACACAATTCCTGAAAAGGAAGCAACGGGTTATTGAAGGAATCTTAACATTGGTATAGTAAACAGTTCAAAAGTTTCATTTTCTGGATCGAATTTAGCGAAGACCGATATAAAGCGAAACTTCTGTGGTTTTGGTAAAATCAATAAAATTTTCAGCAGAACTTTTCCAAAGTTTTTCTGCTGAAAATCCCCAAAAGATTCGTTTACCTGCATTCTTCTCAATAAGCATTGCTTTTATACCCATTGAAGGCTTATAAAAATATTCTCGATTGAACCCTTTTGTTTCGCTTTCTCCACTGCCATAACCTTCCCTCCACCATCCTATCGTCACCTTTGTAATATCTGTAAGTAGATATTTTCCCATAGGGCCAATTGAAAAAAATAGACTTTTAGCAATTCGGATTTGTGCCAAAGCTGCCATTTCTCCATTAAAACTCCATATTGCTCCGTTGTAGTTGTTGCCACCTCCGAGCCCTCCTCGACTTAAGTTATCAATTTGCAATCTTTCAATACTAATTCCTGCCAATGGCTTAAAACTGAATGTAGATTCAGGTTTAAACCAGCTTTGATAAGCACCTAGTTTCAATGAGGCACCAATTTTATCGTCGTATTGAATAGTTCCGGTATAATCTGGTAGAACAATTCCAATTTCGAATCCGGATTCGCGTTTCCATTGAGCAAACAAATCTGATGGCCAGGCTAAAACAAAGAGGATGAGGATGAAGAGAGTTTTCATAAGAGATGGTCCAGGTGGAAATTAAACGAATATGACTGAGCGACCTTGGTTATTAACTATTTTTGATTCTCCAGCAGATTCCTGAACTCCTTGATTTGAACAGGAGATCCCAAGACAAAAAGTTGATCTCCACGACTGAGTGTCAGTTCCGGATCAGGATTGAACACGTATTTGGCACCACTGATTTTGATGCCAATGATGTTAATCCCTGATTTGTCTTTTGCCTGTAAAATTTTCAGGGCTTTATTTACAAAACAGGTTGCCATGTGGGTGCATGAAATTTCTTCGAGGCTCACATCGTTACTTTTTTGCAGCAGGATGTATTCCACAAACTCCACCACATCGGGCTGAGTAACAAGCTTGGCCATGCGTTGCCCGCCTATGCGTTCGGGCATAATTACATTTGTAGCTCCTGCACGTCGAAGTTTGGTAATTGATTCAATTTCTGAAGCCCGGCTAATAATTTTCAGCCCCGGATTTATGCTTCGGGCAGTGAGCACGACAAACACATTGTCAGCATCGTTGGGGGTTGTGGCAATCAGTGCTTTTGCATGCTCTATCCGTGCCTGATGAAGTACTTCTTCGTGGGTTGCATCGCCACGGATGTACAATAAATTTTCGTCTTCACGAACACGACTAATCACGTTTTCACGTTTGTCAATAACCACAAAGTCAACGCCGGAATCACGGAGTTCCATTGCAGCCTGCTCTCCGTTTCGTCCATACCCAATAATAATAGTATGGTCTTTCAGTTTCATGATTTTTTTGTCCACGCGGTATGTTTTTAGATATTCTTTTAATTCACCGTCGAAAATAAACCTGGCCAGATTTGATCCAACCCAGGCTAAACTTCCTAAACTGAACATGATTAATGCGGAAGTAAAAAGCTTTCCGGTATCCGACAGTGGATGGATCATGCCAAAACCTACCGTTGAAATGGTAATGATGGTCATGAAGAATGCATCGATCAGCGGGTACTGTTCATAGGCCCAATAAAACAGGGTACCAGACGAAAGCAACAACAAAAGCAGTAGGATTGCTGTGCGGATGGTTTTCTTCGATACGGCCTGAAACTTATTGTACGGTTGGTTCATTTTCCGGAAGGTTTGACTGACTTGATGATTTTGGCTCCCAACTGGCAATTTAAACATTTTTTTTCATCGCAGTACTTGTTTTTCAACTGAAGTAAAGCCTGACTTTCGAATGCTGAACGGCTTTCGATACCCAACTCTTCCCATTTCCGGATGATCTGGTTCGATTCGGGCTCAAGTTTCTCGAGCAACAACAAAGCACGATCTTTCATCGCCTGATCGAGATGTTGATCGCCATACACAAACAGTAGCGGAACAATGGTATTGATGACCAAATTATTGAAAGCCGTTTCGCCCAATATTTTCGGATGATTGTCTTTCGAAACTTTATTGAAACTGTAATGTGTATCCCAATATTCGGATGCTTTTACATCAAATAATTTACGAAGATCTTCGGTACTTTCGGTTTCCAGAATCCGCGAAAATAAAGCCGACGAATGATGAATAAGCATGGCGAGCTGAGCAATTCGCACCGTTGGAAAGTTAATTGGCCGCAAGCGCATAAACTTCCAAAGATGCGATTCCATTCCGTTCAAACTGTACTTTTTGTAGAGGTATGAATATTCTTTCCGAAGCGATAAATAATAGTCGTCGCCCAGGAGCGTTTCGTTTAACAAACCCGATTGGCCAAACAGCAACGCTTCGATCTGGAACAAATCGTTTTTGTGCTTCGACAAAATTTGAAGGGGCAGAGATTTGGCAAGCATTTCAAAAGGCAGGGCATTGGTTTTCATCCCAAAATTACGGGCCAGCAATTGGTAAAATGTATCATTCCAATTGTTCTTGTTCTGCTCTAAAATGGATATAATATCTGTAGTTTTCGATTCTAAGCGCTCAATCATTAGCGCGCTGAACCAAAACCGAATTAAAAAAGGATCATATTTAGGTAGCTGCTCTTCGCAGGCTATCCATTTTGCTGACCGCAGCAACTGTTCGTAATTCTCCAGAATCTCGATAGGATACCTGATTTCAAGTGTTGGCAAAGCCTGACTTTTTATCAGAACCGGACTATCGTTCAACTCAACCACATGCAGGATAACATTATCGTAGGCGGCATCGGTATTGTGCCGGTGACGATACCAATGCGACGATTTCTGGTGTATTTCGATGTTACCGGCCCATGTGGTTTCGCCAATGCGTATTTTTGCATTGAAAAAGTCGGGACCTGAATCGGTATTTGGCTGTCCTGTTGTGATAATTTCTACCGGTCGACCATCGGTAGTTTTGAGGTCGTTTTTATTAAACAGGCTGTGTTTCCAGATAAACTGTAAAAATTCTTCTTTCATTCGTTTTACTATTTATTGGAGCTCCGGAAAAAGAAGTTCCCGTGAACGATCAATAAATTTAACAAAACGAATTCAGAAAATGAGTGTTTTAAACCGAATTTTAATTTTCAGGAAAATGAGGCTTAAAAATTAATAGCTAAACCTTCTCTTTCAACAATTTTCCAGGCCAGAATAAGGCTTTCTTCGTCAGCAATTCTTATCCTGTTTTTCCGCAATACTTTTTTGACCTGCTTTTGATCAGTTTCACTAAACTTGGTCAGGAATGCATTCCGGTTTAATCTGACCAACGAATATCCTTTTTCGGGGGAATAAAAGTAATACTGATAGGTGGATATATAGGCCATATTTTTCAGAATATTACTCTCGTCTTTGTAGGCCGTTGTGCTCGATAAACTCATTTTTCGGTAAACGAGCAAATCAATATTTCCATCAGTTAGGACTTCAAAAAAACGTTCGCCTTTCATGTATCCGTCGTAATACTGTTTCCTGAAGGTTCGGATATTACCATCTGTTCCGGCAAACGAAAACCCTTTGATACTGACTTTGTCAATTACAATCTGGCTTGCTACATTTTCGTTGTAATAGAGCAGCTCGTCTTTGAATGAACTGTATCGAAGGAATAAACTATCAGCTACTCCCCCATCAGTAAACTCAATCTTTCCGGGAACCCAGCCATCGGTCAGAAATGGGAAACCCGTATATGTTGGGTAGGCGATATGTCGAACGCCTTTAATTTTCTGTCCATCCCAATTGCGGGTAAAACTCTCCTGGGCACTAACAAGTTCAACCTGACCAAAGAGCAATGCAAAAAGCAGTATAGTTACGATTCTTGTTCTCATGTTATTTTACCTCAAATTGTTTTTCCGAAAAAATCAGCGTTCCGTCTTTCAGCCTTCCCCGTACCAGAACTTTAAACTTACCCTGAATAGTTGAAGTGTTGCAAACAACCGAAAGATCCTGATTTGGTTTGGTCGACGGATTCCAAAAAAGCAACTGTCTCAGGTCGGGAACGGTGGGTTCTGTTACCACTGGTTCGGCTAATTTAGTGGGAAGTTGAATGGTTTCGAGCTTTAGCCTGATAAGTTGAGTAGATTCAGGAAGTCTGGAATAATCTGCCTTTGTAGTATAAATAGCAACAACGCCCGGGAATCGCAGATCACCATAGAAACGTTCGTTCTGGCATATATCTATCCGGTCGATATCGACACTTCCCATATCTTTAATCACATTCAAATCGCGAATAGGTATACCATCAATCAGAATCAGCGGTTTATCTTCGAAATAAGCGTGCATCGAAGTGTTCATGACCAAAAGGCTTGGTTCATTGTTGTAATTTCTGAATTTTACTCCGGGCAGTAATTCTCTCGATATTTCAGTAAAATCCGGAAGGTCGATAAATAGTTGCGGATCAACTACGTTCGAAGCTTTTCCGTAATATGGATAAGGTTCGGTAACTTTTTGTGGAGGTGCAAGAAAAGTTAGTACATCCTGATTGAATACTTTCCGGAAAGTAACAGCAGCAATATTACGTGTGATATTGTTTTTGAATTCTTCAGGAAGAGCCTGTGTCCGGAATTCGGGCAGTGCACCTGATTCTGCATAAAGTTCGTCTAATTTGATGTTAAGCCGCTGTAGTGGTGTATTGCCAAAGCATTGTATAACTGCCTGAACTGATCCATAATATTTGTCGAGCAAAAAATGGAACCGGCCATCTTTTTGGGTTTTATAATATTGAAATCCGGGCAATGAATCCGGAATAGTCAGGTAAACCGTGATATCAGCAGCCGGTTGAGCCGTCTTTTTATCGGTAACAGTTCCTGAAATAATGATTCCTTTTCTCTCGATGATTCCTTCTCTGGCTTTTTCATCCTGAACCGAAAATACAGATGGGGAGAATGAGTCGTCTATTTGTGCCACAGATACCAATAGGTTTCCATCCAACTGTTTAAGCAGGGCTTCATCAATTTTTACACCTGCCTCAACTTTACTGTTTGTTTTATAATCAGGTTTAAGGTTGATGATTTCAAGTTGGCTGGTACTTTTTTCCAGTAGGCTTGATGCATTTACCAAACGTTTCATCTGGCTGGTTTTCTCGAGTCCGTCAAAGCGATTTGAAATCCAGATTTCGCGTATGGTCTTTAACTTTCCGGCATTGTGTTTTTGATACGTTCTGATCAGATAAGTTCCTGAACTAAGCGAATCGGGTAATTGAAGGTATCCTTCGGCTTCGCTATTACTAATTACGAGAGAAGCCCCAGTAATCCGGGTTCCGAACTGATTCACCAGATCGAGACAGACAATATGCGATGGAGTTCCTTCGGGTAAATAAATTTTAGCCAGAAGCGTTTCTCCACTCACGTAAACATCACGATCGGTATAAAGACCATACGATGACTTTGGCTGAGTATTCCCCACCATAACGATGCTGACAAGGAACATGAATATGAGTATAATTTTTTTCATCTTTTATAATTGGTTTCCCAAAATATTGGTGGTTCGTCTTTCCGGTAGCCACGGTCAGGAATATCAAAAAACTCATCCAACTGACGTAGTATAACTGTTTCATCACTACCGGCTCCTAAATTCAGGTAATACCGATATTGTTTATATGAATTCAAATCGAAAAAGCCCAATACAATTTTTTCCGGATCGGTTTTACACAGGATATTACCATAGACCTGCCCTATTACCGGATCAAACAGAGTTCCATCGGCCGAGAACTGGCGATTCAGCTTCTCATGAAAATCAAACGATTCTTTTGGTATTCCATATTGATCCAGGATAACTATCCAGTTGTAAGGCTCCTGCACGGTTGAATCGAGGTACTCATAACTATTATAGGCCAGTGCTACAATAGGATGTTTTTCAATACGTTTGGTTACGCTAAACTCTTTCGGTCCGGCCAGATTAAAAAGGTTTTTGTTGGTTTCCGAAATCCAGCCATAGAGATAATGCTTGGAAGTATCGTCTCCAAGCGGTACAATCGGACCATAGATGGAAGCAATATCCTTTGAACTTGCACTTTTCTTGTGAATCAATACATTCGCCGAATCGTTCATCCAATACGGATTGAATACCCACTGTATGATGGCCCGGTAGTTAAACTGGTAATATTGGAGCTGAGGGGTTACGGGGGCATCAATGTAAATTTGCCGTCCGGGTTGGTCAAATAATTCAGGCACATTATACCCATTAGTCTTGTACACTTTCTCCACCTCGTGCCGGGTATAAAGTGAATCAATGGTCGGAATTGGAGGCATCATCAGATAATCTGATTCGAAAATATCTTTTAAATAGGTAATTCGGAGTTTATATCTTCTTCCCGAGACCGGAGTTGAAGGAAAAACATAATAGCCCGGGGCATCTTCGCGTCCTTTTATAATCTGGAAGTTTTCGGCCACAAGTTCAACAACAGCCCCACCAACCCAATCAATAGCACTGGTGCTGTAGAAGCTTCGTGTTTTCGAAATCCTCACGAAATTTTGCTGAGGATCGTTGGTAATATGCGAATCAACAACCATTAGCTTCGGCATATCGTCGATAGCCGGGGTGTAATATTCTTCGCACGAAGCCAGAAGAATCAAGAACAAACTCACCCCAAAGAATATGAAAGATAGTTGCTTCATTTGTAATAATTTTCCCAAAATTCAGGTGGATTTTCTCTAACATAACCCGCGCTCGGAATTGGCAAATAGCGGTTTAGCCGTCGCTGTATTCCCTTGCTGTTTTCATTCGTCCCTAAATTCAAATAATACCGATATTGCCGGTACGAATTCAAGTCAAAAAAGCCCAATGCAATTTTTGATGCATCATTTTTACAACGCATGTTTCCATAGACCTGTGTCAGTAGCGGATCGAATAAGCTTCCGTCTGCAGAGAACTGCTTATTCAATTTATCATGAAATTTATACGACTCTCTTGAAATTCCATATTGGTCAATAATCAGTATCCAGCCCATAGCTATTTGCTGAGCCGAGTCGAGATACAACTCGCTATCGTATGCCAGCGAAAGTAACGGATGATTTTTAACCTGGGTTGAAACGCTGAATTCTTTGGGGCCGGCAATATTAAACAGTCCTTTGTCATATTTGGTAATCCATCCGAAATAAGGTGGCGGCGGAAACAGAACTGCCGGTGGATAGTAAACCCATTCGATGACTGCCTTCCAACTGAACCGGTAATATTGAAGTGCACTGGTGATTGGCGCATCAATGGCAATTTTGCGCCCTGGAGTTAGAACCTCTTCGGGAACTCCATAAGCATTGGTCCGGTACGACTGCTTGATTTGATGAATGGTATAAAGCGAATCTATTTGCGGAATTGGAGGCATGGTTACCTGATCTGACTCGTAGGTGTCTTTTTGGTAACTAACGCGCAGCACGTATTTTTTCCCGGGAATCAGAGTCTTCTGGAATGTAAAATATCCGGTACTGCTTTCAACCGCACGCGTTATCTGACCGCCAATTTCGATGAGGTCTACCTTTGCTCCAATTACCTTTTCCGTGGTATTGGTATTGTAAAAATCATCTGTTTTGAAAAGTCTGACAAAATTTTGGCTAGGATCATTGGTCACATGCGATTCAACAACCAAAAGTCCGGGAACAACTTCCAGCTCAGGTTTGTAATAATCTTCGCACGACACGAAAAGAAAAAGGATTGAAACCTGCAAAAAGAATATGAATGTTAGTTTCGTCATTTAGCTATAATTATCTTCCCAGAATACAGGACGAACACCTATTTCATAACCATGATCAGAAATATCGTAATATTCGTTTAATCGTCTCTGAATAACCTGATTGTCTGGTCCTGTTCCCATATTAAAATAATACCTGTATTGGCGACAAGAACGTACATCAAAAAAGCCTAAAGCAATTTTTTTCGGATCATTTTTACAATGCACATTCCCAAAGACCTGGGTCATAACCGGATCAAATAAACTACCTTCAGCCAAAAACTGTTTATTCAGCTTTTCATGAAAATCATACGATTCCTTCGAAATTCCATACTGGTCAACGATCACAATCCAATTCATTGGAATTAGAGCTATCGAATCAAGGTATTCCTGAGTATTGTATCCCAACATCTGAATAGGATGCTGGCGAACTTCGGTAGAAGTACTGAATTCTTTTGGACCGGCCAGATTAAAAACGCCATTGTCGTATTTCGTACGCCAGCCATATAAAGGCGGCGAAGGTGGACCAACACGAGGAGATGGCGGATAGTATTCCCATTGAATAATTGCCCTACAGGTATAAAGCGTATATGGGAATTGCTGCGTAATCGGAACATCGACACATATTTCCCGGACAGGTTTACTAAATAATTCCGGGACGCCGTAACCATTCACTCTGTACTTCTGCTCAATTTTGTGTCTGGTGTAAAGCGAATCAATCTTTGGTAAAGGTGGCATTACAACCGGACTCGATTCATAAACATCATTTTTATACAAAATCCAAAGAACATAGGTTTTCCCTACTGAAGGTATATGCTGGAAGGTATAATATCCCGGATTAACTTCTGTGGCTTTAATTATCAATCTTCCACTTTCGATAAGTTCTACACGGGCACCAGTTATCCACTCTAAAGCATCATTATTAAGAAAATTTCGGGTCAGCGAAAGCCGTACAAAATTCTGAGCGCTATCGGTGGTCAGACGCGACTCAACAACCATAGTGCCCGGAACAACTTCCAGGTTAGGTCTGTAATAATCTTCGCACGACACGAAAAGTAATACAATCAAAGCCAGATATAGTAGTCTTTGTTGCATCAGAATTTAAAATTATATGTGATCGACGGAACAGGCACACCTATTACCGAAAGTTTGTAAATGGCATAAGGAGTTTTGTCCGTTAACTGAATAGATGGATCTTTGCGGTAGAAAACCGAATACGGGTTTTTCCGGCCATATAAATTGTACACTGAGAATGTCCAGCTTCCTTTCCACATCCGTTTTTTACGCAGATTTTCATCCAGCGTAATACTCACATCCATGCGGTGATAAGGTGGCATCCGGTATTTATTCCTGTCGGAATAATAAACTACCTGCCGTTCTTCAAAAATGTATTTTTGTTCAGGTAAGGTGACCGGCCTGCCCGATGAAAGAACAAAGTTGCCAGAAAATCTCCAACGCCGGCTAATCTGATAATTCATAACGGTAGACAGATCGTGTGGTTTATCGTAAACCGAAGGATAGAATTTCTTGGAATTCACGATTTCTTCCGGAAATTTGTTGTCGGTTTGCCGCATGGTACGCGAGTAGGTGTAACTAATCCAGCCGTTTAACCTTCCCAGATTTTTCTTGGCATACAATTCAAGTCCATACGAATAGCCATCGGCATTTATCAGGTCGGCTTCAATGTGGTGGTTCATTACAAGCAAGGCGCCGTTTTTATACTCCGGAAGGTTTTGTAGTTTTTTGTAATACACTTCGACCGATGTTTCGAACAAACCTTTCTTCGGTGTTTTGAACAAGCCGACGGCAAACTGATCGCTCACAAGCGGCTTGATATTGGCATCAGACGATTTCCAAAAATCAGCCGGAGAAATAACTGATGTATTCGAAATCTGATTCATAAACTGATGTATCCGCTGATAGCTCAGGCGAAATGATCCGCCACTTTGAATATTGAATTTCAACGACAGGCGGGGTTCTAAACCCTGATATACCTTTGCTGTTTCCCATGCTCCGAATACAGTAGAGTCAATCACCGAGCCAGAATTAATCGTTTGGTTGGGATCATATTTCAGCACCGTAGTCGGCCCCATACTCATGAAACGGGCATAACGCAACCCAACATTTAGTGCAGTTTTTTCCGACAAATCAAAGTCATCGTCAACAAAAGCGCCCATTTCTATCGATTGTTCATTCGCTACTTTTTCAGCAATCACATTACTCGGCACAGTTGATGGAACAATTTCTCCCGGGTAAACCTTATATCCAATGGCCTGAAATCCGGTATTTATCCGATGCTTCTCATTGGGCAAAAACGAAAGAATGTATTTCATGCTGCCATACTCCAGTCCTGTAATCAAGGAGTAGTTATCTTCAGCAATATTCAGGTCCTTCTGGTCGAGTTGAAAGTCGTATTTGCTGTATGCCAGACTCAGATTCGAAATCAGGTTCTTCGAAATATTCATTTTCCAGTTGGCCGACCCAATAGCATTGCCGTATGTGTAAAGCGAATTCGAATTCAGATTAAAAACATCGTTACTAAAATAACCCATTAGTTTCAGATTATTGTTTTCGCCCAATGACAAGTTAAGTGTACCGTTTACATCATAAAAATGGGCAACACTGTTTATAAACTGAACATTTTGCGATTGCCTCATAATCCAGTCCGAATAGGTTGATCGTCCGCCAATAAGGAATGTACTTTTCTTTTTCTTGACAAAAGGTCCTTCAAGCGTGAACCTGCTGTTGATCAGACCGATCCCCCCGTAGAATTTGAGATTTTCAGTATTTCCTTCTTTTAATTGCACGTCCATAATCGACGAAACCCGCTCTCCATAAGAAGCCGGAATTCCACCTTTAAACAGAGTTACATCTTTTACCGCATCCGGATTGATCATCGAAAAGAAACCAAATAAGTGCGAAGTATTGAAAACCGGAGCTCCATCCATCAGGATCAGGTTCTGATCGGTATTTCCACCACGTACGTTAAATCCCGATGACATTTCACCTACGCTCTGCACGCCAGGCATCATAATCACGCTTTTAATCACATCGGCTTCGCCCATCAGAACAGGCAATTCTTTCATGATGCGCGAATTAACTTTAATCATGCTCATCTGTGCTTTCGAAGCTTTGGTGTCGCCTGTAACGGTAACTTCTTCCAGATTATGGCTTTCTTCAAACAACTCGAAATTTAATGGTCCATTTTCAATCAATTTAATTTTTTGAGTTAAGGCTTCATAACCCATAAACGAAACCTGCAAGGTATGGTCTCCAGTCGGCAGATCGAGTTCAAAGACACCTTTCGAGTTGGTGGTAGTGCCGATGCCGGTTTGTGGATGAAAAACAATTGCGCCAGTAAGCGGTTCGGCATTTTTTCCATCGATTATCTTACCCGTAATATGAGCACTTGTGTAACGACCTTCGTTTAGTGGGTCACCAATAACTATTATCTGAGGTTCATCCGATCCGATTTTCTGTCGTCCATCGATACCTTTAGGAAAAACAACTACTGAATTATTCTGGAAAAACCGAAATGACAAAGGTTGTCGGTCGAATAGAAGATTGAGAACCTGAATCAGAGGCGTGTCCTTAAAATCCTGATTGATGACATAAGTCTTGATCCATTCCGACCGGTAATAAAAATGAATGTCATAGTCCTTTTCAAGTTTGCTGAAAAATTCCTGAAGGCTGACTTTCTGAAATTTACCGGTGATTAATTTTTCCTGAATGTTCTGTGCTGAAGTGGTAATATGCAAAAGTAGAAGCAGAACAAATGCAGAAATTACCTTCAGATAATTTGTTGTTGACGGATATTTCACGGTATAGTTTATTCTATGTTTATTTGGGTTTCGGGGGTTGGTAAAATTAGATAATTTATTGTAATCAAAAGGGATTAAAATCTTGGTTTTTGACAAAAAGAATTTGTATAGTCTACTTGAATTGTGGAATAAAATTGCAGGTTTGTTGAATCAGAATTAATTCAACTATTTTTGGTTCAGAAATTAGTTTTCATGGAGAATATGGCCAACCATTCAGTAACCCGAATAAGGGATAAAGCTTTAGAGCTCGGATTCCTGGATTGTGGTATTTCAGAAGCCTGCTTTCTGGCTGAAGAAAAAGATCGGCTGATGAGCTGGCTTCAGCAAGAGATGCATGGCGAAATGGCTTATATGGCTAACCATCTGGATAAACGTCTCGATCCGCAGCTTTTGGTCGAAAATGCAAAAACGGTCATTTCTGTTTTGTTGAATTATTTTCCAGTGGAAAAACAGGTTGATCCTGATGCCCCAATACTTTCCAAATATGCCTTTGGAACTGATTACCATTTCGTAATGAAAGATAAGTTGGGCGAATTGCTAGCGTTCATTCAGTCTGAAATTGCGGCTTGCGACGGACGATGTTTTGTCGATTCGGCTCCTGTTTTGGATCGTGCCTGGGCGGCTCGTGCCGGATTGGGCTGGATTGGTAAAAATACCAACCTGATTTCGACCGAACATGGCAGTTTCTTTTTCATTGGTGAGTTAATTATCGATCTGGAATTGCCAGCCACCAGTAGTGTAATTCGCAACTACTGTGGAAACTGCACTCGTTGTATCGATGCCTGCCCCACTCAGGCTATTGTCTCGCCATTTGTGCTCGATGCCCGGCGTTGTATTTCATATCAAACTATTGAGAACAGAGGTGATATTGATCCTGCACTAAAAGGAAAATTTGAAAATCGTGTATTTGGCTGCGACATTTGTCAGGATGTTTGCCCCTGGAATTTAAAGTCGAAACCCCACAATGAATCGGCTTTTCATCCCGACACCAAACTAATGAATCTGACTAAAGACGAATGGAATAACATGGACAAGCCTTTGTTTAATAAGATGTTCCGGAATTCAGCAGTGAAACGAACTCGCTTCGAGGGACTAAAACGAAACCTGAAATTTTTGGATTAAACCAATCGAACTTATAAGTTCAACTTTCCAATAAATCTATACTATTTGCCTGGAATTAATCCTTGATAGCTAAAAATTATTATCATATTTCTACTAAAATGTTTTTTTTATTTTATTTGTTTTTCTTGAATTCGAATTCCTAAAGACAAAAAAACAAAAAAAATGAAAAAACTATTTCTTTTTTTATTACTGGCTATTAGCCAGACCGGATTTGCACAGGATGCAAAAAGATGCGAAGGATCAGAACCTACCTACATCAACCGTATGCCGGGGTTTTATATCAGCGACTGCAAAAACAGCGATTACAACGAAGTTGAGTTTGTATATTGGCTTAATGGTGAAGCCAAGAAAATTAATAAGGGGGGAAAATACTATCATGTATGGTATTCAAAAATAGAAGGAGAAACAAAAAAATTCAGCAGCGCACAAATAAATCAGAACTATTTTAATGCAATTACAAAAATCAAAGGCTCTGTTCTGAATACTAAAAAATCAATGTTTTCGGCTAGTATAAATGGGAAAGAAGTTTATATGGAGGTTAATACTGCTGAAAATTCTACCGATGCGGGAAGTTACAACATCGAAGTGGTTGAAGTAGAAGCCATGCAGCAGGAAATTGCCGTAAATCTTGACGAGGCTATTGACCGGGATGGGAAAGCTGCCTTATATGGCATCCTTTTCGACACAGGTAAATCAGACATTAAACCTGAATCAGCTGAAGCGTTGAAGCAAATTACCGATTATTTAAATGCTAAACCAACTGTAAAAATTATCGTTGTTGGTCATACCGATAATACAGGAACCTATGCCGGCAACATTACCTTATCAAAAGCCCGAGCCGAAAGCATCAAAAATTACCTTATTAACACGGCAAAAATCTCTGTATCACGTCTACTGTCGGAGGGTGCCGGACAGTATTGTCCTGTTAGTACCAACTCAACCGAGGAAGGTAGAAGGCTTAATCGAAGGGTTGAAATCGTTAAGCAATAATTTTATGAAAACACTTGCCCTGCTACTCTTGATTTTATTGACAGGTTCCTTTACGTATGGCATAAAATTACCTAATGGGGTGACAATGGATTCAGTTGCATGTAGTTTTGCCCCCGGAAGGTTTAGCTACAGTTTTTTGAAGAACAATGAAATGGTCGGTGAAATTATGCCCGGCACATGTCATTACAACAATCAGGAAGATGGCAAAATAGATCAGAGTTACATTGCTGAGTTTTACAGTTTGGCTAAAAAGGACACATTTCCAACAAAAAAAGAAGCCTTTAACTGGTTCATTTCTTCAATGGAAAACTATTACAAACCTGTTGAAATTACCAAATGGCAAAAGCTAAAAGTGCAACCACCCAAAGTAAGTTTGAAATATCCATGGGACTGGACTTACCGGCTTGACAAGTTTCAGGGTATTTTTGGAAGCCAGATTCAAAGCGAAAATAAACTCACTCTAATGGTCACTGATCAAAGAGGACATTCCGAAATATTAATGCTTATCAGAACTCCTAATACAGCTAAAATTACAATCTCACAAGTAATGGAGACAGCAAGCAAAATGAATAGAGCAATTAGTTTTCAGAATAATCCAGCCAGTGACGTTGAAATTGGAGGTAAGACCTTTAAAAGCAGCGAAAACACGTTTATACTATTGATGCATCAATGGCATTTTTGGTATGCTGATGATCAGGAAATCATATACATAAACTACAACTTACTAAAAGACGAAAAGGATAGATACCCAGAAGTAATGAAAGAAATTGTGCGAAGCATAAACTGGCAATAGCTCAAAGCATAAAACAAACTGCAAGAAAATCATTCGGAGAGTAAAAAAACAAAGGGAAGCAAATTGCTTCCCTTTGTGGTGCCACCAGGAATCGAACCGGGGACACATGGATTTTCAGTCCATTGCTCTACCAACTGAGCTATGGCACCATTTTAAGTCCGGTGCGGACTTTTTTAAAAGCTCTTCGTTGTTGCTTTTGGCTATTCCGTTTCGCTTTCGGGTTGCAAATATAGACCAAATATTTAAACTACAAAAAAAATGAATTCATCTTCTGCATTTTTTTTGCTCCGTCCAATAAATCCCTGCCGTTTCATCTTCTGATTATTTGTTCGTCAATTACCTGTTGTATCTCTCATCTTGCTGAAAATTATTTACATCGACATTTGAATTAACCGTAACATGTAGCCTGAATGTGCTTATACTTTTAAAAAAGTTCATACTTTTGCAGACCAATTTTTTTTACACTTTTCAGGAAAATGATGCAAACATTCGTTTTAAAGAATGGAATCCGGATCATCCATCAGGAGGCAAATTCACCCGTGTCTCATTTTGGCGTGCTAATCAACACCGGATCGCGGGATGAGGAAGCAGACGAACAGGGCATCGCTCATTTTATTGAGCATGTGATTTTTAAAGGAACCCAAACACGAAAATCATTTCATATATTAAACCGCATTGAAGATGTTGGAGGCGAACTTAATGCCTATACAACCAAAGAAGAGACAGCGGTTTACGCTACATTCTTAAGTGAATATTATCAGCGCTCGATGGAGCTAATCAGCGATATTTTGACCAACAGTACTTTTCCGGCCAAAGAACTGGAGCGCGAGAAAGAAGTGGTTGTTGAAGAAATTAACTCCTACAAAGACAGTCCTTCGGAACTGATTTTTGATGAGTTTGAAGAGATTTTGTTCGATGGACATCCGATTGCCCGCAACATTTTGGGCACTCCCGAACTTCTTAAAACCTTCAACAAGAGTAGTATCCTGAAATTTATGGAAGAGAATTACCATACCGATCAAATGGTTTTAAGTTCGGTGGGTAATATCCCGATGACAAAATTCATCCGGCTGGCTGAAAAGTATTTTGGGCAGATTCCGGAGAAACTGCGAACCAAAGAGCGTTCAGGAATATACAATTACCAGCCCGAGACCCGTGTTGTACAGAAAGATACTTTCCAGGCACATTGCATCATAGGGAATATTGCTCCCGATGTTTTCAGCACAAAACGGATGCAAATGGTTTTGCTGAATAACATTCTGGGCGGACCATCGATGAATTCGCGCCTGAATATGGTTCTGCGCGAACGAAACGGCATGGCCTACAACGTAGAATCGGGCTACACCGGCTATTTTGACACAGGCCAGTTCAGTGTTTATTTCGGCACCGATAAGGAAAATCTGGATCAGGCTTTGCGTTTGGTAAACCGCGAATTTCGGAACATTAAGGAAAAGCAAATGGGAATTGTGCAGCTAAGTCGCGCAAAAAAACAAATGATAGGGCAATTGGCCATTTCGGCCGAAACCCGCGAAGACCTGATGCTTTCGATCGGGAAAAGCTTCCTGTTTTTCAACAAGGTAGATACGCTCGAAACAATCTTCCAGAAAATTGAGCAGATTGAAAGCCGCGAAATCATGGAAATTGCCAACGAAATATTTGACGAATCGCAAAGCAGTATCTTAATATACCAGTAAAAATGACCGATCAGGTTTTACTCGACCAATATATTACCGACCACATTTCGCCGGAAGAAGATTATCTGCACGAACTTGACCGCGAAACTCATCTGAAAGTACTTCGCTCACGCATGTTGTCCGGCCATCTGCAAGGTCAGATTCTCAGCATGATCAGTTGCATGATCAAACCCAGGTGCATCCTTGAAATAGGAACTTTTACAGGCTACTCGGCACTCTGTCTGGCTAAAGGGCTGGCCGAAGGCGGATTGTTACACACCATCGAAATTGACGATGAACTGGAATCGATCGCACAAAAATATTTCCTAAAATCGGGTATGGCCGATCGCATTATTCAGCATATTGGCGATGCGCGTGAGATAATTCCAACAATCGATCAACCGTTTGATCTGGTTTTTATTGATGCTGACAAACGTGAATATTGCGAGTATTACAATCTGGTCTTTAATCGGGTTGCGGTGGGCGGCTATATTTTGGCCGACAATATTCTTTGGGACGGGAAAGTAGTTGATCCGGATGCCACCAATGAAGAACAAACCCGTGGAATCCTCGACTTTAACGAGCTGGTTCAAAATGATCCACGCGTAAAAAATGTGATTCTTCCTATCAGAGATGGAATCATGGTTGTAGAGAAGGTTGCCAACTAGCGACCAATACATTGTGATAATGTACGGTTTCTGTTAGTTATAACTTTTTTGTTCTATTAATTAACCAACAACTTCCGAAATACAAACCCTTTTTTTCAGAACTTTAAAGTCTAAACATTAAATCTATTTGCTATGAAAAAAACTTTCATTTTCGGTGCTCTTTTATTGATTTCAACAATTGTGTCGGCACAAGGATTAGATTTTTCGGGGAATTGGAAATTGAACAGGTCGATAAGTAAGTTGAACGACCAGTTTAGTATGGCTCCCAAAGAGATTATTCTTGCACAAAAAGACAACGACTTTAACGTAGAAAGACATTCCACATTTCAGGATCGTGATTTTACTATCAAAGATAAATTTACTTTAGACGGGAAAGAATCTATCAATCCGGGCTGGCAGGATACACAGAAGAAATCGACCGCAATTTAGGCTGACGATAAAACCTCCCTTAAAATTACCTCCAAAATTCCGATGGGAGACAATGGTGAAATGACTATAATAGAAATTTATAAAATAACCGGAGGAAATCTGATCATTGAAACAAGCGCATCTTCTTCTTTTGGTGATGTTGCCGAGACGCAGGTTTTCGAGAAACAATAGACAATAAAAATATCCATAACATGTCACATTTGGGGTAATTTATATACCCCAAATTAGGTATGCTTAAACGATCTGAAATACAAATGCCTGCAAATGGTAAATCTGCCAACCAGCTTGTTTCACTTTTTTTTTACTTTTGCGACCTGAATTAAAGTACTGAAACACATTTTAAATGGCATCAGAAAAAGCATTATTTCAACGCACAGAGCTGCTGTTTGGGACAGAGAAGATGGATAAAATTGCCGAAAAGAGAGTGATCATTTTCGGGATTGGGGGAGTGGGAAGTTGGTGCGCCGAAAGCCTTATCCGCACCGGTATCAGGCACCTGACTATTGTTGATTCTGACCGTGTTTGCATTACCAACATCAACCGGCAATTGCATGCTACCACACAAACGGTTGGCGAAGTTAAAACCGATGCCCTGAAAAAACGATTGCTTGAAATCAATCCGTCAGCTCAAATTACAGCCCTTCAGAAAATATATGAACCGGCGAATTCCGACTCATTCGAATTGGATACTTACGATTATATCATCGATGCGATCGACAGTCTGGGAAATAAAATCGACCTGATACGCAAAGCGACACGCACCAAGGCAGTATTCTTTTCGTCAATGGGCGCCTCGCTTAAACTCGACCCAACAAAAATTCGGGTAGCCGAATTCTGGAAAGTTACAGGTTGCCCATTGGGCGCATTAATCCGGAAAAGAATTAAAAAAGGTGATTTGCCCGCTAAAAAATTCATGTGCATATACAGCGAGGAGCTTCTTGAAAACAAAGGAGCAGGATCATCGTGCGGGACCGAGAAATGCCTGTGCCCGAAGTCGAAAAATGCAGCAGGAGACCCGGAATTGGCAGACCACGAATGGTGTAGCCTGAAAGCTGTAGTAAACGGAACGGTGGCACACATTACAGCCATTTATGGATTTACACTGGCAGGTCTGGTGATTCAGGATATTTACAATAAAAGCTAAATGTAATACTCAATGTTATCAATCCAACCGGCTCGTATGGCCTGTATAATTAATTCCGAAGCATTTGACACACCCATTTTCCTGAAAATATTTTTCCGGTGGGTGTTGACTGTATGAAAACTGATGTTTTTCTGGTTGGCAATTTCTTTTGTAGTTAGACCACCGGCAATTAACCGAACTATTTCAATTTCAGAACTTGTTAAATGGGTTGGCTCTTCAGGTACCGATTTACTCTCGTTTTGATCAAGAATCATATCAATTATTTCTTCTGCAAAATATTTTTTCCCCTTTAAAGCCGCATCAATTGCCGCTAGAATCTCTTCCCGATCAGCGGTTTTGTATATGATGTTTTTAATTCCAATTTTAGAAAGTTCGGTGAATTCGGTTTTACCAATAGAATTGGTAAGTACTAAGATAGAAAGGTCGGGGTATTGTTGTTTTACAAACTGAAAATCGACTGGTTCATCAAAATCGGTTAAAGCTGTGTCAACGATTAGCAATTGGCATGCTTCTTTTTCAATAACTTTTATCAGTTCGCGCTGTGTTTCAACAATTCCGGATATAGTAAACTGTTCGTTGTTTGCAAGCAACGATTTCAAGGCTTCAATTACCAAAAACTGTGAATCTGCAATTACTATTTTATATCCCGTATTGTTCATACCGACCAACTTTCAAAAAACCTCATTATCAATTCCGTAAAATTAACCCTGATTTCAGAAATGCAGAAAAAAGGAACATGAGTAATTACAGGCATCAGTATTAAAAATTTAATATCCTGAAGATCAGAAATAAGCATAAATACTGAATGTCATTTCCTATAAATACCACTACAATATCTATTGGCTTAGTGTACTTTTGATCCGACAAGTATTTTGACCTGAAAATACCCATACTACTTTCATTTAAAAAGATCAGCTATGTTTTTGAACGAACCTAAGCAGGAATATTCGTGGTTTAGAAGAATTTCGATGCAATTTATCACTGAAAAAGATTTCGACAAACTGGAGAAAACGTCGGTAAAACTCAATTTTAAAAAGGGAGAAACCATACTGAAACAAGGCGGAATACCAAACTACATTGCCTATCTTGAGAAAGGGATTGTAAAATTCAACTATGAAAGCGAATCGGGTAAAAATCTCATTTTAACTATTGTATCAGCTCCAAAAATATTGGGCGGAGCAAACCTTTTTTACAAAGACAATAATCTCTTTTCGCTTATTGCTGTTGAAGATTGCGAGGTGATTATGATCGACTCCAAAGTGATTGAAACGGTATTAATGGATAATTCAAAATTTGCGATGATGATGTTCCAGGTGGCTTCCGAGATGTTTAAAAAGTCGGTCATGAACTTCATTAGCCTGGCTCACAAACAAAAGGAAGGGCGTATTGCCGACATTTTCTTGTACCTTTCAGATGAGGTTTACCACAGTACTTCTTTCCTGCTTTCCCTCACCAGAAAAGAAATTGCAGAATTTGCAGGATGTTCTACTGAAAATGTGATAATGACTTTATCGAAGTGGCAAAATGAGAAAATTGTATCTTTAGAAGGTAAAACCATCGAGATAAAAGACATAGATAAGTTGAAATATATTAGCAAAATAGGATAAAATGCTCACACAAAAAACAAGATATTCGATGCTGGCAATGGTTAGGCTTGCAAAAGAGTTTGGCAAAGGAACACTAATGATCAACGAAATTGCTGAAAGCGAAAAAATCCCCAAAAGATTTCTTGAATCGATTTTACTCGAACTTAAAAAAAACGGTTATTTAGGTAGCCGTCTCGGCAAAAACGGTGGTTATTTCCTGATCAAAAATCCGAAAGACGTTAATCTTCTTGAAATTGTCAGACTTTTTGAAGGCAGTATTGCCATGCTAAAATGCACTTCAGAAAAGTACTACGAACCCTGCGAGCACTGCAAAGACGAAGCGAATTGCTCCATACGCGGAACATTTAAAGACATCAGGGAATATACTTTTGACAAACTGGCGGCTACATCTTTAGATATGCTGGTTTAAAGTTTCTGATTCCTTTCTCATTGTATCGGTAAAAAACCTTATTCGAATCATCTGAAATACGACAATTACCGTATTTTAAAAAAGCACACTGGACTCTAATTTTATCTCAAAATCAAAAATGAGAAAATTATGAGAAAAGGGTTACTTCTATTTTTACTAATGTCAGTTGTTTTTAGTTCAGTTAATGCACAGTGGACAAAATGCAATATGCCTGTTGGCGCATTGGCATTTTCTATGGCTGTTAATGGCGATAATATTTATTTAGGAACAGTTGGAAATGGCATGTTTCTCTCAACTGACAAGGGTTCGAGCTGGAAAGAAATTAATACCGGAATTACGAACAAGCAAATCTGGTCGATTTCAACTGTTGACAATACACTTTTTGCCGGTACTGCCAGCGGTGGATTATTCCGCTCAACCGATAACGGAAGTAACTGGTTAACTGCCAACAATGGCATTTCAACAACAACCATAATCAGAAGCATCGTAAAATTCGACAATAAACTATTTGCCTCCTCAACAAACAAAGGAATCTATATGTCAACAGATAATGGCAATTCCTGGACTCAGCATAATACCGGAATATATAGCCTGGTTGCGCAACCTTTGCTGGCTACTGAGACCGATCTTTTTGCCGGAGTGCAACGTGTTTACAAGTACGATAAAACCAATAAAAATTGGATTGATGCAAATTCAGGGATTATTAACAACACCATTTCTTCGCTAGTTTATCTGAAAGACAAATCGGGTATAACAAACCTGTTTGCAGGAATTTCAAATTCGGGGAGTAATGTATATCGGTCGGTAAATTCAGGAACAAACTGGACTGGGGCATTCAAAGGATTACCTTCGGTTCCGATTGCAACTTTAGCCACAGTTGGCACAACTGTTTTTGCCGGGAATGATTATGGTGTGTACATATCAAAAGATATGGGTGACAATTGGACTGATGCCAGCACCGGTTTTACCCGGACAAGTTATGCTACTTTTTTATCTGCCGGCAAACAGGAACTTTATGTGCTCCAGTCTGGAAGTGTGTGGAGACGAAATTTTTCTGATTTTGGAATAACCTCAGCCAGAATTCATACTCCTGAAGCACAATTTGAATCGCGGTTGATGCAGAATTACCCAAACCCGGTCAGTGGGCAAACCACCATAAGTTATTCTTTGTCGAAAGCTGCTCCGGTGGCGTTAACCATATCAAATTTATCAGGCTCGGTGGTCAAGACAATCGTCAATGAGTTTCAGGAAAGCGGCAACTATGATTATCTGGTTTCAATTAGCGATTCTCAGCTTCTTTCCGGAGTGTACCTGGTTAAACTGGTTGCCGGAAATTCTGTGGAAACCCGAAAAATGATTGTTGTCCAATAAAATCATTAAATCCTAATTTTTATATCCATGAAAACAAAAAGTAATATAATCCTCATTCTAGGAATGTTTTTTTTAATGGGGCTTTTTTCTTGCGAAAAAATTGATGAACTACTGGAGTCAGAGACGGATAAAACCGTCAGGATATTTACTGAAGGTGGTGTTTGGAAAGTTGATTCCCTCGTTTTGAAAACCGATGTTCTTTCCAGCGGAATTAGTAATGTAACCAGTGATTCAACTTTTCTAAATTATGGAACTATCGAATTTAAGAGTCCCAACGAAGCAGAAAGTGGATATGGCTCAGGTTTGATGATTCACCGGTACACAAAAAATGGCAAGGCCCGAATTGACACATTGGCATGGGTTCCATATAACTTTAAGTCAGTAAATCAGGAAAAAGTAATTACCATTTTTACAATGCCGCCTGTTAAAGATCCAACAGGTCATAAGTATTTGGATTTATATCTCGATCTTCAAATCAGGCAAGAAAATAAAGTTAAATTCTCTGGGTGGAGGCGAACCACCATATCGATGGGTTCCGGAGGTAGCTACGGATTTTACAGAAGTTATGTGCTGACAAGAAAATAGACAGTAATCCTGGCAGAGATTTGATTCTGCCAGGATTACTTTTTAATAGATTATAAGGTAATGTTCATGTCCTTCCCAACCGAGCGGATATAAGTTGCTGCCTGAGTGTATTCATCGGCAGTTTTCAAATGTTCCATCATCAGCGGTACATCTTTCAGTTTGGCTAATTCAGCCAAAAACACATGATAATCAAGCATTCCCTTTCCTGCAAGGATTTCATCCAACTGTGGAACTGCATTGTCTTCACGAAGTGTGATGTCTTTAGCATGGCAACTCCTGATTTGTGGCCCGAGTTTGCGGAAACAATCGCGGATCATTTCGCCATTCCGGTAAAAAATTTGCGGACTGGTTATTAAATTCATCGGGTCGAGGTGTACCCCAAACTGTTTGCGGTCGATGGCTTTTATGAGTTTCAGGTAAGAATCGGCAGAATCGGGAAAAGACCAAGGCATACATTCCAGCGTAAAAAAAGTATGCTTTGGATTTACAGCATCAATTATTTTTCGGGTTGTTTCAACGATCAAATCAAAGGTGTCATTGGTCAGATTATCCTTGTGCGGACCAGCCCAGTATTTCGGATTTCGCGAACCACTCACATTTACGCAACAGTTGGCACCAATCTCATCGGCCAGAGCTAACGAATCTGTACATTTTCGAATGGCCTTTCCGGCTTTTTCCTGATCGGGATCAATCGGGTTACTCCAGGCACCGACTTCGGCAATCACAATGTCACTCTTTGCAGCAGCCATTTTGTAAGCATCAATCAGCTTTGAATTTGCTCCAATCGAGATGGGGCAATAGGCGGCACGATATCCCAGTTTCTTAAGCTCTGCAATCCACTCATCCGGAGAATTGTATTTTTCGAAAACAGGCCCACCCAAACGAACCCGCGATTCTGTCTTTGTTTCAGCCACCAAGCCACTTGGCATTACAGTTAGTGCTGCCATTCCTGAAGCTGATAATGAGATAAAGTTTCGCCGTTTCATAAAATATTCCCTTTCAGTTCGTTTGATGTGTCGATGTACAAATATAGCCAAAGGAAGATACATGCACCTCAGTCATGTATCCGGAAAATCGATCCATTAATCAGGACTCTCAAGTTAAATGTAGAGTATGTGAGAATAGTGTTCCAAATTGACATCTCAGGAATTACTGGTTGGCGAATTGCATGTTTATATTCTGAAGGTTATTTTCTGATAAATCCCCATTAAATAACTCCTGTTTTTATTTTACCTTTCGCTTCGAATTTCGAAAACCCAATTAACCTTAGATCTCCTTTATATGAAAAAACCAATGATTCTGCCAATGATCATATTGGCCTTAACCCTGCTTTCTTATCCAGCTTTAAGTAAAGAAAAAGGATTTTCAATACCAATTGAAAAATACAGCTTAAATAACGGGCTGACCGTTGTTCTGCACGAAGATCATTCCGATCCGATTGCTTCTGTAGCGGTTTATTATCATGTCGGATCGAGCCGCGAAACCGCAGGCAAAACCGGGTTTGCACACCTTTTTGAACACATGATGTTCCAAAAATCAGAGAATGTTGGTGAAGACCAGTTGTTCAAAAATATTCAGGGTGCCGGGGGCGATCTGAATGGCAGTACCAGCCAGGACAGAACCAACTATTACGAAGTTGTGCCGAAAAATGCTCTGGAAATGGCATTATGGCTAGAATCTGACCGAATGGGATACCTTGAAAATACCGTTACCAAGACGGCACTTGCTAATCAGCAGAATGTGGTTCAAAACGAAAAACGCCAGAGTGTTGATAATGCTCCCTATGGGTTCAACTACGGTCTTATTTATAAAAATCTTTACCCTAAAGGGCATCCTTACAGTTGGACTGTAATTGGTGAAATGGAAGACCTGACCAATGCCACTGTTGATGATGTAAAGGCTTTTCACCGAAAATTCTATTCTCCTAACAATGCTTATCTCGTAATTTCAGGCGACATCAATAAGCCTGAGGTGAAGAAAATGGTAGAAAAATATTTTGGCGAAATTCCTTCAGGCGAAAAAATTGAGAAACGTCCACCCATGCCTATCACACTGGCATCAACCATTAGGCTTTGCCACGAGGATAATTTTGCCAAAGCTCCTTTGCTCACCATGGTATTTCCAACTGTCGAAAGATATTCAAAGGAGTCGTATGCACTTAATTTTCTTGGAGAACTATTAGCGGGAAGCAAAAAATCACCACTTTATACCGTGTTGGTTAAAGACAAAAAACTAACCTCTCGGGTCATGACTCGGAATGGTTCGCAGGAACTTGCCGGTTCATTTACGATTTCAGTCAATGCCAATCCCGGAGTTAATCTGACTGAGGTTGAAAAGGCAATTTTCGAAGGATTTACCAAATTTGAGAAAGATGGATTTTCAGAAGAAGATTTGACACGAATTAAGGCCGGAAATGAAACTGGTTTCTACAACCGATTTTCCAGCGCACAGGGAAAAGCGTTTACCCTTGCCGAATATGCGATGAATACCGGCGATCCGGAATTTTACAAAAAAGATCTGGCCAACAATCAGTCGGTAACCATGGCCGAAATAAAGGCAGTCTATGAAAAATACATCAAGGGAAAGAATTTTGTAGAAACCAGTTTCGTTCCAAAAGGGGAAACAAAGCTGGTTGCAGAAGGGTCGGCAAATGCCGGTATTGTTGAAGAAGATGTTACCAAGGCAGCCGAAGTGAAAGCTGATGCTACTGCCGAAGAAAAAATTGTAAAAACTCCGACGAAGTTCGACCGCACCGTCATGCCTCCGCTTGGTAATGACCCTGAAGTAACAATTCCGAAACCCTGGAACCTTTCACTTTCAAACGGGATGAAAATTTGGGGTATCAAACAAAATGAACTCCCACTGATTCAGTATTCAATTGTAATTAATGGTGGTCGCCTCCTCGATAAAGTTGAAAAAGCCGGTGTTGCCAACTTGCTGGCGACCATGCTTAATGAAGGAACTAAGAATAAAACTCCTGAACAACTGGAAGATGCTATCGACTTACTTGGAGCTTCCATCCGGGTATCTTCAGGAAATGAAAACATTTCCATAGATGTCAGTACACTAGCCAGAAACTTTGAAAAAACGTTGGCACTTGTCGAAGAAATACTTTTGGAACCCCGTTGGGATGAAGAACAATTTGCGCTAGCTAAAAGCCGCATCATAAATGGACTGAAGCGCAATGCCGCAAGTCCCGATTATCTGGCATCAAGCACGCTTAATAAACTGATTTACGGTGATAATATTCTCGCCATCGATGCTTCAGGCACAGAGAAATCAGTATCTTCAATAACAATGAATGATCTGAAGGAATATTACAAAAGGTATTTCTCACCATCCGTTTCCAACTTTTTGATTGTGGGTGATGTTGAACAGCAAAAAGTTTTAGCCGCACTTGCAGGTCTAAACACGAAATGGCAGGCAAAAAAAGTGGAGATGCCGGAAATAAAAATCCCTGAAGCTCCTGAAAAATCGCAAATTTATTTTGTTGATGTTCCCGGAGCCAAACAATCAGTTATTTCCATCGGCACTCCTTCAATTCCGAGAACAAATCCTGATTTTTACCCTGCCACTGTGGCCAACTACAAACTCGGCGGATCATTTAACGGAGTATTCAATCTTATTCTGCGTGAAGAAAAAGGATTTACATACGGAGCAAGATCAAACTTTCAGGGTGGTACGAATTTTGGAGCCTTCACCGCATCTTCAAAAGTACGGACCAATTCAACATTAGAATCAGTCTCCATTTTCAAAAAAGAAATGGAGAAATACCGGAACAGCATTCCGCCGGAATATGTAAATTTTACAAAATCATCGCTTCTGAAAGGGAATGCGCTTCGTTTCGAAACATTACGCGATTTACTGAACATGCTGAATGAGATGTCAGCTTATAACCTTCCGGCAGAATATATTAAGCAGGAAGAGGCGTTTATTAAAGATCTTACCGTTGACAAAGAAATGGAACTTGCCAAAAAATACATCGACCCACAGAAAATGTATTATGTGGTGGTGGGCGACGCCAAAACTCAATTGAACGCACTTGAAGAAATCGGGTTTGGGAAACCAATACTGGTCAATCTAGGCAAATAAAGCATACATTTAATAATTGACGGCCGTCTCTTCTAACACGAAGAGATGGCCATTTTGTTCAAAATGAAAACTAACTATTGCTTTTTCGTGTTGTAAAAGCCAACAATGTACTCGACCCACCTATCCAGTTTTTTGAAACAGAAATGTTGATGCCATGTCTCGGCCAAATTAATCATACGAAATGGATTTCGTAGATTTATCAGGCAGCACAGTAGCCGTTTGGAATGTCCTAAGTCTTAAAAATAATCATTCGGAATCAAATTACTTTTTCCACACAAACTCCCCTCTTTTCCGCCCAATCATTCATTATCTTTTCCGATTCGGCAATAGCTAACAAAAAACCACCCCCACCCGATCCCAGCAGTTTGATATATACTTTGCTGCAATGCGCAAAAGAAATTACCCGATGGAAACCTGCAGGAATCATCTCATGAAAATGATACAATTGAAACTTGACCAGTTTTTCCAGATGCAAAAAGAAATTCTGTTTGTCGCCATTCAGCAAAGATTCAATGCAGCCATTATTTGCCGGAATAAATTGACCTTCAAAAGCTTGTGCAAACTCCGGAAAATTAAAAAGGTCGATAAAATGTTTCACCAGCGGACCTGTTGCACCGGTTGTTTTGGTATCAATTAGAGCAACTGCCAAACCCGCCTTTTGCAAATCAAAATCAACAGGAACAATCTGTTTTTGAGAGTCAATTAAAATTGGTTTATTCAGGTATGAAATCAGCGGATCGAGCCCCGAGCTTTTTCCATGAAAAAAGCTTTCAAGCACAGCAAAGTTGGCTTTTAGAATATCCGGGGAGAGATTATTTCCCAGATTAGAAGGAAACGCATACTTGCCAAATAGAGCGGCGACCAAAGCTCCCGAACTTCCCAATCCATATTGCTGAGGAATATTGGAATTAAAGAAGAGTCCGTTTTCAAGATCGTTTTCAAGTCTGGGCAAATCGAACGAGAAATGCAGTTCCTTATTGGAATCAGCCGATTTCAGATGATCGTAAAACTTCCGGATTTCAGCGGTACTTTCAACATGTGAATGATTCCTATCAAAATCCAGGAAACCCGAAAACTTCAGAAACGGAACCGATAAAGCCATTGAATTGTACATCAATCCATATTCGCCAAATAGAAGCAGTTTCGAGTTAAATATAGTTCCATGTTCCATGTTTCAAACTTTTGTTTCGGGTTACGAGATACAGGTTACGGGCTTTTATCAACACGAAACTCGCAACTCGAATCAGTTAATTAATCTTTCAGGTCCCCTACCAATTTGGTCGTCAATCCATTTCCCATTTTCACAAAAAGCAAGCAATTCGCGCTCAATAAACGCTTTCACATCCATTTCATTTTCCTGAAAATACAACAAATGGATATTTGGTCCGGCATCAATGGTAAAACAAACCGGGATCTGTGTCTTTTCCCGAAAACGCCGAATCCGGTTAATGAGCTCCAGACTATTCGGTTTCAGCAGCAAAAACGAAGGATTGGATGTCATCATCATAGCATGTAAACTCAATGCCTCATTTTCAACAACAGCAACAAATTTTTCAGGATCACCGGTAAGCAAGGCCAAATAAAGCTCATTGATATTTTCGTGAGCCTGCGCAATACGCGAACGCTGATAAAAATGTTCATCCATTAACTTATGCCCAACCGAACTCGACACTTCTTTAGTTCCCGAATCGACCATCAGTATGGCATCACGCAATCCATAAAATACCCGATGAACTCCTTCAGTCAGCGCAATAGCATGATCGTCGCTGCTCGATTCGAATAACTGAGTGTTGCCCCAAATTGAAAAGCCGGAATAAACCGATCGGCAAGCGCTTCCACTGCCTATTCGAGCCAATTCCGAAGCCTTTTGCCAAAATTCATGCGTATCGGGTTCCTTTCCCAAAAGTGCAAAATCGAGTTCGGTCAAACACAGAGCCAGCGCCCCGAACGACGAAGCGGAAGAAGCAATTCCGGCTGAATGAGGAAAACTATTGTGACTGTGAATCCGGAAATTATACCTGTTTACCCAAGGGAATTTGGTAGAAATATGATCCAGATATTTCTCGATACGGCTACCAAACGCACTGATTTCACCCTCAAAATAAAATTCAACTTTCTGATCTCCCTCTTTATGCAATTCGACCGATGTTTCAGTAAAAGCATTTTGAAGCACAAAACTCAGCGAGGGATTCATCGGTTTCTGAAAATCGCGTTTGCCCCAGTATTTCACCAATGCAATATTCGATGGGCATTTCCACTTGCTCCAATGCGTATGTTTTGCTAATCCGGTCATGCTTTCTGCCGTTTTAAAATCAGATCGTCCCATTTAAACAGGATGGTCAAACCTTTGTTTACAAAATATTTTTTCACTTCCGAAAAAGGAAGTTGGGTCGAAACCAGATAAAAGTCGCCTCCCCATGCTCCGAGTGATTTAATTTCACCATTAAAATCAGCAAAATATTGTTCTTTTACAGGTTTTTGTCCAATCAACGAACCAATCATTTCTTCATGCAATTTAATCAAGTTATTGAATTCGTACTGCTCCCGGCAAACTGCAAATTCTCCTGAAAGTACTGACATTTCCCTAATCAATTGCTCCGAAACGATTATCTCCTTCAAAAACGAACTGACCTCTTTCGCGGTTTTTTTCTTCTGGCCGGAATACAGCAAAAATAAATTATCAGAAAATGTATAATTCAAGACAAGTGGTTCAACTGGGTTAGTCCTGACATAAAAAATCGGTCCGTCAGCCGCTGCGCAGGCAATGTCGAATCCAGAGCCTTTAAAAACCAGTTCGTTCAGCCTGAACGAATCAACTCCGGCCCACTGCGAAAGCAAACTCACCAGTGTACTGCTGCTACCAAAACCCCATTCCGGATTAGCTTCCAAAGCAGTTTCGAATCTTGTTCCTGCTTTTAGTTCAAATTCAGGATTTAAACTTTTGATTGTTCGGAATATCTTGCTCAGTAGTTCGCCTTTATCCTGATGACTGGTATTCAGTATAGAAAAATCAACAGAACTCAGATCGCACGAAAACCAAAGCTTTCCATCATAATACGCCCGCCATTGAGCCATATCGGAGTGATTTCCCTCAGAAACCGTTAACTGCTGACCAACTTTCAGCGGCAACGCAATTGCCTTCGCCCCGTGAAGAACTAAATATTCTCCGGTTAAAAGCAGTTTGCCGTTGGCATGATATGTAGATTGAAAAGGCAATTCGGTTTAAATATTAATCGTTTAATGTAACCCCGAAAGGGTTTGGAACCCTTTCGGGGTTACATATTTCATTTCAAATTTTTCAAATATTCCTCTACCGCCGAAAACGACACCGTTTTATCCTGAAAATGCTGTTGGATATCTGCCCGATTTTCTTCCGGAACATTTAGTTGATTCAAAATATTGCTCAAGTGCATTTTCATGTGTCCCTGTTGGATGCCACCCGAAACCAATGCTTTGACCGCCCCAAAATTGGAAGCCAACCCAGCCACGGCCAGATACATCATTAATTCGGACGCCGATGGTTTATCCAAAATCTGCATCGCGAGTTTTGCCAATGGATGAACTGCCGTGACTCCGCCAACTACGCCGACGGCCAAAGCCAGCTCGATACTGAAACGAAAATTTCCATCGTGAATCTGCACATCGGTTAATCCGGCATACCGACCATTCCGGGCAGCAAAAGCATGTCCGCAAGCTTCAATGGCACGAAAATCATTTCCTGTGGCAACTGCCAACGCATCGATACCATTGAAAATACCTTTATTGTGTGTCACTGCCCGCGAAACATCGGCCTGAGAAATTCGAACAGCCTGCTCAAACTTCAGGGCAAACTGAAGACATTCTGCCGCTGTCTTGCCGTCCAATAGTTCTGTAACCGGGCATTCAACCCAGACTCTAACACTGCTTTCGGGCGTATAATTGGATAAAATAGCCATAATGATTTCACAATCGCGCTGGCCTTTTGATACCTTTTCGCTTGTCAGGAAATAATCCTGAAGACTTTTGCCGAACTGTTCAAGGCATGAATTGATAAAGTTGGCGCCCATAGCATCGCAGGTCTCAAAACTAACATCCAACTGAAAGTAATTGGGTAAAATCTGGGGTAGGGATTTCAGCTCAATTCCGGAGACTCCTCCCCCACGCTCTTCCATTCTAGCAACAAGAAAAGCACTTTCGGTCCGTAATTTCAATTCAATCTCAGGAAAAAGTGATTGCAAATATTCCAAATTTCCATTCCAGCGAAAATGAACCTGCCCTTTCTTTTCAGTGCCCAATACTTCGGCATGAAAACCTCCGCGACGAGACCAAAAACCAGCAGCATTGCCCAATGCAGCCACTACCGAACTTTCTTCGGAAACAAGCGGGAAAAACAGCTTTTTGCCATTGACCACAAAATTGGGTGAAATGGAAAAAGGTAAATGAAAATTTGAAACCGGATTTTCGCTCAGATCGTTGATGATCTTTTGCGTGTTTTCGTCAGAAGATTCAAAAGAACTTAGCCATTGCGCCAAATTCAGATCGAAGCCATATTTCTGAATCAGCGCATCGATTCGCTGTTGTTTGGTGTATTTCGAGAATCCTTGTATGATGGAATCATCCATGATAATCGGGATTAATTTTCAAATAAGCTTTGGCCAGACTCAATGCCTGAATCTGATTTTCGAGGAACCAGACAAGCGATTCATAGCTTTCCGAAGCATGTTTCAATACGGCAGAGGCCATGCCAAAAACTGACGGAAGCTGGCTTTTGGAAGTCAGGTAATAACCGTCCAATGCGTTTTGAATGCCTCCTGAAATGATTAGTTGACGACATACCGGATTTGGATTTTCCTTCAGGATTTGATTGACAGAATCGACCATTTGGTAGGCCGACTGACCGACAAATGCAAAGGGTAAACTAGCTTCTAATTTTAGCTGATCGCCGCGCAGCATTTCCAGTTTCGAAAAATTGGTACCACCGTATGCACCAAACTCAATGGCCTCAATCGGGAGTGCAAGTAATTGGCGCAAACTTTCAGGTCCAAAGCCCTGTCCTACTTCTTTTACAATCACTTTAATTTGAACTTCATTCAGCAATTGCTCGATGGTTTGCAACGGCGATTGTTTCAAACGGTTTCCTTCGGGCTGAAACCACTCCTGCAAAGGGTTGACATGAATAATCAATCCGTCAGCTCGTAATTCTCCAACCAAATCTATAACAGCCTGAATATTTTTTGAAACGAGTAATTCTTCGATCTGGGCAACTCCCAGATTGGCCCAAAATGGCTGATCACCAATTTCGTCGCGAAAGTCAAAATCGGGCCAATCTGTTTTGTGAAAGATTATTTTCCGGCAAGAGCCCAAGCCCATTCCCATCCCGAATTCCCGGCAGGCACGAGCAATGTTGGCATTAATAGTTCTTGCTACCCCGGTTCCTCCGGTCATACTCGATACCCAAATGGGCGTTTGCATAGTTTTCCCGAGAAACTGAATACTCAAATCCAAATTTTCCGGATGAGCAGATAGCATAGGTTCGTAATTAAAACGAAGATCCTGATCTGCCAGTTTAGTCTGGGATTCCAGAGCAAGTTTGATGTGCTCGAGTTTTCGATCTGTATTCATGAAATTATGAATGTTGAAACTTCCGGAAATGTAGTGCTTTTTCTGATGATTACCTCACAGGGTTTCACTTCGTTTCACCCTGTGCTATTAAAATCCGTCCCTTCAGGACTGAAATTCCGTCATTGGAGGGGCAAAGCCCCGACATGTATCAGCATAGGACGAAATGGAATGAAGTCCTATGATAACAGCCCAGTTATTCCTTCAAAATATTCCTCGAAATTACCATCCGGAGAATTTCTGATGTTCCTTCCCCAATTTGTAACAAACGTTGGTCGCGGTAAAAACGTTCAATCGGCCATTCACGATTCTTGAACAGCCCGGCACCACCCAGAATCTGAACAGCTTCGTCGGCAACTTCGCGGGCAATTTCGGCTGCATACAACTTTGCCATAGCTGCCTGCTGTGCAAATGGGTGACCATTATCCTTCAGCCAACACGCATTGTATAAGGTGTTGCGGGCGTTTTCTATTTTCAAAGCCATATCGGCCAGTTTGAATGCAATTACCTGAAATTCGCTCAATGACTTTCCGAATTGTTTGCGGTGTTTCGCGTAGGCTGTTGCCATTTCGAAGGCACCCTGAGCCAAACCCAAACCAATGGCAGCTATCGACAATCGCCCTGAATCCAGGGTTTTCAGCATAATCTTAAAGCCATAGCCGCGCTCGCCCAATTGATTTTCCAACGGAACACGACAATCGTTAAAATACAACATCCCGTTATCAGCAGCGCGCCAAACCAATTTACTTTTCATGGTTTCGCGGATAAAACCTTGGCGTTCTTTTTCAATCAGGATGGCAGAAAATTCTTTGCGACCATCTTTTTCTCCGGTGAGAGCCAAAGTGGTCATTCCGGCAGAAATCTCAGAAGTTCCGTTGGTGATATACTTTTTAGAACCATTCACAATAAACTCATTTCCTGAAATTTGAGCGGTAGTTTCAACGCCCTGTGCGTCCGATCCTGCATTTTCTTCAGTCAACCCGAAAGCCCAAAGTTTTTCGCCAGTGCAAAAAGCCGGAAGGAAGGTCTCTTTCTGTTTTTGTGTACCAAATTCAACGATTGGCCCAACGCCCAGCGAGTTGTGCGCAGCCAATGTGGCCGCCATCGAGCTATCAACCCGAGCCATTTCTTCAATTGCAATCACATACGAAAGGTAATCGCTGCCTTGTCCGCCAAACTCCACAGGAGCAGTCATTCCCAGCACACCGGTTTTGCCCATTTCGCGAACCAATTCAATAGGAAAAATTTCTTTTTCGTCAAAATCGTCGATCACTGGTTTTACAAAAGTCTCAGCAAACTGCCTTACTTTAGCCCTAATCTGATGATGTTTTTCTTGTAATAGTGCGTTCATATAATAAGTTCCAATTTCCAAGTTTAAAGTTTCAGTATGTAGCGGAAAGCAGAAAGCTATGCTTGCTCTAACTCGACCAACAATTGCTTCTCAATCACCGCATTGCCCACAGCTACATGTACCTTTTGAATTTGTGCATCAACCGGACAAAGCACATGAATTTCAGTTTTCATCGACTCCAAGGTCAGTAAAATCTGCCCGGTTTTTACTACGTCGCCTTTGCTTATATTTAATTTCAATACCTTTCCAAACAAATCGGCACAAATAAGGTTCTGAAAAACCTTCTCTGAAGCTGCATTTTTCTTATTTAGTAACGCCTGACTCATCAGCGAGTTAGAGCGTAATGCAAAAGAAAACCCATCAGTAATGACCTGTGTTTGCTTTTCATCATCCAGACAATAAAACGTTTCAGGTTGTTGGTTGATTTTCAATTCCAGCAAATTTCCAATCATCTGAATAACCGAAACCTTGTATTCCTGCTGATTTATGCTGAAAATCTGATTGCCGGAATTCATTATGCTGCTGCATTCCAGTTTCTCACCATCTACAAAAACCTCCATCTGAGGTATCATTCGCCAGAAACCAATCTCATTCCAAATCGAATTTCCGGAGGATTTTTTTTGCTGAAACTGAAAAATCAGATAAGCAATCGCCAACTTGTGCCGATTCAAACCCTGCTTTTTCTCCTGAACTTGCAGATTAATAAAATCCAGATTTTCATCCACATAACGAGTGTAAATCACATTTTCCTGAACAGCCGTACTCTCAACCAATCCCGATAAAAACGACAGATTGGTATGAACTCCTGAGATATAAGTTTGTGCTAATAACTGCTGAAGTTGATTAACTGCTTTTGTGCGGGTTCCACCCCAACAAATCAATTTGGCCAACAGCGAATCGTAATTTGGGGAAACGGTCATTCCTTCTTTTACAAAAGTTTCGATCCGTGAATTCACCATTTCCGGAATTTGCCAAAGAGCCAGTTTGCCGGCTGAAGGCTTAAAATTATTCTCTGCATCCTCGGCACAAAGGCGAACCTCAATGGCATGGCCAGTAATCCGGATATCTTCTTGTTTTAGTACTAGTTCATTCCCGGCGGCAACCTGTAATTGCATCGAAACAAGATCGGTTTTCGTAATCATTTCGGTCACCGGATGTTCTACCTGAATACGGGTATTCATTTCCAAAAAGTAAAACTTTCTGCTTTCGTCGAGCAGAAATTCGATGGTTCCTGCATTACGGTAATTCATCGATCGGGCAATTTTCACCGCTGCCGAAGTCAGTTCTAACCTTAATGTTTCATCAACCGAAGGTGATGGCGCTTCTTCAATAATCTTCTGAAAGCGGCGCTGAACGGAACACTCACGCTCAAAAAAATGAAGTACATTTCCATAATTATCGGCCATCAATTGCACTTCGATGTGCCGTGCCAGTGGCAAATATTTTTCAACAAACAATTCTCCGTTTCCAAAATAACTGAGCGCTTGTCTCTCAGCTTTTTCGAGTGCCGGAATCAATTCTTCAGCCGATTGGCAAATTACCATGCCCTTTCCACCGCCTCCCCCTGACGCTTTTACCATCACCGGGAATTCCATTTCCATGGTGTGTTTAAGAATTTCCGCGGTTGTCCCCATGAACGATTTCAGGATCGGAAGTCCGAGCGATTCGACATAGGCCAGTGCGCTATTCTTCTCGCCCATCAGCCGGATGTTTTCAGGAGAAGGACCAATAAAAACCAATCCGACATCCATCACTTTTTGAGCAAAATCTGCATTCTCGGAAAGAAATCCATAGCCCGGATGAATCGCCTCAGCTCCTGTACTCAGTGCAAGTTGAATTATCTTATCCTGATTCAGGTAAGTTTCAATCAAGTTATTTCCCGAAAGCAAAACCACCTCATCAGCTAGCGAAACGTGCAAAGAACCTGCATCATCAGCCGCATAAACTGCTACCGAACGAATGCCGTTCTTTTGTGCTGCCCGAATAATTCGAACTGCAATTTCACCCCGATTGGCAATGAGTATTTTCTGAAATGTATTCAAGTTTAAAGTTCAAAGTTTAAAGTTGGCACAGCTTTCTACTGAAACCTGTTTACTGCGACTGATCACTTCCAAATAGGTTTTCGTTTCTCTAAAAAAGCATGAATGCCTTCCTGACCATCCGGTCCAAGAAGCGTTTCTGCTAATATCCTGGCTGTTGTATGCGAATCAGTTACGTCAATTTCTCCCGAAGCAACCCGATTAATCATTTGCTTGGCTTTTTTTACTGCGGATGGGGCAGCCTGATCAAACGAAGCTAGAAATCCAGCCAGGCATGTTTCTGTTTCACCTGTCTGGCATAAAATATCAATCAATCCAGCCTCATGAGCTTCGGTAGCAGAAAATAAATTTCCGGTCAATACCCATTTCCGAAGATTTTGCACTGATAAGCGCTTAGCTACAAACGGCAAAATGGTTGCCGGGAGAAGCCCAAGTTTCACTTCGCTGAACATGAAGCGGGTACTTGCATCAGCCAGCACAAAATCACAAGCAGCCATCAATCCTATACCACCACCAAAAACATTGCCCCAAGTTGTTGCAATTGCAACTTGTGGCAACTGATAGATCTTCAGTAAAAGATTGGCCAAATGCTGGTAGCGCTCCGTGTTTTGTTCGAGCGAAAGTTGTTCCGAACTGTAAAACCAATTCAGATCAGCACCGGCACAAAAAGATCGTCCATTTCCGGAGAGTACCACAAAATTGATGTCATCCCGAATTGCTACCTCGTCCAAGACCAGACTTAATTCTTCAATCAACTCCAGAATCAAGGCATTGTGTCGCTCAGGGCGATTCAGATTAATCCGAAGAACCTGCCCTTCCAATTGAATTTCAATATATCTATAATCGTTTTTCACGTTTTTCTTTATTCGTATTATTTCTAATTAAGGTCATCCCAAATTTATTTCGGGATCTGTTATTTATCTTATTGAGATCCTGAAACAAGCCATCGACGTGAGCTCAGTCGAACGTTCAGGATGACTTTACATCCTGAACACCCCATATCCCGGTTCACCAAACGGACGATTGAGCGAAACCGATATAGCCATGGCCAAAACTTTTCGGGTATCAACCGGATCAATAATTCCATCGTCCCACAAACGCGATGAGCTATAATAGGCTGAACTTTCTTCGTTAAACTGTTCAAGTAATTTATCTCCCGATCCGTTACTACCGATGTTTTTAAGGACTCCTGAAGCCTGTTCACCACCCATCACCGAAATACGTGAATGTGGCCACATAAACAGAAAATGCGGATCGAAAGCACGGCCAGCCATGGCATAATTTCCGGCTCCAAACGAACCGCCAATAACGACTGTAAACTTTGGAACCGCAGCATTGGCCACAGCATTGATGAGTTTAGCGCCATCGCGGGCAATGCCACCATGTTCGTATTTTTTTCCGACCACAAAGCC